>CAWHOQ010000001.1:0-12615 GCA_963831065.1 uncultured Pseudomonadota bacterium
AGCGCCGCCAGCGAGTCTCCAGATTGTAAGATTCTCTGCAGGAATGCTTGAAATCCGCGCGTGCGCGGCGATTCGATGCGGCACGCCGGACCAGAGAGGGCGCGAACCCCGATAACCTTCGAAGTGCGGTAACTCTTGTTCCTCCAAATCGCGCCGCCCATCGATGCCGTACATGATGCGGAGGGAACCGTCGGCTTCCGAGCTCCCCGCTGCGTTCCTCCAGCCATTTCAGGAATGCCCTGGATTCCTCCATATAGCCCAACTGCATCAACGCCCTGAGCGTGAAGCTGGTATCGCGAATCCAGGTGTAGCGGTAATCCCAGTTCCGTACGCCGCCGATCCGCTCCGGCAATCCGAAGGTGGGCGCCGCAACCAAAGAACCGAACTCCTGCGAAGTGAGCAGCGTGAGCGTTAAAGCCGAGCGATTAATCGTTTCGCGCCAGCGACCCTGATATTTCGAGCGGTTCATAAGTCGAGGACATCGGCAGGATTGGCTGGCTGAAGTGATGCCGATTCTTGCAAAGATTTTCGATCCTAATTTTTTCGCAACTGCTCTGTCGCCAGTGCGCCCAAGCTATCTGCGGCCCGGCCATCGAAAACCACGCATCCATTCTTCGAATCCATATGCAGTCGGCTTTTTCTGCTCACACGCAACGTGAGCCAGCATCTCTGGATATCGATTGGTTCCTTTTTCGATAATGACGTATGGGTCAGCTTCCTTGTTGAGTGGCTGCTTACAGTATTTGCACAGTGAGACTTTGGGCATGGAGAGACCTCCCTGGAGGGCTATTCGGCGTTCCTGAGCCAAGAATGGAGGCGACATAGACGCCAGATCGCTGTCTGTTCAAAAGAAGCTGGTTCCATCAATTCGACACTTGCCCACATCGAAGTATCTATCTATGGACGCGCTCACGACTCAGGATGACACGCAGCTGCCGCTTGACGCATCCGGAGCGCTGGCCGCACCGAACATCCACTGGCCTGATGTGCCAAGTTTGCCAACATCATCGGAAGCCGGGTTAGAACTGTGAAGCGAAACTGGGGTCCAAATTCCAAACAGCTCGCAACAACCAGATACGGAGAAATATTCCGGAGGCCAAAATCAGTAATTTCACCATAGTACTGCTCCTAGAAATTACAAAGACCCGCAATGCGCTAGAGCTGAGCTCTCCCAAGCACGTAACCCAAAGTACGTGCCAATTGACTATTTTTCGCGTAAACGATCTTGGCGCTGGAATGCAACTTCCGAGCTGACCAAGATTTAGCCAGGGAGGTTTACCATGAAATCTTCGACTGCATCGTTTCTATTCACGCTGGCCGTCACCCTGACCGCCACCCCGGCAGTGGCCCAAACCACCAACCAGCCGGTAGAGGAAGGCGCAGGCGTCATCGCCTGGATCGTGGTGGGGCTGATCGGCGGTTATCTGGCCAGCCGGATGGTGAACAAGACCGGCGAGGGCATGGTCCGCGATATTCTTCTGGGTGTGATTGGGGGAATCGTGGGCGGGGTCATCTTCCATCTGTTCGGCGGGCGCGGCGTTACCGGGTTCAATCTGTGGAGCATTCTGGTCGCGTTTATCGGCGCGGTGGTGGTGCTGGTCGCCTATCACGCCATTACCGGGCAAGGCCGCCGCGCTGCCCTGTGACTGACGCTCAATGGGCGGCCCCCGTGCAGCAGGTTCGTAGCCCTTCCGCTTTGTCATTGGCGCAATGCTGAACGCTTTGTCGGTGCGACTTGGAGTCGAGGATCGGAAAGCTGGAGGCCGCGGCTCAATTCGCCACTCGAGAGCATCGCGGACCAGTTCGCCTTGCGCCAGACCACGCTGCTGGAACAATGGCGGACCGCCTCTCGCCAATGACCAACTCGCTGAGATTAAGCGGCCGAAGCTCTAATGGCGACCAGGCGTGATCGTGATCATGGCGTCAGACCTCAATAATCTCACCCGCTGCGATCAGCTCTCGACCACGTCTTCGTTTAACACTCAGCGCACAGGCGGTCGCTGATCAAGTTAACTTCTTGATTTTGTGTTCCTCACGCGTACTGCCGACCCATAGCGTTGACTGAAACACTTGCGGCAGCGGCGGTCACGCCGTTCGATGAAACTCGGCGCGAGATCGTCGCTCCCGCAATAACGGCAAACCAGCTGGTCGGATTGCCGCTTACTGCCGATCTTTTGCCGCGACGGTGGTGCAGGTTTGGCGCCGGCACAGACAAGCGTGATAGCCCTCTTGCGCAAAGCGTCGAGCGACATTTCCACCGATACCCGCACCGGCGCCTATCACCAAACAAACAGGTTTCATACTCGATCTCTCCTGCAATCAGGCGCAATCCTCGATTGAGTCGTGTTTTTGGCACGCAGACATCAAGATAATTAGCGACCCTGGAAGATGATCTTGTTGCGAAACTGGCGAGGCCCATGCTCAGAGCAGGCCATCAACACCCGCGCGCATGTCAGCAGTCTCAAATAGCGCAGGGGCAATCTCGCTGACCAGCGCGTCGGCGGCACGGATGCCTCTCTCCAGATATGCTCGTACGATCTTTTTGCCGGCTGCGTAGGCCAGCGTTGCGCCACTGGCAAGGCGCTCAGCAAAGGCTCGAGTCTCCGATTCAAGCTTTTCGTCTGGAACGACTCTGTTTACGATGTTCCATCGCTCGAACGTAGCCGCGTCGTACTGGTCGGCCGAGTAGATGATCTCGCGCGCCCGAGCCGGTCCCGCCCGCTCAGCCAGACGTTGAACGCCGCCGAGCAGCGTGGTCGTTCCAATCGACGCCTCGACCTGCCCGAAGCGGGCCGAAGAACCCGCCCATATGAGATCGCATGCCAGTGCGAGTTCCAGTCCGGCCGCCATGCAAGCCCCCTGCACCGCAGCAATGGTTGGAAACGGCGATTCTTCGAGATCGGCGATTGTTCGCAGATGGCTGGTGAAGCGCTCGCGCGCTTCCGCGGCCGTCTTATTCTTGAAAATCCCGACATCAGCGCCGCCGGAAAAGTTTTTGCCATCGGCGCGGACCAGCAGCGCCCTGAGCGGACGCTGCCGAGCTTGGCCCACAGCCGATTGGAGATCTTCGATTAATTCCTGATCGAACAGATTTAGCGGCGGATTTGCCAAAGTGATCAAGCCGAGAGCGCCGGACGTTTCGAAACGCACTTTATCCATCATTCGTCTCCAGTGATTTGCATCGGGATCGTCGCTTCTGTTTTAGAACCCGCTCTTGACTAACTTCTATTTTGGAACCTAGTATGTGTCAAGCCCGGCGCCGCGACGGACCGATTCGGGCGCAGCAGGAGCATCACGATGATCCGGAAATTCAAGTTTGAGGCTGAGATCTACGAATCGCTCAATTGCCTTCCGATGGCGGCACGCAGAAAGCTGGATGCAGTCGGGATCAAACTCCATCTGGCGCAATGGGAGCAGCTCGGGCGCGGCGAGAGGTTGATGATTTGTCCCGCTCCCACGGATTCAGAAGAGGAACAGAGTGCGCTGAGAACCTTTATCGAAGAAGTAGCGTTGGCACGTACTGGCTCTCCGGCCAAGACCCTCCCCGACGATACGCGCCGGTCCGCCAATCCGCCCGAACGCCCGCCGCAGGTACTGGCCCACCATGCGCGCGCGGCCGGTGTCGAACTCGACGACAAGCCATGGGCGGCTCTCGACGACGACCAGCGTTACGCCCTGATTAAACTCGGCGATTCGGAAAGACCGAGTCATAACCTAGAGGCCGCGCTTCAGGAGTTCTTGGAACATGGCGTGCAGACGAAGGGATCATGGCTTGGAGCTGCTGATTGGCAGTCACACCGCGCCGGCACTCGGCGCCCATCACCGAGCAAGGAGCTGCAATTATGACGGACGTGGATTTCTTCTTTGACTTTATCAGTCCCTGCACCTACCTGGCGCTGACGCAACTTGATGCTATCGCGGCCCGCACTGGCGTGCGATTCCAGACGTGGCCAATGCATCTCCTCAATCTGCTGAAAATCGTGGCAATACGCCCACCACCGTGGCCTGCAGCAACAAACGGAAGTACGCCAGTCAGGATATCGCAAGATGGTGCGCTCGCTAGAAGGTTCCGTTCAAGATGAATCCTCATGTGCGAGGCGATCACAGCCTGAGATTGAAGGGCGCAATTGTAGCGCAGCAACTGAATCTGGAAGAACCATACAATCGAGCGATGTTTGCCGCTTTCTGGACCGATGCTGTGAACGTGACCGATCGCAGCTCGATCATTCAGCACCTTGAGTCAGCCGGACTGGACGGAAACTCAATTCTGACGAAGGCGGAGGGAGAAGAATACGCGAAACGCCTAGCGTCGAACACGCAGTTCGCTGCCGACCGCGGAGTCTTTGGTTCGCCGACCTTTATCGTGGGTAGTGAGATGTTCTTTGGAAACGATCGTCTTGATTTCCTCGAAGCGACCCTAAGGAAAAGCGCATCGCAAAAGTGAACTCGAAGACCCTGATTCAAGCTAGGCTGCGAGGATTCAATCATCATGAGTGAAAACGTTCCGGTAGTTCTGGTAACTGGGGTCGGTCCTGGGACTGGCGCGGCTATCTCGCGCCGATTCGCGCTCGGAGGATACAGGGTGGCCATGCTGGCGCGCACACGTGAGCGTCTCGATGCACTTCAGCGCGAGATTCCGAACGCGAGGGGCTACAGCTGCGATGTCACCGATGAGACTCAGCTCGATTCCGTAATCGAGGCTGTGCGGCGGGATCTAGGCGCGCCGAAAGTGTTGGTCCACAACGCGGTGGGTGGCGCATTCGGCAATTTTCTGGAGATCGATCCGAAGGCCCTCGCTCATAATTTTCAAGTCAATACGATGGCGCTGTTGTATCTGGCGCGGCGGCTGGCGCCGGCGATGGTCGAGGCCGGAGAAGGGGCCATCATTGTAACCGGCAACACCTCAGCCCTGCGTGGAAAACCTCGCTTCGCGGGATTCGCTCCTACCAAAGCGGCGCAGAGGATACTTGCCGAATCCATCGCCCGAGAACTGGGACCGAAGGGCGTCCATGTCGCCTACGTTGTGATCGACGCGGTTATCGACCTGGAATGGACCCGGGCGATGACTTCCAAGCCTGCGGAAGACCCGTTCTTCATCCAGCCGTCCGCGATTGCCGATGAGATTTGGCACGTAGTTCACCAGGACCGATCCGCGTGGTCGTTCAACGTCGAAGTCAGGCCTTTCCGGGAAACGTGGTGAAAGCGATATGAGTCAACTGCGAATTTTTTCGTACCTGCCTAATCCGCGAATCTGGAAGGCAACCATTGTCGCGAGACTGTGCGGCGTGGATATCGATTTGCGCGGAGCCTCGCCCAAAGAGCTTCAGTCGTGGCTATGGGACTTCGATGCGCGTCCGCTCTCGGCGGACGACAAAGGCGAGGCAAGCGAGGTGCGTGGCCACGCCGGCTTCCAAGGCAAATTACACAAGACTACGGCCTTTCTTCGAGGCGCATCCGTTTGGGACCGTGCCGGCGGCCTTCAGTCCGGATGGCAGGGTCGGAATCTTCGAATCCAACAGCATCATGCGCGCTGTCGCCAGGCTCGGTGATGCCAAGCTCGGGCTGTACGGAACCGACTCGTACGAAACGTCACGGATCGACAGCTTTCTCGACGCAAGTCTTGTGTTCGCGCGAGATTCACAGATCTATCTGCTCGCGCTGGGCAGCGGATCCTTGTCCGAGGAGATTTATCATCGAACCCGCGAAGCATTCGCGGTGTACATGGCCGGGATCAACTCCGCACTTGTCGGCAGGTCGAGGTTTCATTGTAGGCGACCGCCTGACCCTGGCCGACGTGTGCTTCGTGGCTGAGCTCGGCCTGTTCTATAACGAGAAGCCGCGCGCCCGAGATCTGAAGAAGCGAGGACTAGAGCCGATTCTGAGTGGGAACGTCGACGAGCAGTTTCCGGATGCTATGGCTCACTTCGCGAAACTGTCGAAACATCCAGCATTCGCTCCCGATATGGACCCGTACATGCAAAAAATCGAACGGGCGACAGCGTGAGTGGCCGAAGGCTCGTGGCGAAGGACTGGCCGGGAGATATTTCTTCGGCGGTAAATCCCTTACGCTGTAGGAGATGCAGGCACCCAATTTCGCAGCACTCTTACATTTCGACGAAAGGAAACCATCATGAGTGAAAAAGAAGAATTCGAAAAGCTACCCGAAGGAATGCCGAAGTGGATGAAGGACCACGTGGAGCTCTATCTGTCCGAGCCCGAGAAGGCGCACCTGTGGGACTCGACCATTGGCGGCGGACCCGGCCCGCTACCGACGCTGCTCCTGATCGCGCGCGGCGCGAAGAGCGGTAAGCTCCGTCCGCTGCCGCTCCTATACCAGGAGATGGATGGTAAATACGTCGTCATCGGCTCGAAGGGCGGCGCGCCGACGCATCCGGGCTGGTACGTAAATCTGAAAGCAAATCCGGAGTGCGAGATCCGGGTTGGCGCGAAGCGCATGCGCGCCGGCGCACGGACGGCGAGCGGCGACGAACGAACGCGCGGCTGGCACAAGATGGCGGCGATGTATCCGCCCTATGACGACTACCAGAAGCGAGCTGGTTCGCGGCAGATCCCGGTGGTGGTTCTCGAGCCGATTGGCCCCGCATGAACGCGAGGATCATCGCGGCCGCTGGATGGTTGTGGTCTATTAACTTCTAATTTGGAATCTAGTCTTGTATCGGAGGATGTGCGAAAATCTTAGGTAGATGCGCTGGCAACAAATCGACACGATGACCTGCTCAGTCGCCCGAACACTGTCGGTGGTCGGCGACCGCTGGACCTTGCTAATCATCCGCGATGTCCTCCTCGGCATCCGCAGGTTCGACGCGATTCAGCAGGATTTGCAGTTGACGCCGCATCGGCTGTCGGACCGGCTGCGTAAGCTGGTGCATGATGGGGTTCTTCGACGCGTCGTGTACGAAAAGCACCCGCGTCGCCTCGAGTATCGGCTTACGGAAAAAGGGTTTGATCTCTATCCGTTGATCGCCACGATGACCGAGTGGGGCGATCGTTGGATGGCTGGACGCGCGGGCGTCCCGGTGGAATTGGTCCACCGGCCCTGCGGCCATACGATCAAACCCAAACTCATCTGTCCGAGCTGCGAATTGAAGATTGACGCCCGCGAGATGAGCGCCCGGCCGGGACCAGCCCTTAGGGGTCGCGCTTTGCCCGGCCACGATACTGCGTCGCAGCGCCCGAAAGTCGCTCGCGAAACCAAAAACACCGCTTGACCGCTCCTGCCCGAGTTCTCTTCCATCCGACGAGCCGGATTCTATCGACGAGCCGACCAGACAAGGGCGATAGCCGTAGCTCTCGATGTCACTTTCCCAAATAACGGGAAAGTTCTAGGCCAAATAATTGGGCAAGTGACACTCTTGATTGGATCACTCTACCACCTTTTTATCTCCCATAACGTCCTTTACGTTATATCGAATGGCCAGAAAAAGAGCAGGCCGGATAGAACCCGCCGTTCAAGCATTTGTTCGATCCTCGATTTATCGAAGCCGCCGCTAAAGTACCTGGCGGCCGGGGGCCTCTCGCAGAGATCCGATTATCAGGCACGCCGTGTTAGCGCGCCGTGCTGGATCCAGATCCTGATTCAAGCGCCAGCCAATGATCGTCGCTACATGCGTGAGCATTTGCTTACGCAACTTGCCCTTTGAGGACCAGACTTGAACCCGCCTGAACACTGACCAAAGTTAATCTGTTACTTGCAAGCTGCTGGCGTCTGTCGAGAGGCAGGATTGCAGCCGGTAGACTTCTAAGGGAGGAACGGACCATGGCGAACAACCTGAGAGGCGCATGTGACAGCATTCTGCAAAAGGTCGTGACCGGGAAGCCTTGCGTTCCCGGCGTGGTCGCGATGATCACCAGCCGCTCCGCCAATATCTATGAAGGCGCTGCCGGTCAGCGTGTTCTTGGCGGAGCAGGCAATGACGACTGACACGGTCTTCGCCATCTTCTCGACTACGAAAGCGATCACCGGCACGGCGGTCCTGCAATGCGTCGAGGAAGGAAAGCTCGACCTCGACACGCCCGCCAGGTCCTACGTGCCGGAAATCGGCAAGCTCCAGGTGCTGGAGGGCTTCGATGAGAATGGCAATCCGAAAATGCGGGCGCCTAAGCGCGACATCACTACCCGCATGCTCATGCTGCACACCGCGGGACTGGGTTACGCCTTCTTCAACGCCAATTATTTCCGCCTCGCCCAAGAGCACGGGCAGCCGGGCGTGGTGACCTGTTCGAAGGCCTCATTAATGACACCGCTGCTGTTCGATCCCGGTGAGCGATGGGAATATGGCAGCAACATCGATTGGTGCGGTCTGATCGTCGAACAAATTCGCGGCAAGCGCCTCGGCGAAGTGATGAGCGAACGCATCTTCGCGCCGCTCGGAATGGAGGATATCGGGTTCTCGCTGACCTCTTCGATGCGTTCGCGGCTGGCCGTCATACACCAGCGCGAGCCCGATGGGTCGCTTACGCCGCTGCCCGATATGCAATTGCCGGCTGATCCAGAAGTTCACATGGGTGGCCACGGTCTTTACGCTTCGGTCGGCGAATATATGAAATTCATCCGCATGTGGCTGAACGACGGGGCCGGGCCGAACGGCCGCGTGCTCAGGAAGGACACCGTCGAGGCCGCCGTGCGCAATGGACTTGGAAGCGCACCAGAAGGTGGTCATGCTGCCCGGCGTCATTCCGACCCTCTCGAACGATGCCGAGTTCTTCCCCGGCCTGAAGAAGTCCTGGTCCTACACCTTCATGGTCAACGACGAGGACGCGCCAACCGGCAGGCCGGCTGGGTCGATCGGCTGGGCCGGGCTCGCCAACACATTCTACTGGATCGATCGCAAGAACGGGTTGGGCGGATATTGGGCAACGCAGATCCTCCCCTTCGGCGACCCGGTCTCATTGGGCGGCTATCTGGATTTCGAGACCACCGCCTATGCGACAGCCCGCGCCGCAGCGCGATCCGCTTGACCTGAATGGGTTTTTGGCCAGCACGAGTAAGCAAATCATCCCGATGAGAGAAACGTTGGTATGCCGAAGAAGGGGCGCAAGAACTGCAGTCATTTTTTCAGAAACTGCCCGCAGCGGCGGAGTTCGAATAACCAAACTCGTCGAGCAATGTAAATACGCCCTGCCAACGTCTTTAATGCTGAGCTATCTGCGGTCTCGCCTGCCGGGGAAGTGGGGTAGGGCGTTTCGCTCTGGCACCAAGGTGCGCGGCGATGTGAAGATCACCACGCCCCTCAATCCCGACGACCTGCCGGTCGAGTTCGTCCAATCGATGAAATACAATCACTTACACGGTGCTTTCGCGGTTGGGCTCTTGGCGCACATGCTGAAAGTTGCTTTGACTATCGCGGGTTCGGATTCATCCGGCGGCGCTGGCATCCAGGCCGACCTCAAGACTTTTACGGTCTTTGGAGTCTATGGGGCGAGCGTGATAACCGCGCTAACCGCCCAGAACACCGTCAGTGTACGGTCAGTAGTGGATTTGGAGCCCGGATTTGTCGCTGCGCAAATCGATGCCGTGATGGACGATCTGCCGGTTGCGGCGGCGAAGACCGGGATGCTCTCGCGCGGGAGCCTCATCGAAGCCGTCGCTGAGCGTGTACGTGAACGCGGGATTCCCAAGCTCGTGGTCGATCCCGTGATCGTCGCGGCGAGCGGCGATCGGTTGCTGGCGCACAGCGCAGTGGCCGCGATGCGCGAGCACATGTTTCCACTGTCCGCGCTGGTGACACCGAACCTGCGCGAGGCGGAAATCCTGCTCGGGCGCGAGGACATTAATGATCGTAAGGCGATGCGCCGCGCGGCGATTGATCTGGTTCGGATGGGCGCGCGGGCGGCCCTAATCACGGGCGGCGCACTCGAGGGCCCCGACGCAATTGACGTCCTGTTCGACGGACACGAGACTCACGAATTCAGCCAACCCCACTGTGGCAAGCGCGCGCACGGCGCGGGATGCACGCTGTCGGCGGCGATCGCCGCTTCGCTGGCACACGGCGAATCTCTAGTTGACGCCATCCGCGCCGCCAAAACTTACGTGTCGCGAGCAATCGAACAATCGCCCCTGTTCGGCAATGGATCGCGGCCTTTGAATCACCTGGTGAGGTAATCAAGGGACGCCATGGCGATTCGCAGTTTCAGCACGGGCGTTCGCGGCAAGGCGGCTGAGATCTGGCGGCGCGAGCTGGACCATCCGTTCGTACGTGGTCTCGGCGACGGCACCTTGCCGGTCGATCTTTTCCAGTTTTATCTTGAACAGGACTACCTGTTCCTAATCGAATACTGCCGCGTTTTCGCGCTGGCCGCCGCCAAGGCGCGCGACCTGCCAACGATGAATCTGTTCGCGAGATTGCTGAATGACACGCTAAAGGTCGAGATGCAGGTACATCGCGATTACTGCAAACGCCTGGGCCTAGAGGAACCCGTGCTTGAAAGCGCCCGGCCCGCGCCGATCACGCACGCCTACACGCGTCATCTGCTGACCGCGGCATACGCTGGCACCATTACCAACATCATCGCGGCGGTCTTGCCCTGTCAGCTTGGCTACATGGAAATCGCGGCGGTATTGGCCCGCGAAGGCGGCGGCGGCAATTCGTTTTATGCCGAATGGATCGCCACATATACTTCGGGCGAATTCACCGAAGGGGCGCAGCGTCTGGTCGAATTGCTCGATAAGCTGACCGAAGCGCTGCCCGCACGCGAAGCCGAATACCTCGAAGACCTGTTCCTCACCAGCAGCCGCTACGAGTACCTGTTTTGGGAAATGTCATGGACCCGCGCAACGTGGCCGCTTTGAATGTCGCACCATAGCCAATGTCACACAGTGCCGGGCGAGGAAATTGGTCATGGGCGCAGTCCTTTGGCGCATCCCGATCACATCCAGATTTGCGGCTCTTATAAATTCTTTATGCCGAGCTATTCGTGAGCTGACCTGCCGGGAAGCGGAGTAGGCGCTTGATCCTCGTCATCGCATGATCATGCTTAAGCCGCCGGGCGTGGTGTACTTCGAAAGGTCCAGATATTCCCGCGGAGCTTGCTCGTTGATGTAAAACGGCGCGTCTTCACCCGGTTCCGCAAAAATCGTCGCGTGATGGTTGTCCGTCCCTAAAACCTCATCGGGGCTACCTAGCGGTAAAAGCTGTGATACTGAAGCGCTGATGGTGGCGAGACTGATTCGTTTGCTGTGGTTCTGCCGCGTTTCGTTCGCCCGCCGAACGCAGCTCGAGGCCGAAAACCTGCTGCTGCCTCAGCAGCTCATAGTGCTGCGCCGCCAACATTCGGGTCGACTCCAGCTGCGGAACCGCGACCGCCTTGTAATGGTCTGGCTGTATCGTTTATTCCCGAGGCTGCTGAACGCGATTCTCATCGTGCAGCCCGAGACCATCATCCGCTGGCACCGTCGCGGATTTCATGCCTATTGGCGTTGGAAATCGCGCAAGCTGGGTGGAAGACCGCTGATCGACGGTGAGCTTCGCACGCTGATTCGCCGCCTGAGTCGCGAAAATCCGTTGTGGGGAGCGCCCCGCATTCATGGCGAATTGTTGATGCTTGGATTCGCGGTAGCTGAATCGACCGTCAGCAAATACATGCGGCGGCGGCGCCGGCCACCGTCGCAGGGCTGGAAGACCTTCTTGCACAATCACGTCACGGGCGTCGCTTCGCTTGACCTGTTCGTGGTGCGCACCATCTCTTTCAAGCTGCTCTATTGCTTGGTGATTCTGCGCCACGCACGGCGGCGACTGGTAACCATCAGCGTGACCGCAAATCCGACCGCGCAATGGTTAGCCCAGCAATTGACTGAGGCGTTCCCGTGGGACGAAGCGCCGGCTCATTTACTGCGAGATTGCGACCGCGTCTTTGGTTCGGTCTATACCCGGCGAGTGCACGCGATGAGCATCCGCGACCATCCCGTCGCGGCGCGCTCGCCTTGGCAGAATGGCCACGTCGAACGCTCGATCGGATCAATTAGGCGGGAATGTCTCGACCACGTCATGGTGTGCGGTGAGGCCCATCTGCGCCGCGTCCTAAAATCCTACGCTGCATATTACAATCAAGTCCGCACCCATCTCGCCCTCGATAAGAACGCGCCACACAGTAGGCCGCGACAGCGGATTGGCCAAGCCGTCGTCGCGCTGCCCATCCTCGGCGGCCTTCACCATAAATATCTTCAGGTTTAAGTTTTCGGGAGGGACAACCTGCTGTGCCGCACGGCTCAATTGAAGGGAGCGCGTGACGTGGACTCATTCATTACCGATTGGCTAATCGCTCACCTATAGTCTCTCGCCCTCGCTACTTGTTGTTCGAGGATCTTGCGGTCGTCGCTCGTCAACTGCTCTTTCCCTAATTGTATTGTCAGCTTGGCAATCTTGCCGGTGAAGCGGAACGGCACCTGGTAGTCCTTGTCGTCCACCGGGGTGCGAGTGTCGACGCCGACGTCGAAGGTCTCGTCAATCGTCGTGAGGAACGGAATGGTGTGCGGAATCTTCTTGTTGGCGACTTCCTTGTCGTCCACCTGAAGGATGCCGGTTCCGCCCTTACCGGGGCCGGGTCCATCGTATGTGAAATCAAATGCGATGGTGTGTTTGCCAGGCGTCAGCGCTG
>CAWHOQ010000002.1:0-13391 GCA_963831065.1 uncultured Pseudomonadota bacterium
TCGCTGGCGGAGAGGGAGGGATTCGAACCCTCGGTACCGGTTACCCAGTACGCCAGATTAGCAATCTGGTGCCTTCGACCACTCGGCCACCTCTCCGTTAAGGCGAAGGGTAGTTTATGCGGTAATCGCGCGCGCGGAAAGTCTCGCACGATGAGCTTGGCGCGAGGGATTGCACGTCAGAACATTGCAGGCAGTTTGTTGATTCCCAGGAATAATCGCCCGGCAGATTCATACATCGCCGGATTCACCATCACATGTTGAGTCACTGTATGGGCATCGCGTATGCAGCGCTGTAGCGGGTGATCCGAAAAGATCGACGAGCCGCCGCCCTGATCGTACATTAGATCGACGGCGTGACGTGATTGCCATGCAGCGTTGACCGCGGCGAGTCGTAGATCGCGATGGAGTTCGAGCGGGATATGCTCGCCGGCTTCCGCTTTGCGCCAAGCAGCCTCAATCGCTTCAAAGAGAAAAGCGCGGGCCGAGCGCAGCGCCGCCTCCGCCTGTGCGACGCTCATCTGCACGCGCACGCTGTCCCGCAGCAGGTCGCGTTCCCATGTAGGCGTTTTGCGATTCGCCAAAGTAACTAACTCGTCGATTGCTCTGCGCGCGATGCCCAATGAGACCGAGCAAACTCCGATCGCGAGCAGCGCAAAGAAGGGCATCCGATAGAGCGGACGATCAATAGTCCGCCGGGTCATCCCCATCACGACGGTATGCTCTTCGGGAACGAACAGGTCTTCGACGCGAAAATCGTTGCTGCCGGTCCCGCGCAGTCCCAAAGTGTGCCACACATCGATGATCTCAACCTGACTGGCCGGGAAGAAGACCGCACGGATTTCGCGCTGACCGTCAGTGCGCAACCGTGGCTGCCCCTCGGGATCCAGCACTACGGCACCGGCCTCCAGCCAGTGACAATTTTGCGAGCCGCTGCCCCATTTCCATCGGCCAGTGACTTTGAAGCCGCCTACGGCCGGAATCGCAGTCCCCGAAGGCGCCGCCGCGCCACCTGTGATTACGGAACGAGGAGAGAAAATCTCCCGCATCGAGTTCTCCGGCAAGAACGCGGAGAGCAGAGCGTTGGTGACCCCGATCATCACGCACCACCCGACCGAGCCGTCAGCGCGCGCGAGTTCTTCAAGCACGCGCACGAGGTTACCCGGATGGAGTTCGTAACCGCCAATTTCCTTCGGCAAGGTCAGACGATACAGGCCGGCGTCGGCGAGTTTGCGCGCGAAGTCGGAGGGCATCCTACGCGCAGTCTCGAAGTCATCTGCTCGCGCTATTATCTCACCAGCGAAGCTCCGCGCGATCTCCAATGGCGAGTCAGAGCTCATAGTTGTCCCCAAAAAAGTTTGGAAGCGAGCCTTTCCGAATTCGCGAAGATCGTCATTTCCGCGTCGAGAATTGATTGGGATAACTGATGCTTAATGACCGCATTCAGGATTTCCATGTACTCAATGTATTTCAATCTCGGTTGACGAATTCCTGAGCTCAAGCAGCGTTGCGCCGCTTTTATGAGCTTGTTTTGTCCATCAGGCATATAGAATCTGCGAGTGTCTCCCAAATTTTGCAGTGCGCAATTCAGCGCTACTGATGTTCGCGCGTCATAAATTGCGTACTTCTTGGAGTCTGCAAACGCGAGCAATTTGCTCCAAGATGAGATTCTCGATGAAGGGTGGCCAGTGTTATGACTTTCAATGAATTTCTCAACAGCTTCAGGCCCGAACTCTCCAAGCTCTTTCATCCATTCGCCCATAGCTTCATTGCCTTTTCTGATTCCTCCCCAATCTCGAACAATCCAAACAGCCAAGAGTTCTGAAACCTGGGTTTCGGCAATCAAAAAGTCCCGACACTTCGCGCGTAAGCTTCGATTAACCTGGTCTGGAGATCCCCGGAAATAATTAGAAGGTATATCTGCGTTAATCCCCCGAAATTTGTATTGCGCTGCGGGTTTAACTTTCCACTTGTACGGGATTTTAGGATCGAATTGTTCCCATAATCCTTCCAAAAATTGTCTGTCCGTTTTGAGTCCCCCCTTTACGTTCATTCGCTCTCGACGTTCGAGGGCGGCGGCGCTTTGAGCTGACCGCGATCGCGGCCCTCAGTGATCCAATGCTCCACTTCGCGCCGTTCCCGTGCGAGGAAGTTCGCGATCGCCTTGCGCAGGCCCGGCGTGTTCGACGAAATGCAGGCTGCGAGTCAGGGCCGGGTTGAAACCGCGCAGCCATTTGTACTCGCCGCCCGCACCCGGCTCGAAACGATCGATCCCGCTCGCAATACAATGCTCGATCGCGGCGTAGTAGCAGACATTGAAATGCAAATAGCGAACTTCCTCGAACGCGCCCCAGTAGCGTCCGTAGAAAACGCCTGACTTCTGAAAATTGATCGTGCCCGCAATCAGCTCGCGGCCATGCCATGCGCCGATAAAGCATAGATAGTGTTTGAAGTGATCACGGAGTTGGTCGAAAAAATTGGCTGTCAGATACTGGCGGCCCCAGTAGAGCTTCTGGATCGTCGATAGATAGATTTTATAAATCGCACCGAACATCGTATTGGGGATCTCATCGCCGACCAGCGCCCGAACCTCAATACCTTGTTCGCCCAGCGCCGCGCGCTCGTGCTTCACCGCGTAGCGTCGCTTGCTCTTGAGCTGATTAAGATAGTCATCGAAAGTGGTAAATGATGCATTTTGCCAGTGATACTGATAGCCGAGTCGTTCCAGAAAACCGAGGTCCTTCAGGATAGCGGCTTCATCTTCGGTACAGAAATTTACATGCACCGACGAGATCTCATTGTCTGCACATAAGCTTCTGAGGCCTTGACCGAGCGCCCGTACCATCACGTTGCGATCGATTTCCGGCGCGACCAGGAAACGCCGGCCGGTATGCGGTGTAAATGGCACGCCGACCAGCAGTTTGGGGAAATAACGGATGCCCGCGCGTTCCGCCGCGTCGGCCCATCCGTGGTCAAACACGAATTCGCCCATGCTGTGGCTTTTGAGATAAAGCGGGCAGGCGGCGATGAGACGATGGCTCGCGCGCTCGCGCACGAGCAGATGATACGGCATCCAACCGGTCTTGCGCGTGGCGCTCTTCGATTCCTCCATCGCGCAGAGCCAGTCCCAATCGAGGAAAGGCGAGTCGTCGGGCGCAAGCAGAGCATTCCAGTCCGCGCGCGGGATGTCCCGCATCCGTTCGACACTGGCGATTTCGATTTCGTTCAGGGTTGGGGCAGCAGCTGGCATCGGGATTAACTTTAGAACTGATTCTTGAGCTTCGCTAGCAGAGCCGAACTGTCAAAAATTGGGATACCCGAACAACCATTCAATTGTGGGCAGATCGATGCCACATCGCGACTAATCTGATAGGCTTAACGCAAGGCCAATGGCACGAAGGGTCATGTAATGGTTAAGTTCAGAATCATGGCGCGGGCAAACGACGGCAGCGACGGTGACGGCGGTACGATTATCGAGCGCCGGACCAAGCAGCAGACCAAGACCAAAAAACCGACCCTCTACAAATGTATCCTGCTGAATGACGACTACACGCCGATGGAGTTTGTGGTCGAAATTCTCAAACACGTTTTTCATAAGGATACCGCCGAAGCGACGCGTATCATGCTGCATGTTCATCAGAACGGGATGGGCGTGGCGGGGTTTATCCGTATGAAATCGCGGAGACCAAGGTGCGCACTGTTGAGGAATTGGCGCGCGAGAATCAGTTTCCGCTTAAATGCGTGATGGAGAAGGAATAGTCGAAGGAGCGCTGCCCAAGCACGATTTTCGAACCGGTATTATAATAAAGCTATGGCTTCACCGGGAGTGATGATTAGCCGCGAATTGCAGGTCACACTGCAACTCGCGATGACCGAGGCGTTAAATCGGCGCCACGAATACGTCTGCCTTGAACATCTGCTGTACGCGATGCTGCACGATGTCACGACCAGCAGTATCCTGGAGAACTGCGGGGCGGACCTCGCGGCGCTGCGCAAAAATCTGCGGAAGTACCTCGATGAAGAGGTCGAGCGGCTGCCCAAGGGCGAGCAGGTCCAGCCGCATTATGCGAGCGGGGTGCAACGCGCCTTACAGCGCGCGGCACTGCACGCGCAGTCGGCGGGTCGCGAAGAAATCAATGGTTCGCAGGTGCTCGTCGCATTGTTCAACGAAGCGGAATCGCAGGCCGTCGCGTTCCTGCAGGACCAAGGCGTTACCCGTTTCGACGTGATCAATTTTATCTCGCACGGCGTATCGAAGACCGGCCCCGATCAGGATCGCGAAGTGCGCGGCGCGAACGATGACGATGAGAGCAGAGGGTGAGCGCGGATACCGAAGGCGAGGGCGAGGAGGGCGGGACGCCAAAAGTCTCTCCTGCAAAGGCGCTGAAGACCTATGCGATCAATTTGGCCGAGCGCGCCGCGAAAGGGCAAATCGATCCGCTGATTGGGCGTAAGAACGAAATCGAACGCGCGATTCATGTACTGCTGCGGCGGCGCAAGAACAATCCGGTCTTCGTCGGTGAAGCAGGAGTCGGCAAAACTGCACTGGCCGAGGGTCTCGCACTCGCGGTGCATGATGGCAAGGTGCCGCCCGCACTAAAGGATATTCAGATTTTCGCGCTCGACATGGGCGCATTGCTGGCCGGCACACGCTTTCGCGGCGATTTTGAGCAGCGTCTCAAAGCCGTGATCAAGGCGGCGACCGGCAACAAAAATATTGTTCTGTTCATTGATGAAATTCATACGATCGTCGGCGCCGGATCGGCCTCCGGTTCGACGATGGATGCGTCGAATCTGCTCAAGCCCGCGCTGGCCTCAGGCGAACTGCGTTGTATCGGTTCGACTACCTATCAGGAATACAAGCGCTCATTTGATCGCGACAAGGCGCTGGCGCGCCGCTTCCAGCGAATTGATGTAGCTGAGCCGACGCAGGACGAAGCGATCCAAATCCTCAACGGCCTGAAGAGTCATTACGAAAAGCATCACAATGTTCGCTATACCTCCTCGGCGATTCGCGCCGCGGTCGAACTTTCCGCGCGCTATATCAATGATCGCTATCTGCCGGACAAGGCGATCGACGTGATGGACGAGGCCGGCGTCGCGGGGCATCTGCGTGGCAAGAACGGCGAAACGGTCGTGGTCGGCGCGCGCGATGCCGAGCGAACTGTGGCGCGGATGGCGAAAATTCCCGAGCGCTCAGTCTCGTCCTCCGATCGGACTCGTTTGCAAGAACTCGAACCCGAGTCTGAAGCAGGTAGTGTCTATGGTCAGGACTCTGCGATCGAGGCGGTGTGCCGCGCGATCAAGCTCGCGCGGTCGGGCTTGGCGCATCCGGATCGGCCGGTCGGCGCATTCCTTTTTGCCGGACCGACCGGCGTCGGCAAGACCGAGGTCGCGCGCCAACTCGCGAAAGTAATGGGCGTCGAATTTCTCCGCTTCGACATGTGCAGAGTACATGGAGCGCCATACGGTCTCGCGGCTGATCGGCGCGCCCCCGGGATATGTCGGCTTCGATCAGGGCGGATTGCTCACCGACGCGATCAACAAGACTCCGCATTGCGTGCTGCTGCTCGACGAAATCGAGAAAGCCCATCCGGACCTGTTCAATATCCTGTTGCAGGTGATGGATCATGCGACGCTGACCGACAACAACGGGCGCAAGGCCGACTTCCGCAACGTGATTATCGTGATGACCACCAACGCGGGCGCGCAGGAGCTGTCGCGCGCGATGATCGGGTTTGGCGCAGCCGTCACCACCGGCTCGCCTAAGGCGGTCATCGATCGGATGTTCTCGCCGGAGTTCCGCAACCGGCTCTCAGCGATTATCGAATTCGCGCCGCTCGGCCCGGTGGTAATCGAGCAGGTGGTGGATAAATTCCTCGGCGAACTCTCGCGCACGCTCAGGCGCAAGAAGGTAAACTTGAAGTTTCGCCGGAGGCCAAAAAGTGGCTCGCCGAGCACGGTTACGATCATCGATTCGGCGCGCGGCCGCTGGGCCGTCTGATCGAAAACGAAATCGCGCGCGTGCTGGCCGACGAGGTGCTGTTCGGCAAGCTTCAACAAGGGCGGCAAAGTGAGCGTCGATCTCGCAGACGGCAAGCTGACGTTCACTTATCCGGAGGTATTAGCGGAAGTTCCGGTCGCCTGAGTCTTCGAGAGGCTGCGGGGAGTGAGCTGCTGAGCTTTTCCTAGAACGGACGCATCGCAGCTTCGAGATTGATCCGCTCGGCGCTGCGATAGGCATCGATCATCCCCCAAATCCACAGTATCGGAGTGGTGAAAAAACCGATAATCACCAGCATCAACATCCAGGAGACCAGATAGGTGAACATCATTATCAGTCCCTTGGATATCTGGCCGTTATAGATTTGCCCTAAGCCGCAAATAAAAAACGACAGTACGGCGGCGATTCCAGGACTTTTTGCCGCCCGAGTCGCGATAAATTGCGCGGGGATTGCCTGAGATCGCACCGGGGTAGAGCAGTTTTTGCAAAATCTCGCGTCATCCAGATTCGCAGCGCCACATTGTGTGCAGAACACTGACTTTACTCCCAGAGCTTAGGCTGGAAATCATTTCTGGCTGTAGCGATGAATGAGGCGTATGGCACGTGCTGTGATTCAATTTGAACGAACTGAACTGGCAGCATCAACGATGGTGTCCCTTAGCCAGTGAGCATCGTCGCGATCGGGATAGTCGATATTATAGTGGAGACCGCGGGATTCCTTGCGAGCCATCGCACAGCGCACGATTAACCTGCCCACCGCGACGAGATTGCGCAATTCGATCAAGTCGGAGTCGATCCGATGGTCCCAGTAGTAGCCGTGGATTTCCTCGTTGAGCATCTTGATCCGGCGCAGGGCGCGCTCGAGCCGTGATCGCTGCGCACGATTCCGACGTAGTTCCACATCAGGCGGCGAATCTCTTCCCAGCTCTGCGTGATCAGCACGCGCTGCTCGCTTTTGATCGCGTTGCCGGGGTCCCATTCAGGAAATTCGGGCGGTACGCCCACGATCGTTCCGCAGTATTTCACTGGCGGCAGAGAAACCTCGGCGGCCCATCACCGCCGCTTCGAGCAGGGAATTCGAAGCGAGCCGATTTGCGCCGTGCAGTCCGGTCATCGCGACTTCGCCCGCGGCGTAAAGCCGAGGAATTCCGGTCTGACCCATCAAGGTCCGTCATCACACCGCCGCACATGTAATGCGCCGCCGGAACCACCGGAATCGGGCCGTTAGTCAGATCGAAGCCGAAAGTGAGACATCGACGGTAAATATTAGGGAAACGGTCGCGGATAAAATCGGCCTGGCGATGGCTGATATCGAGATAAACGCAATCCAGCCCAAGCCGCTTCATCTCGGAATCAATCGCGCGAGCAACCACGTCACGCGGCGCAAGCTCGGCATCGGGATGATATCGCTTCATGAACGGTGTGCCGTCTGGCAGTCGCAGGATCGCGCCTTCGCCACGCAGCGCCTCGGAAATCAGAAACGACTTCGCCGCGGGATGATACAGGCAGGTCGGATGGAATTGATAGAATTCCATGTTCGCGATCGGCGCGCCCGCCCGATACGCCATCGCGATCCCGTCGCCCGAAGCGATCTCCGGATTAGTCGTGTAGAGATAGACCTTCCCCGCGCCGCCCGTCGCGAGCATCGTGGCGCGCGCGACAATCCTGCGGACTGCCATTGTGCTCTTTTCGAGCGCATAAACGCCCCAGCAAGCGCCGCTTTTTCGGGCTCCCTCCTTTTCGATCAGCAGGTCAATCGCGACGTGGTTTTCGAGAAACTGGATATTTGGACGTTCGCGCGCCGCTTCACCCAGGGCCCGCATGATTTCGCGACCGGTCAGGTCCTGCGCATGGAGCACCCTGCGATGCGTATGGCCGCCCTCGCGCCCGAGGTCGTATTCGTCCTCACCGCCTTCTTCGATTCGCGTAAAGTGCGTGCCAAGCTCGATCAGTTCGCGGACCACCGCTGGCCCGTCGCGCACGATCGCCTCGACTGCGTCGCGATCGCACAGGCCGGCGCCTGCACGCAATGTGTCTTCGACGTGCGACTCGAACGAATCATCGACACTCCAGACGCTCGCGATGCCGCCCTGTGCATAGGCAGTATTAGCTTCGCTGCTCGCGGCCTTGGTGAGCACAATGACCGTGCCGGTTTTCGCAGCTTCGATAGCGAAGAGCAGGCCGGCGATACCGCCCCCGACAACCAGATAGTCGCTGCTGAAAATTTTCATCGATCAACCCCGCGTAGACTGGAAATCGAGGATTCTTTAATTGTTATCTTAAGAGTGCATGAACAATGAAGGCAAGGCAGCAGAGCGCTGACCGCTTATGACTTAATCCAATTTAGCTAATTTTCAGTAATTATTGCAAGTTATTGAACATTATAAGACGGTATTGGTAAAAGTATTTGATGGGCTATGATATTACGCAAGATCACGATTAAGCACCATTATTGGAAATCGGGGACATTATGACATACGGAAGAGATTAAGCCAGCCAATCAAAAATTTCCTACGCATTCTCGTGGTCTTGATCATCGTCGGAGTGGTGGTTCGCGAAACCAGCGCCGCGCTTATAGTCACAGCCCCGGCAACATGCGGTAATCCAGCTAATCCAGACTTGCAGACCGGAACGGGCGAAGACCTCGAAGTCACCACTGGCGTTTGTACTGTAGGTACCGGAAGTTACAATTACGGTAACGTCAACATATATAAAGGCGGAACGCTAAAATTCACTGATGCACAAATAGATTTCTGGGCCAAATCCATCCTGATTGAAAATACCGGTATTTTGCAGGCCGGCGTGGATAGTCCTATCGGCACTAATAGCAAGGGACCGAACGGCACCAGCTCTCACGTCCTCACGATCCATCTCTACGGTCCCGAAGCCAGCGATCCGCGCCACGGCGTTGGAATTACCTGCAAAACTGACCCTCAATGCGGGATTCCCAACGACATCTGGAACCCCAACGGCGGCAAGCCGGTCAACCCGGTCACCTTCAGCAATGGCGTGACCGATCTGTTCTACAATTACGACGCGATGCCCTATGATGACGGGATTGATCCTGTTAGCGGTCAAAAGGGCTTCTTCGGCTACAAAGTCCTCGCAGTCTCCTACGGCGGAACCCTTCAGCTGATCGGCAAAAAAGGCTCCAGCGGCGCTGCGACGGACGGTACCCCCACCGATTCAGGCAAAAGTTGGGCGCGCCTCAACGGCAGCCTGGTCCCGCCGCTTGCAAAGCAGATGCTGATCCTCGACCGGCAAGTGGATTGGGAAGCGGGCGACGACATCGCGATTAGCAGCACCGACTATTTGCCGGGCCATGCCGAGCAGCTCAAGGTGTTGAGTAATCAGACGATCACCGATCCTGTGACGAACCTGCCAGTTTCCCAAATCACTCTCGATACGACTAATGGCAAGGCCGTTCAATGGTCACATAACGGAAAGCAGTTTCCTTTTCCCAGCACGCTTCCGGTTAGCAGTGGACCCACTTTGCCCAATGGTCAGCCGATGACCAGCGCTGAGACGCGTGCGGCAGTGGGATTACTCTCGCGCAGCATCGTGATCGAATCCGCGAGTACCTTTGGCGACAAGACGTTCGATCCAACCCCCGGCAATTTCTTCGGCGGCCATACAGTGGCGCGACAGGGTTTTCTTAAATTCGAGGTGCAAGGCGTAGAGTTCGCGCGGCTCGGGCAAGGCGGAAAGATCGGACATTATCCGGTGCATTTCCACATGACGCGTAAGAACCCGCCGGGCACCTTCGTTAAGGATTCGTCAATCAATGAATCGATGACGCGCTGGATCGTACTACACGCGACTTCTGGCGTTACTCTGCAACGCAACGTTGGTTTGAGTCGATCGGCCATGGCTATTATCTGGAAGACGGGACCGAGACCAACAACAAGCTATACGCTAACCTCGGAATTTTCGCGCGCGCCGCGATCGAGAATGCTCAGAACCCGCGGCAGGTTCCGGGGATTCTGGCAGCACCCGACTACCCGGTTGTCCAGACTGACAAAGGACCGCTGCAAACCGGTCCGAATAATGACGTGGTGCCGTATCATTCCGATTGGGATCATCCCTCAGTCTTCTGGATCATGAATGCCTGGAATGACTTCGAAGGCAATATGGCGGCGGGCGCCGGAACCTGCGGAATCTGTTACTGGTTGCTTCCCGGAATCATCAGTGGCGGCTCAACGATGATGACGTGGGACTCTTATGCCTCGGAACAGCAGGGCAATGCGCGGTCGGGCACGACTCCGCTGGAAGAATTCACCAGCAATTACTGCAGCTCGGCGATGAATTCATTCAACACTGTTGCGAACACTACGGCCTGTTTCGGCGTACAGATTGGCGCTAATCAGGCCAACCCAATCTTTCCGGTAATTAATCCGGTGAAGAGTCCTCTTGCGCCATCCTCTAATTCGACCACCCCAGATGAGAACGGGTTTACGGCGAAGAATTTTTATCCACAAATCGGTGGCGGCGGACGCTTTCCGACCCGCTGTCCGGCCAGCGGAGATTGCTCCAAACAGCCGATCTGCTCAACCGGTAACGAAACCAACTGCGTAATCACCGCGATTGATCACTATACCTCGGCATTTCATTGGACGGAGACTAATTTTTCTTCGATTTGGCTACGGCCCCAATGGTACCTTTACATAAATAGCGTTCTAAGTGATGTGCTTAATGGTGGAATCACTTTCATTACCGGCGGTGGCTATACCCAATCCGATGTGATTCCAGGTCATTGGGCGCTTGCACGGAAGAATGCCTTCATCGGCAATACTCAGACAATCGCGAATAATAAGTACGCGTCGAATGCGGGCCCTTTCAATCCAGCGAGCGGGATCCGGTGCGCGCAGGCGACCAACGGGGCCAATCCCGGCAATTACTGTCTATCGGCTAACGACGGAATCAGTATCCCACTGAGCAATTTCGGCAATAATCAGAGACTATTCAATATCTATGATGGTCCGGCCTACGAAGACGCCAATGCCTTCCTGAATATAACCAAAACCAATATTACCGACTGTCAGCCTAATACCAATGCGCCCTCGAATACCTGCTTCCAAAGTAAGTGGGGTGCCGGCGGCATTAACGGAATGCCCTACGACGCGAACGCGAAGGCGTGCTATCTGCCGAATGCCGCCATTGCCTGGAAGCAGCCCAACGGATTCTATTATCCACCAGCCTTCCATTCACGAAATCTTTTTTTCGATACAGTTGATATTCGTCATTTTGTAATCGAGCCGCTGTTCAAGACCACCGGCCGCTTTCAAACTGATCCTGCTCAGGTGAAAGTCCGCTACTGCACCTGGAATGACGGAATGTTTACCGGCTTCACTGATGTCGATCGGCAGACTGAATTGGATGATGATGACGGTACACTCACCGGCCTGCAGGGCACCATCTCGGTGAACGAGGATCCTTTTTTTAATGCTCCAGTCGAAACGCCCGAATGCCTTTCTGACGCGGGGGTGACTCCGGCACAGGCGACTAATCCGACAAATTATCCTGGAACCGCTAAGACCAGTCCATACGACTATGTCACAACAGTTATGTTTCCCGCCTGCGCCGCCGATGGCAAAGATTGCGATGGCGCGATCTGGAACAGAGACTGCACCAATCCGGATTGTTCAGGGGTGCCGCTCTATCGCGAGAATCTGTCGGCTGCCGAAAATGCAATGTCGCCGAAGCCTCAACCCTTTATCCGCCTGATGGGGCAGGCAAAATATCAGCGCAGTACGCTCACATCGAATAACAACAGTTACTATATCGACACAACGCCGAGTGCGACGCTGCAAAACGCGAATCTACGCAATGTTTTTCAGCAGGGTAATACCTACTATGTATTCCTACTCTTCGCGAAAGATACTACGAAGCAAACCTATCGGATGTTTGTCGGAAAAGACGAGAACTTCGACGTGACCAAAAATGTATTCCTGACGCGTGTCACGCTGCCGAGCTCTATCACTTTACTGCTAATGGCGACAATCCATGGCCTGCCGCGCCGCAACCCGGCGCCCCGGGATGGACCCGCTCCTATGATTCCAGTTCCGGCATTCTGACCGTTACGATGGACATGAAGGCGATTCCGGATTTTGACACGCTCTATAGCCAAACCCAACAGGAGCATTGTCAGCCCCACTCATTTTGTGGATGGGACGCGTCGAGCATAACCAACAAGTGTCAGTGCGCTTCGCAAACCGGCAGCGGAGTTTTGCCCGCATTCATGAGCAGCGAATGCACGGCGCAGGACAGTGCGGTCTGTAGCTGGGCGATCAAGGACGTAGATTGCCCGGCGGGCGGATGTTTTGGTTTCGGCGTGACGCTGTCGCCGTTGTTTACAACCAGCGATACACCGGTGCCGCCACCGCAGGCCGATTGCTATCCGAACAACGCGGACTGGAATCTCCCGTTCGATGGGATCACGAATACGACGGACGCGTGCTTTTATCAGGACCCGCCGACCGGTAAGTTCTGCGGCTAGCTCAAACGCCGATCCCGATCATATTCCCCTCGCCGGTAGCAAAATGAGGCTGACCGGTGAGGGGCCTGCGTTGCGACGCCCTCGGCGTTGCCCTATTGTCAAAGATGTAAACAATAGCGAATTTGGCGCATCTTCGATTCTGATGATTCTCACCACGCCCAATCTTCTGACACTTGGCCGGATCGCGCTGGTGCCGGTACTGGTCTATTTGCTTCAGTTTTCCGGTCCAATTCCGTCGGCAATCGCTGCGGGGATTTTCTTTTTAGCCACCATCACTGATTTTCTCGATGGCTATATTGCGCGGAATTACGACTCCGGGACGACTCTTGGCAAATTTCTTGACCCAATCGCCGATAAACTTATTGTAATCACGGTATTAATAATGCTGGCAGGAATGGCGCGGGCGCCTCACGTGCCTTCATGGCTGGTGGTCGTGCTGGTTTCGCGAGAGCTGATTATTACCGGCTTGCGCGCGATTGCCGCTGCTGAAGGGTTTATGCTCGCGGCGGAAGAATTAGGCAAGTATAAGATGACGCTACAGTGCATCGCGCTACAAGGCTTACTGATGCATTACACATATTTCCATGTCGATTTCTTTGCTGCAGGTATGTTCGTCTTGTGGCTAGCGACCGCCTTGAGCATCTGGTCTGCAATCGATTACGTGGTCAGGGTGCGCGCCGTCTTTGGTGCGAAGCCGGTCGCGATGAGATCAAAGCGCGCTGTTGCGTAAAATTGCGTTCAGCGGAGTCGGATCTGCTCAGGATTTGACAGCATAGCGTCGAGAAGTTACAAGTTTAGGCCCCTTTACGGCGGCAGAGCGGGTGTAGCTCAGTTGGTAGAGCGCGTGCTTGCCAAGCACGAGGTCATCGGTTCGAAACCGATCACCCGCTCCAG
>CAWHOQ010000003.1:0-58714 GCA_963831065.1 uncultured Pseudomonadota bacterium
CCTTACCGGCTATAAACGTCTATGAAGGTACTGTTCATGAAAGACATCATCCACTTCCTATTTCCGCATTGTAAATTTCCTTTCGTATTGACTTTGGTTTACATATATATAAACTCTGATGAGTAAGCTCATCGACGTCTGGGCTGTTCGGCTCGTTATCAAGGGTACTTGGGGATCAGTCGAGTGGGCAGTTAATGGTACAGGCGAGATCGTTGAGGCTGTCGCCCATTACAAAAATTTGTCTTCAACAGAGCGAACTAAAGTCTTCGGTCTCTTCAAACGAATTGCTGAATTTTGGCTAATTCGACAACAGAGAAAAATTTCGTCTGTTAGGAGCGATGGCCGGGAAGGATGGGCGAGGATTATGGGAGTTCAAAAGCTTCCAAAGATCGCTTCCTGGGAGATTTTAGACCTGGTAGGAGATTTATCGTGGCGGCATATACTCGCAAGAAAAAGGACAAATTGGACAAGGAGGTTATCGATCGTACCGTCACCGTTCTAAAAAGTAATGATTATTGGGAAAAAACAGCACTGTACGAGCTTCGATAATTAGCCCATGAACACTCACATTGATTACGAGAAATTTGAGCTGGCGTCTGGCG
This sequence comes from uncultured Pseudomonadota bacterium, assembly GCA_963831065.1. GTDB lineage: Bacteria > Desulfobacterota > Binatia > Binatales > Binataceae > JAJPHI01. The sequence goes on from CAWHOQ010000003.1 coordinate 603, forward strand.
TTGATCATCAGCTTCTCGTCCAGGAAGATTCATCTTGGACGTAACAGAAGCGCTCTGTGAACTCTGGCGAAGAAGGGTGTCACGAAATCTGAATTTGCCGCTCGTTTGAAGAAGAGCAAGGGATTCGTGTCTCAAATATTCGCTGGCGGGCGCAACCTTACACTGAGGACATGGCTGACGTTGCTGATGCGTTGCAATGCCAAGTCATTGTTTCAATTGAAGATCAGAGTCATCGGCAAATTCAGAATTTCGACTCGATCCTTAGACCTATTCCCAATACCAAATGGACGATTCGAAACCGTCATCCTGCAAAGAGAGGCACTAGAGTTCCGCGGAGATCGGGCAATTCGAAAGGACAACATGAGGTTGACGCTCAAACCGGATGGCGAGCCTAATATCTGCTGTTGAAGTAGACGAAATCAGGCTAATCGAAACCTCAGCTTCGTCACAATCTGGTATCCTGCCGATTATGGAAGCAGTGACGGCTCAGCTAGCAAATGAAGCTTCGCTGCTCGGCCGCGGTACAGGTAGTTTCAGAATCTCAACGCAGGTCGAAGTTAAGCTGTTTCGGGCCGTCTCCAGTAAATCGCCACCTAGGAAGGACATTGCGACGAACGAGTTGCTCGGTTCACTACGTGCTGTGTTTGAAATTGCGTATACGGTTCCTGAAGGTTTGAAGATGACGGACCAAGATTTTGAGCAGTTCGCTCGGATTAATGGGACTCACAACGCTTGGCCTTATTGTTAATTTGTGCAGAGCACAATGTTGCGAATGGGTCTTCCTCCTATTACTCTCCCCCTGATGCGCGTAGGACGGGTGAAAGCACCAGCGGCCGATGGCCCAGGGGTCGACCGAGGTCCAAACGCAAAACTGCCAAAGGATCAGAGTAGTTCACGCCAATATTCTCACACGTTCGGATATGCTTCACTGCCCATCTCCAGAGCGTCGAGTCCGCTCCATTCGACCTCCGCCAGCACCCGATTTCCGATCGTCCGCTCGATAATCGCGAAGAAGGTCGTCGCTAGCCCGAACACCACGATCGCGTTTACGCTGACTCCGATTAGCTGCGCGAAAAACTGCCCCGCGTCACCATACAGAATCCCCCGCACTGGACCTGCGATCCCATTCCAGCCGTCGCCATAACTGCCATCGGCGAAAATTCCGACTGCCATCGCGCCCCACGCGCCGCATATCCCGTGTACCGAGATCGCCCCGACCGGATCGTCGATTCGGAAGCGGCGTTCCAGTTCGAGCACGCTCCCGACCACGATCAATCCTGCGATTACACCGATCAGCACCGCCGCGTTGGGCGTGATGAACGCGCACGAAGCCGTAATCGCGACCAACCCGCCGAGCAACCCATTACATGCCATCGCCACGTCCGGCTTGCCGAAGCGATACCATAGGTACAACATCGCGCTCAGTGCGCCGCCTGCCGACGCGAGCATCGTGTTCGCGGCGATTACGCCGATCCGTGGGTCCGACGCTGCCAGCGACGATCCCGCATTAAAGCCGAACCATCCGAACGCAAGGACCAGCGTTCCGATCACTCCCATCGGCAGATTATGTCCCGGTAAAATTCCGATCGCGCCGCCGCGCCGGAATTTCCCGATCCGCGGCCCCAGCGCGATCGCCCCTGCCAACCCGGCTATGCCGCCCGTCATGTGCACCACCGACGATCCGGCGAAATCCACATGCCCGTGACCTAAGCCGAAGTTCACTCCCAGTTGCGACAGCCAACCGCCGCCCCACACCCAATTTCCATATAGTGGATACAGGAACATCGACATGAACAGTCCGTAAATCGCGAATGATCCGAACTTCCAGCGCTCGGCCATCGCGCCGGTCGGAATCGTCGCCGCCGTATCCATGAAGACCACCGCGAACAGAAACATCGCGAGGCTCGCCGGATCATGACTGACGCTGACCAGCGCGAATTTTGCCCATCCGATCATCCCGAAACTGTGCGCGCCAAACGTGATCGATAGCTCGCGATGGGGAATCGCCGACATGCCGAGTGACGGCCACGCCCCCATCCCGCCCATCATCAAACCGTAGCCGGTCAGCCAGAATCCGATCAGCCCGATCGGATAGATAATAAAGTTCATCGCCATCGTATTGACGGCGTTTTTGGCTCGGGTAAAGCCGGTTTCGAGCATCGCAAAACCGGCCTGCATGAACATCACGAGAAAGCCGGCAATCAACACCCACGCCAGATTGAGCGACGCGGTCAGCAGGTCGATCTCGCGGGCATGCGCCGGCGCCGTATCCGCATACGCCATCGATACAACGAGCATCGATACAATTCCGCCAACCAGCAGACCACGGCTCCAGCTTCCGCGTGCCTGACCCTTGCGACGCTTCTTCCTCACCGTTATTTCACCTGTGCGCGATACGACCGGTGCGCTTGCGTCGGCGACGCCGGGTAACGATTAGCCAGCCAGATCAACACCACGAACACTCCGATCAGCGAGATAAAAAATACCGCGCCCCAAATTAGTCCCTTCGCTCGCCGCCATTTGAGGCTGCGCGGATGCAATTGCGCGGCGCGATTCCGAATCACCACGCTCGCCGGGTCCTGCAAGTCTTTCAGCATTTCCGCCGCGCTCGCATACCGATTGCGCGGCTGCCGCTCGATCGCGTGCAGGATGATCTCCTCCAGATGCGGATCGAGGTCGGGCCGATAGCGCGACGGCGGCTGCGGGTCCTCACTGGTCTTCGCGCGCATCACGTTGTACACGTTGTCGCCCGAGTACGGCAGCTCACCGGTGAGCATCTCGTAGAGAATGGTGCCCAGCGAATAGATATCCGTGCGCGCATCGCCGCGCCGGCCGCTGACCTGCTCCGGCGCCATGTAGTCCGGCGTTCCGATCGTCGAGGATAATCCCGACCACGTCAGTCGGCGGGCTGACTCGTCCAGCGCAATGCCGAAATCCATGATTTTGATTTGCCCGCTTGCCGTCACCAGGATGTTCTCCGGCTTCATGTCACGATGCACTACGCCCTGGCTGTGCATGTACACGAGCACCTCGCAAATTTGCCGCGCCAGAGTTAGCGCCTGCTCCGGCGCCATCTTCGGATTTTCCCGCATGATCGCGCGGAGCGAGGTCCCCTCCACATACTCCATCGCGATATACATCCGGCTCTTATGCTTTGGGGTGAGCACGCGCACGATACTCGGATGATTGAGCCGCCGCCCGACTTGCTCTTCGCGCTCAAATCGATTGTAGAAAAGGATGTCGCTCTCGAATTGAATGTAGGGAACCTTGATCGCCACAGTCGCGTCATCGACCGTATCGCGCGCCTTAAAGATCGACGCCATGCCGCTGCGCGCGATCAGATCAAGCAGCTCGTATTGATCGAGCTTTTCGCCAATGTTGACCTCGCGCATCAGGCTGTGCGGCCCGCGCCGCGCGCGGAACTTAACATCTGCCGTCCGCGCTAATCAAATCCCGCCGCTTCATCGCCGCCGTAAAAAACTCAAAAGGCGTTGCCGGATTCCATTCGGCGGCGGCGCAGCGATGGTCGCTCCTTTCATGGTAAATACTCCCACCGTCAAATTGTCCGCAGTGCCGCGCTGATTCGCCATCTCGATCAACTTCTGACAGGCCGACTCCCCGTCGAGTCCGGCAATCGCGCCTTCCAACTCGCGCTCGTCGAGCACGTTGTGTAGCCCATCACTGCATAGGATCAGCCGATCATGCTGTTCCAGCCCCAGGGTGATACGATCAACCGAGACGATCAGCTCATGGCCGACGCTGCGGCTCAGCGCCGAACGTTCAGGGTGATTACGCGCACGCGTCGCGCTCATCAGCCCCATCCGCACGCGCTCCTGCACGACCGTATGGTCTTTGGTCAATTGACTGATTCGTCCCCGCCGGAGCAGAAACAGCCGACAATCTCCTACGTGGGCCGCGTGCAAAGTTCCATCCGCGACCACCGCAGCGGTCAAGGTTGTTCCCATCCGGCGCAGTTCCGGGACCGTTAACGCCCGGTTATGAATTTCGATGTTCGCGCGCTGCACCGCGCGATTCAGCCGCTTAGCTGGCCCCCATTCTGCCGGACTCGTGCAGTAGGCGTCGATCGTGATCTCGATCGCCATGGCACTGGCAATCTCGCCACCCTCATAGCCGCCGATCCCATCGGCGACTGCGAAAAGCAGTGTCCCATCGCTACCGAAACGATAACCGCAGGCGTCTTCGTTGGTCTCGCGATTGGTCCCGACATCGGATTTCAGCGCGATTTCGTAGAGCGACGTTGCTTCGCCGTGCGCCGCGCCAGACTCGGAGTCGCCGGGACTGTTCACCTGCCCGAGCCTGGCTTCTGAGTGTGCCGCAGAGCTTGTCGCGGCGCCGGCCGTCTTTGAGCTACTCTTTGCTCAGCTCTCGTTCCGCGACGAACCAGTCGCTCCAGTCGTCGCCATGGACGCCGCCGCGCGCCACATATAATTCGTAGGCCCGAACCCGAATCTCTTCGTAGTTCGGCATAACCGGCGGCTCGATAACGCCATTGCGCGTCGTTGTCGCTCCATTGCTGTGCGATTGAACTGCCGCCGGCTTCTTCGCCGCCGGCTTGCTTGCGCTCTTCACTTTGCGCGTAGCCATCACCGATATTCCTCCACGTGACTAATTCCTGCACCTTCCGCAGTACGCCCACGCACGCGCCCATTGTGCCATCGCGAAGAACAGGATTCGAGTGGTCAGTGGCTATTCTGGTGGGGATCAAATTCACTGTTGTGCAGATTGCGATCCGCTTTATTGACTGAATAGCGGACTCGCCGCAACGAGCCCGCTGATGATGTCCCCCCCGGCCTCCACAGTCAGAGCCGATATGTAGCGTTTGCTATCGCGTCCGCCCAGCCATCATAACCGCTCAGAAAAGAAAGCCGACCTCCATCGCGCCACGAACTTGCGGACGGATGATCCCCCAGCTTGCCGAAGGTCGCTCCGGGGGTGTAGCTCGTCGGTTCACGACCGAACCTTCGATGCGCCCGAAGAATTGCTTATATTGATAGGTGGGAGTCAGAGTAGCCGACCACGCCTGACTGCCGGCTCCATAAAGTAGGTTCGCGGCGCCGTTGGTTTTGGTTCCAGTCGTCATAATGTATTCCGCGCGCGCAGCCATAGAGATGTTCTCGGTAAAGGAGTAGCTGCCCATGAGCGCTTCGCCCATCGCAGAGGTTGTCTTGGATGCGCCGATCGCGGGATTGTGCGGCACCACAGTTACCTGAAAATAAGGCGTAAGAATCCATGGCGCGGCATTATAGGTGTATATCAGATTATAAATTGCCCGTTGTTCTGCAGCAGCGGCGTTGCAAGATTGTTCGAGGCGGCGAAGCCCAGATTACCGCCGCCGACGAAGCTCAGCGTATTGGCCGAATTGATCGCCTATGCCAAGGAGCCGGTCAGCCAAGTGTAGCTGTGGGAGTAGAAGCCATTGTTCCAACTTAATGAGGCGCTAATCGGGCCTAGCGTATAGTTAAGCTGGACGCCCCGATTAATCGCGTTCTCCTGGTTCCACAGCAGCCCGCGCTCGATATTCAGGTTTTGGAAAGTGAAAGTGTACTCAGCGCCGATACAGCGTCGGTAGATTGCCTCCCATAATTGAGAAGTTGGCGGTCGGAGCGATTTTCAAATAGCCGACCGGCACTACCCCGTATAGCGCATTCACCGCTTGATGCAGTGGGATATAGGGCGTGCCTAGCGCGGGAATGCTGTAGCCGCCCACCTGTACATAGTATTGGATGATGCCGTCGGCCTTCTGGATGATCAGCTGTCGCGTTACTGAAGTCCCCTCGATAATCGTAGTCACCGGGCTGAGGGTTATTCTGCACGTAGCCGAGCGCGCTGACCACGCCATTAACGTCGAAATCGAGCAGGCTCGCGACCGGCGCGGGCAGCTCCGATAAAAACGGCACGTACTTCGGGGTGTTGATTTCATTGGGCGAAGCCATCGTCAATGGCCCCACCAAAGTAGGGGATGAGAGCGGCGGTACCGGCGTCGCTGCCGCAGCAGGAGACGCGCTGGCAGCAGGATTGGTGGTCGCAGTGCCGGGCGTAGTCTGAGCACGAGCATCGTGCTGACCCGCAGTTAGAACGCCCAAGAAAATCCCGACTAGGCCACCTATGATCAAGCGCCTTGTATGTTTTTCCATACCTTCCAACCATAACCATCCGTAACCAATGCAGGTTTCCTCGCTCATGCCTCTTCCTTTCATCCAGTCAGTGTAAAAAACCACGCCTCATCTGCGATAACGCGAGCCTCTATCGCGACGTCGCGATGCGCGTCGGCTTCTACCAAGTTCCATGCCTTTGTGGAGCGCCGGATTGATCATGCTAATTCCCGAGATCGTAGCCATCACGATGCTTATTCATCAGGCAGTCGCCGCATCGAAAGTCATTCGTGATGATTGGGCGAAAAAAGGGAAGGCGTTACTAACGCCTTCCCTTGCCTCGCGTATCGTCCCAAAGTGAACGATTATGCGGGCCGCGCCACGAGGATCGTATCCTTGCCCTTTTTCTTCGAATTGCGGGTGAAGTAGATCGCCCCGTAAACCCCCCAAATCACCGCGAGCGCCACCGCCATCAACGGCTCCTTAGCGCTACCGAGTCCCTCGAGGGTCCGATGATGTAAAACGCGAGGCACGCCAAAGTTCGCCACTGCGCCGAAGACCGGGACCACCATATGCTTGAAGCCATGAAACTCGTGATGCTCGCGGAAGGCCACAATACACACGATGTTCGTCAGCCCGTACAGCACGAAGGTGCCGAAATTCGACAGCAACGTCACCAGTAGCAGGCCGTTTGGCAGAGATGATAGCGTCGCATTCGATCCCATTCCAAGCGCATACCAGATATTATGCGGCAGCGTCGCGATCGTCTTGTCGTCCGGCGCGGAGCCGCCGCCGAAGAACAGGATCGCCGCGAACGCCCCCAGCACCGCCGAGATTGTCGCCAATACCCAGATCGCCCGATGAGGCGTCAGGTTCTCGCCGTGCAGCAGCCCGAAATGCTGCGGCACCTCCTCGTCCCGGCCCATCGCATAGGTCACCCGCGCACCCGTATTGATGCAACTGAGCGTCGTACCGATCAGCGCGAGAAATACCGTCAGCGCCTCGATCAGCATGAACGCCTGACCATGTCCGCCGAGCAGCGCATTGCCGACAATCGTCATCATGTCGCCCAGCGGCGCCGCCGACCCTTTGGCGTCACTCAGGCTATAGGCGCTGTTGAGGAAATAATTCGCTGCGAAATACTCGATCATGTAGCAGACTAGCCCCTGGATCGTCAGCGAGAGCAGTACGCCGCGCGGGATATCTCTTTTCGGATTCTTAGCTTCCTCGCCCAGCGATGTCACTGACTCAAAGCCGACCAGCAGTAGGATCGCGATGGTCGCCTGCAACATCGTCCAGCTCATCGTATGCGGCGCCATCACTGACCAAGCGCTCGGATGCGCCGGCGCATCGCCCGTCAATGAATAGTGCAGCACTTTGGTCGTACCATCCAGCGCCAGCCCAGTCGCTCCATCCGGATGCCCAACGCGATACGCCACGGCTAAGGCCGCAAAAAATAGCAGCGCGACAATCTGGATGATGTTGATTGCGACATTGACGCCGGTCGATCCATTCACGCCGCGAAACGCGATGTACGCGACTAAGTAGGAAAACACGATCGCAACCAGCGCCATGAACACCGGGCCCGGAACCCCGGCGTTCATCGAATTCGGCATTAGCGTCCCGACGATGTACCCGACCATGACGCCCATCGTCGCGACCATCACGCCCGGATAGACCCAATAATAAAGATGCGATGACCAGCCGATTACGAATTTCGCGATCCGCGCAAACCGGAATGCATGCGTCGTTTTCAAAAACGCCTGCTCCGCAAATAGATATGAACTGCCCGCGCCGGGATAGAGCTTGGCGAGTTCCGAATATGAAAGGGCGGTTGCAAAGGCCAGCGCCAACGCAACCAGAATTCCGAACCACATCGCTAATCCCGAGGGATAGACGTAGCCGGCTTGTATTACGAACGTGATCCATAGAAACGCACCCGGCGCGATCAGCGCCATTGCGTTGACGGTGACGCCGGTCAAACCCAGCGTTGCTTTCATCTTGGGTGCTTCGGGGGTGGCAGCCATCTTTCCTCCTTGCATGGCCGCGCCAGATGACTTCTTTATTTGTCATCATTGGGCAGAGCGCGGCTCGGGCGAGCTTCAGCAAGGCCAATGCCACCGATATTGCGTAATGCAATGACTCTTATCGATCCCGAATGCTCACCGCGTGTGCATTCGCCTATTTGATAGCCATCGTCGGGCCTTAGATCCTTGGCTTCAGCCCGTAATGAGGCCGATCAGCGGATTTCACCTTCCAGGAAGGATTACAAAGTACGGTTGATCGCTCGAAGGAATTTTAGTGCGAGCTGCCGACCCGCGCGGGAGTCTCCTTTGCGGGTAGCTTGCCGATTCGTACTAGCTCCTCGCGCAAACTCGCGCGCGACAGCGGTTTGCATAGCACCGCCGATGCGCCCAGTTCGTAACTTTGCGCAATATCCTGATCGTAGAGCGAGCTGGTGATGACAAACGTCGGAATCCGATCGCAGGCATCGTGCGACCGCATCGCAGACAACACTGCGAATCCTCCGCTGCCCGGCAAACGCAAATCGACCAGCATCAAATCGGGATGATCATGCGCAGTGAATTGCCCGATTAACCCGATTGCCTCATCGGCCGTCTGCGCCACAATTACTTCGCTGGTTTCTCCTAGTAACTGGCGCAAAACCGTCACCGCGATAAACGCATGCTCAGCGTTGTCCTCGACCAGGAATACTCGCACTCCGAATTCCTGAAACAGCTCTTGCTTGGTCATCGATACTCCCCCTTTCTGCTCAAGACCAATTGTCATGCCATCGACTGCTCGACGCGCGTTTCCTCTTGCGTTCTGAAACACCTGCCTCCACCGTCGCCGACAACTCAACAATTACAGTAACATCACCGAAATGCTGTACTTTTCCTCGCGATCTCCGTCCGCGCGCGCCGCCGTGATTTTGTCGCTCGTTCCACCCGCGTCAACCGTTTGAACTTCGCCCGAAGATGATACAGCCTCAATTTGATGTTCCATTTCGCACCTGCCGGCGCGCCACACCGTCTCCAGCAAAAGGATTTCGATGGACCTGCTCGCTGCCATTTTCGACTCTCGATGGTTCAATCATCCGCTGATTCGCCGTTACACCGCGGTAATGCACGAGGATCTGAGCGCCACCTACTCGCGCGACATCCATAAATGGCTGCTTATCGCTCCCTTGATCGGTATCGCGACCGGATTAGTCGTGAGTCTTATCGTAGAAATCCTGCTCAATCTCGCTTGGGCCAAGCTCCTCCCGCTGTACCTCGCGCATCATTGGATGATCCTGCCGGGGCTTGTGGCCGGCTTCCTCGTCGCCGGTATTGTCATGCGTTATCGCACCCCCGACCCCGATCTCCATTCGACCGAAGAGATCATCCGCTCTTACCATGAGCATCAGGGAGATATCGACGTCCATCCCTTCTGGTGGAAGCTAATCGCCGCCATTGCCACCGTCGGTTCGGGCGGCAGTGCCGCGCTCGAAGGACCCGGCATCTACGCGGGAGGCGCAATCGGCTCATGGCTCTGGACCAAACTCCACCGCTTCGGCCTCGAACCCCGCGATCGCCGTCTGATGCTCGTGTGCGGCGCGGCTGCCGGAATGGCCGCCGTCTTTCGCGCCCCCCTCACCGGTATCGTGTTCGCCCTCGAGATGCCCTACAAGGACGACCTCGCCCATGAAGCCCTGCTCCCCGCGCTAATCGCCTCCGTAGTTTCGTTCGGCACCCTCGCTTCGGTCCTCGGTCCCGAACCGCTCTTCGGCTTTGCCGGAAGCATCAATTTCGTCCCGATTGACCTCGCCTGGTCCGCGTTGCTGGGCCTCGGATGCGGCCTGATCACGATGGTCTATACCATCACCTTCCGTCGCTTCCGCTCCTTATCGATCCACTCTCCGCTTCCGCATGTCCTCAAGATGCTGATTGGCGGTGGCCTGACCGGCGTGTGCGGCCTGCTATTTGTCACGATTTTCCCTGGTACTCTGATCCCGATCGGCCCCAATTACGAGAGCGGTCCGCGCCGTGCTCACCGTCCCGCATCCTTCCGGCGAGCTCGTCACCTTTGCGATCTTCAAGCTGGCCGCAACCCTCTTCACGCTCGGGGTCGGCGGGGTGAGCGCGATGTTCGTGCCGCTGTTCCTCTCTGGCGGCGCGCTCGGCAGTGCTTTCGCGCAGTCAGTCGTCCATACTTCAACCTTCGACTTATACGCCGCGGTCGGGATGGCCTCCTTTCTCGCCGGTGGCTATAAAGCGCCCTTGACCGCAGTGGTGTTCGTTGCCGAAACTACCGGCGGTCATTCCTATATTATTCCGACGCTGATCGGCGCGGCCTGCGCTTATGCGATTTCAGGTGAAGCTTCGGCCTCCGGCGACCAGCGGCTCCATGAAGTGGTCCGGCTCGGCGGCATCAGCGGCGTCCCGGTCCGCGAGGTGATGCAACGCCAGATCGCTTCAGTTCAGGCATCAGCCTCATTGCGGGATTTTGCCGAGGGCGTCGCCGCGCATCATCGACACGCGATCTTTCCGGTGAGCGAGGACGGCAAGACAATTGGCGTGATCGCGGTATGGACGCTAACTCGCATCCCGGCGCGGCGCTGGGATCAGGTCAAAGTCGGCGATATTTGTGACCGCGCGGTCACTCGTATTGCTCCCGGATGCGATCTGATGGAAGCGCTGCGCATCCTCTCGCGCGAGACTCAGCAGCAGATGTTACTGGTCAGCGGCGACAACGGCGCACTCGAAGGCATCGTCACCAAAACCGACATCCTGCGCACCTTCCAATCGGCTTAGCTCTCCGCTTGCCTCCGCGCGCGCAAATCTGATCCTCCAAATTTCCTTTCCGGCCACCCGCGGGTTCTGCTAAATCGCATCACAGCACCATGCTGGCGCTGCCGTGCATAACGACGAAGTCGCCGTTTGGGCATGTGGCTTTCAAGTAGCGCACTTCGCGTTCATTGACCTTGAACATTTTGTTCAATGGATTGTAACGCCCCTTCTTAACGAGGGACCTCATAAATGAGCCTCCCAAAGGAGAGAAGATATGAGCATTAAAGAGCTTCTACCCCCCGGTGGAAAACGAAAGCAGCGAACGGCGGATCAGATTGCTGCGGCTGCGCCTTTTTCGCTCGACTACCCCGCTACCCAAGTAGGGACTGTCGGCAATGTCACCGTCGCATATGATCCTGCGCTCGGCGCTCAAGGCTTGGCCCTTGCACAGCAACTTTTTCATGCTGTTATCGGCCCATATAACGACATGCAGACGTTCTTCGGCATTACTGGGGGCGTGGTTGAGGTCGTAATTGCGCCGCTGAGCGGAAATAATGATGGGTCCGGAGGGGCATACCACTATGGTTGTGACTTCACCTCAGGTGGCGTGCTGTACCTTGACGCGACTTTCGCGAGCATGACCGTCAACCCCTGAACCTGGAGGTTGCCTTGTACGTCGCCGAATTAAGTGAGTGTTTTATGGGTTCGCAGGATCACGGATGGGGTTGTGGTTTCAGCAATGGCGAAGGGTTGTCGCGTTTTTGCGCCGAACAGGAAACACCCTCGGGCACACTGAATGCATTTGTAACCGGTCCTAGCTGGGCGCAAGCCGGTTTCCCTGACTGGGTTAGCCAAACCGAGCAGACCGATCGGGATTCCGTATCGACCGGATGTGCTATCGTTTATATCTACTGGCTACGCCTACTCGGGTTCACGATTCCCCAGATCACTCAAGCAGCCGGCGACACGCTATCAGCTAACTATCAGAGACTAACAGGGAAGACGACGGCATATCAGGATTTGCTCGCTGCGCTAAAAGGCCTGAAGGTCAGGTCTGACAACCCATTTACCCCGGTTCCTAACGGAAAATGGAACACGAACGATCTAACGGCGAGCACCAAGGCCGTAGCAGCGGCCGGTGATCCGAACGGCTACATGTTCGACGCGCAGGGGACCCAGCACGTGGTTTATCGAGGTTCCGATAACCACATCCATGAACTGTGGTGGGGATAATCCCTAAACGATCAGAGATCTCTTCGGTGCCCACAGTGGTCCTCTGCCGGATTCATTACGGGCACCATATCTCACTTTTATTGGCTTATCGCATTCGAAAAGAAAAACGTCGAAGCCATTTACTACTGAGCTGGCCGAAGCGTAAAAACAGGCTCACCCCTAAGCCGCCCTTCTTGTCTTCCAGATCTTCAATCATATCATCTTTGCTTCTTGACTGTTCCATCACGATAAAGAGGAGCCAGCGGAGAGGTCTCTCTGGTCGGTTGTCGCGGTGTCCCCTGATTGCTACGATCAAAAACCCACCATGTCTGATCAAACTTCTGACCAAGTCGTGATCGCGACTCCCAACCTCGACAGCGATCCTTCTGCCGCCAACGCCTCGACTGACGACGTTTTCGATTCCGCTCACGCTGAAGTTCCCCTCATCTGCAAGGATTGCGGCAAAGACTTCGCCGTGCCTTATCGTCATTTCCAGGTCGGCGTCGTTTTCCATTGCCCTCATTGCCACGGCTCGTTTGTCCCCGCCTACCGATTTACCATGCCGTCCGCGGCGCTTTTGAGACCTTCTTCGAGAAACGCCGTCGCGCCGCTGAAGAGTTCGCCGCGAGCTCCGGCAACGAGACTGCGTTCAATCAGCGGCAAGCCGCTGACCTCGAAAAGTTCAGGCTATCGCTGCTCGAACTCGCCCGCTCGATGCATCCCGCGGGCAAAATGGTTCGGCGTAAGGGTCTCGCCGCGATGTTCACCTAGTCCCGCGATCTCATCTTTTCACCGGCTTTACGATAGCTGGTATCCCGCGTCGCAGAGGCGCAAATCACCTTCACGATTGTGACCTGCCCCGCAAATAAGCTGATTGCCGCTCTACACGATCTAATGCCGGTCATGCTCGACGATTAGGCCGGCAAGATTGGATGAACCCGCGCAGTCTGATCCACTCTCGCTCAAGCGACCGCTGCTCCCCCGAGCCGATACCGCGCGAGCTCCTCGTAAGTCGCACCATCTCGATCCAGATGACTGCGATAAAGTGATATTGCTTCGATTCTCGAAATACCGAAGTCTCGCTCAACAGCTCCTTCGAGGCGCTGGCGGATTGCCGCCCAACCACGCAGATCGCGGACTCGTCCGATCGTCAGATGGGGTGAATACGGACGCGGCTCCGGCGCGAAGCCGCACGCTTGCGCTGCCGTCTCGATTCGACCGGCGATCGTGCTCACCGGCTCCGCCGCCGTTCCGATCCAGATCACGCGCGGCCGACGCATATTCGGAAACGCTCCCGCGCCTGACGCGCGCAGCTCAAATGGATGGACTGTCGAGGTAATCCGCGCGAGCGCTGGATCGAGCGCCCGCACCATTTCGGCGTCAGCCGCACCACCCAAAAACCGCAGCGTCAGATGCAGCTTTGTGCGTGCAGTCCAACTTACATTGCCGCCCAGCGCCCGCAACTCGCTGATCAGGCTCGCGATTGCTTCCTCAGATTCAATACTCAGCCGGAGCGCCACAAATGCGCGCAACCGCTCCGGTATCTCGCGCAAACTCTCGCGCTCCTCAGAAAACTATGAAGAAATGATTTTCACAGCTTTATTCTTGATGCAGCTCGCAGACTCGCCTGCTCGGCTCCACTACGTTCCGCCTAATGGGAATGCTGCAACGCGTGCTCGACCAGCAGCAGCCGATCATTCCCGAAGAACATCTCACCCTCGACGAAGATCGTCGGCGATCCGAATCCGCCTCGCTCGATTACCTCGTCCGTATTGGTCTTCAGTTTGTCCTTGTATTCCGGTTGCGCGATCTTGGCGAAGTACTCCTTCTCGTCAAGCCCGACTTCGCGCACAATTTCTCGTAAAACTTCGTCCTTGCTGATATCGCGATCGTCGCCCCAGTAGCGCTCGAACACCCTGCGTGAGTACGGCGAGATTTTTCCGTGCTCCATCGCGACAAACGCTCCCCGCATCGCTTTGACCGAATTCACTGGAAATACCGTCGGCTGCCCGATCTTGAGCTTGTATAGATGCGCCCAGTCCTGCAAATCCTTGGCATAATAGCGCGCCTTCGGCTTCACCGGACGCTCGCGAGTCTCATACACTGAAGGATTGACCGCGTTGAATACGCCACCCACCAGGATCGGGCGCCAGACCAGCTCGGCTCCGCCGCGCGCCGCCACCTCTTCGATTTTCGTGAAGGCCAGATAGGTCCACGGACTCGAACAATCATAAAAGAATTCAAGCTTTTTCTTGCTCATCAGAATGCTCCCGTATGCCCATTAATCGATAGATTTGCCGCGGCGATACTTACCACAAGCGGTGATCGCCCTCTATCTCGTCGAACCGCGTCTCATGTAGCGGCGGCTGACGCAAGACTAGCACTACACCAAGCGCAAGTGAGTAATCGCCTAATCGCTGCCCATCCGGTGACTGTGAGTCACCGTCCTGATTTTCTTGTTGCGCCATATTTATGGCAATCGCGAAGAAATGTTGGAGGTGCTCCGGATCACTCAACGTCGTCATTCTCGACCGGCTTGGCCGCCTTGCCCTTGATTACCTGTGTCAAATCCGCCCGTACCGATCCGATATATACCGCCGACTCAATCCGGATCGGCAGATGTTTCGCGTCGTTCGTCACCCAGATCAGCGTCTCGGTTGCGTCCTGGCGAAAATCTCCCTGACTCAGCCATATCACTGACGGCTCGATCTTCAGCGTATCGAAACTCCCCAAACCCGTCATAACTGTCTCGCGCGCCAGCACCTTGAATCCGAACACGTAACGATTTCCCCCGCTGAAGACATCGAAAACGTAATTCTCGCCCGGCTTGAGCGGCTGCGACAACGCCATCATCCCGCCTGAAAACGGCCCCCATGGATCGCCGCCGCTAAATTTGCGAACCCACGTGCGTCCCTCCTTGTTGATCTTTATGGCAGTGACTAGCTTCCGTGGCCGATCGAAGCTGGCGCGCCAGGTATCCTGACGAGTTTTCTCGTGTTGCAGGATGTAAATCTTGTCCGGCTGCCATGAATCTAGCCGGAAATCCTCGCGAAAGTAATCGCGCATCCGGTAGAGCGGATCGACCACTTTGCTCGTGTTGATCCACATCTGGCCGGTCCACCACTCCGGATGCGCCCGATTCTTCGCCAGCGCAATCCGCGCTTCCGCCGCCCGGAATTCCCTCCCAACTCGCCTCATAAACCAGTATCTCGCCATCATCGAACGGCGCCTGACCCTGACTGTACTTCGGAATCTTCAAGGCCGCCGGCAATGAGACCGGTCCCGGTGTCCGTCTTGGATGAGGTCGTCGAGCAGCGCCACGACTCTCAGGCGCAAGGTATAGCCCGCCAATAAAGACGATAATGGATAGCATCACTGAGATGACGAGTACCGGCAGTCCCCGGCCGGGTACCGCCGTCCGACTTGACTTCATCAGCATCGTGCCGAAAGATTCTGCCTAATCGGGGAGGTCCGTGAAATGCCGCAGCGGCGTGGATGGTGGATGGCCGTTTTATCTGTAGGCGTCTTGATGGTCGCGCATGAGGCTCGCGCCCAAATCGGCGGTCCCGGCATGGCCGGCAATGGTTACGCCGGACCGCAAGGCGCTTTCTCGACTTTCGAGCAGATGGAAAGTGCCGGGCCGGGTCGGCGGGGGGCCAAGCAGGATTCTGACATCATTAAAGAGGCGAAGCGCAAGATTACCGACGCTGACCCGCGCGTCCGCACCGATGGGGCCGAAAAGCTCCGTTACGTCGGTGATAGCGCCGCCGCCAATGAATTGCTGTTCCGCGCCTTAAACGACACTGACGTCCGTGTCCGGATTAAGGCGATTGACGTGCTCGGCGCACGCGGCTCCAACGAAGCGGTGCCCGTCATGGCGCAGGACCTCTTCCTGCGCGAGACTCCGACTGTCGAGAAACTTCATCTGGTGGCAGCCTTGGGCCGCGTCGGCGACTCGCGCGGTACGCTGCCGATTATCGAGTACCTCGATCAGACCGACGACGCCTCCAGCCGCGGCACTGCCGTTTTCGCGCTCGGCGAAATTGGCGACCCGCGTGCGAATGACAAGTTGATCCAAGTTGTTAAAGGCGACGAAACGCCGATGGTCCGCAAGCTGGCCGAAGAAGCAATCGAAAAAATTGACGGCGAGCTTCCCAATCGCCATTCCGAGGAACTTGCCGAAGAAAAGGAAAAGAGTCTCACGCCGACCGATCAAAAACTCTCCAAGCTCCGCGAGTACGACGCCCAGATGCAAGCGGAAAAGTACGGTCGGACGCTCCGTTGAGCGAAGCTGCCTGCCGCTTGCGTGAGTTGCTCGACCGGCCCGCGATGCTGGTCGCGCCTTTCGTCTTCGATGGTCTCCAGGCTCGCCTCGCCGAACGCACCGGCTTTGAAGCCATTTATATGACCGGCTTCGGTACGGCCGCCGCGCGCGGACTTCCCGATCTTGGCCTGCTCACGATGACCGAGATGCTCGCCAATGTCCGCGCTCTCGCCCAAACGGTTTCGATTCCGCTCATCTGCGATGCCGATACTGGCTATGGCAATCCGCTCAATGTCTGGCGCACCGTGCGCGAGTATGAAGACGCGGGTGCAGCCGCGCTCCATATCGAGGATCAGGTCTTTCCGAAAAAATGCGGCTTCCTCGCCGGCAAGCAGGTCATCGCGCTCGACGAGATGGTTCCCAAGGTGCGTGCCGCTTGCGACGCCCGCCGCGATCCGAACTTCGTGATCATCGCCCGCACCGACGCACTCGCCGCTACACTAGGCGGAGCGCAGCGGGCCGAGCAGGCGAGTCTGCGAGCTGCGCCAAGGATAAATGGGACGACGTGGTGCGCCGATGCGAAGCTTATCGCGAGGCCGGCGCGGATCTGCTCTTCGTCGATGGCATCCGTACCCTCGACGATTTGCAGCAGTATTCCTCCCGTCTCAGCCACCTACCGCTCCTCTATAATGGGGATCTATTGCCGATAACTGAGCTTGCCGGGTATCGCTTCAAGCTGACGATCCATATCGGCACACTGCTCGCTGCTTACGCCAATTTCCGCGATGCTCTTCGGCAATTGAAGGGGACCGGTCGTCTCAACGTATCTTTCACTCCCGAACTGTTCGAGGAACTGACCGATCTGATGGGCGTGCCGGAAGCCGACACCCGTTCGAAGCGCTATCAGGCTTGAGATGGTTTCAGACCTCAAAATCAAATTCTACTTCGCCTACACCAGTCCCTTCACCTATCTCGCGATGGCCCCCGCTTACGCCCTCGAACAAACTCATCGTGTCGCGCTCCGCTTCATTCCCTACGGCGTCAATATCCGCGGCATCTATGGCGGCGAGGTCGAAAATCGCGACGAGCGCAATCGCCGCAAACTACGCTATCTTTACCTCGACGCGCGCCGGATGGCGCGTGAGGCCGGGCTTACGATTTATCCCCCGCGCAAAATCTACAGCGCCCGCTATGCCTTCTATGGCGGAATGTGCGCGGAAGACCAACATCTCTTCCGCCCATATGCTGATCGCGTTTTCGAGCGCTTCTGGCGCCGCGAACTTGAGGTCGAAGACCCCGACGCACTCGCGGCGATTCTCACCGAAGTCGGCGCAGACACCTCGCAGTTCCGCGCGTACATTGCCGACGAGAACAGTAAGGCTAAACCCCGCCTAAAAGCCTGTTTCGCCGAGGCGGACGGCGATCAAGTCTTTGGCGTTCCGACCTTCATCATCGACGGCGAACGATTCTGGGGTTGCGATCGCTTTGACTGGATCACGCGCAAGCTCGACTCGATGGGTTTGCGTCGATAAGCGCGAGTCTCTCAATACATAAGAAATTTACATAATATTGAAATAGCTAATTATCAGCAGTCTTATTAACTAACAGATGAATAACGCATAATGTTATAGGCGTAAGCCTAAGCAGAAGATTTCTGTTTCTCGCTTTTCAAACATGTAAAAATTCCTCCAGGAACCTACCATTTTCGGGAGGTTACCAAAGCGCTAGCGGAGAGCGTCTTCGCTCGGAGCGAGCAAGCGAAGCTGCGAGCTGCGTCAAAAATCTGGGAGGAATCATGATTCGTAAAGTGCTGAGCTTGATCATTGGACTGGCTTTCGCCGGGAGCTGCATGGCTGCCGTGGCGCTGGCTGCAAACAGCTTCGATCCACCTGCCGCGATGCAGGAGTGGCTGAACTCGACCGCCAATCAGGGAAATCTTCCGGTCGGCACGACCATTACCGCCGCGAATTGGCAGCAATACAAGGCCTTCATGCCTTATGGCATGCAGAGCCTGTTCGCGGGTTCGAATTTTTGGAAGATGCCTGCCGATGTCGCGATCACTATCGGTCCAACCAAAGCTTTGCCGCTGCCGCAAAACTACATCGCCGCGAGCGAGAAATACGGCAATCAAACCTCAGTCGGCACTACGCCACAAGGCCATCATTATGTGAAGAACTATGTCGCGGGTGAGCCGTTTCCCAATCCTCAGGACCCGGACAAGGGCTACAAGTTTCTGGCTGACGTATGGTTCGCCTATGTGCCGAATCTTTATGCGCAACAGTTCGATCATCCCGGCGTGAGCTGTACCGAGGATCGCTTCGGCTCGATTGCTTGCACCACGCTCGTTGGATCTATCGTCAGGTCGGTTACAACACTGATCCGGATGTACCGAATGAATTTGCCGCAGGCCGGCGATGCTTGGTTCACTGAATGGTTTATGGTCCAAACTCCCGAACAGTCGCGCTATACCACGAACTTGACAGTCTTTCGCAAGGATCCGGAAAAGGCCGAAGACGATTACGTCTTCGTACCGGCTTTGCGCCGCTCTTTGCGACTGGCGGTCAGTGCTCGATGCGCCCCCGCCGCCGGCAGTGATTTCGTGCTGGACGATTACAAGACTGTAGGTTTCAATGGTGGGTTGGCGCTATTTCGCGCCAATTATCTTGGTCATCGCAAGGCAATCAACCTGGTCGATGACTATTCGATGGAAACTGGTGCATTTCCACAAGATTGGGAAATGCCGCTCGGCTTTCCCAAACCCTCATGGGGCAAATGGCAAGTGCGCGACGTGGATATAATCGACGTTCGCCGGATTCCCTCCGAAGCGGCTGGTTATTGCTATGGCAGCCGTATCATGTACGTCGATTCGCATTTCCATTATGGCGCATGGCTTGATATCTACGACGCGAACATGGCGCTCTGGAAGACTTCGTGGTGGGGCGCCCGCGCCGCTGACGTTCCCGGAGTTGGCCACGTTACGACTAATTCTGTCACGGCTGCGCTATGGGACATCCAGAACGATCACATGACTATCGTTTCGACTGTCGATCCGCGGGGCGTCGGGCCCAAGTTCAACAGCGACGCACCGCCCGACTATCATGATTATTCCAAGTACTGCTCGCCATCGGGATTGATGCAGATAATGCGCTAGTCAGACGCAACTACTAATTAAGGCGAAACGGGGCGGCTTCGGCCGCTCCGTTGCAGTAGCGTGATAGCTGGGAGTTTTTACCTACGAACAGTTGCGCAGGTCGGTTTCCGCTACGTGCCCCTGAAGTCGCATCGACTGTCTGTATAGCTATCGTATGCGAAAACTTCTTCAATGCTTCAGCTCAATTATCAAGCGTTATCGCCAGAGATGGCAAGTTAGTTGCTCATTTTGGAGGTAGCAGATGCCTTTGAGCATCGAAGAATGAACCCAGGGAGATTCGACCAATGAAGTTCACAACTTTTGCTGCTTCTACCGCCGCGATCGCGATTGCGCTTTCGGGTGCGCCCCTGATGGCCGCAGGCACTAATACGGATACTAATCCTTCTCCTGCTCTTACCTCGCTACTCGACAGAGCGAACCAGATGAATCATGAGGAAATCGATGCCGCCGATATGGCGCGCGATAAGGCCAGCGACAATCTTGCCATGAAATCAATGGCTGAAATGATGAAGGAAGACCATAAGGTCAATCAGGATGCCGTTGAGTCGCTCGCCAGCAAGGAAAACGTAAATCTGAGTTCCTACAAGAAGCCTGCTGAGGACGATAAATTGTCGAATATGAAAGGCGCGCAGTTCGATCGTGCGTTTCTGACGAATGAAATCCAGGACCATCGCAAAGCCTTGCGCGAATTCGAGAGTGCCCGCAATTCAATCAGTAATCCCGCTGTGAAGATGTACATCGACGAAACTACCCCGGTGCTGGAAGCGCATCTAAAAGTCGCCGAAAATCTGCGCCGTGATATGGAATCTATGAACGGCAATCAGAATGAATAACGGCGAGCAAACTAGCGAACGTTAATTGTTCACTGTGTATCACTGTGACGGAGCCGCAGCTTCGATCCGGCTCCGTCGTTTTTACCTGACTTAATGAACTCTGGCGAAATAGTATTGTTCTAAGTCCGCAAGTTTGATTGGGAAATCCCCTGCATTGCTCAATAATCTGGAGATGCTGAGTCGTAAGCGGGTCTAATCGGAAGCCTACTTCTTTATCAAAGTAGCAGTAGATGCTTT
Source organism: uncultured Pseudomonadota bacterium (assembly GCA_963831065.1). GTDB lineage: Bacteria > Desulfobacterota > Binatia > Binatales > Binataceae > JAJPHI01. The sequence goes on from CAWHOQ010000003.1 coordinate 21,185, forward strand.
GGCGGACCTACTTCGAGAGAATATCGGCTTTACCAGTTTTCAGATCGACCGGCACCGAAGCGTGCTCATGCACGATTAGCCATTTGCCATTGATTTTGTGGTAAAGCTCAGTGACTCGCATATTTATCTCGGTAGCTTTGTCTTCATTCGTTGTTCCGGTGATATGCTCAATCACATGGACGTAGCCATAAGTACTGTCGGTATCGACGTATATATCCTGCATCTGGTAAGTGATCGGACTTTTGTAGCCTGCCAGGAAATCGTGCCAGTCCTTGCGGAATGCGTCGTAGCCTAGATAGGCGCGCGGCGGATAGACGTCGAAGACGAAGAGCTTTGGACTATGCAGATAGTTGCTCATGATAGCGTCGAGATTGCGGCCCTCGGCGCCTGCGGCGATACTATTTTGGGCTGCGCGGATTTCACCGGCGGAGTCGGCGCGAACCAAAGCGGGAATGAGTATCGCCGCAAGCATCAGAACGACAATCGATAGGAATGCACGTAAGACCGATCTTTTCATCTAGCTATTTGATTACTTTATGAGGCCAGCGCTGCCGCATTGGTAATTGCTTCGTAGCGTCCGGACGATGCGAGCGGGCGTGAGCCGGGTTTGCATTCGAACGGATCGGTCAGTCCACGCTCTCTGCCGAACTCGCGCAAGGCCGGAATGACATCACGGTTGAGCAGCTCGAGACATCGGCGGCGGTCCTTAGCCGAGACCGGTCCATCCAGCCAGAACGAAAAGATGCCCGGACGCAGAACGTCGATTACCTTTTTCAACTTCGGGATAACATTATCCGGGGTTCCGGCAATCATCTGCAGGTCCCGCAAGACCTGCGGATAGCCCTCGTAGATTTTACTCTTGACGGCCTCGATTTCCGCCTCCGTTTCCTCGCCGCTGCCGACAAAAAGCGGCTTGCCGGAAGTATTAGGTCCATCCAAGGTCGCGAGGCGGCGGGTTGCGGCTTTGGAATTATAGCCCGGCGGGAACATCCACTCGGGACGCGCGAAATGGGCAAAGGAACCACCGAAGAGAAGTCGCTTGCCGAGTTCTTCAGCCCGCGCCTGATTATCGGCGACCATCACCGGCTGTAGATAGCCAAAGTTCTCCGGTCCGACCTGATAGCCCGCGTTGGCAGCCGCCTTGCCATAGATTTCGAACAACTCAATTGTCGGTTCGAGCCTGGTCGCGAGCGCGACATAAGGATAGCGCCGCTTCGCGCACCACTCGGCGGTATCAGGACTGATCAGACCCGGGATCCAGAAGGGCGGATGAGGCTTTTGCAGTGGCAGCACCCACGGATTCACGTGCCGGAAATGAAAATTTTTGCCCTCGTAGCGAAAGGGGCCCGGAGTGGTCCAGGCCTTTTCGATGAAATCGACGCCTTCCTCGAAGAGTTCGCGATTTTTGGCCGGGTTGGCGTTATTCGCGAATTGCTCGCTACCTGCACCGCGAACCCATCCGGTGGTGAGCCGTCCACCCGAGATGAGATCGATCATCGCGAGCTCTTCCGCTAATCGCAGCGGATTGGCGACAGTCGGCGACTGGATTCCCGAGCAGTGTGATCCTGATTCGCTTGGTTTTGGCCGCCAGCGCCGCAGCTTCGACGTCCATCACCGCGCCGAGACAAAATGGCGTGCCGTGATGCTCGTTGAGCATCACGCCGTCGAAATTGAGCAGCTCCTGATCGGTATAGACTTTTTCGTCGAGGTACTGATTCAGGATTTTGGCGCCATGCTCGGGATCAAAGAAACGATTCGGCGTGCCATAAAAGCTGCGCAACTTGAGAATCTGGTTTTCAAGCTCGCGATGTTTTTCCGGTTCGACTTCCGGATCATAGTGATAAGCCCGTTCGGTAAACCACATCATGTGCATAGCGATAGCTCCTTGCTGCCTTACAGCAGGAATTTTTTAACTTGGCTGACGAACTCTTCGGTCTGCTCGATCTCGGGGCGATGGCCGCAATTCTCTATAATTACCAGTTTGGAGCCGGCCAGCGCACGATGGTAGGAGTCGATTGCCGAACGCGGGACGACGCGATCGTCGCGACCCCAAATGATTAGGGTTTCCTGTTTGCCAGCGCTTTCGAGGAGATACGGCAGACTCGGGGTATGGAAATACGGTTGCCAGGCGATGCGGGCGAATTCGGCCCGAGCGTCTTCCCAAGCCTCGTACTGTTCGGGGGTGCTTTCGCCACCATAGAGGATGCCAAATTCGGGGGTGGCGGACGGATCGCGCACAGTCGCATTCAGGTAGGCTTGGGCCGGTACCTGAAAGAGGTCCATGATTTCGCCTTCAGGCGGTTTAATTCCGCCCGGAGCGACCAACACTGAACGACGGAACTGATTCGGATTGTTGGCGATCATCTCGGCGGCGAGCCATCCGCCGAAGGAAAACCCGATTACGTCGATATTATCCAAGTCTTGCTCGCGGAGCATGCGGGCATAGACGCAGGCCAAGTCCCGAACATTCTCAATCCATTCGATACGGGGTGCTCGGCTGAAACCGGGCGCCATCGGGATGATGAGGGTCCGTTCGCGGGCGAGCGCACGCTGCCAACCGAGCCATCCGGGATAGCCGAGCTCGTCGTGCAGGATCAACAATGGCTTGCCGCTGCCGCCCTTGATCACCGGCATCTCGATTCCGGCGATATGGACGATTTCTTCCTTCCATTCTTGCGAGGCCATCAAATGTCTCCGTCACGTGTTCTATTTCGACACGAGATCGCCGCGGTCGGTCTTGAGGTCCACCGGCACTGAGGCATGGACGTGCACGATCATCCACTTGCCATTAATTTTGCGGTAAACGTCGGTCTCGCGCAGATTCAGCGCGAAGGGCTTGCCATCCTGAGTCGTGCCTCTGATGTACTGGACCATGTGCGTATAGCCAAACTGGCCATCGCTGACGGCATAAAGCTCGCCGAGCTTGTAACTGATCGGTCCTTTAAGCGCGTCGAGGAAATCCTTCCAATCGCCGCGGAAGGCTTCCCAACCGACATACTGGCGCGGCGGGTATGCATCGAAGACGAAGAGTTTGTCACCCTTAATATAGTGACTCATTATCCCGTCTAAATCGCGGTTTTCGGCGTCGCTAGCGATGCTCAGTTGGATGGCTTTTATTTCGTCGGCTGAGTCGGCCCGCGCCAGCGTTGGCATTAAGAATCCGAACAACACTGCGCCGAGCAGCCCTATGGCCGTCATCCGCCAAAACTGTTTCATTCGATTCCTTATTTAATATTGAGAGTTGTTCGTCGTCATAGGCTGCGGATTCTGACCATTCGTTTCCAATTAGAACAGCGCTATCGGATTGACTGGCGACGCCGTACCGCGACTCAGGATCAGCGGGGCCATCACGAACTGAAACTCGTAGCGGCCATTGCGGGCGCAGGCCTCGGAGAGTGCGTCAAGATCGGCATTGTCGATCAGATGCAACCCCATCATCACGAGCGTGCAGACGTGGATCGGCAGTGCGAACTTATCGAAACCGCTCGGGACCACATCGCTGATGCCGTCCGAGCCAAGTACTGCGATTTTGTGTTCGTGAATCCAGGGAAGCGCGCTGGTATCAAGTCCGGCCATCCCTTCATGCAGTGCATCCCATCCGCCTTTGGTCTTGCGCCGCTTGGCACGTCCAGTGCGAATAAAAGCACGTCGCCCTCTTCAACATTAACGCGATGGTCCTTGGCGGCGTCGTCGAGATCGTTGGCGCTGATCGGCGTGCCGTTCTCCAGCCATTCAACTTTCTTGATCTTCGGGATATCAAGCAGAATGCCGCGGCTGATGACGCCGCCGCGAGTCACGTCGATCGCGCATTTTTTCGCGCCTTGCGAGCCGACCTCACTTGCGTCGAAACCGTTGTACATCTTGCCCTGATAAAAGACGTGGCAGAGCGCGTCGAGATGGGTATTAGCAACGCCATGCGGGGCGATCGCAAAATAATCAGCGGCATAGGGCAAGAGCGGCAGATCGTGGGAATCGTGACCCGCCTGCTGAACGAGATGCATCACCGGAGTCGGATTATCGGGCGCTGGGATTGTAGCGAGCGGGAGTGCAAGCGAAACGGCCTCGCCGGTCTGGACGAGTTTGGCGGCTGCGGCGCGCTTCTGCGCGGTGATGAAGTTCAGCGCGCCACGTTCATCATCCTTGCCCCAGCGTCCCCAGTTACTGCACTTCTCGAAGATTCCCTTGAGTTCCTGTTCGGTTGGCTTCGCCATGGTTGCTTCCTTTCTAGTTTTCAGCGCCGCGGGGCGCCTTCTTCTGTGCTTTCACCCGTTTAATTTCGACAGGTCATCGTGGAACGCAGCCGAGATTCTTGGGTCGCAGACTCCCTCAGAATGACTTGGAGGGGCTTCATATGAGGAAGTTGTCGATAAGCACAACATCAAAGTATCGCCAGCGGATTGACCGGTGATGCGGTGCCGCGCTCCAGAATCAGCGGTGCGAGCGTGAAAAGAAATTCGTAACGATTGTGTTTCGCGCAGGCAGCAGAGAGCGCGTCGAGGTCGGCGTTATCCAGCAGATGCACCCCCATCATTACTAAGGCGCCGACATGAATCGGCATCTCATAGACCGGGGCGTAGTGGCTCGGCGAGCAATCGCTGACAGCGTCGCATCCGAGGACTGCGATGCGGCGTTCATGCAACCATGGGAGGCAGGCCGCATCGAGTCCCGGGAGACCCTCGCGGCGGGCGTTCCACTCGCCTTTGAGCTTGCGGCGCTGATGGCGTCCGGTGCGGATCAGGAGGAAGTCGCCCTCTTCGACCTGAACCCCATGGAGCTTTTCGGCGGCATCGAGATCTTCGGGATAGATCGGTTCGCCCGGGTCGAGGAAATCGACCTTACGGACTTTCGGGATATCGAGCAGGACGCCACGAGTAGCAATGCCGTCGCGAGCGACGTCGATCGCGCATTTGCGTGCGCCGAAACGGCCGACCTCGCGGTGGCTGAAGCCATTGTACATCTTGCCTTCCCAGAAGACATGGCAGAGCGCGTCGAGATGGGTGAAGGCAAAGCCATGAGGGGCGATGGCGAAGTAATCGAGCGCGGCAACGGGCGCACCGACGTGCAACATCATATGTTGCACGGGCTGCGGGTTGTCGGGACCAGATTGGGTGGCTAGCGGCAGCGCGCATGAAACGATCTCGCCGGCCTTCGCGAGCTTTGCGGCGGCGGCGCGTTTTTCAGGGGTGATGAAGTTGAGCGCGCCGCGTTCATCGTCCTTGCCCCAGCGGCCCCAGTTACTGATCCGCTCGAAGGCAGCTTTGACTTGATCGTTGGTTAATCGTGCGGGCATCGACGCACCTCCCATTTGACGCTTCACTAAACTGAGCATTCGGCGCAAGCTACGATAACTTACCTGAACGCAGCTCGCAGACTCGCCTGCGCGCTCCGCTAGCGGCGCGCGGTTTCTATAGCATTTTCGGGCAAGCTGAGCCTAATGGGACGCGGCGAGCGGCTGTGATTGCGTTCGGGAATAAGCCATAAGTATCGACGTGGCGAGAAATCCTGATCAGGCGCTTAGGCGGGGCGCGACGGTTCGGCGACGCGCCGCAAGCTTCTGGTCAACTGATCGGAGCCTGACGGTTCTGCTCGTGCTTCTCGCCGGAAATATCTTTGTCATCCCACTCGCGCCCTTCGACACGTGGGGCAGGCTCGCGGGCCGCGCAATTCTCTCTTTGGTCATCATCTCCGGTGTGATGGCAACCGTCCGCGATATCCGGATCCTCCTGTTAGCGGTTGCGCTCGCAATCGGGTCGGTGTTCGTTGGATGGGAGGACTTTGCGCGACACAATCTCTATCTGCAACTGTTCAACGATTTCTATTCTTTACTGTTCATTGGCCTTTTGATTTTCGTGATTATCCGGCAGGTCCTCCGCGCTGGTGCAGTCACACCGCGCCGAGTACAAGGGGCAGTTGCGGTTTACCTGTTGCTAGGACTGCTGTGGGCGATTGCTTACGAAATCGTCGAGCGGCTGCAGCCCGGCTCTTTCAATGTCGGGACACATCATGCTCGGGCGGACCTGCAACAACTCGGCTACTTCAGCTTTACGACGCTGACCACACTCGGATTCGGGGATATTCTTCCCTTGAGCCCACTCGCCCAATCGCTCGTCATGGCCGAAGCACTGGTAGGGCAGCTTTTCCCCGTGATTCTGATCGCACGGCTGGTAGCGATGGAAATCGAGTATCGAACGCATCCGCAAAAGCACAATTCCGAATCGTTGCCGGGATCGTGATAATTTAATGGAGACCCACTACTCCTACCTCAACAATAACTTACAAAGACACCACCTCGTAGTTTAGTTGTAGGAGTCCACGATCGTGAGATATCGGCTGGTTCCGAAAACGGATAAGATAATGCTCCAGTCAACTATAAGAGACCGCTAGATTCTTCGGTCGCAGACTCCCTCAGAATGACAGAACTGGGCTTCTTAAAGAGTTTACTGCTGGACACGCACCAACAAGAATCAAAGAGGGAGCTCTTGAGAGGAGCTCCCTCTTGTCGCTGATGCGTTCTGGTTCGGCAGTTACATTTTGCCGAGCAAGAAGAATGACATAACCAGCGAATACAGCGTCAGTGACTCGACGAAAGCCAAGCCGATGATCATCGGCACAAACAACTGATTGGTGCTGTTAGGATTGCGGCCGATCGATTCCATTGCAGAAGCCGCCAACTTGCCCTGTCCCAAGCCGCAGCCCAAGGCCGCAATGCCAAGGCCGAGACCAATGCCCAGACCGATTAATCCGGCGGCGCGATTTCCACCGGCGACGGGCGCGGCCTCCTGCGCCATCGCGATCAACGGCGACGCCATCAAGAGGACAAGCGCCATGCTCATCCACGTCCACAGTTTGCGAACCATTTTCGTACCTCCGTGATTTGCCGCGCTTTCGGTCCGGTCGGGCTATTTAACCGCGCCTCTATCATCTTCCACACTTCGGCCCTCAGGGACTTCCGGTCGCGGAGTTTAACGCTGATTTGGTTCTCGAATAAGTTGAATGCTCAATGACTGACCTAACCCCGGGCCCCTTTCCGTAAAGAGGACGGGAAGATAGTTGCTAGTGATGTTCAGCGGCGGCCATCCGCACATAGCTGATCGAGAGAATGGTGAAGACTAGCGCCTGCACCACACAGACGATCGCGCCCAGTGCGTAAAAAGCGATAGGAAAAACCAGATAGGTCAATCCGGTAAACAGGCCGAGCACCTGATGATCGGCAAACATATTGGCGAACAGACGAATGCCGAGCGAAAATGGACGGAAGAGATTATCGGCGATCTCAATCGGCATCATCAACGGAATCAGAAAAAGCACTGGGCCGAGAAAGCTTTTGAGATAACTTGCGCCGTGCGATTTGAAACCTTGATAGAGATAAAAGATGAAACAGATGAGTGCGAGGGCGAAGGTCAGATCAGTGTCGTTAGTGGGCGGCTCCATTCCGGGAATCAAGCCGAGAAAATTAGCAGTCAGGATGAACAAGAAAAGACTGCCGAAAAAGGGCACCATCTTGCGCGCGCCGTGCAGCTCAGAGACCTGCGCGACAAAACCATCGAGCCATTCCGCAATTACTTCGCCGATATGACGGAGAGTAATTCCTTCGTCGGGGAGCATCGGATTGGAAGCCGACGCCAACGCGCGCCGCGCGGCCAAAGCGAAAATTAGCAGGATCAACATCACCAGCCACGCGCCGACCAGCACTGGCGGAATTTTGCCGGAAGCATGTGAGATGAGTTCTATGAAATTAACGGGCTTCAAGCCTTTGCTCCTGTGGATCAATTACCGCAGCGCGCATCGAAACGCGGGCGGTCTCAAAAAAAATCGCGGCGAATTGAGTAAGGCTGCCGAGCGTGAAGCCCAGCAGATCGATGCGCACGCGCGCGATTAGTAAATACGCAGCGCCAATGAAAAGAAAGAGCTTAAGTGGGGCAAGCATCACGCCCAGCTTTGCGGCTCCGCCGCCGTGCGCCAGCCCGATAATTGCTTTAGCAACAATCACTAGAAGATAAAGATTCGCGATCATGAAAAATGCGCCGATCATAAAACCGAGCGCGACGCGGGCGGAGACCAGAACCAGCACTGCGCCTGCGCCGAGCAGCGCACATAGGATGGTCATCCGCTGGATGCCGGCGATAGTGGGAACCTTCCAATTCATCGATTGGTTATCGTAACAGGCGGGCGATTCGTCACAAGGTCTTTTGAAAAGCACGCAGTTCGACAAACAGCCGATAAAATCCGAGAAACATCCCCAGAAACACACCGACTACCGCGATGATCGGCTGGGTATGAAAATACGCATCGAGGTAATATCCGGCGATCGCGCCGCCGAGGATGGGAGAAAAAAACTCAACACCAATACCGAGAAAGCGCCAGAGACTGGGGTTAGTTTGCGGTTCTGTCATTGTCGCTTAGCGCTGTGCTCCGCCAACAATCTACCGCGGCAAAGTTTGGCTTTCATTGCGCAGCGGAATCAATGAATCCCGAAGATATATGGATCCTCGCCCTGATCCTCTCCCATCTGGGAGAGGGATCCAAGAGAACTATTCAGCTTCATTTTCTTTTTGGATACAGCTCGCAGGCGACCTTCGCTATCATAGCCATCCCACTAGCCCTATACAATTTCTTTCAGTGCTTCGCGCGCAGCTTCGATAGTTGCGTCGAGATCGGCGTGCGAATGCGCGAGTGATACAAACATCGCTTCGAACTGCGAGGGCGGCAGATAAATACCGCGCCGGAGCATCGCATGAAAAAATTTCGTGAATGCGCCTAAATCTGCGCGTCGCGCGGTCTCGGCATCAATGACTCGATCAATGCCGAGAAAAATTGTGAGCAGCGAGCCGGCGCGGTTGATGCAGTATGAAACGCCGATCTCTGTGCAAGCAGCTTCGAGACCATTCGCGATGTGTGAGCCGGCAGCTTCAAGTTGTTCGTAAACTCCCGGTTGCTCGAGAAGTTTAAGAGTTTCGATACCAGCTCGCACAGAAAGAGGATTACCTGACAACGTTCCGGCCTGATAGACCGGCCCAACCGGGGCGAGCAGGTCCATCAGTTCGGCGCGACCAGCAACGGCGCCGATCGGCATGCCGCCGCCAATAATTTTGCCCAGCATGATCAAGTCAGGTTCAGCCTTGAACAATTCGTAAGCCGCACCATAGCGAAGACGGAAGCCAGTGATGACTTCATCGCAGATCAACAGAGCGCCGTGGCGATGCGCAATCGTACCGAGCTCACGAATAAACTCCGGAGACGGCGGCACGACGCCCATGTTTGCTGCAACTGATTCGACGACAATCGCGGCAATCTGTTTTTTATCAGCAGCAAAGTAGCGTTCAACCGCATCGAGCGAATTCCAGTCAGCAACACGCGTGAGCGATGCGAGGGCCTCGGGAATTCCGGCGCTATCGGGCACACCCAACGTCATTGCGCCGGAGCCGGCCCGCACGAGCATCGAATCGTTATGGCCGTGATAGCAACCGTCGAACTTGATTATTCCGGGGCGTCCGGTGGCGGCACGCGCTATGCGAATTGCAGTCATGCCAGCTTCAGTACCCGAGCTCAGCAGACGCACTTTCTCAGCGAGCGGAATCGCCGCGCCGATACGTTCCGCAAGTTCAACTTCAAGTTCGGTCGGCGCGCCGTACGAAAAGCCGCGACTCACCTGATCTTTCAGCGCGGCAACGACTATCGGATGAGCATGTCCAAGAATTGCAGGACCGTACGAGCCGACATAATCGATCAGCCGGTGACCATCCGCGTTGAATACATAAGCGCCGCTGGCACGGTTGATGAAGAGCGGTATTCCTCCGACGGCTTTCCAGGCGCGGACGGGTGAGTTTACGCCTCCGGGAATGCGGCGCGTTGCGCGCTGGAAAAAAATTTTTGATCGGTTCTCGTCACTCATGTCGGTGTGATTTTCGTACGCTTCGCCAACCAACCTATCACTCACACGAAGCGTGGTAACTCGCAAGCAGCCAAACTTGGCGACGTTGTGAGATCGCATGAAACCCTTATGGAATATAGGGTTTCACATCATCATCCAAAATTGATCGCGCGGATGAAACTTTTTGCGATCGCGGTCTGTCGGAATTTACTCAAATAAAATCGTAGCTTTCCGGTTTGTGTATGGGCAACTCTTGAACGACTTTGAGAAAGCCTATTTTATGTTCGCTCATCGCTATCATCTTTTGAGGTCGGGTCCGGGGGGACACTGTACCTAGTGAAAGTACTCGTATCGTGGCTCGCAGCCGCGGCTAAATCAGCATTTTGCCGTTTTAATAAAGTTGGCGCGAGAAACCCGAGAATTTCACGACTAGTTGATAACGGCTTCATACAAGCTTCAAATTCCGCGTCGGCACAGGGGAAAAGTGAATTATCCACAGCTGTGTATAGGTTGTGTGTAATTCCGGCGTCGATAGTTCCGTCCACTTTCGTCATCGCACCAGTTTGGGAGGAGATTTAGAATGAACGGCGTGTGGCAAAAGGCCGCGGTCCGCATTCGCGAGGCATTGGGCCAAGTCGGCTATGAGACTTGGATTCAGCCTCTAAATTTTATTGGTCTCGAAAATAGAACCGCGACAATCGAGACTCCAAATAAGTTTTTTCGCGACTGGATCAATGAACGATACAGCGCGCTCCTCCGCACCTCAGTTTCGGCGGAAGCTGGAGAACCGGTTGATATCCGGCTTACGCTGGCAGTCGATCCGAACGGTCACGTCAATGGCAACGGACATACGACGGCGAAACCGGCCGGCAATCGAGCGCCGGCTCAAGCGTCGAGCGAGACGCCATCGCGTTCGGAGCTGCATCCGCAATTGATTCCGCGCTACACGTTCGCCGAATTCGTGGTCGGTTCGAGTAATCAGTTTGCGCATGCTGCGGCGCAGGCCGCGGCTCATCAGCCGGGCGAAAAGTACAATCCATTATTCATCTATGGGGGTGTCGGCCTCGGTAAGACGCATCTGGCGACTGCGATCGGGCATCATATCTGGTCATCCAGCGGAGGACAATCGCGTAAGGTGCTATTTATGCCAGCGGAAGTCTTCATGAATGAGCTGATTAGCTCGCTCAGGCGCGATCGGATGGGCGAATTCAAGGAAAAGTTTCGACGGGTCGATGCACTAATCCTCGACGATGTTCAGTTTCTTGCCGGACGTGAACGAACCCAAGAGGAATTTTTTCACACCTTTAACTCGCTCCACTCCGATCGTCATCAAATCGTGTTGACTTCGGATAAGGTGCCGCGGGACATCACGGGATTGGAGGAACGGCTGCGCAACCGCTTCGAGTCGGGTCTGATTGCAGATATCGCGCCACCCGATCTCGAAACACGCGTAGCGATTGTGCAGAAAAAGGCGGCTCTCGAGCATCTGGATTTTCCGCCCGAAGTCGCGCTCTGGATCGCGCAAAACATCTCGTCTAATGTGCGCGAGCTTGAAGGATCGCTAACGCGGCTGGGAGCGTTTGCATCGATCGGCAAAAGTCCGATTACGGTTGAATTTGCGCGTCAGGCATTACGCGATTTGATCCGCACACACGAGGCCAAGCCGGACATCGAAGTAATCCAAAAGACCGTTTCGGATTTCTTTCATATCCGGCTGGCCGATCTTAAGTCCAAGAAACGCACGCAGCACATAGCCTTTTGCCGGCAAGTCGCGATGTTTCTCTGCCGCAAGATGACGGATGCTTCATTCCCGACGATCGGCGAACACTTCGGGCGTGATCATTCGACCGTGATCCACGCGTACAATCTGATTCTCCGCCGTACCAATAGTGACTCGGCATTTCGCTTCTCGATTGAAAAAATCGAGCGCGAACTTAAAGCCACTCATGCCAGTGCAGCTTAATTATCGAGGGTGTGGGGAAGGGTTGAACAACTTGCGGATAAGGACTGGACAAGTTGGGGCTTATCGACAGCCCCCCTTGACCTCTACTCGGAACAAGACTGGAGCGTGCAATTCAACTACAGAGTTGCAAGATCGGATTTTCGTTTGGAAACAAAGGGTTGCATTACATCTGAACAAATTCACAGGCCCTACTGCTATTACTAGTATTTTCTAAAGATCAAAGATTAAAAGAAGCAGAAGGGAATCTGCATAGGAAAAAATCATGGAATTTGCGATCGAGCGAAGCCAGTTTCTGAACGGCCTAGGAATGGTGCAGGGAATTGTCGAACGCCGTAATACGGTGCCAATTTTGGGTCACGTCCTGCTCGAAGTCGAGGATACGCAACTAAAGCTGTCGGCGACTGACCTTGAAGTCGGTCTGCGCACTGAGTTGTCCTGCGAAGCCAGCAGCAACGGTACTCTGACCTTAAGCGCCCGGAAATTGTTCGAGGTGGTGCGCGAGGCCGAGGCCGACCGCGTGACTTTGAAATCGCTCGAGAATGATTGGGTGGAGCTCAAGTGCGGGCGGGCGCGGTTCAAGATGATGGGTCTGGACCCGCGCAGTTTCCCGGCGATGCCCGCGCAAAACGGCAAAGCGGCGGATTCCAAAACCAAAGGTTCATTGGAAGCTCCGACTGAAGTATTGAACGCGATGATTGATCGCACAATCTTTGCGGTCAGTCCCGATGAGGCGCGTTATAATCTGAGCGGCGTCTATCTTGAATCGCCGGAGGCCGGGCGAGTCCGGATGGTTGCGACGGACGGGCATCGACTCTCGTTTATCGAGCGTGAAGTTGAGAACTTTACTATGACCGGCGGAGTGATAATTCCGCGTAAGGGTTTGGCGGAGCTGCGGAAGTTACTGGACCAGCCTGCTAACACTTCCGGGATCGAACTGAGCATAAGTGGACAACTCGCTTCGCTGCGGCGCGGCAAAACTGAAGTATCGATGCGACTGGTGGAAGGCGAATTTCCCGATTATCGCGGAGTTATCCCTAAGGAATCGCGTTACCAAATCCCGATCGCCCGCGACCTACTGCTAAGTGCGATTAAGCGCGCGGCGATTTTTTCCAACGAGCGTTACCACGGCGTCAAACTCGCGTTCGCCAATGATACGCTGACCGTTTCGTCCACTAGTCCGGAGATGGGAGAAGCGAACGAAACTCTTGACGTGGCGTTCAGCGGCGAAGAATTTTCGGTCGGCTTCAACGCTGCTTACCTACAACAGGTGCTGGGAGTTATCGGCGAGGGTGACGCGATTCTCGGCCTTACCGACGAGGTCAGTCCCGGCGTGATCACGACCGACATTGACAGTCAGTTCAAATACGTCGTGATGCCGATGCGGCTGTAGGCCGAATCTCATGCAGCATGAGAACGGACCCCGGAACTTACCCGCGCTGGTTGATTTCTGGCGCAGCGCACTCAAGTGCCAAGAGTGCATAGGACTCGCACCGTGGCGCAAATTTCCGCCGGAGGTACGCGGGAATCCGCAGTACGGCTTGATGATCCTCGGAGAGGCTCCGGGGCGAGTTTCGCTGGACAACCGCCGTCCGTTCTCGAATCCGCGCAATCTGATGATCCGTCAAGCTTTCGCGAGTGCGGTCGCGCCAGTGCAGATCGAACCGGAGCAGATTCTCTATTTCAGTGACGCGGTGAAATGCTGGCCCGCGTCCGCGAGTGGCGCGAATCGATCGCCCAGCGCGGGCGAGACCCGAACCTGTCTTCAGCGGCATCTACGACGCGAACTGGAGATCATCAAGCCGCGAACCATCTTTGCCTTCGGTGTGCGCGCGGCGTCGGCGGTGCTGGATTCGCCGGCGAAACTCGCTGAAATGCACGGAAGCGTGATGGAGCGCGCCGACGGATGCCGCGTAATTCCGCTGATGCATCCGTCCACGATCAATATCGCCGGAATGCGCCGGGTGGGAATCAGGGATTTACACGATTACGAAGTCAAATTGGCGACAATGTTCCGGCGAGAAATCGAGCGGCTCGGAATTGACTGTTCCAAACGGTTGAATAACTCCCCGGCGAAAGCAAAAGATGTGTCGCGCGAGATTCTTCGTCGCAAGGCTCCTCAGAATGACTTAGTGGTATATCAGCGACATCGAGCAGAGAACGGCGCTATTTGATGCGGCGGGTGGGGGCGGCGCGAGTCGCTTTGACCATCCCGCGTGCGATCGCATCTTCGCCGAAGCGCTGGGTCACACAATCCATCGCGCGATTCAGGCGAGCTGACTTCGACGCGGCCTCGCGCGAGCCATCGAAGAGACCCATCTGTGCGGTATCAACACGTTCCAGATTATGCGCCTGAACGCCGGCGAGCCTGAAGTTAATAGCGTCGCTGATCCGAGCGAGCATCGTGATCGCGTGATGCGTGATCGTTGAAGTATCGTCGGTCGCTGAATCGAGCGAGGAGCTGCGCGTCAGCAGCGGATAGCGACCACCGCCGAGCGGACGCGCGAGCTTGAGCTTCAACGTGATGGTGCGGGCGCGCACGTTATCAGTGCGAAGCCGCCGACCAATAGCCTCCGCGTGTGCGATGAGGATGCGTTTCAGTTCGAGCGAATCGCGGGCGAGATCATGCTCGAAAGTGCTTTCCTCGCCATAGGATTTGCGCTGCCAATCGCCGATCACCGATCGCGGGTCGCGGCCATGAGCAAGTTCGTAAAGATGCGGTCCGAATGAACCGAAAATGGAACGCAAACCGCTGACCTCGCGCGCGGCAAGATCGCCGATCGTGTGAATCCCCGTTGCGTGCATCCGCTCGAGCGTTACGCGGCCAACGCCCCAGAGCCGCTCGACTGGCAATGGCGCGAGAAAATTTTGCAGATGCTCGGGTCCGAGAAGCAGCAGTCCGTCGGGCTTGGACATATCGCTTAGGATTTTCGCCGCCATCTTGACCGGCGCGATGCCGACAGACACCACGCATCCGGTGCGATCGAAGACGCGCCGCTTCAAGGCGCGCCCGACGTCGAGCGGAGCGCCCAGCAGCCGCTGGGTGCCGGTTAAATCGAGAAAGGCCTCATCGAGGGAGAGCGGCTCGACGAGTGGGCTGAAGGCGTCAAAGATTTCGCGGATGATGTGTGAGATCTCGGCATAACGATGCATCCGACCGGGTACAAAGATCGCGTGAGGACAGAGCTGGCGGGCCTGCATCGAGGGCATCGCCGAGCGGATACCGAATTTACGGGCCTCATAAGAGGCCGACGTGACGACGCCGCGCGCCGAGCTGCCGCCGACGACTATCGGTTTACCTCGCAGATCGGGATTATCGAGTTGCTCGACCGAGGCATAGAAGGCGTCCATGTCGGCGTGCGCGATCACGCGCTCCCATTGCGGGACTGAGACGCTCGGATTTTCGGCGTTGTCAATCAACGGTGGCGCTGGTACGTGCGGGAGTCGAAATGTGCGGCAACTGTGCGAAGGCGGTTTCGGCGGCGGCTTCGCCGCTGTGGATGCAATCCGGAATGCCGACGCCGTCGAGATAGGCGCCCGCGAGAAGCAGGTCCGGCAGGTTGGCGGCCTCGGTACGGATTGCGGCAATGAGGTCGCGATGGCCGACGGCATATTGCGGCATCGAAGTGGGCCAGCGTCGCACGCGGGTGAAGCGCGGCGGCGGCGGTAACGCCGAGCAAGGCACGAAATTCGTCGCGGGCCGCAGCGACCATCGCATCGTCGTCCAAATTCATCATCGCGGTCTGGAGCGCGCCGCCGATGAATACTCGCGCGAGGATCAAGCCCGGCGGGTGCTCGACCCGCGAATTTCAGACTCGAGAAGCTGCCCGCGATGATCTTGCGGCGTTCGATTACCGGGACGACGAAGCCGAAACTATCCGGCAACTTTGGAAAATCCGTCTTACGCCAGGCGAGATTCACGGTAGCGGCTGAAGCGTAGGAGATTTTCGCGAGATAGGCGGCGAGTGCTTTATTATGTGGTTCGAGCAAGCGAGCGCCAACGAAAGCCGGGGCTGTGCAGATAATGATCGAGGCCGAGCATTGATCGCCATCGGCGAGAGTGAGTCGCCATCCGGATTCAGGATCACGCGCGAGAGATTCGACGCGGGAGTTGTAGCGGGTCATGTCCGGCAATCGGGCAGATAGGGCGTCCACCAAAGTGTCGATACCGCCGTGCGAAGCTGACGAAGAGGCTCCAGCGCGCGCCGCTGGTCGCGCGCGAGTTGGTATCGCGGGTGCGCGCAGCCGCCCGGAGACCGCGAATCAGGCTGCCGTAGCGACGTTCCATCTCGACGAAGCGCGGCATCGTCGATTGCGCACTGAGCATCGCGGGGTCGGCGGTGTAGATTCCGGCGGCGAGCGGTTGGGCGACGCGGTCGAGCACTTCGCGTCCGAGGCGGCGCGTGACGAAGCTCGCGAGGCTTTCGTCAGTAGCCGCGCGCGGCGCGGAATCAGCGGTTCGAGCATCATGCGGCCCTTCCCCGCAGGACTGAACAACGGACTGCGTAGAACGGGCAGGATGTAGGTCGGGGCCATCAACGAGAAGCCCTCGGGAATCGGCACGAGACGTCCGTCGCGCACCACCAGTGTCTTTCGAAATTGCTCCTGAGTGCGGATGAGTTGTGCGGACAGGCCGAGCCGTTCGGCGAGGTTCAGCGCCCAGGGTTTTTCCGAGAGGAAGGAATCCGCGCCAGTCTCGATCGTGAGGCCGTCGTGATGAATTGTTTCGAGCGCGCCGCCGACTCGATCGCTCGCTTCGAAGACGGTGATTTCCAGCGGTCGTTCATTGGATGCGGCGAGCTCATGCAGGCGATGCGCGGCAGTGAGGCCGGTAATACCGCCGCCGATGATCGCGATTCGCGGAGGCGTCTGACGAGCGGACATGCGGCTAAGTCCCGGCTACGCAGAGCCGGAAAGCTGAGAGGTCGCGAGTTCGACGATCATCTCGATGAAGCGGGGATGGTCGCTGACGGTCCCAGCACGTTCCATCTTGATCCCGGCGGCGCGCGCCGTCTGTGCAGCCTCGATATCGAGATCGTAAAGCACTTCGACGTGATCGCAGAGGAAGCCGATGGGAATCACGACTTTGGGATTCGAGTTGGTGACGAGTGCGTCGCGGATGTCGGGTTCGAGCCATGGATCGCGCGGGCTGCCACTACGGCTTTGATACGCCAGATTCCATCGCTCGATGCCAACTGCCTGCGCGACGAGCGCCGCCGCCTCGTTCAGTTGCGCGACATAGGGCGCATCGGCGGCCATCGCAGTCGGGATGCTATGGGCAGTGAAGATGAGTTCGACCGAAGCACAATTATCGCGATCGAGTCGGGCAAGCGCGTTCTGCACCCGGTTGCTCACGGCGTCAATGAACCTCGCATGCGTATGCCACGGTGCGGGATAAATAATTTCAGGCGCGACGTCGGCCGAGCGTCGCGCGAGCCGCCGCAACTTCGTTTTGATAACGGTCCCAACTGGCTTCGCATCGAAACGCCGACAGGATGAAGCCGAATACGCGCTTCGCTTGCTTCTCAGCCAGCAGCTGTACGGCTTCGTTGAAGTAAGGCCGCGCATTACGGAAGGCGACGACTACCGGAAAGTGGAGTCCGCGACTTTGCAGGACTGTTCGCAACGCGGCGGCCTGCCGCATGGTCAGGTCGTTATAGGGTGAACGTCCACCGAGCATCTCGTAATGCTGGACGACTTCTTCGTAGCGAGCGGGCGGTACCGGGCGTCCCTTGAGCACGCGATCGAGGAACGGGCGGATTTGATCGGGCGCTTCGGGACCGCCGAAGCCAATGAGGAGAAGCGCGTCGAAGGAGCTTTCCAGCGGCGTTTTCACAAACGGGCTTCCACGTCTTTATTCATATGCAACTCGCAGACTCCCTCCGAGGATTCAGGGCAGGCTGCATGCTCGTTGCGCTCGAAGACTAGCTTCACTAATTGGCGCTCATCTCATGCACGGCATCGATCAGCGCGAGCACGTTATCGACGGGCGTATCAGGCAGGATGCCGTGGCCGAGATTGAAGATGTGACCGGGGCGACCGGCAGCTTGATCGAGGATGGCGCGCGCCCGGCGGCGAATTTCGTCAGGTTCGGCGAAGAGCGCGACCGGATCGAGATTGCCCTGCACGGCGACATCATAGCCGAGGCGCTGCCAGGCTTCGCCGAGATCGACGCGCCAGTCGAGGCCGATCACGTCGACCGCCCGCATCGCGCATCAGCTCGAGCAGATTGCCGGTGATAGTGCCGAAATGGATTACCGGCACGAGTCCGCGGATCTCACTGATCACCGACTGCATATAGGGCAAGACGAGGCGGCGATAATCGTCGGGGCCGAGGCTGCCGACCCAGCTATCGAAAAGCTGCACGACGTCTGCGCCGGCCTCGATCTGCATCTTCAGATAATCGGCGGTGATGCGCGCAAGCTTCGTCATCAGGCGCGCCCAAGTCTCCGGCTCCTTGTAGACGAGGGTTTTGGTCGACTGATATTGGCGCGAGCTACCGCCTTCGATCAGGTAGGAAGCGAGGGTAAATGGCGCGCCGGCGAAGCCGATCAGCGGGGTCTTTGTGCCGAGCGCGCGTCTGACCAGTCGAATCGATTCGCCAACGAAGCTCAAGCGACTCCGCTGGATTCACCGGTGGAAGTCGATCGAGATCGGCGAGGGTGCGAACGGGATGATCGATCGTCGGACCGTCACCGGCTTCGTACTTGAGGCCGACATCCATCGGGACCAGCGGCAGCAGGATATCGGCGAAAATAATCGCGGCATCGACATTGAGCCGCTCGACCGCGGTGACCGTGACCTCGGCGGCCAACTCCGGAGTGCCGCACATCTCGAGAAAGGAATGCTTCGCGCGAACGCGGCGGTATTCGGGCATGTAGCGTCCCGCCTGGCGCATCAGCCAGATGGGAGTGTAAGGCGTCGGCTCGCGACGGCAGGCACGCATGAAGGGATGGCCGGCGAGAGCGCTGGCGGAATCAGCGATGGAGAGTGCGGCTTGCGGGGCGATCGAGATGGCGCGGCGCGGATGCAATCGCGCGTAAGCCGCAGCCATTTCCTTGAGCAAATGACCGAGTTTGGGATGGATGGGTTCGAGATCGATATGGATGCCGAGCGCGCGCAACTGCTCCGAGCATACGGGACCGATCGAGCCGACGAATGCGCTAGCGAGTCCATGGCGCAAGCGCTCGCCGAAGCCCTCGGCCTCCGCCACACGGATCACATTGGTGGCCTGATTCGAGCTGGTGAAGAGGACAGCGTCGGCGCGACCGGCGGTAATTGCTTCGATCGCGGCGCGGAGCGGTGCGCGATCGAGCGGCAGGGTCCATCGATAGACTGGCACTGGGATAACTTCCGCGTCGCGAGCTTCGAGCGCGGCGGTGAGGTCGCGATTACTGACGCCATACTCTTGAATCGCAACCCGTTTACCCGTAAGCGGGCCGTGTTGGTCGAGCGCCACGATAATTTCGCGCCAGGTGTTAGGCTCGCCAATGGAGATATCAGCTTCGATTCCGAACATACGGAGCGCGGCAACCGGCTTGGGGCCACGCGCGACAGTCAGTATTCGTCGGAGAGCTGCGACGAGAGTCGTCGCGTGGATAGCGCGTTTCAATCACACGGAAGAGCTCGCGGACGCCGACGCCGGTCAGGAACAGGACAATGTCAAAGCCGCCTGACAGCAGGCGCGCGGCAAAGTCGAAAGCCGCCGGGTTGTCGTCGAGGGGCGCCTCGCGCATCGCGGGAGCAACTATCGGAACGCCGCCGAAACGTTCGATGAGAGCGGCGGTCTCGGACGCCATCCGGCTTTCGAAAGCGACGACCGTCGCGCCGGCGAAATTTGCGCTATCCGGTCCCTCTTGATTTGCTGCGCTTGCCGGCATTGTTTGTGACCCTTGACTGGAAACTCTGAGATTAGCTCAGTGTAGCTAGCAATCGAGGCGCTCGCGAAGAGGTTTTGCCAGCGCTATCGGCGCTGTGTTACGACTCGACGATTCATGAGTGAACCGGTGGTGCTGGTTGAGAATCAGGACGGGATCGCGACTGTCACGCTGAACCGTCCCGACAAGCTGAACGCTTTGAATCGTGAATTGCGGTCGGCGTTTTGCGCGGCAATGCAAAAGCTGCGGGACGACAAGGAAGTTCGCGTGGTGATTATCACCGGCGCGGGGCGGGCCTTCTGCGTCGGTCTGGATTTGAAGGAACTGGGGACCGGCAAGAGCGGGATTCGCGATGAAGGCAACGTCACTTTCATCACTGTGATCGAGGATATGGCGGTTCCGGTAATTGCGGCGGTAAATGGATTCGCGATTACGGGTGGCTTTGAGATGGTGCTGGCATGCGACATGGTAATTGCGGCGGACGAGGCGCAATTTGCCGATACACATGCGCGGGTTGGCGTGATGCCGGGGGCGGGATGTCGGCACGGCTGCCGCGAGCAATCGGGATTCGCAAGGCCAAGGAGATGTCACTGACCGGGAATTATCTGACCGCGCGCGAAGCTGAACGGATGGGGCTGGTGAATCGCGCGGTGCCGAAGGATCAGCTGATGGCGGCAGTCGCGCGAATTGGCGACTCAGATCGGCGGAGCGGATCAGGCTATCGTGCGCCAGATGAAGCGGCTATACGATTTGACTACGCGGGCGTCTCTGCATGACGCGTTGCGAATCGAGCAGGACATGTTCCGCGCGTTCAACAGCAAGGCGGATCTTCGCCAGTTCGAAGGGCGGCGCGACGCGGTAATGAAGCGGGGCGCGCAAGTCAGGCATTGAAAAATTGACTCATCCCGGGAGAGATGCACTTGAGGAACTTGAAGATTACGGCGGCTCGCGATGGTGCTCGGGCTGGTGGCTTTGGTGGGCGGTTTGGCGTTTCGCGCAATTGCCGCCGAGGTCACGCATCAGAGCGCAGTTCCGCAGGCGGAGATTCCCAAGTACATCGTCGATGCGGTCAACTCGCCCGACCGTCCGGCGGCGGACAAGGCGCGCGATGCGTCGCGCAAGCCTGAGCAGATGATGGCGTTTTTCGGGATCAAGCCCGGGATGAAGGTCGCGGATTTGTGGGCGGCGGGCGGCTATACGACGGAGTTGCTCGCGCGAATTGTCGGTCCGACCGGCAAAGTCTATTCGCAGAACATCGCGTTTCCAGCAAAATTCAAGGATGCGGAGAAGGCCTGGAAGGCGCGCACCAGCGAGCCCGGCCTGAGCAACGTGGTCGAGGTGACGAAGCCGTTCGATTCGCCCGACGTGCTGCCGGTGCCGCCGGGGTCGCTCGACGCGGTGCTGATCAATCTGAACTATCACGACCTGGTCGCGCGCGGATTCGATCGCAGCAAGTTGAATGCAGCGGTATTCAAAGCGCTGAAGCCGGGCGGCGAATCTATGGAACGGTCGATAATAGCGCGCAGCCCGGGTCCGGCGCGCGGGACGCCGACACACTTCATCGGATCGACGAGCAATACGAGATCAAGGAGATCGAGAAGGCGGGATTCCGGCTGGTTGCTGACTCGAATGTCTTTCGCAATCCCAAGGATGATCGCACGCAACCCTTCTGGAAGATGAATCATCAGCAGGACCGGTTCATGCTGAAGTTTGCGAAGCCGGAATAATCAGACAGAAAGTTCTTGAGGTCATTCTGAGCGCAGCGAAGAATCCCTGAACACGCGAGCAACAAAATGAAAATTGGACTACTCACTGTCGGCATCGGGCGGGCGTCGCGGCCGGCGACGTTGCGGATCCTGGCGGAGAATTGTGAACGATTAGGTTTCGGGACGCTCTGGTCGGCGGAGCACGTCGTGCTCTTCGACAAGTATCCTGACACTAAATATCCGTACTCCGACGATGGTGCGTTCGGCGCGCCGAGCACGATCGACTGGACCGATCCGTTTATCGGGCTGACTTATGTCGCGGCGCTCACGAGTCGCATCCGGCTCGCAACCGGCATCTGCCTCGTGCCGGAGCATAACCCGCTGGTGCTGGCAAAGGTGGTGGCGAGTCTCGATTATCTGAGTGGCGGACGATTCGCGCTCGGTGTTGGCGTGGGATGGTCGTCGGAGGAGTTCGCCGCGCTGGGGATTCCGTTCGAACGTCGCGCGCAGCGGACCCGCGAGTATATCGACGTGATGCGCAAGCTGTGGAGCGAGGAGAAGACCAGCTTCGAGGGCGAGTTCGTCAGGTTCACTGGCGCTCGCAGCTTTCCGAAGCCTCCACAGGGCCGCAATATCCCGGTGATTTTCGGCGGCGAGAGCGGACCGGCGCTGCGCCGCGTGGCTGATTACGGTACCGGATGGTTCGGCTTCAACCAGAATCCCGAGCAGGCGGCGGCAAAGGTTGCCCGCCTCAAGGAACTGCTGCGCGAACGCAATCGCGATCCGCAGAGCGTCGAGTTGATCGTTTCGCCGTACTTACAGAAGCTCACGCGCGAGGACCTGACCGGCTATCACGAAGCGGGCATCAGCGAGGTGGTGATGCTCTGTCCGCCGCCGGAAAACGACGCCGAGCTGCGGCCGATTCTCGAACAACTCGCGCGCGAGTGGGTCGAACCTGCCGCGAAGCTCGGCTAAGGAGATCGCGCGATGAAGATTGGAATCAGCGGGATTGGGATGGGTAAGGGATCGCGGCCGCGCACGCTCGCGACGGTCGCCGAGCACGCCGAGCGCCTGGGATTCGGCACGCTATGGGCGCCCGAGCACGTCGTACTGTTCGATCATTACGAATCGGCCTATCCCTATTCCGATGACGGTCAGTTTCTTGCCGCCGGTAATATCGATCTCACCGATCCGTTCGTGACGCTCACTTACGCTGCCGCCCGGACGAATCGCATCCGGCTTGCGACCGGTATCTGCCTAGTGCCGGAACGTAATCCGCTGGTGCTGGCGAAGGTCGTCGCGAGCGTCGATCGCTTGAGTAATGGACGGGTCGCGCTCGGCGTCGGGATCGGATGGTCGTCGGAGGAGTTCGCTGCGTTGGGGATTCCCTTCGAGCGCCGCGCACAGCGGACCTGCGAATATATCGAGGCGATGCGCGAGCTGTGGGGCAAGGAGAAATCGAGCTACGCGGGCGAGTTCGTCAACTTCAAGGATGCGCGCAGCTTTCCAAAACCAGTTAATGGCGCGCGGCTACCGATCATTTTTGGCGGCGAGAGCGTGCCGGCGCTACGGCGCGTCGCGCGCTATGGTGACGCCTGGTTCAGCGTCAAACTAAATCCGCAGCAACTGGAGGAGAAGCTCAAGCGACTCGAACCGCTACTTAAGGAGCAAGGGCGGAAGCTCAGCGATATCGAACTGATCGTTTCGCCATATCAGGCAGAGGTGACGCGCGACGAGCTGCGCCGCTATCACGAATTGGGCGTGCGCGAGATTATCCCGTTCGTGCGGATGCCGTCCGATGAGTCGCAAATCCCGGCGCATCTGGAGCAGTTAGCCCGCGAATGGGTCGAGCCTGCCGCCAAGCTCGGATGAAATTGAGCGCGAACTAACGTGCTCAAGGTAATCTTCTTCGACGCGGCGGGGACATTGTTCGAGCCGCGCGAGCCGGTCGGCTCGACGTACGCTCGAATTGCGCGAGCTTATGGGGTTAATGCCACCGATGAGGCGGTGAGCGCTGGCTTCCGCCGCGTATTCCATCATGCGGCCGGACTGGCGTTCGGGCCGAATCGCGACGCCGAGCGAGTTGCGCATCCTTGAGTATCGATGGTGGCATGAGCTCGTCGCGGCGAGCTTCGCGGGGCTGGGAACCTTCACCGATTTCGACGCGTATTTCGAGGAGTTGTTTGCCTACTTCGCCGAGCCGGACCATTGGCAACTCGATCCGGAAGCGCCGCCGACGTTGCGATATTTACAGGATCGCGGCTTCGGCTTCGGGATGATCTCGAATTTCGATTATCGCCTGTATCGGATCCTCGACGGGCTGGGGCTAAGCGGATATTTCCAGAGCGTGACGATTTCGTCCGAGGCTGGCTATGCGAAGCCGGCCAAGGAGATCTTCACGATCGCGCTGGAATAAGCATCAGGTCGCGACCGGACGAGGCGATGCATGTCGGCGACGCCGAGCATCTCGACGTGGTGGGTGCAAATAACGCCGGAATCGCTGCGGTATTGTTGGACCCATCCGCTTCAGCACATCTCCGGATCGAAGATCGGACAGCCCGCATCCCGTCGCTCGCCTCGGTGGCCGATGTGGCGCGGAGATGGGCGCTGCCCTAAGTGATAGTTGAGCTAAACGAAATTCCTAAGTGTTAAGTGCAGATGACTTAGAGCGACTGTTGATGCGCCGCTGCATTCCGGACTGTGGGTGCCGGCGATGACGGTGGGGATGAAGTAGGTGCAACCGAAGAACCAGGAGCACCAAGACATTGATAGCGGCGCGTGACCAGCCATCGAACACAGTTGCCGTACCCATTGACCGCTTCACATTGCCGAGTTTCTCCGAAAGGCTGAGACCCAGAGTATCCCCATCCAGCACAAGACAAACTCGCAAGAGCAGTCCCTTGCTGCACATTCTCTTGAGGCCGTTGAAACAGAGAGTATTCATACGAGAGGGTTACTGTTCCATCCGCGCGACTCCCCCCGGTAGCAGTATATTCTTCTGTAGTAGCGCAGGCATTCAAACAAATAGCAGCTACCGCAAGCAGAGCGATGGAGTAAGGTCTCATAATGAGCTGTTTGTAGCAAATTTACCGATCAACATAAAGATTAAACCTTGAGTACGACAGGGGAAGAAAAGATCGTTCACTTGACGCTAATCGAGCGGTCATTCTTTACTCTACGCTTGGTCGGCAGCGCGATTTGGGCGTTGGCCGAGCGACCGGCGGGGCGAAAGACTTAATGAGAGATTCGAGCAGGCTGAGCCGAGCCATCCTGACGGTGATCGCTGTGATGGCGGTCACTGGCGTTCGCGTGCGCCGCGTTCGCCCAGAGCCTGAGTGGACTGAATCGGCAGCTCGACGAAATTGCGCCGCAGGTCAGCGCCGGAGTCCATAATCCCGACACGGCGAGCGAGGCGATTCAGCGGCTCGACGAAGCAGAGGCGGAATTCGCGCAAATCGCCGAGGAGGCCGCAACGATCGTGAAGCGCTGCTCGCTACCTATGGCCGGCTCGAAGCGATGCTCAACCAGATGTACACGACTTATCAGAGGGTCAAGGACGCCTGTATCGAGACGATCGATAATGGCGGGACTTGCAACTATGATCAGCCGGAACAGTTGGCGTTGCGCGCGCTTTATCCGTTGTCGTGGCTGCGCTTCGAGGGGCGTCGCTCTATAGTTCTGATCCGGCGCGGGCGCAGACGCCTACTAAACGAGGCGATTGACGGTTTTACCGACAGCAGTCTCGTGATCCTATCGCCCGAGCTGGTTCGCGAGAATGTACTGGGGCGCGCGTATGCGGAGCGCGAACTGGGCAAGTACGATCGCGCGGAATACGGGAAAGCGATCGAGGACTTCAAGCAGATCATCGGCGATGGCGCGGGAACTCGGCAGTATGCGGCGGCGCAGCAGGGACTCGCAACTACTTATGCCGCGATGGGCAGGATGAACGAGGCGCAGGGTCTCACGTCTCATCTGGCGCAGGCCACGACTGGACCGCAGCGCAATGGGATGGCGATGCTGCACATGCGCGACCTGTTTCAGGCGGAAGCCGCGGCCGCTGATCCTGCGAAACGTGCTGAGTTGCATCGTGAGATCGTCGATTTCGCCCGCGAGCGCGAGAATGAAAAGGAGGGATGGGCGATCGCGGTCGCGTCGGCGGCGCAGTATGCACATGATCCGATCAATGAATTTGGCGCGTCGAACGATCCATTCCAGAATTGGTATCTGGCGAATATCCTCTATTACAAGCATCAGAACTCGGAAGCGGCGAAATACTATTGGGAGGCGGCCAAGAGCGGAAAATATCCGAAGGCGTACAAGTATGCCGCCGACCTTTACTATATGCAGGGCCGGCTCGATATGGTGGAGAAAGTGGCCGACGATATCGCGCGGCAGCCAGGTAATCCAGACGCGCAGTGGGCCGCCTATATGCGCTTCAAAATTCCGCGAATCGAATGGGAGCGTGGCGGGATGCGTAATAGTCAGTTGGAAAATGCGTGGGTCGCGGGTGCGAATGACTATTTGAAGACGTATCCCAAAGGACAGTATGCATTCGAGCCGCGCTTCCGGCTGGCCGAGCTGCTGCAACAGAAAAAGGATTACGTCGCCGCGGCGAAGCAGTACGAGCAGGTCAACGGCAATCCCGATTACGAATTTACGGCGCGGTTTAATGCGGCGGAGTCGTATTATCAGGCGCTCGGCGGGACCCGTCTCGAAAGTCAGAACGTGGGAGTGCCGGGCGCGCCGCCGCCGATCGCTCTGGATCCCGGATTGCGCGCTGCGGCAATACGGACGTTACAGCAGGCGCTCGCGCTTGAACCCAACGCCGAGCGGATCGCGAGCGCCGGACAGCGGAAGTCTTTGCATGAGAGTCGCGGGCGGGCGATCTATATGCTGGCGACGCTGCTCGAAAGCGAACCGCAGCCGGATTATCAGCAGATCGCCAGTGTGCTCGATGGATTCGAGACGCAGTATCCCTTCATGAAGGAGCATTTCAAGCAGACCTTCGAGTGGCGGGTAATCGCGCTCGACAAGATTGGAAATTACGCGGCGCTCGATCACGAGGCGCAGGAATTTGCGTCGCGCGATACGGTCCCGCGAGATGTCGATTACGTCAAGGAGATTGGGCTGGATTTCTGGGATGAAGCGGCGTCGAGAAAAAGCGTTGGCGATCATGCCGGATATGTGGCCGACGCCAAGCTGACCGCGGAGGTTTACGATTACTTCGCGCGGATGGCGAGCGAGGGCAAGATTCCCGCAAAGAATCTGACCGGCACGTTATCGATTCTGGGGCAGGCCTATCTGGCAATGGGTCAGCCGGAGCGCGCCGCCGCAGTTTTTGATCAAGTAGTCAAGGCTGACCCGGCCTCGCCGGACGCCAATGCCGGATTAGCGCGGCTCGCGCAAATGGACAAACATTACAAGGACGCGCTGGAGTTGTGGGGGCGGGTCGAATCGGTCTCGGCGGAATCCGACCCGCTATTTTACGAATCGAAGTATCACATGGCAGAAATTTTCGCCGACGAGGGTAACGCGACAAGCGCGTGCAATAAGCTCACGCAGACTCAGCGCGAGCATCCGAATCTCGGCTCCGCGGAAATGAAGTCGCGATGGGGTGAACTGGAGCGACGCATTTGCCAGAATCGGAGCGAGGGTTGAGATGCTCAAGAAAATCCATCATGTGGGCGTAGTCGTGCCGAATCTCGATGAGGCAATGAAGTTCTGGCGCGATACGCTCGGGTTGCATCTGACCAAGTCGGCGGTGGTGCAGGATCAAGGAGTTAAGGCAGCGCTGCTGCAAGCCGGCGAAACCGAGATCGAGCTGCTCGAACCACTCGATCCTGACAACGGCGTCGGTAAGTTTCTGGCGCGGCGCGGCGGCGGATTGCATCACGTGTGCTTCGAGAGTGACGACGTTGCGCGCGAACTCGAAGACGCTCGCGCTAAGGGGATCGCACTTATCGATGAGAAGCCGCGTCCCGGCCTGGCCGGAATGATTTGCTTTCTGCATCCGAAGGCGACACGCGGCGTGCTGGTGGAATTCGCGCAGCCATTTGCCGACGAGACATTGAGAGGCGCTGCTCGGAAAGCGGGGAATAGGACCATGCCGATTTACGAATTCCAGTGTAATGATTGCATGAGCTCGTTCGAAACACTGGTATGGCGGGATATGAAGATGACGCCGCGTGCCCGTTGTGTCAGGGCGTGAAACTCAGCCGCAAGTTCTCGATCTTCGCGTCAGGGCGCAGCAATGGAGATTCGAACTCCGCCAGCGCCCCGTCGATGCAGTCAGGCGGTGGGTGCTGCGGTGGCGGATGTGGCTGCCGCTAGAAATCGCTGATCTTGGATATTGGAAGCGCATGCGTTTGATTAGCGCCCTATCAGAATTTCAGGGCAGTCCCTTCACTGAGGAATTGTTTTCGGACGATGCGACGCAGCTTCCGCTCAGGCGCGTTTGGCCAGTTCCGAGGCGTAGCGAGTGCCGATCGTGGCAGCGTGACGAGTGAGCCAATCGGTAAGCCGGGTTGGGGCGGTGGGCGGCTGGTGAGACACCAACAGATTCGTCGAGAGGCCACGGATCTCGTCGGAGGTTAAGGTGACGTCACGTGCGGCAAAGCCGATTATTGAGGCGAACGCTAAAGCAATAGTGGGGCTCACGTGAATCAGATGGGCGCGGCGGCCAATCGTACGCGCGAGTAGATGGATCAACTCATTGAATGAAAAAGTCTCTGGACCGACCGCATCCATTTCGAGATTTTCGACGCTCTGCGCAGCATTTACCATCAGATCGGCCAGATCCTCGACAAAGACCGGCTGGAGCCGATAGGCGCCGTTCCCGGTAACGGTAAAGATCGGGAATTTCCGTAAACTCCAGGCGATGTTATTGATGAGAATATCCTCTTGGCCAAAGATTACGGCGGGCCGGAGGATCGCGTGGGAGATACCTGCGCCGCGCAGGAAATTCTCGATGATACCTTTGCCGCGAAAATACGGGAGGGGGGAATCCGCCGACGCGTTGGTGATGCTGATATGCACGAAACGGCGGACGCCGGCCCGTCGCGCCGCCTCGATCAAGGTTTCGATATTGCGGACGGCACGGTCGAAAGTTAAATCGCCGCGGACGAAACGAATCCAATAGGTATTAAAAATTGTGGTCGCGCCCTTCAGGCTCTCGGTGAGCGCGTCCGGATTATCAAAGTTGAAGGGAAGTACTTCGACCTTGTCGCCGAACGGATTGTGATGGCGGGGATGGCCGGTCAAAGTTCGGACAGCGATTCCGCGGGCGAGGAGACGGCTCGTGATGTATTTGCCGGAATAACCGAATGCGCCGGTAACAATATTCAACTCGCGATGATTTTCCACGTGGGAGAGAATCTCTCCTTAGCTCCGAAATCGGAGGAAGATAACGCGCTAGATCGAGCATAAGAGACCGCTAGATTCTTCGCTACGCTCAGAATGACATCTAAGTAGCTCGCAGACTTCTGACTTGGGCCGCGCGTCGCAGACTCCGTCCCTGAACGCGCCTCGCAGACTCGTTCTCTCGTTCTGCTGCGCTCCACTAGCGTTTGCCCCTCTGCGCACTCCGCGCGTAGCCGTTCTCCATTAGCGTGCTCAAAATGACAAACGTTCCTCAGATACGCGCGCGGCGGGACTCAGCTGCGGGTGACGATCGCCGGCGATACGACGACCGCTACTGCGCAGCGGGCGTTACGGAGCATATGTTCAACCCGCGGGCCGAAGTAGAGCCGCTGTTCGGAAGGCCGCGGCATAACGCCGATTAACAGTAAATCGAAATGGCCCCGTTCAGCCATCCCGAGCACGGCGTTCTCAGGACGATTGCCGGCAGCCACCTGGGCCTCTACCTTAAGTTCAAACTGCGCGGCTAATTGCTGGATATCACCGATGATCTGCAGGTCTTCCTCACGCACCCGGCGCAGACCTGGAAGGTTGCGGAAAGAGATGAGCGGGTTTTCGCGCACGTACATCGCAGTCATTGCGGCTTTGGTGGCATGGGCATAGAGCACGCCGACCGTGGTAGCCAGGCGGGAAAACGACGCTCCGGTGGTAGGCGCCAGAATGCGACGGAGCGGCAGCGGTGCACCTACGTTGCGCGTGATTATTACCGGCGTGATCGCGCTCTGCACCAGCTCATGCAGGACGTCGCCGCCCAAAGCGTAGTCGCCCTCAGCTTGTGATGCGCCGGCGAAGATCGCGTCGTAATCGCGCGCACTTTCCTTGACGATCGCCTCTGCGATCGTATCGGCGCTGCCTGAGCGCTGGTAAATGTTGCGCGCCCCGGCCAGCGTCGCGATTGATTTGATGGTCTCGAATTGCGCGTCGAAGCGCTCCTTCGCGGCGGCGTCCTCATTGCCTCCCAAGGTCGCATGAAACACGGTGATTGAGGCGTCGGAATGGTTGCCGAGCACCGCAGCCAAATGCGCGGCAAGTTGGGCGTGGGGGCCGCCGCCGGCGAGCACCAGAAGTTTCGCTCCTTCTTTGCTGAATGGCAGGCGGGCGAGAATCTTTTCGCGTTCGAGCCGTTCCGTCTCTTCGGGCCGCTGTTCGACTCCGGCAAGCAGGAATCCCAACAAAGGCGGCGTCAACAACGACGTTACAATCGCGGTCACGATGATGATGGCGTACATCTCCTGCGTCAGGACGCCGAGGCTGAGTCCGAGCAGGGCGACGATAATGCCCATACCGCCGCGCGCGTTCATCCCGACGGCGACGGCCAGCGACTCCCGCCAACTGCGGCCGGCGAGCAGCGCCCCGCCGCTACATCCGATCAGCTTACCCGCGATCGCGATCACGAGAAAAATCACTAGGATGGTCACTCCGTGCAGCGCGAGCAGATCGACTTTCAGTCCGGAGTAAGCAAAAAAGACTGGAGCGAAGACTCCTATAGTCGCGGCTTCAAGCTCGGTCCGGTCGGATTTGCGCAGACGCGCCGAGCGACCGATCATCACGCCGGCGATAAAAGCGCCGAACACGGCATGGATTCCGATCGCCTGCGTGACAATCGCGCAGACCATCGCGATCCCGACCATCGTGCTCATCCCAGCGTGTTCAGCCAGCGCGCGGTCGTCAACCCAGCGCATGATTCGTACGACGAGATTCGCGCCGATGAAGTAACAGAAGCCGAGGAAAACGACGATCGCGATTGCGATCGAGCCAAGCGATCTCAAGTCGATGGTCCCATGCGTAGCCAGACCGGCGACAACCGAGAGCATCAGCCAGCCGACTGTATCGTCGAGGATGCCAGCGGCGAGAATGAGCATCCCGAGATCGCGGCGCATCAAATCCATATCCATCAGGATTTTGGCGATGACCGGGACCGCCGAGATGGACATCGCCACCGCGATGAAGAGCGCGAAGATTATTCGCCCATGCGGGTTGGCCAGATAACTGGACGGTATTTCCCATCCGAGAATGAAGCCGCTAATCCACGGGATCAGGATGCCTAGCGATGAAACGATTGCAGAGGCGCGACCGACGCCCTGCAGGATGCCCAAATCGGTCTCGAGGCCGGTATCGAGCAGCAGCATGATCACGCCAATCCACGCGAGCGCCTCGAGCAGGTGATCGCGAAATCGGATCACCGGGAAATATGAAGTGATAGGCTGCGGGCGCGAGGTGACCCAAAACCGAAGTGCCCAGAATAATGCCGGCGAGCAACTCGCCAATTACTGTGGCTTGACCCAATCGCCGCATCAGATCGGCTAGCACGCGCGCGCTGACAAACAAGTAGCGTGAACTGGGCAAGAAAGCGCAAAACCTGGCCTTCGCCGAGATGCGTCACAGTCGTTTTCAGTTCCCGAATCGTGCAAATGACGGAAAGAGGATCCCTAGAGCTTATTCATGCTCTTTTGGTGGAATCAATGGCGAATTCGTAATCAGTGAAGGGATCCAGAGCGGCGAGCACGCTCCGGACGCTCGAAAGTGAGCTTATCTGAATCGCGTCGGACTGTACGAGATGAAAAAGGCCAGTCAAACTAATCGTAGTTTGACTGGCCGCTCAGAGATAGGCCGTGACGCAATTACGTGCGGATTGGAGCGAAGTGGCTGCTGGAAGGCGAAGCGCTGCCCGAGGAAGTGGCTGCCAGAAGGTGAAGCGCTACGGATGGAGGCCGAGCGCTGACTCGCCGAGGCGCTTGGCAGTTGACGCGGTTGAGGTAGGCGAGCTGCTTGGCTCTGTGTGTTGCCGAACCAACCGAGAAGTTGCCCGCTACATTGAACGAGCCATCTCCGCTGGTAGTATTCGCGAAAGCATTGAAGCTGC
The DNA here is from genome assembly GCA_963831065.1 of uncultured Pseudomonadota bacterium. Taxonomy (GTDB): domain Bacteria; phylum Desulfobacterota; class Binatia; order Binatales; family Binataceae; genus JAJPHI01. The sequence continues at coordinate 52,878 of CAWHOQ010000003.1, forward strand.
CCGAACCTCGCCCGGCCTTTGAATCGGTGCTGGAAGTGATCACCCAAGTCTCGTTAAATACCTGAAACCCGCTCGCGCTGAGCCCCGGAACGGTGCAGCTCTGACCGGCCATATTGAGCGATAGATTGCCACTGATCCGGCGCTTGATCCGGCGATAACTGCAATACCGCTGGATGGCGCGCATAAAGTACCATCATTGCCATTGGGAACCGCTTGCGTTTCGTCGGTGCTCATACAGGCGATCATCTGGCCAGTTTCCCAGGCTACCGCCGAAGCGGTTAAAGCCTTTGGCCGTTCCGGTGAGGGTCACGAAACTACAGTCATCGAGTGGCTGGACATACGATGTTCACGCAACTGGTCGCGACTGCTGCAGTAGCGTTGCCAACTGCACTAATTACCCTGAGACCTTTATTGCTTGGACTCGCAGTACGCCTCATTCTGGGCGAAGGCAAGCGCGCCGACAATTATCATCACTGTGGCGACCAAGCTTCCTCTTAAAACTGCTTTACGATCGAAACTCATACTCTTCTCCTCCGCAAAATTAGCTAACCTATCCGGTTGATCGTCAAGTATCGCAGAAATGGCTTATTTGCAACTCGGCAGATGTGCAATGAGCAGTAGTCAGCTTCGCGTATTCATATTATGTGCGTGATGTAAGGTATGACTAACGCGTCAAGCAAATCTGAATAGTATTTAGTAACTAGACTAATAAAAAGTTCAGTGAATTAGCGGCGCGAGTGACAGAATCAGAGCGCGCTAAGCGATTTGATTAGGTCTCAGGAAAAAGCTGTCGAAGAAGATTTGGGCGATATTAGAGAATTTTGGCGAGGCTTATGAATAATAATCATAAAGCGTGGAGCCAAGGAACTGACCTTGACTGTGCTGCGGGTCGTACTTAATCTTAAAATAGAGTGCGCCCTGAGGAGAGATCAATGGCTGCTGATAATGTAATTCATGTGACTGATGCAAACTTTGAGCAGGAAGTGATGAAAGCGTCGACTGCTGTGCTGATCGACTTCTGGGCGCCTTGGTGTGGTCCTTGCCGAGCGATTGCGCCAATTGTGGATGAACTGGCTGGGGAGTACGCCGGGCGGCTCAAAGTTGTGAAAGTCAACGTTGATGACAATCCGCAAACGCCGTCCCGTTTTGGCGTGCGCGGGATTCCGAACTTGGTGATCGTCAAGGGCGGAGAAGTCAAAGAGCAAATTATCGGGGCTGTGCCAAAGACTCAATTGGTGAAAGCGGTCGATAGCGCGATCGCTTGATTTTACTGGGCATTCATTTCAAGTCCCACTCGTCGCGCCGTTCGGCTGGCGAGTGGGATTTTGATTATTCTTATCCCAAGACCGCTTCAAATCTTCGCTCTTCCGTTCGTATAAATCCTTAACCTGCGAAGGTACATAGCCGAGTAGCGCCTGATTGTACGCGAGCACATGCGGTGCAAGTTGCGAATTGCGCACCATTAAAGCATCGGAGGGGACAACTGATTCAAGCAAAATTACGCTGATTCCTGCTACTACGACTCCGAGTGCAGCCCCAAGGAACGCCCCGCCAATCCGATCAATCCAGCTAAGATGAACAATATAGACGAGCGCGATAAGTCGGCGGCCCACGAATTCAATCAGTGCTGAGACGACCAGAAACACCACTACGTAGCCGATAACCGTGCTGACCAGTGGGCTTGTATTGAAATGCTGCTGCATGAAGCTGCCGACTCGCCCATACCAGGTAAGCGCCGCTGCAATGCCAAAAATCAGCGATAATAATGACGTTATCATGCGGAGCACGCCGCGACCCAAGCCATACAATGCGCCCAGTGCGACAATTACGATAATGATGTAGTCGAGGTTGTTAAATCCGGCCATAGGCGGGAATCATACCGCTAACTCCATCGCACCGCAGCGGATTTTCAAGTCTGATAATGGAGTTATTGCCCTCGACTATGGTTACCAGTCGCCGCGTGAAGAGGATTCTGTTGGTCTGTCGCAAGGCTGGAGTAACTCATCGCATCGTTCATGAATCGGAAGTTGGCGTATAATGGCGATTACGTGCATAAAATTTACGCACGAGCAAAAAGCAGGATGCGCCTGCGATGTCTCAAACACCGCGCCTTATCTATCCGGTTCGTCGTCGTCAAATGAATAATCATGATGAAGGGATTGGCAGAGTATATCTGCTGGGGGCGGGACCAGGCGCGCCGGATTTAATCACGATGCGCGGCGCACGCGTGTTAGCGCAGGCGGAAGTCGTAATTTACGACAGTCTCATAAATCCAGAGTTGTTGAAGCTTGCACCAAGCAGCGCCGAGAAAATCTTTGTGGGCAAACGCGGCGGGTCAGGTAAGAGCCTGGCGCAGGAGAGAATCAATCAGCTTTTGGTTGAGCAGGCGCATGCGGGACGCCGGGTAGTGCGATTAAAGGGCGGCGATCCATTTATCTTCGGCCGTGGAGGTGAAGAAGCTGAGGCACTGGCGCGTGCGGGAGTTCAATTCGAGATTGTTCCGGGTATCAGTTCGGCGCTGGCTGTGCCGGCCTTCGCCGGGATTCCACTAACGCATCGGGACTACGGATCATTTGTTGTGGTAGTGACCGGGCATGAAGATCCGGCGCGCTGTCCGGAGGAAGCAGTTCCCTGGGACGATTTGGCGCAGGCGCTGCACTCTCGCGGGACGCTAGTGATTCTGATGGCGACCGGCCGTCTGCGCGCAATCCTCACGCGGCTGGTTTCAGCGGGGTTATCAATTGATATGCCTGCGGCAGCGGTGCAATGGGGAACGACGTCGGCGCAGAAAAGCGTGCTGGCGACGATTGGTACACTGACCGACGAAATCGAGCGAGTGCGCCTCGGGCCACCGGCGGTAGTGGTCGTGGGTGAATGTGCAGGCTTGCGTGCGCGGCTGCAATGGTTTGAAAAATTGCCGCTGTTCGGCAGGCGGATCGTGGTGACGCGAGCCGCAGAAGACGCGTCAAAGTTAACCGCAGGTCTGCGCGTGCTGGGAGCGGAAGTGATCGAATTTCCGACGATCGCGACCGCTCCACCGACGAGCTTCGAGCAGCTGGATGGAGCGCTTGAAAGGGCTGGATCGTTTGACTGGATAATTTTTACGAGCGCGCGGGGGGTGGAGGGATTCATCGCAAGGATTCGCGAGACCGGCCACGATTTGCGGAATCTCGGCAAAGCGGCGATTGCGGCGATCGGTCCGGGTACTGCCGCGCGAGTGAAGAGTTATGGCTTGAAGGTCGACGTGATGCCGGCGGAATATCGGGCGGAAGCGGTAGTTGGCGCAATCGGCGAGAGCAAGCTCAAAGGAACGCGTGTGCTGATTCCGCGAGCGGAAATCGCGCGCGAGATTCTGCCGCAGATGCTCACGAAATATGGAGCCGCTGAGGTAATCGTCGCGCCAGTCTATCGGACGGTTCTGCCCCATACTGAGGAAAGCGCACGGGTGCGTGAGTTAGTTTCGGCAGGATTAATCGATTGCGTAACTTTCACCAGTTCCAGCACGGCGGCCAATTTTCACACGATGATCGGTGACGGGAGTACGGGCTTAAAGGCCGCTGCGATCGGTCCAATCACGGCGACGGCGGCGCGTGCACATGGTTTCGAGATCATCGCGATGGCGACGGAATATACGATTGACGGTCTAATCGCCGCGCTTATTGACTATTTTGGCCAAGCTCGGACTGAGGAAAAGACGCTGCGGTCCGGATCAGATTTACCCGAGGAAGGTGCTTAACCATGGCGTTTCCGTCAAATCGATCGAGGCGCTTGCGCCGCACAGAGAGTCTACGCCGGATGGTGCGCGAGACTCATCTAACCCCAGATGATCTGATCCAGCCATATTTTGTTTGTCCGGGACACGACGTGCAGAAGGCGGTCTCGGCAATGCCGGGCGTTGCCCAGCTTTCAGTAGATAACGTAGTACGCGCGGCAAAAGAAACCTGGTCGGTTGGGGTTCCGGCAGTGATTTTGTTCGGAATACCGGCACGCAAGGACGCAATCGGCAGCGAAGCGTGGAATGAGCAGGGCGAGGTGCAACGCGCAATCCGCGGAATCAAGGAGGAAGTTCCCGGGTTGTCGGTGATTACCGATGTATGCATGTGCGAATATACCGACCACGGCCATTGCGGAGTGATCGCCGGCAACGACGTCGAGAATGACGCCACTTTAGAGCTGCTCGCGCGAGAGGCGTTGTCGCACGTGCGAGCCGGGGCCGACATGGTTGCGCCATCCGACATGATGGACGGGCGGATAGGAGCGATCCGCACGGCGCTTGATCAGGAAGGCTTCAGCCGAATTCCGATCATGGCCTACTCGGCCAAATTCGCGTCGGCATTCTACGGTCCGTTTCGCGAGGCGGCGGAATCGACGCCGCAATTCGGCGATCGCCGGTCGTATCAGATGGACCCGGGAAACGGCGACGAGGCGATGCGCGAAATTACGCTCGATCTGGAAGAGGGTGCAGATATCGTGATGGTCAAGCCGGCACTGGCCTATCTCGATCTGATTTATCGCGCGAAACAGGAGTTCAACGTACCGGTCGCGGCATATAACGTCTCGGGCGAATACGCGATGCTACGTGCGGCGGGGCGTAATGGCTGGATCGATGAGGAACGCGCGACAATGGAAGTGCTGATCGCAATCAAGCGAGCAGGCGCTGATTTAATTCTGACGTATTTCGCGACCGAGATAGCAAAGCATCTGGGCTAAAATTGGAGCGCGCCAATCGAGTCGCTGGCGGGATTAGCATTTCGCGCTGATCCGGTCGCTCAATCAGAGGTGGGCTTGCCGGACGAGGGGCTCAGATGCGCTTCATAGTAAGGCCGGATTGCGCGCAAGGCGCGAGACTGATGATAAGCCAACTCGTCGTCCGTGTAACGGTGTGCAGGACCGAGTACGCATCCGGCGCGCGCATGACATCGCGGAGCACAGTCCGCTTCGACTTCGACGCGATGACGAATGCATCGCGGAATATCCCATCCAGCAGGAAAGGTAACTGCGCCGGCAGGACAGGCTGTCATGCAGCTACGAGTCGCGCATGAGGGGCACGGGTCGAAAGCGAGGGCCGGACCAGGTGCGTCGATTACCGCATCAATGAGGAGGGCAGCGCGAAATGCGATCCATGGCCCATAGACAGGATTAACGACCACTCCAATAAGGCTGGGGCCGGCGAGTCCCGCGAGCTGCGCCAGCAGCATAAAGTTCAAGGCCGGACCTGTGCTTAAGAATGGGTACGCTGGTATGCAGACAGCCCTGGTTGAATGAAGAACCGGCAACATCTGATGCTCGATAATCGCGCGTGTGAAATCGTCAAGCGGATGGTCGCGAGCGAGCCATCCCGGGTGGTCAACGGCATAGGTAGTGAAGGCGGTCCAGAAATCGCGACCGCCATTGCCGATTAGAATAATGGAACGAGCCTTGGAGCTAATATTCGCGGCGCGCATCGTGGGAGGCGCTTGCTGATCGTAGCGCGATACCGGAATTGCAGCGAGCAAGTTCAGGCCGAATTCAGCGCCGGCGCGTCGCGCGGCGTGCAAGAGATCCGTCATCACAGGAATTTTTTATCTGGAAAGAAGCGCGCTGAACAAGTACCGGAAAGCGTCGTGAGAGAATTTAACCGGGAACAAGAAGACGGGGTCGTCCCCTCCTCGATGGTCTTCACGAGCGACCCCGTCCTGGAAGTATTCTGTGACGACAACCAGTTATTTACTGCTAACTTCCTGTTAACGCAAGCGCAAGGTCTCGAAACTGATTCAGGCGATAGCGTGGTGGGCAATTGATCGCCTCTTGTGAGGAGACAGATTTCGCGATAACGGGTTCTTACGCGAACATCCCGG
>CAWHOQ010000004.1:0-327563 GCA_963831065.1 uncultured Pseudomonadota bacterium
CAAAGAAGCGCTCAAGTCGCTCAAGAAATTCGCGAAGTATGTAATGCCAGCTTTCAAATCAGACCGAGATATGCCGCGGTCATCAGAAGTCTTGCAGCACGACTTCTGACGGATTGATCGTACCGTTATGGCCACCAAACAGAAACTCGGATCTGCCGCTTCTGGTTGTTGTCTTGAATTAGTGTTGTCGATCTTTCAGAGTCTTCGCAGACTCGTTTGATCCCTCTCCCTTGATGGGAGAGGGATCAGAGTGAGGGTCGTTTGAACCTGTGTCTTGGCGCAAAACTTTAGGCGTTTGTAAGCTGCTTGACTTCTTCGTCGAACGTCTGATTCAGAAGACTAGATCACCGGCGTGATATTGCCCTCGACCCCGAGCAGCGCGCGCCCGTCCCTTTGATCACTTCCTCCAGCATCGCCTCCGCGATGCCTAACGGGCGAAACTCCAATCAGGCAATTCGCCGGCATAAATCCCCAGCGATCCGACGGTTCTCCGAAGTGCCGCTGGCCCAGCCGCTCGCCATTCACGATTCCGGCTGCGGAATACGTCCGATACTCCGGCACGAAAACCTCATGTGCAAGCAAAGTATTCGAGCCGGCCACACATTCCAGCGACGGACCAAGTGTCCTCGATTTCCAGTTTTGATAGGGGCGCGAAGGCGGTTGCTTTGATCAACGATCTGATGTTCGCCGTCTTCCACCTGAACCGTCAGGCCTGCCCAGCCGGAATGCCAGCAGCCCGAAGTGTTTTGATTTTTACGAATTCACGCGGCCGCCGTTTCATCGGTACCCCTAAGCATGCGTCACCGGACGCTTCCAATCCTTGTTTTATGGACGGGAATGTGTTTTCTATCGCCTTCGAAAATGGTCAAAACAGGGAATTCCGTTTAAAGCGGAAATACCAAGTTCCCGGCCCAGTCTCCAAAGGAGCAATTCGGTGGAGCATTCGTTTGATCGCACAACGAAAGTTCTAGCGCGCAATGGATTGACGCGGCGTGAGGCATTAAAAACCGCGGTGCTGGCCGGCATCGCCTCTTTATTCCCTTAAAGGCTTGACCCCAACCAAGTTCGGACGAGCTAAGACTTCCAGTTCCCCATCCCCGCTTCTCTCCACCTCCGGCGCCGTGCATCCGGACCGACGTGGGCGGCAAACGCACAACAACGCTATCGGCTTCGGGTACGTACAAGGGGCAAGCTTTGAGCTTGCAAAGCGTTTTTACAACTTTTGGCGGCCATTTCCCAGAGGGAACGCTCTATGAGCGCGTCGATCTCGGCACCAACCTCCTCTACGAGTCCTCGTTACGTTTTGTGCCGAGTCTTCGCCGCGCGAACGGCAGGACAGCACCTCCCATGGTTCCCGCCATGTCGATGGATATCCACTACGGGTCGGCAGTTCGCGGTCCGCGTCACGTTATCTCAAATGTAACCGAAGGGGTCGTTCGGGGCTTTGCCGACAGTCATGTTATCAACAGTGGGCAGCAAGCCAAGGCTCTATTTACATGATCCTGATCTTCGGCAGTCAATACAGAATCTCATGACCGACGCGAGCCGCAATCTCGGCCAGTGTCGAGCCGTTGATCTCCACGACCGCTCCCGTACACCGAGACTTGGCGCCCGTCCCGATGGTGGTGACCCCATGTCAAGCCTGCCAGAATAGCTGCGAAAACTCATTAAATGGCTGTCTGTCAACCCCCTCAATTGGCTGGGAGGCGAGGTTCAGTGTGGGATAAACTACTACACATGTAATCAAAACTGTAGCCAGGTGGGAGGCGCGTGCTGCTCGGTGTCGTGCGGAGGCGATTTCTGCTGCGGCTCTGGGCAATCCTGCTGCGGGCCGCAAAATAACCCGAACGGACCAGCGTGCTGTGACAACGGTGCGGTTTGCACCAGCGTCAATGACCCTCTTTACGGGCCGACATCATATTGCTGCCCAGCTGGTTCGGACTCAAATGGCTGTGTCGGTGGCAATCCGGAAGCCACTACCCACTTTTGCCATCGACTCGGCGAAGTTTGCTGCGGCAACCGGGTCTGTTCGAAAGGACAATTCTGCAGTGAGCCGGAGTTTTGACCTCTGTTGTTCGGAGGGCCAAGTCACTTGCGCTGCAGCAATGTTGCACCGGAAAATGTTTTACGTACAACGCCGGAAAAAGCGAGCGCTGAATCTCAGGTGTGCTGGGCGACATCGCAGAGCGTATGTGGAAACGCATGCTGCTCGCCGGGTGAAAGGTGCCTGACGGCACCGTCCGGCACCCGGGTCTATTGCGTGCAGCCCTTATGCGGCGACGAATGCTGTACAGGCGGAGCCATCTGCTTCAATGGCAGATGCGGCGTCGGCCAGCCATGCGGAAACACCTTCTGTGGGCTCTCCCGCCCCGGTTTGCTGTAATGGAGTTTGTTGCGCATCGAATGAGACCTGCGTGAACGGCAAATGCCAAAAAGCACCGTGTCCGCCTGGTCAAGTGCCTTGCGCCTCCCTCCCCGGCCAGTGTTGCCCGCATGGGCCCGCTTGCTGTGGAAACGGTGTCTGCTGCGACACAACGAACGGAAAAAACATGTGCTGCGGCATCCGGGGTTGCGTGCCGCCGGGGCATGCATCCAGTGATCGATTGGACTGGTCTCACAAATATTTGGCTCGCATCGGCCCGGCTCGTATTGTCGGCCATCTTCTTGGTCGCTGGCGGAGCGAAGCTTGCCGATCTCGTGGGAGAGCGACAAGCGCTAATCGATTTGGCGTGCCGCATCGCATCGCACCAGCACTCGCAATAGCGCTTCCGCTGACGGAGTTAGCCATCGCCCTTGCTCTGTTCCCCGTTTCTCTAGTGTGGTTCGGGGCAGTCGGTGCTCTGATCCTGCTGCTTATTTTTGTCTTGGCGATCGGCGTGAATCTAGCGCTTGGGCGCAAGCCAGATTGCCACTGCTTTGGCCAGCTAAATTCCGCGCCAGCGGGATGGTCCACGCTCATGCGCAACGTGGTGCTGGCTTGTGCCGCTGCATTCCTGGTTTGGCAGGGCAAAAGCAATCCCGGTCCAAGCCTCGTAAGCTGGATTGGCGACTCGACGGCTTCCGAGCGCGTTGCTTTGCTGGGCGGGTTTCTGGGCCTTACCCTTCTGGCGGCCCAGGCGGCACTACTGATTCAAATTCTAAAGCAACAGGGGCGAATTCTTCTACATCTGGACGCGTTGGATACAAAATCTGCGGGCAGCGGTACAGCCGTTCAATCGGCGCCGGCTGCGGGCTTACCTGTCGGCTCGCCCGCGCCCGACTTTCGTCTCAACGGACTGGACAGGGAACCCCTGACGCTGGAGGGCTTGCTTGTTAGCGCCAAGCCGGTACTTCTGCTGTTCACCAATCCCAGTTGCGGCCCATGCCAAGCACTCCTGCCCGAAATTGGCCGCTGGCAACGGGAGCATAGCGCCAAGCTAACCATTGCACTTGTAAGCGAGGGCACCGCGGCAGACAATCACGCTAAAATAGTCGAACAGGGATTGAGCCGAGTGCTGCTCCAGCGGAAACGCGAGGTGGCTGAGATTTATCAAGCGTGGGGCACGCCCTCAGCAGTTGTCATTAGGGCCGATGGCGCTATCGGCAGCCCGCTGGCGCAGGGTGCCGATGCCATTCGGGCAGTCGTTGCGCAGAGCGTAGATGCAATCCCGATGATGCAGATGGCGGCGGCGTCAAATGGACCAGATGGAAACAGACACCCTGCTGGGGCGGCGCCAGCGGCGAAGCTTGGCGATCCAGTTCCTCGACTTCAACTTGCTGATCTCAATGGCAAGACCGTAGGACTGTCTGGTTTCCAGGGGCGTAGTATTCTATTGCTTTTCTGGAATCCTCGATGCGGCTTCTGTCAGCGGATGCTGAGCAATCTCCAGGAGTGGGATGCCAATCCGCCACCTGGAGCGCCTACACTCATAATAGTGTCGACCGGAACGGTGCAAGACGCCCGTGCGATGGATTTGCGCGCACCTATTTTGCTCGATCCTACTGGCCAGGTGGGTAGCGTATTCGGCGCCAACGGCACTCCTATGGGAATACTTATTGATGCAAAGGGACAAATTGCTTCGGAAGTCGCAGCCAGCGCTCAGTCCGTGTTCGAACTCGCGGGAAACCATCACGAACTCGTCCGGACAGACCTTGCTTCTTTATAACATAAAGATAAAGGACCATTATATTATGTCCTAGTAAAGGCGAACTAGCGGTCATTGGGGCTTTCATGGGCCGGCAACAGGAGCTCGAACGCATCGGCAGAGGGTACCCTTCACAGGGCCGGGGATTTGGCTGATCGGACCTACCCTGATATCGGACCTACCCTGATAAGGGAACGGACGAGCAGAAGCGGGAGCATCTACCATATGCAACGCCAAACACGCTCGACGGCACCGGAGACCTCGCCAGGCATGCCCCAGCAATCCAGGCGGCGTTCCAGATCTCGGCCACCGATGCGGCAACGCTGCTCGCACTCACGGACAATCATCGCACGCTCGACAATCTGAGCTTCATCTACCGCATTGTCCTGCTGGCGAGGTCACTCAAGTTCGCGATCCCCGATCTTCTGACTATCGCGCCGCGGCCGATCGCTGGCGCGTTCGCAACGCCTGCTGCCACGCTCGCCTTCGTCCAGCAGACCGATCTGGAACGGACCATCAGCGGCGAGCCGCAGGTCACACGCAAGAGCGGTCTCGTAGCCGCCGCCCATGCAGTCACCATTGATCGCCGCGATTACCGCCTGCGGCAGCAGCATCAGCCGGTTCAACATCCGATGAAACCCGATCTCGAATTCGGGAAAGACGCGTCCGCATTCCAACGGATCCGCCGCCATCGACGCCAACTCATCGACGCTATAATGCGTGATAAACTTCCCTTCCACGCCTCCGGTCAGGATGATTGCGCGCGTGTTCGTGTCGGCTTCAGCTTTGCCGATCAACTCCATTAATTCACCTGCCATCGGCGCGGTCATGTAATTCATCGGTGGATTACTGATCGTCCAGACCTGAACCCGCTCGTGCTGAGCGATGCTGAAATGCTTCATTGTGCAAACCTCATCTCGCGCTTGTGCTGCTGCAATACATATCAAGATTGACTTCGACGCGGCGTAGTTTAGGCTTCGATTAGATGGATAGATAGATGAAAGTTGATCTCGATCTCAAAGCCGGTTTTCTGCAAACACTCAAACGCGAAGTTCTCGCGACGCTCACGCCCGAGGAGCACGCCGTGATCGAAGTCTCGACTGGCGAAATGGGCAATAAGCCCGACGCCGTCAAGCTCGGATGGCTCAAGATGCGCACCAAAGAAACTTGGACCAAGCAGCGTTACTCGCGCGCGCTGACTCAAGTGATGAAGAAGCTGCGCACCGAACTCGAAGCCCAGGCGTCAAAGAAGGAATGACTATTAACGTGCGAACGCCGCGAGCCGATTATTGATCACGGCTTCCGCTTCAGTTGCGATGCGGCGCACGATCTCGCGCGCCGGCAGCACCTCGCGCACCAGACTGCACGATTGCCCAGCATACAATGGCAGTCCCTCAATATCACCTTCTATATAGTCAGTCGGCGGCATCACTGAGTAATTGACTAATGGTATTTCAATATCCGCACGCCGTGACTGGGCGCGCACCTCGCCCTCACCCGGCCGCGAGCCAGACGATGGACGTCCGGCCCCTTCCCACTGCTCGACAACCTTCGTCCGCAGTACGCGATGCGGCGCTTCGGGCCATCCGATGTCGAATAGGGTCGTATGGAACGTATCGCGGGCGTTCGCCTCAATGATACGCTCGCGATAGGCCGGATGAGCCGCGGCCTCATTTGAAGCAAGGAATCGCGTGCCGAATACAGCGCCATCAGCACCAAGCGCCAGCGCAGCCGCTAGACCGCGACCGTCGGCAAACCCGCCCGCCGCCACCATTGGGAGATCTCCAATCGCATCGCGAACTTCCGGGATCAGTGCGAGCGACGTGGTCTCGCCACGGACATGGCCGCCGGCTTCGAAGCCCTGCGCCATTATCGCGTCAACCCCCGCATCTTTCGCCCAGCGCGCCTCGTCCGGAGTTCCGCATTGCCACATCACTTTGATGCCAGTCGCCCTGCGCCAGACGAATGGAGTCGATATGCTCGCGGGCATCACCCCAAAAGAACGTCAGCACCTGAATCGGCGCCTGCACCACTGCCTCGACAATCCCGGGGCGCAGAAACGGAACAATTAGGTTGGCCGCTAACGGCTTCGACGTACGCCGCCGCGCATCCGATAACTCGTTATGAATCGCTTCCCGCCCGAACGCCGCTAGACCGACGGTGCCGAGTCCTCCGGCCCCTGAGACCGCCGACGCCAACTCAGCCAGCGCCACTCCGCCCATCCCAGCCGAAATGATCGGAAGTTCGATACCGAACAGTTCACAAATCTGCGTTTTTAACATTCGCGCCATCCGGGGATGCGAAGAGTATAGATACTGTTGAAAAAGGGGTTTTGACCATAGCGACAGCTGATCCAATGCACGCTCTTAAAACCCTCAGCGCGCTTACTCGTCGCGAATGTTCGGTCAGTCCGAGTTTTTCAACAGTATCTATATCTTTCGATACTCTCCCGCTTCCTACTTTGCTAGCCTGAAGGTCACTTTGTGAACACGCCATTCATCGAGACAGTTGCCGCGCTTGCCGTGAGCGGCGAGGCAATCGCGAAGGTTCCTGCACCGATGGCAGTCGAGTAGCTACCAGTGCCACTACTGACGAGAAAAGAGCCGCTAATCCCTCCCATTCCGTTGAAATTGTGCGTGTCGCCCACAAACCCTTGAAGATCGAGATCAACCACGTCTCCTTTCGGCGTTGTCATGTTGAAAAACCCGGCACAACCCACGAAAATCCCACCTGCACCATTGCTGAGAGGCGCGCTAGTATCACAGCTAAGTTCGTAGGTATAGGTGGCATTGCCAAATCCGGTACCGGTCGAAGTCAACGAACCATTGCCGGTAAAGCAGATACAAGACGAAGTTCCGCAGGCGACATCCACACACGACGTGCCAGTGTCCTGACCCGTTCCCGCGGCCCTCAGCGTCATTGCTTTGGGAATCGTGGTTTTTGCCGTCGCATTCTTGACGGCGGAACTATTGGGCAGGCCAGGTTGAGTGATGCTTGCGGCGTGGACCACCCCTGAAGCCACGATGCTGGCTACTAACACAAGCGCTGATAAACGATGTACGATTTTCATAGCGACTCCTCCCATGCAGTTATCTGCCCGGCGAATGGCAATCGTCGTGCCGGGAGGAATCAGCTGGATTTGCCGAATCTCGGAAGGATCAGTGCTAAGCGAAATCGATTCAGTGCAAAGCGATCGAGCGTTCTCCGTACAGAAACGATGGTCACTTTCAAATCGACGCCTCTACAGAATTGCTGCAATCAGCAACTCGAAATCTCAATTCTTAGCGCCCGGAGAATTTGGGTTCGCGCTTTTCGAGAAAGGCCTTAACCGCTTCTTTGTGATCCTCGGTCAAGCTGGTCAGGGTCTGTGCGACCGCCTCGCGATCGAGAATCGTGCGCAGATCGCCGTGCATCGCGGCATTGAGATTCCCCTTCATATAGCCATATGCGACGCGCGGTCCGGATGCGACCCGATGTGCATACGCGTCAACTTCATTCATCAGTGATGCCGCAGGTACCACTCGACTGACTAATCCGAGGCGCAACGCTTCATTCGCGTCGATCATCTCGGCGGAGAAGTATAGTTCGCGAGCTTTAGCCGGACCGACCAGTTGGGTCAGAAAATAACTGCCGCCCCAGTCACCTGAGTATCCCACTCGCGCGAAGGCAGTACCGAAGCGGGCGGTATCCGCTGCAATTCGAATGTCGCATGAGAGACAGAGTCCAAGTCCTGCGCCTGCTACGGGACCATTCACCGCCGCGATTGTGACGCGCGGGATCTCGTGCAACAATACTGTGACTTCTTCGCCGCGCCGGGTTTGCGCGATCCGCTGTTCGAGTCCTGATGGGTGTGCCGAGCCGTCGTGCCCCACCGTTTCATTGCGATCGCGCATCCGCGTTACGTCGCCGCCTGCGCAGAAGCCGCGTCCTGCGCCGGTCAGCACAATCGCGCCGATCTCATCGTCGTGTGCCGCCCGGGATAGTTCGTCGAGTAGTCCGGATACCATTGGCGCACTGAGCGCGTTCAGACGATCCGGCCGATTCAGCGTAAGGTAGAGCACCCCGTCGCGACGTTCGCTTAAAAGGTCCTGTGATTCCGGCATGAACTTCGCCTCCTGCGCTGAAGATATCTCATTCGAGGATTAATAAACCAAACCCGTTCAAGGTTCGGCGAAAGCTTTTTGAGCGGCCGAATCCCATGCCGGCAGCGGGGCCGGTTCGACGGAGTCGAATTTTGCGAAGTCCATCACAAAACTGCCGTCAGGTACGCGAACCAGAATATCAGTGAGCCGGGCACCCCACAGAATGTCTTCATTGCCATAGTACATCCGCGCGTGAACCGTTTGTGAGAAGGTCTCATCGAGTCCGGTGAGCGAGACCAGCATCCAGGCGTTGCTGCGGGCCAGAGTTTCCGGCGTCGCCCCAAAGAGTGGACTTCCGGGGAGAATCGGATGAACCGCGGTCCACGAATAAGCGAAGATCGGATTGTGGTTGCGGGTCAATTCGAGGTCATAGAATCGGCGGACCTCCTCGCCTTCGGTGGTCGTTTCGAGCCGCGTCAAGACTAAATGAATCTGCGCCTCGACAATCTGATTTGCCCGCACATTCGCCATCCGGAACATCAGGCTCGGCACGCCATCACGAGGCGAGATCACCGCATAGAAACTGAATCGGACGCGCGCAGTCGGACGAGAGAACTTAGCGAAAATCAAACCGGTGACCACAGCGATCCCGAGCATCCCGGTCAGCGCCTCGACACTCATCAGGAGATTGGCGAAGAGGCTTACCGGTACGAGTTTGCCATAACCGATTGTGGCCATCGTTTCGACGCTGAAAAAGTAAGCGTCCCCGAACGAGTGTGCATTCTCGATCCCGCCGTTGAAATAGTAACCGATTGCGAAGAGTGCGTTCGCGAAAAAGAAGCTCCCCGCGATCTGCAATAGAAGCAGCGGCCACGGACTGGAGAGCAGATAAAGATAAAAATCGGTAAAAATGCCGCTCGGGTTTTGTTGCTCGGCGATACGCCGACTGCGCCCAGCGATCAAAGGGACGACTTTGTCTTGGGTCTTCGATGCCATGCGGCGAAGGATACCCGACCGTCTGATTCGATTTCGAGTCTCGCCCGCTCGGGAAAGGCCGAAAGAAGCCGTAGCGATCACGCTCGCGTCTGGTTTTGTAAGCCAAGCTGCAATGAGCTTGGCGCAGCACGCAATCCTCAATAGAAATAGAACTGCCGCGCATCATTACAGATGCGCGGCAGTTAACCTATCAGCTGAATTGGCAGAACTATGCGGCGACCCGGGCCTGACCCGTGGTCGCGGCCTCGTCGGCAATCGAACCTCGCTTGGAGAGAATCACCGCAATGGCAAGCACCACCAGCGCCACAATCGTGACCGTCAGCCGGACGCTTGAGCCTTGGCTGACAACGAAAGGCGCAGCCAAGATACCGACCAGGTTCATCACCTTAATCATCGGATTCAACGCCGGTCCGGCGGTATCCTTGAAGGGATCGCCGACGGTATCGCCGACGACGGTGGCCTGTGCACGTCGGTGCCTTTGCCGCCGAGATAGCCATCTTCGACCTTTTTCTTGGCATTATCCCAATTCGCACCGGCATTGGACATGAAAACGGCAAGCAACTGGCCGGTCAAGATCGTTCCGCCGAGGAATCCACCCAATGCGCCGGCGCCGAGTGCCAAAGCCGACCAGCAACGGCGCGAAAACCGCCAGAATGGCTGGACTTAGCAGCTCCTTCTGGGCCGACGCGGTGACGATATCAACGCAGCGGCCGTAATCGGGCAGCTCTTTGCCTTCCATGATCCCGGGATGCTCACGGAACTGGCGGCGAACCTCGAACACCACCTGATACGCCGCGCGGCCTACCGCCTTAATCGCAAACGAGCTAAACAGGAACGGTACCGCCCCGCCGATCAACAGTCCGACAAAAACCACCGGCGCATTGATCTGCACGCCGATACTCGCCAAGCTGGGCCTCGTCGATAAATGAGCGGAACAGCGACACCGCCGCGATAACCGCAGTCGCGATCGCGAGGCCCTTGGTCAGCGCCTTGGTGGTATTGCCGATCGCGTCCATCCATGAGAGCGTGCGCGACGCTTCCTCCTGATGGATACCGCCCATCTCGAAGATGCCGTGCGCGTTGTCGGTGATAGGGCCGTAGGTATCCATCGCGAGGATGAAGCCGGTGGTGGTCAAAAGTCCCAGACCGGTAAGCGCGATGCCATAGAACTGCAGCGCGAGCGAGTCGCGGAAGATGACCATCGCACCGATGAATCGCGAGGACGATCAGCATCAGCCGCCCAGACCGAGGATTCCAGGCCCTCGCCCAACCCTGAGATGATCAAGCGTCGCCGGGCCGGTGCGCGCCGGCGTTCGCGGTCTCGATAACCGGGCCACGATCCGGATGGGTGAAATAGTTGGTCAGCCAGAGCGTCGTTACCGCCAGCACGATGCCGAGCGTCGCGGTGATGGCGAAACGCCAGTCCGGTTGCCCAGTGCGCGGGATCGGTCATATAGAAATAGTTGACAATGAAGAAGCCGATCACTGAGGCGATCGCCGAGGTGTAATAGCCGCGATTGATCGGCTTCATCGGATCGCCATTTCTGCCGACCGGCGCCTTAACCGCCATGATGCCGAGGATCGAGGAGAACACGCCGACCGCCCGCAGGATAAGCGCGAAGATGATCAGCTTCATCGCGAATGCGCCGGCGAGTGCGCCATAAAGCGCCTGAAAATCGCGCTCGCTCAACGGCATAGGCGGCGAGAATGATCGCCGCAACCAGGGTAACTTCGTAAGACTCGAAAACGTCAGCGGCCATTCCGGCGCAATCGCCGACGTTGTCGCCGACATTATCTGCGATCGTCGCGGCATTGCGCGGATCATCTTCGGGGATGCCGGCTTCGATCTTGCCGACCAGGTCGCCGCCGACATCAGCGGCCTTGGTGAAGATACCGCCGCCGACGCGCATGAATAGCGCTGCCAGCGAGCCGCCAAAGCCGAAGCCGACCAGCACCTTCATCGCGTCCTGCTGATAAATCAGGAAGATGATCGTCGCGCCCGAGCAGGCCCAGTCCAACGGTGAACATCCCGGAGACGCCGCCGGCCTTGAACGCGAGTTCCATCGCGTCCTTGAAGCTGGTCAGCGCGGCATTGGCGCTGCGTACATTGCCCTTGACCGCCAGCCACATCCCGACGAAGCCCGCGCCGTACGAGGCGCTGACGCCGAGCACGAAGGCGATCGCGATACCGAGCGACAGGTCCAGCCGGTCCGGATAGACGTTGCGGTACATCAGGAACAAGCGCGACTGCGATGATCGACGACGAAAAAGATCATCGTTTTCACCTGCCGCCTGAGGTAGGCCATCGACCCTTCGTACACCGCGTCGGCGACGTCGGTCATCGATTTGGCGCCGGGGTCGGCCGCCAGCACGGTGCGGACCAAGATCAGCCGTAAGCCGATCGCGAGGAGCGCCGAGATCAGCACTGCCCACAGGATCATCAGCTGCAGGTGAGTCAGCGCGGGCAAAATGATCTTTGCTTCGCTCATTGAGAATTCATCTCCTGATCTGCGGAGCGCCCGAGAGCGCTACCAAATCTAATTCCAAAAAAATGCCCGTGCCGTAAGTGGCCGGGAATACGGGCGCAGTTTAAGTTGTCGGCGAGTCGATGTCCAGTGGAATCAAGCATGCGTACGCCGTTGCGGTAAAGCTATTGTACGGTTGATTGTGCGCGGCCTGCATGTTTACCTTACGCCATAAGATGAACGTAAATATCGAAAATCCTTCGGCGCTCCGGCGCAAACTCACGATCGAGCTCGAAGCCGGCGAAATCAACCGCGAACTCGATCGCACCTACAACGAATTGCGCCGCTCCGTCCAACTCAAAGGCTTTCGGCCCGGTCATGCGCCGCGACCCCTTCTGGAGCGTTTCTTCGGCGATCAGGTGCGCGGCGATGTGATCCAGAAGCTGATCAAGGAATATACGGAGAAGGCGCTCGACGAGCACGACTTGAAGCCGATCGTTCAACCCGAGATCGTTACTGAAGAGAGCGACCTCAAGAACGCGCAGCTCCGCTTCAGCGCGATCTTTGATCTCAGGCCCGAGCTGCAGATCAAGGATTACCAGGACCTGAAGGTGCCCACATCGGAAATTGACGGTCACCGACGAAGAGGTCGGCGCCGCGCTCGAGCAACTGCGCGAACGTCAAGGCGCCCTGAAGAAGGTCGAAGGACGGAACGTTGTCGCCGATGGCGATTTCGTAGTCGCGAGCTTCGAAGCGTTCGACGGCGGCAAGCCGGTACCGGAGACGAAATTCGAGGATCGAATTGTACGGGTCAATCCCGGCGAGCCGGCGCATGGCCTCGACGAAGTGCTGCGCGGAGCTGAAATCGGCGTCGAAGTGCGCAAAGAGCGTAGCTATCCGGCGGATTATAGCGAGAAGGAGTTCGCCGGGAAGACCGTCGAATGGCGGGCGACGGTCAAGGATATCTACAATCGCGTATTGCCCGAGCTGGACGATGAATTCGCAAAGGATCAGGGCGAGTTTCAGAACCTCGACGACTTGCGCGCAGCCCTGCGCAAGGACCTCGAAACGCAGGCGCGGCAGCAGGCCGACGCGCGCGCGCGACAGGGATTGCTCGATTTGATCCTGGAGCGCAATCCGATCGAAGTGCCGGAATCACTGGTTGCGCGCGAGCAGCGAGTGCTCGAAGCCGAAACCGCGAACGCGTTGGAAGCGGCCGGAATCCCGCATGAAGCCGCGCATCGAGCGCGCGCGCGAAAATCCCGACGAGATCGAAAGCACGCGCCGAGAAGCGCGCCCGCAGCGCGCTTCATCGTCGACGCGATCGCGGATCAGGAAAACGTCGAAGTCAGCGATGACGAGGTCGCCGAACGGGTCGCCTCTATCGTGACGCGCAGCGGGCCGCGTCAGCGTGAGCGGGTTGCGGAGTTTTATCGCGCGGAAGAAAACCGCGAGGCGCTGAAACAGGCGATGCGCCGCGAGAAGACGCTCGACTTGTTGCTCACTCGCGCACAGCAGGAAAGCTCGACACGAAGACCGGCGGCGAATCGTGAGTTCCGAGTCGGCGAATACTCTGAGGCACGCTCCCGCGTATTCGCTCGTCAAGTCCTGACGAATACGCGATCGAGGCTGCTCCTCCAACTAGATCGCGATGATCGCTTGCGACCCGTTTAGTTGCTGATACTCGGCAAACTGGTTAGAATTTTGTTACGAATCATCCAGCTGAGAGTCGCGGCATGTCGCCGATGGGGACCTCAAGAGGATATGAGCAGCCTGGTTCCGATGGTAGTTGAGCAGACGGGCCGTGGAGAGCGCGCCTACGATATATATTCTCGCCTGCTCAAGGACCGCATCGTTTTCCTGGGCTATCCAATCAATGACGACGTGGCGAATCTGGTCACCGCCCAGTTCCTGTTCCTCGAATCCGAAGATCCGGACAAAGAGATCAACTTTTACATCAATTCGCCGGGTGGCTCGGTAACCGCGGGACTCGCGATCTACGACACGATGCAATTCATCAAGCCGCCGGTCTCCACTCTGTGTCTCGGCCAGGCGGCGAGCATGGCGGCGGTATTGTTGCTGGCGGGCCAGAAGGGCCGGCGCTACGCGCTGCCGCATTCGCGCATCATGATCCATCAGCCGCTGGGCGGCGCGCAGGGACAGGCGACCGATATCGAGATTCAGGCGCGCGAGATTTTGCGCGTGCGTGAGGAACTCAACAACATCATCGTGCGGCACACGCGGACAGAACCTCCGCAAGATCGAAAAAGACACTGACCGCGATATGTTCCTCACTCCGGATCAGGCGGTTGAATACGGGCTGATCGATGAGGTAATCGTAAGCCGGAGGGCCTCCAAGTGAAGCGCGGGAGGCAGTAATGGCCAAGCATGACGACCGCTCGGGCAATCTGGTGTGCTCGTTCTGCGGCAAGAGCCAGGACGAAGTACGCAAGCTGATCGCCGGCCCGACGGTCTATATTTGCGACGAATGCATCGACCTCTGTAACGACATAATCGCCGAGGAGACCGATAACGAAGAAGCCTTCAGCCAGACCTCAGCGGTGCCCAAGCCCGCCGAGATCAAGCGCGTGCTCGACCAATACGTGATCGGCCAGGAGCGCGCGAAAAAGATTCTCTCGGTCGCGGTCCATAATCATTACAAACGAATCGACTCGCAGATGGTGACCGGCGACGTCGAACTGCAGAAGTCGAACATCCTGTTGATCGGCCCGACCGGCGTGGGCAAGACGCTGCTGGCGCAGACCCTCGCGCGATTCCTTCAGGTGCCTTTCACGATTGCCGACGCCACCTCGCTGACCGAGGCGGGCTACGTCGGCGAAGACGTCGAGAACATCATCCTGTCGCTGCTGCAGAACGCCGACTACGATATCGAGCGCTGCCAGCGCGGCATCGTGTACATCGACGAAATCGACAAGATCGCGCGCAAAGGCGACAACCCCTCGATCACGCGCGACGTTTCCGGCGAAGGCGTCCAGCAGGCGCTGCTGAAGATCGTCGAGGGCACGATGGCGAGCGTGCCGCCCAAGGGCGGCCGCAAGCATCCGCAGCAGGAATTCCTGCAAGTCGATACCACCAACATCCTGTTTATCTGCGGCGGCGCGTTCGTCGGCCTGGACGACATCATTCGCCGGCGTATCGCGGGCAAGACGATGGGCTTTCGCGCCGACCTGACCCATCGCGACCCGCGCACGGTTTCCGAACTGCTCAATGAAGTGCAGCCCGAGGATCTGCTCAAATTCGGTCTGATTCCCGAATTCGTCGGCCGCCTGCCGGTAATCGCGACGCTGGGCGAGCTGGACGAGGAAGCGCTGGTGCGAATTCTCACCGAACCCAAGAATGCGCTGGTGCGGCAATATCAGAAATTGTTCGACATGGAGAACGTCCACCTCAAATTCACCCAGGGCGCCCTGCGCGCAATCGCGCGCGAAGCGCTCAAGCGCAAGTCGGGCGCGCGCGGCCTGCGGGCTATCATGGAAGCCATCATGGTGGACTTGATGTACGAAATTCCCTCGCAGCCCAATATCAAGGAGGTAATGATTTCGGAGGAGGTGGTTACCCAAAAGGAACAGCCTCTGCTGGTCTATCAAAAGACCGCTGAAACCGCTTAGACGGCAGGAGATCGGGATTAACGGAAATGCTTTTCCGCAACGATAAGAAAGACAACCGCGACCCTTCGAATGAAACTGGTTCCGTTGTTGCCTTTGCGCGAACTGATCGTTTTTCCCCACGAAGTCTATCCAATCTTCGTCGGACGGCAGAAGTCGATCAAAGCGCTGGAAGCAGCTGAGGCCGCAAGACAGCCAATTCTGCTGGTCGCGCAAAAGGATGCGCGCGTCTCCGAGCCCGGGCCCGACGATATCTATGCGGTCGGCACGCTTGGCGTGGTCGTGCAGTTGCTGCGCCTGCCCGACGGCACCGTCAAGGCGCTGCTCGAGGGCAAGCAGCGCGCGCGCATCGTGCGCTATGCTCGCCGAGGACGAGTTTTTCCAGGTCGAAGTCGAGGAAATCGAAGAGGTCTGCGACCGCACCACCGAGGTCGAGGCGCTGATGCGTTCGGTCAACACCACCTTCGACAACTACGTGCGCCTGAACAAGAAGATTCCGCCTGAGATGGTCACGTCGATCGCCGCGGTGGACGATCCGGCTTACCTGGCCGACAAGCTGGTCGGCCATCTCGGCATCAAGCTCGAAGACAAGCAATCGCTGCTGGAATGCACCAATCCGGCGGAGCGGCTCGAACGCATCCTCGGCTACATGCGCTCCGAGCTGGAAATCCTCGAAGTCGAAAAGCGCATCCGCTCCCGGGTCAAGAAGCAGATGGAGAAGACCCAGAAGGAGTACTACCTCAACGAGCAGATGCGGGCGATTCAGAAGGAGCTCGGCGAGAAGGACGAATTCAAGAACGAAATCCAGGAACTCGAAGAAAAGCTGCGTCAGAAGAAGATGCCGGCCGAGGCGCGCGAGAAGTGCGAGCGCGAAATCAAGAAGCTCAAGATGATGTCGCCGATGTCGGCCGAGGCGACCGTCGTGCGCAACTATCTCGACTGGTTCCTCGCCCTGCCCTGGTTCGAGTACACCGAGGACAAGCTCGACATCAAGGAAGCCGAGCGCATCCTCGAGGAAGATCACTTACGGCCTCGAGAAGGTCAAGCAGCGCATCCTCGAATACCTCGCGGTGCAGACCCTGGTCGGACAGCTCAAGGGTCCCATCCTTTGCCTGGTCGGACCTCCGGGAGTCGGCAAAACTTCGCTCGGCAAATCGGTCGCGCGCGCGACCGGCGCGCAAGTTCGTGCGCGTCTCGCTCGGCGGCGTGCGCGACGAGGCCGAAATCCGCGGCCATCGCCGCACCTATATCGGCGCGCTGCCCGGCAAGGTCATCCAGAGCATGCGCAAGGCCGGCTCGGGCAATCCCGGTGATGCTGTTCGACGAAGTCGACAAGATGTCGACCGACTTCCGCGGCGATCCGTCGTCGGCGCTGCTCGAAGTGCTCGATCCGGAGCAGAACTGTACCTTCAACGACCATTACCTCGATTGCGACTACGATCTGTCGAAGGTGATGTTCATCACCACCGCCAACACGCTGGATCGGATTCCGCGGCCGCTTGCAGGATCGGATGGAGATCATCCGCATCCCCGGCTATACCGAAACCGAGAAGCTCCAGATCGCCAAGAAGTACCTGCTCAAGAAGCAGCGCGAGGCGAACGGGCTGAAGGACGGAGAACATCGAGTTCTCCGACAAGGCGACTGCTCGGCATCATCCGCCATTACACGCGCGAGGCCGGCGTTCGTAATCTCGAGCGCGAGATCGCCTCGATCTGCCGCAAGGTCGCGGTCGAAGTGGTCAAGACCGATCGCAACGCGCACGTCAAAGTCTCGGCCTCGAGCCTTGCGAAGTATCTCGGACCGCCGAAGTTCCGCTACGGCATGGCCGAAACCGAGCCGCAGATCGGCGTGGCGACCGGGCTTGCGTGGACCGAGCTGGGCGGCGAGTTGCTCGGCGTCGAAGTGACCATCGTGCCCGGCCGCGGCAAACTGACTATCACCGGCCAACTCGGCGAAGTGATGCAGGAAAGTGCGCAGGCGGCGATGTCGTACGTCCGCTCGCGCGCGGAGCAGCTCGGCCTGCCATCGGACTTCTACCAGAAGATCGACATCCACATCTCATATTCCCGAGGGCGCGATTCCCAAGGACGGGCCGTCGGCCGGGATCACGCTGGCGACGGCGCTGGTCTCGGCGCTGTGCCGCGTGCCGGTGCGCAACGACCTCGCGATGACCGGCGAGATCACGCTGCGCGGACGCGTGCTGCCGATCGGCGGGCTCAAGGAGAAGGTCCTGGCGGCGCATCGCGGCGGCATCAAGACGGTGCTGATCCCGAAGGAAAACGAAAAGGACGTCGAGGAAATTCCGCAATCAGGTGCTGAAAAGCGTCACGCATGATCAAGGTCGAGCACATGGACGACGTCCTGCAAACACGCGCTGGTGCTGGCGGATCCGGACGCGTTCTTCAAGCCGGCCCGCACTGAGAGTTCACCTCCTCCCTTTGTCGCTGATGATCAAGAGAAAGAAGACCCGGCGGTGGACGAGGACGACGATACGGTGGCGCCGCATAATCCGCCTAATCTTTCCTGATCGCTTTAATCGATACCGAGATGGCGGGCCGGCAGTTGTTGCGACTGCAGCCCGCCGTATATTCTCAACTAATTCTGAGGGGAGGTCTGGACGGCGCAATGACAAAAGCCGATCTGGTAGAGGCTCTGGCGAAAAGCTTGGTTTGAACGAAACGACGCCGAAAAGGCGGTCAACATCGTGCTCGACGATATCATCAATGCGTTGAAGCAGGGCGAGCGGGTCAATATCTCAGGCTTCGGCACTTTTTCGGTCTCGATCGTGAGGCGCGGACCGGACGAAATCCCAAAACGGGAGAATCGATCGAAATCTCGGCCAGCCGCTCGGCCAAATTCAAACCCGGCAAGCAGCTAAAAGACTCGCTCAACAACAGCGCCGGGACGGGCTCCCCCGCGTCGATGAACGAATAGCTTCGTTCGGACCAGCGCCGCTGGTGCGGCGCTGTTTTCTATCCTGATACCTGCGCTAGGGCGGTTAGCTCAGCGGTAGAGCATCGGCCTTACAAGCCGGGGGTCGCTGGTTCGAAACCAGCACCGCCCACCAATGAAATCACCGCTTTGAATGAAGACGCTTTGTACGTCAGATCGGCTCCTGTCCAAATTTCGGCTGGCAAAGCAATGAGGCGTCCGGGAATCCCGGACGCCTCATTGCCTCTAATGCGGATCAGGATCGGCTGCCGTAACAGCCCATCCGTGCTCGTTCGACTTACTCGACGATCAGACCTTCGAAATCGCCCTGCTCGCGCCATCGAGCGAGCATTTCATAGAAGCGCACCGCACCCTCAGGATACTGACTATCGAGGAATCCCTGTTTCGTGTTCTGACCCTCTCCATTGTAGTAACCCGGCGTGCAGGTGTTCTGATATTCGCTGATGAAGCTCGGTGCCGTCACTAGCTTTACCCATTCAGTCTCGGCTTCGCGGGTAGGCTCTACTGATCTTCCTTCGCGCCCCTTCACCTCCGTAATGACATGACTGATGTGCGTGGCTTGCCCTTCGAGCATGTAGGTAAAATTCGGGGCAAGGCCGGTCTGGGTAAGGCCCATGTGGAAAAGATTCGGAAACCCATGGCTCAGAAAGCCATGATAGGTCTTCATGCCCGTTGACCAATAATTGGATAGAGTGACGCCGCCACGGCCATAAACCTCAAATTCTGCGCGGCGCGTGTAAGCCGTACCGACCTCGAAGCCAGTTGCGAAAATCAGGCAATCTACTTCGTACTCGACGCCGTCGACCATCACGCCGTGCTCGGTCACACGCTCGACGCCCATTCCCTTCGTGTCCACCAGCTTGACGTTGGGCCGATTGAAGGTAGGCAGGTACTCGTCATTGAAAGTCGGCCGCTTGCACCACTGGCCATACCACGGCTTGAGCGCCTCGGCCGCTTGTTGGTCCTTCACGATTGAGGAGACGCGAGCGCGAATCTCATTCATCTTCTGATAGTCGGCGATCTCGGACATCAGCGCCATCTGCTCGCTGGACAACTCGGAATTGTTCGTACTTGAAAGCAGCCTGGAAAGATTCTTGAACAGACTGGTCCATTTGTCGCCGACCAGATCTTCTTCGACCGGGATGCCGGACAGGATGCCGCAGAAATTGTTGTTCCGATACGCCTGCCATCCGGGGGTTAGGGTTTTCACCCATTCCGGGTCGGTCGGCTTGTTGCCCCGCTCATCCACCGACGACGGCGTGCGCTGGAACACATAGAGCTGCTTCGCGTGCTGCCCGAGATGCGACACGCATTGAATCGCGGTTGCGCCGGTACCGATGATGCCCACGCGTTTATCCGCGAGCTTGTGCAAGCCGCCAGTGGTGTCGCCACCTGTATAGTCGTAGTCCCAACGACTCGTATGAAATGTATGCCCTTTGAAGTTCTCTATTCCGGGAATCGCAGGAAGCTTGGGCCGGTTCAGTGGTCCACTCGACATGATTACAAAGCGCGCATTAAACACGTCGCCGCGATCGGTCTTGACCGTCCATCGCCGAGCGTCGTCATCCCACCGCGCTTCCTTGATCTGGGTCTGGAAGCAGGCGCGTTCGTAAAGATTGAAGTGCTTCCCGATCCGCTGGGCGTGCGCGAAGATTTCCGGCGCGAAAGAATACTTTTCTCTCGGCATGTATCCGGTCTCTTCGAGCAATGGAAGATAGACATAGGATTCGATGTCGCACTGGGCGCCCGGGTAGCGGTTCCAATACCAGGTTCCGCCAAAATCTCCGGCCTTTTCGATAATCCGAATATTCGTGATGCCCGCCTTTTGCAGCCGCGCCGCCGCGAGCAGGCCGCCAAACCCTCCGCCGATGATCACTGCGTCAAGCTCTTCGTGCATCGAGGGGCGTGTGAAGCCCGGCTCAACATAGGGATCGGCATTGTAATGCTCGTGCGCGCCAGTAATTTCCTGATACTGGTTGTTGCCGTCCACGCGCAAACGCTTCGCTCGTTCGGCGGCGTATCTCTGGCGCAGGTCGGCAGGGTCGAAACCCAGTTCCTGGGGGGTTGGAATTCCGTTGGGTTTGGATTGCTCTACGGCTTCGCTCATTGCTCACCCGCTCCTTTGGACTGAGACACCGTCCTGGGCATCCCATGATTAATTATCGTGGCGCAATGGTTCGGACCTACGCCCTCGATGGTCCCAAAGCTAGTACACTTGGCATTCGATTTACCACAGTATCGATTGGTTAAAAGTAGACTCAGGAGCGTTTGAAAAATCGTGCGGCATGCCATTTCATGGTCCAGGTTGTTGTCAACAATCCAAAATCGGGCATTTTTGTGCTTTGATTACATATCCCGATGGCAGTATCGTACGGTCAGACTCGGTTTCCGGTACTCATTTATGACTGATCAGCTCACCTTCGAGAATTATGCGATTCCGCTCGACCGCGATCGATTCTTCCGCTCGTTAATCCGCGAGCTGGCGGGAGCGCTGGAAGATGTGGTGGGGCTTGAAGAGGCGAGCGGTTTCATCAGTATCGTGGGACAACGGATGGGTGAGGCGATCAATGGATGGTACCGAGAGGCGCTGTCCACCGAGCAGATGGACCGTGACCAGGTGGCTGCGACACTGATCGATCTCAAACGGCGAATTGGCGGCGATTTCTTCGTGATCGAAGCCAACGAGGAAAGTATCGTCCTCGGTAATCGAGCCTGTCCATTCGGTGAAAAAGTCTTCGGTCGTCCCTCGATGTGCATGATGACGTCCAACGTTTTCGGTTCGATAGCGGCGGACAATCTGGGATTCGCCAAGGTAGAACTCCGCGAAACGATCGCAGCGGGTCATTCGGGTTGCGTTGTGGTCGTCCATCTTAAAGCGACGCCCGAAAGCAATTTTGCCGAAGGCCGCGAATACGTCAGGCCGCATAATCCAATCGCTAGCTAATCCTGATTGCCTTGAAAGACCGGCTCGCCTACATCGATGCGATTGAGAACCTGCCGAATCCATCCTTTGTTGTAACGGCTGAAGGATGGATCGTCGATGCTAATCAGGCCGGAAAGAGGCTGCTCGGTGTGGCGGCTATCACTGGGAAGCTCTTGCTCGCTTCGGTAGTCGAAAACTCGGCTACGCAACTACATGGGTTTCTGCGATTATGCGCCAGGAGCCGCTCTCCTATTCCTGGTAAACTGATGTGGCGCGCAGCTAATCGGCCTGTACCGTCACGTGTAATTGGTTGGTGCGCAAGTCCGTCGAGCGAAGAGCAAATCGCGTTGATCGCGATTCAGTGCAAAACCGTCGCAGTTGATCGCTTCCTGACGCTCAATGATCAGCTTGAACGCACCCAACGCGAAGTTAGCGCTCGAGAGCAGATTCAGGCCGAGCTCGAAGCGGCCTTAAGAGCGCGCGATGACTTCATCGCGGTCGCCGCTCATGAACTTCGTAATCCGCTTAATGTACTTCATTTGACCTTGCAGCTTCTGCATCGAATGGTAGCCGAACCCGCCGCTCTGCCCAAAATTCGAGGATTTTTAGAAAAATCCAGAGCTCAACTTGATCGCCTGAGCTTTTTGGTTGACCGCTTGCTCGATGTGACACGTATTCAGGCAGGCAAGCTCGCACTACGGCGCGAGGACTTCGATCTGAGCGATCTTGTCAATGAGGTGGTAGGCCGCCATCGAGAAGCCAATCCTGAGGCCGCTATCCTGATTGAATCCGAGAACGCACGGGGTGTCTGGGACCGCTTCAGAATCGATCAAGCGATTACCAACCTGATCTCGAACGCGATAAAGTATGGAATGAAAAAGCCAATCCTAATAAAGGTCCTGACCACTGACGACGAGGCCGTGATTATTGTTCGGGATCAGGGGATTGGTCTCGCCATTAGTGATCTTGGTCGGATTTTCAATCGATTCGAGCGCGCTGTTCCGTACTCATATCGGGAAGGTCTTGGGTTAGGTCTTTGGATAACAAAACGGATTGTCGAAGCGCATGGGGGAGCAATATCGGCGCAAGGCGAACTCGGCAAAGGCTCCGAGTTCACGCTACGGCTGCCATGTCAGTCGAACTAGTTCAGGCATCAGTGAGATAATCTCCCTGGAGCGGATCGGTGGAAGATACGGTCTTGGTTATTGAAGACGAGGACGAGGCCCGCAATCTCTTGACGGAACTTCTCGAACTCGAAGGATTCAATGTTCATGGATGCGCCAATGGCGCTGAAGCCCTAGCTTACCTCGGCAACTCGGAAAAACCTTGCCTGATTATCCTGGACCTCCTGATGCCAGTCATGGATGGCCGGCAATTCCGTGCAGCTATGCTGAAGGACAGCGAAATCGCCAAGATTCCGGTGATCGTTGTTACAGCGCTGGACCCCTCGGATGCGAGCGACTTGAAGGCTACCAAAGTTCTGAAAAAACCCGTAAACGTCGGAGCGCTTATTGATATAGTTCGAGCTAATTGCTGATTGAAGAATGAGGATTCCCAGCAAGTTGAATGAATGTTACTTGTGAAGAGTATCCTTCAGGTAAGGTCTCGCTGAATTCAGCTCTGAAAGATCTCCGACAATCGCGAATGCTTGCTATCGAACGTCTGCTCCGCCCAAATCCTTTTCCCGCAGGGACGACCCGCCATATCGTACAATTTTACGATCAGGATGATTTCGTCGTAGCGACTATCGGTAATCTGGTCGGACGCGCTCTGGACAGCGGACAATCTTCTATCGTGATCGCTACGCCGGAGCATCGCTCACCGCTCGACTGTCGATTACTGAGGGATCACTCAAATCTGCAAGAGCTTCGTGAGCTCGGACGTTATGTAAGCTTCGATGCCGCCGCAACGCTCGCTCAATTCATGAGTGGTAATGCCATTGACGACGCTCAATTTTACCAGCTTGTCGGCGGAATCATCGAGCAAGCCGCTGAGAAGAGCGTGCACGGAAACCTTCTGGTTTTCGGCGAGATGGTTGCCCTGCTCTGCGCTGCAGGTAATTTCGGCGGGGCAATTCAGCTGGAGCAGTTATGGAATCAACTTGGGCGTAAATACGAATTCTGTTTGATTTGCGCATACCCACTCAGCAGTTTTGCTGACAGTCATGACGCGAACGATTTGATCAGGGTTTGCGCCGAGCATACTCTCGCGATTCCCGCCGAAGGTCCCCTTTAGACTGTCGACCATATTCAGTATCCTCAAAGTTCCGCTGCGCCTCGGCTGTCTTTCATTCTGAAGCGCGAAGATCACCGCGCGCTGAAAAGCATTTCCGCTTGCGATCAAGCGCCTGAACGCAGCACATCTGCTCACCGACCCTGACCTTGCGTCTGGAACTCCTACCGTCGGTAAAAAGTTTGGACACTTCAGCGAATGAACTAAGTACGTTCTAGTAGCGCCAGTATCGATTCGCTATCAATAGTCATCGCGAAGTCTTTTGAGCCATGCACTATGTCTCCCTTCCGTGCTTGGCACAGATTACGCACATCACGCAGATCAATAACGCGCGAGTTCCCGGTCAATACTGACATTCCGCGATGCACGGTAACGCCGCACGTTCAAAAAAAGACGATATCAGGAGTAAAGAATGAGTACAGCAGCAATTGGCCTTTTCGAGAGTCGAACTCAAGCGCAGAATGCATTGCAAGAACTAGTCAATGCGGGATTCTCACGAGTTAACGTTCAATTGATCAGCAGGAATGGTGGAGCGGCGGGCACAGAGGATCTTTCCGGCCAACTGATGCGAATGGGACTGCCGGATAATGATGTACGACTGTACTCCAGTCATCTCAATGGCGGTAAGGCGCTTGTAGCAGTGAAGACCTCCGATGCTGAAGTCGCCAAAGCCGAATCTATTCTTGAGCGAAACGGTGCGACGCAGCTCGACGGAGCTGATGAAACTTCAACGTCTGAGCTCGCTAGCAAGCGAACCGAACCGCTCGGAGTTTCGGGAAAGCCATCTTCCCAGGAGACAGTTATCCCGGTAATTGAAGAAGAGCTCCAGGTCGGAAAACGCGAAGAGACCCGGCGTCGGGTCAGAATTTATCCGCGTATCGTGGATGAACCGGTCGATGAGCAAGTGAGCCTGCGGCAGGAGCACGTCGAAGTTCAGCGTCGGCCGGTCGATCGCCCCGTCGAAGACCGGGATTTGCAGGCGCTTAAACAGGGCACGGTTGAGATGAGTGAAACCGGCGAAGAAGCTGTAGTTCAGAAGAGCGCTCGAGTGGTCGAAGAGATAGTGCTCTCGAAAGGCGTCACGCAAGAAAATCGCACGATCCACGACACGGTTCGCAAGACCGAGGTCAACGTTGATGAGGGAGACAAGTCCGGCACAAACAGAAGTGCTCAGACCGGAAGTGCAGGTGTCGGCTCTAGTTCATCCGCAGCTGGCATCCGGAGCGAAGCCAATCTAGGAGTCGATCCTGAATTATCCAGTTCGACGGGATCAGCCGGCACAACTGGTATGTCATCGAAAGAACCCTGGAAAGAACACTCTAACGAGGCGCTTGGAACGATGACTGATGCAAGCACTGCGATGGGTGATACGGATGTAGATCGGACGACTCGTACGTCCGGCGGCGCGTATGATGAGCCGGCTCATCGATACGGAACGATGCTAGCTACTGATCCGCGATATAAGGGCAAAGAGTGGGGCACCATCGAACCTGAGGCGCAACGGGAATGGCCTAATCATGAAAAAGGCGCATGGGAAGAATTCAAAGAGAAAGTTCGCCATGCGTGGGAAAAAGTGAGCGGCGAGCGATAATAGCTCGAGCAGCCCCGCGATTTGAAAAATCGCGGGGCTGCTGTTCTCTGCTACTTCGATCTTTTCGCGCGTGCGATGCAGCAACCCGCCACCCGATCTAATACTCATGCAGCCATGCACATAAATCCGATCCATCTCTCTGATTGGCATCGGATTCTATTTGGCAAATCCGGTCCGCTCTTTTTTGCCACAAGTGGTTCTTCGGGCTGTCGCAAGCTACGCGATTTTGCTTCTCGCGATGCGGCTTCTTGGCAGACGCGTTGCCGGACAGCTCTCGCTCTTCGAACTTTCTGTAGTTGTCACGATGGCTGGGGCGATTGGGGTGCCGCTCGAGGCGTCAAATCGCGGTTTGCTGCCGCCAGTTCTGATTATTGCAATTATAATTGTGCTGCAACGCGCACTGGCGATCGCGGGTATCAGAAAATCCGCAATTGAGCATGCCACCAGTGGCAATCCTACGCAGCTAATCTCCGATGGGAGAATGCTACTCAATACGATGGAGCGAGCCGGATTACCTCGGGAGCAGTTGTTCGCGGCGCTCCGATGCCGCTATCTTCAGCATCTCGGTCAAATTCAGCAACTCTTTCTTGAACCATCGGGCGATTTCACGATCATTCAATCTCGTAACCCCCGGCCTGGCCTCTCACTGATACCTAAAATCGATAGCTCCCTGCGTCAGCAGTCAATCATCCAGAATACCTACGTGTGCGCAAGCTGTGGCGCGGGACCAAGCCGCACGCCAACCTGTCAATGCAGTTTCTGCGGCTCTGCCGATTGGACTCCAGCCGCCCTTGAATTACATGAATAATCCGGAAAGCTCGGTCTGATGGACTGGCGAGGATTACTGATTGGCGAGACTCCATGGATCTTTCTCATCGAATTGTTGTGGCGCGCTGTTCTGACTTATCTTCTTTTGCTCGTTTTTGTGCGACTGATGGGCAAGCGGGTAGCCGCTCAGCTCAGTACCACTGAACTCGCCGTCATTCTGATGCTCGGGGCGGCAGTCGCCCTACCGATGCAGGTTCCTACTCAAGGAGTGTTGCCAGCGGTCGTCGTCCTAATTGCCATTCTAATTTGTCATCGCGGACTTTCTTTCTGGGGTTTCAAAAGCCGCCGCCTCGAAGTTATCGTTCATGGTGACGTAACAGTTCTGGTTGAAGAAGGGCGATTGCTGCTTAAGGCCCTTGACGCGGCGCTGCTTTCCCGTGAAAAGTTGTTTACGTCACTGCGCGTGCAAGGGATCGAGCAACTCGGCCAGCTCCGCCGCGCCTATCTTGAGGCATCAGGCGCCCTAAGTATCATAAAGTGCCGGACGCCGCGCCCCGGACTTCCAATCCTGCCGGATGGGCCTGGGACAAAGAATCATGCCGTTGCCGATGGCTATTTCGCTTGCCTGAACTGTGCCGGCATGGCCCAATCGGGCTCGCGCCCGTGTAGCTGCTGCCACTATTGCGGCGATTCACGATGGCGCGAGGCGGTGCTTGAGTCGCGCCACTAATCTAGCTGCCGGTTCCAGAGGCAGTGACTATCTGCGGACTGCCTGACGCGTCGTCAGTGAAAGTAACCGTCCCGGACGTCGCGCTGGTACTGGTCGGTTTGAACTTGACCGTTACGTTGCATGTAGCTCCCGGCGCCACTGTTGACCCACAAGCATTGGATGTAGTGAAGGGGCCTGACACCGTAATCGATCGTCCGTGCACGGTTGAAACTGCCGATAGGTTAGTGAGCTGAACCACGATGCTCGCGGTCTGATTGACTTTCACCGATCCAAAGCTGACCGAGCTTGGCTGAAACGACAGAACTGGCGCCGGCGTCGGCGTGATTGTGGGAGTGGCGGTCAAAGTCGGAGTTGGCGTCAGCGTCGGGGTCGCAGTGGAGTGCGTTAGTCGGAGTAGGAGTAGCGGCGTCAGATTGTGGAGTGTGGCAGTTATCGGTCGGAGTGGCAGTAGAATCGTCGTTGGAGTCGGCGTAAAGGTGCCGAACAGGAACTGCTTGGACCATCCCGCACCACCATTGCCGCCGCTACCCGCGCCGGACTGCGCCGAGCCGCCAATCCCGCCATTCAAAATAATCGTGCCGCTATTGGCGACGTAGCTGCTGGTCGCCATCAGCACCACGCCGCCACCGCCACCCCCACCACCGCCAGCATTGATGCTGTCTGCCGGCCCCGGTAATCCGTTAGCTCCACTTACATCGATAGTGCCGGTGAAATTGATCGAGTTCGCGCACACCAGCACCACGCCACCACCACCATAACCACCGGATCCGCCAGCGGACGTGCCATTGCCGCCTGGACCCCCTGCTGCGCCACTCAAGGTTAGCTGATCACCCAGCATCCATGACCATTTCTGCGACGCCGAAGTGGGCGTCGTGCCGATCCCGCCGTTCTGGCCAATTGCGCCCGCGCTTCCGCCCGCAGCCGCATGAATCACCGAGAAGTCCGGATTGTTATAGGTGGTTCCGGTGACAACGTAGTTTGCGCCACCGAACATATTGCTGTCATCTCCGCGGATGCCGGAGATGTTCGCCGCGGCCCCGCCGCCACCACCGCCGGAACCTCCACCGTTGGCGTATTCGTAATTGATTGAGGAAGCCTTGATCGTACCCGCGATTGTGCAAGGACCATTGACGAAGGCCAGCCATTCTCCGCGCGGCAAATTATCCGACGCAGTCGGCGTCGCATGAGTATCGGTTATTGTGATCGTCGCTCCGCTTGGAACGGTAAGGCTGGGATAACAATGAGCGCCCTGCAGAGTCGCTGAGCCATTCGGATCAGGCTCGGAGCTATCGCAAAAATAGTGCGCCCAGCCGGGCGCGTCGCTGAGCAGCAGCGGTCCGCTTTGCGCCGCAGCGGTGCGAATCGCAAATGCAATAATCGCAAGTGCGAGCGGCAAACTCAAAACTCGTCGCAGAACGTAAGAACCTTTAGGGTCGTTCAGGGTGGAAGGGATGTGCATCACGTCTTTCGCCACTCAATTGAACGTGAACTGTTTGGACCAGCCCGCGCCGCCCATGCCGCCGGAGCCTGCTCCGCTATCGCCCGGCCCGCCCGAGCCGCCACTCAAGAGGATCGCCCCGCTATCGCCGAGATAGTTCGAGGCAGCCATCAGCACGACGCCTGCGCCACCGCCGCCACCACCGCCGCCACCTTGTGAGCCAGTCGCACCCGCGCCGCCGCTCACGTCAATCGAGCCGCTGAAATCGATCGAGCCGCAGACCAGCACCACCGCCCCACCACCAGAGCCTCCCGATGCGGCGCCGCCGCCAACGGATCCGCCCGTTCCTCCGGCACTTCCGCCGAACACACCGAGCGTTATTCCGAGATTCCAGATGAATCGTTGAGTGTTGGTGGTTGGAGTGCTGCCGGCCGCGCCTTGCGCTCCGGCCTGTCCTCCCGAGCCGCCCGGAGCAGCGGAGAGAATGCCGCCGCTACCGAATAGCGTGGAGTTCAGTCCAGATTGTCCTGCCGCCGCACTCGAAGCGCCACCACCCCCACCGCCCGAGCCACCGCCATTGGCATAGCCGGTATTGCTGGCGCGAGCATTGATTGTTCCGTCAATCGTGCAGGTTCCGCTCACAAAGGCGAATAAAGCGCCGCGCGGAGTGTCCTGCGGAGTGCCGGATGCGCTCAGCAGATTTGTAATAGTAAGCGTCGAACCGGTGGGTACAGTTAAATTGGAGTAACAGTGGAGCCCTTGCAGCGAAGCGGAGCCGCCCGGATCAGCTTCGGAGCTGTCGCATAAGTAATGCGTCCAAGCCGGCGCGTCGGTAAGCAACAATGAGTTCTGCGCAAATGCGCGAGTCGCTGCGAAAATCAGTAGAAGCGTCGGGAGCAATCCCGCAACAAGTACGTTTGCGCTGCGACGGATTATCGCCGCTCGGCTTAGACCGGTCCGCCCGAGATGGCGCCGTTTTGATTTAAGTTCGATTGATTTCATTGCAATGAGAATTGTTTGAACCAGCCGCTGCCGCCATTGCCGCCATTACCTGCGCCGGAGCCCCCAGCCCACCGACGCCGCCGCTGACTACGATTACTCCGCTATCAGCGAGATAATTCGGCGAGGCAAGCAGGACGACGCCGCCACCGCCCCCGCCGCCGCCACCGATTCCGCCGCTACCCGCAGAGCCGTTCGCTCCGCTGGCGTTGATAGTGCCGGTGAAACTGATCGAACCACATACGAGAATGACGCCGCCGCCACCTCCGCCGCCGTTGGTGCTCGAATTCCCCCGCCTTTTCCTCCGAAGCTGCCGCCAAGCGAGCCTAGTGTTGGCGCTTTGCTCCAAATCGCCTTCTGCGACGCTGGTTGAGGAGAGGTTCCGTTGCCGCCGCTCTGCCCAATCGCTCCGCCGAACGCGCCGGCTGCGACTCGGGTGACACTGGCGCTGCCGAAGACGTCGGAATCAGCGCCATTGGAACCAGCAATGGTGGAACCACCGCCACCCCCTCCGCCCGCACCACCACCATTCCCATTCGAGGTAATAATTGCGGCAGCGTTGATCGTTCCGGCGATCGTGCAGGCGCCGCTGACGAAAGCCATCAGTGCTCCGATCGGTACGTTTTGCGGGGTCCCGGAAGTCGAATACTTCGCGGTCACTGTCAGGGTCGCGCTGCTTGGCACCGTCAGGTTCTGATAGCAGTGCATGCCCTGCACCGCGCCGAGCCATTCGGATCAGGTTCGGAACCATCGCAGAAGTAATGAATCCAGACCGGCGCATCAGTCAGATAGAGCGTAGTGGGCTGGGCTTTGGCAGAAGAAGGATATAGGAGCGTACAGACGATGATGATCGTCCAAAACATCAAATTGAGATTTGTCATGGTCAATAGGGCAATAGATACTAAACTGTCGCCATAATATAGATATTCTACATAATATGTCATAATTAAACATATCTGATAAACTATCATCGATAAGAAAACATGCGAGTTAAAAGTCAATTACATGCTGATATAAATTGATTGCTAGATTTTACCATAAAAGGAAATCGTTACTATAATAATACTTGTCTGAATGGTGACACGGTCAGATAAAGATTTCCTCGGAAGCTGGCTTTTCTGATTCACGCGCAAGGACACCGCTCCGCGATAGCGGATAAAGGCGGGCGGGAGTAGGCTGTACAATTGGTTATGCTCTTACGCTTTCGTCCGCCGAAGGCGTTCAGCGCAAGCATCACGGATTCTCAATGGAGCAGAATTATCATGGATGACGCAGCGGCGGTCGGACAAACCACTGGCCTTCACGTCGAGTATGCGCCTCAAGAATTTGATCTCTCTTCGCCGGAGCTTTATCTAAATCGCGAACTGACCTGGCTCAGCTTCAATCGCCGGGTGCTGGCCGAAGCCGAGGATCGGCGTAATCCACCGCTTGAACGGCTTAAATTTCTTGCGATCAGCGCGTCTAATCTCGACGAATTTTTCATGAAGCGGATCGGCGGCCTCAAGCAGCAGGCCGCCAGTGGCGTCCACGAGTTGACGCCCGACGGTCACACCCCCAGATGGCAAATCGATCACTGTTATGAGGTGGTACGCGAGCAGGAGCAGACCCAGCAGAGAATCCTGACGGCTTTGCTCGACGAACTTATGACTTATGGCATAGGGCTAATACGTTATGCCGAGCTTTCGATCGTCGAAAAAGCCGAAGTGCGCCAACATTACTGCACGAATATTTTCCCATTGATCACGCCGCTCGCGATTGACCCTGCACACCCATTTCCGTTTGTCTCCAATCTCTCTCTGAATCTTCTGGTCTCATTACGCGTAAATCTCAATTCGACTCTGACCGGCGCCGATGTAAACGCGTCCGAGCCGTCGCTGTTTCGGGTGAAGGTTGCGGTCGGCAGCGGTACGCCGCGCTTTATTCGCGTGGGCGAGAGCAGCCGTTTTGTGATGTTGGAGGAGGTTATCGCGAATAATCTCGATCTCTTGTTCCCCGGCGCGGAGATCGCGGCGGCGGAACTCTTCCGTGTGACGCGCAATGCAAATACGGAAAAGGACGAGGAAGAAGCTGACGATTTGCTTGACCTGATCGAAACCGAACTCCGCGATCGCCGGGTGGCGCCGATTGTCCGTTTAGAAGTGGTGTCGAACTTCGATCCGGTCCGACGCGGGATGCTCGCGGCAGAGTTGGGACTCGACGAACATGCCGACGTATTCGAGACCTCCGGGATGCTCGAACTGCGCGATCTGATGGAGCTGGTGACGTTAGACTATCCCGAATTGCGTGACCCGCCGCATCATCCAGTTGATCAGCCGCAATTAGCGGAGAATCGCAACATTTTTCATATCATCCGCGACGCGCGCTCGATTCTCGTGCTTCATCCATATGAATCATTCTCAACATCGGTCGAACGCTTTCTGCGTGAAGCCAGTATTGATCCGAAAGTCCGCGCGATAAAGATGACTCTGTATCGCACTTCACATGACGCCAGTCTGCTTGAATACCTGCTCGATGCAGCGCGCAACGGCAAACAGGTTGCTGTGGTAGTCGAGCTGAAGGCGCGCTTTGACGAAGCCGCCAATATCCGCTTCGCTACTCGCCTCGAAGAGTTCGGGATTCACGTCAATTACGGCGTTGTCGGCCTGAAGACCCACTGCAAAGTGATTCTGGTGGTGCGGCAGGATTACAATGGATTGCGCCGCTATGCGCATATTGGCACCGGCAATTATCATCCTGGCACGGCGCGGCTCTACGCCGACCTCGGGCTTTTCACCGCTGACGATCAGATCGGCGGCGATTTGACCGAATTGCTCAACTACTTGACTACCGGCTATGGGCCCGGTCGCAATTATCGCAAACTTCTCGCAGCCCCGGTGACACTCAAGCGTTCGCTGCTGGAGCGGATCGAACGGGAAATCGCGCTGAAGAAAAAGAATCCCACGATTCAGGGTCTAATTCAGTTCAAGATGAATGCGCTCGAGGACGTTGATATCGTGCGGGCGCTATATCGAGCGTCACAGGCCGGAGTGAAAGTCGATCTCATCGTGCGCGACACCTGCCGATTGAGGCCTGGATTGGCCGGACTATCAGACAATGTCCGGGTCGTCAGTATCGTCGGACGTTTTCTTGAGCATGGGCGTGTCTATTACTTTCGCAATGGCGGCAGCGAAGAGTACTTCATCGGCTCCGCCGATTGCATGAAGCGCAATCTCGAGAGCCGCGTCGAGATCCTCGTCCCAATCGAAGATTCCGAGCTGCGGCAGGAATTACGCGGACTGCTCGATCTGCAATTGCAGCCCAACCGATGTCGCTGGGTGATGCATGGCGATGGCAGCTACGTGCGTGATGTGTCCGGAGAGAGTTGCCAGCAGGTGCTGGTCGAAATGGCCGAGCGCGAGAGTTTGCAAAAGCCGCGACGGAATCGCCGCCGTTTCCATCGCCGCAACTCGCGGGCGCAGCTGTCATAGAATTCGTCCGCCAAGCGATCGCGGGTCACGCGCGTTCCAGCGACCGGACTCGACCTGATGAAAAAACTGCTCAATCAACATATTGAACAGCGCCGGTTCTTCCAAATTCAAAGCATGTCCGGTGCGCGGCAGAATCGCGAGCGCGGAAGATGGAATCGTCCGCTTCATCAGGAGTGAGGCTTCGAGGCAAGGATCATCCTCGTCACCGGCCATCACGAACGCCGGCACAGTTAATAACTTCATCTGAGCAGTGAGATCAAAAAGCGAGGGTCGCTCGCGTTGCACGCCGCGCAAGGTTAGCGCCGCACCGCGCGGCGAATGCTCCGCCAGCATCGAACGAAACTCCCGCCATCCACGCGGATCCTTGTTCTGTAGTTGCACGCGGGTCGGTCCGCTTGCGTAGCTCTCGGCGGCCTCGTCCATTGTCATCGTCTCGAAGCGCCGGGCCGCAGCTTCCGCTTCGTCACGGAATTGGGCGCGCTTGGCGGGTTCGGCTCCATAACCGCATCCGCCGATGACCAGTGATAGAGCACGCGCCGGATATTTCATGCCGAAGTGAAGAGTGGCAAACGCGCCCATCGAGATGCCGACGACGTGAGCTTCGTCGATCTTGAGTCCGTCGAGTATCGCGAGGATATCGTCGCGCGCGCGCTCCTGAGAGTAATATGAAAGCTCGTCGGGAACATCTGAAGGCGGATAGCCGCGAGCGTTATACGCCACGCATCGGTAGCGCCGCGAGAAGTGGCGCAGTTGCGCTTCGTAGCTGCGATGATCACCGGCGAACTCATGCACGAAGATAATCGCGCCGCCTGCTCCCGCTTCTTCATAATAAAGTTTCACCCCATCGCCGGTCGTAATGTATGGCATCCCATCCTCCTCGGAGACTGCTGCGAGAGACCATCTCTAAGCCTTGCACCTGCCTAGCACATCGAGCTTCTGCACTGAAAAACTACTGTGCGAATCAAGGATGGACATTGTATAAATGCTGGAATAAAAAGAGTCGATGTAACGGCCCGGATGCACTCTGCACTGAAACCCGCTACGGGTTTTTCTGACTCGCGCTTCCCGGCATAAACGCAAGGAGGGCACGATGCCCACGAAGCTATATGTAGGCAATCTCGCCTACTCGGTCACCAACGAAGATTTGGAAGCGCTGTTTTCTCAGGCCGGCAAGGTCGATACGGCCACGGTCGTCATGGATAAATTTTCCGGCCAATCGCGGGGCTTCGGTTTCGTCGAGATGGCCGATTCGAACGATGCCGCTCGCGCCATTCAGGAATTCGATCAGACGGAACTGAAAGGCCGCGCGATTCGGGTCAATGAGGCGCGTCCTCGCGAAGGCGGCGGGATGGGTGGACCTCGTGGCGGGGGTGGCGGACGTCCGGGTGGTGGCGGCGGAGGGCGCGGCGGACGCGGTCGCGAGGGTGGTGGTGGATTTGGTGGCGGAGGCGGGGGCGGTGGAGGCGGCGGCCGTCGCTGGTAAGCCAAAAATCGCGAACCGATCGTTGCTGTTCGCATTCATGCACATCAGTCATTCAACTCGGAATCCACACGTTAGCCTATCGGTGGTCAAGCCATGGATTTTGAATACACCCCCGAACAACAAGCCTTCCGCACCGAAGTTCGTGCGTGGCTAAAGGCCAATTTCTCCGCGGAATTGGCGATTGACGATCCGATGGACGAGCGGATCGCACCGAATCGGGAGGTTTTCGAGAAACGTCGCGCCTGGCAGAAGAAACTTGCTGAAGCAGGCTGGGTCGGGATGTCGTGGCCGAAGGAATACGGTGGACGCAACGCGTCATTGATGGAGCAAATCATCTTCGACAAGGAATACTTCAAGGCGCGCGCGCCGATTCTCCCGGGTTATTCGGGAGTCGGCCTGCTCGGTCCCACCCTGATGCAGTGGGGCAATGAGGAGCAGAAAAGGAAATATCTCCCGCGCATCCTGCCGGGCGACGATATCTGGTGTCAGGGCTATTCCGAGCCGGGCGCAGGCTCTGATCTGGCAGGCTTGCAGACTCGCGCCGAACTTAAAGGCGATTACTTCGTGGTCAATGGCCAAAAGGTATGGACCTCGGGCGCGCAGTTCGCCGACCGGATGTTCCTGCTGGCGCGCACCGATCCTAGTGCGCCGAAGCATAAGGGCATCAGTTATCTGATCCTCGATGATATGCGCGCGGCAGGGGTCGAGGTTAAACCACTGGTCGTGATGAATGGCCATCATCATTTCAATGAGGTCTTCTTCGATAATGTTCAGATTCCGAAGGAGAACCTCATCGGGCCGATCAATGAGGGCTGGAAGGTCACGATGACTACGCTGGCCTTCGAGCGTGGGATCGCGGGCGGTGGGGGACATTCCTCGCAAGTCCGGCGACTGGCCGAGATCGCGAAATGCTTAAAGCTCGAAGGGGAAGCCGGCGTGGGATCACGAATGGATCCGGCAGGACCTCGCGCAGTTTCTGATCGAGTGCGAAGCGGCGAAATATACGCGGCTGCGCTCTCTGACGCGTCGCTTGAAGGGTCTGCCACCCGGTCCCGAAGGCTCTACACTCAAGCTGGCCGGGTCTGAACTGGGCGTGCGCATCGCGAGTTTCGCCAGTGCGATGCTGGGTGGTTATGCGCTCCTGGGTGAGCCCACTGAGGTGCTCCCCGACGCACCGCGATGGCAACAGCGGTTGCTGAGCTCGCGTCAATATACGATTGCGGGCGGCACCAGCGAGATCCAGCGCAACATCCTCGGCGAGCGCCAACTGGGATTGCCTAAGTAATCACACCTCCATTGCGAACAGCCGTAACGTGGCTAGATTTAAGCTAGGTTCTGCTGGTATTATGGCCTAGTGGAGAAAGTAAATGATGTTGTATAAAGGACCCGGCAGAGAGCGCGGCCCTTGGATGGACTAGGCTGATTTAGCGCTGTCCGATTTTCTGCGAGCATACTCCTCATAATAATTTCTATACTTATCATAATTGTCCCGCTGCCGTTTTTTCCATCTGTGTGATCCAAGAGCTGTTGCCCAATCTTTGTAAAGTTCTACTGACCGATTAAGATTCGCCGCAGCGATACTGTCGCGAAAAGCCCAAATGACGAACAGGCACGTATCAATGGTCTCGATATCAATGCCGGGATCTTTACTCCTTGCGGCGAGGTGATTGAGCATCTCAAGGCCTCGACTCTTTGCAACTTCGGCTAGTTCCAAGCCTTGTGACTCAAGCTCTGATAGCTCTGCGATGTAGTATGCCAAGCTGTCGTCGGCATCCTGCTGAAAATTGCGTAAGCGCTCGTTATCCGGTTCATCTCGGAGAGCGGCGCGCGCAGTCTCGGAGGCGCTTCTGGCGTAAAACACCGCAAGATCACGATCTTCTAAATTCCAATGCAGATAAGCCAACCTAACGAGTAGCAGCGCCCGAACCTCCTCGATTCTCAACGCGAATTCTTTGCTTTTATCAGTGTAGTCGGTTTCGGCCTTAGTCAACGCCGTTTTTGCTTCTGCAACGCGTTCGTCGATCGCCGTTTTCACCCGGGCATTGACGAAGGCTCCCAGCATAAATGGCGTCAGAAAAACTGCGAGAGTGATCAAGGCCGGGAAAGCGACAAAGATAATTTGCAGGTAGCCTTCATCTTTTTCGATTGCGTTATACATGTGCCAGATATCGTCGGCTGGCGCTCGGAGCTGATAGGTGGACAAGGAAGCGCCGGAACTCGTCATCGAACCGGGCGTCGGAGTTGGAGGCAGGTTCGTTGCGCCGAGCAGCCCGGTATCTCGTTCGAGCGTGAGACAGAGAATTAACCATAAGACGCCAAAAATCAGAAAACCCGCGAACTGAGTTTTTTCATCCGGTGCATCGCCGCCCCCTTTTGATCGTCAAGTATTCTCGCGATTTTGATGACGACCCGCTAGCGCGGCCGGTCCGTTTGGTCATTGCGCGAAGTTCCTCGATTCGAACGCGCAGAGCTGGATCGTCCATCGCGGAATTCGGATCAAACGGCAGACGCCAACGCCAGTTCGTTGCCGCGATCACGCCCGGTACGTTGATCCGATCTTTCCAACCGAACAAATCCTGAATCGGCACGATCACCAGCCGCGCCGGTGAAGCATAAATCTTGTTCAGAATCTGATCGCGCGTGGCATCATCGAGCACAGTGCGGTGCGCGGTTTCAGGATTAAGCCCAAAACCTTGTACAAAACGTCGCCGCTCGTCCTCTGCGATCGTTGACCACCATCCGCTTAGTGTCTCGGTATCGTGAGTTCCGGTAGTCGCCAACGCCAATTCAGGATAGTCGATGGGATTGACGATACAGGCCTCGGCACCCTCTCCCTTAATCTCCCAATACGCGACTTTGTAGCCGGGAATTCCGAGGCGGGCGAGAGTTTCGCGCACAAACGGCGGGATTACGCCGAGGTCTTCAGCGATTACCTGCATCGATCCCACTTCTTCGAGAATGATCCGCAGGATTTCCTCGCCCTGCGCTCGCTGCGCGGCCTCAGAGCTCGGGTCGAAGGCTCCTTCACCATCGATGCCGGTCGGGTACCCGTAGGTGCGGAAAAGACCTACGACATGATCGATCCGGACGAAGTCGAAACGTGCGCGCGCACAT
This sequence comes from uncultured Pseudomonadota bacterium, assembly GCA_963831065.1. Classification (GTDB taxonomy): domain Bacteria; phylum Desulfobacterota; class Binatia; order Binatales; family Binataceae; genus JAJPHI01. The sequence goes on from CAWHOQ010000004.1 coordinate 36,992, forward strand.
CGCAGACGCATCCGTATCAGGGCAAATCCACTCTCACGCATCTTCGCCCAGTCCGGCATGGGTAAATCCCAGCGCTGTCCGATGGCGGAAAACGCGTCCGGCGGAGCCCCGACCGCGCGCGACAGATCGAACCATTCCTGATGCGCCCACACCTCGGCGCTGTCGTGCGCCGGAGAGAAAGCGAGATCGCCGCCGAGGAATACGCCGCGCTGGCGTATTTGCTCGCGAGCTTGCTGCGATTGCTGATCAAGCACGAACTGCCCGAACTTGTATCGCCGGATCGTAGGTTCCAGCGAGCGAGCAGCATCGGCGATCGCCTCGGACCGATGAAGCTTTACATTAAGCGGCCACTCATTCCATGGGAGGTTCTTGAACTCATCCTTGAGTGCGCGAAAAAGCGCATAATCCTCAAGCCAGTTTTGGTTCACCCGAGTAAAAGTCTCGAAAGCGCGGCGAGTTTCTTGATTGCCCTCCAATTCAAAGTGGTTGAACGATTCTGTCAGGAATTGCTCCTTGAACTCGCGCAATCGCTTCAAGTCCGGGGACTCAGGGTTGCCAGCCGAAATTTCTCGCCGCGCCGCCGCTAATGATTCCTCGCTGATCCCCGCAGATGGTCGCGCCGCGAGATACGACGGATCGATTGCGAGCACGCTCTCCGCACTGTAAGGACTGGCTTGGCCGGGCGCGGTCTCATCGATCGGTAGGAGTTGCAGCAAGCGATGGCCCATCGCGGCAGCTAGTTCACCCATCGGAACGAGTCCGCCCAGATCGCCGCGACCGAGATCGTCGGCCGTGCGCAGCGAAAACAAGGGAATCAGAATTCCGGCGCAGCGTTTGAGTATCACGTTGCTACTGAGGGCATGAGATCTGTCAGGCGTGCTATTTCTTCGCGGCAGTATCCGATTCGCGGGCGCGAGCTTTCATGTTCTCGACAAAGCTATCGACCCGGTCGAGCGCGACGTCCGCCTGACTCTGCGCATTGCTCAACATATATTTACCGCGCGCCGCGACGGTCGTATCAGCCTCACCGACCATCGATTCCAATGCATGAGAAAAGGCGATCATGCTCGATTGATTATGGCTCACCCGTTCGAACGCCGGTGGCGCGATGCTCGCGGGCTGCGGCGGCACGATAATGGACGCAGGCATCGTGGCCTCCGCGCGCGGCGCTGTCAGCAGATCTCCAGCGAAGGTTCGCGCATGGGCCGTACGATTATAGAGCGGCCCCAAGCCCCACTTATCGATCAGAAACTTGAGCAGGCTCGTATGATCGAACGGAGTCGAAATAACCTTGTGCTCGGCAAACGGCGAGACCAGAATCGCCGGTACTCGAACGCCGGTCTTCGTGAAATCAAATCCATCGCCACGATTCGCGTCGGGCGGGACTGCCTCGATCGGCGGCTCGTGATCGTAAAAGCCGCCGTGCTCATCGAAGAGCACTACCAGCAAAGTCTCTTTCCACAGCGCCTCATTCGCGCGCAAGGCATTGTACACGCTCGCGACCAACGCGTCGGCGGACTCGATATCATGCGGCGGATGTGCGTCGTTTGGTCCGGGCGGAAAGTATTCGGGCTCGATAAACGCAAAATCCGGAAACTCAGCAGGGTTCGCGGAGGCCGCGTCGGTATAGAACGCGGTCATCGGATGGTGTCGCGCGACATTTTCTGGTTGCCAGTTGTGCACCAGCAGGAAGGACAAGGGAAAATCGCCGTAATATACCTTCCAGTTTTTACGTTTTTCATTAAGGCGGTCGAAGATGCTTGTTTGGCTGTACCAATGGATGTTCCAAGCGAAAGCGCCTTCCGGCATGGTGACGCGTCCCAGCGAAGTCCCGCTCATCGCGAACAACCGATTCGGCCATGTCGGTCCCGGTACCGGCGCATACCAATGATCACAAACCGTGAAATTCTCGGCGAGTTTATGTAGTGCGGGCAGCGTGCTCGCGCCATGATAGCGCATCACCTCGGACAATTGTTGTGTGGTGGCTTGCGGATAGCTGCGACCGTAATCCCCGACGAATCCACCGTTCCCGTCCGCAACCTGCGCGATTACGTGCGGCCATTCATGATGAGGATCGAGCGTGACAATCCGGGACGCCCCGGGCTCCTGCTGGTATTTGACTCCATTAAAACTGTTCGACCGCGGATGGCCCTGATCGACCCCAGCAACGCCGGGCACATCGCCCAGGATATGATCGAAAGAACGATTCTCGAGCATCAAGACGACAACATGATTGATCGGCACAGGTCCCCCTTTTGCTGAATTGAGCTAGTTCTTTTTGCCCTCGCGTAGCTGCCGTTTCCAGTCGAGCCGGCGCGCTTCGGCACCCGCGGCTTCGGCTTCCTTAATCATCCCTTTCTTCTGATAGAACATGCTGAGATTGGTGAAAGCCAGGATATCTTCCGGCTCCTGCTCGATATAGCGCTGGGTCAGCACGATCGCGGTATCGAGATCGCCCTTGGCCTGATAGCACATCGCCAACCCATGCACCGCGTCCGTGAACTTGGGATCGATTGCCAATGCCTCGTTATAAACGGTGATCGCCTCGTCCAACTTGTCGTCGGCGTAAAGATCGACCGCCTGATCGTACAGCTCTTCTTTGTCCGGCATAGAACCTCGCACGTCGTTGGGTATGACAGCCGCTTCCGGCGCTCACCATCTTAGCGATATAGTGAATGTAGCCCAAGATTTCGCTCTGATCCGCAACTTCGCGGTCCGAGGCAGATGCTAAACGAAGAAGAAATATATGAAGTCTTGCGCGAGTGCTACGATCCGGAACTGCCGGTCAATGTGGTTGATCTCGGCTTAATCTATGGGGTGGCGATCGAGAACGACGGCGTGACGGTGCAGATGACGCTAACTGCTCCCGGCTGCTCGATGGGCACGATGATCGCGACCGAGATCGAAGACAAGCTGCTCGGTATTCCCGATTGCGCTCGGGCTAATGTCGAAATTACGTGGGAGCCGCCCTGGACACCGCATCGGATGAGCGAGACGGCCCGCAAACAACTCGGCCTTGACGACTAACCGCGCGCCTCCGTGCGCCTTCAATCGCTACATAATTCGGCTGAGAAGCCGGCGCGTATCCGCGAGATGTTCGCGGCTATCGTGCCGCGTTACGACCTGGTCAACTCGTTAATGACGATCGGACTCGATCGTCGATGGCGTGAGACGACGGTAGCGCTGGCCGAAGTATCAGGCGCAATAGTGCTGGATATCGCCACCGGCACCGGCGACCTCGCCTTCGAGATGGCGCGCCAAGGCGCTCACACGATTGTCGGCGCGGACTTCTGTCGCGAGATGGTCGAGGCGGCGAAAATCAAGGCGGCAAAAGAACCGAATCGCGACCGAGTAAGTTTCGTAGCTGGTGATGCGATGCGACTGCCATTCGCGGACGGAACTTTCGACGCGATTGTCAACGGTTTCATGCTGCGCAATGTCGGCGATCTCAAAGCGACTTTCACCGAACTACTACGCGTGCTAAAGCCGGACGGCCGTCTGGTATGCCTCGATCTGACGCCGCCGCGCGGCGCGATGAAACATTTTTTTTCCCTGTACATTGCGACTGTCGTGCCGCTGCTCGGCATCGCCGTGGCCGGCAACTACGGCGCGTATCGCTATCTTTTCCAGTCGCTCAGTGATCATCCCGATCCCGATCGCATCGCGTCGATAATGCGTGAAGCGGGCTTTGCCTCGGCTACTTATCAACTCACCGGCTTCGGCACCGTCGCGATACATCTGGGGCGTAAAACACCTGCCGAGGATGCGCGATGATCAATGAACGTCTGCTCTCATGGAGCAAGCAGCTAATTGGATGTCCGAGTGTGACGAATGAGGGTACGCGCACAATTGTCGAATTGTGTGCGCGAGAAATCCTCGCACCACTTGGGATCGAAGTGCAATTCATTCCCTCACGCAATGAAGGACCCGAGCAGGTTAATCTGCTGGCGTACATCCAAGGCAGCGATCTCACCGCGACACCGCTCGTCCTGAACACCCATCTTGATACGGTGCCGCCGGGGGATAAGTCGTTATGGACTGCGTGCAATAACGATCCGTTCGTTGCGGCAATCGATGGCGAACGGATCTACGGTCTCGGCGCCGCCGATACCAAGCTGGACTTCGTCGCGAAGATTGCCGCGCTTGCGGAAAGCACTCCGCGTCGCAGCGTCACGCTGATCGCCACGTTCGGCGAGGAACACGGCCTCGTCGGAGCGCGCGAACTTGCCGAAGCTGGCCTGCTCTCGAAAGGCGCGCTGGCGTTTATTGGCGAGCCGTCTCATTTGGAAGTAATCACAGCCCATAAGGGCCTGATGGTTTTCCAATTATCGATCGGTTTTGATTCCGCCGCGGAGAAGTTTGCGCACACTACGCGCGTTGTCTTTCAAGGTCGCGCCGCCCACTCCAGCACGCCCGCGCTCGGTCAGAATGCGATCCTAATGGCGCTTGAGAAGTTAAGCGCGGTAAGAGATTGCAAGGTGCTGTCGATTCGCGGTGGCGACGCGGTCAACAAGGTCCCCGCCCGATGCGAAGTCTTGATTGCGGGCGGCGATCCATCCGCTTTCGAGCAAGCCACAACCTCAATAATAAATGATGCTGAACTCGCTCCGATTCCGTCGCAGGTCATTGCGCTGCTGGCTCGATTTATGACGGAATTACGCGGCTTTGCTGATCACGCCGGTAGTGAAGAGCCGGATTATGCCGCGCCGACACTAACCTGCAATCCCGGTGTAATTCGCTCCGAGCAGAATACGATTATTCTGGAATTTGAGCTACGCCCGCCCCCGGGACTGCCGCTCGAAACGGTGCGCAATGGAATCTACAAAATCGGCGAGACCCTGCGACACTTCGCGCCTGACCTGCAAGTTGACTTGACGGAACGCCGCGCTAACCCGGGCTTTCGCAGTCCGCTCGATAGCGAGACAGTTGAACTCGCGATGGCTGCGCTTGCCACGGCTGGTCTGCCGCTAGCGACCAATGTAAAGGCTGGATGTACTGAGGCAGGAATTTATGCGGCGGCGGGGCTCAAGCCCGTCGTGTTCGGCCCCGGACCATCGACTGGCGTGATCCACGCGCCGAACGAATACAACTTGCTCGACGAAGTTGAGAAGGCCTCGCGTTTCTATCGAGAACTGTTACGGCTCTGAGATTTTGTACAATGAGACGCCGGAAACTTTTGGCGCCGATCCACTCTCGCGGGAAGGCCAGGGACACGAGTAGCAGATCGGCGCCGCACATTTTTGCTTCGCACAATCGGGGGTTTGTAACGAAGCTGATCCTTGTCACAGCAACTCGCGGACCACTGCTCACTATAGATAATTCCTGCGAAATTCCGCCAATACTGCTTCGAAAACTTAGCAGTCAGGTGCAAACTGCCAAGTGACCTTTGCGGCCAATAATGAATACTCATCCGCGTAGTTCAGGCAAAACGCGGGAGGATGCGCTCCGCATACTGCCCGATTTGCCCGAGTACCTCGTTCGGCGGGCACGAAGGTCTCAGCACAAATTTGGTGCAGCCGGCTTCAACAAAGGCGGCGATCTTAGCGACGCATTCGTTCGCTGACCCGACCAGGCATCGTTTCGCCAACTCCTCGGGAGCCATCGGGAGACTGCGCAGGAAGGGTGCAACGGTCTTCCATCCCTCTTCACGATTTTCCGTCACGTGCGTCAGCAGTAGCACTCCCGCTTCGCGCGGATTGATCTTGCGTCCCTGCTCCTCGCCGAACGCTTCCAATTTCGCCATGTCGTGCTTGAATTCGTCGGGAGTAGTCAGCGCCGGAAACCATCCGTCGCCCAATCGCACGACCCGCTTGAGAATCGCATCGCTTTTGCCACCGATCCAGATATCCAGGGAGCCTTTGCGCGGCTTGGGCTCGATCGTCACATCTTCGAATTGATAGAATCGCCCCTGATGCGTGACGTGCGACTCGGTCCATAGCCTGCGCAGGATCGTGATTCCCTCGTCGAGCCGTTTGCCGCGCTCTTCGACCGGTACCCCACTGGCCTTCAGGTCGCGTAAGTCGCTGCCACTGCCCACCGCCATCACCATCCGGCCGCCCGAAATGTAATCCAGCGTCGCGTAAGTCTTCGCAACATGAACCGGATTACGCGCCGGCAGCGTCAGCACGCTCGGGCCCATTTTTACCCGCTTGGTGCGCGCCGCGATCATCGCGAACAGGCAGGCAATATCGAGTGTCGGATTGCGCGTCACGATGTGATCAGAAAGCCAGATCGAGTCGAGTCCGGCTTGCTCGGCGACTTCGGCGTAACGACACAAAAGTTCAGGCTCCGGCAAACCGTATTGCCACTGCCCGAAGCCGATTCCGATTTTGATACCGTTCATATCTTTATCCTTGGCCGCGCGTCGCAGACTCCGCTTCCGGAACGCAACTCGCAGACTCGTTTGCTCACTCCGCTTCGCTACGTTGGCGCGCCCCCTGCTCCGCGCCTCCGGCTTGGAATTCTCTACGGACGTTGATTACCACAGCCACTCTGACAAGCACGACCGATTTGCCACGTGACTCGCGGTCGGCTACTTCCCGATATAGCAGGAGGGCGTGACTATGCCACCCGGAATCGACCACCTCATGATTAATTCCAATGACTACGAAGCCGCGAAACGTTTCTACACTTGGCTAATGCCGCGGATCGGCTATCCGCAAGTAATTAACTTCGAGCAACCCGCGCCGACTACGGGATGGTTCGGCGCAGGCGGCAGCATCTGGGTCTCCCCGGCTGCTCCAGACGAACGACAGGCTTTCAGCAAAGAGCGCGTCGGACTACGCGAGATTGCTTTTCGTGCCGAGAGCCGTGCGCAAATCGATGAGCTATCCAAAGAGATCGAAGCTCATGGCGGGAAAATTCTCGATCCACCGCGCGAGTACAATTACGTCAAAGGCTATTACTCCGTCTTCTTTACGGATCCCGACGGTCTGAAGCTGGAACTGGTGCATACGCCGCACACTCACGGCTAAAGCTTGAGTGTATGCTGATTCACGGCTCGATGAGCTTGTGAAGAGACCGCCGAGTGCCCTATAACCCGATCAAGCGGATCCTTAATTCGCGCCAGCTATATGGCGCAGCTCTCGAGGTGACGATCATGGCGCACCCATTTACGATTTGCGTAGGAACGGTCGGCGCGGGCGTGTGGTTCAGTCCTGACAGCGGCGATCATTGGCGGCGCAGCAAGATGAATCTGCCGTTTCATGCGGAACCCGGCGAAGTTCAGATTCGCTCGCTCAGTGTCTCGCCGCATAACCCGCATCATCTGCTCGCTGGTTCGGAAGCCGGTCTTTATCGCAGCAACGATAACGGCGCGACCTGGGATTTGATCGATTCGCCCATGGACGGCCAGCAAATCTGGTCAACTTCGTGGCATCCGGCGCAACCTGAAACAATTTTCGCCGGCACCAAAGCTCCTAACGTTTATCGCTCAAAAGATAGCGGCAAGTCTTGGGAGAAGCTGAACGTGCCGATGGCGAAGGAATGCTTCGCCGGCGCGCCTAAGGTAACTAATATTATTGTTGATTCTGCAGACCCGCGTACGGTCTTTGTCGGCGTCGAGATCGATGGGGTGTTCCGCAGTCGCGACGGCGGCGATACCTGGACACGTCTGCCCGCTCTCGGCGACAAGATGCTCAATCAGGACCTGCACGGCCTCGCGCGCTGGCCTGGGAGTTCACCCAAACTTTTCGCAACTACGCCCGATGGCATCTGGACCAGCCTTGACGATGGCGAGAGCTGGAATCTTCATGGTTTTCCGAAATTTGCCGATCGCGACACGATTTCCTATTGCCGTGGCGTCGCTCTCAAGCCGGACGATCCCAATGTGATGTTCGTCGGTAATGGCGATTTCATCCCGGGAAAGCGCGGCGCGATTCAGCGCACGACTGACGGTGGTAAGAACTGGCGGCCATGCGCGCTATCGGTCGAACCGAACTCAGTCGTCTATTGGATTGCGACCAATCCGGCGGATCCTAACGTCGTAATCGCCAACAGTTTGCATGGTTACGTTTACGTCAGCACTGACGCGGGCGAATCCTGGACCAAAAATCGGCGTGAGTTCGGTGAAATCCGCGCACTCGCCTGGGTACCTAACTGAGGACCTTTTCGACTCCATAGTGGTTGAAATCCTATGACCTGCCGCTCATCGAACCTCTTCTTCCATAACCCGAATAATGCGAGCGCCGATAATGGCGCTCGCTCTTCTGATGTTCACCGTCGCTGCCCTCGCCGCAGGATCGGATACCGGCAAAATCGCCACTAACTGGGCCGGAACCACCAAAGCACGATGCGGAACGATGACGACGGATCACAGCCGTTGCAACGCTGTGCAGAATATCAAGCTCACATTCGTCCGCGAGGGTTCGACGATAACAGGTTCTTATACTTGCGCCTACGGGAATCAAACTTGTCGCGGAGCGCAGAATACCGGCACTGTCACGGAAGGTTCGCTGAAGGGCGAGCAGGTAATGTTTGTCGTAACGACGCCTGACAAATCGACCTGCCGCTACACCGGGCTGCTGACGCAGCGCTCCGGTAAGGGCGCATATTCGTGCATCGGCGGCAGTCAGCTTAACGAGCGCGGCACATGGCGCATCCACGCTGCCGAATAGTCCGCGCGCGCCATTCGATCCTATGGCAATGGCACGACATCGACGCGTGACCGCGCTTTGATCCCTAATGCACGAAGCGCCTCGCGGGTGATCACGCAACGGTCGTCTTCTCGTAACTCCACCTCAGCGCGTACCGCGCGAAAGCCCTCCTGGTTTTCGATCGCGACCAGCGACGAGCGCCGTCGTTCTGACGCCGGTTCCCCAGCCGCTGCGATGCATATTCGTCGATCTTTGACCGGCGGCAACTCAGCGGTCGCACCTGCGTAGTACGGACCTGCATCGAACGGATCAATATGCTTGAGATAGCGCATCCCCGCCTGTTCGAGCAGGAGCACCGCGCCTCGGGTATTCGCGCCGACGGCGCCGATCGACTTCTGCACCTCATCCGGCAGCATGAATGTGTAGAGCGGCGTCTCGGGAAAAAGCGCCCGGATAAATTCCTTGTCGTGAGTCGAAAGTTCGTCGGCTTCGCGGAACGATAAGCCCGTCACTCGCCGCCCATAGTGGTCCCAGAAAACGTTGCCATGATCGGGGCCCATCGGCGCGAGCATCTCCGCCAGCACCTGGCTCTCGAAACGCGCCAGATGTTTGCCGAGATACAGAAAGCGCACCCACGAAATCTGTTTACCGATCCGCTCCGGATGACCACGCATCGCCTGCGTCACGATCAAGCCGCCGATCTCGGTCGGCCCGTCCATCGAATAGCGCAGGCGCAGATACGGATGGCGAAAGAGCTTGCGCAGGCTGTGCGAGTAACGCTCGTCCGAACCAAGCTCCAGATAATAATGTGGTGCGGCGGGCGTTCCATGTTTGCCGATTATCATAGAGGCCGCGACTATCCGCTTTGTCGCAATCTCCTCTGCACAGAAAATGTAGAGGGCCGCCGCCCGATCACGAATGCGGCCGCGAAACGAGCGCGCCGAGCGCGCGAGCGCCTCACGCAGTGGTTTTGATTCTCTCGGCAGATTAATCGAATCGAGTTCACGCGCTAGCGCCAGCAGCGCGCGATGATCACCCGGCTGCGCCTCGCGAATCAGAAATGCCGGACCCCCCGTTTCCATAACAAATAGTTTAACACTCGCGACGCGAATGGAGAATTTAGCCGTTCGGAGAGAAAGCCAGCCATCATGTACAGCGCATTGCTTTAGCAAAAATGGTCCGATAACTTTGGCACGGGCCGACGGTTGGCGGCCAAGGAGGCTGGGTGATGGAGCTGCCGAAGTGCCAGAAATGTAATAATGGCACTCTGATTCCACTTTCCGATTATGGACAGGAAGGCGCGTCGGTAATCTTTAAAGCTTGGGCTTGCACCAATCCGGAATGCGGCTTCAGCCTGCGCGTTGACAAAGGCGAAGTTTCTTATGGCCGGCGAATCGAACCCAAGCACTGAATCAATTTCTCGGCTTGGAATCACAAAGGCGGCTTTAGGCCGCCTTTTTATTGCGTATACTTGACTTGCCCGCCGTCAAACGACAGACCTTACCGGATGGCCGCTTCTCCCGATCAATTGACCAATAACGGCGCCGGCGAACCTGCCATTGCGGTTTCCGGCGAATCACTCCAAGCCAAGTTGCCGCAGATCAAAACCTCGATCCCCGGTCCCAAGTCGCGCGAGATTTTCGATCGTGAACAAGGCTATATCGCGCCCGGCCGACAGCGGATCTCGCAACTCGCCGGCATTGCTTTCGATCATGGTCAGGGCGCGACGCTTACCGATGCGGACGGCAACATCTTCCTTGATTTCTTCGCCGGCGTGGCGGTCGCGAGTCTCGGCCATGCCCATCCTGTGATGGCGCAGGCGATAGCGCGACAAATCGCGCGTCTCAACGTCGGAACCTTTGCAACTGCCGAGCGCGCCGAAGCTTTCCAGCTACTTTCGGAAGCGGCCCCCGCCGGACTCCGCCGAGCTCATCTATATAGTGGAGGTGCGGAGGCGGTTGAAGCGGCGCTCCGGCTCGCCCGTTCCGTTACCAAAAAACACGAAGTCGTGAGCTTCTGGGGCGGATTCCACGGCAAGACCGGCGGCGTGCTCGGATTGATCGGTGACGAATCCAAGCAGGGCTATGGCCCATTGCCCGGCGGACAATACGTCGTGCCATATGCGGATTGCTACCGATGTCCCTTCAAGCTCAAATATCCGTCCTGCGGCCTGTACTGCGTCGATTTTGCACGTACCCAAATCAAGAATTCATCAGGCGGCGCGCTCGCCGCGATAATCGCCGAACCGATGCAAGGGACTGCCGGCAACGTGATCCCGCCCGATGACTGGCTGCCCGCGATCAAAGCGATCGCGCATGAAAACGGCGCGCTGCTGATCGCCGACGAGATGATTACCGGTTTCGGACGCACCGGCACGATGTGGGCAGTCGAGCACAGCGGGACCGCGCCCGATATCGTGACCGTCGGTAAGGGGATGGGCTCCGGCTTCCCGGTTTCCGGCGTCCTGATGGGCGATGTTATCAGTACCGCCGAGCCGTTCGCGAAGCCCAGCGCATCATCATCGAGCTATGGTGGAAATCCGCTCGCTGCGGTGGCGGTGGCCGAAACCCTCAAAGCGATCAAGCGCGAGCGGCTGATCGAGAACGCCCGCACCGTCGGCGCCCGGCTGCTCAGCAAACTGCTCAATCTTAAAGAGAAGTATCGATTCGTTGGCGACGTGCGCGGCCGTGGACTCCTGATCGGGATCGATCTCGTGAGTGATCGCGAGTCGAAGCGCCCGATGAGCCGTCGCGTAATGGAACGGATTTTTCAAGAGGCGCTCAAACGCGGGCTGCTCCTGATGGGTTATTTCCCGCGGATACGGATCAATCCGCCGCTGGTGATTAGCGCAGAGCAGGCCGACGCTGGCGCCGTGATTCTCGACGAAGTTTTTGGCTGGGTCGATCAAAATCTCGATTGGCGGGCGGAGGCCTAGATATGGCGGAGGATGCGGGGAACGTCGGGCTATTCTGCGATCTGGCCGGCACGCTGGCTGCCGTCGATGAAACCAGGCAGCTGCCGGTTGATGCAAACGGCCGGGTCGGCATCACCCTGCTGCCCGGTGTCCGGGAAAAGCTCGTGCCGATGCGGCATTGTTTGATTTTCGTCGTCACCAATCAGGCGGGAATCAAGCGCGGGCGCTATCGGCGCGAAAGCATCGACGCGGCCATGGCTGAACTTGATCGGCAGCTTGACGGTATCTTGACCGCTTGGGAGATCTGCCCGCACGACAACACCGATAACTGCTCCTGTCGCAAGCCCAAAGGCGGAATGATAACCAGTCTCGCACGCGATCACGGAGTCGATCTCAGGGCTTCAACAATGGTCGGTGATCAGGAGATCGACGCACTCGCAGCAGAAGCCGCCGGAGTCGGCAAATTTATTTATGCACGCGAATTCTTCGGCTGGACATGACTTCGATCAATTGTATTTTCGCGCAGATTTGGCGATAGAGTCAGTGAGCAATCCACGCGACAGGTAAGCATCATGAAAATCGGCGTTCTCGCTTTCGTTACTCCCTATACAATCGATCCGGCGACGCTGGCGCGGAGGGCCGAAGAATTGGGCTTCGAATCCTTCTACTTGCCCGAGCATCCGGTGATTCCAGTCACCCATCGCACCCCTTTCCCACTCTCTCCGGATGGTCAAATTCCGCCGATGTATTCTCAAATGCCCGACCCGTTCGTCGCCCTTGCGTTTGCAGCGGCGGCGACCAGTCGAATCGGGCTTGGCACAGGAATCTGCCTCGTACCGGAACGCGATCCGATTCTTCTGGCGAAGGAAGTTGCGACGCTCGATCACTATTGCGGCGGACGCTTCATTTTCGGCATCGGGGCGGGTTGGCTCGCTGACGAAAGCGAGATCATGGGCGTCAACTTCAAGCGGCGCTGGCCAATGACTCGTGAGTACGTCCGCGCGATGAAAGAATTGTGGACCAAGCCGCAGGCCAGTTTCGATGGCGAGTTTGTTAAATTCCCGCCGGTAAAATGCGAACCAAAGCCTGCCCGCAAACCCTATCCGCCAATTCATATCGGGGCGGGCGGGATGACCCCATCGATGGACCGCGCGTTGCGGGACACGGTCGCGATTGGCGATGGATGGGCGCCGCTCGGCCTCACGCCTGATCGGCTCGCAGCCGAACTTGGTAAGCTGAAGCAGATGTGCGCTGATGCCGGTCGCGACTACTCGAAGCTCGAAATCTCGATGTATGCGCCGCCAGCGGATGGCGATCCGAAGCGCATCCGCGAGCAATATCGCGAAGTTGGTGCGCATCGGCTCATCTTCATTCTTAATGAGCCTGCACCGACCGTCTGGGAGCGTCAGTTGAGCGATCTGGCGAAAGCCTGGATTCAGTAGTCCCGGACCTCGCCGAGAGACTGCCTGTCTGACGATGCTGCGCGGTGCGATCTCCGGATTCGGCGAGGTCGCCGCGCGTGCACATCTGGCGGGATGGGCTTCGTGCCCTGATGTCGCGATCGTCGCGGTGCACGATCCGATCGCCGCGCGCCGCCACGCGGCAATCAATCTGATCAAAAATATCCGCGTCTATGACGACCTGGAGTTGATGCTTGAAGGTGAAAAGCTCGATTTTGTCGATATCGCTAGTCCACCCTCGTACCATGCCACGACTGCACAAATGGCGCTCGCGTCCGGCGCTCACGTCCTGATCGAGAAACCCCTCTGTCTTGAGCACGACGAGCTTGACTCTGCTCATAGCGTCCGCGACAAAAGCCTCGCGCGTACTGATGTGCGTGCACAATTGGAAATATTCGCCGGCTTATCAGCGGGCGCGCCAGTTGATCAGTTCCGGCCGCATGGGCGAACTGGAATACGTCTCGATGCTCAGGCTGCGCCCCGGACCCGCAGGTCAGTCGGGGAATTCCGCGACTGATCAGGAGCCATGGCGGCTGGACCGGCGCAAAGGCGGCGGGATTCTTATTGATCATGGCTGGCACGTTTTCTATTTAGCTCAATTCTTATTCGACGGCGCCCAGCCCTCAGGCGTGTCGGCGCGACTGGACCCTGCTCCCGGTTCGTTGATCGAGGAGTTGGCGGACTTGCGAGTCGAATTTCCGGGCGGGCGCATCGCGCATGCGCATCTCTCGTGGCGCGCTCCCGTGCGAGTGACCTCCGCGATGCTCTACGGCTCCGCCGCGATGCTCATAATTGATGGCAATCGGCTGACCCTGCTCCCACGCTCGGGCGCGGCTGAGGACCACTCCGTGGACGACGTCACGGACGATTCGTATCATCCAACTTGGTTCGCCGGCTTGGCGTCGGACTTTGTCGCTGCAATGAAAGAGGGTCCAATCGGAGCAATCGCCCAAGCGAATCTCGCAGAAGCCAGAGCGGTCTTGGCTTTAACGCTGGCGGCGCGTCAATCGAGCCGTGAGCGCCAGTCCTACATAAATCTTTGGTGATCCGAATTCGGCGATCGACGGGACCTTTGATCGGTCCACCGGGAGAGTGTTTTCCGGTTTATTGACTTTCGAGACAAGGGGGTTACAGTTGTGTTGACCGCTTGGTTAGGCCGTTCGCAATACGCGGCTCCTTAGTATGACGGAAGCACACACCTCGATTGCCAGTTCCGAGCCGCGAGCACTCGAATCACGAGACGAGATTCTAAAAGCCGCCACCACGTTGTTTGCGACACGCGGTTTCCATGAAACCTCGATGGCTGAGGTTGCACGCGAGGCCAAGGTCAGTAAGGCGCTGATTTTTTGGCATTTCAAAACCAAAGAAGAATTATTTTTTGCGGTTCTCGGTCGTTTGCTGGAACCGTATGTAATCGATTTTGCCGAGGAAGCTGGCGCACTCGACGAAAAGGCGCAGATTCTAAAGCTGCTGGAAGATTACCTGCTGTTCGTGCACGGCAACGCCAGCTCGATTCGGTTCTTCGTCGCACAGCTAGTACACGACCAAAAGCTTTCAGGAGAGCTTACAGGTCAAGTTCTTGCGTTATATGAGGGTTATCGAAGCTTGTTGACCGATTTGATTGCACGCGGACAGAATAAAGGAATCTGTGCGCAACAATTTCCGCCTTCTACCGCAGCGGCCTTTCTCTTATCTACACTGAACGGCCTGCTGATCGGATATCTCTTCCTGGGGAATGAGGGGCTGGACCTGGAAGGCGTAATGGATATGTTGCGGCAATGGCTATTTATTGACTCAGCGCCTGCGTCGGCTTGATCTACCCTTCTCACCCGACCAGAACTCGCCCAATAGGAGCGTACCGGTGCGAATACCACTTAGACAAATGATGGACTTGGGCCGCTATATGCGCCGCCAAAAAAAATCGGGAGAGAAATATTATCCGCTCGTCCTCATGCTTGAGCCGCTTCACGCCTGCAATCTGGCTTGTATCGGATGCGGACGAATCGTTGAATACAAAGATACGATTCGCGATCAAATTCCCCTCGAAGACGCGCTCGCCTCATCGGATGAGTGCGGGGCCCCAATCGTCTCGATCTGCGGCGGCGAACCTCTGATGTACAAACATATCGTGCCGCTTACTAAAGGGTTAATCGAACGGCAGCGCCATACGATGATCTGCACCAATGCGATCCTGCTCGAACGCTTCGTCAAGCAGGTCGCTCCGAGCCCCTACCTCAGCTTCAATATCCATATTGACGGAATGCGCGAAACTCATGATCGAGTAGTCGATCGTGACGGCATTTTCGATAAATGCGTCGCGATGATCCGGATGCTTAAGGAGAAGGGTTATCGAGTCCAAACGAACTCCACGGTCTTTAAGGAAACGAGCGCTGAGGAAGTCGAGGAATTAATTAAATTTTTAGGCAGCCTCGGCGTGGACGGGATGCTCGTCACACCCGGTTACCATTATCAAGTCTTAACCAACGATATTTATCTGAAAAGCGATGAGATGCCCTCTAAGTTCCAGAAAGTGCGTAAGCTTGCGAAAGATTACAAAATTATCAATACGCCGATTTACCTCGATTATTTAGTCGGCGAGCGCGACTTGATGTGTAGTCCTTGGACGACGGTTACGCGCAATCCTCAAGGCTGGAAAGGTCCCTGTTATCTGATCACCAATGGCCACTATCAAAGTTTCAAGGAATTGCATGCGGCGACAGATTGGGAATTCTATCGAACTAAACAGGACATCCGTTGCCGTGATTGCAAGCTCCATTCGGGCTTTGAGGGGACTGTGGCGCTGGAATTCGGCCAAAGTTTCAAAGATTCGTGGCGGATGGTGCGCCATTACATGTCCTGAACCCAGTGCATGGCGATAGTCAGCTTCATCTGGTGAGCCGATTACTCAGAATCTTGTGAAACCTCAGCAAGCCGCAAGCGTTACAGCGAATCTCGGTCGCGCCGCATTCGACCTCGAATGGTATATGCGCGACCGCGCGGCATTCATCGAGGCGGCTTTAGAGCGAGTCGTCGCCGCTTCGGATGGACCGGCAGGCCGCCTATTCGAGGCGATGCGGTATAGCTTGCTCGCCGGCGGTAAGCGGCTTCGGCCAGTTTTGGCGCTGGCGGCCTGCGAGGCAGTCGGGGGTGCTCCGGAAGATGTGCTGAGCTTCGCCTGCGCGATCGAGATGATCCATACCTACTCGCTGATCCACGATGATCTTCCATGCATGGACGATGACGACTTGCGCCGCGGGCGCCCCACTAATCACGTGGTCTATGGCGACGCGATCGCAACGCTTGCTGGTGATGGCCTGCTGACTGACGCGTTCAAAGTTTTAGCTTCATCTGAACTGCCGCGGGGAAGCGCGCCAGCTTCGGTGATTGTGCAAACAGTCGCGGAGCTGGCGAGTGCGGCAGGTTCGGATGGCATGGTCGGCGGCCAAGTAATCGATCTGCTGGGCGAAGGCCGTGCGCTCACGCTGGACGAACTCGAATGTATGCATCGCAAAAAGACTGGAGCGCTCTTCGGCGCGGCAGTATGTTGCGGCGCGCGACTCGGCGGAGCGAGCGAACTTCAGCTGCAAGCGATGCGTGAGTATGCCGAAGCGCTCGGACTGGCCTTTCAGGTCGCCGACGACCTGCTCGATGTCGAGGCTTCGACCGAGAGTGTCGGCAAACGCACCGGCAAAGATGGCGCACGCGGCAAAGCAACTTATCCGTCGCTCCTGGGTATCGAGCGATCACGAGAGCTAGCGCGTGAACTCGCCGATAAGGCACGTCGATCTCTGGACGGCTTTGACGAACAGGCGACCCCATTACGTGCGCTTGCCGCTTTCGCCGTGGAGCGCAAATCGTGAGCCCGACTGCAACCGAGGTCATTCCGCCCAAATCGCGTCAAGCGATCTTGGTCGAGCCCGGTCATCTGGAATTGCGCGAAATTACGCCTCCTGACCCTGGTCCCGGAGAGATCCTGCTAAAAGTTCAATGTGCATTGAGCTGCGGCACTGATCTTAAGGCGTTTCGGCGCGGGCATCCGATGTGGCCGATGCCTGCACCGTTCGGCCACGAGTTCGCCGGCACCGTTGCCGCGATCGGCGAGGGTATCAAGAGTTTCCAGGTCGGCGATGCGATGATGGCTGCGCCGACTGCGCCTTGTGGCGAATGCTTCTTCTGCGAGCGGAATCAGGAAAATCTCTGTCCGCAGGCGATGAGCAAAATGGTGCTCGGGGCATATGCCGATTATCTGCTGATCGGTGCACACGTAGTCGCGCGCAATGCCTTCCTCAAGCCTCCGGAATTGCCGTTTGAAGAGGCGGCATTGCTCGAGCCGCTCTCCTGCGTGATGCATGCGCATGCGATAGCCCGGCCTGAGCCTTTCGAAACCATCTTGATCATCGGTGCAGGCGCATTTGGATTGCTTCATGCCATCGTGCTCAAAGCTCAAGGCGTCAGAAAGGTCATTGTCGCGGGTCACGGCGCGGAACGTATTAAGTGGGCGGGCGATCTTGGGGCAGATCAGGCGATCGATACACAAAAACAAGGCGCAGAGGAGATCATTTCCGCTTTGAACGGCGGCTACGGTCCCGATCTGGTAATCGAATGCACTGGGCAGGTTGCCGGCTGGAGCGACGCGTTTGCGCGAGTTCGTCGCGGCGGCCGGGTAGTTTTTTTTGGCGGATGTCCAGTTAATACCACATTGAATATCGATACGCGGCGGATGCATTACGACAATTTAACACTGCTCGCGCCGTTTCACTTTCGGCCCCAAGACGTGCGTCAGGCTTTCAATCTCTTGAATGTCGGCCAGCTTCCGCTGAGTCGATTGATCAATGCGCGGCGCTCGCTTGAGGAACTTGATCAGGTTTTCGCGATGCTCGAACAGGGCACGGCGCTCAAATGCGCTGTAATACCATAAACAAGGTGGGGCGGGGAGGTCGTCTGGAAGACTTAGCCATGGATCAGATTTCGCAAATTTCAACCGGACAATCGACGTGGAGTGGGGGAGCCTCGCGTGATGAATTCACGGCCAGGGTGGATTTTGCGATTGAACACGCCCAGCGCTCATTGCTGCGCGAACAGCATCCGGAGGGTTACTGGCAAGCGGCGCTTGAGGCCAATGCGGAGATGAATTCCGAGTACATTATATTTAATCGTTTCATGGAACTGCAGCCCGATGTACCGCTCGAAACGAAGCTCAAAAAGCATTTGCTCGATACTCAGCAGCCGGACGGCTCGTGGACATTATTTCCCGATGGTCCTGGGCATCTCTCAACCAGTATCCTCGCTTATTTCGCACTCAAGCTGACCGGGATGCGGGCGGGTGACGAACCGATGATGCAGGCACGGCGATTTATTCTGTCACAGGGCGGAATCGCCAACTCGGGCACCTTGGCCCGCTTCTATCTCGCGTCGATGAGTCAGGTCGCATGGAATGCGACCGCATCACTGCCCGTCGAGATCACGCTTTTCCCACAATGGTTTCCGGTCAATATGTATGAGCTTTCGTCGTGGGCGCGCGGTACGCTCTTCGCGCTGATGCTTTTGCAAGCGCAAAGGCCCACAGTAACAATTGACTGGCGTCAGGGCGTTCTCGAACTTTACATTCAGCCGCCGCACTTCACGAAATTCAAAATGCGGCATGGGAAGCGGCTGTTATCCTTGCGTAATACCCTGCTGGCGGCAGACAAGCTCCTGCGCTTCTATGACAAGCACCATCTCACGAGTATGCGCAGCCGCGCGATTCGCTATGCCGAGAATTGGCTGCTCGAGCATCAGGACGCCAATGGCTCGTGGGGCGGGATTGAGCCGTGCTACCTGCTCAGCCCGATGGCGTTGAAGAGCGTGGGCTATCGCAACGATCATCCGGTGATTGTCAAGGCGATAGAGGCAACTCGTGAGCTGATCTGGGATCAGGGTGATGGCGCCCTGTATCAACCCTGTGTCTCGCCTAACTGGGATACGGCTTTAGGCGCGAAAGCACTGCTTGATTCCGGTATCCCCGGTGATCATCCGGCGATTCGCGACGCCGCTAAATGGCTGATCGATCATCAGATTTTCAAGAAAGGCGATTGGTCGGTAAAGCGACCCGCGCTTGAGCCCGGCGGATGGGCCTTCGAGTTCTATAATGATTGGTACCCTGATGTGGACGATTCCGCAGTCATCCTGATGGTGCTCGCGGAAACTATCGACGAGACTGATCCTGCGGCGCGCGAACGCGCCATTCGGCTCGGCGCGAACTGGGTCATGGGCATGCAATCCCAGGACGGAGGATTCGCCGCCTTCGACGTCGATAACGATTCGGAATGGCTCAACCATGCGCCGTTCGCCGACGTCGAGGCTTCGACTGATCCGACCTGCGCCGATCTTACCGGGCGCGTCCTCGAAATGATGGCTGCGGTCGGTTATCGCACTGAGCATCCAGTAGCACGTCGCGCAATCGCCTGGTTGCGCCACGATCAGGAAACCGACGGCTCGTGGTGGGGACGATGGGGCGTCAGTTACATTTATGGGACTTTTTCGGCCTTATCAGGCTTGCGGGCGATCGGCTGTTCAATTGACGATCTATGGATTAAGCGCGCGGCAGTGTGGTTGAAATCGGTACAGAATGAGGATGGAGGATGGGGCGAAACCTGCCTCGCCGATCAGGACCCGACACTCAAAGGTAAGGGAGCAAGCACACCTTCACAGACCGCATGGGCCATTATAGGGCTACTCGCGGCCGAAGATGAACTCAGCGACAGCGTAATGCGCGGTGTAAGCTGGTTATTGGATCGGCAAAATGAAGGCGGTCGATGGATCGATGAGCATTTCACCGGAACTGGCTTCCCCAATAACTTTTATCTTCGCTATCACATGTATGCGCATTATTTTCCGCTGATGGCCTTGGGACGTTTTCGCCGTCGCCTCGCTGAACGGACTGCCTAAGTGATCTGGCTGTAGAGTGACCTGGCTGTAGATAGTTGCGATGAAAGCGATCTCGATTCTCGGCGCAACCGGCTCGGTGGGCGTTACCACGCTCGATGTTCTCAGCCGCTTTCCTGATCGCTTTCGGGTGGTCGCGATGGCCGCCGGTCGCAATCTCACGCTATTCGCAGAACAGGCGCGCCGCTTTCAGCCGGAACTTATCTCTGTTGAATCGGCCGAATTGGCTTCCGAGCTTGCCCGGAGTTTGTTCCCCCTAAAGCCCCATATCCTTTATGGCGAGGAGGGCGCGATCGCGGTCGCGACTCATCCCGATGCGTCGTTGGTAATGTCGGCGCTGGTTGGCGCGCTGGGCCTACGACCTACCTTGGCCGCCATCAAGGCTGGTAAGGATATCGCGTTCGCCAACAAGGAAGTATTGGTGATCGCCGGCAAGTTGATTACTCGGGCGGTCCACGAAAATGACGTCCGCTTGCTGCCGGTCGATAGCGAGCATAATGCGATTTTCCAGTGTCTCGAGGGCAAACCGCGCGCGACGCTCAAGCGAATTATCCTGACCGCCTCGGGTGGTCCATTTCGGTTATGGCCGGCGGAACGTTTCAAGTCGATTACGGTGAGCGACGCCCTGAATCATCCGACTTGGCGCATGGGTAATAAGATCACAATTGATTCCGCCACTTTGATGAACAAAGGACTCGAAGTTATCGAGGCGCGCTGGTTGTTCGACGTAACGCCAGCGGAAATCTCGGTGGTGATTCATCCCCAAAGCGTGGTTCATTCGATGGTCGAGATGATCGACGGCTCGGTACTCGCACAGATGGCGGTGCCTGACATGGCAATCCCAGTGGCCTTCGCACTCGGTTATCCTGAGCGTTTGCCGCTGTCTCATTTGAAAACTCTCTCGCTGATTGAATGTGGCTCGTTAACTTTTGAGGAGCCGGATACCAAGCGCTTCCCCTGCCTCGCCTTGGCTTACGAGGCGTTGCGCGCAGGCGGCAGCATGCCGGCCTGCCTTAATGCCGCCAATGAGGAATTAGTCGCGAGCTTCTTGGCCGGCAAGTCCAGCTTCGCGGATATTCCCTCCCATCTGGAAGCCATCATGAGTCGTCATGCAAATCGGTCTGGCGGCACTCTCGAAGATCTGCTCGAAACTGACGGATGGGCGCGAATCGCTGCGCGTGAGCGGGTCGCCGCGGTTGCCGCTTAGCGGGAACTGAAAAAATGGCGGCTAACGCCAATAAATCTGTGATGGCGTCCACACTGCATAAAATTGAAGCGTCTCCGCAGGGAAGCGCTTCAGAGATAGCATCGGCTTATGCATACTGCGGGCGACTCGCACGATCGCATTACGAGAACTTCACGATTGCCTCATGGCTGATGCCGCGTGCAATGCGGCCACATATGCACGCGATTTACGCGTTCGCGCGGATTGCCGATGACTTTGCTGACGAGGAACAAAGCCTTCCCAAGCTCGACGATTGGGAGCACGAATTGGATCTAGCCTACTCCGGCGCCCCGCATCATCCGGTCATGCTCGCGCTGGCGGATACCGTGCGTCGCTTCGATATTCCGCGACAACCATTTCAAGATTTACTGATTGCGTTCCGCAGTGACGTACATTTCAAGGGCTTCGACACAATCGATGATCTGCTCGGTTATGCGCGTTTCTCAGCCAACCCGGTCGGACGTCTTGTGCTATATCTCTTCGGTTATCGCGACGATGAGCGCCAAAGGCTTTCAGATTACGTTTGCAGCGGATTGCAACTCGCGAATTTCTGGCAGGACGTTGCGGTTGATCGCGATAAAGGAAGAATCTATTTCCCGCGTGAGGATATGAAGCGCTTCCAGGTATCTGAAGCAGATTTGCGCGCGTCCGAAGCCGGCCCACAGTTCGTCTCACTGATGAGGCATGAGGTGGCATACGCTCGCGAGATGCTGATACGCGGCGCGGAGCTGCATCGAATGGTCAATCGTCGATTGCGCCGCGATATCCTGATGTTCGCTGGCGGCGGCCTCGCGATTCTGCGCGCAATCGAACGTGTCGGATATGACGTGCTGCATCATCGTCCCAAGCTAGGCAAACCTAATTATCTGCGGATCGGATGGAACGCCCTTTGCGGGCGCCTTGCATCCTAGGAAACGAACGTGGTTGAGGTGGAGCAGCAAAAGGAACTGGCCGCCGGTTATGCCAGATGCGCTGAGATCACGCGCCAGTCTTCGTCAAATTTTTATTACGCTTTTATGCTGCTGCCGGTCGAGCGCCGGCGCGCGCTCTACGCGGTTTATGCGTTTTGCCGTTTTGTGGACGATATTGCGGATGATGAGAACGTTACACGACCAATGCTGCTACTCGAGCGCTGGCGCGACGAACTCGAGCGAGTGTACAGTGGCAGCGCGGAGCGTGGAGTCTCACGCGCGCTTGCAGATAATGTCCATCGATTCGGGATTCCGCGCCGCTACTTTGAAGAAGTAATCGATGGCGTCGAGATGGACCTCACGCGCAAACGCTATTCGAGCTTCGATGAACTGGGTCTCTATTGCCGGCGGGTCGCATCGGCCGTCGGGCTTATCTGTATCGAGATTTTTGGTTATCGCAACCCCAGTACGAGAGTCTATGCGGAAAAGCTCGGCCTCGCGTTCCAGTTGACCAATATCATTCGCGATGTCCGCGAGGACGCAGCGCGCGATCGAATCTATCTACCACAAGAAGACTTGAGACGGTTCGGCGTTAGCGAGGAAGAGATTCTGCGCTCGGCCTATACCCCTGCATTCAGTCAGCTCATGGAGTTCGAAGCGGCGCGTGCGCGCGCCTTTTATCAAGAAGCGGCCGGCGCACTCGCACCGGAAGACCGTGCCTCGATGATCGCAGCCGAAGGTATGCGCCTGATTTATTCGGCATTGCTCGAGCGCATCATCCACTCCGGTTATCGTGTCTTCGATCGGCGACTCAGTGTCTCCGCCACACGCAAGCTCCTGCTTGTTGGACGAGCATGGGCCGGAACGCGCTTCGCGCGCGCGAGTTGAGCGATGCCGGTCGAGAGCAAAGACGTCGTCGTGATCGGCGGCGGCTTCGCCGGGCTTAGCGCCGGAGTCACGCTGGCGGAACGTGGCTTTCGCGTGGCATTGCTCAAGAGCAAACCCGCGCTGGGCGGTCGCGCCTATTCCTTTACCGATCCGGCCAGTGAAGACTTCGTTGATAATGGGCAGCACGTGCTGATGGGCTGCTATCACTTGACTCTCGACTTTTTGGGCAAGATCGGCACCCGCGACCGTCTTGTGGCGCATCGCAATCTTGAAATCGAGATGCTCGATGGACCGGGGCGCCGGGCCGTCTTGCGCACCGCGCGCCTGCCCGGGCCGTTCCACATGACCGGCGGTATTCTTGGCTACCGCCATCTCTCCATACGAGAACGGATCAATTTGATGCGCGCCGGTGCTCGTTTGATGTATCTGCGGCGATTCCGGCGCGCGTATCTTGCGCGGATGACAGTGGCTGAATTCATGCATCTGAGCCGTCAAGATGAACGTGCCCGAAGCTGTTTTTGGTACCCGCTCGCGATCGCGACGTTAAACGAAAATCCCGAAATTGCCTCTGCAGCATTGCTCGCCGAAGTCTTGAAGCGGGCCTTTTTCTCGCGGCGCTCGGATTCGAGTTTTCTCTATTCGACAGTTGGATTGAGTGATCTCTATTGTGAGGCTGCGCGCAAATATATCGAACGGCGCGACGGTGTCGTCGCGTGCCGCGCGATTGTCGAGCGTTTTGAAATGGACTCTTATGGCGCCATCACGTCGGCGCGCCTGCGGGACGGACGCGCACTCGAAGCGGCCAGCTTCATCGCCGCAATTACGCCGGACCGATTACTCAAGCTGTTGCCTGAAGGAGCGACCACTGACGCGGCGTTCTCTGAGTTAGGCGGATTGAAGAGTTCACCGATTATCTGTGTACATCTCTGGCTTGATCGAGAGGTAACCCAAGCTTCCTTTGTCGGTTTTATCGGAACGCAAACTCAATGGCTTTTCAATAAGCGGCGCATTTTCTCGCGACCCGATGAGCGGCGTCCCGGCTATCTCAGTTTTGTGATTAGCGGCGCCCGCGATTTGATCGATCACTCGAATGAACAATTATTGGACATTGTCCTCCGTGATCTGCGCGCGATGCTTCCGGCAGCGCGACAGGCGCAGGTCCTGAAAGCGTTGGTGCTGAAAGAAAAACAGGCGACTATTGCTACCGATCCCGAATCCGACCGCAAACGCCCGCCAGTCACAACTCCCATTCCAAACCTCTTTCTGGCCGGCGACTGGATTCAGACCGGCCTGCCCGCGACGATCGAGAGCGCGGTGGTCGCAGGGAACATGGCAGCCGCTGCGGTAACCAAACATGCCGCGCTTCACGTGTAATTGTGATGAGTTCGCGGCTTGCCCTCGTGACCGGAGCTAATGGTTTTGTCGGGTGCCATGTAGCTCGCGCGCTGATTGCAGACGGAGCGCGCGTGCGCGCGTTCGTCCGCCGCAGAGCAGACCTGCGCGGACTTGAAGGCCTCGAATACGAGCCGGCATTCGGTGACTTGCGCGACCGAACTTCGCTTATCGCAGCGGCGCAAAATTGTGATGAAATCTATCACGTCGCCGCGGACTACCGACTGTGGCTGATCGATGAAGCCCCACTCTATGCAGCAAATGTCGAAGGCACGCGGAATGTGATTGCGGCGACACACGCCGCAGGTGTCCGGCGACTGGTTCATACGAGCAGCGTCGGCGCACTCGGTATCGGAATCGATGGGATGGGGCTTGAAAGTACGCCGGTTGCGCTGGAACACATGGTCGGCGCCTACAAACGTTCCAAGTTTATGGCCGAGCAAGCAGCTCTTGAGGCCGCGCGCGATGGAGTTCCGATTGTCATCGTGAATCCCTCAACGCCGATCGGCCCGTTCGATTTCAAGCCGACCCCGACCGGCCGTATCATCGTCGAGTTTCTCAATCGGCGGATGCCCGCGTATATGGAGACCGGACTCAATCTAGTAGCGGTCGAAGATGTTGCGCGGGGCCACTTATTGGCCGCCGCGCGCGGACGAGTTGGAGAAAAGTATATCCTCGGTGGGGAGAATCTCACGCTCGCTGAATTGTTCGAACGTCTTGCGCGACTTTCAGGAATATCCGCCCCACGCTTCAAAATACCTTATGCTGTCGCGTATGGATTTGCGGCTGGAGCTGAGTTGATCGCACGAACGATCACACGCCGCGCGCCGCGCGCGAGTGTGACTGAGGTACGGATGGCTCGCAAAAAGATGTTTTTTGATTCGGCCAAGGCCCGCAACGAGCTAGGCTATGCGCCGGGCAACCTCGATGACGCACTCCAGCGCGCCATCAATTTCTTCTATAGTGTGGGGATGGCGCGCCGAACTGCCGAATAGTGCGATCGTGAACCTTCCTGCTGTTCCAAGTACGACCAAGGAATCCCGAACCAGCACATCACACTGACGGCCCCAGCGATGAACCTCTTACTCTCCACCATCGCGCTACGTCCTTATGTGTTCGCGTTTCTCGCAGCTTTTCTTTTTGCTGCAATTATCAATTATGGCGCCCGTACCACTTTGATCTTTGCCGTAATTGCTTGGGCGGTCGCGCTGATCTGCGAATGGAGCTCGATCAACAATGGCTTTCCGTTTGGGCTTTATCATTACGTTCATGCGACCTCTGGGCGCGAAATCTGGGTCGCAGGCGTCCCCTTTTTTGACTCGCTCTCATTCGTATTTCTCAGCTTTGCTAGTTATTCGACGGCGTTGCTGCTAGCTGCCCCGCTCTATCGTACGGGCTGCGATCTCCGCCTGCTCGATACCTGGAATCTTCGTCGCTCGTTGCATGTCTGGATACTCGCGTCGATTTTCATGGTGATGGTTGACCTGGTGGTTGATCCGCTAAGCGTCCGCGGCGCTCAATGGTTTCTCGGGAATCTTTTTTGGTACGACCCGCCGGGTCCATATTTCGGCGTACCGATTACTAATTTTCTTGGATGGTTTTTGGTCGCTGCGATCAATATCGCAGTATTTCAGCTTGTCGATCGAAAGCTTAGTGCCAGAGGAGAAAAGCCCTTCGGTCTGATACCGGATTTCCCGTCGCGCGCTTTGCTCGGTCCGCTACTCTATTTAGGGATGGTGGGATTCGGGATTGCGATGTTGTTTGCGATTCAAGCTACTGAGCTCGCTTGCGTGAGCATCTTTATCTATGTCCCTTTTGTCGCACTCGGCGTCAGCATTCTAATTCGTTCAAGCTCGTATGGTGATCGAGTTGCGATGATGCGCCATATCCATGATTTTCCATATGATTCGGCCTTTCCCATCGCCGACTCGCCAATCGCGTCCCGCTCACGCCAAGCCTAAGCTGTCTAACTACAATGCTGAAGCACAGCGTCGATTGCCTCGGCCATCGCTCCGGTCGCAATCTTGAGATTCCGCATTAATTGCATCGACGCGGCGATCAGACGCGGATTCCGTGCCAAGGCCGACGCCATCTTGAGAGGCCGCATCTTGCCGTTCTCGTCTGCGAGAATTGCTGCTTCCAGATTCTGTGCAGCGGTATCGAGAATCGTGCGCAGGCACACGAATGGAAGCCCGCGAAGATGGGCCTCGCGGGCGATCACAGCGCTTTCCATATCGACTGCCAGTGCACCAAGTGTCTCGTAGGCTTGTCGTTTGTCCGCTGCTGCTACAATCGCAGCACGCGAGGTCAATATCGCCCCTGACATATGAATTATTCGAGCGGACAGGAGCCCTTCTTTGACTGAAGGAACCTCATCCACTTCCAAAGCATGCTCGATCGCAAACTCATCGCCACGCCGAAGCCACAGCCGCTCGGCGACTACTATATCCCCGATGTGGAGATCATGATGAAGCGCACCAGCCACGCCGGTGATAATTATGCGTTCTACTTCGTGTGTCTGGTCGAGCACGAGCACAGCCGTTTCCCGAGCGCGCCTTATTCCGATACCACTGGCGATTAGCGCGACTTCCGCCTTTCCCATGCGACCCATAACGCTCTGCAATCCAGGTATCGACCATGGTCTTTGATGGGTTAGCCGGGCCCGAAGCGGCGTAAATTCACCGCGGAACGCGCAAAAAATCAGGGTCATTATCACCAGCTCGACGCCGCCGAATCATTATACAAAATATCGGCAAACTTGAGCGTCATTGAAGATGCAAGCAAAATGACGCGCATGAGATCTTTGATCAAGCCGCTCGACAGCAGAGGAGACGCGTACGATGCGAGCGGAGAAAATGGTAATTGTGACGGCTGATGACTTCGGGTTATCGCGCGAGGTTAACGCGGGTGTGCTTCGCGCCTATCGCGAAGGTGTGCTGACCGGGACCAGCCTGATGGTCACGGGTGCGGCGCGAGACGAGGCGGCGGCGCTGGCGCGCGAAAATCCCGCGTTGGACGTCGGATTGCATTTAGTAGTTTGCCGTGGCCGGGCGGTTTTGAATCGCGAGAATCTGCTCGGCATTGTCGGTGCTGATCGCGAATTTGCCAATAATCCGACCTTGGCCGGGATGCGCTATTTTTTCAATCGCCGGATTCAAACCCTGCTCCGCGACGAGATCCGCGCGCAAATCGAGTTGCACCTCAAACTTATAGGATATCTTAATCATCTCGATGGGCATTTGAACTTTCACGTTCATCCCGCCATCGCCGATATCTTGGCGGAGCTGATCGACGAGTACACTATTCAGTCTATCCGGCTGCCGCGCGAGCCGGTCTTTACAACGCTGGCGCTGGCTCGCGATAATGCATCGCGCAAGCTAATGGAAGCGGCAATTTTCCGCGTCTTGTCGCGTCGCGCTCGGGGATTATTTGCGAGCAAGGGCGCGCAAAGCACTGACTGGCTCTTCGGATTACATCAAAGCGGCAATCTCACTGAGGACTATGTCGCCGGGATCATCGCACGACTCCCCTGCGGTTTGACCGAGATGTACTTTCATCCGGTCGATGAGGTTGGCGCTAAACCGTCCTTTGCCGAGGTACGGCGGGAAGTCGCAATTTTGACCAGCCCCCGCATTCGCGAGGCTTTCACCTTGGCTCAGGTCACTTTGACGAATTTTGCCGTCCTCGCCCGTTAATACGTCTGGCAATAATCCTCGTCCAACTCGCGTCACCAGCCCTTTGCGCCTACAATGCAGACTACGGCGAAACGTCGCCGGATACACACGCAACCCCTCGAAAAGGAACCGCGATGTTCGATCAGGAAACTAGCCTAAGCGCCGCTCAGGCGCTCGAATACCGTCTACCCACGAACGTAATCCCGGAACGCTACGAATTGACCCTTACTCCTGACCTGACCGCCTTCACCTTCACTGGTGACGAGACAGTAGCGATTCGGGTGGTCACTCCGACTTCGGAAATCGTTGTCAACGCGCTTGAGCTTGAGCTGGATTCGGCGATAGTCGAGCGCGCGGGCAAGCATCTGACGGCATCGAAAATCGAGTTGGAGCCGGCGCGCGAGCGGGCGCATATGCATTTCGCGGAGACGCTTGAACCGGGCGCGTGGACGCTCAAGATCAAGTTTCGCGGCATCCTGAACGATAAGCTGCACGGTTTCTATCGCAGCCAGTACACCGATTCGGCGGGCAAGACTGCATACGTTGGCGACTACGCAGTTCGAAGCGACCGACGCCCGTCGCGCCCTGCCCTGCTGGGACGAACCTGCCCTCAAGGCCGTGTACAAGGTCACACTCGTGATCGACGAGAATCTCTCCGCCTATTCGAATGCGGGAATCGAGAGCGAAAAGCCGGCCGGCAGCGGCAAGAAAGCGGTCGTGTTCAAGGACACGATTAAGATGTCCACCTATCTGCTCGCCTTCATCGTCGGAGAATTCGAGGAGACTCCACCGGTTGATGCGGGAACGCCGCTGCGGGTCGTGCATGTTCCGGGCAAACGGGCGCTGACGCCGTGGGCCGAGCAGATCGGAGCATTCTCGCTTAAATTTTTCGCCGATTACTATGAGATTCCCTATCCCGGCGACAAGCTCGACCTGATCGCGATTCCAGATTTCGCGGCGGGCGCGATGGAGAATCTCGGGGCGATCACCTTCCGCGAAACCGCCCTGCTCGCCGACGCACAGACCGCATCACGCGCCGAACTCGAACGTGTCGCCGACGTCGTCTCGCACGAGAACGCGCATATGTGGTTTGGCGATCTCGTCACGATGAAGTGGTGGAACGGCATCTGGCTCAACGAGGCTTTCGCCACCTTTATGGAGATGCTCGCCGTCGATGCGTGGAAGCCGCAATGGCGGCGATGGGACAGTTTCGGCGTCTCACGCGCGGCGGCGATGGCGATCGACGCGCTCAAGAGCACCCGCTCGATTGAATACACGGTCCTGAGCCCTGAGGACTGCCGGTCGATGTTCGACGTGCTCACGTACGAGAAGGGTGCGTCGGTGCTGCGGATGCTCGAGCAGTACCTCGGCGCGGAGCGATTCCGCAAAGGCATTTCGCTCTATCTGAAGAAGCATCAGTACGCCAACACTGAAACCGGCGACCTGTGGGATGCGCTGCAGGAGGAATCGAGCCAGCCGGTGCGCTCGATGATGGATACCTGGATTTTTCAGCAGGGCTTTCCGATCGTCAGCGCGGAGGCAAGCGCCGACGGACGATCGCTCAAGCTGACGCAGCGCCGCTTCTTCTACGCGCCGCCGGAACAGGCCGAAAATCAGCTCTGGCACATACCGATTATCGCGCGGGTGAAGACGGAGAAAGGTATCTCAACCCATCGGATTTTATTGGCAGATTCAAGCGCCACGCTGGAATTACCGGGAAAGCTCGAATGGGCGCTCGTCAATGAGAATGGCAGCGGTTTCTTCCGCGTGCGTTATGCGGCAGGCCTCCTCGAAACATTGACCAAAAACCTCGATCAACTAAAGCCGATCGAGCGTTTCGGACTGGTCAGCGATACCTGGGCGGCGACGGTAGCGGGACTCACACCGCTCAAGGATTTTGTCGCCATGGCGCGGCTGTTCCATAACGAAACCGACCTAAATGTCTGGCGCGCGCTGCTGGGCGCCTTTAACTATCTCGATATGATCGTTACCGACGCTCAGCGCCCGGCGCTCAATCGCGCAGTTCGCGACATCGTCGGTCCGGCTGCATCGCGCCTCGGATGGACCGCGAGTCCCAACGAAGACGAACTCACCCGCCAAATGCGCGGAAGCTTGATGAGCGCGCTGGGAACGCTTGGCGATGATCCCGAGGTACAAGCCAAAGCGGCGGAGCTTTATCGCGAATGGGAGGGAAATCCCGCAGTTGCTGATCGCGACCTGATGCCGGCTCTGATCGCGATCCTGTCGCACTGCGGCGATGCTGGGCGCTATCAGCAATTCAAGCAGCATTTCAAATCCGCGACGACACCGCAGGTGGAGCAGCGCTATCTCTTTTCGCTCGCTGGATTCCCGCTGCCGGATGTACTGCGTGACACGATGCAGATGACGCTCAATGGCGAAGTCCGCACGCAAAACGCGCCATTCCTGATGCATTCGCTGCTGTACAATCCCAAAGTCCGATACGAAGCCTGGGACTTTGTACGCAAGAACTGGGAAGCGATGGTCGATAAGTATCCCGACAGCGCCCTGCCCCGGATGTGCGAGGCGATCGTTGGACTGCTCGATCGGCAGGCAGAGGTCAACGCCTTCTTCGAGGAACATAAGGTACGACTGGGCAATAAGCTGATCGATCAGCATCTGGAGCGGCTCGCGGTGGCGGTCGCGTTCCGTAATCGCGAGGGGGCGAACCTTGAAACGGCGTTGCGGAGCTAAGCGACCGCAAATTACTCGATGATCCTGATTCTCGATTTCGGCAGCCAGTACACGCAGCTGATCGCGCGGCGAATCCGCGAGGCGCATGTCTATTGCGAGATTCATCCGTACGATCTCGCGCCGGAGAAAATCCGCGCGATGCGCCCGCGCGGGAATTATCCTGTCGGGCGGTCCGGCGAGCCTCTATGAGTCGGGCGCGCCGGACATCAGTGACGAGGTCCTGCGGCTTGGCTGCCCGATACTTGGCATCTGCTACGGGATGTACGTGATTGCGCAGCACACGGGCGCGCACAGCGCGGGCGCTCCGGCCCGCGAATACGGTCCGGCAATGTTGACGATCGACGAAAGCGATCCGCTGTTCGCCGGCCTCGATCAGATCGAGCATCAGGTGTGGATGAGTCACGGCGACCGCATCGAAACACTTCCGCAAGGCTGTCGTGCGATCGCCCATACGTCGAATTCTCCGTGCGCCGCGATCCGCAACGAGGATGGCCGCCTGCGCGGTATCCAGTTCCATCCCGAGGTGGTGCATACGCCATGCGGCGCGCAGGTCTTGCGCAACTTCGTACTCGGCATCTGCGGCGAGCCCGGCGACTGGACGATGGCGAACTTTATCGAGACGCAGACCGCCGCGATTCGTGCTCGCGTGGGCCCGCACGATCGCGTTCTGATGGCGCTGTCTGGCGGCGTCGATTCTTCGGTGGCTGCCGCGCTGATCTATCGGGCAATCGGTGACCAACTCACCTGCGTTTTCGTCGATAATGCTTTGCTGCGCGCAGGCGAACGCGAGCGCATGGAGCAGACTTTCGCCGCGCGCCTCGGGATTGCTCTCACAGTAGTGGACGCGTCCGCATTGTTCCTCGAGCGGCTCGCCGGCGTGCTCGATCCGGAGCAGAAGCGGCGAATCATCGGCCACACCTTTATCGAAGTGTTCGAGCATCAGGCGGCTCCGAGGGGCGGGCGGGTCGGCGAGCTGCGGCCAGAGTCGGTTGGCGCGCGCTTCCTTGGCCAAGGAACGCTTTATCCCGACGTAATCGAGTCGGTCTCGTTCAAGGGGCCCTCCGCGGTGATCAAAAGCCATCACAACGTCGGTGGACTCCCTGAACGGATGCGGCTTGAGCTGATCGAGCCGCTGCGCGAGTTGTTCAAGGACGAAGTCCGCGAGGTTGGCCGCGAGTTGGGATTGCCGGAGGAGATCGTCGCGCGTGAGCCGTTCCCCGGACCCGGACTAGCCGTGCGGATCGTCGGCGAAGTGACGGCGAGCGGCTCGATCTGCTGCGGCGCGCCGATCAGATCGTGATGGAAGAGGTAGCAGCGGCGAACTTAGGCGGGTCCCTATGGCAAGCTTTCGGTGTGCTCTTGCCGCTCAAGACGGTCGGCGTGATGGGCGATGGCCGCAGCTACGAAAGCGTGATCGCGATTCGCGCGGTCGAGTCGCAGGACGGCATGACGGCGGATTGGGCGCGGCTCGACCCAAATTTCCTCGCGCGCGTCTCCAGTCGTATCACCAACGAAATTCGCGGCGTGAATCGCGTGGTTTACGACATCACCTCGAAACCTCCCGCGACGATCGAGTGGGAGTAGCCGATTAAGCATGAAGGCTCATGCTCGCGCCGCGCTCCACGCACCGAACGGAAAGTGGCGTCAAGTCTCAAAGATACTTATTTAACTTGCGCCTCTCCAATTCCTGAATGACGCGCGTCAAATCCTGCGCGCGGGCGCGGCTTGTAATCAGAATCGCATCATCGGTATCGACTGCGACGAGATTCTTGATCCCGAGCAACACCATCAGACGCTTGCCGCTGCGCGCGAGAATAGAACTGCTGTCAATCGCGACCACTTTTCCAATCTCGACGCTATCATTGCCACCACGCAGCGCCTGCCATAATCCCTGCCAGCTTCCCACGTCGTCCCAATCAAATTCTGCGCGAATCCCGATTAGGTTATCGCTCTTCTCAGCGATTGCGCGGTCGAACGACGCGACTTCAAGCGCTCGATAACTGGACTTCAATTCCGGCGGCTTCATCGCTGCTATCCGGGGCATCAGCGCCGCCAATTGCGGAACATGGCGCTCGAGCTCAGCCGTAAGCGCCTTGTCCGTCATTACAAAAATACCGCCATTCCAGAGGAACCGGCCTGACCGCACCATCGCAGTCGCTCGCATGCGCGACGGCTTTTCGACAAAACCCGCTATCTTGTAACCGGCGCCAAACGGCTCACCAATCTCCTGATAACCATACCCGGTTTCCGCGCGCGTCGGAGTGATTCCGATCATCACGATAGCGGCGGAGCGCCGGGCGAGGCGAATCGCCTGCTGAATCGTCTCACGAAATTTGCTCGCCTTCGTGATGTAGTGATCGGCGGGCATCACGGCGATAACGGGATCGTCGGCGAGGTGTTGCTTGATTATCGCAGCACCATAAACTATCGCCACCGCGGTGCCGCGCGCCTCCGGTTCGACAATTAGATTTTCGGGCGGAAGTAGAGTTTTGAGGGCGCGCCGGAAAATCGCCGCATGATCGCTGGCCACCTCGACGAAAATCCGCTCGCGTGAAAAAAGTGGCATCGCGCGCGCGATCGTCGCTTCGAGTAGCGAAATTTTCCCATCGGGAGCGAACAGCGGCTTCGGTCGATTTGCGCGGCCTTCGGGCCAGAATCGAGTACCGCGGCCGCCCGCAATTATCAGTGCGGCGGCACGCACCCCCTTAATGCGCGCCATCAGCCGCGCAAGTTATCGAGCGATTTCGAGAGCTCAGCCGAGCGCCACGAACAGGATGACCAAATAACGCTCAAATCTTGGCTCCTAACTCGGTCAGCTTGCGCTCGAAGAGCTCGCGAATCTCAGCAAGGGTCTTCGCGTCGTCAGCTTCAAAACGCATCACCAGCGCCGGCTGCGTGTTCGACGCTCGCACGAGGCCCCATCCACCCGGGAAATTGACGCGCGCTCCGTCAATATCGATTGTGTCGTAATGGGCGCGAAAATAGTCGGCAGCCTTTTTCACGACCTCGAATTTCAGATCGTCCGGACAGTCGAGCCGAATCTCCGGAGTGAACTGAGTCTGCGGCAAATCCGAGAGTATCGCACCTAAGCCGCGGCCTTCACGGCCCAAAATTTCGAGTAAGCGAAATGAGGAATAGATCGCATCATCGAAACCATAATAGCGATCGTTGAAAAACATATGCCCACTCATCTCACCGGCCAAGGCGGCATGCTCTTCCTTGAGCTTGCTCTTGATCAGCGAATGGCCGGTTTTCCACATGATTGGACGGCCGCCATGACGCGCCACATCGTCGTACAGCCGTCGCGAGCATTTAACATCGCCAATAATAGCGGCGCCCGGCCTTTCCTTGAGGATCGAGCGTGCGAACGCGATCAACAACTCGTCGCCCCAAACGATCTTTCCGTTCTCGTCAACCGCGCCGATACGATCGGCGTCGCCATCATAGGCGATGCCGACCTGCGCGCCGTTCTTCTTGACCGCAGCCTGCAAATCACGGACATTTTCCTCAACCGTCGGGTCGGGATGATGATTCGGAAATCGGCCATCCATCTCGATGTACAGCTCGGTCGTTTCAATCCCCATCAGGCGCATCAAGGGAGCCGCCACCGCGCCGCCGCATCCATTGCCGCCATCAATCGCGACCTTCATCCCGGGCTTCACGATGATATTGCTACGTATGTAGCGATCATAATCCGGCACAACCTGCCGACCTGTCAGCTCACCGGGCGCACCCGTGGTTTTGAACGCGCGCGCTTCAACAATTTTGCGGACGCGTTGGATTTCTTCACCAAAAATCGTCGTTGTGCCGACGCCGAGCTTAAAGCCATTGTATTCGGCAGCATTGTGACTGCCGGTGATCATCGCGCCGCCTTCCATGTTCCAGTGCAGCACTGAAAAATAAAGCAGCGGAGTCGGCACTACGCCGATATCCACGACATTGATACCGGCTGGCAGCAGGCCTTCGAGCAGCAGATCGCGCAGGGAATCCGACGAGAGCCGGCAATCCCGGCCCAGTGTGATCGTATGCTTGCCCGCTTCGATCAAAATCGTTGCGTAGGCGCGGCCAAGATTGACCACGAATTCGTCGCTGAAGTCCTCTTCGACCACGCCACGGATGTCATATTCACGGAAAACTAGGGGATTCATCAATTTTTAATTCTCGCTGGCGCGTCTCAGGGAATCAACGGCCATCGTATCAACGCGCCGACTTATCCGAACGGAAATGCTAATGAACAGCGATGCCTTTGCATACCGGAAAGGTCGCAATCATAACCGGCGCAGGCCGCGGGATCGGACGCGCGATTGCGCTCGCGATGGCGCAGGCAGGCTTTTCGCTTTGCCTCGCCGCCCGCACCTATGCCGAGTTAGAGGAGACTCGGCGACTGACCACCTTGCCATCCGCACAATCTTTGATCGTGCTGGTCGATCTTGCCGAACCCGAAGCTCCTGAGAATCTTTGGACCGCCGCACTCGACCATTTCGGACGGGTTGACGTGCTCGTCAACAACGCTGGAGGCGCACCTGCGCGTACGCCGCTGATCAAGCTCAACACGGACGCTATGCGCCGGATACTCGAGCTGAATCTGCATGCGCCGGTCGCCTTGACGCAACTTGCCGCACGCCATATGGCAAATCGCGGAGATGGAACGATTATTAATATCGCTTCAATTGCAGCGCGTAATGCAGCCGCAGGCGAAGCAGTCTATGCGGCTGCCAAAGCTGGACTGATAACGTTCACTCACGCTTGCTTTGAGGAGTTTCGTCAGCACAATATCCGAATCTCCGTGATTACTCCCGGCCTGACCGACACGATCCTCATCCCGTCCAACAAGCGGCTCGATCGGAGTGCGATGCTCCATCCTGACGACGTCGCCGACGCCGTGATGACCGTGCTGAATGCCTCAGCCGCCGCATGTCCGCTCGAACTCGTATTGCAGCCGTCTCGTGATCCGATGCGGGCGCGCTGACTCGATGGCCGGCTCTCATATTCGACATCCCGATGCAGGCTTTAGCATCGCATTTCTCTCGGCTCTACTGCTCGCACTGAGGTGTCGCCATCGTGTTCGCGCCACTTGTCGGATTCGCGATCTCGAGTGCAGGATTCCACGTCCCATTTCCGCGCATCTTCGATCGCGTTGTGATGATCGCAGCCGGATGCGCGCTGCTGCTCTTTGCTCGACCGTTACACTTGGCAAGTTTGCTTCACGAGAGCTTCAGATATTCGCATCGGAGCTTACCGCAGCTGCTTCTCGGACTCGCTATCGCGTTAGCCATCATGGCCGCACTTCTTGCGGCGGGAAGCACCACGCTTCACCGAGGGTTCCCGCTGGGTAGCATCGCTATTCGTGCAGCGCGCTTCGCCGCGGCTGCACTGCTGATCGGATTAATCGAAGAGACCTTCTTTCGCGCGATTCTATTAGGAGGTTTGACGCGGGATCTGGGCATCCGGACCGCACTGATCGTCAGCGCGGCCATCTATTCAGTCGCACACCTGATCCGTTCGCCCAAGCATTACTTTATTGTGGGGTTTCATCCCGCAGCTGGCCTGCACAATCTAAGCGCCAGCTTCGCGAGGATTATCCATCCCGGCAACTTGATTGCGATGGTGCTGGGACTATTTTTGCTCGGTCTGGCGCTCGGCGAGGCCTTTATTCGGACCCGTCAGGTCTATCTCTCAATCGGCTTGCATGCCGGATTGGTAATCGGCGCAAAGTGCTGGGGCGCAGTTGTGGCAGGCGCGCCGCCAGTCCCGCGATGGCTCGCCGGTCCCGGTCCGGTTCCACTGATCGCAGCTCCGGCCGCGTGGATCTTTTCCTTGATACTGTTTGTACTGATCTCGCGAATGGGGCGCGATCAGGAATCGTAGATGCGCGGGGCGCCCCGTACTGGGCGCGTCTTGTATCGCCGATGCATCCATAAAAACTGCTCGGGATAGCGCCGTACGATATCTTCGATCGCCTTAACGAAACGGCGTGTATTTTCTTCGATATCGGCCGCCGCATCGCCGCTCCGTTGGATCGGAATCTCATCGAAAATCTCGATGATATGCGTGCGTTGATCGGGCTGCCGGACCAGAAATACCGGCACCACCGGCGCGCCCGACATCGCTACCAATCGCGCGAGGCCGCTGGAGGTTGCAGCAACCTCGTTGAAAAAAGGCACGAACACCGCCTCGCTGCGCTTTGCATTCTGATCGAATGGGATCCCGATCACGTCGCCTTGCCGGAGTGCCCGTAATACCGCGCGGGCTGCCGCGTGCTTGCGAATTATCTTGACCCCCGCGCGCTCCCTAACAAAGGTCATCAGCGCGTCGCCGGCGATAAAGCGTTGCGTATGGTGCACCAAATCAAGCTGATAACCGTGCATCGCGTGGGTTGCCATGAGCAGCTCGAAATTGCCGAAATGAGCCGTGAGGATTAGCCCGCCCTTGTCAGGATATTTCCGCTGAATCTCGCCCCAGTACTCGAATCGTTTGTAAGTAACCCGCCGGATCACTCGTTTATAAAAGAAGCCGCCCAATCGAACATACTCCGCGGCGCTCCTCCCGATATTGAGATAGGACGCACGCAGGATGCGGCGGCGTTCAGAAAGTGGGCGGTCCGGAAAGGCAATCGCCAGATTACGCATCCCGATCCGCACATGCCGGCGGTCGAGCAAAAAGGTGACGTAACCGCCTGTCACTCCAATTCCGTAAAGAACAAAATCCGGCAGAAGGCTTAACGCGTGAATCAAGCCAACCATGCCATAGAAGATCGTGCGCTGAAGCCAGTTCGGCCTAAGTTCAGTGATCTGCGCCCGCCGTTTTGCGTGGCGAGCATTATCACTTTTGCGTTGGGCTGAATGGCGGCTTGATAGTGCTTGCGAGTTGATGGGTACTTCGGCTTTTGAAATTTCGTGCGACGGCTGCGCAGATTCAGAGCTATCGACGTTCATCCGCGGCTGGCTCTCTGCATTTAAGCGAACTCCGGCTCAAGCTTGGCCGCCTTCGGGATCACTACAAGTCCCGACTCGGTCACGAAGAAGCGTTGGCGATCGCGTTCGAGGTCGTAACCGATCTCGTCGCCCTCTGCTACTTGAACATTCTTGTCAATTATTGCTCGGCGCACCTTAGCATTCCGTCCGATACTACAGTAGTCCATCAGAACAGAATCCTCGACATGGCTATAGGAATGGACGAAGACCGAACGACCCAAGACGGAGTTGACCACCGAGCCGCCCGAAACGATACATCCCTCGGAAATTACCGAATGCAGTGCTGAGCCTCGCCGATAGTGTTCATTGAATACGAATTTGGCTGGCGGCTGATTATAGTAGGCCGTGCGCAGAGGCCAATGCTGATTGTACAAATTTAGTTGGGGCCGTGCGTCGCGCAAGTCCATATTGGCCTCATAATAGGCATCGACCGTCCCCACATCACGCCAGTAACTCAGATTTTCCTCGGAGTCGCCGCGGATCCGATTGGTCATGAAGTTGTAGGCGTAAACCGGCGCACGATCGATCAGCTTGGGGATCAGGTCGCGCCCGAAATCATGATGACTGCTTGACGCCTCAGCGTCTTCCAGCAGAGACGCCCGTAAAATTTGCGGATTAAAAAGATAATTACCCATCGAGGCGAGGCACTGCCCGGGCGCGCCCGGCATAGAACGGGGCTGTTTGGGTTTTTCCTGGAAGCCTATTATGCGCAGTCCCGAATCGACCTCAAGCACCCCGAACTCGCTAGCCTCTTCGGTTGAAACCGGCAGCGTGGCTACAGTAACCGCCGCTTTACGATCGGTATGAAATTCGATCATCTGCGAGATATCCATGCGATAGATATGATCTGCGCCGAAGACCGCCACCAGATCTGGCTTGAAATCATCGATCAAGTTGAGATTCTGAAAAATCGCGTCGGCCGTCCCCTGATACCAGCTCTCACCTAGTCGCATCTGAGCCGGTACCGGCACAATAAAGTGATCGCCCAGCAATCGCCCGAACTGCCATCCGTCTTTCAGGTGCTCAATCAGCGACTGAGATCGCCACTGCACGAGGACGTAGATCGAGTAGATTTGCGAATTGACCATATTCGAAAGGACGAAATCGACGATCCGGTATTTGCCCCCGAATGGAACCGCAGGTTTTGCTCGATCACGGGTCAGTGGATAGAGCCGGGTCCCCTGCCCACCAGCCATTATCAATGCTAGCGTTCTCATCGCATAGATAGGTCTATAAGAGCCTATAAAGCCTCATATTATGCTTAGTCGCGATTTTGCGGACAACCTAATCCAGTTCATTATGAAGCAACGTAATCATTAGAAAAAGGAGCATGGCGATTTCGGATTACCGGGATGCGAGTTGTAGGGGCTCGGTGTCACGTGCAACTCAAGCGGAATCATCACTGTGTCATATACTTGATAAATCTGGGAATCATTCCGACGTTATGGTGTTTCACATCGGAACTGGAACCATTGACGCAATCTCATCTTCAACAATTTCAACAGTTTAGCAGTTTCATTGCTGAGGCATATGGATTGCATGAAACAAAATTCACTAACTTACGTCTAATCGACATTATCGGCGGTGAATCCACCGCAGCTCTCCCCAAGGAGGACGGAGATACCAGATGCAAACTACTGAAACTCACGAACCTAACAAACGTCAATCTGAAAACGGCATTGTTTACCGTACAACTTGCCAAAATCCCGGCTGTGGCCATACTTTCGATCTCCGCATTACTCCGGCGAACGCCGGACTGCTGAGTGGGACGATGCCATGTCCACGATGCCGTCGCGCGGGCGGTATGTTGAAGTCACAAGGACGTATCGCACCCAAACTGTTCTCGGCCAAGTTGATATATAGAATGACCGGAATCGCACCACGTCCGGATGAAGACGACGCTTATTCAGGTACGACTGAGCTGTCTTATTAAGAAGAGCGCGCGCCGACAGTTTCGATTAGTCGGCGCGCTTCTCACGACAGTATTGCGCCTCGCTCCGGCGAAAATCTAAATGCCGGCGACAAATTGGGAAGTCAAACCGTCCAAATTCTGAATACTTGAGCGGTCAATCATTCGCTTAGCCCATGCGTCGATATTAAGGCGGTTTTGCGCGATATCAACGCCTAAATCCCGCAGCACTACCAAACGTGGAACAAATGCGATGTCTGCGACCGAGAATTGACCTGTCAAGTAATCTTGCCCCTGCAGCTCATGATTTAGAAACGTTAACATCTGCTCTATTTGCTGCTGGAGGCGTTGCACGCGACCAGCGTCGCGATCGCTTTCAGGTTTGGTCAGCTCTGCCATCAGCTGCCCAACTCGCGGAGTAAAGGAAGTATCCGCGAAGTCCTCCCACATGCGCCCGCGCGCGCGTAATGCGCTGGAACCGACCGGCGGTAGCAAGGGTGGCTCGGGATACTCGTCTTCGAGGTACTCGGCAATAATAGTCGAGTCGTAAATCGTAACATCTTCGTCCACCAGCACTGGCACGCGCCCAAAAGGATTAAGACGCAAAAAGTCCGGCCGACGCTGCTCGCTCTGCGCCAAATCTATTTGGATCAGCTCGTAGGATAGCCCTTTTTCGGCAAGCACCACTCGCACCTTCTGCCCGAACGGGCAGGGCAGGAAATCGTAAAGCTTCATCATCGTCTAAACCGGACCTCTTCTAACGTTAGAAGAATCTCAGGATATCAGGCAGGCCCTATTCTGCAGTCGCCGCGACAGTGAATCTAACCGTCGCTTCCACTTCGGGCTGCAGCCGTATGGTGACCTGATAATCGCCAAGCTGCTTGACCGGTTCGGGCAGCAGAATGCGCCGCCGATCGATCTCAAAGCCTTTCTCTCGCAGAGCACGTTCAAGATCAATATTCGTTACCGAGCCGAAAAGTTTACCCTCCTCGCCGGTACGAGCGTGAAGCATCAATCCCACTGCTTCTATTTTTTCCTTAAGGCTCATCGCTTGAGTCTTCGAAGCCTCTCGCTTGAGTGTCGCGAGCCGTTTCTGATGCTCAAACTCTCTCAGACTACGAGAATTAGCTTCGACTGCGAGTTGACGCGGCAGCAAATAATTACGCGCATAGCCTGCGCGCACGCGCACCACATCGCCAGGATGTCCGAGGTTCGGGACGTCTTCGTTTAGAATAACCTGAACGTTCATTGTTAGTGCTCTCTTTCAGAGAAAATCGCCCAACTTACGAGTCTGTGGATTGGACGGTTTGAGGCGGCGAAAATCGATCCACATATCCAATATTCCCGCGGCGCAGACCAAGACCGCAAGTATTGGTTGAACTATTGTGATTGTGTACACCAGCAATCGCGCCAACCAGGGCATCGCCAGTACATGAAAATAGAATGACATGATTGCCAGCCCTTGACAGAGATAGATTACCGCCACACACACGAAACAATTCAAGAAAATTGTTCTGAGCGGCACCACTGGAACAAAGAGCCCAAAACCAGAGACTAGCAGCACCCAAATGAGCCATTCGGGCGTTGACCATCGCGCCAGATCGCCAAAAAGGGGATAACCAATTCTCGCCTGGCGTCCACCGATCCGCCAGAATGTAGCGAGATTTGCCAAGGTTAAAAGGGCCGCAGAGATCAGCGCGAGCGCAGGCATCAAGCGCAAGATCATATCAACGATCCCCGCGCGAATATCGGGCGTAATTGTCGTATTCAAACCCAACATCGCGTAAAACTTCTCACCACGCGCAATCGTAAGCGTCAGATTGTTGCGAAGCTGCTCGGCCAAAGCCTGCGGCGAGCCCGCAAGGACAATCGCACTCACCGCGCCGATGAGCAGTATCAAGAGCGCAATAGAACCAACGATCCGTTCAAACGGCTGACGCTTTTCGATGAGATAGCACATCCCAGCGGACGCTATCCCTGCCGTAGCCAAATAAGTAAGTATCGCGCCTACTCCGCCACCTATTCCGACCAGGCCTGCGCTAAGTAACGCGATGATGATAGAGCGCCAAAACGCGTTACGGTATCCAATGGAGCTGTGCAGTACCGGAGTAGGAGCCAGGATCATCGCAATTCCGCCAACTGCGGGTATTAGCGCCCCTCCCATAAACATGACGGCCGACGCGAGCGCCGCGCGTGTTATGGCGAGTAGCATGCGAGCGTTCACTGGACCGTCCGATTAGAGTCCCAAAGTAGAAAAGGGAAGGAGCGCAATCACCCGTGCACGTTTGATTGCAACTGAGAGCTGGCGCTGATGGCGCGCACAATTTCCCGAGGTCCGGCTGGGCACTATCTTGCCCCCTTCGGTTATAAAGCTCTCGAGAGTTCGGACGTCCTTATAATCCACCTTCAAGCTTTTCTCGGCACAGAAGCGGCAAACTTTGCGCCGTCCACCAGACCGCCGGCGTCCACCTGGTCGTTCACCGCCACGACCCTCTTCCGGACGACCGCGACCTCCTCGACCATGTTCGGAGCCTTCGCCGCGTCCGCCGCCCTGTTCAGATGATCTTTCTTCCTCTGCCATGAGTTATATTCCTGTCAAAGTAAACCGTGATTGCATCAGAGTTTGACGCCGGTTAACTCCTGCGTGATCTGGCTGGCGACAATCTCGATTCCGAGTCTCGCGCGATAACCCGAACCCTTGGGTAAGGCTCGCAATCCACCAACCGCGTGCAGTCGCTCACCTACGCGAAGCTTTCGAGCCAGTTCCGCAGCCGCATCGCCCACCATCACCATTTGCAAAACGAGCGGACTGCCTTCTTCCCCACAATCAACCTGCAGCCGCAAGGTCCTGCTCCCGGCGGGTGTCACTCGCATCTCGGGCGTGCTGATCAATCGCCCGGTTAATTCAATCTTCGTGTTCACTGGGAGCTTCGGTCGGAGGCTCGCCGTCGCTCACGCTCTCGCTAGCTCTACTTTCACGGGCATTGGCTTCTGCCTGCTGCTGGCTGGCGCGCTCAGCCGCGGCGACGGCGCGCGCCGCTTCCGCTGCCGCACGAGCTGCCTCGGCAGCAGCGCGCGCTTCGGCAGTGCGCTGGCGCTGCGCAGCAATCTCAGCACGAATTACTTGTGGATCAATCTCCTCGTCCACCAGCACTGAGAGATAACGCAGGATGCTATCCGATAGTTTCAGGTTACGTTCGACCTCGTTCATCGTTGCGCCATTACCGCCATAATCGAGTCGCACGTAAAAGCCGCGCTGCTCGCCTTTTATTCGGTAGGCCAACTGCCGAAAGCCCCATTCGTCAGTATCGATCAAATCGCCACCGGTCGAGGCGACCAAACCTTCGAAGCGTTTAACTGTATCTTTCTGTGCCGAGTCGCCCAAATCCGGGCGCATGATAAAAATAGTTTCGTAGCGCCGCATGGGTCGCCACCTCCCTATGGATTTTAGCCCCTTGAGGAGCAAGGAGAAGCGCGAAGTCTATCAGCGGTGACGGCGGCTCACAAGGCGCAGGTATGATAATTGATCCGCGCCGCGCAAATTTCAGTCACCGGAAATACACCTCTAGTCAACGTGGTCCCGCCTGCCTTCCTAGGCCCTTGCGTATCAACTCATCACGCGCGACAACTACTTCGAGGAAATTCTGACGAGAGGATACTTGATCATGGCTGGAATATTAGAAGGAAAAGTCGCACTGATTACCGGTGCGGGTTCGGGAATCGGCCAAGCGACCTCGCGTATTTTTGCACGCGAAGGAGCCAAACTCGTCCTTGCCGACGTAGTTGAAGAAGGCGGCAACCGCACGTTGAAGATGGTGCAGGACTTGGGCGCGGAAGCACTTTTTGTCAAATGCGACGTCGGCAAATGGTCCGATGTTGAAGCCGCAATCGCCAAAGCGGTCCAAACCTATGGTCGATTAGACTGCGCCTTTAATAACGCCGGCATCGAAGGCAAAAGCGCCGATACTCATGAATGTACCGAGGAGAATTGGAATCGGGTAATCGCGATCAACCTGACCGGGGTTTGGTACTGCATGAAGGCCGAGATCGCACAATTCCTAAAACAAAGCGGAGGCGGCGCTATCGTCAACACCTCTTCCGGCGCCGGGTTGGCTGGAGTACCTCATATGCCCGCCTATGTCGCCTCGAAACACGGCGTTGCAGGATTAACTCGGGCCGCGGCACTCGAATACGGCAAGCATAATATCCGAATCAATGC
Organism: uncultured Pseudomonadota bacterium; assembly: GCA_963831065.1. Classification (GTDB taxonomy): domain Bacteria; phylum Desulfobacterota; class Binatia; order Binatales; family Binataceae; genus JAJPHI01. The sequence goes on from CAWHOQ010000004.1 coordinate 80,788, forward strand.
GGTTTGCCCTGGTCCGATCCGTACCCCGATGCTCGGTCGGCTGACCCACGAGCGACCCGAAGTCGAGCAGCGATTCGCGCGCGCGGAACCATTGCGGCGACTTGGTGAGCCCAATGAGATCGGCGAGGCTGCCGCGTGGCTGTGCTCCGATCACGCTTCTTTCGTGACGGGACTACCGATGCCGGTTGATGGCGGCTTTATGGCGACCTGAAGCAGCATTCCTTGCCGGTCAATTCATGACTGGCAAGGGAACACAAAATCCCCGAAGCAATCTTATTTTCCGGTTCCTTTGAGTTTGACGACCTGCGGACTGTCGGGCAGCACGTCACTGATCGACAGGTCAGCCGTCTGCTTGCCCGTTACACTCGGGGTGAACGTAACCGAGATCGTACAGAAGCTATTGGCGGTGAGCGTGCCTCCGCAGTCGTCAGTCTCGTTGAATTCCGCCGCATCGGTGCCGGTAATCGAAATACCGCCGGTCAGCCCGATTGGCAATGAATTGCTATTGGTGAGTGTAATTGTTTTGACGGCGCTAGTCGTGCCGACCGCTACCGTCTTCAAGTTGAGCGTTGACGGCTTCGTCGTAAGCTTTCCGGCAATTCCGGTTCCGGTTAGCGGTATCGAAACTTTATGGGATTCGCCATTATTGTTAATCACCAGCGATTGTACCTGTTTACCCACAATCGTCGGCGTGTAAGCGATCCCGATCTCGCATTTGGCGCCCGGAGCGATCTGCTGATCGAACAGACAAGCATTCGAGACTGAACTATCGATAGAGAAAGGTGCGGCCGCGGAAAAATTCGTGATCGTTATTGCCGGGCCTTTTTTGGGCGTTTTCAGCGTAACTGTCTTGGTCGGACTCGTAACGCCATTCAGTCCGATCGCAACTTCCTTCTTGAAGGTGAGCGATTTCGGGGTGACGGTCAGGCGGACCGCGACCGGCGAAGGCGTCGCAGTGCGCGAAGGAGTTATGGTAGCGGTTGCGGTCTCGGATGGCGTTGCGGTCGGCGTTCCACTTCCGGTGGGTGTGATCGTCGTAGTTGGCGTCGGAGCGCTCAGGAATCCGCCATTATAATCGAGTAGTCGTATGTTTCCTGCATCAACTACGAATACATCACCGACCGAATCGGTCGTGATTCCGTCTTGCTGGCCCGGGATTACAGCAAAATTTAGCGAGGTCGCGCTCAGCCCGCCAAGATTGCGAGTATTGCTGTTGAAAACCGTTCCGCTGGTGCCCTGCCCGAATTCGATACCAGCGATTACATTGCCCGGCGGATTATTGGATTCCATATAACCCAGCACCCGGTTGTTAGTTTGATCAGTAATAAACAAAGAGCCGAACGGATCCACCGAGACTCCGCTAGGAAAGCACAGGGAATTCGCTGAGATCCCGCCTGTATTGCAGCCTGCTGTAGTAAATTCACTGGTGCCGCCCGTGATGCCTTGACCGAATACCAGATCGGCAGTTACATCGCCGCTTGAGCCCGGCGAGCCTGGCGTTCCAGCTCCGGTGAGTGGATTGTCGTATTCGAGTACGCGATTGTTATCGAAATCCGCGACATAAAGGTTATTCTGTGCATCAACCGCGACTCCCATTGGTTTGCACAACGTATCCGCCGTCGGTGAGCTGTTATCTGCGCCCGGATTACAGGCGCTGCCGCTGAAATCGTTTCCGCCGTTGCCCTGACCAATTACCAGATTAGCCGATTGCGGCGCCGGACCGTTGTAGTTCGCCGGTTGAGTGAATTCGAGCACCCGGCTCGCGCCGAAATCCGCAACATATAGATCACCGCTGCTGTCGAACGCCATTCCGGCCGGTTCACAGAAATTGCTAGCTGTGCTCAGTGCGCATCCGGTGCCGATGCGTCCAGTCGTGAAATCCGGCTGCCCTAGGACCACACTGGCCTGCTCGCCTGCGACGAATCCCGATTTAAATGGCGCTTTGAACTCAAGGACTCGACCATTGCCGACGTCCGCCACCCAGAGGTTTCCTTGAGAATCGACCGCGGCATCGGCGCCCTCGGCTTCCGCGTTGGGATTTGACGACAGGCACAGCCCACTCGCCGTCGGCGGGCTGGTCGAGACATTGTTGGTGTTACAAATAGTGGTAAACAGGTCCGACTGTCCAATCACCAGATCGGCGGCAGCGCCGTTCGTGAACGAAGTCGCGTCGTTATAGCCCAGCACTCGATTGTTATTGGAATCGACCACATAGAGGTGCTGCGGGGTCGAATTGCGATCGACCGCGACGCCCGAGAGATTACTGAATGCGCTGCCATCGACGAAATCGACGGTGCCGTGTGTGAAATCCAGCTGGCCCAATTCGCGATCAGGAACTGAGTTGATCGGGTTGGGAAGAGTTTCGTCGAACTCCAAGGCGCGAAAATTATGATCATCCAGCACGAAGAGATTACCGCTACTGTCAGTCGTAACGCCCGCCGGTTGCCACAGGCCGTTGACGCTGGCCGTTGCCCCCGCATTGGCGGCATTATCGGTCGGATTGCTCTGCCCGATAATCATTGAGGCAGCCTCCGGAGTGCTACCGGAATAACCGGCCGGATCGTTGAACTCCAGCACGCGATTATTATTCGTATCCGCTATATAAACATTTCGGCTTGAGTCGATCGCCACACCGTGTGGCGCGCAGAGCGACGTCGCGGTGGTTCCACCGGCGCATCCGGCTACGGCTGACTTGAAATTTCGCTGTCCCAAAACCAGAACCGCTGAAGGATCATTGGCAAATACGCCCATTCCAGTTGGAACAAAAGCCACCACACGATTGTTGCCGGTATCGGCGACATAAACGTCCGTGCCGTCAGTACCGACGCCATAAGGCATGCACAAGGTGGCCTGGGTCGGAGCGGAAAGCCCTTGGTTGCAACCCGTACCGGTAGTCTGGCCAAAGATGTTATCGGCCACCGCGTCACCCGCGCCCGGCTCTCCACTCTTACTGTCGAGCGGAGTATTGAACTCAAGGACCCGATTATTGTTGCGATCGGCGACGAACAGATTGCCCGTGATGTCCACTGCGACTCCCCATGGATCGCCGACTGGAATCGTCAGGTTGCCCGTAAATGGATTAAAACCGGTGCACGGTGCGTTGTATTCGACTACTCGCTGATTACCCTGATCCGCGATGTAGAGATTCCCTGAGGGATCGGTAGCGACGCCTACCGGATTTGAGAGCGTCGAGATGCTGACGCCGCCGGTGTTCGCCTGATCGGACCATTGATCATGCTGTCCGATGATCAGGTCTGCGGTGGCGCCATTGACGAAAGAAGCTTCATTGCGCCATCCGAGCACGCGATTGTTCGCTTGATCAGCGACGTAAACGCATCCGTTACCGGAATCGACCGCGATTCCCGACGACGGCGTAACCGCGGAAAAATCAAAGCCTTTGCCGCGCACGAAATCCACCGTGCTGTGCGTAAAATCAACTTGCCCGAGCTCGGTATTCGCGGTGTTGTCACCGCTCGCTGCCGTGAGCAGAGCAACTACCGCCAGGACAAGCCCTGCGCCCATCAGGGCTGTCAATAAACGTGCTCGCCCGATTCTGTCGCACGCGAGTTTGACCATCGAAACCCCACCCCAATCTCGAAGATCCCTCGAAAAACGAATTTGACGCGAATTACACGCTCGAATAGCCGCAATCGGCTCGAACGTAGTGTGACCCGCGCGCCTTCATACTGCGCTTCGTTTCACACAGAAGATTATCAGTTGCTTACGTGTGTAGATACACGCGGGATTAACGCGAGAGAAGGTTTTTCGTCTAGCCTGCTACTATGCGTTGCCAATCATTCATTGCATCGCAGGCTGATGGTGATGGACAGTGGATGTGCTGAATTTCCACGACGGGGCATGAGGGTGCCGCGGTTCAGGCGGTGAAGGCACAAAGCTGTTAGAAAGATTCATTGGAGCAGGATCGAAGGTTCCCGGCGGCGCGAGATCAGAATTGTTATTTTCGCCGAATTCGTAAATATCTGTATCGCCGCTCAAAAGGGGGGCAGCCGCGGTTTGCGTCGCGGCGTGATGCAGCGGTCGCATAAGGCCCCATTCGAGTCCCATTCCGATCGGCGTCAGCACATAACTGAAGAGCTTGAGCAATTGACCGTCATCAACGTCCCTATATTCGTAGGGATTTCGCGTGTCAGTTTCATCAGTATATTGGGCGTGCCCGATCGCTGGATGGGCTAGCGCCGCTACCATGAACAATGCGAGCAGCTTCGCTTTCATGTCGTCAATTCTGCCATAACGAGTCGCGCCTGTGTCAATCGCTTGTCATATCCTGTCGCATCTCGTTTCCAGCGACGGCAATTCAACACGATTTGATTATCACGCGTGATAGTCGCCGCGGACCAGATGGGCGAGCGTGACCAGGATGATCGCTCCGATAGTCGCCATCGCGAGCATCGAGAGGCCGCCATAGACCGGCACTCCCAACCGCGCGAAGAGCCAGCCCCCAATCACTGCACCGACTAGACCAAGCACGATATCGCCAAAAAATCCGTAACCGCGACCGCGCATCAGTTTACCTGCGAGCCAGCCTGCAATCAGTCCGATTATGATCGCCCCAATCATCTAAGGACCTTCGCGTAATGGATTTTAGGTTGACCAAACTTCAACGGCGGTCCATGCGCAGACATTCGTATCAGCATTGCGCACACGCCCTCTGGCAGCTCTCACTTTTTTTGTCCCATCGGCGCGCCACAACATTGCATCGAGCCGGTACCGCCCTTGGTCACGATTACCTGCGAGCCGCATTTGCCACAGATGTAAACTTTACCAAGCTGATTAGCCATCGTTGATACTCTCCGAGTTTATTCTCAAGCTAGTTATTCGCCGCCAAGTCTCAGGAGCCCTTGAACAACGGTTTGCGCTTTTCCAAAAACGCCCGCACGCCTTCCGCACGGTCGGCGCTGGTTTGTAGCAGAGCATAGAGATCTTCTTCAAGTCTTACGCCCTGTTCGAGCGTCATATCATAACCTTTGTTGACGGCATCCTTCACCATCCGAACTCCCAGCGCCCCCCGCGAGGCAAGCGTCGCGAGCAGTTCGCGAGTGATCCGCTCCAAATCCTCGCGATCCTTTGCCAGATAGGTGATTAGTCCGAGCCGCAAAGCCATCGCACCATCGATCACTTCGCCGGTAAGCATCATCCGCAGCGCGTACGCTGGACCAATCAGCCGAGGCAACCGCTGAGTTCCGCCAAAATGAGGCATCTTGCCGCTTTGCAGTTGCGTCATCGAACAGACAGTCTTGCTCGTCCCGACCCGAATATCGCAAGCCAGCGCCAACTCGAGGCCCTCATCGCGGGTTTCTCCATTCAAGATAGCCACGGTCGGCTTGGAAATCAGCGCGAGCGTTTCGACCAGTCGTGGATTGACGTCCTCGTCGAAGCCGGTGCAAAAAGCTTCGTCCGCGCCAATCAGCGCAAGCGCCAGGATCGAGTCGTCATCCTCGACGGTCTCAGCCAAATCCATCAGCTCGGCGGCCATTCGCTGGCTGCCGCGATTAGTCTGCTTCGGACGGCTGAGAGTCGCGACTAGGCATCCATTATCGAGCGCGACTTCAATCGCGCCCGCGTCCTGATTCGGTTTCGGCCGCGAGGCTTTGCGGCGCGCATTTGCCTTCGATGACCTTTTCGCTGCCACCCTCAGAAATCGGACTCAGCCAGGCTAGGAGGCTTGACCGCTTTCGCGCGCGTGGAGTTCTTTGCGGAGGATTTTGCCGAGGGCGTTTTTAGGCAGCGCCTCGATGAACTCCATCTGCTCGGGCCGTTTGAAGCTGGCCAGCCGAGTGCGGCAAAATTCCTGAATGTCCTGCGCCGTCGCCTGCTCGGCGGCCCGCAAGACCACATACGCTTTGACGGTCTGCCCCCATTCCATCGAAGGCACCCCGATCACCGCCGCCTCATCCACCGCCGGATGCGACATCAGCACCGTTTCGATCTCCGCCGGTGCGATATTTTCACCGCCCCGGATGATCATGTCGTCCTTGCGCCCGGCGAAAAATACGTAGCCGTCTTCGTCCACCCAGCCCAAATCACCGGTGGCCCGCCAGCCGTCCGGCAACGCCGCATCGTCGTCCCGCCCGGCATAGCCCTTCATCATGCGCGGAGTGCGGATGATGATCTCCCCGACCTGGCCTGGCCCGAGGAGTTGATTGTCCTCGTCCCGCACCTTGATCTCGACATCCGGCAGCGGCTTGCCAATCGAGTTCAGCCGCTTCAGCTTGAGCTCGACTTCGGCCGGCGTCCCGGTTATCCGATGGTCGTCGGGGCCCAGAATCGTAAGCGACGAGGTGGTCTCGGTCTGGCCGTAGGCATTGACGAATCCGACGGTTTTGGGAAAGGCCTCGATGGCGCGGCGGATAACCGCCAGCGGCATCGCCGCCCCGCCATAGGCGAGATTGGTCAAGGATGACAAATCGGTCTGCGCGAAGGCCGGATCATCCAGCACCTGCTTCATCATGGTCGGGACCACGAAGGCGTGCGTGACCTTTTCCTTTTCCACCAATTGCAGCCAGTTGCCGGGCTCGAATTGCGGCATGATGATCATTTTGCGCCCGGTCCACAGATTGGTCATCATCGCGGTGGTCCCGGCGATATGGTAAAAGGGCGCGCACACCAGAAAGGCTCCGCGTTCGCTGCCGTCAGCCATCTCGACATTGGCCGTCACATAGGCGGTGAAATCGCGAAAGCTCAGCATCACGCCTTTGGGCATGGAGGTCGTGCCGCTGGTGTACATCAGCACGGAGACATCCTCGTCCTCGACCTCGGCGTCATCTTCGTCCGGCTCGGCTGTGGCCAGCAGCTCCTTCAGGCGCGGCATTTGGCCGTCGCCCGCACCGAGCGCGATTAGACGGGTATCCTTCAAAGCCGGCGCGATCTTGTTGATCAGCTCGAGATAGCGCTCGCCGGCCAGCAGGAGCTTCGCGCCCGCCGTATTGATCATGTATTCGAGCTCGGCTTCCTTGGCGCGGTAATTGAGCGGGAGGAAGGTCAAGCCGGCCTTCGCGGCTGCATAGTAGGCGGCGACATACAGATGCGAGTTGGTGTCGAGCGTGGCGAGCACGTCGCGCGGTTTGAGGCCCAGCCCTTTGAAGACGGTGCTCAGCCGGGCGACCAAATCATTGAGCTCGGCATAAGTCAGCCGTTCGGTCTCGAAGACCACCTCTTCCTGCTCCGGAACGATCGCTGCCGGGATGCTAATGAAGTTGATAGTGTTCATGGTCTAAATTTACCTCCTGCGGCGAACCGATCCGAAATTCAAAAGTGGAAGCCCGCGCCATAAGCTTGAATCGTCGGCTGAGCCGAGCCTCTAATTCAAGGCCCTGTGCCAGTGGACCATTCAGGCCGTCCCACACCGCCAGCTTCATCAGCGCTGTATGTGCACGAGGCGCACGACTCATCCGATCAGCGCATTGATACGCGGCCTGGTCCAAATCTGCGCGCGGGACCACTTCGGCGACCAAACCTACAAATAAAGCTTGCGGGGCGTCAATCCATCGGCCCGTAAGACAGAGATCGAGCGCCCAACCAGGCTTCAGCCGGCGCGGAGCAGTCTGGGTTCCGGCTACCCCGGGAATCATGCCGAGGCCGGTCTCGGGCAGGCAAAACCGGGCGTCGTCCGTCGCAATCGCGACGTCACAAAGTAAGGCCATCTCCATTCCGCCGCCAACGGTGAAGCCGTGAACCGCCGCGACCGTTGGAATCGGCAGGCTCTTTAGCCGGCCCCAAACGTCGCGCCGAAAGCGAATCCATCGCGCCGCGATCGGTGACGGCGCCTGACCAAATTCGCTGACGTCGCCACCGGTCGAGAAAGCATCTCCGGCGCCCCGCAGGACCATCGCCCGCACCTCCGGATCGTCATGAATCGAGCTTAAAACTTCGAACAACGTGTCGCGCATCGCGACATTGTAGGCGTTGAACTTCTCCGGGCGGTTCAGCGTAACCCACGCAATCTGATCGCGCTTTTCGTACAACACCGCAGGCGCGTGTGCGCGGCCTTTTTGATCAGCCATACTCTCGATCGCTTAATCCCGCAGGTCACTAAAAATCAAGCTGTGCAGAGCGTAGCAGGTCTAATCACTCTTCTTTCGTGGATTCCGAGAACTTTTGCGCAACAGTCGCTAATATTGAGTAGCTTTGGAGCAGGAGTGCGGTTCGACCCGCTGACGTCCAGAAGAAAAGGGCACAAGCTCCTGCACGCTGCGTAACCTGCTATTGTTAGCTGATTTGGAGTGAGGACCCCGCATTGTGACTGTTCGTACACGTTACGCCCCGAGTCCCACCGGCGCGCTGCATATCGGCAACGTCCGCTCCGGCCTGTTCGCCTATCTATTTGCGCGCCATATGAAGGGCGCGTTCGTTCTGCGGATCGACGACACCGATCAGGAGCGTTCGACACAGGAGTCGCTCGACGAGATTCTCGAAAGCCTGCGCTGGCTCGGCGTCGCCTGGGACGAAGGGCCGCCAGACCCGAAATACTTCCAGTCGAACCGCTTCGAGCGCTATCGCGAGGGAGCACTGCAACTCCTGCGCGAGGGCAAGGCCTATCCGTGTGACTGTTCGCCGGAGCGGCTCGACGAGCTTCGCAAGCTCGCGCAACGGGAGCATCGCAAGCCCGGCTATGATGGCCGCTGCCGCGATCGTACGCCACTCGCCGAGCTCCCCAAAATCGCATTGCCCGACAAGTCGGCCGGGCGCAACTACACGATTCGATTTCGCGCGCCGCAGACCGGTGAAACCGTCGTCGATGATCTCATCAAGGGGCGCGCGGTGTTCGAGAACAGCGAGCTCGACGACCTGATCATCTTCCGCTCGGACGGCGTTCCGACCTACAACTTCGCGACCGTGCTCGACGACGCCGATTTCGGGATGACTCATGTGGTTCGCGGCGATGACCATCTGCCGAATACGCCCCGCCAGATGCAGATTTTTTACGCGCTCGGACTAACGCCGCCCGCCTATGCGCATCTCCCGATGGTGATGGGGCCGGACGGCCAGAAGCTGTCGAAGCGTCACGGCGCGACCTCGGTCTTTGCCTATCGCGAGCTGGGCTATTTTCCCGAAGCGCTGCTCAATTATCTGGTGCGCCTCGGATGGTCGCATGGCGATCAGGAGATTTTCTCGCTTAAGGAGATGATCGAGTATTTCGATTTCGCCAACTGCGGCAAATCCGCCGGCATTTTCAATGCCGAAAAGCTGCTATGGCTGAATTTCCATTACTTGAAGGAGCGCCCACTGGAACAGCTCGCGCAGGAGGTCAAGCCGTTCATCGCGCAGCGCGGATGGATGATTCCTGATGACGACGCGTGGCTGCAAAGGATGATCGCGACATTGCGCGAGCGCGCCAAGACGCTGGTCGAGCTGGTCGATTTCGCGCGCTTCTACCTGACCGACGACATTACAATCGATCCTAAAGCCGCGGCTAAATTCCTGAAACCTGAAATCGCTGAGCCGCTCAAGTCGCTCGCAGCCGAACTCGAATCCATTGACGGCGATTTCTCTGAAGCCGCTATCCAGTCGGCCTTCGAGCGCGTGCTGCTAAAATTCAATCTCAAGCTCGGCCAACTCGCCCAGCCCGTCCGCGTCGCCCTGACCGGCGGCACCGTGAGCCCGGGGATTTATGAGGTGATCGCAGTATTAGGGAAGCAGAGTACAGTATCGCGGCTGCGTAGCGCGTTATCGTCCATCGATTCTGTGACGTTGTCGAAGTGATTCATTCGAGCTGGAGCTTTCAGCATGAAGAAGATTATTCACGTTCGGATTTTCAAAGGCGATCAGCTTTATGTCGCGGAGGCGCCCGACCTTTCGATGGTGACGCAAGGCGCCACCCTCGATGAATTAGCGGCGAATCTCAAGGAAGCGATTGCATTGGCGCTGGAGGGAGAGGACCTCGCGGAGCTCGGATTCGTCGAGCATCCGACTATTCTTGCTACGATAGAACTCGACTCGCCCGTGCTCGATGCCAAAGCTTAAGCAGCCCAGTCAGTGTCTTATTCTTCTTATCAAGAGATAAGTGTTTCGAAATTATGTGTTCGGGCTGCCCGATTTAGTATATTATCGAAACAAGCAAAGACTACCGGAGCGCCCAAAATAGTTCTTAAAAAATCCGCAGTTGCCAAATGAAGAGCGTCATAGGCCCGAAGTGCATACTTTTCGCAAAGCTCGCCCGCCTTGCGCACTAATGCTTCATCAACTGGCAATCGATGAAGTCCCAACCAATCACGTTCAAATTCTTGACTGCATCGCTTGACGTCTACCGCGTTGATTTGGGCGAGTCGTCGCTTTCTGGCGAACGCTGACTGCACTTCCACATAAGAGAGTAAGCTTGTCGCGATAAGCTCGGCAGCGCCAACCAATTCTCGCACATGCTCGGTCCCAATTTCTGTAGCATAGAGCTTCACTAACGCGGAAGTATCTAGATAAAGGATCAACGTCGATCCGCAAGAACAACCTGTGCGAGCGTCTTCTCGCCAGGTCCTATGCGTGGCGGATGACTAGCGCCTCGCGGCTTATCGCCTTTAGCAATTTGTACCCCGGGAATCCGCCTTAGACGTTGCAAGAGCTCTGCGAGATCCGGCATCTGAGCGTTATGCTGCGAAATTGCGAGAAGGCGGGCGACAGGGCGTCCGCGCATCGTGATGACCACATCGCGCCCTGCCCTGACATCCTTTAGATAGCTGGATAGCTTCGCCTTGAAATCGCGGACTGAAACTTCCATGACCACATATTACTATTTCGTGACTACAAAGCACAATGCGCTTGTGTCCTCGTGAAAGCTGTTATCCGGATCTTTCCCAATACCGGAGTTGGCGGGCTGTGACCGCGGGCGATGCTCCACTAGCGCCTGAGCCTTGATCTGATTGAGCAGCTTTGCTTCCTGCACGCCGCGCGAGACGCATTGCACGTCGCCGATCGAATGCAGTGGAACATGCAATGGCGCGGTGAAGGTCGCCTGCACCGTCACGACGCTCACGCGCGCCGCTTTCGCTTCGATTTTGACATCGTACACCGCCGATGAATCCGGATCGGGTTCAGCGTCGATCTTGCCCGCGATGCCGCGCAGCTTGCCGCAATCCGCGTCGGCCAGCGTGAAGCCGCCAATCGACTGGAATTCGATAGCCCCCGCGTCAGGATTTTCGGTCACGATGTGCGCGCCGTTCTGAATGATCACGGTATGAACCGCGTTCCATGCCAAATCATATGGGACTTGAAGCGTTACGCTGGTGCGCTTCGGTTCCGGTGGTTTGATCTGCGCCGGATAAAAACATCCGGCCAGCAGTATAGCGACTGAAAGGAGCAGTAGCGGCTTCATCGATTGGGACGGCATCATAGCAGACGCGCGGCGCCGAAGATGAACTCCGCGTATCGCGCTTGATATAAGAGTTGAACGCTGGTGGGCCACGTCGAGGCGGAATCTCTAACCGATTGTGGTATATTCGCCTCAAATCAGGGAGAGCCGTCCCCTGCGGAGGCGAGTCAGATGTCCGGTCATTCGAAATGGAGTTCGATCAAGCATAAGAAGGCGGCGCGCGATGCGAAGCGCGGCAAAGTATTCACTAAGCTTATCAAGGAGATCACAATCGCCGCGCGGCTCGGCGGCGGCGATATCAACGCCAACCCGCGGCTGCGGACGGCCGTCGCGACCGCCAAGGCGCAGTCGATGCCCAACGATAATATCGATCGCGCAATCAAAAAGGGTACCGGCGAGCTCGGCGGCGGACAACTCGAACAGGTAACGTACGAGGGCTATGGGCCGGGCGGTGTCGCGCTGATCATGGACGTGCTGACCGATAATCGAAACCGGACCGTCTCGGATATTCGCTTTTTGCTCTCGAAAAGCGGCGGGAATCTCGGTGAGTCAGGATGCGTCGGCTGGATGTTTCATAAGCGTGGCGTGATCACGATCGAAAAGCGCCATATCGACGAGGACCAGCTGCTAGAGCTCGCGCTGGAGGCGGGCGCCGATGACGTGGTCGCGGACGACGATACCTTTCAGGTCCTGACTGCGCCAGAAAATTTCCAGGCGGTGCGCGACGCGCTCGATGCAGCCAAGATTACGATTGACGCCGCCGAAATCACGATGATGCCGGAAACTACGGTCAAGATCACCGGTCATCAGGCAAATCAGGTGCTTAAACTGATGGACGATCTTGAAGAGCATGACGATGTGCAGAACGTGGCGGCGAACTTCGATATCGACGACGAGGAGTTGGCGCAGTTCTCGGCAGCGTAAATTATCGAACGAGGTCAGATTGGGCGCAGCCGGGATTCTTCGCTTCGCTTACAATGACAAAAAGATGAAAACGAGTAGGAGGGCGGGGGGCACTAGTGAAGCGAGTCTGCGAGCGCAACAAGCACACTAGCAAAGCATCAGCGCAGCGAGCGAACGAGTCAGCGAGTCGCGTTGAAAATCAAAGCTCTGCGAGCTGCGTCTAAGTAAGATGAGAGTTATAGGCATTGACCCGGGCAACGCGATCACCGGCTTCGGGGTGGTCGAGCGGCGCGAGGGTTCGGGCTATATCGCCTCGGGTGTGATTCGCGGCAACTCCGAAGGGCGCGGACCGCGCCGGCTCGCGACGCTTTATGCGAAGCTGCTCGAAGTGATCGACGCACATGGACCCTCGGTGATGAGCCTCGAGCGCAGCTTCGTCGCAATCAACGTCCAGAGCGCCTTCACCTTGGGCGAAGCGCGCGCGGTCGCGATGCTCGCGGCGGCTCATCGCGATCTCGAAGTCTTCGAGTACACGCCGACTGACGTGAAGCTCACGATCGCGGGGCATGGGCGTGCTGACAAAGAACAGGTCAAGAGGATGGTGCGGCAAACCTTAATGCTCGATGCGGCAGTGCCGTTGACCAACGACGCTTCGGACGCGCTCGCGATCGCGCTGTGCCATCTGTTTCGGGCGCGGTTTGAGCGCGCGATCGGCTCGGCGGGAGGACGCTCATGATCGCGACGCTCAGTGGCCGACTCACATTACGCGAGCCGGATCGTCTGATCGTCGAGACTGGCGGGATCGGCTACGAGATTTTCATTCCGCTTAGCACCTATTATCGAACGCCCTCGTCGGGTTCGCCGATTAGATTGGAAATCCGCCAGGTAGTGCGCGAGGACGCGATTATCCTTTACGGTTTCGATTCTGCGGGAGAGAAGCGCGCATTTGATATACTGATGGGCGTGCAGCATGTCGGGCCAAAGCTTGCGCTCCAGATCTTGTCGGTGTTGGCGCCGGATGAGCTCGCGGCCGCGATCATCCGTGAGGATGTCGAGCGGCTCGACGCCGTGCCGGGCGTCGGTGCGAAAGTCGCCGAGCGAATTGTGCGCGAATTGCGCGACAAGACCGGGCCGCTCACGCTCGACTCGGCCAAAACTGAAAACGCTGCCACTAATGGCAATGGGAGCGGCAATCTGGTCTTCGACGAAGCGGTATCGGCGTTAATCAATCTTGGCTACCGCCCCCCCGAAGCGAAGCGTGCCGTGGAAGCAGTGGGCAAGCTGGATGATGGCGAAAATCTGGAATCCTTGATTCGTAAATCGTTGGCGGTGATTTTGGGTGAAAAGTAGTGATCCCGAATCGATAACTTCTACCAATGCGGCTGCGGAACCCAAATCCCGCGCGCCGCGCACTCCGCCACGCTCGTCGCCGGCCGCCCCGGATGCTGAGGAGAAGCAGGTAGATCTTGCGCTACGCCCGCGCTCGCTCAGCGAATTCACCGGACAGGATCGGCTCAAAAAAGTATTGGGGATGTCGATCACGGCAGCGCGCAAGCGCGGCGAGGTGCTCGATCACGTCCTGTTTTCGGGACCGCCCGGACTAGGCAAGACTTCGCTCGCGCACATCATCGCTCGCGAACTTGGCGTGAATCTGCGCTCGACCTCCGGACCCGCGATCGAACGCGCCGCCGACCTGGCCGCGATCGTCAACGATCTCGATAAGGGCGACGTGCTGTTTATCGACGAAATCCATCGCCTGGCGAAGGTCGTGGAGGAAATTCTCTATCCCGCGATGGAGGACTTCGAGCTGAATATCGTCGTCGGTAAAGGGCCCGGTGCGCGCACGATGAAGCTGGCGGTCAAGCCCTTCACACTGGTCGGCGCGACTACTCGTTCGGGTCTGCTCAGCTCGCCGCTGCGCGATCGCTTCGGCCAGCATTATCATCTCGATTTCTATCATCGCGATGAACTGACTGAGATTGTCCGGCGCTCGGCGCGCCTGCTCAATGTCCCGATGGACGATGATGGCGCAGCGGAACTGGCGTCACGCGCGCGCGGCACACCGCGGATTGCAAACCGATTACTGCGACGGGTGCGTGACTTCGCGCAGGTGCACAACGCTCCGACGATCACACGGGAAGTGGCGCTCGGCGCACTGGAACTGCTCGAAATCGACGCGTGCGGCTTCGACCGGATGGACCGGTCGATCCTTGCAGCGATCATCGACAAATTCGAGGGCGGGCCGGTCGGAATCGAGAGTCTCGCGGCCGCGGTGGGCGAAGAGGCGGATACGCTCGGCGAAGTCTATGAGCCGTACCTGTTGCAGGAAGGATTTGTCGCGCGGACCGCCCGCGGCCGCATCGCCACGCAGCGCGCCTACAAACATCTGGGCCGCGCCCGCCGCGGCACATTGCTGTAACTCTGCACTCTCCCGCCCAAAAGTGCGAGTAGCAGAGATCGGTTGGGGCGTGGGAGCGCCGGCCGGGTCATTTGACGACGATGGTGCCGATCATCCCGGAGGTTTCGTGCGGCACGCAGACGTACTTGTAGACGCCGGGGACGGTGAATTTCTGCTCGAAGCTCTGACCCGGATTTATGAATCCGGAATCGAAGGCTGGAGCGCCGGCCGGGCTTGAGACCTGCTTTGGATCGATCGCGAGCGCGGGGTTGTTGGTAGCGTCGTGGATCGTATTGCCGTCATTTTGCCAGTGGACGCTGTCGCCCGCGTTGATCGTCACCTGGGTCGGATCGAATTCGGTGGGCGCATCGAGCATCTTGATAAAGACGACTGCGGCGGCGGCCGGCGGTGCGGGAAAGAATGACCCTGCGGCAGCCGCAAGAGCGGCAATCAGGGTGATAAGTTTGATGCTTTGGCGCGGCCGAGCAATGCTGGCGGATTCGCTTGGGCCGGGTACCGGCCGGCAATCGATGACGTTGCTTGGGCTGATAGCCACCCCGGCAATGGTCGCGGACGACCGTCGCGAGCATTAGGCAGGGCAGTAGGCAGGCTTGCAGAAACGCTGGTCGAGTTCGACATTCGACGCCCACGAATTGAACGTGCGCCCCGAGCCACTTATCGAGATGCGGCCCCTGACGACCGATCAGGCAATCTCGATAGCGGCCGAGCTAGATGCCGTGCTCCGCCGGATGGCGATGTCGATGACGTTGCTGCCACTCCTGAGGCAGGCGGGATTCGAACCCACGAGGAACTTGCGCCCCTACCGGCTTATCAGACCGGCCCCTCGACCACTCGGCCACCGCGCATAGCAAGCCTCGACGATGGCACACCCCCGCATAGCTAGCTAATAAGCTAAGGCCACCTCGGATGGCTACAATCACCCACTGCCTACTACCTCGAAACAAGGAACGAACATGAAATGCGCTATTTGACAACACGGCCGCTATGATGCTGACCGTATGTAAGTTTTTGGAGAAGGAGCTTGAATCGCGAACTGATTCTGGCGTCTGCGACGATTGCCGAAGCTTGCTGCGAGATGAACTGGCAAAAAAACATACGACGCCACCGGAAAAATGATCGATGATGCTGTACTGCTCGGTCCGGGCCGATTTCAAGAAAAGACGCCCGCCGAAGTTACTTTCGAGCATGCCCCACCATTGCAACGCGTGAGTGAGAACCTGTAGGCCGCGAAAAGGTGGACGACAAAATCGGGAAATAATCCCTTGCAAAAATGATCGAAACGCGCGACCAATAGCGATCGTCATACTCCAACTTTCTGCGAGGCAACCTATGGCGGAATTACGGCTGATATCAGCGGATTCGCACGTGATGGAGCCGGCGGATTTCTGGGAAATCCGGCTCGATCGTAAATTCAAAGACCGCGCACCGCATGTCGAGGAGCGGCCCGACGGCAAAGGTCTCTTTTTCACCGCGCCGGGAATCAGTCCGTTTCCAGTAGCGGGCGGCTTCGGCACTGGACGCAGCGGGCAGGAGCTGCGCGACCATATGAAGCGCGGCTACGAAGCGGCAAGGCCCAGCGGATGGGACCCGGCCGAGCGCCTCAAGGATCAGGATATTGACGGGGTCGAGGCCGAGGTGCTCTACACCACCCTCGGGATGCCGCTGTTCGGCCTCGATGATCCCGACCTGCAGCGCGCCTGCTTTCACGTCTATAACGAGTGGCTGGCCGAGTTCTGCTCGCATAATCCGAAGCGGCTCATCGGCACGGCGCTGATCTCACTGGAAGATATCGACGCCGGAGTCAAAGAGTTGGAGCACTGTGCAAAGCGCGGCCTGCGCGGCGCGATGATCTGGGGCTCGCCGCCCAAAGACAAACCCTATTCCAGCAACGTTTACGATCCGCTCTGGCAGGCCGCTTCGGATTGCCGGATGCCGTTATCGCTGCATGTGATCACCGGCAAGGGCAAAGGCACCGACCTCAGCAAGGTCAGCGACGCGCTGATGGGCGGGGCGAACCGCATCTCGATGGGTGAGCTGTATGCGAACCTGATTCATGAAGTGCAGCAGTCGCTCAGCGCGATAATCTTTGGCGGCGTCCTCGAACGTTTCCCGAAACTGATCATCGTTTCAGCCGAAAACGACGTGGGTTGGATTCCGCATTACATGTATCGGCTGGATCATGCTTACGAGAAGTTCAACGCGATCATGCCGAATCCGTTGCCGATGAAGCCCAGCGAGTATATCCGGCGGCAGATGTTCGCGACCTTCCAGGATGATCCGGTAGGTCCGGCTGCCTACAAGTTGTTCGGTTCGGCGAACTATATGTGGGCCTCGGACTTCCCGCATACCGATTCGACCTGGCCGGAATCACGCAAAGTCGTCGAGCGCGATTTCGCGGGCGTGCCTGACGATGTCCGCCGCAAGATCGTGTTCGATAATGCGGCGACTCTCTACGGGATTGCACAGTAAGCGTAGCTTCACCGAATGAAGTACGCGGCAGCCGGACGGCATTAACCGTTCGGCTGCCGGTTCAACAAAGCTTATCAGCGCTTTAACGCCAGACGCGATGCGCTACGTCGGCGACGAGCTTGAGCTTCGCTTCCTGGATTGCCTCCGTGATCGGATTCCCGTGCACGCCTGACGCGAAGCCGCATTGCGGCGACAGGGCCAACTGCTCACGCGGGAAGTAACGCGAGGCTTCATCGATCCGGCGAATCAATTCGTCCGTAGTTTCCATCGCAGACTTTTTCGTCGTGACCAGCCCGAGCACGACCGTCTTGTCGCGCGGCGCATCAGCCAATGGCGCGAAGCCGCCCGAGCGCGCGTCGTCGTATTCCAGCAGGAAGCGCGAATAGTTGGTCGCGCGACGGAACATCTCCTTCGCGATCGCGTCGTAGCCGCCTTGCGCCAACCAACGTCCGTCGTTGTTGCCGCGACACAGATGGAGGCCAAATGTGATCCCCGGAACATCGGCGAGAGAGTTTAAGATGTCGAGGCCATCGATGATCAGCCGCCGCGGATCAATCCCGTTCTTCTCGTACATATCACGCGTGGCGACCGGGTCCGTGAGCGTCGCCAGCTCCGGCGCGTCGATCTGGACGTACTCGCATCCGAGGCGCGCCAGTTCCGCGATTTCGGCGCGGATCACGGTTGCGCCATCCGCGAAAAGATCGAAGGGGTCGGCGTACACCTCGCGCGTGACGGTCGGCGACCAGAACATCGAGAGCATCATCGGACTTGGCAGCGAAACTTTGACCGGCTTGTGTGCCCGAGCACGCGAGTAGGAATACTCCTCCGCGACTAGCGATCGCACCCGTCGCAGCTTTTGAGTAACTAGCAGTCCCGAGCGAGAGTTGACTGACGCTGCCGTCCTGCTCGTGCCACGGCTTGAGCACATCATCGCTACGGGTGAGGCCTTCGGTCGCTTCCAGCAGCGCCCCCAGAAAACTCGCGCGGCGCTGCTCGCCATCAGTGACCACATCGAGCCCGCACCGCTCCTGCAAAGCGATCGCATCATCCACCGCGCGATCCTCGATTCGCTTGAAATCCGCGGTGAGGAGCAGATCGCCGCTGACGATAATTGCGCCGCGCCTCACGCAACTCAGCAGGCCGCAACATCGAGCCAATGGTTTCTGCGCGAATTTGTCCGAGTTCCATCGCTATTGCCCTCCCGCTCTATTACGTTTTCGGGTCGTCGGGCTTGGTCGGTGACCCGCCGCCCGCAGTAACCCTGCGAAACGGTTCTAACAGATCAATCGGCAGCGGAAATACCGTGGTTGAATTATTCTCGGTCGCGATCTCGGACAAAGTCTGAAGATAGCGCAGTTGCAACGTGATCGGGTTGTGGCTCATGATCTCGGCAGCTTCGGTGAGCCGCTGCGCCGCCTGATATTCGCCCTCGGCGGAGATAACTTTGGCCCGCCGCTCCCGTTCCGCCTCGGCCTGCATTGCGATCACGCGCTGCATGTCTTGCGGCAGATCGATATTTTTCAGCTCGACCAGCACCACCTTGATCCCCCATGGCTCGGTCTGGAAATCGATGATCTCCTGAATCTTGGCATTGAGCCGTTCGCGCTGGCTCAGCAGGTCGTCGAGCTCGCTCTGGCCGCCGACCGAGCGTAGCGTCGTCTGCGAGAGCTGAAGCGTCGCGAACAGATAATCGCGCACCTCGGTGACCGCTTTCGACGGATCGATTACGCGGAAATAGAGCACCGCGCTTACCTTGACCGTTACATTGTCTTTCGTGATTACGTCCTGCGGCGGGATTTCGAGCGTTACGGTCCGCAGATCGATCCGCACTGCGCTCTCCAGAATCGGCACGATAAAGACCAATCCAGGGCCGCGATAGATCCATCAGCCGTCCGAGGCGAAAGACCACCGCACGTTCATATTCCTTAAGAATTTTAAGGCCGCTCAGAACGAAGATCACTAGAACAACAGCAACAATCCCTACGCCGATTCCCATTCCAGACCTCCTGGGCCGCAACCGAGCCTGCTTCGTATATAATCACGCGCGACGCGGTAACGTCAGGAGCATCACAATGGATTTCGGTACTTTGATCTTCACCAAGCCGCAGCGCGCTATCGCAGATACCCAACGGGCAGAGTCGCGCGGGTTCACTCACGCCTGGTTTCCCGACTCGCATATGATTTGGGGCGACGCCTACGTCTGCATGGCGCTCGCCGCCAGCAACACCAAAACTATCAAGCTCGCCACCGGTATTTCGGTTGCCGCCAATCGTATTCCGCCGGTGACAGTACATTCGATCGCAACAGTCAACGAAATCGCACCCGGGCGAGTGATGCTTGGTTATGGCACCGGTCACACCGGGCGGCGCGTGATGGGCTTGCCGCCGGTGCGGCTGGCCGATTTTCGCGAGGAAGTACGCGTGATTCGCGATCTGTTGAAGGGCGGCGAAGCTACTTACAACACCGATGGGCTGAGCCGTAAGATCCGCTACTTGCATCGCGATCTGCGTTTTATCGATCTCGAAGATCAAATCCCACTCTATGTAGCTGGCAATGGCCCGAAGGCCTTGGCGATCGCCGGCGAATTTGGCGACGGAATCATCACCAGCGGCGCGGTCACGCCGGAGCGTCTCGAAGCAGTGTTTCGTCATGCAAACAGCGGCGCTGCCGAATCCGGACGCAAGCTCGATGGCAAGCTGCCGTGCGTATCGCTCGCCCATCTATGCGTTCTGCGCCCGGGCGAGACCTTGGAGTCGCCACGCATTACGCAGATGGTCGGCCCATGGGTGATCACCTGTCTGCACGCGATCGCCGCGGGCTACGCGAAACCGCGTTCGCTGCCTCCAAAAGCGCGAGCGGTTTACGATGAATACGCTCGTTATGTGGAAAATCTAGGGATTCCGAGCGAACGCTACCTCGATCTTCACGTCGGCCATTGCACCTACGTTCCGGAACGCGAGCGCAAGTTCGTCACACCCGAAACGATCGCGGCGACCACGCTGGTTGCGCCCCGCGAGGCAATCATCGAGCAATTGCGCGAGCTGGAACGCGCCGGACTGAGTCAGTTGGTTCTCAATCCACCCTTCGACGATTTCGACGAGTTCATCGATGAGGTCGCCGACGAGATCATCGCGCGCATGTGACTGGGCTAAACCTCAACGAATGGATAGGATTTTTTTCCTGCGTGGAGAGTCGCGCACCTGCCAATCCAGTTCTATAGCTGGACTGACCGAAAAACCGACATACAATTTACTTTGCGTTATGGCTCCGTTACAAACTATGAGTCGGCCTTCATTTCGCTTAGGTGGACAGAGGCGCTGAGGGACAGGGGGATTTTCTCCTCGCCTTGAACGGCTGACGGAAGAGGAAAATGGCGAAGATTCGGCTAGCAATCGTTGGGGTAGGTAACTGTGCCTCGTCTCTGCTTCAGGGCCTTGAGCACTATCAGCACGCGTCGCCTGCGGACCTGAAGAACCCCATCGGTCTGATGCACTACAGATCTCGGCGGTTATCGTCCCGAGGATATCGAGGTCGCGTGCGCTTTCGATATCGATGCTCGCAAGGTCGGCCGCCCGCTTGAAGAGGCCTGTTTCGCGCCACCCAACAACACCGTCTCGATCTGGCCCGATTTGCCCCGTTACGGCGTAAATGTCGAGATGGGCGAAATCCACGACGGAATCGCGCCGCATATGTCGTCCTATCCGCCGGAACGGACCTTCATTGCCTCCGATCAGCGTCCAGTTGACATCGAGCGCCGCCTGCGCGAGACCGGCGCTGAGGTGATGCTCTGTTACTTACCAGTCGGCAGCCAGAAAGCCGTCGAGCGCTACGCTCGCGCCTGCCTCGAAACGGGCGTCAGTCTGCTTAATTGCATGCCGGTCTTTATTGTATCCGACGAAAAATGGGCCTCGGAGTTTACCGCGCGTAAAATCCCGGTGGTGGGCGATGACGTCAAATCTCAGCTCGGCTCGACCATCCTCCATCGCACGATCATGAAGCTGTTCGCCGATCGCGGTATCAAGCTGCGGCATACTTATCAGCTCAATACCGGCGGCAACACTGATTTTCTCAACATGCTTGATCGGTCGCGGCTTACCTCGAAGCGCAAATCGAAAACTGAGGCGGTGCAAAGCGTATTACCGGAGCGGATGCCCGATAATGACGTCCATATCGGCCCCTCGGATTACATCCCGTGGCAGAATGACAATAAGGTCTGCTTCCTGCGCATCGAGGCCGAGGGCTTCGCCGGAATCCCGATCGAGCTCGAATTGCGGATGTCGGTGCAGGATTCGCCCAACTCGGGCGGCGTAGTGATTGACGCCATCCGATGCCTCAAGCTGGCGCGTGACCGCAAGATCGGCGGCCCACTCTATTCAATCGCCGCTTACACGATGAAGCATCCGCCGCGACAGATTTCGGACGATATCGCGCGCGATCGCGTCGAGAAATTTATCAGCGGCGAACTCGAAAGATAGCTGCTACGTGCGACATGGCGGCGCTCAACGCATGATCATGTTGAGGCCGCCCGGCGTGGTATAGCGGGTCAAATCCAGGTAATCCTTCGGCACCTGCTCGTTGACATAGAACGAATAACGATTGTCAGTCGGATCGAGCACGAACGAAGCATGCCGATGCTGCACATCCCAGAACGCATAAACTAACGAGCCGCTGGTCTCGACCTTGCCTAATTCCGGAACGTCCGCAACGCGCAGAAACAGTCCGACAATCTTCCACGGCTGCATCTTCACATTATACAGCTCTTCCCAGAGTGGCGCGTAAGTGGTTTTGTCCACGTACATGACGCGCTTGCCATAGCAATAGTTTTCCGCTTTCGATGGCAGTTTGCTCACGCTGATCACATCAACGTCGCGCACCTGCCATTGTCCCCACGATGGCTTCGGCCATCCGAGCGGCATCTCGAAGGCGCTCGGAAATCCGCCATCCGGCATCTTCGACAGGAACAGCGCGATAACTTTGCGCTCCCCGAGATAATCAACCTTCAGTTGCGTCAGATTCGAATCGAAGCCCGAGCGATAATCCTCCTGTGTGATATCGACGCCCTGCACCATACTGCATCGGCCGAGCGTCGAGACCGGTTGATAGCGGCGCAGCGCCGGCACGAACGCATAGAGATCCTCGTTCCGCTGCAAGTCCGTGTAGGCAATCTGCAGCGACGCTGTGTAGCGCGACTGCTCGGGTTCCGACAGCATGTACCACTGAGTATAGAATTTGTCCGCTGCTCCCGGGATTGTCGCCGGAACGCCCGGATCAGTATTGAAACTCAATTGCCGATAGACGATATCACCTGCCGCACAATTGATATTCAGATTGTGATCGAGTGAGCATCCGCCGCCATGATTGATAAACGATACGTGCGGGAAATACCGATACCAGACATTCGCCAGAACCTTCCATCCTTTGTGCGGCTCCGACGGATTCGGAAATGGAAATCCGCCTTGATAGTTTTGCAGCGTGATGCCGCCGTCGGGTAGCTCGATCAGCTTGACCTGAGGCGAATACTTCTCCGTCGCGTCGAGAAAGGTCTTGGGCGGCGGATTGACGCTGGTCACGCCGACATTGATTTCAGCGTCATCCGGCATTTTCCAGAAGTACTTGCCCTCGAACAGCGCCTGCACTCCATCCGACATGAATTGCCGATACTGTTGCCAGTTTTGCGTCGTGATTCGCGTACCCGGCGGTATTGTCGCTCCGGTGGACTCCTTCGACACGCCTTGATCACTGACGAATGAAGGCGTCGATGCGCCGCTCTGGGCAACCGCTAATAAAGGCGAAGTGACCCAGTAAAGCAGTGCGATGCCGAACGGCAGCAGAAATCTTTTTGACAGCATGTTCGGGCCTTTCAAAGCTGCTCGACGGGTCCGGACGTGGCCTCGCGAGACGCAGACTTAAGCTCGCGCGAGTATCATCAGTAATCCGTACTTTGGCAAGTATTTCGTCAGAACAGATTTAGCTAGAGGACGCTTTGTCATTGCTCTTCATTTCCCGCGCAGCCACTAGGCTAAACTCGCATTCCGATGAGCGTGCTGCGCGGTAAAACGATCCTAGTCGGAGTCTCGGGCGGAATTGCTGCTTATAAAGCCGCCGAACTGGTCCGATTACTGGTCGTCGCCGAGGCTAAAGTGCGCGTTGTTATGACGCGCAACGCCGCGCAATTTATCACGCCTTTGACCTTGCAGGCCCTGAGTCAAAATCCCGTCGCGACTGATACCTTCGATCTCACGCAAGAATCCGAGATCGGACATATCCGCTTAGCCGATACTGCCGACGCGATCGTGGTCGCGCCGGCAACCGCCAACGTAATCGCCAAGGCCGCGGTCGGAATCGCCGATGATCTACTGACAACCGTCCTGCTCGCCGCACGATCTCCGCTCGCGTTCGCGCCCGCGATGAACGTGCACATGTATGATCATCCAACCGTGGCCGAGAACTTGGGCAAATTGCGCGAGCGCGGCGCCACCATTATCGAGCCCGGGTCGGGCGCACTGGCCTGTGGCTATGAGGGCAAAGGCCGTTTGATCGAACCCGCCGCGATCGTTGAAGAAGTGACCCGGATGCTGTCGCCCCAAGACCTTGCCGGCGAGCGCATCCTGATTACCGCCGGCCCGACTCAGGAGCCGATCGATCCGGTACGCTTCGTTTCCAATCGCTCGACCGGCAAGATGGGCTTCGCGATCGCCCGAGCAGCATGGCGGCGTGGAGCGGAAGTGCGTTTGATCGCCGGGCCATCGGCGCAGCCCACGCCATATGGGGTCGGGCGAATCGATACAGTCAGTGCCGCCGAGTTGCTCGACGCGACTTCACGCAATTTCCCGTGGTGCTCGGCATTAATTATGGCTGCGGCGGTCGCGGATTTCCGTCCCGCGAAACCCGCCTCGCAAAAGCTCAAGAAAGACCCTCGCGGAATGACTCTCGAACTCGCCCCGATTGCTGACGAACTCCCGCGCCTCGCCGCGCAAAAAGGCAACCGGATCATGATCGGCTTTGCGGCTGAAACCGAAGAACTCGAAAATAATGCTTCTGACAAGCTGCGCCGCAAACAACTCGATCTAATCGTTGGAAATGACGTGTCGCGCTCCGACGCCGGCTTCGCCGTCGACACCAATATCGTGACGATGCTCAGCGCTGACGGCCATCACGAGACCACCCCTAAGCTCACCAAAGATGAAGTGGGCGACCTGATTCTCGACCGTTTAATAAACTTGCGCGCGGGTAGAGCGACTGTGGAACCCGGTTCTGTCGTCTATGGCCGGTAATCGGGATGCTGCTATCGCATTACACGAGAATCTGCTAGATTTGAATGATGCTAGCTAATTGGATTCCGCTCTCACCGAACGGCAAGTTGATTGATCGGCCTCGTCCGCCGAAAAAGCCTCAGGATTAAAATCACCGCAGCCCCGACTATCCCTCAGACGCGCCTGCGATGGTGTGATTCATAGTCGTCCCAAGCCCGATTAAACAGCCATACGCAGTTGCCGAACAGCTCCTCACGGCCAGGAGTCTCCTGAAGATCACGGATGTGATATTGGAAAACTTGGCTCACTTCTCTGATTGTTCCGCCCAGGAGATTAGTGATGTCACGCGCATGGATGTATTTGGCTCGCGCAGCATATCCGACAGTCTCTAGAAAATAACAGAGCCCCATGATCGTCTGATACTCCGCTGGATTTTCCCAGAGCATCCTGGCTAGCCTGCTCTGATAACGCCTCATCATCACCTCGCCGTCTTCGTCAGGGTCAGCGCCGACCCGGAAAAGACGGATTTCATCTCTCACTGAGCTTTGGAATTTCGCATATACGTTACGATTCCTTTTGAATGATGGTTCTTCCCAGCGCTGATCGAAAGATAGCAGTAAGCTTGCTCGCATCTGCAAAGACATCGCGCGGAACTGAAACCATGCTGCGATTGCTGCGATGGCCGCGGCTAAACTCGCCACCATCGTCCACGAGAACCATGCGGTCGATGAGCTCGTATCGAAAATATAGATCAGCATTTAGCCGCACTCGCGAAAGTTGCATAATGCATCGTAGGTCAGCGCGATAATATGTCTTCACTCGATAATCAACCTGAGCGCGCGAAGCTGCTCGCCTCGATTCGCGATTACGTCGATCAGTTGCGTGAGGAGGGCCTCGAAGGATTACCCGTCAGCGCGACCGCACGCGTACGTGCGCCGCTCACACCCGGCAAGCCGGTTGCTTTTCCCGAGCGAAGCACAAAATCATCGCCGCCTCTGAAGCCAGTTGCGTCGTCACCAGCGCCGCTCGTCCCGAATGAATTGCTGGCGCGCTATCCGGGATTGGAAAAGACTGCCGATCTCGAAGCACTGCGCGCGTTCATCGGCGACTGCCAACGATGCAAGCTCGCGCCGATGCGCACCAATCTCGTCTTCGGCGTTGGCGATCCTCGCGCGGAGCTGATGTTCGTCGGCGAGGGTCCGGGCGCAGACGAAGATGCGCAGGGTGAGCCGTTCGTCGGTCGCGCCGGTCAACTGTTGACCGACATTATCGAACGCGGGATGGGTATGACGCGCGCCGAAGTCTATATCTGCAACGTAATCAAGTGCCGCCCACCCGAAAATCGGAATCCTGAACCTGACGAAGTCGCCTCCTGCGAGCCTTTCCTCTTTCGCCAGATCGAACTCGTCCAGCCGAAGGTAATCGTTGGACTCGGCACCTTCGCCGTCCAGGCGATGCTCAAGGTGAAAACGCCGATTAGCAAGCTACGTGGCAAGTGGCAGGAAGTCCGCGGCGTGCAAATGATGCCGACGTTCCATCCGGCTTACCTGCTGCGCAATCCGGCGGACAAGCGGCTGGTGTGGGCCGATGTTCAAGAAGTAATGAAGGCGCTCGGACGCGCGCTGCCCAATCGCAACTCGCGCAGCTAGCCCTCGCCTCCACGCGTCATAGCCGAACCCACAAGGACCGGCACTTGACGTCGTGTCGATCTGATGGCGTTATCACGACAGTGGCGGCGCATCCCGTATCTGACAGCTCCCGAATGCTGACGGCAGCGGAGGCCGCCGCTCATCTCGGGGTCAAGGTCGGCACGCTTTACGCCTACGTCAGTCGCGGGTGGCTGAAAAGTTACAAGCGTAAAGTTGGCCGCGAGACTCTTTACCGCCTGAACGAAATCGAAGCCTTGCGTGGCGTGGCGATGCCCGAGCGGGGACGGCGGGCGCGTAGCCTGCCTGATGCCTCCACTTGGGTGACGATCGCCCAGCCGCGGCAGGATGGCTCGTCGCCGGGAGTAATTGTCGCCGAATCCGCAGTCAGCTCGATTATCGACGGCCAACTCGCCTATCGCGGCTATCCGATTGAGGAAGTCGTCGAACACGCGACTTTCGAGGAAGTCTGCCTGCTGCTGTGGAATGGCGAGCGCCCTTCCACAATTGAAATTCGGGCGTTGCGGGAAAAGATCGACGCGGTCCGAATCCCATCAGCTGTTGCCGCAGCCTTGAAGAGTGTCGGCGCGGAAGCTCCGCCGTTATCCCGCCTCGCGATCATGTTGCCGGTATTGGCCGCTGCCGAGCGCCGAAATTCTGCGGCGAAACCGCGCGATCACGCGACGATGATCATCGGCGCGATGCCAACCGTCATCGCGAGCGCACGCTCCGAAAGAGGATCTGGAGCTCGCTCTCAACCGGGAAGTATCGCAGCTCAGCTCCTCCGGCTTTCCTTCGGCGAAGTCAGAGAGGCGGATCGCGTCGCACTCGATCACGTGCTGGTGGCATGTGCCGAACACGAATTGAACGCCTCGACCCTTGCCGCCCGCGTAGTCGCGAGCACCGGCGCAGACCTCTACGCCTCGGTGCTCGCGGCGCTGTGCTCGCTTTCCGGTCCGATTCATGGCGGCGCCTGCGACCGTATCGAGTTGCTGCTCGCGGAGCTCCACTCCGGCGTCAAGCTCGACGATCTGCTGGATCATTTTGCCGAACGCCATCTGCTGCCCCCCGGCTTCGGCCACGCGATCTATCCCGAGGGTGATCCGCGCGCTCAACTACTCAAGAGCGTGGCTGCGGAAATCGCGCGCCATAAGAACAAGCGCTTTTCGAGACGGCACTCGCGATCGAAGAAGCAGTCTGGAAACGCGAGCGGCTGCGTCCGAATCTCGATTTTTATCTCACTACCTGCGTCCGGATGCTTGGTCTGCGACGCGGGCTGCCGGCCGCAGTATTCGCGCTGGGCCGCGCCGCCGGATGGATCGCGCACAGCCTCGAACAATACGCCGACAATCGCCTGATTCGCCCGCGGATGCGCTATCGCGGGGTCCCGCCCCGGCACTGGAATTAAGCTTTGACCCGGCGTGTGGTTTCAGTCGTATTACTAGCTCCATGAAAGCAATCGCCAAGACCCGTCCTGAGCCGGGCGTCGAATTGATTGACGTACCGATTCCCAAGCCCGGCCCCAACGAACTGTTGGTCAAAGTCTCCGTCTGCGGCATCTGCGGCTCCGACCTGCATATCTATCTCTGGGAGCTCAATGCCGACCGCGTCGTCTCCAAATTTCCCACCGTGATCGGCCATGAGCCGGCCGGCGAAGTCGTCGAGCTCGGCGCAGGCGTCACCGGTTTCAAAGTCGGCGATCACGTCGCGCTCGATCCTTTCGGTCCGTGTGGCCAGTGTTCCTCATGCCAACATGGACGCTTCAACTTCTGCCTGAATCCTGGACGGCTCGGCGGCTCATTCGCCGAATACGCGATCGCGCCCGTCCAGAATGCCTGGCTCGTGCCGAAGACCATGGACATGGAAGAGGCGGCGCTGCTCGAACCTTTCGCGACCGGCGTCCATGCCGTCGAAGAATCTTCGCTCAAGGCCGGCGATAGTTGCGTAATCGAAGGCCCCGGGCCAATCGGCCTCTGCACCGCGCTCGCGGCCCGCGCGCTCGGCGTTACCTCGATCGTGATTACGGGTCTGGCCGTCGATGCGGAACGGCTGGCGCTCGCCCGCAGCATGGGCTTCAAGACGGTTTGCGCCTCCGATCGCGACTGGATCGATCAGGTGCGCGGGATTATGCCCGAAGGCGGCGCCGACGTAGTTTTCGATGCGGCTGGATTCCTCGATTCGGTCCGCCATCTGGTCAGGCGCAACGGCGAGTTGATCGAACTCGGATGGCCGGCGCGCGATCTCTCGAATAGCGAATTGCGTTCGCTCTTTTTCCACGGCGTGAAGATCATTCCGTCGCGGGTGCGCATGCCGAGCACCTGGCGGCGCTCGATCGCGATGGTCGCCGGCGGCGCGATCGACCTGAAGCCGATGGTGACGCATCGCTATGGTCTCGATCATGGCATCGAAGCATTCGAGTTGCTGAACAAAAAACAGGGCGTAAAGGCGTTGATCATGCCGCAAGCAATAGAGATCGAGTCATAGACGCGACAGCAGATTACGAGCTATGCGTGCGGGCGTTGATCAACCTGGTGAGGTGAAGGACCATGCGTGACGGATTCAAAATCGTCGATACGGATTCCCATCTGATGGAGCCGGAATGGCTGTGGGAGCGCTACATGGAAGACGCCTACAAGTCGCAAGCGCCCAAAATCGGCGTGGCTCCTGAGTCCAACCGCCGGACATTCTTGGTCGAAGGCGACTCGTTTGTGCGCGAGAAGGGCAAATATCCCATGGCTGCGCCTGCCTTTCTCACTGCAGTCAAAAAAGCCATGGAGCGTTTCGAAAAGGCGAAAAAAACCGGTTTCAGCGCACAGAGCCGGCTGGACGATATGGACGAACAGGGCGTCGATACCCAAATCATGTACCCGACCGTCGCGGGACAGATGCTCGGACGTGAGTTCCGCGATATCAAGCTGCTCGCCGCCTGCTGTCGCGCCTACAATAACTGGGCAGCAGACTATGCGTCCGCCTCGCCGGACCGTTTGCACTGGGCCGCGATTCTCCCGATGCAGGACCCGGAAGAAGCCATCAAGGAAGCGCGTCGCGCTTCGCAGGCCGGATGCGTCAGCTACTACATGCGACCGAATCCGGTGCGTGGGCGCTCACTCTGGAGCGACGACTACCTGCCGCTGTGGATGGAAATCGAGGACATCGGCAAGCCGATTTCGACCCACGATTCGGCGTCGTCTTCCGTGCCGTCATTCGGCGATCGGATGGACACCCATGTCAGCGGGCATATCCTGTCGCATCCGTTCGAAGCGATGGCGGCGATGGCCGGGCTGATCTGGTACGGCATCTTCGAGAAGTTCCCCAAATTAAAGGTGGTCCACGTTGAAGCTGATGGCGGCTGGGTTCCCTACTGGCTGCAACGGATGGAGCAGCATTGGGATTTTAGCGGCAATGCCGAACATGAATATCTGACCCTGCGTCCGACTGAGTATTTCAAGCGCAACGTGTGTGTAGCGTTTCGCGGTGACGAGCCGACCCTCAAGGCGGCGATCGAAATCGTCGGCGATAACAATTTCACCTGGGATACTGACTATCCGCATCCGGACGGTACTTATCCCTGGGGAATCGATGCGATGATGAAGCAGCCGATCCCGAATGAATCGCGCCGCAAGCTGCTGTGGGACAACGCCGCCCGGATGTTCAATCTGAACTGAATTAGCTAATGCGCTGTCATAGAACCGACTCGAAGTAGGTCTGTCATTCTGAACGGAGTCTGCGGAGTGAAGAATCTAGCGGTCTCTTATGCTTGATCTAACGCAATCTTTTCTTGCGATATTGGCTCGCAGCCGGGATTCTTCGGTCGCGGACTCCCTCAGAATGATTTGAACGACTCTCGATTTGCCGCCTTGCAAGGCGATTGCTATACCTTGCCCGTCGTTTGGCTGTTACATCCAGAACAGACCAAGGAGAATAGAACGTGCTGACTGATACCGAACAAAGAGAACATCTAGAGCTGGCCGCCAACCTTGCCGGACTGAAACTGCCGGAACTGGTGCTGCCGGAATCCCATCACATCGTGATTGGCCGGATGCGCTTCCATTACCTCGATTGGGGCAACAATGGTCGCCCTCCGATTCTGTTCCTCCACGGCGGCGGCTTGAATGCCCACACGTGGGATGTCGTTTGCCTGATGCTGCGGACCAAGTATCAATGCCTTGCGCTCGACCAGCGCGGTCACGGCGATAGCGAATGGGAACCGACTTCAGACTATAGCCACGACAGTCAGGTACAGGACGTCGCGGGCTTCGTCGAGAAGCTCAAACTGCATAAGCCGCTGGTGATCGGTCATTCGATGGGCGGTTTTGCCGCGATTGGCTATGCGATCGCTCACGCCGCAACGATGGCCGGACTGGTGCTCGTCGATGTCGGACCTGAGCTAAGTATGGATGGTGCTAAACGCATCCGCGATTTCATCAGTCAGGATCGCGTGCTGGACTCCGTCGACGGATTCGTCGAGCGCGCGATGGCGTTCAACCCGCGACGTAATCCGACTCTGCTCCGTCGCAGCCTGCTCCACAATCTGCGCAAGCTGCCAAATGGCAAATGGACTTGGAAGCACGATCCGAACCGGATGTCACCGGATTTCGCCCATGAACGCGTCGAACGCGCGAAACAAATCATCAGCGATATCCATCAAATCTCCTGTCCGACGCTGATTTTGCGCGGTGATCGTAGTGACGTCTTCTCTGACGCGAATGCCTCGAAGTTCGCCGAGAGCTTGCCGCACGGTCGCTGGGTTAAAGTCCCGAATGCAGGCCATACGATCCAGGGCGACAATCCTAGCGGTCTGCTCGACGCGCTACTCCCATTCATCAAAGAGATCAGCCTATAATCGCATCCGGCGTCGCGCGGTTGAGATGCCGCGCGACGCCGATTGGCTCTAACGCAACATGCAGCGCGTCTTCGGCGCAGCGCTGCATGAATGACTGCGATTCGCCTGCAACAGATTTGTGCTTCCGCTCAAGTCCGATTATCGTCTGCTCGAATATCGCCAATCCGCGGGAGCACCTCTTGATGCCGAAACCAGAACCGTTCACTATCGCTGTCCCCGACTCCACTCTCGAAGACTTGCAGTATCGCCTAAGCCACACCCGCTTCCCGCGCGACTTCGGCAATCAGAACTGGGAATACGGCACCAACCTCGAATACCTTAAGCAGCTTATCGACTATTGGCGCTCGGCCTACGACTGGCGTAGCCACGAGCGCGAGATGAACTCCTTCGCCAACTACAAAACCGAAATCGAGGGCATCCCGATCCACTTCATTCACGAGCGCGGCAAAGGGCCCAATCCAATTCCGCTCATCATGACTCATGGATGGCCCTGGACCTTCTGGGACCTTCACAAGGTAATCCGGCCGCTCACCGATCCAGCTGCGCACGGCGGCGACCCTGCCGATTCCTTCGACGTGATCGTTCCGTCGCTGCCCGGCTACGGCTTCTCGACTCCGCTTACTACGACCGGCATCAACTACTGGCGCACCGCCGATCTCTGGGTCACCCTGATGCAGGACGTGCTCGGCTACGACAAGTTCGCCGCCGAGGGTGGCGATTGGGGCGCGATTGTCTCCGCCCAACTTGGCCATAAGTACGCCGACCGACTCATCGGCATCTACACTCATCTGATCATCTCGCTCGGCTTCTTCACCGGCGGCGGTCCGACGCCCGAAGATTTCGGTCCGGGCGAGGAAGGATGGGCCGAGCACAACCGCAATTTTATCGAGAACGAAGCCGGTTACATGCGCTTGCAGTGCACGAAACCACAGACGATCGCGCACGCCCTGAACGATTCGCCGGCCGGCCTCGCCTCGTGGATTCTCGAAAAGCGCCGCACCTGGAGCGATTGCGACGGCGACGTTGAACGCCGCTTCAGCAAGGACGACCTCTGCACTACCTTCATGCTCTACTGGATCACCGAGAGCTACGGGACTTCCGCGCGTTACTACTACGAAGCCGCGCACAATCTCTGGCAGCCCTCGCACAATCGAATGCCGGTGGTCGAGGCCCCCACTGGAGCCGGTGTTTTCCTCAAGGAAGTGATGCTGATGCCGCGCAAATGGACCGAACGCTACTACAACCTCAAGCACTGGACTGTGATGCCGTCCGGCGGCCATTTCGCCCCGATGGAGGAACCCAAGCTGCTCGTCGATGACATCCGCGCCTTCTTCCGCAAGCTGCGCTAGTAAGTAATTGAGCCTGTCAGATAGAGAGGCAACCGACATGAGTGAAGCATCGGAACGCCAACGACTCGTATCGAACTCGCCCTCCGATAGTTCCGCCCGCCCTCAGTTGCAACTCGGACTCTTCATGCCCAATTGCGGCGCCGGTTATTCGATCAGTACCTACAAAGCCGATCCCAACGTATGGACCTACGAATCGAATCTACGAATCGCGCTCGCGGCTGAAAACGCCGGCTTCGACT
Source organism: uncultured Pseudomonadota bacterium (assembly GCA_963831065.1). GTDB lineage: Bacteria > Desulfobacterota > Binatia > Binatales > Binataceae > JAJPHI01. The sequence continues at coordinate 113,226 of CAWHOQ010000004.1, forward strand.
TTCTTTTTCCCGTCGCGAAATGGAAAGGCTACGGCGGCAAAACTGACTATCTCGGGAATTCCCTCGAAACGATGACTTGGGCGTCCGCGCTCCTCGCCAATACTCATCGGATCAATATCTACTCGACGGTCCACGTCCCGCTGTTCCATCCGGCAGTCGCGGCCAAAATGGGCGCGACCCTCGATCATATCGGCAATGGCCGATGGGGTATCAATATCGTCAGCGGATGGAGTGAGCGCGAGTTTACCCCGATGGGAATTGAGGTCCGCCCCCACGACGAGCGTTATCAACGCGCTACTGCCTTTGTCGAGATCCTGAAAGGGCTATGGACCTCGGAGCCGGGCGCCTTCAACCACGAATCCCCTTGGTACCGAATCACCGGCGGCTATTTGAAACCGGCGCCGGTGCAGAAACCGCATCCGCCGATAGCCAATGCCGGCGTGTCGGCGGACGCGCTGGAGATGGTCGCGCGTTTGTGCGACTGGGCCTTTATCAGCCCGCCCAGCCTCGAGTCGGTTGTGGGCCTGACCGCCGGCCTTTGCGCACGCGCTGCTACGCTACGGCCGCACCGTCCGATGCGCCTGCTATCCTTTCGTGCTGTGGCGCGAGACCGAGCGCGAAGCGAATGAGGAGCGCCGCCGTATCATCGCCGAACTCGACGTTGAAGCCGCCGAGAATTGGGCTAATGGCCTATTCGGCAAGAGCGGTTCTTTTGATCGTTTCACACTGGAGATGTTCGCGCTCGGCGCGGGCGCCCTCCCCGTCATCGGCACCCGCGAGCAAGTCGCCGAGCAGCTCAAAGCGCTTTACGACGCCGGGATGGACGGTCTCCTGATGGTATTTCTTTCCTACTATGAGGATACCGTCCGCTTCGAGCGTGAAATTCTTCCGCTGCTCCGGCAAATGGGCATTCGATACTGACTACTATAATCGCAGCTAATGAGCCAAACTTTGAAGATTGGTTTTAACCCAAATCGCTCTTAGGATCTCGTGCGCAACGCGCGTTGATAGACCTCTCGCCGCGACGCACCGCTCAGCTTCGCGATCACCGCGCTGGCTGCTTTCAGGCTCAGTCCCGCATCACGCAAAATTTCGAGCATTATCGCTTCATCGATGCCTTCTTGAGCATCCAGGACGTCAGTCTCCTCCTCCGCTCCCGCGACGATTAAGGTAATCTCGCCCAGTGGTGTATGCTGACCGAAATGTTCCGCGATCTCGTCCAAGCGGACCGCGAATCGCCTCCTCATAAGTCTTGGTCATCTCGCGCAGAACCGCCCCTTGGCGCTTCGCGCTAAACATCTCGATCATCGCCGCAAGTGTTTCCGGCAAGCGTCGCGCCGCCTCATAGAAGATCATCGTACGCGGTTCGCGCCGCAGCTCCGCAAGCCGGCGTTGTCGCTCACCGGCCCGGCTCGGCAAAAATCCCTCGAATACAAATCGATCAGTCGGCAGACCCGAGATCGATAATGCGGCAACTGCCGCCGAGGGTCCCGGCACTGCCTTCACCGCAATACCCGCATCGAGCGCCGCCCGTACCAGCCGGAATCCGGGATCGGAAATCGCTGGCGTCCCCGCGTCAGTGACCAACGCGATCGTCGCGCCTGCCTGCAGCCTTTCGATCAGTTCCGGAATTCGCCGGTCTTCATTGTGTTCGTAGTAGCTGATGCAAGGCGTACGAACATTATGCTCCACCAGCATCCGCCCGGTGCGCCGAGTGTCCTCGCAGGCAATCAGGTCGGCTTCACGCATTACGCGAATCGCCCGCGCCGTAATATCCTCGGCATTCCCGATCGGCATCGCCACAACATAGAGCGCGCCGCTCCCGCCCCCTCGCTCCGAATCCGTCAATTTGTCGCTTGCGTCGTGATCCCTCACCTTATGGCGCATTAGGATGAAGCGTCCAGACGCTAAGATACGATCCTGACAAAATGGCCCTTCATGTCATTCTGAGCGGAGCGAAGAATCTCGCCCGCCGTCTGCCTTCCGCTCGCAGAACTGCCGGAATCCGCACTTTCCCAGCGCGCTTGTCTTCTCACCCCGGATTCACCGTCATATGCACCGTGCGAAACGTGCGTGACTTGAACTTCCACTCGTCGCCCGCCTTGATGTACTCGTCTTCGTAATAGCCGCTGCCGACCCACTCCATGTTATTCTTCAGATTGCGCAACTCGACATAGCAGCGACCTGTTGCGCGCCCACCGCCTTGCAGATCGATCACGTGATTATGAATATACGGACGCGGCGTCAGCGCCCCCTGCGTCAATCCCCCATAGAGCTTCAGCAACGCCTCGCGTCCGGACGCGCGATGCTCCCGCTTGAAGCCTTTGGTGATGAACTCGCCGTCCTTCGCGAACAGATCGACGATCCCGGTCATGTCGTTACGCCATACGCAGTCACAGTATTTGAGCGGCAACTCGCGAATCCCTTCGCGATCGGCCAGTTCACCTGCAATTTGCTCGATATTTTTTGCCATGGCTATTTCTTCTCCTGCATCCCGCCGGTCCCTGCCGCCATCTTGGGTTCCATATGTACCATTTGGGCGCGCCGCGACTGGAACTTCCAATCATCACCGACCTTCACATACTCGTCGTGATAATAGCCGGTGCCGAGCCATTTGAGATTGTCACTGGCGTCGCGCAACTCGACGTAACAACGTCCGCTCGCCCGGCCGTCGCCCTTCAGCTCGATCACATGATTATGGATATATGGACGCGGCGTCAGCGACGCGAGTCCAGCCTTGTAGGTCTTCTGCAACTCGCCGTGGCCTTTGTTCGTCGTTTCGCGATTATTGCCGACAATCGTAAATACGCCGTCATCGGCGAACAGTTTGACGATTCCGTCCACGTCACCTTGCCAGACACAATCACAATAGCGTTGCGGCAGTTCACGAATCGCATCGCGATCCGCCAGCTCGGTCACGGTCTGCTCGAGGCTCTTTGCCATCGTCATTTCCTCCCTCGCTCGGATGCTCCCGCCGTACGCGTCGTAAGATCATTCGCGCCGGCCTGAAGCTCGCTGATGCTTACCACTGAACCGCGTCAACTTGAAAGCTTCGGTCGAATTCCCGCGTCATAGAACTCTTTCATCTACGACAGTGCTCATCGCGCCAACAGCTTTCCCGACAGGATTTTCTAGGGTCACTTATCGAATACTTCCTTGGCGATCCCCGCTGCGGTGACCGCCGTCGGCCATCCGGAATAAAAAGCCAGATGGGTGATCAGTTCGCCCAACTCGTCCTTGGTCACCCCATTCTTTAAGGCGCGCTCCAGATGCCCTCGCAACTGGTCGGGACGTTGCAAGGCAACCAGCGCCGCGCACGTAATCAGACTGCGATCACGTTTCGATAGGCCTGGTCGCTCCCACACGTCGCCAAACAGAACTTTCTCGGTAAGCTCTACCAGCTTGGGCGCCACCGGCCGGATACGCTCCAGCGGCGATGCCGGTAATTTGGATGCTGTTGGTGATGTAGATGTCGCCATGTTAGTTCCTCACTGTTGAAGATCCTGTTTATTGATAAACACATGATACGCGATGCTGTCCTATGCGTTATGAATGCCCACAAAGAGCAGCACCAGCGCCGCGGCTCCAACGGCAAACAACACTTCCCGTATATGGCTGAGCGCGGCAAATGGCGATACCGCAAGTACCATATATGCTGCGAAAGGCAGCGCTACATGAAACAACCAATCTTCGAACTCTGGCCGGTAAACCGGCTGTCCTCGTATCCGCCGCGCTACCCTCACCTCGTACACCACGCCGCTGAAGCCCACTATTCCCCAAAGAATTGCTGGCAGGGTGATCGTGTGCCAGGGCGCGCGCAGCAGCGCGGACATCAGCAACACGACTCCGAAATGAACGATCGTCGGAGTCGAAAATGCCGCTACGCGTAACGGGGGCCTTTCCGCAATAAGGGTTAATACGACGAATTGCAAGCCGATCAGGGCGCCTGCCGCCGAGCCGACGATTACGTAGAAGCTGTCCCATGCGGCCATCTCAGACATTTCTCACGTGCGACTTCTAGGCGAGGCGCCCTCCAACTTAGGGGCGTAGCAGCGTTTTGATCGCGCGGCGCTCGTCCATTGCCCGGTAGCCCTCGGGGGACTGCTCAAGCGGGAGGGTGAGGTCGAAGACCTTGCCGGGGTCGATCTGCGGTCCCAGATGAGTTGGATCAGGTCCGGCAGGAACCGGCGCACCGGCGCGGGGCCGCCGTGCAGGTGGATATCGGCGAAGAACAGGTCGATGCCGGGGATGGACACCTCGTAGTTGACGCCGACGAAGCCCATGTGCCCCCGGGCCGGGTGGCGCCGATCGCTTGCATGGTCGACTCCTGGGTGCCGACGGCCTCGATCACGCAGTGTGCGCCGAGCCCGTTCGTGAGTTCCTTGATCTTCGCCACGCCCTCGTTGCCACGCTCCTCGACGATGTCGGTCGCGCCGTAGAACCGGGCGAGCTTCTGCCGCTCCGGGTGGCGAGACATCGCGATGATCCGCTCCGCACCGAGTTGCTTGGCAGCGAGGACCGCCATCAGGCCGACCGCGCCGTCCCCGACGACCGCGACCGTCTTTCCCGGTCTCGCCTCCGCGGCGACCGCGGCGAACCAGCCGGTGCCGAGCACGTCGGACGCCGCCAGCAGCGACGGGATCAGCGCGGGGTCAGGCTGGCCCGGAGTGGAAACGAGGGTCCCGTCCGCGTAGGGGATACGAGCCTTCTCCGCCTGGGTGCCGATCGTCTGCGCAACGAACTCGCCATGCACGCATTTGGACTGGTAGCCGGACTGGCAGATTTCGCAGGTGTTGTCGGAGATGACGAACGACCCGACGACGAAGTCGCCGACCTTGATGTTCTTCACCTCGGAACCGATCTCCTCCACGATGCCCACATACTCGTGACCCATCACCTGGTGATCGGCGGGCTCGATCCCGCGGTACGGCCACAGATCCGACCCGCAGATACAGGTCGCCGTCAGGCGAATAATCGCGTCGGTGGGCTCGACAATCTTCGGGTCCTCGCGCTCCTCCACACGCACATCGCGCGGGCCGTAAAGAATAGCTCCTCGCATGGTGTATCTCCTTCTCATTCATGGCTCCCGCCCCAGCACCTGGCGAGCGCGCTTTGGTTGCCTTCGATTGTCACTCACCTTGACTCTGGGTTGGGAGGTTGTGCGGGGATGAGGGACTCGGCGTGATTTCCACCGGCAGCCCCTCGCCCCATCCATACTTGCGATCGGCGATCGCCGCTACTTCGTTCCATAATTTGCGATCGGCTTGACGGTCGAGGACGCGGGCTGTTGCATCAAATCGCCGCTCTCCAATCCGTACCGTCACCTTGGGACTGCATCTAATGTTCTTCACCCATCCGGCGGCTTCGCCCGTTTCGGCGAGCAGGTAGAAACACTCGCCGCAAACCACAAACCAAATCTCGATTTCGCGTGGCAAACCTGTCGTTCGTCCTGTCGTGGTCAGATAAAGGACCCGCTGGTCCGCAATACTTTCGAGACTCGCCCGCGCCATTGAAGACTCCGTTCGATTCGAATCGCCATCTGCGTTGACGTCTTCGGAATGATCCGGATCGATTGCGGCATTTTCCGGAGCAATTCAAACTCCTGAATGCCATCACGTCCGCTCAGCGATAGGTCATTCGCTCCAGATGTTCCGGGTACCGAGCTCCCTGCACCGCGATCTTCGACGCTGCACTTTCGATCTCACGGAGATCGTCGGGCGTAAGTTCGACTGCGGCTGCTCCGAGGTTCTCTTCCAGCCGCGCCAGCCTTCGCGTGCCAGGGATCGGAACGATCCACGGTTTTTGGGCGAGCAGCCAGGCGAGCGCGATCTGAGCAGGGGTCGCCTTCTTCCGTTCTCCGATTCTGCCCGAGCAGATCAACCAGGGCCTGATTCGCTTTGCGAGCCTCCGGCGTGAAGCGCGGAAGAGTATTGCGGAAATCGGAACTGTCTAACGTAGTGTTTTCATTGATCTTGCCGGTGAGGAAGCCCTTACCAAGAGGGCTATATGGAACGAAGCCGATTCCGAGTTCCTCGAGAGTCGGGATCACTTCCGCTTCGGGTCGTCTCCACCAAAGCGAGTATTCACTCTGAACTGCGGTAACCGGCTGGACTGCGTGCGCTCGACGTATGGTCTTTGCTGCAGCTTCAGAAAGCCCAAAGTGCTTGACCTTGCCTTCTTTGAATCAAGTCTCTCACCGCTCCTGCCACGTCCTCGATCGGCACCTCCGGGTCAACCCGATGCTGATAGAACAGATCGATAACGTCGGTAGTGAGTCGCTTGAGCGAGCCTTCGACGGCCTGCTTGATGTGCTCCGGCCGGCTATCAAGCGCCCCCGGAGTACCGATCTTGAAGCCGAATTTAGTCGCGATCACCACCTGTTTGCGGAACGGTGCGAGCGCTTCACCCACCAGCTCTTCGTTGGTGAACGGACCGTAGACTTCAGCGGTATCGAAGAAGGTGACGCCACGTTCAACGGCTGTCCGAATGAGCGAGATCATCTCGTGTTGGTCTCCGGGGGCGGGCCATAGCTATGGCTCATGCCCATACAGCCGAGCCCAATCGCCGAGACTTCCAGATTACTCTTGCCAAGTTTTCTCTTTTGCATCGTCGTCTCCTTCGACTCGGTATTAACGTCAGCGCGGCAGTAGCCTAATCGTCGCGGAGCGCGCCTCAGGACTCACTATAGAGTCGACGATACTTGCCTGATAGCGGCGATACTTGGCGCGGTACGCAGCGTCGATCGCGTCGTTGAGTCCGGGATCAGCGTCGGTGAAGATCACTTCTTTCTCGATTCCGCCGGCGGTAATCCGGCCTTCGGGCCTTAGCTGGGTACCGCGAAACCAGCCGGAGTTGCGTCCGTTCACGGACCGAACGTAGAGGTCGTCGCCGACGCGGACGACCCAGATCGTCACCGGTTTACTCGGTGTGCCGTCGCGTCGCAGCGATGCGATCTCAAGTTCTTCCGCGGTTCCGATCTTGTCGAGCTCCTCGCGCGTCCACGTGGTCATGGGGCTTTCCTTGCTGATTTCATTCGATGCTTAATGCGGCTTGGTACTGTTCGTCGCTGACCTTCTCCATCCAATCGACGGCCTTGCCGTTGAGCTTTTCCACGATAGCCATATGCGACATCGCGGTGGTCGCCGTTGCGCCGTGCCAATGCTTCTTGCCGGGCGGACACCAGATTACGTCACCGGGCCGGATTTCCTCTTTGGGTTCGCCCCAGCATTGCGTCCAGCCGCATCCGGAGGTGACGATCAACGTTTGCCCCAACGGATGGGTATGCCACGCGGTGCGTGCACCAGGCTCGAACGTGACCAAGGCTCCGAAAGCACGGGCAGGATCGGGCGGATCGAAGAGAGGATCGATCCGTACGCTACCGGTGAAATACTCGGCGGGTCCCTTGCGGGAAGCCGTGAACCGCTGCGCTTGATTTCCATGATCGCTCCTTTTTTCAATAGATTTCGGCGGTCTCGCTGACCGCCCCTCTACTGTAAATCTAAGGGGCGTGACAGCCTGCGACTAGATGGTAGAATTCGCATGAACTTATGAGAGGATTCATGAATGCCGCGCGAAAATTTTAACGACTTGGCAGCCTTCCTCGCGGTTGCGCGCGAGCGCAGCTTCACGAGGGCTGCGGCCAAGCTCGGGGTGTCTCAATCGGCGCTGAGTCACACCATCCGTGGGCTCGAGGAACGGCTCGGCCTTCGGCTGCTCACCCGTACTACGCGCAGTATTTCGCCAACGGAAGCGGGGGAGCGCCTGCTTCAGACCGTGGGTCCGCGCTTCGAAGAAATCGAGACCGAGCTCGCCGGGTTGAGTGAACTTCGGCGGAAACCCGCCGGCACGATTCGGATCACGGCGACGCAGTATGCGGTCGACTACGATTCTTTGGCCCAAGCTACAGAAAGTCCTCCGCGAATATCCGGACATCAAGCTCGAAGATCATCAACGAATCGGGCCTCATCGATATTGTTGCCCAACACTATGACGCCGGCGTGCGCTCGGGCGAGAGGTGGCGAAGGACATGATCGCAGTCCGCATCGGACCGGACATGCGGATGGCAGTTGTCGGCGCTCCAGCCTACTTCGCGAGTCGATCGGCGCCGAAGAAACCCCAAGACCTGACGCCCACAACTGCATCAATTTCCGCCTTCCGACTTCGGCGGGCTGTATGCCTGGGAATTCCAAAAAGGCCAGCCGGCAGTTGAAGGTGCGAGTTGAGGGCCAGCTCGCCTTCAATGACACTTCACAGATGCTTAGCGCAGCCTTGGCCGGATTCGGTTTGGCGTATGTGCCCGAGGACTTTGGCTGCAGCCGCTACATTGCTAAGGATCGCCTCAAGCGAGTGCTCGAAGACTGGTGCCCGCCATTTTCCGGCTACCACCTCTATTACCCTAGCCGCCGTCAACTCACTCCTGCCTTCGCCGTTCTGGTCGAAGCGCTGCGATACCGGCGGTAGCGCAGCGCTTCGAAAATGAAAACCTGTAGCGATTTGCCGGCACTCACCGCAACGCAGCTTCCTGCGAAGAGGAAATCACCGCGAGAAGCTCTGTGGGCGATGGCCGGTCGTGTACCCGCCATCGACCACGATTGCCTGTCCAGTTATGAATGACGCGTCCTCCGAGCACAGAAACAGCGCTGTCTTTGCGATCTCTTCGGGTTGTCCGATCCGATTCAGCAAATGCAATGCTTTGAAAGAGTTCAGCGCCCGCTCCTTGCGCTCGGGCGTCAACTTGTCATAGCCGGTCTCGAATAAAGGCGTGCCGATTCCGCCGGGACAGATGCAGTTCACCCGGATCCCATACTCCGCATAATCCATTGCCATCGACTTCGTCAACAGGATCACGCCCGCCTTCGCCGCGCAATAACTCGCCATGCGCCGGATACCCTCGATCCCGGCTACCGACGCGGTGCTCAGAATCACGCCGCCGTGCTTCATCAGTTCGGGCAGCGCATACTTGCAACCGAGAAAGACGCCCTTCAAATCGATATCGAGCGTACGGTCCCACTCCTCCTCGGTCATGTTATGCAGCAACTTGGCCTCGCCAATCCCGGCATTGTTATACAAGATATCGAGACGCCCGAACTGCGCGATCGTCTCCCGGATCATGCGCTCCGCATCGGCGGCTTTCGAAACATCGGTCTTGATCGTGATGGCCGCGCCGCCGCTTTCTTTGATTTCAGCCACGACCCCTTGGCCATTGGCCTCGACCCAGTCCGCAATTGCGACCTTGGCTCCCTCTTGCGCGAACAATAACGAGGTCGCCCGGCCAATCCCTGACCCGCCGCCCGTAATCAGCGCGACCTTGCCATCCAATTTAGCCATTTAATTTCTCCTGATTTCCAATCCCAATCCGGATCATTTAGAGTCGCCTCCGCCCTTTTCTGTCATTCGGAGCCGAGTCCGCGAGGCGTGGAATCTCGCGGCTTCCTCACGCCACGATCAAACTGCTCCACTATCAGCAGATGTTTCACATGAAACATCCATTGATCGATCTACGACGCTCCCATGAAAAAACGCAACGAGCGGCTCGCGAACGCGATTACCGGTGGCGGATACAATCCCAGCACGATGGTCGCGCTGCCAGAACGCCCATCAGCCCATAGTTCCAGAACTCGCCCGCGAATTGTGGCGCGTCCTCTTCCGGCTGCTTCTAGAAACATCTCGCGCACCGGTCGCATATAGTAATAAAGCGAGACTACCGAATTGAGTATGCCGATCACCGCGAGCACGTAGAATTGCTGGCGGATGGCCGCGGCGAAAACATAGAACTTGCCGATAAAGCCGATCGTCGCTGGGATGCCGGTCAGCGAAAGCAGAAAGACCGTCAGCGCGATCGCCGGCACGCAACCGCCGCGCCAGGCCAGACCTCGATATGCCGCGATATCCTCGCGGCCGGTCGCATTCGCCACGATCATCACGACCAGAAACGCGCCCGCATCCATCATGTAGTACGCGAACAGGTAGACCAGCATCGCGCGGATCGCCATCGTTGGAAAGCAGCACAAAGCCCATCAGCGCGTATCCCGCCTGCGCGATACTCGAATACGCCAGCAGCCGTTTCATATTGTTCTGCTGCAGCGCGGCGAGATTCCCCAGCGTCATCGTGATCACGCAGATGATCAGCAGCAGTTGCGGCCATTCGACGCCGCTCAGCGCCTGCCAATTGCCGCCTGCCGCCAGTTGCGAGATGGCCGGATAGAAGAACCGCGTCAGCAGCGCGAAGCCCGCCGCCTTCGAGCCGATCGCGAGGAAAGTCGTGATCGGAATCGGCGCGCCTTCATAAACGTCGGGCGCCCACATATGAAACGGCACCGACGCGACTTTGTAGCCCGAACCCGGCCAGAATCAGCACCAGCGCGATGAAACACGGCGAGCGCCGGAACATGGCCGCTCGCGAACAGCGCGCGATTAATCACGTCGAAATCGAGCGACCCGGCCAACCCGAAAATCCAGCTCATCCCGTAGATCATCGTGCCCGACGCGACGCCGCCATAGATCAGATATTTCAGCGCCGCTTCCTGCGAACGGCGGTTGTGCTTCAAAATGCCGGTCAGCATATAGGAAGTGAGACTGACAAATTCCAGCGCCAGATAGGCCATCAGCAGATTGCTCGATTCCGCCATCAGAAACATCCCGAGCGTGCTGGCGAGCAGGACGGTGTAGTACTCGCCCTGCTGCACATCGCTGCACTTCCTCCGAACCAATCGACATCCAGACCGCGACGAGCGCCGCCAGCGCGATCAATGCGCGGAAGAAAATCGCGAACGAGTCGTACACCAGCATCCGATGGAACAGCCACGCGCCACGCTGTGATGGCTCCAGTCCGATCAGCAGCAGCGCCACTGCCGTGACGATTAGCAGCGATACTCGCCGAGATAGCGACTTGTCGCGCAGAATCAGATCGCAGCAATGACCAGCGTGAGTGCGCCAATCGCCAGTAGCAACTCTGGATAGAAGAAGCGCAGGCTCGCGAGATTGCCGAGATCCATCGCGAATCTCAGTGCCATCGCGAGAGCCGGATCTGCTGCCCGCGCGACGACGACCGATCTGATTCAGATGATTAAGCGAAGTGTTGAGCAGGCCGAGGATCGCGTGCGGATACACAGCCGAGCATCACCACGATGATACGCAAGCGGAACCAGCGTGAAGGCCTCGCGCAAACTCAGGTCGCGAAGCATGTGTATATTTCTCATTGAGCGGGCCCAGATAGATTCGCTGGAAACACCACAGCATATAGCCTGCTGTAAGAATCGCCGTAGCCGCGCCCGAACATCGTCATCACCGGATGCAGTCTGCCATGCGCCCAGCAGCACCAGTACTTCCGAGATAAAAGCTGACAAGCCCCGGCAGGCCCATCGCGGCAAAAAACGCGAAGCCGGTGATCCCAGCATAAAGCGGCATCTGCTGCGCCAGCCCGCCGAAGCCGTCGATCTCGCGATGGTGCGCGCGGTCATAGATCACGCCGACCAGGATGAATAGCATCGCGGTGATGGTGCCGTGATTGAACATCTGCAGCACTGCCCCATTGATCCCGGCGGCGGTAAACGCTGCCATCCCGAGCATCACGTAGCCCATATGACTGATCGAGGAATAGGCGATCAGCTTTTTGTAGTCGGTCTGCGCCATCGCGCACATCGCGCCGTACACGATATTGACGGTCCCGATCACGCCGAGGAAAATCCAGGCCAGATCATGGCTCGCCGCGGGCAGGATCGGAAAATTGATCGCGCAGGATGCCGTAGGTGCCCATCTTGAGCAGCACGCCCGCCAAAATAACGCTGATCGCGGTCGGCGCCTCGACGTGCGCGTCGGGCAGCCAGGTATGGAACGGGAAGGCCGGAATCTTGATCGCGAAGCCGATAAACAGTGCGATCCAGCACAATGCGCTGGAAGGTCATCGAATAGCTGACTGGCGTTGGCCGCAAGCTCGGTCATGTCGAAGGTGGGAGTCGCGCCGTAATAGTAGAGTCCGAGCATCGCCAGCAGAATCAGCACCGAGCCGAGCAGCGTATAGAGGAAGAATTTGATCGCGGCATACTCGCGCCGCGGCCCGCCCCAGATGCCGATCAGGAAGTACATCGGCAGCAGCATCACTTCCCAGAAATATGTAGAACAGGAAAAAATCGAGCGAGACGAACACGCCCATCATGCCCGTATCGAGCAGCAGCAGCAGCGCGTAATAAGCCTTTCTCACCGCGATTTGATGCTGAAGCTGGCGAAGACTGAGATGAAACAGATAATCGCGGTCAGCAGCACCATCGAGATGCTGATGCCGTCAACGCCGAGAAAGTAATAGATGTGATAGGCAGTTAATCCACGAATGCCGCTCGGCGAACTGCAATGCCGAGGTAGTGGTATTGAAGTTGGCGTATAGCCATCCCGCGATGAGCAGCTGCGGCACGGTAGCCGCCGCCGCGATCCATTTGATACGAACTGCTCAGCGACGCAGGGCAGAGCAGGATCAACACCATCCCGACCAGCGGAATGAAGGTGATCAGCGTAAGCGGATGAGTCACTGCCATAGTCGTTTCTTTCTGCTCGCAGCCGCTCTTTCATGCGCGCAGGATCGCGCGAACCAGCAGGATGAGCATCACCGCGGCAAGAATTCCGTAAAGATATCCATTGATCGAACCGGTCTGCAGTCGGCGCAAACGTGCCGCCGGCGCAAGCGTCACATTGGCGGCAAGATTGACCAGCCCATCGACGATGTAGTTGTCGAACAGCCCCGACAGCCATGCGCCGAACAATCGTAAGCGGCGCTGCGAGGTTAACTACCCCGTCGATAATGTGCAGATCGAACCACGCGAGCGCGCGGCATGCAGCCAGGTACGGCTGCACGACCAGCGGCGTCGTAAGCTTCATCGACATAGTATTTATTCAGCGAGAGCCGATAGAAGAGGCCGCCCGCGAAAGCGCTCAGCGTCTCCGGCATTAACCCGTTTGGCGCGATACATGATATCGGCGAGGAACCATCCCACCGCTACCATCGCCAGAGACAGCACCGCAAACAGCGATTCGATGCTGTGTTCATGCGATCCCGGCTGCAAGCCGCCTGAGTTCGCGGGCGAAGTGAACACCGGCGTCGAGGAAATGCTCGAACGGGGCGAATTCAGTCACATAAATGCCGGGATCAGTACGCACGCCGCCAACTACGGAGAGCAGCGCCGAGCACGATCAGCACCGACGCCATCGACGGCGGCGACTCATGCAGATGATGCGCCTGCTCATGAGTCCCGCGAAACTCGCCGAAGAACGTCATGTAGACCTGGCGGAACATATAGAAACGCGGTCATTCCGGCGCTCGACCCAGAGCAATAGCCACACAATCGCGGATGACCGTGCGAGAAGGCGCTCCAGATGATTTCGTCCTTCGACATGAAGCCGGCGAACGGCGGGACGCCGCAGATCGCGAGCGTCGCGGCAAGAAAAGTCCAGAAAGTGATCGGCAGTTTTTGACGCAGGCCGCCCATCGTTGCGCATGTCCTGCTCGCCGCCCATCGCATGGATTACCGAACCTGCGCCGAGGAAAAGGCAGGCTTTGAAGAACGCGTGCGTCATCAGATGGAAAACGCCGCGGCGTATGCGCCCACGCCGACCGCGGCGAACATGTAGCCGAGCTGGCTGATGGTCGAGTAGGCGAGCACCTTCTTGATGTCGGTTTGCGTGATGCCGATAGTGGCGGCGAAGAACGCGGTGACCGCGCCCAACTGATCGCAATCACCTCCATCGTCGCGGGCGCCATCGAGAAGAGGAAATTCAGCCGCGCAACCATGTAGACGCCTGCCGTGACCATCGTCGCCGCATGGATCAATGCGCTGACCGGCGTCGGGCCCGCCATCGCGTCGGGCAGCCATACGTAGAGCGGAATCTGCGCCGATTTGCCGGTCGCGCCCAGGAACAGCAGCAACGTAACGAAGGTGACCAGCGACATCCCGAAGTAGCCGGGAGCGCCCAGCGAGTGTCGGCGCATAATGCGCGATTTCGCGGATCACCAGCGTCGGATGGCCGGCCGCTGCGAGGCCGGTGAACAGCGCGTACAGCGCGATCACGAAGGCCCAGATCGCCAACGCGATTAACGATGAACGCCTTGTTGCCGGCCGTCGTGTTGCGCGATATCCTTGTACCAGAAGCCAATCAGCGCGAAGGAGCACAGGCCGACGCCCTCCCATCCGACGAACATCAGCCAGAGGTTGTCGGCAAGCACCAGCACCAGCATCGCGAAGGTGAATAGGTTGAGCCACGCGAAGAAGCGCCAATACGACTCGTCGTCGTGCATGTAGCCGGTCGAATAGATATGGATCAGGCCGCCGACGCCGGTGATGATCAGCACCATGATCATCGAGAGCGGATCGAGCCAGAATGCGATGTCGAGGTTCAGGCCGCCGATATCAAACCAGCGCCAGAGATCATCGAGCATGAAGCGGCCGGTCCGGCGCAAGCGCGAGCATCCTGGCGAAAGCCCCATACCGCCAGCGCGAAAGCCGCGATCACGACGCCGCAGCCAATAAAGCTGATGGCGCGCTTGCCGAATGTTCTTCTGCAGCGTCGCGCCGAAGAGGAAATTGATTGCCGCGCCAGCCAACGGCAGCAGAATAATCCAGCGAATAAACGCAACGCTCAGCGGATGGGCAATCACGAATTCAAGCAAGCCTTTCCTGCGGAGTTCTCATGTTGCGACGGTCGCATCTAAGCAGAAAACGCGACCCACGCAAATGAAACAGTAGTGGTTCAGTTTGATCGCGGCCGAAGGAAGCCGCGAGATTCCACGCCTCGTAGACTCGGCTCTGAATGACAAGCGAAGTGTTTCCTTCAGTAAATGATTGGTGGAAACAACATCAGCGGGCCGAGCTGCTTAGCCAGCCAGAGTTTCGGCCGCATCGACATCGATGGTGCGCAGGTTATGATAGATGGCGAGGATAATTGCGAGGCCAACCACGGCTTCGGCTGCAGCGAGCATGATCACGAAAATTGCAAAGACCTGGCCGTCGTATTTCGGGCCGTGACCTGCATAAAAGGCAAAAGCGAGGTAATTGATATTGGCGGCGTTGAGGATGAGCTCGATGCCCAACAGGATGCCGATGGCGTTGCGCCGCGTCAGCACGCAAAACCCGCCGAGCAGAAAGAGGATCAGACTGAGCACCAGAAAGTCATTAAGCGTCAACTGCTGCGGCCATCGATCACGCACCCTCTATCCCGCGGCGTTTCCTGACGTGAGATCACGATCGCGCCAATCAAGGCTGCGAGTAACACCAGCGAAGCAATCTCGAAGGGGAGTACATAAGGCCCGAGAAAGGCATTGCCGATACCGTAGGTCGTCGGAACCAGCCGAGCAGTACTGCCTTGGGGCCATCCTGAACGCATCAGCGCGTACAGCATCACGGCTCCCACGAGGATCGTCACGGCTAGCGCGGGCGCCATCCCGACCGCGCGGTTTGAGACGTTCACATCGGCGACACCCTGGGTAAGCATGACCGCGAAAATCGGTCACGACGAGAATTCCGCCAATATAAATGAAGATTTGAATGATGAATAAAAAGTCCGCGCCGAGCAGGATGTATATTCCGGCGACTCCTGAAAACGAGCCCAAAAGCGCAAATGCCGAATAGACTATATTTCGAGAAAATGCCGTGATGCATGCCGAGCCAATAGTCAGTCCGGCGAGTAGCCAGAAAATATATACCGTCATTTCTGCTCCTTATCCGGCGACTGAGCCACTGTGACCGGAGAGGCGGAGGGTACGGGCGGCGTTGTTGAGGGTACTACCTGCGACTGGCTGGCTAGTTTGGGTGCGGCTTTGAGCGGCACCGGAGCAGGTTTAGCAGATGCTGCGGGCGGCTTGTCGCTACCCGGCTGCGCCCATTCATCGACGTATTTCATCCCGCGGTCGAGCAATTGCGCGGTGTCTGCGTCAGGCTCAGGTCCTTTCTTGGGCTTATAGGCGACAACAGGCTCAGTAATGAAGCGGCGGATCAGGCTTTCGAGTGAGAAATCCGCCCCTTCGAACTCGGTCGTGTGATGAATTGAGCCGGTCGGACACGGTTCGCTGCAGAGTCCGCAGAACATGCATTTCGCGATGTCGATATCGAACTGGGAAATCGTGATTTCGCGAGTCTGCGCGTTCTTCTGAATCGCCATCGCGATGCAATCGATCGGGCAGGCGCGGTCGCACGCGAGGCATCCAGTGCAAATCTCCATATCGACGTCGAGGATGCCGCGATAACGGAACGGCAGCGTGTCCTGCACGCGCACCGGAATCCGATCTGGATACTGAATAGTGTAGGGCTTGCGGATCAGGTGCGACGCGCTGACAGCCATCCCATCGAAGATGCTGACGACCGCTTCTTTGATATGTCTGAAATATCTGGCGGTTGCGCCCATCGATTCGTCAGTTGCTCGTTAAATCGTCGGATGGAAGTAGAGTTCCATTCGGGAGCGCCGGGTGAAAGTGACTACGCGCGAGATGAATAATACGGCGAGCGCGACGCCAAAGGCGAGCATAATCCATTGCGCGATCAGATTGCCGTCGGGCAAGATGGCGACCCAGACCGCCGTGCCGATCATATCGATGAAACGAGATCGGCACGAAATATTTCCAGCACAGCGACATCATCTGATCGATACGCACGCGCGGCAGCGTGCCCCGTATCCACATCGAGACGAGCACCAGGAATAGGCACTTCGCCATTAAAGGTTGACGAATTGAAGCGCATTCATCACGATCGGGTTCGTGCTGACATGCGGGAATTGCCATCCGCCAAGGAACAACGTCACGACGATCGCGGCAGCGATGAACATGTTGCCCCATTCCGCCATGAAGAAGAACAGGTAGCGCATGCTCGAATACTCAGTGGCGAAGCCGGCTACCAATTCGGATTCAGCCTCGGGAAGATCGAACGGTGTGCGATTATTCTCGGCCAGCCCTGAGACGAAAAAGATAATCGCGGCAACAAAGCAAAAAGGATTCGCGAAGATGAACCAGCGCTCGGGCGACCATCCCTGCGCCGAGAATTATCCCCTGCATCGAGAGCGTGCCGGTGATGAGAATCACTGGAAAGATCGAGAGGCCGGCGGGGATTTCGTAACTGATGATCTGCGCGGCTGAGCGAATCCCGCCGATCAGCGACCATTTATTGTTCGAGGCCCATCCTGCCATCAGCACGCCAATCACGGTCAGCGCAGGGACCGCCGTAATATAAAGGATGCCGATATTCAGATCGGCGAGAATAAGGCTGGAGGAGAACGGCATCACCGCCCACGGCAGGATGAACGCGAGGACCACCAGGTAAGGAGCGAGCTTGAATAGGCGACGGTCGGCCTCGGCGGGGATTACGTCTTCTTTGCAGACGTGCTTGACGCCATCGGCGAGCCATTGCAGGAATCCATTCGGACCGACTCGATTGGGCCCAATTCGCGACTGGATACGCGCCCAGACGCGCCGCTCGACCCAAGTGACAATCGAGGCGAAGGGGACAGCGATGAGGAACAGGACTACTGCGCAAGCGATCGCAATCGCGACAGTGTAAACCAGGAGCGGCGACGGATGAGGTCCGAAAGCGCCGCGAGCCATCATCGTGTTGAGCCAGCCCTGCATAATGACTAACGATCGATCTCCGGTGCGATAACGTCGAGGCTGGCGATCAGAACGACCAAGTCGGCAATCATCAAGCCTCGACTCAATTTCTGAATTATACCCATCGCGGCGAACGAGCCGGTCCTGACATGCACTCGCCAAGGGAAGCCGTGCCATCACTGACTACATACCAACCCTGATCGCCACGCGCACTTTCGACGCGAATCTGACATTCGCCAGCAGCCGGCTTGAAATTGCGCACGACCTTGCCTAACACGGGACCTTCGGGGATTTGGGCGAGCGCCTGACGCAGGATGCGCGCCGATTGCGACCATCTCTCGAATCCGCATCATATAGCGATCCATCGCGTCGCCGGTCGTACCCCATTCGCCACTGCCGAGCGGCACATCGAAGTCGAACTCCGGATAGACTGAATAGGGCATATCCTTGCGGACATCCCAGTTGACGCCTGAGGCGCGCAGATTGGGACCGACCAGATTATAGTTAATCGCCTCTTCGGCGCTGATTACGGCAACATTTGCGAGGCGCTGGATGCAGATCTTGTTGTAGGAAAATAGTGAGTTGAATTCGTTGATAATCGGATCAAGATGATCGAGATAGGCGATCGCCTTCTCGCGCCACCCGGGCGGCAGGTCCCAGGCGACGCCGCCAATCCGCATATAGTTGAAGGTGAGTCGCGCGCCGCACAGTTCTTCAATCAGATCATTGATCATCTCGCGCTCGCGCAGCGCGTGGAGAAACGGCGTCATCGCGCCGATATCCATCCCCATCAGACCCACGGTCAACAGATGGGACGCCAGTCGATTGAACTCCGCTGCGATCATCCGGCAATATTCACCGCGACGCGGAACCTCGAGGTTGGCGAGCTTTTCGCAAGCCATCGCCCAGCCCTGATTGGTGAACATCGCGCAGACGTAATCGACACGATCGGTATAAGGCATGAAGCCGTGATAGCCGACCTTTTCCGCAATCTTCTCGATTGAGCGATGGAGATAGCCGACATCGGGAATCGCCTCGCGCATCACCTCGCCATCGGCGCGAATCACGAAACGCAGCACGCCGTGCGTCGAGGGATGCTGCGGACCCATATTGAGGGTCATCTCTTCGGTATGAAAGCGTACTCATTTCTTATGTCTGCTGGTCGAGCCGGATAATCGGGCTTTCGCGCACGGTCGAGATGCCGTGGTATTCGAGCGGCTCGACGAAGTCCTTGCGCAGCGGATGGCCGGACCAGTCTTCGGGCATCAGGATGCGG
This sequence comes from uncultured Pseudomonadota bacterium, assembly GCA_963831065.1. Classification (GTDB taxonomy): domain Bacteria; phylum Desulfobacterota; class Binatia; order Binatales; family Binataceae; genus JAJPHI01. The sequence continues at coordinate 132,077 of CAWHOQ010000004.1, forward strand.
CGCAGATCGCTGTGACCCTCGAAATTGACGCCGAGCAGATCAAAAATTTCGCGCTCCATCCAGTTGGCGGACTCGCCAAATCTCTTCGACCGTGGCGATGCTCGGATTTTCGCGCGGAAGTTTTACTTTGAGCACGCGCCGTGGCGATGCTTGTACGAGAACAGGTGATAGACAACCTCGATGCGATCCTTGTAATCGACGCCGGTCTCGTTACTGAGGCAATCCATCGCGTAGTCAGGATCGTCGTGCAGAAAACGCGCAAGTCTCGATAATTGCTTGATGGATCGATCACGGCGAACGGATCAGGCTTTGCTCGATAACTTCGAGCACCCTGCCGGCGAATCGTTCACTGACGCGCTGATAGATCGCGAGTGGCTCCATTTCTCAGGCCGCGCTCAGGCTACGCAATCGCCTCAACTCGCTTTTCGCGCGTCAGCCAACGTTCAGCCATGATTTTTTCCTGCAACTTGAGCAGTCCTTCAGTCAGAGCTTCGGGACGGGGCGGGCATCCCGGGACGTAAACGTCAACCGGTAGAATCTTATCGACACCGTCGCAAACCGAATAGGCGAGCTGGAACAGTCCGCCGCAATTCGAGCAGCTGCCCATCGAGATGATGTACTTGGGATCGGGCATCTGGTCGTAGAGCAGGCGCGTGCGCAGCGCCATCTTGAGCGTCAGCGTACCGGCGATGATCATCAGGTCGGACTGCCGCGCCGAAGCCCGCGGGGTCGCGCCGAAGCGCTCGATATCGGAGCGCGGGCCGCCGGTATGCATCAACTCGATCGCGCAACAGGCGAGTCCGAACAGCATGTACCAGAAGCTCGATTTGCGCATCCAGTTGATCAGATCATCAGTCTTGGTGGTGATGACGTAGTCGGGCAAAGTATTCAGCAAAGGCATCGCGCTATATCACTCCCGCGCTTTATTGGCGATTAGTCCGGCACCTGCTTGATCCATTCGAGATCGCGTTTGACCCAGACATAGATGAGTCCGACGAAGAGGATCAGCAGGAAGATCAGAATTTCGCCGAGTGCAAAGAAGCCGCTGCCCGCGCCGCACCCAATCAAGATAAACACTCGCGACCGGATAGATGAAGGCGACTTCAACCTCGAAAATCACGAAGACCAGCGCGATCAGATAAAAGCGAACATTGAAATTGATCCAGGCGCCGCCAGTCGGCGGTTCACCGCACTCGTAGGGCATCAGCTTGCGCGCGAACGGATTGTTAGGCGCGAGCAGCTTTTGCAGTCCGATCATCGCCGCCATGAAAACCAATCCGATGATCGTCAGGGCCAGTGGTACACCGTAGTCGAAATACATAACGAGCTTGCTCTGTAACGCCGGCTAAGATATTAGTCTATCACAATCGAACGGTTATCGTTTTTCAAGTTGCTGTAGAGTCTGATGATCAATCCATGCGCCGTGATCATCAGGGCATGCGAGCAGCGCCAATCCGGCTTCCACTCGCGCGGTCAGCTTGGCGTTGCATCGTGGGCAATGCAGCTGTGCGTGTTCCTTCTCGCGCAGTTTCTCGATCAGCCGCTGATCTTCTTCGCGTGCCCATTTATCCTCTTGCGCCTTCTCCGCATCGTGCAGTTTGTCGCCAAATCGATCTTTATTGTCGCTCATGTAAACTCTCCTGATCGCGACGGTATCGCTCAAGTCATGTCTTTGATCAATTTTCCGCTGCGGGCTTTCTCGACGGTTTCATCGAATTTCGCACCGAGATTGACGCCCATTTCTTTTGCGCGCTTCTTTGCCCATAGTCCGACGTTACGTGAATCCTTGTAGAACGATTCACCGCGCGGGCTGCCAGTATCGAAGCTCGCCAAACGTGAGGCTTCGCTGGCGACCACCGCAAACGACGACATTATGCGATGGGTGTGCTTTGATTGGCATTTTTCGCAGCTAGGGACGCGAGTCCGGCGCGAGCCCGAGCACGATATACGAACCGGTCAAGCCGCAATCTCGGCATTCGTATTCATAAATCGGCATGGATTCAAGAGTATTCGAGTGACGGAAGATCGGCAATTCGGGCTGCGGCCCAATGACCGCTAAGTTAAGCCGATCACATTACTCAGCCGAATTTGCGGCCACCCGGAAGGAACGATGTAACCAGCGAACTGCCGCAAAAGAGAATGATACTGACGACGATTACTGCCACGCCTGTCGCGATCCACCATCCCATGCCCCAGACGATGCCGATCGCGAGCATCGCCAGTCCCCACGCCGGGAGGATCAATGAAACGAGTAATCGTAGTACGAAACTGACGCTGCGATCGGTCAAGCTGCCGCCCTGATTTGCCATCGTTCTTACTTAGCGGCTCCTTGGGAGGGGTTCAAACTATCATAAGCCGTCGGTGGAAGTTCATAGAGGGATGGCGGACCGCTTGCGCCAAGTACATTCGAGCGCAGGATTGGCTTCAGCTGCTTCCTGACTGGAAGCGCGAGAATGCATGAGATCGGCAGGACGCGCGATCAGATAAATCGGATTCGCAGCGGGATTGCCAACCCGCCAATTCATCCTTGGCAGTGGCCATACTGGGGACCCGTAGTACCACGAAAACTCCGGATTGAGATGAGCGACATAAATCGGTGATACGTCAGGTAAGGAGTGAACTTCGCGCGCAAAGTAAGCAAGCGTATGCGTGCGGGCCTGCTCGGGTCGGATGACTCCGGTCCACAAGAGCGTTCCGGCAAGCGTGATAATCGCCAAGCCGCATCCGGTGTGAACAGGCTTTCGCCTAACAATGCCGATCAGAGCAATCACAGCGCCAATCGCATAAGCCATCTCGAATATGAAGAAAGCGCCTGTCTGACGGGCAAACCCGTGCTCGAGGATCGTGAAATAGGAAAAGTCACTCGACTGCAAATTCAGACCGATGATGCCGATGCCGGCACCGCGCATCCAAAGCGCGATCCCTCCCAGCACCACGATGATGGCCGCGAGCGCGATTGCGCCACTAATAACATCGCGGATTGTCGCAGTGGAGCTGCGGCGGCCTACCGGACCATCAACGCAGGTGAACAGGCTCGCAAAGAGAATCGCGAGAGGCGGAATTGCCGGCAAGATATAGTCGTCGCGCTTGGCGCTCGCCGCTGTGAAAAGCAGGAGCACCGCCAACATCATAGCGAGTTGATACAGCAACGGCTTACGCGCTGTTAAGGCCATTTCATTGCGCATAAACATAAGGATCAGCCCGAGAAGCAAGGGAGTGAGTGGCAGGACGCCGCCCAGCAGTCGAATAAGGATGTAATAAACCGGGCGCGCCGCTTCACCAGTTCCCCCGATGCTCGCCGGGACGAAGTGCCCGAGATTCTCGCTGGCGAAGGTCTCTTCGATACGATTGTGGCTGCCGGACGCGAACGCCGGGACGTACCATGCCCCGGCAATCGCGACCGCAATCGCGAACATCGCCCACGGCCACGAGCGTAGCAGCATGCCGAGAGGATTCCGCCGTAAAAATAGAAAGAAGATCAGCACTGCCAGTGCGAGAAGCAGGATCGCAACCGGCCCTTTGGTCAGGATCGCGAGTCCTAGCAACACACCTATAATGGCGATTCGCGTCCACGATGGGTTTTCGTCAAGCGCCGGATAGATAGTGCAGTACGACGCGAAGAGCAGGACACGTCATCAGCATGTCGGTGAGCGCGGTCGTCGCGCGCGACGCGAATGCGTAGCTGCCGAGCAGGAACACGAAAGCGAGCCACCCAGTGGCGGAACCGAGCGTCGCCGTAGTCCATCCGAGCACCAGTGTCGCGAGCGCTGCTCCCGCGAGCAGCGCTACCGCGCGCGCGCGAACCTCATCCAAGTGGCCGCCGCTAACCTGCGTGACTATCGCTGAAAGCCAATAGAACAGCGGTGGTTTGGGATTGACGAATCCATAATAGTCACGCGCTACCAACCAGTGGCCGTTATGCGCGATGTCCGCGATCCATTGCGCGGATTGTGGTTCAGCATCTTTAACGAACGGCGCCGAGATGCCTTGGCCGAGAATCAGCAGCGCAAGAACAAAAGCAACCGCGAGATGGAACCCCGTCACGCGCGACACAGTGAGCGGCATGATCTCGAAACCCTGCCTAAGCGGCTCAAGGCACTTGAGGCCAAGAGCGCACAGGAGGGCCTGCTGCTGAGCGAGCGCCAGCTGGCCGCGCTGGAAAAAGCCAAGACTGATAAGGAAGCCCACGGTGAGTTTGAGAGTGAATGCCCCGGCTACTGCGACGCCCAGGACACCTTGTATGTCGGCACGCTCAAAGGCGTCGGGCGGATTTATCAGCAGACCTTCCTGGATACCTATACCAAGCTGGCCTTCGCCAAGCTCTATGACCGCAAGACTCCGCTGGTCGCGGCCGATCTGCTCAATGACCGGGTGATCCCGTTCTTCGACGAGCAGCAGATTCCGCGGGGCCGGGTCTTAACCGACCGCGGCACGGAGTATTGCGGCGCACCCGAGCGCCACGAATATGAGTTGTACCTGGCGGTGGAAAACATCGATCACACCCGCACCAAGGTCAAAAGCCCGCAAACCAATGGTATCGTTGAACGTTTCCACCGCACGGTGCTTAACGAGTTTTATAAGGTGGCGTTCCGCCGCAAGATCTACGCGGGGATCGAACAGTTGCAAGCCGACCTCGATGGCTGGCTTAAGGAGTACAACGAGCTACGGCCGCATCAGGGGCGCTGGTGCTACGGCAAGACCCCGCGGCAAACCTTCGTTGATGCGATCGGCCTGGCACAGGAGAAGATACTTTCTCTCGCGGTTGCGGCGGGCGCGGCAGACGGAATAGTTTCTTAGCCAATAACCGCCGAGTGAAAATTGCGTACGATCAGACAAGCAACTTAAACCGAACCTAAGGGACCACCAGCCTTCAATCGTCAAAACCCAATGCCGGAGCGAGGCGATGTCGAACTCCATCAACTTGGTCGAAGGTCGCGATTTCCATCGCTAGCGCATTGTGCGCATAGCCAAAGCGCCCGCGACGGTCCACCATGATTACGCCAGCTTCGCCGGTCGTTAGCTGATGGAGATGCTCAATCGAGAGCTGCGCAGCTTCGGCAGGAGATTTCCGCCTCAACCGCTCAATCACGTCGCGGCATAGCGCGATTCGCATGATCGGCTCCCCCATACCGGTCGCAGAGGCTGCGCCCTCTCTGTCGACGTAAAGACCCGCACCAAAAAGCGCGGAGTCGCCGATCCGTCCGGGAAGCTTCCCCGCAATGCCACCGGTCGAAGTCGCCGCGGCAAGATTCCCACGGACGTCGAGCGCAGCTGCTCCGACTGTGCCGTGCTGATGCGTTGATTGAGGATACGCGATTTGCTGTCGCTGCGTCATCCATCGCGCACGCGCCCTTTGACTGACCAGCGCCTCGGGCCGGCATAGAGGAATCCGCGCTTGGCGCGCGAAATGTTCGGCGCCGGCTCCCGCCATCAGCATATGAGGCGTCAGTTCCATGACGGCTCGTGCGAGTCGTATCGGATTGCGTACGCGGCTAATCAAGACTACACCGCCGGAGTAAATTCGCAGCTGCCGTGCCTCGCGATTTTCACCGGATAGGGCCGTGGTCGCGACCGCTGCATCCATCTCGACTTTGCCTTCTGATGTCAGAACTGATCCGAAACCCGCATTAAATAGTGGATCGTTCTCCAGGAGCGTCACAGCTGCAACCACCGCGTCGAGTGCGCAGGCCGCGCTCGCGCAGGAGAGCCGCGCCAGCTTCGACAGCGGCTAACATCCCGCGACGGCGTAGCGGACGATCTTCTGCCGAGGCTCGTCCGCCCGCGCCGCCGTGGACAATCAGCGCCGGAGCCTTGATTCGAGTAGCCACGCAATCAATCGCGGACGGGCCGACGCGCCCATAAGAATAGTCGGCGAAAATTGAACGTCAGCGGCCCGCTCGTGCCGTAAGCCTGTTCCAGCCGATGGGTGAATTCTTCAACGAACGCGGGCTGTTGCTCGGGGGCAAGTCGCTCCATGAAAGGACGCAAGGTGGTCGACCGGCAGAACTCGACAATCGCGGCGGCACTCTCCATCGGATGCTGAAAAATATGGTAATAGCAGTCGATTGCTTCAAAACCGAGCGCTGCAAGCATCTCACGATAATCTTCTGGAGCGCTGACCCGATGCGACGGTACCGCGACATCGCCGAGCGTCGAGCGCCACCGGCTTTCGCGAGCCAACTCGGAGAGCGTCAGTTGTGCAGTCTCATGATGATTCGCGGGCATTTGCACGACCATCCGGCCCTCCGGCCGCAACGCACGATACCAATGAGAGAGCACCTCGCGATGATCGCTTGCCCATTGCAGCGCCGCGTTGGAAACGATTATCGAGTACTCGCGGTCACTCTCAAGCTGACGAAAATCAGCTTGGATGAAACTGATCCGTGACGCTAGATCGGGCGGGAGCCTGCGACGTAATTCTTGGGCGCGCGCGAGCATCGCCGGCGAGCTGTCAATTCCAGTGACGACGCCTTCAGGGCAGCGGCGCGCCAACTTGACCGTGTTTTCGCCGGTTCCGCAGCCTAGATCGGCGATGGATTCTTTATCAGAGAGCGGAAGCCGGTGGAGAATCCAATTGAACGGCTCCGCACGATAATCGCGGAAGCGGTTGTAAAGCTCGGGATTCCAGTCGGCCATTCAAGGCATCATTCGGGACGAGGCGGATTTCTTTCCTGCAAAAGAATTTCTTGAAGAGCCTCGAGCAGCTTGGCGCTCTTGAAAGGTTTGCGCAGGAAGACTTTATAGCCGGAACATCGCGCCTTGACTGACTCTTCAGGCATCGCACTGGTCAGGATTACCGGAATCGTTTTATAGCCATCGTGACTAGTCATTTTGTGCAGCAGTTCCGCTCCATCCATGATCGGCATCATGAAATCCATGATCACAGCGTCAGGCTTAATCTGCTCCATACGAGTCAGCGCCTCCTGTCCGTTCAAGGCCGAGAGCACGCGATAGCCCGCATCCGCCAGGATCAGCTCAAGAACTTCGACAATTCCCGACTCATCATCAACGACGAGGACGGTCTTGCCTGAAGTTATTTCACTCCGTTTCATAACCAACAACTGTCTTACTTAGCTCTCGGTCTTGACCTCTGGTGCTTTAATCTGCGGTGTGCTCGACAGGAGCGCCTCCGCAGTACGCGGGTTCAGATCAAGCTCGAGTCCATGAGCGCCAATCGAGAAGAGCCGGATGCGGGGATCGAAATCGCTGTCACGCAGCTTCAGAACGGAGAGCAAGCGATGCAGGGTCGCACCGGATTCCATAAAGCGAAGCAAAATGTGATTGTCAGTCACATCCGACAATCCGCCCAGCCTGGTTGTAATAGTGGGCCCAATGATCTCAGGCGCTTCGGCGGTACAGATAGTGGTGACTCCCGTGTTGCGCAATTCCCGCACTAGCGCCGAAAAGAATGGCTCGATAGGCCGCAGATGAAGCGCCTTATCAAAGCCAAATAGCCCATCGATTAGTAGCCGCCGCACACCGCGGCGACGTACCTCAGACAACAGGCGATTCGCGAGCGCGTCGAGGACGTGTTCGGCGGGCGCCTGCCACATAATTTCAAGCGCGCCTGAATCGAGCGCCTGTATCAGCGCCGGGCAGAGTTGGCTGGCTTTGGCGCGGATACGAGCAGGCGATTCGTAAAAGCCAAACAGCAGCCCCGGCTCCTGCTCGCTCGAAAGTGCAAGAAAATGCAATCCGACTGTGGTTTTGCCGTACCCGATGGTCCTATGACCATCGTTATCGAGCCAGCTGGAAACCCGCCCGACATCATCTCGTTGAGCCGATGAATGCCGGAGGAAACTCTTGCTAGGTTACCATCGTCGATGTGCTCGCCAACTATGCTTTCCAGCCGGGGATAGACTGTTATTCCGCGGTTACTGATTTCATAAGAATGTACGCCTTGGAGATAGGCGCCGCCGCGAAATTTGCGCACTGACAGTTCACGAGCTACGCGCCATTCATGATACTGACCGGTGAAACTGATTATGCCCTCCACCATCGTTTCCTCGGCAGAAGGTTGATGTAGGTTTGGATTAGCCATCAGAAACACGGTGCAGTCAGCCGCATCGGCCTGTGTTTGTAATTGCTGAATAAAAAACTTGAGCTCCTCGACGGACACAGCTACGTCGGCGACCGTCGCGAAACCATCGATCACTATGAGACTTGCATGCCGAGCGTTCACCTCACGTCGCAGCAGATTGAGTACTCCAGTTAATCCGTTCTGTTTTAATGTGCTGAAGGCGCTCAGATACATAATGCCCGAGCCAACCAGCTTTTCGTCGTAAAAAGTCATATCACGAAGGTTAAGCAGCATGCGCCCGACGGTCTCTGCGATCAGGGTTACGTACAAGGCGGAGCCCCCACCTTTCGCATGATTGAAGGCGAGCTGATTGCCGAAGACGGTTTTTCCAGCACCGGGCTCGCCCTCGATTATGTAGAGGCCGCCTTTGAGAAAGCCTCCGCACAGGATTAGGTCGAGGCCTTCAATTCCGGTTGGGAGGCGAGCAATTTTCGATGAGTCAGTATTAGTCATGGTTGGCTCGAATTCCTGGGTAAGATCACAGTAAAGATCGAGCCTGCCCCTTGCGTACTCTGTAATTCAATAGACCCGCCCATCGCCTCGGCAAATTTTCGGGCAATCCAGAGGCCGACACCGAAGCCGGAGCGATAATTCTTGCCAACCAATCGTTCGAAACGTTCGAAGATTTTTTCGCGGTCCTGCGGGGCAATTCCCGGGCCACGATCGCAGATGGAAATCGCAATCCGGTCCCGATTGCCAGTCAGGCTCACCTCGACCGGTTTGCCCTGCCCATACTTGATGGCGTTAGATAATAAGATTTTCGAGAATTTCGGTCACTGCATCGTGATCGAGTTCGCTGCAAATATTCTCCTCGATCTTCGCAATAAGTTCGCAACTTCCCATCTCCGCGGCGGGTGCATAGTCGCGAATTACAGTTGTCACCAGCTCGGAGAGATTACAGTTGATGCGATTAATGGCAAAATTCGTCGAATTGATTCGTGCTACGTCGAGCAGCATGCCGGTACGCGCGAGGAAGCGTTCGAGCAATCTTTCCAGTCGATCAATCTCGCCAGTCAGCTTGGCGGAGTCGCCGGACCGCTCGGCATGTCGAATCAATTCAAGAGAAAGCATGATCGGTGTAATTGGGTTGCGCAGTTCATGCGCGGCGATCGCGATAAAATCGTCACGCGCGCGAATTGCTTCACGCAAGTCCGTGATTTCGTCAGTTCTTGTTTCACCCGATTCGACCGGCGGTTCCGACGGGCTTCTGTCAACTGCTTCCCGTACTCGCTTCATAATCTCCGGCACTTTGATAATTGAGTAAGATTAGGCTGAAAACAACGAACAAACTGCGCTACACGACATAAGTCAATATAGTTGATTATGGCGTGTTGCCGAAATGATCAGGTTGATTTCTGCGTCCTTGCGCCTGCAGCAAAGCGGGCTACTCGATCGCTCGCCGAACCTTGTGCACGACGAAATTCGAGACGCAGCGGCGTGCCCACATTTTCCAGCTTGAGCGCGGCGCGAAACCGGCTCTCCAGAAAACGCTGGTAATGTGACGGAATGTCGCGTTCCATATTCGAGAAAATCGCCAGTCGTGGCGGCGCGCTGGCCACTTGCGTCACGTACATCAGCTTGAGGCGGCGCCCCGCGACCAAAGGAGGGTCCATCGCGGCGACAGTCTCAGCCAAAATCCGGTTGAGTTGCGCGGTCTGAAACTTGGCTCGCCACGCGATGCCGGCCCGCACCGCTGCCGGAACGATCTCGCGCACTCCATCGCCGGTCAGCGCGGAGGTGAATATCAGTGGCGCAACCTCAAGGAACGGAAATCGCTGATAAGCCTGACGCACGAAGGCCGGCACTCGCCGTCCCAATGCCGCGGCGACGTCCCACTTATTGCAGACCACGATCAAGGCTCGGCCTTCGTTTTCGATCAGCCGCGCAAGACGCGTGTCCTGATCGGTGATGCCTTCAGTCGCATCAACGACTAGCGCCAGAACTTCGGCCCGGCGGATCGTCTCAATAGCGCGACCGACCGAATGATGTTCAAGTTCACCTTCAACTTTAGTGGGGCGCCGAATGCCCGCAGTATCGACCATCAGAATCGAACTACCATCAACTTCGAGGCGGAGGTCGATTGGGTCACGTGTAGTACCCGGGCGATCAGCCACAATCGCGCGCTCATAACCGGCAAGGCGATTGAACAATGACGATTTCCCGACATTAGGCCGGCCGATCAGCGCGAACCGAAGGTCCGGACGGGAATCGGCGACTGGTTGGCCTCCATCCGGGAGCATCGCTACGATCGCATCGAGCAGCGCCTCGATGCCCCGTCCGTGCGCCGCCGAGATGTACACGAGAGTTGGGACGCCCAATGAGTAAGCCTCGCTTGCGGCAGCTTCCTGTCCTGCTTGCTCGATCTTGTTGACAGCCACCACGAGCGGGCGCCCGGTCTGACGAATCAGGCCCAGCGCCTCGCGATCGGCGCCGGATATTCCGGCGCGACCGTCTATTACGAATACCACTACAGCGGCGAGCGCGATTGTGCGCAACGCTTCTTTGGTCGCCCGCTCGGGTTCCTGCTCGCTGGCGTCGAGTTCCAACCCGCCGCTATCCACGACCACGAACTCGCGGCCCTCGTGCTCGGCGCGCGCGAGGTTCAGGTCCCGCGTGGTGCCTGCGATCGCGCTGGTGATCGCACGTCCGCGCTTACTCAATCGATTGAACAAGGTGGACTTGCCGACGTTAGCGCGTCCCGCTAACACGACTATTGGCTGGCCGCCAGCAGACGCCTGCAATGCCTCGGCGAAATTTATTGTGGAACGAAGCAAACTAGAAACCTAATTCCTTCAATTTGCGGGGATCATCCGTCCATCCGGGCTCGACCTTCACCCTCAAGCTCAGGAAGATCCGGCGGCCCAGCAACTGTTCCAATTCGAGCCGCGCCTCGGTCCCGATTTGCTTAAGTTGGCGTCCGCCAGCCCCGATCATCATACCCTTGTGTGATTCGCGCGCGACCAGGATAACGGCTGTGATCCGCGTAAGCTCACCTTCTTCGATGAACTGTTCGACCATCACGGCGGTGGAAAATGGGATTTCCTCACGCATCTTCAAGAAGATCTTCTCACGCACGATTTCCTCGGCAATCATCCGCTCCGTTTGATCGGTGTATTCGTCTTCGGACATCAGCGAGGGACTCTCTGGCAATAGCAACTTAATCACTCGAATCAGTTCGTCCACGTTCTCGCCGGTGAGCGCACTGATTGGCACGATTTCGGCGGCGGGCAAGATTCGATGCGCTTCCTGGGCAAGCGGTAAGGTTCTTTCACGTCCGCCGCGATCAATTTTATTGATTACCACCACGATCGGGCGTTCGACGCGGGCAACCTCCTGCAATACCTCACGATCGCGCGGGTCGAGCGCATTGCGCGCCTCGACTACCACGGCAATGACTTCGCCCTCCGCGACGCATCGCCAGGCCGCATCGATCATGCGACGGTTGAGTGGGCGACGCGCCTGATGGAAGCCAGGTGTATCGATTAGAATAATTTGCGCATCCGGGTCGCTGCGGATGCCGACGATTCGTCGCCGCGTGGTCTGCGGCTTGGGCGATACGATCGCGACCTTCTGGCCAACTATCCGGTTGAGCAACGTGGATTTACCGACGTTAGTACGACCAGCGAGCGTCAGGAAACCCGCGCGATGCGGCGGCCCGGCAACTGTCATCGGCGGTGGTGATTCATGCTTGCTCATTGTGCTCGCGGGCGATCTGGTCGAGCGCGATACGCGCAGCGGCCTGCTCGCTCTGCTTTTTGCTGACGCCCTCGCCTCTGCCGAGTTCACGGCCAGCGATCCAGAGTCGCGTGGTAAAGCGTTTGGCGTGATCTGGGCCGTCGGCGGCAATCAATTCATAGACCGGCTGCGTCTGAAACGAGCGATAGGCAATTTCCTGCAATTCAGTTTTGTAGTCGCGCTGCGCGGCGGGTCCGCCAATCTCGTCGGTGAACAGCCGCTCGATCACATCGCGCGCCGCGGCGAGCCCGCCATCCGAATAAATCGCCCCAATAATCGCTTCAAACGCCGCAGCCAAAATCGAGGTCTTGCCACGCCCGCCGCTCTTTTCCTCACCCTTGCCCAGTCGCAATCTTCGTTCGATTCCAAGCTCGATCGCTTTAAGCGCGAGCGTTTGACCATTGACGATAGAAGCGCGCTCTTTCGATAAAGCGCCTTCTTTGGCTGTCGGAAAGCGCCGCATCAGCAGATCAGCAATCGCGAGATCAAGGACTGCGTCGCCGAGGAACTCCAGACGCTCATAATGCGGTTCGCCGAGATTGACTGCGCTTGGATGAGTCAGCGCCACGTCGAGGAGTTCCGGTTTGAGAAAAGAATAGCCTAGCGTCCGCTCGAGACCATCCTCGCGGTTTTCAGACGAAGTTGACGGCGGGTGTTCCCTGTTCGAGGTTATCCGCCGTAACAATCTGGCCGACCAGCTCAGCGCCCTCACCAAGCGATATCTCTACCTCTACTTCCTGATTGATCAGACTCGGAGTCCCCAAGGTCAAGACCCTTAGATAGTTGCGGGTATAGCCGCGCAAGCCATTCTCAACCGACTCTTCGAGCAATACCAATGCTCGCGTGCCCGCAAAATGTGCAGCGAACTTTTGCCGTTTGAGCACATCGAGATTGCGAAGCCGCGCTGCCCGACTCTTGATCTCGCGAGCTTCGACTTGCCGGTCCATCTTGGCTGCGGTAGTCCCTGCGCGACGCGAATAAGGAAATACATGAAAATAGGCCAGCGGCAAACTCTTGACGAATCTAAAGTAAGACTCGAAATCTTGTGAACTCTCGCCCGGAAAGCCCGCGATCAGATCGGTACCAATCGCGGCATTGGGCATTAGCGTCAGGATACGCTCGACACGCTCGCGGAATCCGGCAACTGAATACCGGCGGCGCATCCGAAGTAACGTTTGATCCTCCCCGGCTTGCAGTGGCAGATGAAAGTGTGGGCAAAACTTTGAGCTTTCCGCAACAATTTCGACGATGCGATCGCTCAATTCCTCGGGGTCGAGTGAGCTCAAGCGTACTCGCGCAATCGGCGCGCGCTCCTCGATCATCTCAAGTAATACTTCAAGTGAAATCGGCGGATCGAGGTCCTTGCCATAGCCTCCTAGATGCACTCCGGTGAGAACGACTTCCTTAAATCCCTGCTCGTGTAGACTATCGATTGCTTCTATCACTCGGCGTGGATCGACACTGCGAGATAAACCGCGCGAGAAGGGTACGATACAGAATGAGCAGAACTGGTTGCATCCTTCCTGGATTTTGAGAAACGCGCGAGTATGGCCTTCGAGGGTCACCGCCCCGAGCTCAATTGTGGCCTTTTCTTTGCGCAAATTCGAAACCATTACACGAGAATTTGAATGGCCGAGCACGGCGTTTTCGAGATCGTCCGGACGTCCCAGCCCGATGATCGCATCGACGGCGGGCTCGCGCGCCAAAAGATTCGGGGTCGCTTGCGCCAGACATCCGGTCATAACTACGCGCGAGGATGGATTCAGTCGGCGGGCGCGGCGCGCAAGCCGCAAGCTTTCGCTATCGGCCCGGTCGGTAATCGTGCAGGTATTAACGATATAGACATCGGCGGTTTCGTCAAACTCGCATCGTTCGAGGCCAACGCCAGTCAATCGCGATTCGATCATGGCCGAATCGTACTGATTCACCTTGCATCCGAGAGTCGCGATTGCGAATCGTATCGGCATTAGCTCTCCAGCGCCCGATCGATAAAGCCGCCGCCCAGAACCTCATCACCTTGATAAAAAACACAGGCCTGCCCAGGAGTAATCGCCGGGCCGCCATGCTCGAAGCGCACCTCGGCGCAATCTCCGTCGCTCATCCGGACCGTTGCCGGCAGCCCTGGATGGCGATAGCGAATTTTCACCTGGGCTTCGAATTCGCAGCGTCGCGCTCGGTTAGGCTGAACAAGGTTTACGCAATTTGCAATCAACCCTGACGCGATTAGGCGCTCGCGCCTGCTGACCGTCACGTTGCCGGTTTCTGCGTCGATTTTGCGTACGTATAACGGCTCTCCCGCGGCAATCCCCAAGCCGCGCCGCTGTCCGACCGTAAAGCGATGGATTCCTTTATGTTCGGCGAGGATCTGCTCATTATCATCGACGATACTTCCCTTCCGCATCATATCATCCGGCATGTTACGCTCGACGAACGTTGCGTAATCACCGTCGGGTACGAAACAGATCTCCTGACTCTCGGGCTTATCGGCGTTGGCCAACCCGAGTGCCCGCGCCCGCGATCGCACTTCGGTCTTGGTCATCGTCCCAAGTGGGAAGAGGGTTCGCTGCAGTTCGCGCTGACCCAAATTGAACAGGAAGTACGATTGATCCTTGCTCGAATCAGCCGCTCGCCGTAGATGGAAGCTATTATCCGGGTCGTACTCGATCCGCGCATAATGGCCGGTCGCGATGAAGTCAGCGTGGATCGCTTCGGCACGCTGCCACAAGCGATCAAACTTGATCTCCCGGTTGCACATCACGCATGGATTCGGTGTACGGCCCGCGACATACTCGGCGACAAAGTTACCGATCACACGTGAGGCGAAATCAGCCCGCAAATCGACAATATAAAAGGGAAATTCCATGCGTTCGGCGACCCGCCGCGCGTCCTCAAAGTCATCATGCGAGCAGCACGTCCCGCGCCGCTTGGGTTCAATAGCCGGAGCATCTGAGGTAAGGCGCATCGCTATGCCGACCACATCGTAGCCCTGCTCGCACAATATTGCGGCGGCGACGGAGCTATCGACCCCTCCCGACATCGCGACCAGCACCCGCGCCGCCATCAGGAGGCCTCCGCGAGCGCTACCGGCTCGGATTCAACGACGCGACGCCAGACGCGCGGGATCACTTCGCTTGCAATCGCGACTTCCTCGGGCGTTGTGCTCCAGCCTAAGCTCAGTCGTAGCGAGCTGCGCGCTTCCGCGGTGCTGCGGCCCATCGCGAGCAAAACGTGCGACGGTTCTACTGCGCCTGCCGCGCATGCTGAGCCCATCGAAACTTCGATGCCTTCGAGGTCGAGCGCGATCAGCATCGTCTCACCGAGCACACCCGGAAAGGTCAGATTTAGCGTGTTCTGTAGGCGATTATGAACCGGACCATTCAGACGCAGACCCGGAATCGAATCGCTCAGATGCGCGAACAACTCCCGCGACAAGCTGGCGATGCGAACGGATTTCTCCTCACGCGACGTCATTACCGACTCTGCCGCGACTCCCAACCCGAGCGCCCCGAGTAGATTCGGCGTTCCGGCACGGCGTCCCGTCTCCTGCGGACCGCCGAGGATCAACGGCGCGAGCGCGACGCCCCGCCGGACGTAAAGCGCGCCGCTTCCGGCTGGACCGCCAAGCTTGTGGGCGCTCAGCGTCATCAGGTCGCAGCCAAGCTCTTCGACACGAACTGAAATTCGTCCCACGGCCTGCACCGAATCGAGGTGGAACAACGCTCCGGCGGCTCGAACAGCCTCGTTGATTCCAGTGACATCCTGAATCACGCCGGTTTCGCTGTTGGCCAGTCCCATCGTAATTAGCGCAGTTACATCATTGATGTATTGCTTGAGATTCTCGGGATCAATTCGGCCGCTAGGATCGCAGGGAACCTTAATGACTTCGAAGCCGCTTCGCTCTAAATCATTGACCGGGGCAATAATCGAAGAATGCTCGATCGTGGTGGTTATAATTCGGCGGCGGACGTTTTGCGCTCGGATCGCGCCGTAAATGGCGAGATTATTCGATTCAGTTCCGCCGCTGGTAAAAACGATAGTATTAGCTGGCGCATCGATCAGCCGCGCAACGCGAGTACGGGCGCGTTCCAGCTCACGACGCGCCATCTGTCCGGCGCGATGTACCGAGGATGGATTCCGGCAGTCGCCATGCACTAGGAAATCCATCAGCGCTTCCTGCACTGCAGGTCGCATTGGCGTGTCGGCGTTATGATCCAGATAAATACGCATGGAATCAGGAATGCTCGTGTAAGTGGTTCAGTCTAACCTACGTTGCGCGAGCAAAAAAGCCGCGATACTTGTCCCGCTTATCGTTGGTACGTGTGCTCCGAACGTGTTACCCAATGATTTTCGCCAGACCGGGAGAGGTCAGCATCATGCGTTTTGGACTCACTACGGATTTTCGCAATCGGCCCGGTTCAGGCCGCAGCACGGCCGCGGTTTACGCCGAGATGATCGATCACTTTGTCGGGGCCGAGGAGTTAGGCTTCGACGCAGCGTACATCTTCGAGCATCACTTCACCGACGACGACTACATGGCCTCGCCTATGGTCGCGGCGACTGCGATTGCGGCCCGCACCAAGCGGATGCGCATCGGCCCCGATATCGCGATCCTCCCACTGTATGATCCAGTGCGCGTCGCTGAAGATGGCGCGGTGCTCGATCTGATCTCGAATGGACGGCTCGACTTCGGCGTGGGCCTCGGTTATCGCCCCGAGGAGTACGCGGGCTACGGCCTCGATATCAAGCGGAAGGGATCGCGCGCGAACGAAGCGCTCGAAATCATCCGGCGGCTATGGCAGGGCGAGACCGTCAGTTTTCACGGTAAGCATTTTTCGATTGATGGAGCGAAGCTATCGCCGCGCCCGGTGCAGCAGCCCAATCCTCCGATTTGGGTGGGCGGCTTCAGCAAGGCCGCCGCGCGACGCGCGGCCCGCTATGGCGATGGCTATATCGGACCGTCGAATCGCGCGATGTATCAGATGTATCTCGACGAGTTGCAAGCACTGGGTAAGGATCCGACGCGCGCACGCGTGATGGGTGGCGACTTATGGCTGATCGTCGCAGAAGATCCGGACCGGACCTTCGCCGCCTACGCGCCTCATCTGATGTATTGGTTCAATGCGTACTCACGATGGTTTGAAGGGACCGATACGAGTCCGTGGCCGCATATCGACGATCCGAAACAGTTCCGCACATTGAAGCTGGTGAATGTCTTCACGCCTGACGAGGCAATTGGCTATCTCAAACAGCGCATCAGCGAAGTGCCGGTCGAGATGTACACGATGATGCTATCGCCACCGGGCATCGACATGAGAGGTCGTGCGCGAGAGCCTCGAACTATTCGCGAAAAAGGTGATGCCGCAATTCAAATAGCGGCAATGTCGGGACGGGAGTTCTCGCTTAGCTCTCGTTCGAGACGACGCCATTAGTGTGAGGTTCGGGTGGAAGCAGTTTGTCTTCGAGGCAGTTCTGGCGGTCCTCGATCTCGTCGAGCCGGATACCGAGTTGGTTGAGCTTATCAACCAGGAGGTTCATCGCCTTGGCTACCGGGTCAGGCAATCGCGCGTGGTCGAGTGAGGCGACGTCCTGCCGCGTGCTCTCGCCCTCGATCACCTTGCCGGGAATGCCGACGATGGTCGAATAGGGCGGCGCGGATGAAACCACCACCGCGCCAGCGCCGATCTTGCTGCCATGACCGATCACGACCGGTCCAATCACTGACGCGCCCGCGCTGATCATCACATGGTCCTCGATCGTGGGATGGCGCTTTTCCTTTTTCAGGCTGGTGCCGCCGAGCGTTACGCCTTGATAAATCAGCACATCGTCGCCGATTTCGGCGGTTTCACCGATCACCACGCCCATCCCATGATCAATAAAGAAACGGCGGCCGATCGTCGCTCCCGGATGAATCTCGATGCCCGTGATGAAGCGTGAGACTTCACTGGCGATCCTGCCGATCAGCTTCAGGTCATGGCTCCAGCACCAGTGCGCGATTCGATGGAACCATATAGCGTGTAGGCCCGGATAAGCCAGCACAATCTCTAGGGAATTGCGCGCCGCCGGATCGTGCTGAAAGGCCGCCTGGATATCCTCGCGCATTCTTTCGATTAAGCTCATGGCTGCCCTCCGTGAGTGGAGCGTTAAGGCTTCGCTTCGAATCCGTTCCCATTCGAGGTGCGGCGCGGCTTAAAATTGGAGCGGCCCCCAAGCGACGCGCGCGCCATTCGGCTTGACTTGTTTGGCGGCCGGCTCACGGCTGATCTGCGGCTTGACGTTGTCCTTATGCAACTTGAATTCAATCGAATCGATCAGCGCCTGCCAACTGGCCTCGACCACATTGCTCGAAAGTCCGACGGTGCCCCATTGGCGCGCGCCGTCAGTGGATTCGATCAGCACCCGGACGCGCGCGCCGGTGCCGCCATTATCGTCGAGCACCCGAACTTTGTAGTCCACCAGCTGCATCCGTTCCAGCTTCGGATAGTACGGAAGCAAGCGCAGTGCGCAAAGCCGAGTCGAGCGCATTAACCGGACCATTGCCGATTGCCGAGTGTGCGAGTGCGACGGCCGTCGGGCCCCTCGATCACGATTACTGCCTCGCTGAACGGCGCTTGATCCTCATGCCATTTATCGTCAAAGACGCGGAAGCTGACGAAATTAAAATGGTCCTGTGCAAGTCCGAGCGTCCGCAGCATCAGCAACTCGAACGATGCATCGGCGCCGTCAAAAGTATAGCCCAGTCCTTCCAGCCGCTTGAGTTCTTCGAGCAGCATATCCGATTTGCTCTTTGCTCAGCTCTGCGCCCAGTCCGAATTCCGCGTCTTGTAGAGGATGTTCGCGCGGCCCGAAAGCTCCGAAAGCAGCACGCGCCGGTCATTGCCGACCAGCGACGGATCGATATGCTCATAGGTGTGAACGTTGCGCTGAATTCCTGAGACATGCAGTCCCGCCTTATGCGCGAAGGCGCTGCGTCCGACGTAAGGTTGTCGCGGATGCGGCGTGATATTCGCCAGCTCATAGACCAGCCTCGAGGTCTCTTGCAGCGCTTTGAGTCGCGATGCGGGTACGCATTCATAACCGAGCTTAAGTTGCAGATTCGCGATAAGCGAAATCAGGTTGGCATTGCCGCAGCGCTCGCCCAAGCCATTGATCGTGCCTTGGACTTGCGTCGCGCCATTCAGCACGCCGGCTATCGAATTTGCGACCGCGACATCGGAATCATTGTGGCAATGAATACCGAGCGGAGACTGAACCGCTGCAGCCGCGGCGCGCATCGTCGCGCTCGATCTCGTCCGGCAAGCCGACCGCCATTAGTATCGCATAAGCAAATCCGATCAACGCCGGCCGCATCCACCGCCTTGAGGCAGGCAAGCGCGTACTCGGGATTGAGCGCATAGCCATCGAAGAAATGTTCAGCGTCGAAAATCACTTCATCCACATGCTTTTTCAGAAAAGCGATGGTGTCGTGCAGAACTTCGAGGTTAGCCTTGAGCGGGATACGCAAGGCCTCACGCACATGCAGATCCCAGGTCTTACCTACTACGCGTCGCAGCCGGGGTATCGGCGCGCAAAATCAACTGGAGATTGCGATCAGCGGCAGCCTTGATCCCGTGCCGGCGGGTTGAGCCGAAAGCCGCGATTTGCGCATGACGCAGACGTGACTCGCTTGACCTCGGTGAAAAATGCCGCGTCGCGCGCGATTCGACCCCGGCCATCCGCCTTCGATATAGTCGATATCCGAGATCATCGAGACGCTCGCGCGATTTGCAGCTTGTCTTCGATCGTCAGCGAGACATCCTCCGACTGACATCCGTCGCGCAGCGTCGTGTCGTAGATCTGGATTTTTTTCGCAGCCGCCATATCGCTAAACTACTCTGGCCGTTGCAGCGCCAGAAGCCTCCCCCAAAAATGCGTCGTGCAGGGCGCGCATCGCCAGCTCGCCGTACTTGGCATTGACGACCACTGATACTTTAATCTCGGAAGTCGCGATCATCTCGATATTGATTGCCTCCGTCTGCGAGCACCTGTGAACATCTTCGCCGCGACGCCCGCATGCGTGCGCATCCCGACGCCAACAATCGAAACTTTCGCGACCTGCTCTTCGTGCCGCACGCCAGCCGCCCCGACCTCGCTCGCAACCCGCTTGATCAATTCAAGCGCGCGTCGCAAATCTGCGCGCGGCACGGTAAAGGTCATGTCAGTGCGGCCGTCGGCGCTGGCGTTCTGGATAATCATATCGACCACGATACCGGCATCGGCGATCGGTCCGAAAATCCGCGCAGCCAGGCCGGGACGATCTTCCACTGCCGGTCAGCGTCACTTTGCTCTGGTTCTGATCGAGCGTCACGCCCGAGACCAGCACATCTTCCATTGCACTTTCCTCTTGTCCGACCCAAGTTCCCACATCGCCGTCGCTGAAGCTTGAGCGCACGACCAACGGCACATTATAGCGACGCGCCAGCTCGACCGAGCGCAGTTGCAGAACCTTCGCGCCGAGCCCGGCCATCTCTAGCATCTCGTCATACGAAATCCGGTCGAGACGGCGGGCGTGCGGACAGATGTTCGGGTCGGCGGTATAGACGCCATCCACGTCAGTGTAGATCTCGCAGGCGTTCGGCCTTAGCGCAGCTGCCAACGCCACTGCGGTCAAATCCGAAGCGCCGCGTCCCAGCGTGGTGATATTGCCGTCGGGATCGATTCCCTGATAACCGGCCACGACTGCGAGATTGCCGCCATCGAGCGCCGCTTTGAGCCGCGCGCAATCGATCGACTTGATCCGCGCCCCGCCGTGCCGCGAATCGGTGATGATTTTTAACTGATAGGCCAGAAACGATACAGTAGGAAAACCAAGCGCCTGTAGCCGAATCGCGAGCAATGCCGCCGAAACCTGCTCACCGGTCGCTACCAGCACGTCAGTCTCGCGCGGATGGGGCGCTTCACTCAGCTGCTCCGCAAGCTTGAACAGCCGATTAGTTTCGCCGGCCATCGCCGAGACGACAACCACCAACTGATCGCCGTTGGCGCAGGAACGCGCAACGCGATCGCCAACCGCTTTGATTCGCTCGATCGATCCGACCGAAGTTCCGCCGTATTTCTGAACAATAAACGCCATGAGCCATCATCCCGCTCAGGGGAAGATCGGTAATTATGCGTGGAATGTGAAAGACAAACTCAGATGGTGGGCCGACTGATCGCCTGCAAGCAGGATCAGGCGAACTGTGCTTTCAAACGTTCCACGATTCCTGCGTAGCGTTCGCCGACCGCGATGAATTCGATCGTCCGCGTGTTGGCGGCAGCGTACGTGAGACGAATTGACAGCCGATCGAGTTGCTGCGCTTCGCTCAACCGTCCGAACCACTCAACGGCGGCTACAGCTGTTGAGAATAGATACTCGCGCAAGCCAAGCTCGTCGAGAGCTACGTTTTCGAGCCGGTAAAGATCGATATGGTAAAGCGGCAGACGCCCATGATGCTCCTGGATCATCGTGAAAGTGGGGCTAAGGATATCCCCCTCACGCAGGTTCAGGCCTCGCGCCAGACCCTTGATAAAGCAGGTTTTGCCGACACCCAAATCGCCCTCGAACGCGAGCAGTTCGCCGCCTTCCAGCATCGAGGCGAGCCGACGTCCCCAAGCCTTGGTATCGCGGGGCGAAGAACTTTCGATCGTAAACGCAACACCTTGCATATCAGTTTGGTTCGAGCGGACCGCAAAAGAACGGCTCTAACCCATTACTTCAGTAAACGCGCCCGGTAGCTCGACTGCAAGATCGCCGGCTAGATAGCCGAAATGTCCGAGCTTACTGGCTCAGACGATCGGCGGCGTGTCCATGCATGAAAACCCCCAGCTTCAAAGCTTCACCCGGCGCGATACCCTGCCCCATCAGAGCGCCGACGATGCCCGAGAGTACGTCGCCCATGCCTGCCGTCGCCATTCCGGGATTGCCGCTGGAATTGATCACCGTTTGCCCTTCCGTCGTAACGATTACAGAACGCGCGCCCTTGAGCAGCACGTTCGTACCAGTAGCTCCGGCGAGTTGTCGTGCCGCACCAATTCGATCAGCATTCACTGCAGGGATTGTCGAGCCGAGTAGACGCGCCATCTCCCCCGGATGAGGCGTCAGCACGATGGGTCCCGATGCTGACTTTAGAACCGATACTCCGATCGAAGCGATCGCATTCAGCCCGTCGGCATCAAGCAACAGTGGTCGATGCGGCTGCGCTGCCTCGCGAATCAGCCAGCGAATCAATTCTTGAATATCATCGCTGACGCCCATACCGGGACCCGCAACGAGTGCACTTTTACTTTCGAGCAGTAGATGCAGACGCTCAATGGTACGCCCCCCGTCGAAATGACCGTCACGGTCCGGCATAGGCTCGGTCATTAGCTCCGCCTGTCCGTTCGCGACCACTACGGCGACGCTTTCCGGAATCGCCGCAGTTACCAAGCCCGCGCCGCTGCGGAGCGCGCCACGCGAGGTCAGGATTGCTGCGCCGCCCTTGCCATAGCCGCCCGCAATGACCATCACATGCCCGTAGCTTCCTTTGTGGCTTTCAGCAGGACGCGGGACAATCAATCTGCCGGCATCGTCGCGCTGGAAGAAACAACCATTCGCCGCAAGCTCGGCGACGGCTTCGCGGGCGAAGCCGATCTCCTCGATTTGTAAGTCGCCACAAAACCCAGCGCCCGGGTATGAAACATGCCCATATTTCGCAAAGCCGAACGTCACTGTCCGGGTGGCATTCACTGCAATTCCCATTATCGCGCCGGTATCCGCATTCACACCCGACGCGATATCGACCGCCACGATCGGCATATCAAGGCGGTTTAGATGCTCGATCACTCGTGCTGCGATGTCGCGAACCGGAGCATTGAGGCCGGTACCGAAAATCGCGTCAATTACTACTCCGGCAGTTATTTCAGGAATCGGGTTGTCGGTGTGAAGTTCGATTACCTGGCCGCCCTTCTCTGAATACTGCCGAAAGGCGCGTGCCGCGTCACCCGTTAAATTCTCAGCCGAAGCGAGCAGCAGCACTCGCGCTGGTACGCCTTCGGAGCGGAGCTTGCGTGCGGCGACTAATCCGTCGCCGCCATTGTTGCCCTTGCCTGCAACGATCAGCACACCTGCACGCATTGCATCGGGCCAATGCCTTATTATCGACTCCGCAACGGCTTCGCCCGCCCGCGTCATCAAGCTATATGAAGGGAATTCCGTACTTCTCCTGACTGAGTCGATCGAGTTCTCGACTCTCGGCGGCACTGAGCAAAAGCATCGAGGTTCGTGCCGGGCGCGAAGCGCCGCTCTGCGGCTCCTTACATACCAGCGTGACGCCGGATTAAAGATGCAATATCCTGGGCGATCTCGCCGATTTGGCGAGCGTCCTCACCTTCGACCATCACTCGCGCCAGCATCTCGGTACCGGAGTAGCGCACGAGCAGTCGCCCATGTCCATTAAGCTTCGCGCTGGCGTTATCAATGGCGCGGTTGACTTCCGTCATTTGCGCAAAGGGGGTGCGGTCGCGCACGGGAATGTTCTCAAGAACTTGCGGAGCGCGACGCATCACGCGCAACTCGCCAAGCGGCTTCTGAGTTTCGATCATGTGCGCCAGAACCAGCAACGCAGTAATGAGGCCATCGCCGGTCGTCGAGTGCTCCATAAAGATCACATGACCGGACTGCTCTCCGCCAAGATTATAGGAATGCGCGCGCATCTCGCGGACGATCGACGGGTCGCCGACATCCGTGCGCACCAAGCGCACCCCACCTTGAGCGAGCGCACGTTCAAGGCCGAAATTGCTCATCACGGTACCGACCGCAGTATTATCTTTGAGCCGGCCCTGCGATGCCAAATGTAATCCAAGCAAGGCGATTACGTCATCGCCATCGAAAATTTCGCCGTGTTCGTCCATCAGCATCGCGCGATCGCCATCGCCATCGAGGGCCACGCCTACGTGCGCCCCGTGTGCTGCACCGCCTGGCGCAGAGAATCCAGATGGACTGCGCCGCATCCGGCATTGATATTGGTCCCGTTCGGCTCAGCGTTGATCGCGATTACGTCCGCGCCCATCTCTTCGAGCACGTCCGGCGCAACTTTGTAGGCCGCGCCATTGGCGCAATCGATCACAACGCGTAGGCCTTCAAAGCTAATCGCGCGCGGCACACAAGTCTTCAGAAAGACCAGATAACGTCCAATTGCGTCATCGATCCGTGCAGCTTTGCCAATATCGGAAGCTATCGCGCGGGAGTCCGTTAGCGCGCCATCATCGAACACCAAGGCTTCGATTCGCGCTTCGGTTGCATCGTCAAGTTTGAATCCGTCACGCGAAAAGAACTTGATTCCATTGTCGGCAAATTGATTGTGCGACGCCGAAATGACAACGCCGGCATCAGCACGCATACTGCGAGTCAAAAAAGCAATACCGGGGGTCGGCAGCGGCCCGACCAGCCATACATCAGCGCCCATCGAGCAAATTCCGGATGCCATCGCAGTTTCAAGCATATAGCCCGAAAGCCGGGTGTCTTTGCCGATCAGAATTCGCCGATGGCGTCCGCCAGTATTCTTGAAAACGTGAGCCAGCGCTCTTCCTAATCGCAGTGCAGTCTCGGAGGTAATTGGTTCGACATTCGCGATGCCGCGAACGCCGTCAGTGCCGAACAGTTTTTGAGGTATCGTGCTCATCGTATGGTGCTCATCCTTGGGCCGCACGCTTACCTCTATACATCCGAAGCTTCACCTTTTCAGCGGACTGATGCACCAATTGGACGCCATCGGGAAGTGTGATTTGCACCGGCACGTCGTAGGCGCCGGGTAAAATACCATCTGCATCAACAAAGACCGCCTTCGCCAAATCGATCCGCTGTAGCGTCAGGATCGGACCACGAAGCGTAAGATTGACGTGTGCGGGCTCCAGCTTGACTGGATAATCATTATTCCGAATCCCGATCGGGACCGCACGAAACTCCTTCTGGGCTACTACTTCACTGAGCCCAATATTCGCAGTTACTTGTGCCGGATCGAGCCTGACGGTATCCGACGGGGATACCAGCGGCACCAGTCGTGATATATTTGCAGTCGTATCACTCATGTCGATCGGTTCGGTATCGACCCGCTCGATTCTCGCGAGATCCTTACTGGGTCCTTTGAGCCGAACCGTACTCGGATTAGACGTCAGGGACGACACCCGATAGCCTGGGGCAATCACGCCAATAAGCGACAGATGGACTGGCGCTTCGCGTATCACAACCCGATCGATATCGAGTACGATCTGTGAGGGCGAAATACTGGTGACCATCGTCTGGCGCGGCACATTGAACGATTCTGGTCCGATTTTGAAAGACGCCTGGCCAACAGCAACGCCAGTCAAATCGAGTTTGATCATCAGGCGGCTCGGCTCAATTAGCGACAGCAACGTGCGTGGACCAGTCACCTGAATTTTCGCGCTTTCCGGATGATGATTCACAATCAAAAAGTGTGGCGGCAAATTCCGATAGCTGATCGGAACCGTGAAGAACTCCACCGAACCTCGCTGCCCGGAATTGACGAAAAGCCACAAAGTAATTGCGAGGAGTACCGAGATAATCCGTAAGCCGAGATCGTGGCGTAATCCATTCCTTAGCCATCCGGCAAGATTAGTTTGGCGCAATACCGACGGCGGGATTACACGCAATCGGATTGGTTCCTTTGGAGTGTCCTTTCGTGCTGCCGTTGACATCTAAATCCGATCCACCCCACCACCTGCTCGCTCCTTTATCCGGGCAATTCTCGCAAGGCCTCCAGCAGTTGTGCCGGTTTCAACCCGCGCTCCAATTCGCCATTGCGCGCGAGCGAGATTGTCCCATCCTCTTCTGAAACCACGATTACCACCGCATCGTTGTCCTCGGTCAATCCAATCGCCGCGCGATGCCGCGTGCCCAATGTTAGGCTGACATTGGGATTGGTCGATAATGGTAGCAGACACGCAGCAGCTACAACCTGCCCGTTCTTGATGATGATCGCCCCATCATGGAGCGGCGAACCACGCATGAAGATAGTCTCAATCAACTCAGGTGACACCCGCCCTTCGATCAGGCGTCCGGTATCAACGACATCCTGCAAGCCAACGTCGCGCTCGAGTACGATCAAGCCGCCGATCCGTCGAGCCGAAAGCCATGCCGCGGCGGAAGATAACTCCTGCGAGACATCCGCCAGATTCGGACGGCCCGAAAAGAAAGAGCGCGCGCCGACTCCGGTTAACGCCCGCCGAATATCCGCCTGAAAAATCACGACGAGGATGACGATTAATGAACCAAGAAAGTTGTTTAGCAGCCAATTCAGCGTAAACAGTCCGAGAACTTGCGATCCGACGTAGGCCCCAGCCACGATCGCTAACCCCACTACCATCTGCATTGTTCGCGTGCCGCGAATCAGCAGCGCGATTCGGTAGATAACGTACGCGACGATCAGGATATCGATTCCGTCCTGCCATCGTGGCGTGGGAATGACGTGCAAAAAGTTATGCATTATGATCTATTCGTCATTCGGTCATAGCCCGGGCGATCGCGTCAGCCATCTTGGCCGCCGCTACTGCGCGTCCAACGTCGTGCACGCGCACAATCGACGCGCCATTGCTAATCGCGAGCGCTTCCACAACCGCATTGCCGGATTGTATCGCTGAGGTCGACTCGCCCGCGATCTTTCGAATAAAACCCTTTCTTGATGCGCCAATCAGCACCGGATAGCCTAACGCGCAAATTTGGGGCAAGCCAACAAGCAGCTCCACACTATGACGGGCCAGTTTTGCGAATCCCAGCCCTGGATCGATGATGATACGAGAGGGGTCAATTCCTGCTTCAACCGCGTATCCGGCGCGCTCTCGCAAATAGTCCGTCACCTCCTCGACACTAGAGTCGTACTGCGCAAACTGCATGTGATTCTCGGGACCGCCCCGCATGTGCATGAGCACAACCGGACATCGAGCTTTAACGGCTACCATCGCCATATCTCGATCCGCTGACAAAGCACTGACATCATTAATAATCACGGCGCCCTGACCTAACGCGGCCTCGGCTACTCTGGCTTTTCGCGTATCGATCGAAATTGGGATACGCACACTTGATGCGAGTAGCCGTAAGACCGGAAGCACGCGTTTAAGCTCGACCTCTGCCGGCACATCTCGCGCGCCCATTGGACGAGTCGATTCGCCGCCCACATCAATTATAGCGGCCCCCTCCGCTTCCATCGCAAGCGCATGTTCAAGCGCTTTCTCCGGCTCCAGAAATTGTCCGCCATCCGAAAAGGAATCGGGAGTGACGTTCAGAATACCCATCACGGCAGGGAATGTGATGGTCCGTCCGTCGGGCAAGCCAAGAGAATGCGGTCTCTGCCAAACTCGCTGGGCCACGCTTTCAGGATAGCCGTGAGAAGGCATCGCGGCGACCGGAGATATCCACCGCTCTTAACGCGAACTTGCGTTCTGATCGGACACAATATTATCGCTCGAAGGGCTTACCGCGAGCCGCCGATGGCGCGACTCAGCAATCCAGGCAAATACAATTACGGCAACGAGCCCCGCCGCCAATGCTACGCCTGTCCATTTGCGCGGTTTTCGGCGATCCATCTCAATCGGCTGGAGAGTCCTTGAAGAAGGCGTATTTTCGGCCTTCTGGACCTCGCGAACGAAGCGCATGACGACCTCGTCCGGATCGAGCGTGAGAAAGGAGGCATACCGGCGCAGGAAGGGCATTACATAGAGCTGATCGGAGATCATCGAGTAGTCATTGTTCTCCATCATCGTTATGTAATGCTCAGGAATGCGGGTTTCGATAACCGCATCAGCTTGTGACAATCCCCGGCGTTCGCGCGCGCTGGCCAGACAATTTCCCAACGTCGGCCGTTCCGGCTCAACTTTTCGTTTGGAATCAGGCGATACACTCGAACTTTCAGAGCTCTTATCGCTCAAGATAACCATCCTCCCCGTCTCAGCCGCGTCCATATAGTCCAATGTATAATTCAAACAAGCATAAACCAAGCTGCTGATCTCACCACCAGCTGATGGCTGCTTTACTCATCAATGATCAGCGATCGGCAATTCAGCGCCTTGCATGTCCCTATGCTGATTACGTAGCGCAACCTTCTTGCCCTCTACTGCGATAACTGACGGAGCAGGCGTCAGTAGTGAGTCCAGATGATCCAAATCGGAATGATTTGCGATTAAAATTATACAAGTGCCGTTCGACCAAAGTGCGCGCAGTCGCCCATCCGTCGCAATAAAACTCGCCGCGGCCTTCGGAGAATCGCCGAATGATCCGAGTTCTCCTCGATAGCCGACAAGAACCTCACGATGCTCAGTATAAAAGGGAACTGATTGCTCAAAATGATGGTACGAACCCAAAATGCAGGCTTCTGTGAGATGAGACGCGATCGTACTCGCCAGACCGCGATACGAGGATAATGGAGTTGCATCGATACGCCCTTTCGCGACTGTTGCAATTACCAGCAAGCTAAGGACGGCAATCTCCCACAATAAATAGCGAATGCCGCAGCTTGCACATGTGACGAGCCAAATAACTATCGAACCAGCGCCTAAGATCAAAACAAGTATAAGTCCGTCCGAAACGAGTATTCCCGGCAGCTTGAGCGGGATTCCAAGCCCAACAATTGCACTTACGATCAGCAACGGGATCAGATTAATCGCCGCGAATAATCCAAACAGCCGCCGAACCCGTCCTGGTTCTTTCCAACGTAGAGCATCGATGCCTGCTGCCGCAAAGATTGCGAGCGGGGGAAGCGCCGGCAATATGTATTCGCCAAGCTTGGAGCGAGGAATCGAGAAGAAAACAAAAACTACCACGAACCAAATCATCAGAAATTTGCGCGCGCTGGGTTTCTCGATGAATTCACTTCGGGCAGCGGAATCTTTCGGGAGCTTGAACGCGAACGGCGCGAAATAAAGCCACGGCCACATTCCGCCAATTACGATCGGAATAAAGAACCATGGTCCCCATCCATGCTCCGTACTTTCAAGAAATCTTTGTACGTGCTCATGGAGGAAGAAGAAGCGAACAAAATCCGGATTGCGCAGGGATACAACGATGAACCATGGTGCAGTGATCATGAGATAGACGATCGCGCACTCCGGCCAACGAATCCGGGCGATATCCCGCGCGCGACCTTCCGCAATCAGCCATAATAGCGGGACCAATCCCCCCAGCATCAGCGCGACCGGCCCTTTAGTCAGGGTTCCGAGTGCAAGCAGCGCCGATGCAGCAATCATCAATGTACGGCTTGCGCCTTGTCGGAAGTCTCCTTTTCGCGCCGCGAGATAGAAGCAGGCCAGCGCGCCTGAAAAAAAGAAGGCCAGTGCTGGATCAGGCGTGGCGAAGCGCGCGAATATGAAAAACAGCGGACTCAGCAACAGCGCAAACGCACTGATTAAGCCTACCATCGCACCGAACATCGCCTCGCCCAGCGCTTCGGTCACGAGTACTGAGCCGACGCTCGCAGCGGCGGCCTGAATCCGGACTGCAAATTCGTTGCGTCCAAAAATTTTGATCGCCGCAGCCGTCGCCCAATAGACCAGCGGCGGCTTTTCGAAATACCGTACCCAGTCGTTGCGCGGCGTTACGTAATCGCCGGTCGCTACCATCTCGCGAGGGATCTCGGCATAGCGGCCTTCGTCGGGCTCCCATAGTGCAGGTCCGCCGAGGCGCACGAAGCACACAACTATCGCAGCCGACGCGCAAACGAGCATTCTTTGGAGTCGAGTCAGCCGCGCCATCCGCAAGGAGTTTCCAAGCACGCGCACGATAGATCAATCGCGACTGTGCAACAGGACTTCAATATCATGAGCGCGGCACGGCTTTGGAGCATCTTTATCTCGGATACCGGGTTTGTCAGAATGCCAAGACCGCGAGTCGCCTTATGCTCGACGGCCAATATAACCTTTGAACGCTTCAAGCAAATTATCACCGTTGTTTGCCGCGGATGCGGAGCCGTCCCAGCTCGTCTCGATAGTTGTGCCGGTGTACAACGAAGCAGCCAACCTACCTGCGTTCTGGCGCCGCCTTGAACCCGTCATCTCCAACAGCGGCTATGCCTGTGAAGTGATCTTTATTGACGATGGTTCAACCGACGCTTCTCTCGCGCTCTTACGCGAGACAGCCGCGACGGACGAGCGGATTCGAATAGTCGAGCTGGCGCGCAATTTCGGCCAACACTCGGCGATTCTGGCCGGTTTCCGCAACTGTCGTGGCGATATCGTCGTAACGCTTGACGCTGATCTGCAAAATCCGCCCGAGGAAATTCCGCGACTGCTCGCTGCGATCGAGGCCGGCAATGACGTCGTCGGTGGATGGCGCGAGGACCGTCATGATAGTGGCTACCGCCGGATGGCGTCGCGGCTGCATAACCATCTTACTTCGGCGATTGTCGGCGTCCCAATGCACGATTACGGATGCATGCTGCGGGCCTACCGGCGTCATATCGTCGAAACAGTCGTCGCCTGCGATGAGAAAGCTGCGTTCGTGCCGGCGCTCGCTAACTCGTTTGCTAAACGGGTAGCTGAGATTCCGGTAGCTCATGCCGAGCGCGCCAACGGCGAGTCGAAATATAGCCTGTTCAAGCTGGCGCATTTGAGCGTCAACTTGATCACCGGATTCTCGAACTTCCCAATTCAGGTATTGAGCCTGACCGGTATCGGTATATCCGTGTTGGCGATGCTGATGGCGGCCTTTTTGCTCGCCCATCGCATCATCTATGGACCCCAACAGGAAGGCGCTTTATGGATCCTGTTCGCGGTCGCCTTCTTGTTCTTTGGCCTGGTTTTCCTCGCCTTCGGCCTGATCGGAGAGTACGTCGGTCGGATTTATCTCGAAGTGCGCCGACGCCCGACTTATATTGTGCGGGCAATCCACGGTGAGCGCGCCGATAGCAACAATTTCGAGCCGCCTAAGCACTGACTTGGTCCCCAACGGCATGTTGAACACGGTACGCAATTCGAGATGCGTGCTGTTCGCCTATCATGAGATGGGCTACGCCTGCCTGGTGGAGTTACTCAGGATGGAGGCGCCGGTGGCCGCTTTGTTTACCCACGTAGACGCACTCGAAGAAGAGATCTGGTGGCGATCCTGCGCCGAGCTCGCATCTGCCAATTCGATTCCGGTCTATGCCCCGGAGCGCCTCGACGGAACACATATCGACGCAATCCGGCGATTCGAGCCGGCCGTAATCTACTCTTTCTACTATCGAAATCTCCTACCCGACTCGCTGCTGAAATTGGCTCCGCGAGGCGCTTACAACCTTCACGGATCGTTATTGCCAAAATACCGCGGCCGCGCGCCGGTCAACTGGATGCTGGTAAATGGCGAGACCGAAGCTGGCGTGACGCTGCATCACATGGTCGCGCGTGCCGATGCAGGCGATATTGTGGCGCAGTGCGCAGTCGCAATTACGGATGAGGATACAGCGTTGACGCTCTATCGAAAGATTGTCCCACTCGGCGCGAATCTTATCCGCGACTATCATCCCCTGATCGTGTCAGGACGAGCGCCGCGCCAGACACAAGATCTTGCGTCCGGCAGTTATTTTGGTAAACGGCGTCCGGAAGATGGCCGAATCGATTGGAACTGGTCCGCGCGCCGAATTTTCAACCTGATACGCGCCGTTACGCATCCATATCCCGGGGCTTTCTGCTCAATGGGTGGCCGCAAACTATTTATATGGGAGGCGCGAATCGCGGCGGAAATCGGCGAGTTCGGCCCGCCCGGAGCGATTCTCGGAAGCGACTCTAAGGGGTTCGTTCGGATCGCCGCAGGAAGGGGCGCCCTGCTCATCCGGCGCGCTCAATTCGATAATCAAGCTGAACAAGCCGGAGCAGAAGCTCTCGGCAGGGCCGCCGAGGATCATTTACGGCTGGAGTAATGGAGGTCACATGCGGGTTCTGATCACTGGTGGAGCAGGCTTCCTTGGATCGCATCTTGCCGACGCGTTCATCGCGCGCGGCGACGAAGTCCTCGTGCTGGACACAGGTTCGATTGCTAAAGTGAGACATCTGCTGAATGAGCCGCGCTTTCGCTATATCCACGACACGATTTTCAACCTCGAACTGCTCGATAGCCTCGCCGCGCGGGTTGATCTGATCTATCACCTCGCTGCAGTTGTCGGCGTCGAGCATTATGTCGGCGATCCCTATGAAACTCTCAACGTTAATGTGAACGGTACTCAGAACGTCCTCAAAGCTGCCTACAAGTACGGCAAGAAAGTAGTTTTCAGCTCGACTTCCGAAGTGTACGGACGCAATCCCAAGGTGCCCTGGAAAGAGGATGACGATCGCGTGCTCGGCGCGACCACGATTGATCGTTGGTGCTACTCGACCTCGAAAGCGGTCGGCGAGCATTTCTGTTTTGCCTATCACAAGCTCGGCCTGCCGGTCGCCGTAGTAAGGTTCTTCAATATCTATGGTCCGCGGCTTGATCGCATTGATGTGGGCCGGCTGTTCACCATCTTCATGGGACAACTGCTGCGCGGGGCCGATCTGACAGTGATCGGCGATGGCGCACAGACACGATGCTTCACCTATGTCACCGACGCAGTCGCTGCGACCGTTGCGACCGGCCTCAACCCCGCCGCGGACGGCAAGGCGATCAATATCGGCGTGGATGTAGAAACGTCAGTGCTCGATTTCGCCAAGCTGATGCTCGAGCTGTACGGTCCGAGTAAGTCGAGGATCAAATTCGTGGCGCAGGAAGAAGTTTACGGCAACAGCTACGAGGATATTCCACGCCGCGTTCCCGACAATTCGAAGATGCGCAATCTGCTCGGCGTCGAACCTAAGGTCTCGCTGCGCGAAGGCACTAAGCTTTCGATGGAATGGTTTCGCAAAGAGGCTCTCGGCTAGGCGTAATGGAGATTGCGCTCAAGATCGACGTCGATACGCATCAGGGACTCAGCGAAGGCGTCCCGCGTTTGCAGCGCCTTCTGCTCAATCACGGCATCACAGGAAGTTTCTATATCGCGATGGGCCCGGACAATTCAGGACGCGCGATCATGCGGATGTTTCGGAATCCCGGCTTCTTCAGCAAGATGCGGCGAACGCGCGCGGTCTCGATGTACGGTTGGCGCACGGTGCTGTCCGGCACGTTGCTGCCGGCGCGTCCGATCGCGCGGGCATTCCCTGAGATCGTTCGCCAACTGGTGCGCGACGGGTTCGAAGTCGGCGTGCACGGCTATGATCACGTCCGCTGGCAAGATCATATAGATGATCTTCAAGAGGCTGGAATCGGCGTCCAATTGGACGAAGCTTTCAAGACCTACAAGACTATTCTCACTGCCCCATCAGGTAGCTTCGCGGCGCCGGGATGGCGTACCAACGCCATCGCGATGCGCGCGCTCGACAGAATGCATCTTACCTACCGAAGTGATACGCGCGGCTACACCCCGTATCGATGCAAGATCGACGGCATGGTCTTCGATACGCCGGAGATTCCCACCACACTACCGACGCTCGACGAGGTGATGGGAACAGCCGAAGTAGCTAAGGCCGGATCGCTGGTGAATTTTTATTTGGATCGTATGCGGGAAGGCACCCTGAACGTGCACACGATCCATGCCGAAACCGAAGGGATGGGACAGCTCGATGCGTTCAGCTCTTTAGTTGACGCACTGAAGCAGCGCGGCGCGCAATTCGTTCGGCTCAAGGATATTGCTGCCTCCCTAATCAATCGTGAACTGCCGGTGTGCGAAGTGGTCCGCACTACTCTTCCGGGTCGCGCCGGATGGATCTCCGCTCAAGCTCCCGCTCCGGCGTAGTAGGATTGCCTGATACGCACAATTTCGTGGTAATCAATAGGACGAATTCCGACCTGGGAGTGAATACTCGATGATCGCATCGCATCTGATCGCCGAAAATCCGCGTGAGGTTGGTCTCGACGCGGCAAAAGTCGAAGCCCTCTTCCAGCGCGCCCAACGGGAAGTAGTCGAAGGGCTTCTGCCATCATGCCAAATCGCGATCGCACGAAATGGCAAGCTCGGCGCGATGAAAACCTTTGGACATGCTGTTCGAGGTGGTGCGAATCAGCCCGCGACCAACGACACGCTCTACTGCGTTTTCAGTTGCACCAAGGCGATCATCTCGGCGTCGATCTGGATCCTGATGGGCGAGGACAAGGTCTCGATTACCGAACGCGCAGCCGAGATCATCCCGGAGTTCGGAACTAACGGTAAAGACGCCATTACAGTTGAGCAATTGTTACTGCATGTCGGCGGATTTCCGTTCGCTCCCTATACGCAATCGGAATGGCTCGATCGCGCGAAGATGCTCGAACACTTCCAATCCTGGCGCCTGCAATTTCCAGTCGGCCAGCGCTTCGTCTATCATGCGACTTCGGCTTTTTGGGTGCTCGGCGAGATCATCCAACGCCGGTCCGGCCTGAACTTCCGTGACTTCGTGCGCGAACGGATTGCAACTCCGCTCGGTCTTCCGGAACTCCAGTTGGGCCGTCCAGCAGGCGATCAGGACCGTATTGCGGATATCGCCTGTGTTGGCGATGCATTGACCGCCGAAGATTATGCGAAA
Organism: uncultured Pseudomonadota bacterium; assembly: GCA_963831065.1. Taxonomy (GTDB): domain Bacteria; phylum Desulfobacterota; class Binatia; order Binatales; family Binataceae; genus JAJPHI01. The sequence goes on from CAWHOQ010000004.1 coordinate 166,437, forward strand.
ATGGGTTTTCCGCCGCCGCCCGAGACCGAAGTCACCGAGGACGCGATTCTCGGCTTCAATGATCCGGTCGTGCGCGAATCGGGCGTTCCCGGAGGCGGCGGCATCATGACCGCGGCGGAACTCGCGCTCTTCTATCAAGGACTGCTGCACAATCCGCCAGTCAACGGCGCGCCGATTTGGAAACCGGAAGTGTTGAAGGAAGCTTTGCGGGTCCGCTCAGGCGAATACTTCGATCCAATTTTCAAATACAAGTGCAATCGCGCGCTGGGCGTCATAATCGCCGGTGACGACGGTTTCTCGAATTTTCGCGGCTTTGGCCGGACTACCTCCCCGCAAGCTTTTGGACATGGCGGCGCGGGCGGCCAGATCGCGTGGGGCGATCCGGTAAGCGGCATTTCGGTTGGCTATTGCACCAATGGCTATGATCGCAATGACATTCGGCAAGGCCGTCGCGGCGTTGCAATTTCGAGTCTCGCCGCGATTTGTGCAGCCTGAACGATCTTGCTACGACGCGAAAGGATTTTCGAGCACGATCGTCGCTTCGCGAGCTGCGCCGACGCCGACCATCGATAGACGTATGCCGCACAATTCCTTGAGCCGGCTGAGATAACGCTGAGCGTTCGCGGGCAGCTCTTCGAGACGAGTTGCATCGGCGACATCTTCGGTCCATCCGGGCAGTTCTTCGTAAACCGGCTTCACGCGTTCTAGCGTGTGACGGCTTGGCGGCATTTCGTCGAAGCGTTTTTCGCGAAGCTGATAGGCGACGCAAATTTTTAGCGGATCGATCCCGGTAAGAATATCCAGTTTGGTCAGCGCCAAGCCCCACATCCCATTGAGCCGGATCGCATGGCGCACCAGCACCGCGTCAAACCATCCGATTCGTCGCGGACGTCCGGTCGCACTGCCGAATTCGGCGCCCTCTTCGCGCAGCGAGTCCGCTAACCGACCGGAAATCTCCGAAGGGAATGGCCCGCGCCGACGCGCGTCGTATAGGCCTTGCTGATTCCCAGCACCGCGTTGAGCTTGCCGGGAGCGACGCCCGCGCCGCCGAAGACCGCGCTGGCGCCGCAGTTGGACGAGGTGACGAAAGGATAGGTGCCATGATCGATGTCGAGCATCATGCCATGAGCGCCCTCGAACAGCACCTTTTTGCCGGACGTAATCGCGTCATGCAGGAATGCGGGCGTATCGCAGAGATAACCGCGCAGGCGCTGACGCGCCCGCATCATCGCATCCACCACTTCCTTGATCTTTAACGGCTTGGCTTTAAGCAAATCTCTTAAGTAGAGATTTTTTTCTCGCAGGTTTCGTTCGAGCTTTTCGCTAAAGCTTGTTTGATCCCCCATGTCATCGAAGCGCAGCCCGGTCCGCGCCATCTTGTCTTCGTATGCTGGACCGATCCCGAAACCGGTAGTACCAATCGCATTCTTACCGGCCCGCGCCTCGCGCGCTCGATCAATTGCGCGATGATAAGGCATCACAATATGGGCGTCGTAGCTGAGCTTGAGATCGGTGGGGGTGAGCTTACGGCCACGTTGCTTCAGGCTGTCGATCTCTTCGACCAGCGCAATCGGATCGACCACCATGCCATTACCCAAGACGCAGACCTTACCCGGATGCAGCGCGCCTGAGGGAATCAGGCGCAGGATGAACTTGTCGCCATTGACGACCAGCGTATGAGCGGCGTTGTTGCCGCCCTGAAATCTCACGACTACATCGGCATCGCCCGCCAGCAGATCGACGATCTTGCCTTTACCCTCATCGCCCCACTGCGCCCCCACCACAGCTACTGTCTGCATCTAACTTTCTGTTCTCCTGCTTACAATCGAAGGGAAGCGGCTGACACAATCGCCGGAAGCGTCTTGAGCGTTTCCAGCATCGCGGCGGGCACCGGACCGTCCACTTCCATCAGGCTTAAAGCGGTCCCGCCCGCGCGATCGCGACCCAGCTCCAGCCCGGCGATATTGATGCCCGCCTGTCCCAGCATCGTGCCGACTGCGCCGACGACGCCCGGCACGTCACGATTGTGAAGCATCAAAAAATAGCCCTCGGGGCGGACCTCAATCCGGTAACCGTCGATCCGGATCATCCGCAGCGCCCGATTGCCAAACACTGCGCCGGCGACTTCATGCATGCCGTTCGCTGTCCGCACTGTGATGGTCAGCGTGTTGATATAATCGGTGGTCTCGCGCGAGCGGGTCTCGGTCACTGCGATGCCGCGTTCGCGCGCGAGGAACGGCGCGTTGACATAGTTGAGTTCCTGCGCGAGAAAGCCGCCCAGCAATCCCTTGAGCACCGCCGCGATTATTGGTTCAGCTCTAAGATTCACGCCTTCACCCGCGAAACCGACCGTTACCTGCGACGGGTCGCGTTGATCAACTGCGCAGCAAGCCTCCCCAGTTTTTCCGCCAGATTCAGATGTGGCCCAAGGATCTCCAGTTCCTTGACGCTCAGCGCCGGCATGTTGACGGCATGGCGAATCGTCCCGTCGGTCAGAAAATCTGCGATTTGTGTCGCGATATCAATCGCGACCTGAACTTGCGCTTCGTCGGTCGCGGCTCCCAGATGCGGCGTGGCGATGACATTCGGATGATGCAGCAGCGGATGGTCCGGCGGCGGCGGCTCTTCGACGAAAACATCCAGCGCCGCGCCCGCGACTTTGCCCGACTTAAGCGCGTCAAGCAGCGCAGCTTCATCGACGATACCGCCGCGAGCGCAATTGAAGATGCGAACGCCTTTCTTCATCATCGCAAAGGCCGCGTGATTGACTAGGCCGCGGGTCTCATCGGTCAGCGGCGCGTGAACGCTGATGAAATCCGCCCGCTTAAAAAGCTCTTCCAGGCTAACCATCTCGACGCCTATTCGCGCCGCCGCTTCGGCCGTCAGAATCGGATCGAAGCCAATGACTTTCATCTTCAGGCCGAGCGCCCGATCGGCGACGATTCGCCCAATATTGCCCAGTCCAACGATGCCCAGAGTCTTGTTGAAGACTTCGATGCCGGTGAATTTGCCGCGTTCCCATTTGCCCGCAAGCAGCGCGGCATTGGCAGGCGGTATATGCCGCGCCAGCGCCATCATCATCGCGATCGTATGCTCGGCGGTGGTGACGCTGTTGCCCATCGGACTGTTCATCACGACGATTCCGCGCCGCGTCGCAGCGTCAAGGTCGATATTGTCGACGCCCACGCCTGCCCTTCCGATCACTTTCAGATTATCGGCACGCTCCAATACTCTCGCGCGTCACATGCGTTGCGCTGCGGATGATCAGCGCGTGGTAAGGCGCGATAATCCCGGCGAGTTGTAATGGATAAGTCCGGTCTTGATATCGAAGCTGATATGCGGATAGCGCTTGAGGACGTCAAGTCCCTGAGAGGCGAGGGAGTCGCTTAGCAGTACGCGGAACTGTTCCGCCATAGTTCTTCTAATTACCTTGTGCGATATCGATTGGACTGCGGCGACACCGGCGCCGGAATTAAAGTTGTAGCCGAGCCGGGCCAGTCCAATTTCCAACGCGCTCACCGCGATGAGCATATCGAACGGGCCAAGATAGCCCATATGACCGATGCGCACCAGCTTGCCCTTCATCTGATCTTGCCCACCCTGCACCATGACGCCCAGCATTCGTCGCGCATCATCCGCACCAGCTTTGACCCGTCAAGTCCATGAGGCATTAGGATGCCGGTGACGCCCGGCGCAGGGTTATCCGGCGCGATGAGATTCAGGCCCAGCTCGCGCCGCGGCTGACGCGTCGGCTGCGGCCATCAGCCGATGACGGGCAAAGACCTGCGGCAAGTCTTCCGCATGAATCAGCTCAAAGAGTTGTTAAGTCCGAAGATCAGCGAAACTGCCGGCGTCCAGGCTGTGGTATGCTCGTCGCGCTGCGCCTTAAGCTCGCGCATCAAATCGAAATAGAAGCGCGGCGTGCGATTGGTCTTGGCGCGCTCGATTGCTCGCTGCGACAGCGCGATCATGCCCAGTCCCGGCGGCAGCATCAGCGCTTTCTGACTGCCGGTGACGAGCGCATCGACGCCCCATTCGTCCATCTTTTGCTCGAACACGCCGACCGAGGTGATGCCATCGACAATCAGCATCACGTCGCGCTCGCGGGTAAGCGCGGCAATTTCGGGCACCGGATGAACCGCGCAGGTCGAGGTCTCGCTCGCCTGCATAAGGATCGCGCGCGCTTCAGGATGGGCGCGCAGCGCCTCCTCGATTTGCTCGGGGCGCACGGCGCGGCCCCATTCGACCCTCACCTCATGCGGCGATTCCGCCGAGAGCCGCGAGCAGCTTGCCCCAGCGTTCGCCGAACTTTCCCCCGTTGACGAAGATCGCCTGCTCGCCGGGTGCAGCAAATTTGTTACTCGCCGCTTCCATCGCGCCAGTGCCGCTCGACGCGAGCAGCAACACTTCTTGCTGCGTGCCGAATAGCGGCTTCAGGCGCGCGCGCGCCTGATCCAGTACCGCGCTGAATTCGGGCGTGCGATGGTGGATCATCGGCCGCGCCATCTCGAGCAAAACCTCTGGCGGCACAGGCGCCGGTCCGGGGGTGAACAGATACTTTTTCACTGCCGATAGGCTCTCGTATCAGACAACTCGTGCATTAAATCGAAGCCAAAAAAAAGCCTGGTGCCCGCCATCGCGGAGCGCCAGACCCCAATGCGAAATTAAGACGAACGCTTCTATCAGATGATGGTTAATCGCCGATGGTGAGTCAAGGGGTCAAGCGCCAGCATAGATATCTCGCCTGACGTTGAAAGAAAACTCCGGGACGTGCTTAATGTTCCCTATTACCGCATGCCGCTCGAATTCGAAATTCGCGATGGCGCGCTGCTCTGGATCAAAAATCCCGTCACCGGCGTCATTTCCTACGTTGTCGATGTCCGCGGCAAAAGCTTCGCCTTCACGCTGGGCGGACGTGAGGAGCTAAACCCTGACCCCCCGCCGCCCAACCCTGAGACTCTGCGGAAAGCGATCAACTCGTGCCCCTTTTGTCCCGGTAACGAGAACCATGCCCCGGCCGAGCTGATGCGCGTAACGCCGGATGAATTTCCCGGATGGCAACGGCAATCGTGACGCCGTCAGCAACGCGAGCTGGATTATTCGAGTTTTCAATAATCTATTTCCGCGCATCCCGGAGAATCTGACCGGCGGTCGCAACGAATCGTACATCGTGGTCGAGGATCCGCGCCATTTTCTCGATCATCCCCGCTCGATCAATGATCTGATGTGCACCGGCGCGCTCGGGGAGGAACACTTCTTTCACCTGATCAATACCGACGTGCGGCTGATGCGCCGAGTATTCGAAAATCCGTCGATACATTCGGTAATCATCCGTAAGAATCAGGGACGTGAGTCGGGCGCCTCCCAGCCGCATCCGCATCAGCAGGTGATCGGCTCACCCCAGCCGCTACCGGCGATCGAGATGGAGGCGCGCGCCGAGCGCGAGCATCCGCAAATGTGGCGCGAGCTGATCGAACTGGTTGAGCGGATCGGCCTGTTGATCGAACGGCGCGACGGGGTGATCAGTTATGCGAGCCCAGTCGGGGCATTTCCGCGCAGCTACGACGTGATTATGCCGGAGTTTCGCGGGATGCTCACCGAGTTGTCAGAGGCCGACCTGCGCGTTTTTTCCCGCGCGATCTTTCGTATCGTGCAGATCCTCGGCCCATTGCCGCTCGACTATGAGATTCATCAGGGCGCGGGCCTTCCGCTCCACGCGCATATCAACGGACGGCTATATCCTTATTCAAACGTTGCAGGCACGCTGAATCTGCCGAGCCAGCTAGTGCAAAACGTCGCCGCGCTCCGCAAAGCCCTCGCGCGGAGCTGAGCGAATCGATTACTCGGCCTGCCAGTTGGGTTTGCGCTTTTCGAGGAACGCGCGGATGCCCTCTTTTGCATCCTTGCTCGCGCGCACCATCCGGCCCATTTCGAGGATGTCGTCGTGGTAGGCGTCGTTCGATTCATTCATCGAGCGTCGCAAGCTTTTCTTCATGGTTCGCAGCGAGAGCGGCGCATTGATCGCGACCTTCTGCGCGAGCGCAATCGCGGCTTCATCCAGCCGGGCGTTCGGCACGACCTCGTGGACCATGCCCATCGCTAGCGCCCGCTTCGCATCGACCGGCTCGGCGGTGTAGAGAATCCAGGCAGTGTTGGCCGAACCAATCACCTCGATCAGCTTGCGGATGAAGTCATATGGCACCAGCAGTCCAACTCGCGCGACCGTCATGCCCATCCGCAGGTCTTCCGCGCCAATTCGCAGGTCACAATGCAGCGCCAGCTCGCATCCACCGGCCAGCGCCGGACCCTGCACCGCGGCGATCGTCGGCACGGAAACGTTTTCGAGGCGATGGAACACGCGCTCAATTCCGACCGGGCTGTGGCCGCCTTCGAGGCGATCAGCCTCGGCGAGGTCGAGTCCTGAGCAAAAGCTGGCGCCATTGCCGCGCAGGATCATCGCGCGAATCTCTTTGTCGTGCTCGACCGCGACCAGCGCCTCATCGAGCGCCTTGAGCAATGCCTCGTTCAAGGCGTTGCGCTTTTCCGGACGATTCAGCGTGATCGTCGCATAGTTTTGATGACGTTCGAACGCGAGCACTTCCCCAGCCATTGAAGACTCCTACAACGGTAATGATCGATTTCGCGCGAGCATCGCACGCCCGCTGAGTTATCTTCAAGACTGAGATCGCGGGGCTTACTCTCCCTTCCAGACCGGCTTGCGCTTTTCGAGGAAGGCGCGGACGCCCTCCTTCGCGTCGGCGCTCGACCGCACCCGGATTCCGAGTTCGTCCAAATCCTTGTGCTCGACGTTGAACGCCTCGCTCATCACGCGGGTCAGCGTCAGCTTCATCGCGCGCAGCGAGAGCGGCGCGTTGCCTGCAACCTTCGTCGCCCATGCGACCGCCGCCATGTCCAGTTCGGTGTCGAGCACGACTTTGTGCACCAACCCCATCTCGCGGGCGCGGGCGCTATCGACCGGATCGGCGAGATAGAGAATCTCGGCGGCGTTGGCTGGACCGACCGTCTCGACGAACTTGCGGAAAATCCAGTAGGTCGGCAGATAGCCAATTCGCGCCGGCGTCATCCCGAGCCGCGCACCTTCACCTGCAATCCGCAGATCGCAGAACAGCGCCAGCACCAGACCTCCGGTGAGCGCCTCGCCATGAATCGCCGCGATTACCGGAACCGGCAGCTTACCGAGACGAGTGATCACCTTATCGAAGGTCGTGCCGCCAGTACCGAGCTGCTCGATATCCCGTAGATCGAGTCCCGAACAGAAGCCGCGCCCCTCGCCGCGGATAATCACGGCGCGCACCTCGGGATTTTCCGCCGCTTCCGCGAGCGCACTGTCGAGCGCCTCGATCATCGCGCGATTGATCGCGTTGCGCTTCTCGGGGCGGTTCAGCGTGAGCGTCAGATAGTTCTGCGCACGTTCGACTTTGAGTACTTCATCGGCCATCTTGAGCACCATCTTGAGTCGAGTTGATTGCCGCGAAGATCGCACGAGAGCGGCGCGATCATCAAGCCGAGGGATGCTTCTTCTATCATCCTCACCGGAAACAGTGTGCAAGCCGCGTCCCCATTCCCTTCTTGTCGTCCTGAGCCGGCGAACATCCTGAGCCGTGTCGAAGGATCTACGCGAAGCGCTCCAATAGCGGCGCTGGGCAAGAGAATCGCTTCGCGCAGGATGACAAAAGGGGAGCGGACCTTACCCCCGTTCGGTCTGGGGATGATATCGATGCGAACCTATCTCAAGACGCGCGCGTTGCATAGTCGAGGGTTGCAGTCGCTCGCCTTGCGGGTGCGATCTCGTTGGCTACGTGCTGTGCGTGCTTAAGTGAAGAACGCATTCTATTTAACCAGAATTCAACTCAGAACTAGGACTAGCTATTTGAACCGTTGCGCCTATCTGCTTAGCATCGAATTTACGAATTGAACCGTATTCTCATACTTTTCGCGCTTTCCCGGATTTAATCCCGCAAGAGGCCCGAAGTACTGAGCAAAACCTTGATAGAACTGATCAACACTTATCGGCGGTGGAACCATAAAGTTGTTGCGGTGGGATCGCGGCCAGGCCAGCACGGAGCGGGGTGCGCTGCCGGACGCTCTAAGAGGAACTTCCCATTGCACTACCAAGTCCTGTTGATTCCGATCTTCGAGGCGCGGATCTAAGGAGGCAACTCTTTCCGCTACATTACTGTCGAGCACAGCGCCCGGCCACTGCGCTTCCTCACCTATTCGATATGCCTGAACCAGAGGAGGTCCGACGAAAACTCCTTCGTCTAGATTGAAAACAAAAAGCCCCGCAGCGATTCCTACCCTGATGGGAACGCAACGGCTAAGAAGTTCAGAGAATAATTCACTACAACCGAAGATGATCGAGCGAAGGCTCTCAGAGCTGTCGTCTCGCGTAAACAGTAGGATTGTGTCGGAAAACGTAAGGGCTTCAACGTAATCAGAGAGTCTGAATCTGCGATTATCAATCGTGTATGAAACATGACGCACCCGTCACTGCAATGCGAGCGCCATCGCCGAAACCGCTGACCATGCGAGCCTAGGATCTCGAAGCGTTAGTTCGCTCATTCCAAGAATATCTGCGTGAGCGACATACCGAACTCTCGCAACGTTCTCCCATGCTCCCGCGATTTTATTTGGCAGGTAGAGCCCCGATCCAGTCACGCGCCATTCGGCCATTTTGTCGTCTCAATGCCTATTGGTAGAAGCTGTGCTCGATTACGCAACGATGCTTACCAGCTTGTCCGGGACATAGATAACCTTTTTCGGGGGTTTGCCGTTGAGATGCTTCGTGACGGCGTCGCTCTGGAGGGCCATCGCGCGGACTGAGTCCTCTGCGGCGCCGGCGTCGACCTGCAAGCGATCGCGCACCTTGCCGTTGACCTGCACGACCACGGTGACAGTTTCATCGCGCGTCAGCTCGGGATCGTACTTCGGCCAGGCCTCCAGATGGATCGACGTGTTGTGGCCGAGCGCGCGCCAAAATTCTTCGGCGACGAACGGCGCCATCGGCGCGAGCAGCAGGACGTAGCTCTCGATCGCGAAGCGGCCCATCTCCTCGGGCGCGAGCTTGTGAAGGTAGTTGAGCTGATCCATCAGCGTCGCGAGCGCGGTATTGAAGCGCATCCGCTCGACATGATCGGTCACGGTCGCGATGGTCTTGTGCGCGCGTCTGAGGGTTTCGGCGCTGGGATTGCCTGCGGGACATCCGGCTTCGACATAGCGGCGCATCACGGTCCAGACGCGCGCGAGATAGCGCGCGGTGCCGGAGACGCCCTCCTCGTTCCAGTTGGTCGGCCTCGTCGAACGGGCCCATGAAGAGTTCCCAGAGCCGCAGCGCGTCGGCCCCGTACTTCTCGACCATCGCGTCGGGCGTGACGACGTTGCCCTTGCTCTTGGACATTTTCTGGCCGTCGCCCGCCCAGATCATTCCCTGGTTGCGCAGCACCGGGAACGGCTCGATGAAGTTGATCAGCCCGGCGTCGAACATCACCTTGGTCCACATCCGCGCGTACAGCAGATGCATCACGGCGTGCTCGGCGCCGCCGACGTAGAGATCGACCGGCAGCCAGTAATCACCCGCGCGCTTCTCGAACGGGGCGGCGTCGTAATGCGGCGACGCGAAACGCAGGAAGTACCACGACGAGCAGGCAAAACCGTCGAGCGTGTCGGTCTCGCGCTCGGCCGGACCGCCGCACTTGGGACAGGTCGTGTTGACGAACTCGCGGCATCAGTTGGCCAGCGGCGAGCGCCCGGTGCCCGAGGGCTGATAGTCCTTCATATCGGGCAGCACGACCGGCAACTGCTCGTCCGGCACCGGCACGATGCCGTCTTTCTTGCAGTAGATAATCGGGATGGGGCAGCCCCAGTAGCGCTGCCGCGAGATCAGCCAATCGCGCATCCGGTAGGTGACTGTTGCGCGGCCGAAGCCGTGCTCCTCGGCATATTTGCAGACCGCGCGGATCGCGTCGGCGGTCTTCATCCCGTTGAGGAAGCCGGAGTTGATGGTGATGCCGTGATCGGCAAATGCGCGATCGGTCGGGCGCGGCGCTGCCGTCGGCAGGCGCGGTCACGACCGGAATTTCGAGGCCGTACTTTTTGGCGAACTCGATAGTCGCGCTGATCCTCGCCCGGGGCGGCCATGATCGCGCCGGTGCCATAGCCCATCAGGACGTAGTCGGCGATCCAGATCGGCACGTCTTTGCCGATGAAGGGATTTCGCGCATAAGCGCCGGTGAAGACGCCGGTCTTTTCCTTGGCGGTCGAGAGCCGTTCGATCTCGGTCTGGCGTCGCGCCTGAGCGACGTAGGCCTCGACCTCGGCGCGTTGCGTCAGCCGTGGTGATCTCGGCGACCAGTGGATGCTCGGGGGCGAGCACCATGAACGATACGCCGAAGACCGTATCGGGCCGGGTGGTGAAGAAGCGGACCTCCTTGCCGGGATGGCCGCTGATAGGGAAAGGCAATCTCCGCGCCCTCGGAGCGGCCAATCCAGTTGCGCTGCATCAGCTTGATCGGCTCGGGCCAGTCGATCCCGTCGAGGTCGTTCAGCAGCCGGTCGGCGTAAGCGGTGATCTTGAAGAACCACTGCTCGAGGTCTTTCTTTGAGACGGGCGTGTCGGTATGCCGCCAGCAGCATCCGTTGACCACCTGCTCATTGGCGAGGATGGTGCGGCATTTCTCGCACCACCATTGCGAGCCCATCGCGCGATAAGCCAGCCCGCGCTTGTAAAGCAGGAGGAAGAACCACTGCGTCCACTTGTAGTATTCGGGTGACGACGAGTTGATCTCACGAGCTCCAGTCGTAGGCGCATCCGGCTAACTTCAACTGACGCTTGAAGTTAGCTGCATAGCGCGGGACGGTCTCTTTGGGATGCAGACCCTTGAGCAGCGCGTCATTCTCGGCTGGCAGTCCGAAAGCGTCCCAGCCCATCGCATGAAGGACGTTGAACCCGGCCATCCGCTTGTAGCGGCCGATCACGTCGCAGGGGACGTAATTATGCAGATGGCCGACGCTAGAGCCCGTCGCCCGAGGGATAGGGGAACATTTCGAGGCCGTAGAACTTGGGCAGGCCGGGCGCCTCGCGCGTGCGATAGAGATCGACGCGCTCCCATTCGTCGCGCCACTTGGGTTCGATCAGTTTGGGTTCGTAACGTTCATCCATGGGCATGGGCGTTAAATTTTCTCCATCGCCAGTCTAATCGGTCCGCGCTAATGCGCCAAACTCAATAGGCTTCACGCTTGGCGCATGTCTATACATCGTATATCCTATGCAGCATGGTTATCTCCAGATGGGGCAATAGCTTGGCGGTACGAATTCCCAAGCAGCTCGCCATTAAAGCCGGGATCGAAGAAGGTTCGGAAGTTGAGTTGAAGGCGTCAGGACATGCGATCGTGATTGCGCGTCGCCCTCGCAGCGCGAAACGCCGATATAGCCTCGATGAATTGATCGACGGCATTACAGCAGAAAATCTGCACTCTGCGATCGAATGGGGCAAGCCGCTCGGCAAGGAAGTTTGGTGAAGCGCGCTGGCGCTGCGTATGTGGTCGAGCGTGGTCATCTGGTCTGGTTGAACTTCGATCCGCAAGCCGGACACGAGCAAGCGGGTCGCCGTCCAGCGCTCGTATTGTCGCCTGCCCGGTTACAATGGCCGAACAGGCTTGGCATTAGTATGCCCTATAACCAGCCAAGTTAAGGGTTATCCTTTCGAGGTATTGTTGCCGCCGAATTTGGGCTTGCGCGGCGTAGTCCTGGCTGATCAGTTGAAAAGCGTCGATTGGCGCGTGCGACAGGCGCAATTTGCGGATCAATGTCCGAAAGCTGTCCTTAGCGGGGTTTTGGCTCGCGTCGCGCCGTTGCTTGGTTTGTAATTCAGCTAATCCCCAACATCTTTCTCGCCTCCGCGGGCGTGGCGACTTCGCGGCCGATCTGGCGCGCCATCTCGGCGATCCGTTCGACCAGTTCGGCATTACGCGGCGTTCCAATCTCAGTATAGGGATAGTCACCGAGGCCGATCGCGATATGACCGCCGCGTTCGAGCGTCGCGCCGACCAGCGGAAACAGATTACCGCCGACACACATCACCGACCAATGCATCCGCAGCTGCGCCGGAATAAAATCAACCATCGCCTGAAGTCCGCGCACGGTCGCGGGATTGCCGGCGAACAAGCCTGACTCACTGAGCACGATTCCGGCGTAGAGAGGCGGCTCGAACAGCCCACAATCGACGAAAGCCTCAGTCACGCGAATCGCGCTGACATTCCATAAGGCCATGTAGGGACGGACTCCGACCGAGCGGATCGTCTCGGCAAAGTAACGCAAGGTCTTGGTCGGGTTCGTGTAGATGACGTCGTCGGTGAGAAATCGGCGGTGATGGGCGTCATAAGATATCGACGTTGCTGGTGCCCATATCGATTGGATGCGAAGTCAGGGCGGGTGACCGGCGTCTTCAGCCATCTCGATGATGTGCCGCATTCGCGCTTCTGGTGAGGGCAGCGTCCAGGCGCCCAGCGTTGGCATCACGATCAAGTCGCTTTTCGCCTTGATCAGTCGCGCGGTCTCGGCATAGTGCACGGTCTCTGATGATGGCGCGCCGGTCTGCGGGTCGCGCGCGTGATAATGGATGATCGACGCACCCTCGCTCCAGCATCGCATCGCTTCTTCGTAAATCTCTTGCGGGCTGAAAGGCACGTTCGCGTTGTGCTTGCGCGAGGCATACTCGTTGATACGCACTTCGATAATCAGCTTATCCATGCCGCTCCTCCAACAAAGATTCTGAACGCAGCTCGCGGACTCGCCTGCTCGCTCCGCGCGGCAACCGCGCTCCGCTAGCGTTTCTTCCGACACAACGTGAGGCCGTCCGAAATTGCTAACATCACCACGTCAACGCGATTGTCGCGCGCGAGAAAGTCGTTGAGGTCGCGGATGGCGCGTGTATCCTCGGTCTGATTCGAAGGATTCAGGACTTCGCCGTTCCAGAGCACATTGTCGATCAGAATCAGGCCGCCAGTGCGAGTCCGCTGGAGGATTTCCTCATAGTAATTCAGGTAATTGGATTTGTCGGCGTCGATAAAAGCGAGATCGAAAGTTGTACTTGAGGGCAAGGCGCGCAGCGTGTCGAGCGCCGGCGCCAGCTTGAGCGTAATTCGGTTCGCAACTCCGGCCTTATTCCAGTAACGTTGGGCAATCCGGGTCCACTGCACATTCACATCGCAACAAAGCAAATGGCCATCCGAAGGCAGTGCGCGCGCGACACATAGCGCGCTATAACCGGTGAAGGTGCCGACCTCAATAGCCGAGCGCGCACCGATCGCGCTCGCGAGGAGCGCCATGAACGTCCCTTGCTCCGGAGCGATCTGCATCCCAGCAACTGAGCCAAGCTCGCGGGCGGTTTCCTCGGCTAACTCGGCGAGAATCGGATCGCTGTTATGCCCATGCGCGACGACGTAATTGTAGAGCTTCGAATCCAGTGCAATAAACTTGGACGGCATCGCTACAGATTACCTTGCTGAACTGATTGTCGACAAATCGGCGCGAGCAAAATCAGAAGCCCAGCGCATTCGAGCTCGCGCATCGCGCGTTCTGGATGAGTCGCGCCCCAATAAATCCGATTACAACGCTCGCAGATCGAGAAGTTCCGCTGCTGCGCATAGACGAACGGCGGGACGCGCCGCACCACGTCTCCGGGAGCGACCTCATGTAGCGACTTCATTGCATCGCGAGCATCGGGTGAAGGCGAAGCGGCGCGGATCGAACGGATAGCGCGCCATCACTTCGCGGAGTTGATCGCGAAATAGCTGAGTCTCGATATAGAGCACGTCCGGGCGCGGTGCGCAGGCGTTTGTCGCGCGTCAACGATCGTCCGATCCTCCGCGCGGGCGCGGCGCAACAATTCCGCACCGGAGAGTGCGTTATCGCAGAGCACGTCGGCGCCGATCAGCCGAAGCCATCGGGCGAGCCGCTGGAGCATTCGATCAACGGCGAATCTGGGCGGTGCTTCTTCCATCGATTGAGACTGTAGTATAGCAGGGCTATCTCGATCCGCGTTGCGAGGCAGCATGAAAGAGGAACAGGTAACGTTTCCATCGGATGATCTGACGCTCGAAGGGCTGCTCGCTAAGCCCGAAGGGACCGGCTCAGTGCGTGGCGGGGTAGTCTGCCATCCACATCCGCTCTACGGCGGCTCGATGTACAACAACGTCGTCGATGCGGCATTGGCCGCGATGTGGGAGTTGGGATGGGCAACGCTGCGCTTCAACTTTCGCGGCGTCGGGCGCGAGCGAAGGTGAGCATAGCGGCGGATCGGGTGAAGCCTCCGACGCGGCCGCGGCACTCAAGTTTTTGTCGAATCAATCGGGTATTGAAGCTCAGGGCGCGGTGCTGGCTGGGTATTCTTTCGGCGCGATGGCGGCAATGGGCGCCGCTCTCGCGCTCAACGATCTCGGCGCGCTGGTGCTAATCGCGCTGCCGCTCCAGATGGTGGATACAGCGATGCTCGAGCGCTTCAAAGGGCCGATTATCCTGATTGCCGGTGACAATGACGGCTATTGTTCGAGGCGCCAGCTTGAAGCGCTCCATCGGGAGCTCGGCGGCCGCTCGCAACTGAAGATCATCGAAGGCGCAGATCATTTCTTCGGCGGCTATGAAGGAGAATTGGCGGAAGCACTCGCCTCGATGCTGCGCGCCGTTACTACGATCAACTGACTTCCACATCAGGAGACAAGCATCAATGTCAATCGACTTTAACTCGGACGGACGGATCGCGATCGTCATGATAAATCGGCCGGCGGCGCGCAATGCGGTTGATCGCGCGACTGCAGGAGAGCTCGCGGCGGCTTTCCGTAAATTCGACGGCGACGAGAATTTCGATGCGGCTGTATTGACCGGCGCCCACGGAATTTTTTGCGCGGGCGCGGACTTGAAGGCAGTCGCGGAAGGCCGCGGGAATCGCTTCGAGAGTGACGGCGATGCGCCGATGGGCTGCACGCGAATGTTGCTCAGTAAGCCGGTGATCGCGGCGGTCGAGGGTTACGCGGTCGCGGGCGGGCTGGAACTGGCCTTGTGGTGCGATCTGCGAGTGGCGGCGCGCGACGCCGTGTTCGGCGTGTTCTGCCGCCGTTTCGGCGTGCCACTAATCGACGGCGGCACCATCCGGCTGCCACGGTTGGTTGGGATGAGTCATGCGCTCGATCTAATCCTGACCGGACGCGGAGTGGCCGGGGAAGAGGCGCATGCGATGGGTCTCGTGAACCGGATCGTCGAACCAGGAGCTACGCTCGCGGCAGCGGTCGAACTCGCGCGGACGATCGCAGCGTTTCCGCATCACGCGATGCGTTCGGATCGGCTGTCGTCCTACGAACAATGGGGGATGCCGCTTGATGAGGCATTGCAAAACGAGTTCCGGCACGGTATCGGCACGATCAATTCAGGCGAGACGCGCGCTGGCGCGACGCGCTTTGCGGAAGGCACTGGCAGACACGGAAAGTTCTGAGTGAACAATTGCTAAAGCTTGCGAAGCGGGCCTGCTCTTATCGCCCTAAACTCCGTTTTTCGCGTTCGGCCAATTCCAGATCGGAATCGACCATCATCTCGACCAGTTGCGGGAAGCGCACCTTCGGCGACCATCCGAGCAGCTTGCGCGCCTTGCTTGCATCGCCTTGCAAGAGCTCAACTTCGGCAGGCCGCAGATGGCGTCCTTCGAGCTCAACATATTTACGCCAGTCGAGCTTGACGCGCTCAAAGGTCAGTTCCAGAAATTCTCGTACCGAATGCGTCTCGCCGGTCGCGATCACGAAGTCGTCGGGCGTGTCTTGTTGAAGCATCCGCCACATTCCTTCGACATAATCGCCGGCGAAGCCCCAATCCCGCATCGCGTCCAGATTGCCCAGTCCAAGCTTGTCCTGAAGGCCGAGCTTGATACGCGTGGCGCTGCGGGTGATTTTACGCGTGACAAAATTCTCGCCGCGGCGCGGTGATTCGTGATTGAACAGGATGCCGTTGGCGGCGAACAAGCCCATAGGCCTCGCGATAATTGATCGTTTGCCAATGGGCATAGCATTTCGCGCAGGCATACGGACTGCGCGGATGGAATGGCGTGGTCTCGCGCTGCGGAGTTTCCGCTACCCGCCCGAACATCTCGGAGGATCCCGCCTGATAATAGCGCACATTACGTCCGTGACGATCGTTATGGTCGCGAATCGCTTCGAGCAGGCGGAGCGCGCCGAGGCCGACCACGTCCGCGGTGTATTGCGGCTGATCGAAAGAGATCCTGACGTGCGACTGCGCGGCGAGATTATAAACTTCGTCGGGCAGTGTCTGTTCGATTATGCGGCGCAAGCCGGTGGCGTCGCCGAGGTCGCCATAATGAAGCTGGAAAGCTGAATCGTCATCGCTGTAACTCTTGCGCAGATGGTCAATGCGGCCAGTGGCGAAAGCTCGAAGTGCGCCGGACAATGCCGTGAACTTGATAGCCTTTTTTCAGCAGCAGCTCGGCTAAGTAGGAACCGTCCTGACCGGTTACTCCGGTGATCAGCGCGACTTTGGCCATCAATTTCTCCCGCGCGTCTTGAGCGAAGCCCGGCAAACGCGTCAGGCGATTATACCTGAGATGCGGGAGAAAGCTGGCTTAGGCGCGAATCGTCAATCGCCTTTGATCAGGCGATACGAATCGTCCTCAAAATGTTCTGTAGAGAATTCAAACAGCTCGGCGTCTTCCAGCGCTTCCATCTGATGGACCAGCCCCGGCGGGATATCCATGCACTGGCCGGTTTCCAACTCGAACTCCTCAATTTCAGTCAAGTCTGGAGACCGCATAACCCGCAACTTCAGACGTCCGGTATGAAGATAAAAAGTCTCAGTTTTGACCTTATGATAATGCAGCGAGCACTTCTTGCCTTTGTCGAAGCGAAGAATCTTGCCGCAATACAAATCGCCGTTGACCAGCCATAACTCGCTGCCCCATCCTTTTTTGACAAAGTGGACAGGTGGACGCGCATGGTCCTCGCCAGCCGTTCGCTTTAGCGCAAAGCGTTTATCGCCACCAGAAATCGACCCGTTCTCAAGCATAGGCGAAATGCTACCAATGCACTCTCTATCGCGCCATAACTTTTTTTGCGATTTCTGTTTCATTCGGCGTCACGTTCCCACCTTCCGAAGGCGCAACCATAACAGTTCGAGTGTAAGAGGTTGAGAGGTGCGCGACTGTCCACTGGGGAACTCGCGCGAGCCGGATGATAATTCCGGGTAGAACCTCGAAGGAGAGCCGGCTTGCAGCTAAAAAACTGAACAACACGAGTACAAATATCAGCGTGATCGCCCCTGAGGCCATCATGGGCAGGAGATATGATGCGAGCAGAATCAGAATGCCAGCTCCCGCCGCAGCGCCGGCGAACCGCATCAGATCGAGCCGCGGCGCTGCCCGTCTGTAAATGCCGAAGCTAAGGAATGAAATGTAGGACGCCAAAAGGACCGGCGGAATATTGGTTGCAATCGCGATCATTCTTGCATTTCCGATCGCCGGTCCGAGACGAATCAGAAAGGCATCACAATACGCTGCTGTGACCAGAAGAGCATCGAAGCAGACTGACGCTAGCTGCCGCGATGCACTACGGCTTCCTGTCTGCTGATGAGCATCTATTGGCAAATCTGGAAATGCCGATACCGGAAAGGGAGGAGCATCGAACTTTAGATCCACCACGTACAGGGCGAGCATTGTTAAGATAGCCGCGACTGAGGGCAGCAGCAGGGTGACTATGGCAGTATCAATTCGTGCGACGAGTACTGCGGAGCCTCCTGCCAAGGCCGCGACAGACCAGCAGATACGAACAGTTAGCCGCTCCGAAAGGCCCAGCGCCAGCAACTTATGATGCGAATGGTCGAGTCCACGACGAGTCACCGGTGCGTCCCTCGATACCCGGCTCAGGGTTACGGTTGTCATATCGAGCAGTGGCACAAGCATAATTAATAGGGGAATCGTGTGAAGTGGCAGCCAGGAGCTGACCGCATCGGAACTAGCCTGCAAAGCCATCGCTCCGAGTAGAAAGCCGAGTGGCAGCGCTCCGCAATCACCCATGAAAATCGTTGCCGGATAATTATTAAAAAGCAGGAAGCCGGTAAGCGCACCTGCGATACCCAAGGACTGACAAGCGAGCGAAAGGTCTCCACAACCGGCGCCGATCGCCGCGATACTCAATGCCGAACAAATTCCGATTCCGGCGGCAAGCCCGTCAAGACCATCAATTAGGTTGTAGGCGTTTACTGTCGAGAGGAAGAAGAAGATCACTATTGCGATGCTGACCAGCGGCCATGGAGCAAGCGCGAGAGGTGGAAAGAAAAGCATCAGTACGGCTATAACCAGCGCTTCGAACAGGAGCTTCGACGAGGGCTGGAGAGCGATTGCATCATCGATCAGGCCGACCAGCGTCAGTCCGCTCGCGCCGAGCAGCATCCATAAAGGCAGCTTCGTAAAAAGCGCGGCGCTGATCAGGGCTGAGCTCACTATCGATACCCCACCTATCAGGGGAATCGCCGATTTACGCGCCGACTCCTGATCGGGTGCGGTAACGATTCCGAAATGCAGGGCGGCGCTCTTGGCTAGGGGGATCGCGAATAGTGTCAAACTGAAGCCACAAAGTGCGGCTCCTAGTGTTCGCGCTGCGAACTCGAACAGGTGCGTGAAGTCGATCAAGCGGCCCCCCGCTCTACAGTCACAAACTCAGATGTGCTTAAAGATGCAACGCAGAACCATATCTGTCAAGAGATGCTAATGTGAGCTTTATCTTCTTGATTACCGGATTATGATGCTCGAAATCTGTTTGAGGGCTGTCGAAAGTCTCGGCTACTACTCCGGTTTTGTCAGCCAGTTTGGATTATTAATCGTCAAGGCTTCCTGCAACAATCGCCGAACGTGATCGCGCACTTGTTCGATCATTGATCGCAATTGCGCCGCTGCGAATTTCTTCGGCAAGTTCGATACTGAGTTCTGGCACTTCACCTTCGTGGCCGACCAGCCCAATTAAGCGCAAATGCTCGTCCGCTGACTGTCGATCGCGGAGTTCAAGTTCACGGCGAATCGTGCTCAGCGCATTGATCGTCACGCGGGTTTTGAAGCGATGATAACCGCTCAATTCGGGCATCAACTCTTCTTCCAAATATTTGATAGCTGCGCCAAGGAGTGTCGGCGCGTCCGGTATGCTCGACGGCATTTTAAATCCTCGCTAGAGCGGGCTTTCGATCAAGTTGAAAAAATCCCAGAGAGGTTCCTCGATGCGGCGCCCGATCGCGCATCGCTCGATGTCGTTATTTGCGATCCCGCGTGAGCCGAGTCGCAGGCAGTGGAGCGCCCACTTGATATTCCCGAATGCCTCCCAGAAGCGCACATGCGACGGCTCAACCGGATAACCACTCTCGCGCTCGTAAGCGGCGAACAGATCCTCACGCGTGCCGAAGCCGCCGACGGGATACTTCCCACCGAAGCGCCAGGTGCGGATACATAACCAACCGAGGTCCGCCATTGGATCGCCGGTCTGCGCCAGTTCCCAATCGAGCACGCATTGTACGCCGCGCTCATCAACGATCAGATTGCCCATCC
This sequence comes from uncultured Pseudomonadota bacterium, assembly GCA_963831065.1. Lineage (GTDB taxonomy): Bacteria > Desulfobacterota > Binatia > Binatales > Binataceae > JAJPHI01. The sequence goes on from CAWHOQ010000004.1 coordinate 186,041, forward strand.
GGAAATCGCCGTGCACGACCATATGCCGAGGATGTTTCGGAACGTGCTCATCGGCCCAGCGCAGTGCGAGTTCCAGCGCGGGTAGATGGAAATCGTAACGATCGATGATCGCGCGATGAGCCGCAATATGCTCGACCGGATTTTGACTCATCAGGAAGGGGACTTTGCTCAAATCGATACTATGGATGCGGGCGAGAATCCCGCCGCATTGAGCAGCCATCAGCGGGCGCGCCGTCGCAAAGCGAGCGTCGCGGATAATCCGCGGGCCGATCGTCTCACCATCGACGCGATCAGTGATGTAGCCCTCGCCGAGTCCGTCCTCAGGTTCAAGAATCGCGCGGATCCGCGGCGCGGGCACGCCATTCTCTGTCGCCGCGATCATCAGATGAGCCTGCTGGGCGGGACGCAATTCCGGGGTGATGCCTACAACAGGATCAGGCGTTTCGACGCCGAGCTGCACAATCAGCGGTAATCGCGCATCGCCAATTTCAGCCTCGAAAGCCAGCGTCGAACGATTCGCGCCACCGGTGAGAGGACGAAGGTCGTGGATGGTCCCTGGTCCACCAATCTTGCGCGCTATGGCGCTCTGCAGCCGTTCAGCGATCTCCTCGATACTCATCGGAAATTCAAGATCCCAGATAGCTGACAATCTGGTCGGCAAGACCCGGGTCTTTTAGAGGAAATCCGGAAGGGATCAGCCTTAGAAACCCATGCTCCTGGAAATCATTGCCTTCCTCATGAGCGAAATCCTCCTTCCAGTTGTTGCTACCGCCGGCGAGCGCACGCATGAAGTCTTCGGTCGGGCAGAGGTTCCAGACGTCTTCGCGACTGCTCTTTGAAATCCATGCGACACGCCGGTTTGTGCCGTGAACCTGAATGAACTCCTCGAGCCAAGCATTTACGTGTGATCCGCACCCCCATAGCCGATAATTAGGAGACAGCGGTTCTGCGTCAGAGCCTGTGTGAGGGCTTGGTAATAGTACCCGTAAGGGACGGGGTTTTGTGACAGCTTCGCTACTTTGTCGAGACCAGAAATGATTGGGGTCCCGGAAATGATGTTCCCGTGCGAGTTCTTATCACTTACACCGATGTGTAGACTTGCCAACGCGGCGTCCGCGTTCGTGTAGCGCACAAGTTCAAGCGGTGATCCCTCTATTGAATACCCGAATCTAACGCTCCCATGAAGATGAATTAAGACTCGGTCATCCGACTGCGCGCGCGATAAATGCATTGCGGTCAAACGTCTGAAAAGGTAATGAAATACTTTCTTCAGTCGGATTGATGAAGCCATCGAACCAGCCCCCTGTCCGGTCGACTAAGTCATCATAGTTGAGAGTGAAAATACTCAAACTGAAATCACGACACAGCCGCTTAAACAGAATTGCCAATTCTCTTTCAGGGGAGGGCCCTCTGGAGCAGACTCGACTCGAAACTTCGCTCATTATGGACTTCATCACTGAAAATCGGGTGAAATTAAGCAGCCCTGAGTCTAGGAGGCTTTCGTATTTTCTAGATCCCTCTAAAAATGCTCCCAACACTGGCCTATACTCGTCCACGACTTTCTCATAGAAAGCCGACGCAACAAGCGGTTCGAGGAGCTCTAAGGCGTGGATCACATGCTCGAAATTAGGTGTTTCGAAAGTCGCGCACAAAGCGTCCCACAGCAACGCAACAGCTGGAACTGAAAAGAGTATTGGACGCGGCTGTGTATCAGTTGCGTCCCTTATAAACCAGCTTGTTCTTATTGCGCGTGGGTATTGAAGTCTTCTAACAAAATCTGATAGGCCCTGCGTCGACGGTGCCCCTGACGCGACAGTTGCTCCCGCACCCATCAACACCACCAACCGTTCTTTAGTCGCTCCCTTTTCCAATCGTGTCAGCCAAGCCCCAATCTTCGCTGCAGTTGAGGATATTACACTATTCACTGCTGTTTTGATTTCCGATTCAATTTCACCCCTTCCTTCCATACCCAAACAGAATCTGGGCGACGCGACGCATCTGGATTTCTTCGGCGCCTTCCGTGATGCGATAGCGCCGATGATGCCGATAGATATGCTCGAACGGTTTGTGGCGCGAGTAGCCGATACCGCCGTGGACCTGCATCGCGCGATCCGCCGCCTCGCAGACCAGCCGATTCGCGCGATAGTTGCACATCGAGACCTTGTCGGAGAGATGCAGCGCAACCTCCGGCTTCGACATCTGATCCATCTCCCACGCGGTTTTGTGAATCAGCGTGCGGAGCATCGCGGCCTCAGTATGCAGCTCGACCAGCGGCCACTGGATCGCCTGGTTCGTCGCCAGCGCCTTACCGAACGGCTTGCGCTCGTTCGCATACTTCACGCCTCGTTGATGCAGTACTGCGCCGCACCCAATGACGACGCGGCCTGCCGAATACGATTCTCGTGTACGAAATGTTGCGCTACCGCCAGGCCATCTTCGGGGTCGCCGAGAATCGCGTCGGACGGGACATAGACTTCCTTCAGCGAGACGCGCGGATGGTCGGTCGGCATGTTGAAGGTCCAGAGATATTCCTCGATTTTGAAGCCATCAGTTTTGACCGGCACGATAAAGCAGGTAATGCCCTTCGCGCCGCCGTCGCGCCCACTGGTGCGGGCAAAAACGAAATCATGGGTTGCGACGTGCAGGCCGGTGTTCCAGATTTTCGCGCCGTTGATCCGCCATCCGTCGCCGTCGCGCACACCGCGCGTTTCCATCCAGGTCGCGTCCGACCCGTGCTCGGGTTCGGTCAGACCCGAAGGCGATGCTGAGCGAGCCGTCGAGGATACCCGGGATGAACTGGCGCTTCTGCGCCTCGGTACCGAAGTCACGGAACATCAGAACGGTCGGCAGATTGCCGACGATCGAGCTTTCGTTCTGAAGGTCGTTGTGAAGGCCGAGGCCCTTGGCCGCGAGATGCTCGCGGATGATCAGCCATCGCGAGGTTCGAGCCGTCTTTGCCGCCGTACTCCTTCGGCAGCGCGTAGCGATAATGGCCGGCGCGATCGGCACGGCGGCGCATCTCAGCGAGCAGCGCTTCCCATTCGTGACGCGGCAACCCGCCGCGCTCGAAGTCGGTGCGCGCGTATTCGCGCCGATGGTCGAAGAAGCGAATGTTGTCGTTCTCGCGCTCAAGCGGCTTGATTTCGCGCTCGATGAAATCGTCGAGTTCGGCAAGATAGGCGGTGATGTCGTCGGGAATATTGAAATCCATCGGAGTCCTTAGGGGTGTCTGAACGTTCAGCTAATGGTCAGCTTCTAGCGAAATCATCTTTGGATTTAGCAAGGCTCTGCAACAAGTAAACTCTTTCTAATCGCTTCGCGAAGGTCCCTCGACACGGCTCGCATTACTCGCCGGCTCGGGATGACAAAATAGGCAGAGCTTCGCTAGAAGAGCGGTTCTTCGGAATCCAGGCCCAAGAGTAGACGGCCTGCCGGGCGATACATCTTGAGGTGTACGACGCGATGCTGACAGGCGGTCATGATGTCGCGCAGATCGCGATCGAGCCGGCTTGAGCGAAAGATCGAGCTGGTCGCGGCCGCATCGTAGAGCGTCGCGACGATCCGCTTGGCCGCGTCGTGCGCATAAGTGATCATCATCCGATACTGAGCGCGCTGATGCGGTGACGGCCGTCCGCCATCGCACAGGGTGGCCCACAGATCTTCCAGAGTGGCATAAACATAGGCGCGCGCCGCGCCAAACTGCGCTTCGCATGACGCGATGATCTCCTGCATCACGGGATCGTCACGGATTAGCTTGCCGCCAGGCATTGACGAGGGTTTGCGCAGACTAAGCTCGATCACGAAGTCGAGCGCGCTGCGCGCAATCCCGAGCGGCACTCCAGCATGCGAGACTAAAAAGAGCGGCGGAAAGGAATAGAGCGGACCCGGGGTGTGCGACCGTTCCAGCATCGTCGTGCTGTCGGTGAACGGTACGAATACATTGTCCACGACGAAATCGTTGCTGCCCGTCCCGCGCATCCCGGTGGTATCCCAGACATCAACAATCGCAACCTTGTCGCGCGGAACCAGCAGAGCGCGAAACTCGGGATTGTGGCCGTGGCGGCGCAGCTCGCCGTTTTCATAAATCACACAGCCGCAAACCATCACGCTCGCATGACTCGAACCGCTGGCAAAGTGAAAGGTGCCGCTTACCCGGTAGCCACCAGCCACTACGTCGGCCCTTTGCGGTGGTCGAATCTGTCCAGCGAGAACGCTTTCGACCGGGCCGAAGATGCGCCGGGCTGCGTCGGGTTCGAGGAAGGCAGCGAGGAAACTGCCTGCGGACGAGATCATCGAGAGCCAGCCGACGGAGCCTTCGATGCGAGACAATTCTTCGACTACCCGCACCTGTCCCATTGGATCGATTTCGGGGCCGCCGTAGGCGCGTGGCACGCCCATCCGGAAGACGCCCGCTTCCATGAGCTTTCGCGCAAGCGCCGGGGGTAAGCGGCGTTCCGCTTCGATAATTGGCGCATCCGCGCGAATCTGCGGCTCCAATGCCGCGACCATTTCGAGAATTGCCTGTGTGCCGATGCTCTCCGATCGCATATTGCAACCGTTCCTTTATGAAGAATGTGAGCTTGCGGCCCGAACTTAGCTCATCGAATCTTTCCTGAGCAATGTCGCGTTGCCTTGATGAGAAATCAATGCGGCTGAGAGCCCATCTGCTATGATTTGGTCAGCGAAAGATGGAGCTAGTGATGAGAGCGGTCGCTGAAGCAAATATCGAGCACGACTACTACGACTGGATTTGCCGGCAGGCAATTCTGCTGCGGCAGTGTCAACCTGCGTTTCTGGACTGGGCTAATCTGGCCGAGGAACTCGAAGGAATGGGGCGAAACGAGGTACACGCGCTGACGAGTTTCGTCGAGCGGCTTTTGGTGCATCTAGTGAAATGGGCTTATTCACCCGCGAAACGCTCTGGCAATTGGGAGACCTCCATCGAGAACTCAAGGGATCAAATCGACGAGCGCCTCAAGGAATCGCCGAGTCTGCGCGTCAAGCTTGACGAGGTGCTAAGTCGAGCCTACACGCGTGCCCGGCGAACTGCCAGTACGCAGATGAGATTGAGTAAACGCGAATGGACTTCCAGACTGCCGCCTGCATGTCCGTGGTCGATCGCGCGCGTGCTCGATCCAGAATTCTGGCCCGAAAAGGAATCAGGCAACGGCAAACATTAGGTTTTCAAGAGATCTAATCGATTAAATCTTGACTGAGTAATTCGGCCAGCGCACCCGTGATCTGGGCTGTCGCGTGCAGCTTCGGATGATCGACCTCAATCGCGACTTTGCCTGCATTGGCGAGCGCCAGAAATTCAGCCGCGTCGAGACCGCCCAGCGGAAAACGGACGAATTGCACGGCGCTGACTCGGTCGGTCGCCATCTGGCGGAGATCGAAGCGGACGTTTTCGCGGCGGCTATCCAGTCGAATCCAGACGTGGCGTTCGAGGCCGATCAGCTCGCGCAAAGCAGCGTCGCGCTGGTTCACGTCAGAATATTCGACCAGCATCGTGGCCGCGAGTTCGCCCGGCCGCGGCAGCAGTTCATTGTAGGTGTCGATCTCGTGGCGAATCGCGGCTTCGTCGCTAATCCGTTCGGCGCGCAGCATCTCCTCGATTTGGTACAAGACGGTCTGGCCATTCTCGAACAACAGTGTCAGATGTTCGCCGACCGCCAGCCGTCGACGAGCTTTTTCGGCGATAAATAGCGGTCGCAGGCGCGGCCGCAGAACATCATATTGCTCAAACGGAAGTATTTCCTTGAGGGTTATCGGTTTCATCGGTGGTTTCCTTAGCGGGGGTTGGTTCAATTTTCTCCGGAAACCCGTCCGCATCATAGGCGCGCGCGAGAATCTCGGCGGGATTCAGGGGGCGCGTGCCGGTCGCCTGCTCGATCTGGATCGCCGCCAATGGGCAATCAGACGCCATCACCTTGGCCTCCGCCTCGCGCATCCCATCGAAGGCTTTCTTGCCCCATTGCATCGAGAGCGGGAAGTATTCTTTTTTCATCGCCCAAGTACCGTCGTGAGACGTGCACGCGTCCACTGTATCGATATCGACGCCCGGAATACGCCGCATCAGGTCGCGCGAGCGAAAGCCGATGTTCTGCGCCTTGAGATGGCAGGGTATCTGATACGCAATCTTGCCGGGGGTTGATTTGAAATCGCGATTGAATTTACCGGCGCGAAATAGCTCGTAGAGAAACTCGTGCGGATCGGCGACTGCCTTGGCGACTTCGGCCGCTTCCGGCGTGCCGAGCAGCGTCGGATACTCGGTGCGCATCGTCAGCGAGCAAGTCGGATTGATCGCCAGGATGCGGTAGCCCTGTCGCGCCAACGGCAATAGGTTCGCGACATTTTGACGGGCTTCCTTAAGCGCGAATTCGACGTCACCGCCATCAAGCGCCGGCATCCCGCAGCAGTTTTGCGGCGGACTTGCGATTTGACAGTTATTCTTCGCCAGCACTTTGACCAAAGCCTTGCCGGGCGCAGTGTTGTAGTAATTCACGAAGCAGGTGTGGAAAATCGCGGCCTTGGCGACAGGTTCAGCGGGCGCAGCGGGAATACCCTCGCGTTTGAGCCACTTCTCGAAAGTTTCGTCGGCAAAGTCAGGCAATAGCTTGTCGCGATGAATACCGATGATCTTTTCCATCATCATGCGTTGGAACTTGTTGCGACATGACCAGTTCGCCAGCCCCGGCATTGTCGTGCCAAGTTTGCCGGTGCGGTCGGGATTCCCGAGCATCTTGTCGCGCAGCTTGACGCCTTCCTCGCGCGCCTGCACTGCCCGCGCACGCATGATGAGACGTGGGAAGTCGAGCTGGAACTCATGACCATCATGCGGAGTATAGGGGCACCGGACTTCGCACAGCTTGCACTCATAGCAGAGGTCGATGACCTCGCGCTTTTCCGCCGCCGTCATGCTGCGGACATCCTCGTCGCTATGATTATCGATTGCCTTGAACAAGGATGGGAACGACGGACACAGATTGAAGCATAGACGGCAGCCGTGGCAGATATCGAACACGCGGTTGATCTCGCGATCGAGCTTCTCGCGTTCCCAATAACGCGGCTCGTTCGGATTATAGCTGAGGGCGTCAGTCGGTCGAGCTTCGATTCTAGCCATACGATGAACCGAGTAGTGCGCATGCGGAGGCGGTCCGCGATGCGGCTTGCAGGATTCGAACAGGGCTTAAATAGAACCGGCCTGCGAATGGATGAGCAGGCCGGTTCTATTTACTAAATCTATGTAATGAGGCTTAGACCGTTTCAGCGGCCTTCGCGAAACGTCCGGCGTGCGACTTCTCGGCTTTCGCCAGCGTCTCAAACCAATCCGCGATTTCGCTGAAACCTTCCTCACGAGCGGTTCTCGCCATCCCGGGATACATATCGGTGTACTCGTGGGTTTCGCCATGAACGGCGGAGGCGAGATTTTTCACGGAGTCGCCAATCGGCTTATCAGTTGCCGGATCGCCCACTGATTTCAGATAATCGAGATGACCGTGCGCGTGGCCGGTTTCGCCCTCAGCCGTGTCACGGAACAGACCAGCAACATCAGGATGGCCCTCGACGTCCGCGATCTTCGCGAAATAAAGATAGCGACGATTAGCCTGACTCTCGCCCGCGAACGCGTCTTTGAGATTCTGATGGGTTTTGGTGCCTTTTAGATTTGCCATTTTTCTCTCTCCCGATTGTTCACTTAAATCCGCGCGGATAACCCGTGCGGTGTTGCTACTGACGAAGTTGATTGCGCTGGGTTCCACCACTCTGCTGCTTGCGGCAGCCGTCGCATAGCGCCTGAATTTCCAGCGACCATCCCAGCGTCTTGTAGCCCTCCAGTGAGGGACTTTTACCCAGTAAATTTTCCAACTCTTCAATCTCGATATCGCGAATCGCGCGGCATTCCACGCATACTACATGCTGATGCGGCGTCAGATTGGCGTCGTAACGCGCGCTGTCGTGCAGCACTGTAACTTTGCGCGCTTCACCGATTCGACAGAGAGTTTCCAACGTACGATGCACTGTGGCGAGCGAAATGTGCGGATGCAGTGTGCGCACTTCCGCATAGATCTCCTCAGCGCGGGGATGCGCGGTGGAAGTCAGCAGCGCCTCGATGATCGATAGACGCTGCGGAGTGACCGCCAGTCCCCCGGCACGGCATCGCGCCGCAAACTCATCGAGCCGCTCCCGTGCGTAGCCCGCGTGCCGACGATCATTTACCATTCGCGCATTCATACCGAATGATAGTAATTATCATTTAGGCCAGGATCGCGTCAAGCTTGACCGAGGTTGTAAAACCACAGATCGCCGGGTCCGGCGATCTCACGCGGGGCTTCGCAATCCGCTTGCGCCTGCCGCCTTTTCCCGGAAAGATCAGTTATCCACCATTGCGTAACAGATATGAAAGCAAAGTTACCGGAGTGGACGAAAGAAAAGCTGATTTATGGCAATTCGCCGAAAACTTGGAAGCTTCATGATGAGCGGTGCAGTTACTCGTCACTCGCTGGTCGATGAGGGTAATGCATTTCCGGAGTCATTTGCGGCCACCCGGCTCGCCGATGCGATCAGTTGGGCGCGCAAATATTCTTTCTTTTCATATCCTTTCGTGACCGCCTGCTGCGGAATGGAATATTTCTCGGTCGCCGGGCCGCGCTATGACATCGATCGATTCGGCGCAGCCCTTCCACGATTCACTCCACGTCAGGCTGACCTGTTGTTTGTCGTCGGCACGATCACTCAGCGACAGGCCCCGATTCTGCGACGGGTGTACGAGCAGATGGCCGACCCTAAATGGGTAGTCTCGTTCGGAGCATGCACGAGTTCGGGTGGTCCTTATGATAATTATGCGGTGCTCCAAGGGATTGATCGCATCATTCCAGTGCACATCTATATCCCCGGATGTCCACCACGTCCCGAAGCGGTTCTCGACGGATTGATGAAGCTCCAAAATCGGGTCCAGCACGAGCGTTCGGGCAAGACTTGGGAAGGACTCGACCTGCATGGGAGCGGGCGCAAAATTGGCTGATTCGCCGAAAAAGGTTCATGTCACTGTCGATGGTGCGGTGATCGAGGCCGTCGAAGGCACTCCACTCCTGCAGGCGATGCTCGATGCGGGATTGGACATCCCCCACTATTGCTATCATCCGAAGCTCACGATCGATGGCTCGTGTCGGTTGTGCCAAGTGCGCATCGAGGGTATCCCCAAGCTGCAAATTTCGTGTAACACGCAGGTGCGCGACGGAATGGTCGTGCATACGACGGACGATGAGGTAGCGCTGGCGCGTCGCGGGGTACTCGAACTGTTGCTGCTGAATCATCCAATCGATTGCCCGATCTGCGACAAAGCCGGCGAATGCTGGTTGCAAAATTACGAGATGCGCTTCAGCACTCGGCATGCGCGAACGCTGGAGCCGCGCCGCAAACGTGAAAAGCGGGTCGATATCGGCGAGCGAATGCTGCTTGATCAGGAACGCTGCATCCTGTGCCGCCGATGCGTGCGTTTTTGCCGTGAGATCAGTAAAACGGGCGAGCTCGCAATTTTCGGAATCGGCGAGCGCTCGGTGCTCGACGTTTATAATGGCCGCCGGCTTGACAATGATTATTCAATGAACACGGCGGATATTTGCCCGGTGGGGGCGCTCGAAACCAAGGATTTCCATCACAAGCTGCGAGTGTGGTTTCTCGAAGAAACCGCCAGCATCTGCCCCGGATGTGCTAACGGCTGCAATATGATGATTTCGAGCTATCGTGACCGCATCTGGCGATTGATCCCACGCCGCAACGACGCGGTGAACGATACCTGGATGTGCGATGATGGCTTCCTTAGTTATAAATTCGTCAATGCGAAAGACCGGCAATTTCATCCGATGGTCGCGCGAGACGGCGCGCTCGTCACAACAGACTGGATTGCGGCAATCACAACGGCGGCAAACGCATTATCAAGTTTTCAGCAAAAGCACGGTGGCGCAGCTCTAGGCGCAATCGTTTCGCCTCACCTGACGAATGAGGAAAATTTCCGCTTCGGCGAGTTGCTGCACACGTTAAGCGTCAAGCAAATCGCGATGGCGGTACGAGTGGGCAAATCCGACGATTTCCTGATCAAAGCCGAGAAAGCCGCAAATGCTCGCGGCGTCCGCGAGTTGGGATTAGTTCACAGCGACGATGACGGCCTTGAAGAGTTGCTGCATGGAATTGAAGCCGGCGACATCAAAGGATTATATCTGTGCGGAGGCGATCTGCTCGAAGTGGTTCCGCGAGAACGCCTCACCTCACTTATCAGCAAACTCGAACTGCTGATCGTACAGGATTTGAAGGTCGATACCGCTGTGAACAGTGCGCAAGTGTTCCTGCCCAGTTCGTCGTTCGCCGAAAAAGATGGGACATTTACTAATCACGCCGGACGCGTGCAGCGAATCCGCAAGGCAATCAAATCGCTAACCGGTGGAATCACCGATGGCGATATCTTCACGCAAATCCTGAATCGCTTAGCCGGAAGGCAGGAAGAATTCGCGTTGCCGCAGGTTTGGTCAGCAATGGAGCGCGACGGGACTGCGTTATCGCATTTGCGCTTCGAGGAAATCGGTCCTGACGGAACTTCGCTAGGCTCGCCGAATCCGGACTGAATCGCGACTCGACGGCTCCGCTTGACATTACCGTCCTGAGCAGTCATAGCGCGAGGGTGTATTGAGCGCGCGCCTTCGAGCCATGTCCTGTGCTGATGGGGATCGCCGGACGTGAGCGGAGGCTACGCGATCTATAATCTCGTTGCAGCCGGCCAAGGGGACTAGCACTATGGCAGCATCGTCGCAGCCGAATCTCGGGGGCTTGAAGGGCTACTTTGCACGCAATCGGGTGCTGGAGACCTATCCGATCGGAGCCTATCGCTGGTGGATGCTCGGGTTGACGGTGATCGCCACTATCGTCGGTTTCTACGAATTCGGCTTCTCCGCACTGCTGCCGTACTGGATGAAATCGCTGCATTTTACCGAGGAGGAATTCACTCATTTTCTCGCCTTTGCGGTCTTTCTCTCGGCGATTTCCGCAATGTTCGGCGGTCCATTGGCGGATCGTCACGGTCGGGTCGTCGTAATCGACGTCTGCCTCGTGATCATCGTGATTCTGACGTTCTGTAATCTACTGATGACGGACTTCTGGTCGTTCGTGATCGTCCGCAGTCTGATGAATATCGTCGCGGGCCTGATGTGGGGAGCGCTCGGCGGGCTTACGCGCGATATGTCGCCGAGGGTAAACCGTGGCGCAGCCTTCGGCTTGCTAACTTTGGGTGCAGTCGCGTGCCTGTGGCTGTGGAATTTTATCCCGGCTAAGACCTTGCTCATGTTTGGCGAGCGCTGGCAGACGCAAATCATGATCATGGGAGTGCTCGCCGTAATTTTGACTATACCAGTGCTGTTATGGCTCAAAGACCTTTCGCCAGCATTGAGGCTTACCGTTGTTGGTGAGGAAACAAGCGAGGCCTTCGAAGCCGGCGATCTGCCGGGGCAAACGCCATCATCTGCGATGAACGCGTTTAGTCAACTCTTGCGGCATTGGGAGACTTGGCTGCTGGTAGTAGGGGTTGTGTCGTTCCTGACCGTAGCGCTCACGATTCAGAACTTCGGTCCGCTGATGTTTTCCCAAGCGTTCGGCTTCAGCCTGCCCGCGGCTGCCGCAATGACGGCGAACTTTTGGCTATTCAATCTCATTATGCTGGTGCCAGCGGGCTATATCTCGGATGCGTTGCGTTTGCGCAAGCCCCTGAGCGTCGTGCTTTCCGGCGTGACGGTTGCGATTCTCGTCTGGTGGTTGAGAAACTTCTATCCACCCCTCTCGCAGAATGCGTTGGCCTCGGTTACGCTGATCCTTGGAGCTATCAGCGCATCCACCTTTATCCCATGGTGTGCACTCTACTCCGAGTACCTCGAAGACCTGTCACCGGCGCTGCAAGCGACCGGATGGTCGTTTTTTCAGATGGTATATCGACTGTGGATCGTGGTTTCGGGTCTGATCCTGCCATACGTAACGCGAGTCTATGGTTGGCAGGTGTGGATGGAAGTGATGATCGTCTCTGTGATAATTTTCACGGGATCATTGCTGGTCCTGCGGGGTTATTGGCGGCCCGCAGTCGCGACGAATATCAGCGGGCGGCCTGCCCCTGCACACGCGGCGGGTGGATGATCAACAGCACTCTTCGAGTTCAGGTGGGTGAGGTAACAACTAACGGTGGATAAGATTCGGTCAGGGCATTACGAAACCTCGCAACTCGACGCTTCGACTTTTTTTGTAACGCAGCTCGCAGACTCGCCTGCTCGCTCTGAGCGAGGACGCTCTCCGCTGGTGTAATGGCAAATCAGGTAGTTAAGGTAAAGCGCCCGCAGGCGCATCTCTCGCGGGCGCGCCCGTGGCTCGCAATCTTCAAAGGACTGTGGGTGTCGAGTCGCCACTTCCTCCGAAATTTCGGACTGTATGCGCGCGGGCGTCAGGACTTTGTAGTCAATTTTCCGGAGCAGCGGTTCGTTCAGCCGCCCGCATTGCGTGGAATGCCGGTGCTGGTCCAGATGGAGAATGGCAAGGAGCGCTGCGTCGCGTGCGGAATGTGTGAATGGGCCTGTCCCACCACCTGTATTACGATCTTTCCGGCCGAGACCAACGACGAAGTCGAACGTTATCCGGAAGTATTCGATATCGATATGTCACGCTGCATGTTTTGCGGATTATGCGAAGAGGCGTGTCCCGAAGAAGCAATTGTGATGAGTCGGCAGATCGAGATTTCTACCTACTCGCGTCGCGGCTCGATGTGGCATAAAAATGACTTGCTGGTCCCGCTCGGACAGCTCAAGACACGAACCGATTATATTCGCAGCAATTATGACCGCTGATACCGCTGATACCCTCGACACGGAAAAAAAGCCTGCCGAGGATAAACCCCAGCTAACGCCGCTGCTGGAGAAGGTCATTGCGGGTATCGGCTCATCATTGGTTTTGGAGCATCACACCTTTCGCGGCGATGATCGTATCCATATTGATCGCGCAAACGTCGTGGAAGTGATGAGGCGGCTGCGCGACGATTCGCAACTCGCTTTTGATCTGCTGCTCGACGTAACTGCAATTGACTATCTCGGACAACCCGACGACTTCGAGGAGCGGCGCGAAATCTGGGATCGCGATCGCTCTACGATCCGGCGGTTGCCGCGACGGCGCCACAGCATAGTGCTGCCGCCACCGGGACCTCATCCACGCTTCGCGGTCGTGTATCATCTTACCTCAACCAAGCATTTGCATCGATTAAGGATTAAATGTCGCGTTCCCGAGAGCGACCCTACAATCGCGAGTATCGCTTTGATTTGGCCTGCAGCGAACTGGCTAGAACGGGAAACTTACGACCTGTACGGGATCATTTTTACTGGACATCCGGACTTGCGGCGGATTTACCTCTACGAGGAGTTCGTCGGCCATCCGCTCCGCAAAGACTATAACAAGCTGGACGAACAACCGATTCAACCTTATGTCGGACCTGGAGCAAAAGAACCTCGTCGCCCCGAATAATCCCGTTGCTGCGCGCCGGCGCGCGAATGACTTCGATGATCTGCATACCGAACCGATGCGGATTCAGTTCGGGCCATCGCATCCGGCGACTCACGGCACCGTCAAGATCGATCTCGAACTCGACGGCGAACGGATCGTCGATGTGGATGTGCAGGTCGGCTATCTCCATCGCGGTTTCGAGAAGGAATGCGAAACCGGCTTCTTCTATCAGAATATCCCCTACACTGATCGGCTGAACTATAGCTCGCCGATTCTTAACAATGTCGGCTACTGCCTCGCAATCGAGAAGCTGTTCGATCTCAAGACACCGCCGCGATGCGATTACATTCGGGTAATCGGCGGCGAGCTCTCGCGGATGGCCGATCATATGCTCGCGATTGGCGCATCCTCGATGGAGCTGGCGGCCTTTACGCCGATGCTCTATCTGCTCGAAGGCCGCGAACTCGTGCTTGATCTGATCGATTCTTTGTGCGGCGCGCGCGTGACCACCAATTTCACGCGAATTGGCGGAGTATCAGCCGACCTGCCGGAAGATTTCGGTCCTTTCGCAATCGGACGCGTAGATCGTGCGTTGAAGCTGGTCGAAGATGCCGACAAGCTGCTCACCGAGAACCCAATCTTTCGCGAGCGGATGGAAGGTACCGGGTATCTCTCGCCGCAGGACCTCGTTGCGTGGGGGGTCACTGGACCAATTCTGCGGGCGGGCGGAGTCCCTTATGATGTCCGCCGCGTCACGCCTTATCTCGTCTACAGCGATCTCGATTTCGACGTTCCGGTCGGCGAGCACAGCGACAACTTCGATCGTTATCTGGTACGGCTGGAAGAGATTCGCCAGAGCCGCCGCATGGTTTTGCAATCGCTCGAAAAAATTCCCGCTGGACCGGTGAATGTGGAAGACCCGCGCATCCGATGGCCCGGCAAGACGCGGGTGTTCTCGCGGATGGAGGAGATGATCGACCAGTTTAAGCTGGTGCTCGAAGGCGGGATGCCGCCAGTCGGCGAAGTCTATCAGGCGGTCGAGGGCGGCAATGGCGAAGTCGGCTTTTACATCGTCAGCGACGGCAGCGGAAAACCTTGGAAGTGTCGTCTGCGCTCGCCCAGTTTTTCCAACATGTCGCCGCTGGGCAAAATGCTGTTGGGGCGGCAGCTTGCCGACGTAGTTCCGACCTTCGGCATGATCAACATGATCGGCGGAGAATGTGATCGCTAGAAGGCGAAGCGAGCAGGAGTTCGCGACATGCATTTGAGAATAATTGGATGATTCTTTCAGCGGCGACTCACGAGAAAATCCGCGAGGAAATCACTCATTATCCGCATGCACGCGGTGCGTTGCTCTTCGCGCTCCATGCAGCGCGCAACGAAAAGGGCGCGCTCGACCACGCGATCTTTGCTGAGATCGGCGAGATTTTTGGTTTGCCCGCAATTGAGATCGCGGAAGTCGCTTCGTTCTACTCGATGCTCAACCAGCCAAAAGCCGAAGCGGTGCTGCAGGTCTGCACCAGCCTCTCCTGCTGTCTGCGCGGCGCGCGTGGGATCGTCAACCAACTCCAAGGGCAGCTAGGCGTCAAAACCGGCGTATCGACGCCGGACGAACGTTTCGCGGTGGTCGAAGTCGAATGCCTCGGCTCCTGCGCAACCGCGCCGGTAATTCAGGTCAATCGCAACGCTTATCTGGAGAATGTCGATTCGGACTACGCTGCGGCTCTAACGAAATCATCGCAGGGTGCAATTGACGCGCGCCGCCCCGCCCCGATTATTTCGACTATTCCTGACGGTGTCGAAGGTTATCTGCTTCCTCCCAATGGCGAGAAGTGGCTGACCCTGGACGATTATGTTCGCAACGGCGGCTATCAAGCGATCGAAAAAGCGGGCGGGATGACGCCGAAAGATATCGCTACCCTGGTGCGCGACGCCGGCCTGCGTGGTCGCGGCGGAGCAGGATTCGTCACCGGCATGAAATGGTCATTCATGCCGCCGCCCGACGGCGGCCCGCGCTATCTCGCCGTCAATGCGGACGAAAGCGAGCCGGGCACCTTCAAAGATCGCCAGATCATGGAGCGCAATCCCCATCTTTTCGTTGAGGGCGTCATGATTGCCGCGCGCGGAATCGACGCGACCGCTGCCTTTATCTATATACGTGGCGAATACGTCGAAGGTTATCGCATCGTGCGTGAGGCGATACGCGAAGCTTATGCCAACAATATCCTCGGCGATAACGCGAAAGGTTTCGACCGACGCTTCGATATGCATATTCAGCCAGGCGCCGGCGCCTATATCTGCGGCGAGGAGAGCGGGATGCTCGAATCGATGGAGGGGCGCAAAGGGATGCCGCGCAAGCGTCCACCTTTCCCCGCCACGCGCGGCCTCTGGAATCGCCCGACGACCGTCGATAACTGCGAGACCTGTTCGCAGGTGCCCGTAATTATCAATCGCGGCGTGGACTGGTTCAAATCGGAAGGTGCGCCGACCCCGAACAGCACCGGCCATACGCTCTTCGGAGTTAGCGGGCACGTCAAACGCCCGGGCATTTTCGAGTTACGGCTTGGCGTCAAGCTGCGCGACCTGATCTACAACTATGCGGGCGGTCTTGAAGAAGGCCGCACGGTTAAGGCAGTGATTCCAGGCGGCATCTCGATGCCGATCCTGCGCGGCGATCAGATCGACACGCCGGTGGATCACGAATCCCTGCGCAAGGTGAATTCGCTACTCGGCACGGCTGGCGTGATCGTGATGGATGATCGCACCTGCATGGTGCGCGTCGCGCTTTGCGCCGGACGATTTTTCGATCACGAATCGTGCGGGCAGTGCACGCAATGTCGCGAGGGTACCGGATGGATTTACCGGACGCTCTCGCGGATCGAGCGGGGCGAAGGCGCCCCGCAAGACCTCGTCACGCTGCCCGATTGCTGTAACTTCATGGACGGCAAGTGCATCTGCGCATTGGCCGACGGGGCGTCGTGGTCAGCGCGTGCTTTCTTCACTCAATTTCGCGCCGATTTCGAAGCTCACATCACTCAACACAAATGTCCCTTCCCTGAAAGCTTCTCGGTATGAGCGAACCGATCACTCGTAACGCGATCGTCGTAATTCTCGGAACTCCCGACAAAACCGACGGCAGCCTCAATAGCCCGGTCGAGCGCGAGGAGGCCGGTATTCGCTTCAACGAGAAGTGGACGTACACGCATCTGCATGACGACCCCTCGGGGATGCCAATGCGCGTTATCTATTGGCATCGCTATGATTTCATCGGCACGCTGGTGAAAAGCGGCGCCGACGCTGAGTGGATTCCCGATCGTACCTTGATTGAAACCTCGATGCGCGTGAACGATCGACTTGCGCTGGTTAAGGACGCACATTCCGCGCTCCCCGGCAATCGCGACTATCGTCCCGTTTCCCGTGTGCGCAACGATCGCGACCTGGGCGGCTACATCGAGGGCTCGAAGGATCATCCACCCGAGCCTGAGCCGATTAAATAGCTGAGACGCAAAATTGCGGACGGGTTTACTTCCTACCGCCGCCAATAGCAGCGTGCAATGCGGCAGCGGCTTCGGCGATCGCTAGCTTCGACTTGTCCAGCACCGAGGGCATTCCGAAGAAGCCATGGGTAACCTCATCATAGCGTTTCAGTACGGTCGGCACACCTTCTTCGCGTAACCGGGCTGCATAAGCCTCGCCCTCATCGCGCAACGGATCATATTCGGCGGTGATAACCATCGCAGGAGGCAGACCAGCTAGCGTTTTGGAGTAAGCCGGACACGCGTAAGGATTCGTCCGGTCGGCGGTGCTGGCGAGGTAGTGGCCCCAGAACCACTCCATGTCGGCGCGCGACAGGATGTAACCGTCCTCCGCAAATTGCTTTTGCGAGGGACTGGTCAATTCGGCCGTCGTCGCGGGATAGATAAGCAACTGATACGCAATACCCGGGCAGCCGCGTTCGCGCGCCATAATCGCGATCACTGCCGCGAGCGTACCACCGGCGCTAGTGCCGCCGACTGCGATCCGTTTTGGGTCAACCTTGATGCTCGATGCATTGTCGCTTACCCACATGGTCGCCGCATAGCAGTCGTCGGGTGCGGCGGGAAACTTGTGTTCGGGAGCGAGCCGGTACTCGACGGATACGACTACGCATCCGGATTGCTTCGTCAGCATCCGGCACGGCTGATCAGTCATCGCGATGTCACCCAGCACCCAGCCGCCGCCATGAAAATAGACTAGCGCGCCAAATGGACCGCTCCCTTCCGGCGTATAGATACGAATCGGAATCTCGCCGCCGGGACCGGGGATTGAACTATCCTCGACTTTGGCGATCGGCTCGGGAATAATTGGCGCGACCCGGCTCGCCATCTGCTTGCGCGCCTCGACCGGCGTCAGCGTATGGAACGCGGGTAAGTTCGCCTTGGCCATCGCGTCAAGCAGCGATTTCATTTGTGGATCAAGCGGCATTGTTCTTCTCCGGATTACACGTACAGCGAGGCGAGGCGTTCGAGTTCGGCATCATAGGTTGTGGCGGTCATCCGCGCGCCAATCTGCATGATCACAAACCGGTGTGCGCCGACCTCTTCGTATTCACGAAGTCCGTTCTGCACGCTCGCACGATCGCCGCGCAGTTCACGCTTCATGATCGTGATATCGAGGCGGTTGTAATCGCGACTTGCCCGGTCGCACTCGCCACGTAGCTTGTTCAACTCCTCGCGCAGCACGGCTGGCGAGAGAAAGATTGGGCACCAGCCATCGCCCCACTGCGCCACCCATCGGAGAGCGTTCTTGTCCTTGCTGCCGATCAGGATTGGCGGACCTCCCGCCTGCGCCGGCTTAGGATACATCCGCACCGGCGGAAACTTAACGTATTTCCCTTCGAACGATGGCTCAGGCTTGGTCCACAGCTCACGCATCGCTGCGATATATTCTTTGGTCTGTGACCATCGATGGGGAAAATCGACGTCGAGGATTTCAGATTCCTCTTTGAGCCAGCCCGCGCCAATTCCAAGCATCACGCGTCCCCCGGAGAAATAGTCCAAGGTCGCGATCTCTTTCGCGGCGACGATCGGATTCCGTTCCGGCACGAGCATCACTCCGGTCGAGAGCTTGAGGCGTGTAGTCACGCCCGCCGCAATCGCCATTGCAACGAACGGATCGGAGATGTGCGAATAAACTTCGGGAATCTGTCCTTGTCCCGGCGGCGTTTCGGGTAGCGGAGTCGTGGTATGCACCGGGATAATCGCGTGCTCGGGAATCCACAGCGATTCGAAGCCGAGCGCTTCCATCTTGCGAGCGAGATTCGCCGGTCCAACCGTAAACTCGTTGACCGTAAAGAGAATGCCGATTTTCACATCATGCTCCGCTGTAGACTTTACGCGGCCAAGCTCATCGGGAGATGCCTGATGCCGCGCAACAGGAGTGAATTGATCCGCTCGACGCGGCTACGATCAATCGCATACGAAGGACCGGCGGACAGAAGTTCTTCCATCCCGACCTTAGCCTCAAGCCGCGCCAGCTGCGCGCCGAGGCAGTAATGAATCGCGAATCCAAACGCCAGATGCTCGCTCGCGTCGCGCGAAGGATCGAAGCGGTCAGCTTGAGGGAACTTCGCCTCGTCGCGATTAGCCGAACCGATTAGAACGAAAACGGCGGAATCGGCTGGAATTGATTGCCCGGACAACTCGACCGCTTGAGTCGTCCGGCGAAAGACCACCTGGACCGGCGAGTCGTAGCGCAGGACTTCTTCGAGCAATGGAACCACGCGTGACTGATCGCGACGCACCTTCGACATTTCGTCAGGATGCGCTTCGAGGGCAAGCACCGTATTGCTCAGCAGGTTCATCGTAGTTTCATTGCCGGCGAGCAGGATCAGCATCGCCATCGCGAGAACCTCGATACCGGTAAGCGTCTGATGCTCCTCTTCGGCCTGCACCATCGCGCTAATGAGGTCTTCGCGAGGCTTCTTGCGTCGCTCCGCGATGATGCGTTGGAAGTATTCGCGCATCTCTGCATTAGTGCTGCGGATTTCCGCGCGCGCCGCTTCGCTCTCAGGCCGGTTGGTCCCGCGGACTACATTGTCGGACCAACGCTTGAAATCTACTCGGAACTGCGGCTCCACGCCCAGCATCTCGGCGATCACGGTGACCGGAAGCGGGCCGGAGAAGTCTCTGACGAAATCGCATTCCGGCTGATTGCGCGCGCTTTCCAGCAATTCGCGGGAGATCGCCCGAATCCGCGGCTCGAGCCGGCTCACCATCCGCGGGGTGAAAGCCTTGCTGACCAGCTTGCGCAGCCGGCTATGATCCGGCGGATCGGTTTCGATCATCCACGGCACTTCAGGCGCAGGATTTAGATCCGCGAGCGACTGCCCAATCCATTTCGCCGAAGAAAAAATCTGCGGATTGCGGAGTGCGAAATCCACGTCGGCGTAGCGGCTGACCGCCCAGCATTGGAGCGGCGCGAGATAAGCTATAGGCGCGTCACGGCGCAAGCCGACATAGTACGGGAAAGGATTTTCCTGCACTTTGGGCAGCAACGGGTTGTATTCCATCATTCGTGCCTCAGACCCAACGAATGGGTTTTGCGGGCGGTCTTTAATCTTGACGCAGCTCGCAGACTCGCTTGCTCGGCTTCACTTCGTTCGCCTAGCGTTTCGGCTCGGTCACTTCGCGATAGACGCGCATCGCCTCGACCGCGGTCGGCACGCCGCTGTATTGCGACAAATGGATGATCAGCTCCTTGATCTCTTCCTTGGAGATGCCGAGATTCAGCGCGCCGCGCATATGGATCTTGAGTTCGGGACCGCGTCCAAGGGCGAGCAGCGCCGCCATCGTGATAAATGAACGCATCTTGATCGGCAGGCCGGGCCTTCCCCAAACTGCGCCGAACACCTGATCATTAAGGAAGTTCGCGAAAAACGGATCGAATTCACTCAGGTATTCGTGGCCCGCTTTAGCGGCTTTTTCGCCGAACAGTTGCGATGCGAACTTCCATGCCTTTTTTGCTTAGATCGTCTGCCATTTGTTTTCCTCTGAGTCGCTATGTCACTCATGCTGAGTATTTCCCCTAGCAGCTGAAATTCATTCGCACTCGAAGACTCGTCTCAGAATGACGAAACAAGGGCACTCAGCCGCCCACGCGAACCTTAACTCCCGCGCGATCTTCCTGCACCGTGAACGCGGCGCTGGAATCCTTCTCGCCGAGGCCGTGGACGATTGCCTCGAGCATGTCCTGCTCGACAATATTCGCGATCGGCATCCCGACGTTATGCTCGCGTGCCAGTTCGGTCGCGAGACCCAAATCCTTGCGCGCGAGCTTGAGTGCGAAGCTCACGCGATCGAAGTTGCCCTTGAAGATTACCTTCGGTAATGCCCGCAACAGCATGCCCTGCCCGTACGCGCCATTCTGCACTGCGGTGAACAAATCCTCGGCAGGAACACCCGCCTTGACGCCCATCGTGAAGGCCTCGGCGAGCACCTGCATGCTGCAGATCGCGATCATGTTATGGACCAGCTTGGCGACTGCGCCCGCGCCGATCGCGCCGACGTACGAGACCTTGTCGCCGATCCCGTCAAGGGCCGGTTTGATCCGCTGATATACCTGCTCGTCGCCACCTACCATCACAGCGAGCGTGGCATTGCGTGCGCCAGGGACGCCGCCGCTGACAGGCGCGTCGAGCATCTGGATGCCCTTCTCAGCGAAAATCCCGTGCAGCCGCCGGATGAGCGTCGGTGAGTTGGTAGAGAGGTCAGCATAGACGGTGCCCTTACGAATACCGTGGATGATGCCGTTCTCGCCGCCGAGCGCGACCGCCTCGACCTCTTTAGGGCCGGGCAGCGAAGTGAGCACTAAGTCGACGTCCTTGGCCGCGTCGGCTGGAGTATCAACCCATTTCGCGCCGCCCGCGATATGCGGATCGGCCATATTGCGACGGATATCGTTGACCACCAATGAGTGGCCGGCCTTGATCAGATTGAGCGCCATCGGGCCGCCCATGTTGCCCAAGCCAATAAATCCAATGCGCATTGATTTCCTCCGAGGGTCGCTCGCCATTAGCGTCGGAGAATTGCTTCTACGACGAGAATTGGCTGTAGCGCCGTTGCAATCTCCTTAAAGCATCAGCGGACCATCGGCGGCAAGGAAAACCGGCGCACGCGGCTCATCGAAGGTGGAATCGCGCTATTTCGATTCCGTCACTTCGCGATAAACGCGCATCGCCTCGACCGCAGTAGGCACTCCGCTGTACTGGGAGAGATGGATGATCAGCTCCTTGATCTCATCCTTGGTGATCCCGAGTTTGAGCGCGCCGCGCATATGCACGCGCAGCTGATTCGTCCGCCCGAGCGCGGTCAGCGCCGCCATCGTGATGAACGAACGGGTCTTGGTCGGCAGCCCTGGCCGCGTCCAGATTGCGCCGAAGACCTGCTCGTTGAGAAAATCGGCGAAGCCTTCATCGAACTGCTTCATCTCCTCGTGACGCTGACGCGCGTCGGCTTCACCCCATAGTTCGGCGCGCAATTTGAGTCCTTTGTCGTGCAGATTGTCAGCCATGATCTCCACCTCGTAATGTTGTAAACTGTATTTATCTCCACCTCGCCTCGATGCAATGCATCGAGGCTCGCCCTCTCACTGCTGATCAGGGCGGGATTACACGTTATGTGTCCGCACCTTCACTCCGGCGCGATTTTCCTGCACCGTAAAGGCTGCGGAAAAATCCTTCTGACCTAGGCCATGCGCGACCGCCTCGATCAACTCTTGCTCGACCTCAGCGGCGATCTTGATCGGCACCTCGAGCTCGCGCGCTAGCGCTGTCGCAAGACTCACATCTTTGCGACCGATATCGAGCGTCGCCGAGACCTTGTCGAAGCCGCCCTTGAAAACGACCCGCTCAATCATCGCGAGCATCATGCCTTGACCGTAAGCGCCATTACGGACCGTCTCATAGAGCTTCTCCGGAGCGACCCCGGCTTTCGCGCCCAACGTGAACGCCTCGGCGAAAATTCCAAACGTGGTAAAGACCAGCATGTTATGCACGAGCTTGGCGACCGCTCCTGCGCCGCTCGCGCCGATATACTGGAGCTTATCCCCGATCGCTTCGAGCGCCGGTTTGATTCGTTCATAGGCAGCGCGATCGCCCCCGACCATCACCGAGAGCGTGGCGCTGCGCGCGCCCGGGATTCCGCCGCTGACTGGCGCATCGAGCATCGTGATGCCGCGCTCGGCAAAGATCGCGCAGAGCCGGCGAACCAACGTTGGCGAGTTGGTCGAGAGATCAGCGTAAACCGCGCCCTTCCGAATCCCATGGATGACGCCGTTTTCACCACCGAGCGCGACCGCCTCAATCTCTTTGGGACCCGGCAGCGAAGTTAGCACTAGATCGGCATTCTTGGCTGCGTCGGCGGGCGTGTCGGCCCATCGCGCGCCACCTGTGAGATGCGGCTCGGCTATTGCGCGTCTGACATCGTGCACAACCAGCTCGTGACCCGCCTTCATCAGATTGAGCGCCATCGGGCCGCCCATATTACCCAGTCCGATAAATCCGATTCGCATAAAAAACTCCGATGCTCGTCTTCGTAAAGCATTGGCGCACGGTCCGCGCAAGAGGGAGCAGCCGCTGACCGGATGGTCGGGAGTTGACAAGCCAATGCGGATGTATAAGCTTACGCAACATAAGCGTGGCCTTATCCAGAGCGGCGGAGGGACTGGCCCGAAGATGCCGCAGCAACCGGCGAACGAATAGCCGGTGCTAATTCCTGCGGGACTCCAAGCGGAGTCTTGGAAGATAAGGCGAGAGTTGTGGAACCCTCGTCCTTATCGCAAAGGAACGGGGGTTTTTCTTTTGAAGGGACGAAGGCGCAGATAACGCGGAGGGAGATGAATCAGAGATCGAAAAATCGCGTATTGATTGTCGGGGTTGGCGGACTCGGTGTCCCCGCTCTGATGGAGTTGGCGCGCGGCGGGAATCGAGGAATTGACCTTGATCGATCCCGATCCGATAGAGCTTTCCAATCTTCCGCGGCAGGTAATTTATCGGGAGGACGAAATTGGCGTCTCGAAGGTGATCGCCGCATCGCGCTATTTGTCGGAAGTCGCGACCGGCGATTCGGGTCGAAGCCTCCGCGCAACGACTTGACCCAGGGAACGCCACCGAATTCATCTCGCGCTCGGCTTTCGTAATAGACGCGACCGATGATCCAGCAACCAAATTCCTGATCAATGACGTGTGTGTCGCGACCAGGACGCCATTTATCTATGGCGGCGTGCTCGGGATGACCGGACAGGCGATGACCGTGATACCCGGTCGCACAGCCTGTCTCCGCTGCCTGTTCGAAGAGCCCCCCGATGATGAAGACGCCGCAAGCTGTCGTGATGCCGGAATAATCGGTCCGGTGGCAGGCGCGATCGGCGATGGCGCAGGCTGTCGAAGCGATCCGCCATCTGCGCGGCGAGGTACCCGCGCTTGCGGGCCGGATGCTGACCTATGACGGCATACTCGGACGCACTCGAGTGATCGATATACCACGGCGATCGCATTGCATGTGCGCAGCACACTCAGAGATAAACGTTTCCCTCACTCTGGGAGCGCCATAAAAGAGGATTCTTGGATGAGCTACATCACCAATCTCAAATGTCGCGAATGCGGTCAGGAGTATCCGATCAGCCCATTACATGTATGCGAGATGTGCTTCGGTCCGCTCGAAGTCGGCTACGACTATGCGCGAATCCGAGCTGCTATCTCGCGCGCGATAATTGAGAAACGTCCGCACAATCTCTGGCGCTATCGCGAACTCCTGCCGGTCGAAGGCGAGCCGGAGATTGGTCCTAATTCAGGCTTTACGCCGCTGATGAAAGTCGAACGGCTGGGCGCGGAACTCGGCATCAAGCGGCTCTATATCAAGGACGACACCGTTAATCATCCGACGCTGTCCTATAAGGATCGCGTAGTATCGGTGGCGATCAGCAAGGCGCGCGAATTTGGTTTCAAGACCGTTTCATGCGCCTCGACCGGTAATCTGGCGACCGCCGTTGCGGCGCATGCGGCTCGCGCCGGACTCAATTGCGTGATCTTCATGCCGGAGGGAGTCGAGTCGGGCAAAATCGTCGGCTCGACGATTTACGGCGCGCAGGTAATCACGATTCGCGGCAACTACGACGACGTCAATCGCCTATGCAGCGAAATCGCCGACAAATACGGCTGGGCCTTCGTCAATATCAATCTGCGTCCTTACTACACCGAAGGGCGCCAAGACCTTCGGCTTCGAGGTCGCCGAGCAGCTTGGCTGGCGGCTGCCCAATCATATCGTGATTCCGACTGCCGGCGGAACGATCCTGCCGAAGGTCGCCAAAGGCCTTCAAGGAATTAAAGGAAGTGGGCCTGATCCGCGACGGCGAATGCAAGGTGCATTGCGCGCAGGCGGCAGGCGCCGCGCCGGTGATCCACGCGCTGCACAAAGGAGCCGATCTGATTACGCCGGTCAAGCCCGACACGATCGCTAAGTCGATCGCGATCGGAAATCCGGCTGATGGCTTTTACGTCCTGAAGGCGGTGCGCGAATCCGGCGGATGGGGCGACGTGGCAACCGACGCCGAGATCATCGACGCGATCAAGTTGCTCGCGCGGACCGAGGGAATTTTTGCCGAGCCAGCGGGCGGCACGACCTTCGCCGTTACGATTAAGCTGATCGCTCAGAAGCGCATCCAGGGCGACGAGAGCGTGGTAGTATCGATCACCGGCAATGGCTATAAAACGCTGGAGGCGGTCGCCGGGGCGATTGCGGAGCCGCATCGTCATCGAAGCCCGGTTGAAGGACTTCGACGTGTTGTACGAGCGGCTCAACGGACTCGTCGCGCTCTCTGGCGGGAGCCGCCTGAGAAACATGGCCGCCAATTTTTGAGGTAGCGTTCAATCGATAGGAGGACATGCCCATCAAAGGTTCGAGTGCCAACTCCGCTACGCCGCTTCACCGCAGGCAGCGACGAAGTGCCGGCCAGCGGTGATTCGATTAAGGCGATCATCGAGGATCTGGAACGGCGTCATCCCGGAATCGGCGAGCGACTGCTCGATGACAAGGGCGAATTACGCCGCTTCGTAAATATCTATCTGAATGGCGACGATATCCGCTTTCTCAACCAGCTCAACTCGCAGGTCAAGGATGGCGACGATATCTCAATCGTTCCAGCGATCGCCGGCGGACATTAAACGCGAAATCGCACCGGTCGCGAGGGCGCGCAGCGTTCTCGATCTGATCGGCAACACGCCGCTGCTCGAAATCTCGCGGCTGACCGAGGGACTGCTGCGGCCCGGCGTGCGGATTTTCGCCAAGCTCGAAGGTTTCAATCCCGGCGGCTCGGTGAAGGATCGCGCGGCGCGCAAGATGATCGAGCTGGGACTCGAACGCGGCGAACTGCGCCCGGGCAAAGTCATCCTCGATTCGACTTCGGGCAATACCGGTATCGCGCTCGCGATGGTTGGCGCGGCGCTCGGTTATCCGGTCGAGCTCGTGATGGCGTCGAACGTCAGCCGCGAGCGCAAGAAAATTATCGAGGCGTTCGGCGCCAAGCCGATCTACTCCGATCCGCTCGAAGGTTCCGACGGCGCGATCGTGCTGTGCCGCAAGATTATCGACGGACAATCCCGAGCGCTACTTCAAGCCCGATCAGTACAACAATGAAGCCAATCCGCTCGCGCATTTTGAAACCACCGGCCCTGAAATCTGGCGTCAGACCGGCGGCGCGATGACCCATTTCGTCGCCGGCATCGGCACCGGCGGCACCGTGATGGGCACCGGACGCTATCTCAAATCGCACAATCCCGACGTCAAGGTGATCGCGGTCGAGCCCGACGATGCGATGCACGGGCTCGAAGGGCTCAAGCACATGGCGTCGTCGATCGTGCCGGGCATCTATCATGAAGACGAACTCGACGACAAAATCCAGGTCGGCACTGAGGACGCCTACGAGATGGTCTATGCGCTCGGCCAGATCGAGGGGATGCTGGTCGGGCAATCGTCGGGCGCGGCGATGGTCGCGGCGCTGCAAGGTTGCGTGCTGGCCTGCGCGAAGGATGCGTCGTCACGAGTTTTCCCGACTTCGGTGACAAATATCTCTCCACCAATCTGTGGATCGGATGGCAGCAATGGCGCCGCGAACGATTGCAGCGCCTGGTGAGTCAAATGGAACGTATCCGCGAACGCTACTACTTGAGCTATCCGCGGTCCCTCATCAGGGAGCCGATTCTTTATCAGTCTGGTCAAAAAATTCGACCTGGTGTTCAATATCCGCGGCGCTAGCGTCTCGGAGGAGATGGGCCTGGTCGCGGTCGAGTTCGAGGGCATCGCGCGACCAGATCGAGCGCGCGCTGGCGTGGCTGCGACAGACCGGCGTGACGGTCGAGCCAATCGAAAAGAACGTCATCGAATAGCCTCCAATTTGCTGTTCAGGCGCTCGTTTTCAACTATGGATCTCACCGATCGACAGATCGAGCGGTACAGCCGGCAGATCATTGTAGCCGGTGGTGTTGCTCAAGAGCGGCTACTTGCGTCGCGAATCGCGATTATCGGTGATGCCGACGACGCCGAGTCGGTGATCTATTATTTGGTCGGCGCAGGTGTCGGACGTATCGATTTGAATCTCATGGGCAACGCCTCAACTATCACGCGGATTGTGACACACGCGCGTCGATTGAACTCCGATTCGTTCATCAATCTTCATACGTCAGCAGATTCAGAGCGCCATTTGATTCTGATCCTTGCGCGCAGATCAAAGCTAACCGGGCTGGTAAAGCAGCTACCCGCCGGATCGACGAGCCGGCCATTCATCGTCGCGCGGATAGAATCGCCCGCCAAAATTGCAATTATGCCCGGTGCGCCGCGATGTCTTGGATGCTTTATCGAAAATTTACTTGCCCCAGCCGTGGTACTCGGCGACAATGAATCGTTCGTAGCGGCATTTGCATCCATCGAAGCCTTAAAGATGCTCATTAGCGATAACCATTCGCAGCAGCCCGCTCTTATCGGGTTTGGTGCCTATTCGACGCGGATCGACGACGCTTCATTTCTGCACGAACTGTCCAGCATGCCGTGCCCGCATCAAAACGCTGGTGCTTCGTGATGAGCGCGTCACCTCATCCCGCCAAGCTTACTTCGTTTGCGGGCATTGAACCGAGGGTTTGGCTCTTCGACTTCGATAATACGCTGGTCGCCCTGGAACGCGAGGTCGATTGGGCCGCCAGCCGGATCGAATTAGAGCGCTTCCTGCGCAATGAAGGTGTTAGTGAGCGTATTTTTGCTGAGATTCCAAAGGGAAATCTGCCGCTGTACGAAGCTCTGCGCTCGCGCTTGCTGGACGGCACGGGTAAGGCCACCGACGGCAAAACCGTCGATGGTCTTGCCCATACCGATCCATGTGAATTGATGAGCCGTGCTTCGACCATTGTCGAAGCGTACGAATTACGGGGAGTCGAGCACGCTACTGAGATGCCTGGTACGATAGCTGCTGTTACGCTACCTGCGGCAGCGTAACAGCACTATCGCGATCGTCACCTCAAACTCATCGCGCACAGTGCAACGATGGCTCGAGCGTGAACACCTGACCGGATACATCGACTTGATCGTCGGACGCGACGCGCAGCTCCCGCTCAAGCCCGCACCGGAGTCGCTGTTGCATACTCTTAAGGCCTTCTCTGCCAGCTCTGATCAGGCAATTTTCGTTGGCGACTCGCACGCCGATGCGGACGCCGCTCGCGCGGCTAAAATTCGCTTTTTCGGGATTGGTGCAACAGTTGAAGCACGTGAAATGTTGATTGACTATGGCGCCTTAAACGTATTTGCTTCGCCGCTTGCGCTCATTGAAGGGCTTAAGTCATTAGCCCATTCATTCTCAATTGAAGTCCAAAGGCTAGCCTAAACGAATCAACTTGCCTCACGAGAACCATTGGTTCATTCTCTACTAACTCGATAGATTAGCTCGTAATCAATAGGGAGCATTGGCGTGCATCTGGATACCGGGATCGTCGTTTTATTTATAATTGCGCTATTCGCAGCGACTGTTAATGGCGCTCTCGGTTATGGGTTCTCGTCGCTTACGGTTCCCGTCGCCCTGCTCTTCTTCTCAAATAAAGTCTTAAGTCCCGCGCTGGTTCTCGTGGAACTGGCGGTGAATACCTGGGTTGTGATTCTCAACCGCGGCAGTCTGGCCGCAGTCCGCGCACGCGCATTACCAATCCTACTAGGTTTACTGCCGGGGGTCCTCATCGGCAGTTATCTTTTAGGCAACGTCAATGCGGGCTGGCTGAAGTTTGGCACCTACATTGTGTTGCTACCGTTAATTCTCCTGCAAGCGGCTGGATTTCGACGGCGGATCCATGCTGAGCATCTCGCTGCATTTCCGTTGGGCATTGGAGTGGGAACCCTGTACGCTACGACGACCATCTCGGGCCCACCATTGGCTATGCTGTTCAACAACCAAGGACTGGATAAAGAAGAATTTCGGGCGGCGCTGGGCACTGTGCGAGTTGTGGAAACCACACTCACTGCGCTGGTTTATGGCTTTATGGGGCTGTACAGCGTCAAGAGTGCACAGCTGATGATTCCGATCGCTCCTGCGCTGCTCCTCGGATTGCCTCTCGGCACTTTCCTGATCCGGTACATGAAGACCGAGACTTTCCGTCGCATTTGTATGAGTTTCGATGCGTGGATAATTGGTTTCGGACTTGCCCGCACAATCGCGGAATTGAAATTGCTCACCCTTTCTAGTGCTTACGTCGTATGGGGCGCGGTGATTCTTTTCGACTTCTATCTTCTGTTTGAATATTTCGTGCGCGGACGGCTGCGTCCCGAAGCAGTGCAATCGACGTTTTCGGGCGAACTGGAGAGACACATCGCATGATTCATAGACTTATGCGTTGCGCTAGCTGCGACACGAATATATAACTTAGACGATTAAATAAGTAACTTATTCCAAGGGGCATTCGAGCAACGATGAGCGAAGGGTTCACTTTGTGGTTCACGGGTCTCTCGGGTTCAGGTAAATCGACTTTGGCGAATCTGGTCGCTGACGAGCTGCGCAACCGCGGCCATAGAGTCGAAGTGCTCGACGGCGACGAAGTTCGCACCAATTTGTCCAAGGGTCTGGGGTTTTCGAAAGAAGACCGCGACACCAATATCCGGCGCATCGGCTACGTCTGCAAATTGCTCGCGCGCAATGGCGTGATCGCGATTTCGGCCGCGATTTCGCCATACCGCGACGTCCGCGACGAAGTGCGCAAGATGCATGATCAGTTTTTCGAGGTATTTGTTGAATGCCCGCTGGACACGCTGGTCGAGCGCGACGTCAAGGGACTATACAAAAAAGCGATTGCTGGCGAAATCAAGAATTTCACTGGCGTTTCGGATCCATACGAAGAGCCGCTGAAAGCTGAACTCGTGGTCAACAGCGCTAAAGAAACTCGTGAGCAAAGCTTGGCAAATTTGCTTGCCAAGCTGGAATCGATGAACTTGATCAACAAAGGGGCAATGTAATGAGTGTGGCAAAAGACTCCATCTCGGCTCATGGTGGCGGCGATCTCGTCGATCTGAAAGCCGCGGTTGGAGAACAGGCTGCCTTACGCAAGCACGCCGCAGGACTATCGAGTGTAACTCTGAGTGCGCGCGACTTGGCCGACCTCGAGATGTTGTCGTCAGGGGCTTTCTCGCCGCTCACGGGTTTCATGGGCGAGGCAGACTACACCCGCAGCCGCGACGAGATGCGGCTGGCGTCGGGCATCCCATGGTCGATTCCGATCACGCTCGGCGTTGAAGAAGCCGACGCGCACTCGTTGAAGAAGGGCCAAGATATCGCCTTGACCACCGAGAGCGGCGCAGCGCATCGCGATCCTCAAGCTCGCCGAAATCTATCAGGTCGATCGAAAGCGGGAGGCGGAAGCGATCTTCGGCACCGCCGAGGACGCACATCCCGGCGCGAAAAATGTTACTTCAACCCCACCGTGGTGTCTCGGCGGGAACGTGATCCTGATCGAGGAGATTCCCGGGCGTACCTTCCTGGAATATCGTCTCGAACCGCGCGAGACGCGGGCCAAATTCCGCGAACAGGGCTGGCGCAAAATCGTCGCATTCCAGACCCGCAATCCTACCCATCGCGCGCACGAGTATATCCAGAAATCCGCGCTGGAAATCTGCGACGGCCTCCTGCTCCATCCGCTGGTCGGCGAGACCAAGGGCGATGACGTGCCGGCGGCGATCCGGATGGAAACCTATAAGGTCCTGCTCGATCTCTACTATCCCAAGGGCCGCGCGATGCTCTCCGTGATGCCCGCGCATATGCGCTACGGCGGACCGCGCGAAGCGATCCTGCACGCGATCATCCGCCGCAATTATGGCTGTACCCATTTCATCGTAGGCCGCGATCATGCCGGCGTCGGCAATTATTATGGCACCTACGATGCGCAGAAGATGTTCGAGCGGTTCGAGCCGGCGGAGATGGGAATCACGCCGCTGACGTTCGAAAATACTTTCTACTGCTCTAAGTGCGTCGGGATGGCGTCGTACAAGACCTGCCCGCACGACCGATGCCGATCGGCTGTTGCTATCGGGCACAAAGGTTCGTGAGATGCTGCGCGCGGGACAGGCGCCGCCGCCCGAATACACGCGCCCGGAGATCGCTGCAATTCTCGTGCGCTCGATGAAGGAATCGAAGTAAAGAAATCAGGGATACGCAAGGCGGCGTGCGCGAATCGAGACACTTGCCTCGATGGAACTCCAATCATCGACCTTAAACCCGTGTTACCGGGCTTGGTAGGAAGCCAGTAAGCCGCGGATTCAGCCGGACGCATCCGATCGACTTGCACGTCCCATATCAATGCGTGTGGCGATGATGTAGCTCCGGCAGGTGCCGATGCGAATGGCTCATCGGCATATGGGCGTGTTCGTGCGTATGCGCCCGAACCGGGCGCGGATGGGTATGCGCGTGATGCGGGTCATCGTGCGAGTGGCGATGAGTATGGACTTGAGCGATGTGGCTGTGAACGTGCTCATGCGCCGAATACATCAGGGAGATGCCGCACGCCATCAGAAATCCGGCTGCAACTTGTGCGCTTTGAACCGGTTCGCCCAGCAGGATCCAGGAAAAGATACATCCGGCGAAGGGCGCAGTCGCAAAGATCGCTTGCGCACGTACGGCACCGAGCAACCGCATTCCATTGATGTATAACATCAAGGATATTCCATAGCTGATTGCGCCGAGCATCAGCGCCCATGCACTCGAGACCGCCGAAAAAATATGACTTCCAAATGCGGCCCCGAGCGCCAGATTGAAAGCGCCCCCTATGATGCCCTTGACCATCGTTATCTGCGATGGGGTGAAATTCTCGATGATTGACGTAAGATTGTTGTCGAGCGCCCAGCACAAACAGGCGACTCCAATCAGGATTGGAACCACTAACCCTTCGGCGCTTGAGGGAATCGCCAGTACGCCTCCGGCTATCGCAACGATCACGACTCCGGTCCAAGCCCGAGAATCAAGATTCTCGCTAAAAAAGGCCCACGCCAAAATAGCCGTTGCGATCACCTCAAAGTTCAGCCACAGCGATACCGATGCGGCAGGCGCCCGCGTGAGCGCGAGCATCAGAAGCACTGGGGCCGCCAAACCTCCAGCAACGGCTACCATCATCAATCGCAATAGATCGCGCCGGGTAATCGCGGTGAATCCGGCGCGATAAGCGGCAGGCGCCGCAATCGTGGCCGCGCCGAGATAAAGCAATCCCGCTAAAGTAAATGGCCCTGATTGCTGAAGCAGCAACTTCGCCAAGGGCATTGCAATAGCGAACAGGACGGTCGCGAACAGGCAATTGATGACGCCGCGTATCACGAGAGTTTATCAGTTGCAGCAGCGCCCAGCCGCCCTGGGGCAATTACGGCAGAGAAGAAACGGGCCACAGTAAATCTCCCGTGGCCCGATGGTTCTGATCAAAGTCCGCGCGCTTCATCACCGCGTATTATTTTGCCCGGTCGCGCACCTGTATCGACACCATTTTCCTGCACCGCTTCGCCACTGACGAAAGTAGCGACATAGCCGCGTGCTTTCTGCATCAGCCGCGGCATCCCGCCTGGCAAATCGTTGACCATCTCCGGGTGCTCGACGTGCAGATTCGCATAGTCGATCAGGTTCAAATCGGCCTTCATTCCCGACCGCAATCGCGCCGCGATCAGCTAGTCCATAAAGCTGCGCAGCGCTGCGCGTGAGTTTATTGACTACAAATTCGACCGGCAAATGGAGTGGGTCGCCCGCCTGATGCTCACGCGGCCATTTGGTCATCATGTAGGTCGGCATACTGGCGTCGCAGATCACACGGACATGCGCACCCGCATCACTGCCTCCTAGCGCGGTTAGCGGATGCCGCAGCATTTCATACAGCGCCTTCGGATTGCCCTCGGCATAGCCCGCCGCCGCGTACATCATGAAGGCGCGGCCATCGTGCTCGAGCAGCTTGTCATAGGCGACTTCGCGCGGATCGCGCCCCTCGCGCTTGGCGATATTCGCGATGCTGTCTTTCTCGTCGGGCGTGTAGCTGAGCGGATAACCCATCGGATAGGTCCGCTGCCACATCAACGGATTCTGATAAATCAACGACATGCCGGTCGTGTTGGTGTCTTCCTGCGAGAGTAGGCGGCGTCGCGTCTCCGGATCGCGCATCGCACGCACCCGCTCTGCCAAGGGCAAATCCTTGAGTGGCGCATAGCCGGGCAAGAAAGTGAACGGATGGTCGCCGGCGATGCTGAATAACGTGCAGACCGGTCGCGCGAATACTTGTGGCGTAATGCGAGCGCCCGTGCGAGCGGCTTGCTCGCATTCCCGTAACTGCTCGCGCCATTGATTCGGATCAGTGTTGTGCTGGGCGATCAGGAAAGTGATTGGGCATCCAGTCGCGGCGACCCGCACCATCAGCTTCATGTCCTCAGTCAAGGCCGCGCAATCCTCGCCGCCAACGCCGCGCGGCACCCATTCGATCAGGCCGCGACCCGTATCGCGAATTGCCCGCGCGATCGCGGATAGCTCTTCCTCGGTGGCGAAGGTTCCCGGCACCGGCTCCCCATTTATAGCCGTATGGATGAAGGTGCGCGAAGTCGAAAACCCGAGCGCGCCGGCGAGGATTGCCTGCTTCACCATTGTGGCCATCGCCGCAATATCGTCGCTGGTCGCAGGCTGATTCTTCGCGCCGCGCTCGCCCATCACATAGGCGCGCAACGCCCCATGCGTGAGCTGCGCGCCAACATCGAGCGTGCGCGGCATAGCAGACAATACATCGAGATACTCCGAGAAAGTCTCCCATCCCCACGGAATACCCTTTTCGAGCGAAACTCCGGGAATATCCTCGACGCCTTCCATCAGTTCGATGAGAAAACGATGACGGTCCGGGGCGGCGGGCGCAAACCCGACTCCGCAATTTCCCATGACTACCGTGCTGACTCCGTGCCAAAGCGATGGGGAGAGCTGCGGATCCCAAGTGACCTGCCCGTCATAATGAGTGTGCACATCGACCCATCCGGGCGTGACCATCAGGCCGGAAGCGTCGATCGTGCGGCGCGCCGTACCCAGAGCGCTGCCGACGCCGCTGATCCGTCCGGCAGTGAAAGCCACGTCGCCATTGAACCCAGGCTTGCCGGTACCGTCGATAATTGTTCCGCCTTTAATCAGGACATCATGCATCGGAAGCTCCTATTTGCTCATTATGATGCGAACCAGTCACCCAGTTTTGGATAACAGTGCTTGCTGGTCGAATAGTCGCAAAGAAACAGACGCTTGCGCAAGGAAAGCGTTTCTATTTTCAATCATGCCGACGCACGATGATAAATCAACTAAACGGATCGAAGCACGACGTAAAAGTCCCATTTGCACCCCAACATGCCGCGAATCCGTCGAATGTCGAATTCGGCGCCGAGGGATTTGAAGTCGGTCCATAGCCCGGATTCAACAACTGAATACTGTCACCGGTGGAAAGATCGGCTGCTCCGCCATTGGCGGTCGATTGACTGAAGACCGCCGTATCGAAATCCGCCAGCGGTTGGATGCCCGTAATGAGCGAGGGAGCCTCTTCGATCCATTCTGCCGATAGCTTTGACCCTTTATAGTGCAAGGTTTTCTTCCAGCTTTGGCCGCTGGTCTGATCGGTCATCGTAAGGATCCATCTTTGGCTCTTGCCACACTTCCCCTTGCAGGTCAGGGTCGCAGTCATCGTATCGCCCGGATTCACCGGGAATTTTTTGATCAGTTTTGAGACAGCGGGTAATTTCTCATACCAGGCGTAATACTGAGTGCTCCCATCACTGAAAGCGTCCTG
Organism: uncultured Pseudomonadota bacterium; assembly: GCA_963831065.1. GTDB lineage: Bacteria > Desulfobacterota > Binatia > Binatales > Binataceae > JAJPHI01. The sequence continues at coordinate 220,890 of CAWHOQ010000004.1, forward strand.
CTCCGTTCCGAGCTGAATCAGAGTAGAATCAGCCGTCGAGCAGTTAGAGTCCTCGCAATATCCGCCGATCCCGAGCCAACTCGAAGAGAGCTCGAAGGTGAATCCGACGGGCGCGTCTTTAAACGATACTGTGGGAATAATCCAGGTCGCCGAGGCAGCGGTATAAGTCTGCCCAGTCTCGAAATTGGGCAGCACGTAACCTGACCAGTTGGTGCTGCTGACTGTGCTCTGCTGCGCGCCTGATCGCAATGCATTGCCGTGATGATCACGCAGCACATGGATCACCGCGTGACTGCGCAGATGAATCGGCTCACCGGCCTGAGCTAATTGCGCTATCCCCATGGTCATCAACGCAAAAATCACGAGTACAATACCGCCCCGATGATCACACCGAGCAAGCGAAGAACGCATCTATGGCTTCCCCCCTCATAAATGAGCGCTAAATCAGAGCGCCAATTCTGACACAGAGATGCAATTATTGTCAGAGATTAGTTTTATAGTCCTGTTCGACGAATTGATCTATTTGAGTCGCGATCTGCGCGTCAGCGCCCATTTTCTCAGCTAGATATTCACCCCACGAAATCTTGATCCGCTCTTGCCAGCTCTCCGGATGCCACAGCTGCGAGCGAATAAAAGCCTTGGCGCAATGGAAAAAGCATTCGCGGATCGTAACCCGAATCGCCAGATGAGCCGCTGAGCCGCGCGCCGCCAGCCGCTCCAGTACGGCAGGTTCCACCGTCAGTTCCGCCGTTCCGTTCACCCGCAGAGTCTCATCGGTACCGGGCACCATAAAGATCAGTCCGACATGCGGATTCGTCAGGATATTTTGCAAGCTGAAGACCAGCTTGTTCCCCTTGCGATCAGGAATCAGAATCGTCGAGGGATTCTCGATCGCGACGAAGCCCGGCCCATCACCCTTCGGCGAAGCGTCCTGATTCCCCTCGGCGTCGGCGGTCGCGATCACGAGAAATGGCGCGCGCTGGATAAAATCCGTCGCCGGGCCATCGAGCGCGCCGAGCAGCTTCTTCGGCACTAGCGCACCCGGGTCACCAATAAGCTGCCGTAATTGAGCAACATCCCTGATGCGATAATTAGCCGTCATCTCCACTCCTCCCGCTAAACAAGCTGCAATTCGGATTCGACAAAGTCCTTGCGCGCGGCGTCCCATATGAAGGCTGCGGCGCGCACGAATTTCCCTTCGCGAATTGATAGCACGATATAAATTGTTCCTGGATAGTCCGGCTCCGATGGATCGAACGAGCAGGCTTGCGCGCGATCAGTCGGCGAGAAGTAAGCGTCGTGATCGGGATGCGAGTGATAGATCGCCTTGAGCTCGAGTCGTCGCCGATCAATTTCATTCATCACCGCCAGATGCTCTTGCGGGTCCATCAAAAAGGCGGTGCGCGCGTTACGCGCGAACCGTGCGGAGTTTTCGGCATGCTTCTGATTCTGGACATTCCTGATCGGGCGCACTTCCTCGACTATTGCATCGCCGATAATGAAGCCGCAGCACTCGAACGGAAACTCGTGCTCCGCCTGCGTCACGATCTGATCCCAAGTGGCCCGATTAATCACTGTGACGATCATGAATAGTTCCGTCGCGATGCTAGCAGATTCGTATCGCCTTTGATGTAACTCTACCTGCCGCGAAATCGACTTGCCCATCGCGACGATCCCGCGTAGAAAATGCGCATGGAACGCACGGTGATCAGTCTGGGTGGCGTCGAACTTAGTTCGAGCGTGATGAACGCTTCGGGACCACATTCGGCGGAAAAAGGCGAAATCATGGAACTCGCGATGGCGCATCGCGGAGCGATTGTCTTCAAGTCATGCAATCAGTTCGGCCTTGATCAACCCGATAACCTGAAAAACAAAGGCGCCGAGCATTTCGCCGATATCGCCGGCGATCTGGCGCCGCGCGGCAAATCGATCGTCGGCAGCGTAGTCGGTGAAACCGACGACGAAATCATTAAAGTCGCAACCACGCTCGATCTGGCAGGTGTCAAGATCGTCGAGCTGAACCTCGCGGACGACTTCGTCCAAAACTCGGTCGCGCCGTTCGCCTCGTTCGAGCGATTGAAGGCGATTATCGGCCGGGTTCGCACCGAGGTGCGCGCCAAGCTCGCCGTCAAGGTCCCGCCGAAACTAGAGATGGAACCGCGCGCAATAGCAGACCTGCTCAAATCGTTGCGGGTCGAAATCGTGCTTTGCGCAAATGATCTCCCGAAGGACCTTGAAATTGATCTGAAAACAGGCACAGTCAAAGGTCCCGAACGCAGACTATCACAGGTGCACGCGTTCTATCGCGAGGCCGAGGCCTTAGTCGATGTCGTGGCGGTCGGCGGGATCAATACTGGTCGTGACGCTTATATTGCTCATCTGACCGGTGCGAAAGCCGTGCAGGTAGGCTCAGCTCTGATCAAAGAAGGCGCGGGCGCGCTGACCCGAATCGACACGGAACTGGACGATTTATTGGGCGAGAATGGCCATGCGTCGGTCAACGAGATCATCGGGCAGGTGAAATTCTCGGGCTAATGCCACGCAACCGAACGGCCGCGCGCGCGGCTCGGTGCGAATCTCGACTGGGCTCCCGACCACACAATTGCGCGTGACTTGCCGGGTTTCTCGCGCCTCTGCTAGTTTCACGCTGGTCAGGGCGAAGCAGCTATCATCCTGTCATTGCTTTCCGCCAACGTCCCCGTCGTCTAGCTCGGCCTAGGACACCGGCCTTTCACGTCGGTAACACGGGTTCAAATCCCGTCGGGGACGCCAATCAGATTCTGTTGATCCAGCTACCGGTATGACTCTCGATGAGTATGGCGCAGTTTTGCGTGTAAATGGCAGACCAAGATGCTGCCTCGCCGCGGTTTGCACGTTCAATTGTAAAAAATTTTGATGGCGTAAGCTCCTTCTAAGGCGGATTAGCTTGCGGATGCGATCGGTTTGATCTACAAAGCGGACGGCAGCTTGAGCGCATAACGCATTCTTGACAATCCGGAGGACCACTATGATCAAGTCCACTCGCATTGATTCCGACGTTTACAAAACGGCTGTATTTGGTGCGATTGTAATCGCACTCATTATGTCGTTGAGCACTCTCACTTGGGCAGCGGGACTGACGGGGTGCGAAGCGCTTGGCGGGGCAGCTGGACAGCTCAAGACCGCATTGAGCACGGCACAGGCCGGGACAAATGGCGGACTGGGTAATCAGATGTGGGGAACAATTGTCGCGCGCGATGGGACAGTGTGCGCCGTCGCGTTCTCGGGCGCAGATAATGGATCGCAGTGGCTCCTGAGCCGCCTCATCTCCGCCCAAAAGGCGAATACCGCGAATGGACTGAGCGTAGCCAATTTCGCGATCTCGACGGCTAATCTCTACTCCGCAGTGAATCCAGGCGGCAGCCTTTACGGTCTTCAGTTCAGTAATCCAGTCGATTCTGAAGTCGCATATCAAGGTCCGGCCAAATTTTTTGGCACATCAAGAGATCCTCTAAACGGTAATCGGATCGGCGGAGTTAATGTGTTTGGCGGCGGTCTGGCGCTTTATGACAAAAATCGCGGCTTCGTCGGCGCAGTTGGAGTAAGCGGCGATACTTCATGCGCTGATCACAATATCGCCTGGAGAACCCGCGCGAATCTCGGACTGGACTTCCTCGCCACTAATGGCGTTAATGGCGTCGCGGGCGGTAGTCGGCCAGATAACATCATCTACGACATTACGACCGCTCCGGGACTTCAGATCGGCACCAGCGCCAGCGGCTTCGGCCACCCGACTTGCACGCCCGATAATGGATCACAGGCAGATTCTGCGACGCTGCCCGCCGTCGAGTAGCGTTCAGGGCTCGAAAGACATAATGATTTCGCCTTGGCCGGCTTCACATGAATTGTCGAGCCGGTCGGGGCGCACTGACGACAGAAAATCCGACAGTCAGTAGGAGAGAATTGCCGGCCTGATGCTGAGTCCCATCAGATCGGAAAGCAGTCGGAACCAGTGCGCAGGGTAAAAACATCTTTCGCATGCGTGGCAAATCTGCGCGAACGGCGCCTCGAAGAGGCCGGCCAACAACATCATTCCGCGCTTAACATCTAAGTTAAGCCTCTTCCTGGCTCCTCTTATGGCAGATTCATTTTTGGCCAGAGCTGAGTCTCGCATGGAACATGATGTCCTGACGAAATTGTTTCCTCTTTCCCGGCGCTTCGAAAAAATGCTACAGAAATACTCATCTCAGCATCGACTTGCGAAGAGGCATAAGGAAATAACGATGGCAACTGCTCCGCATTCCACACCGACGACACAACCGGGGTCAGTCGAACAGTTTGACGCGATCATTATTGGGGCCGGTGTGACCGGCTTATATCAACTGCACCGCTTACGACAATGCGGGCTTTCAGTGCGACTCTATGAGGATGGCAATGGCGTGGGCGGCACTTGGTACTGGAATCGTTATCCGGGCTGCCGTTTCGATTCGGAGAGCGAGACCTACGGATACTCGTTTTCGAAAGAGCTATTGCAGGAATGGGACTGGAAAGAACATTTTTCCGGCCAGCCGGAGAACGAACGCTACCTCAATTATGTAGCGGACAAATTTGACCTGCGCTCCGATATTCAGCTGAATTCCCGGGTGACCTCTGCGATTTATGACGAAAAGGAACATCGCTGGGAAATCCAAATCAATAATGGCCAACGGGTAAGAGCACAATTTCTCATCGCGGCGGTCGGTATTCTGTCCGCTCACTATACGCCTCCGTTCGAGGGAGTTGACACTTTCAAGGGCGCCTCATATCACACTGGCAGATGGCCGAAGGAACCCGTCAATCTAGCCGGCAAACGCGTGGCAGTTATCGGCACAGGCCCAACCGCGGTCCAGCTCATCACGGAAATTGCGAAGGAAGTCGGCCATCTCACAGTCTTTCAGCGCACGCCGAATTACTGTGCGCCGTTGCGGAATGGACCGGTTTCCCCTGAAACCCAGCGCCGATTCAAAGAAACCTACCCGGAAATTCATAAACGGATCCGCGAAACGCCTGCCGGATTTATGCACGACTTCGATCAACGCTCAGCATTGGAAGTCCCGCGGGAAGAGCGACTTGCCTTATATGAACACTTATGGGCACAACCGGGTTTTTCCAAATGGTTGGCCAATTTCCGAGATATTATGACCGATCGGGAGGCGAATGAGGATTTCGCCGAGTTTGTTCGCAACAAAATCCGCGAGCGCGTCACGGATCCAGTTATCGCGGAGAAGCTCGTGCCCAAGGACCATCCGTTTGGCTCGAAGCGTATCCCATTAGAGAGTGGATATTACGAGCAGTTCAACCGGCCCAATGTCTCGCTGATTGATGTCCGCGAAACTCCGATCGAGCGCATCACGCCTACAGGCATCAAGACCAGCGATAAGGATTATGACTTTGACGTCATCATCTATGCGACCGGGTTTGACGCGGTAAGTGGGTCTCTGACCCGAATCGATATCCGTGGCGAAGGCGGGCAAACCTTCAAGAACAAATGGGCCGATGGTCCACGCAGCTACCTCGGACTTCAGACTTCCGGCTTTCCGAACTTCTTCATGGCTATCAACTCCGCGTTCTGTAACTACCCGGTATGCGCTGAGATGATCGTAGACTGGATTAGTGATTGTATCTGCTATATGCGCGAGAAGGGTTTTGCACGTATCGCAGCCACGCGCGAAGCGGAAAATGCGTGGGTTGAACATGCCAGCGAGTTGGCCAGCCACACGCTATTGAGCGATGCCAAATCATGGTTTATGGGGTCCAATATTCCCGGCAAGAAGCGCGCGCTTCTCCTTTACGCGAATAGTGCCCCAGCCTACCGAGCCAAGTGCGCGGAGGTGGCAGCCAGAGGCTATGAGGGTTTCGTACTAGGCTAAACAGCCTTTCACCAGTTGACAAACTAGCTTCGTCTCGACCGCTGGTTCTCCTCTCTCCACCGGGAGAGGGGAACCAAGGGAGAGCTCTGTAAGTTCGCGAGTCGCTTTCGCATAAGAGCTCAGTCACGATGCTTTCCGGCTACTCACAATTGTGATCACGAACGCGCTATCTTCGAGTGCTTCAACCGCATGACGAATCCCGCCCTGCAAATCAGCAACTCGCTATTCGCAAGTATTCGATGCTCGTCGGCAGCATCAAGCGGATTGAACCTCCACCATTGAAACCGTGATTTGACCTTCTGCCTGATGCTCCTGAAGAGCCATTCCTTTAGAGAGAACCACTAGCGTAATGCTGAGTGCGTCGTTCTTCACCAGTGTAATTGAGCCTATACCCGACGCCTTCCATTGCGCTGAACTCTTAATATTCGGAATTTCTGCGAGGAGAGAAAATGTCATCAGTGGTTCATCGAGAGTGCGCTGTTGCATCGGGTTGTCCTCTGGACAGGCGAGTACATTTACCCTTCATCCAATTTCAAGGGGCAGAATAGTAAGGTCTATGGGGCAGGAATAATATTCTGGTTTACGCGAAAGAGATTAGCTGGATCGTATTTTCTTTTAAGTTGTTGTAGTCTTTCATACTTATTCCCATAGGCTGCCCGTACTCGCTCCGCCCCCTCATCTTCGAGATCGTTTACATATACTGCGCCGCTGGAATGAGGCTTCAGGGCTGAGAAGAACTTGTAGACCCACTCCGTAGCTTTGCGATCATCACGCGCGCCTCGCCAATATGAATGAATCCAGTAATGGTATCCGGTGCGTCGAAACCCGAAAGCATCGTCTCGGGGCCGTGAACACCAGGGTCCGTGCCAATAGATCATGGAGATACCGCTGGCCTCAGTCGGAGCGTTGAATGCGTGTTCCAAAATTACGTCAATCACTTCGCCGCTCAAGTTTTCGAGATGACCACCGCGACGCCGGCTCGAATAGTCACCGTCGCCCGGACTGTCTGAACCGGCGCGTTGTTCGTCCAGATAGTCGCGAATCGCGACTGTATCCTGGAATGGCTTGAGAAATTTGCGCAATGGACGAAGTGCTCGTTCGCCCTGCTCCGGTTTACCCGGCCATACTATCCCTACGTCCAGCATCCGCTCCCCCGGATGAGGCAATACAGCTATGATTAGGAATAAATCATCCGGTACGCTGGGCGCATAATCCTTGATAAACGCCAGCACTTTAGCCGCTTGGCGAACAGGATATCGCAGATGACCGGATAGCACCTGCTGAACCGGATGAAGCCGAAATTCGAGGGAAGTCACAATCCCGAAATTAGCTCCTGCGCCGCGCAGCGCCCAGAACAGGTCCTGGCGCTCTTTCTCTGTCGTAACAAGCTTGCGCCCTGCAGCGGTAATTACCTCTGCTCGGCTAATACTGTCGCAAGCATAGCCAAACTTTGGCGTTAACGAACTGGTACCTCCGGCTATCGCATAACTTACTACTCCAACACTCGGGCATGATCCCAATGGGACCGCCATCTTGAAGGCTTGAGCGAGACAGTTTAGCTCATCACCCTCAATGCCGGCGCCGATCTGGATCGACTGCTTAGCAGGATTGATAACCGCCTGCTTTATCGGCGAGAGATCAATGACTATTCCGGCGTCGCAAACTCCGTAGCCCGCAAAGCTATGGCCTCCTCCGCGTAGTGAGATAAGCAATTCATTCTCGCTGGCGAATCCAATGGCGCGAATTACATCCTCTGCATCACTGCACCGCACTATGATTCGCGGGTACTTCCTGATTCGATGATTCCAAACCTGTCGCGCGCGCGAATAGTCAGTATTTGCCGGTACTATGATTGCGCCACGGAAAGTCGTGGCAAACTTTTTAATAACTCTCTGGGAGAATGGCTCGATTGCGTACTGCTGCTGACCCGTGTCTCACCTCCAAAGATATGAAAGCAAATACCGTGCGTTAGTTCGCAAACTCTTTAATCTTCTTCCATCTCTTCTCCAGCATCCTCGCTTTCGTCAGTTTCTTCCATTTGTTCAGGCTCTCGCCGGGCTGCTTCGGTTGCGAGCTTGGTCAGAGTTTTCTGATTCCAATTCACGTGATCACGCTCTTGGCGTTCTACTTCGCGGACCGCCTTGCCAACGACCTTCTTGAGCTGACTGTCTTCGATTTGCGCCATTAGCGAACTGAGCATAAGCCAGTTCCATTGATCTTTGGTTTCACCTAGCACCAGGTTTTCGATGTTATTGATGTCAGAGAGCTCTTCAGGAACTTCCACCTCCATCAAACCGTGTGCCTTCTGCTCGGTTGCTTCGGCACCTGGGCTTTTGCTGTCGGTATCACCCCCGGCAGCCTCGATCATAGCCTGACATAATTCGACGTGCCGCTCGGTTTGCCCATGATATTGCTCAAGTTTGGAGCGCAGTTCTTCATGTTCGAGCTGGTCCAGCGCACGTTCGTAAAGTTGCACTCCGCCTTCCTCAGTCGCCAACATCTCGGAGAGAAAGTTCTTCAGCCATTCAGGGTTGAGCCGATTCTTCCCTGAACGACTTGGCCTTGCGGCGCTCGAAGTTTTTGCCTTGCTGTCATTGTTTGATCGACCGGACCGATTAGCTTTTTTCATATGAAATCCTCCACTGCTCGATAAAAATCATACCAAGCTTTTTAATCCCATCACGGATAAATTTTAGATATTTCGGCATAAAGTCTATTTCGAGGAGATTCAGGCGCGAGATGCTGCTTGTTGGTAGGTGGATTATTCCCAGCAAAAGGCTTCTTTGCTTTTGTGTTCTACAATTGTGTAATTGTGCATTCCGTGATTATTTAGATGCATTTAGATGATGCTGAGAGTATAAAGATTTTACACATCTAACTTTGTCTTGCTATCGTAATAACTTAATATCTGTTTTTATTATCATAAAGGAATTCGTCGAATTCCTTGCGATTTGTGAGTTCCTATCATAGATAATGAAGATCGAAACAATTGGCTTTAGTGATATATGGGCGTTGACCTAATCAATCCTTGAGTTTGGTCGCGGTACGACATAGCTTTGAGGCGACGAGCAAGACGGCATCCGCCTAACTTCTGTTCCTAGTGATTTCGAAAGGATATCGCGTTCTTCTGGCGCTCGCGAGAAATGTCCGGATCACCCCCTAATACCCTGTCAGTTTTTCATCCCCTGTCATCTCAGGCGCAGGCAATTTTTGAACTATTTTGGGGTACGCTGATTTTCCTCGGAGCGATTCTTGCCTTGATCACGGTGCTCGTTTTCTGGTTCGTGATACGATTCCGCGCCCGTCCTGATGGGCGGGAAGCCATTCAGTCCTTCGGCTCGCAACGCTTGGAAATAGTATGGACGGTTACGCCGGCGCTTTGTCTGATTGCACTGTTCGTTTTGACCGCAATCACGATGGGCAATGCCGATCCGCCGATTGGCAATCACTCGCCCGATATTGTCGTTGTCGGACATCAATGGTGGTGGGAAGCCGATTACATTCAATCCGGCGCGGTAACTGCAAACGAGATTCACATTCCAGTAAATAAACCACTGCTGCTGGAATTGAGATCAGTTGACGTAATCCATGATTTCTGGGTCCCCGAACTAGGCCGCAAAATGGACGACGTGCCTGGTCATCCCAACCGCATGTGGATTAAGGCGGGCGCCGCGCATACCTACTTGGGCGCCTGCGCTGAGTTTTGTGGAACCGAACATGCATGGATGCGAATTCGGGTGGTTGCACAGCCACAGCCTGAATATGACGAGTGGCTCAAACACCAGCTTGAAGTTCCCGGACCGCCGGTCGGCAAAGAGGCTGTCGAGGGCGCCGCGATCTTCCAGCAGCGCACCTGCACCAATTGTCACGCCATCGCCGGAACCACAGCCAATCAACGAGTCGGACCGGATTTGACCCACTTGGCGAGTCGCACGATCTTCGCTGCCGGCGCCGCCGAAAACACCCCGGCCAACTTGGCTCAATGGTTGAAAAATCCAAATTACTTCAAGCCGGGCAGTCATATGCCAGATCTAAGACTTCAAAATGACGAAGTTACTGCGTTAGTCGATTATCTGGAGAGTTTGAAGTGAAGCAAGCGACCGCTGACGAAATGGCCGGTGGCGTAGTCCTCGACGCGCGCTCAATCTGGCTTGAGTGGGTCGCTTCAGTTGATCATAAACAGATTGGGGTGATGTACCTGGTTGGCGCATTTATCTATTTTCTTGTCGGCGGCATCGAAGCCCTGCTGATGCGAACTCAGCTGATCATTCCGAACAATCATTTTTTGTCGCCGGAAGTATACAATCAAATCTTTACAATGCATGGCACCACCATGATTTTCTTGGTGTTAGTGCCGATGCTGGTTGGGTTCTCGACCTATCTTGTGCCGCTGATGATCGGCGCGAACGACATGGCATTCCCTCGGCTGAACGCGCTGAGCTTCTGGGTCCAATTCCTGGGCGGGATATTGCTTTACTTCAGTTTCGTGACCCAAGGCGTGAACGGCGGCGCGCCTGATGTCGGATGGTTCAGCTATGCGCCACTAAGTGAAAAGCCCTTTACGCTAAGTCCCGGGGTTGATTATTGGATCTGGGGCTGTTAGGATCGGGGTCGGTACGCTCACGGCAGGAATTAATCTCATTGTAACCATCATCACGATGCGTGCGCCCGGAATGACGATTCGCCGGCTGCCGCTGTTTGTATGGATGACGCTGGTCAATTCCGGCCTGATCGTTACGGCGCTGCCGGCGCTCAACGCAGCGCTTGCGATGCTGCTGATTGACCGCGAATTGCATGCGCATTTCTTTTTTCCTGACGGTGGTGGTTCGGCGCTCCTTTGGCAGCATTTCTTTTGGGCATTCGGACATCCCGAAGTTTACATCATGATTTTGCCTGCATTTGGGATAATTTCCGAGGTAATTCCGGTTTTTTCCGGTAAACCGATCTATGGATATGGCTTCGTCGCCGCCTCGACGTTAGCAATTGCCTTCTTAAGCCTCGCCGTCTGGGCTCATCATATGTTCGCAGTCGGACTCGGACATGTTTTCGATCTTTTCTTCGCCGGAGCCAGTATGCTGATCGCGGTTCCGACCGGAATAAAGATTTTCAATTGGACGGCTACGATGTGGGGTGGGAAAATCCGTTTGACCACTGCGATGCTATTTTCGCTCGGCTTCTTGATCATGTTCACCATCGGCGGATTGTCAGGGGTCGCCTTTGCGGTAGCGCCGATTGATTGGCAGGTGACGGATAGCTACTTCGTCGTGGCTCATATCCATTATGTGCTCTTTGGCGGAACCGTATTCGCGTTGTTTTCTGGAATCTACTATTGGTTTCCGAAAATCACTGGTCGCATGCTTGACGAAAGATATGGCAAAGCTCATTTCTGGCTGACTCTGATAGGCTTCAATCTCACTTTCATGTTGCAACATGTACTCGGTATCTTCGGGATGCCCCGGCGTGTTTTCACCTATCCGCCACTTCCGGATTATGCAATCTTGAACCTACTCTCGACAATCGGAGCTTATATTCTGGGCCTCTCGGTTCTACTTTTTATCTGGACTGTGTGGGCCGGCTTGCGACATGGCACACCTGCTGATGACAATCCCTGGGATGCTTGGACGCTGGAATGGGCAGTCAGCTCCCCGCCTCCTGAAGAAAACTTCCACCGCGTGCCACCGGTACGTGGACGGCGGCCGCTCTGGGATTTGGCTCATCCGGACCGCGCTGACGAGCTTGTGAAGCACGTTGGATAGGCCATGCCGGATAAGAATAAACTTGGATTAAGCCTTTTCGTCTATGCCGAATCGCAATTTTTTCTCTTTTTAATCGCTGCCTACGTTTACTATCACGTTCAGCCAGAGCGTGGACCAAGCGCGGCTAACAGCCTTCATCCCGGAATTACCGGAGCCTATAGCATAGCCCTATTTGCCAGCAGCGCGACGATGGCGTGGGCGCATCGTCAATTTCGGCAGAGCCGTTCAGCTAGCTTTCTAATCTGGCTCGGAATTACTATCGTCCTTGGCGCGGCCTTTCTCTATGGTCAGGCTAGTGAATATCATGGATTGATCAATCATGATCTCACCGTCAGTACTAATCAGTTCGGCGCTACGTTCTTACCCTGACTGGATTCCACGGACTGCATGTATTTCTTGGGCTGGTGCTTCTGAGCATAACTTTCTGGTTGGCACTTTCGGGACAGCTGACTAACAAACATGCTTCGGGTCTAAGTGCGGTGTAGCATTTATTGGCATTTCGTGGATGCTGTCTGGGTTTTTATTTTCGGAATCGTTTATATCTGGCCGTTGGTATGATCGATGACTCTGCTATTACTCGCCTGGGACTTTGATTCTTCGGTAGTTATCGGCTGTGTGGCGCTCGCTATTGCGTCCTTCATGCTGAATCGCGAGCGGTTATCACGGTTTTTCGTTCAGATGCTGGGAATAATTGTGCTGTTAATTGCCTTGGAGTCACCGATCGACGCACTTGCTGATTCCTGTCTTTTCAGTGCTCACATGTTGCAGCACATGCTACTGGTACTGATAGTTCCCCCCCTGCTCGTGATGGGCATGGCGTCGGGCGGTATCGCTTCGTTGCTTCGGACCCCAATCTTGAAGCGCTTGGAACGTCTGCTAAGCAATCCGATAGTTGCGGGTGTGGCTGGTATGGGAGTTCTCTATGCATGGCATTGGCCACCCTGGTACGATGCCGCATTGCGCGACGAATGGCTGCATATCGCTGAGCATCTGAGCTTTCTGATCGGTGCAACTATCTTCTGGTGGCCCGTCCTTGGGCCGCGACAGGAACAGTTGATGTCGCCGGTGGTGGCTCTGTTGTACTTGTTTATTGCGATGCTCTTGCAGAGCATCCTCGGAATTGTTCTTACTTTTGTACCGGTGGGCACCTATCGAGCTTACTTTCAGCCAGCCCGAGCGCCTTGGGCTGCTGGATTTAGTGCGGCGTCCGTGGGGAATTACACCCGCTCTCGATCAGCAAATCGGCGGACTTTTGATGTGGGTATTGGGCGGTCCGGTATTTTTGGCCGCCATGTTGAGCGTCCTGTTCCGATGGTATCGAATTCCAGAGCCGCCTTTTCGGAAAGCACTATAAGCCATGCCGCAGGAGCATAGCGATGACGGATTCGAGTGACACTGAGACTACTCAATTAGTGAATGCGCCAGCTGATACCTGGAGTCTACCGAAGCCATTGAAGGCTCCGGCGCGGACTTATTGGCCCGCAATGATGGCTTTAGGCATCATATTATTCTCTTTCGGAGTAGTTACCCAATACGTATTCATGTTAGCCGGACTGGGACTGATGATCTGGTCAATCAAGCATTGGGTGGGAGAACTTGTCGATGCCCGATAATCATTTAACTGAGGAACCGGAGCATGGATATAGTCCTGAGCGGCGCAAACTGCTCGCGCGGATTAGCGCCGTTTGTATAGCAATCGCTGGAGGGATAGTCGCGACGCCAATCATCGGCTTTATCTTCGGTCCTTTAGTCGTTAAAGAGCCGATTGTATGGCGCACCGTAGGAAAGGTGGACGATTTCAAAATCGATTCAACTACGCTAGTGCGTTTTCAGGATCCATCATCGCTTGCGTGGGCTGGAAAAAGTTCCGGTACCGCAGCCTGGCTACGACGCGCGAGCGAACAGCAATTTGTCGCTTTTGCCATCAATTGCGCGCATCTCGGATGTCCGGTCAATGGGAACCATCGGCAAAGCTCTTCCTTTGTCCTTGCCCACGGCGGCGTGTACTACCCTGACGGTAGTTGGGCTGCGGGACCGCCTCCGCGCGGCTTATTCAAATATAAAGTTCGGGTCCACAATGGCGAGGTGCAAATCCTGGCCAGCGCAGTGCCGATCGAGTAAGGAAAATCGCCGCCGATGAATCTTATCCGTCGCCTGCTTGACGCGTTTGAGAAACGGACCGGCCTGTTCAAATTAATGGGCCAGCTCGCGCAGCATCGAATCCCGCCGAATACCGGCTGGGCTTATGTTTTCGGCAGCGCGGTATTAGCATGTTTCGCCATCCAGGTCGTTACCGGCATGGCCTTGGCAACGCGTTATATCCCGGCCACCAATGACGCCTATTCAGCGATTTACTTCATTACTCATAGCGCTCCATTTGGCAGATGGTTGCGTGGGATGCATTTCTTCGGAGCCTCCGCAATGATCGCCCTGATTGGCATACATATGAGTCAGGTCTTCTTGATGGGGTGCTACAAGTATCCGCGCGAATTCAACTGGGTGTCCGGAGTATGTTTGCTGTTTCTGGTGCTTGCGATGGGCTTTACTGGCCAGTTGCTGCGCTGGGATTCGACTGCGGTATGGGCCACCTTCTTGTCAGCGGAGATGGTTGGACGCACGCCGCTCATCGGCACGTTTCTCGCGCGCTTCATGCTGGGCGGCAAGACGATGGGCGGTTCGACCCTCAGTCGGTTCTTCGCTTATCGCGTATTCTTATCTTCCAGCCGTCATCTTCATGTTTGTCGGACTTCATATCTATTTAGTGTTCCACGATGGTATCTCAGCGCCACCCAAACGTGGCGAACTGGTTGATCCGAAAACCTACGATGAAGAATACCAAGAGCTGCTGGATAAAGAGGGTGTGCCCTTTTGGCCGGACGCGGCGTGGCGCGACGTCGTTTTTATCTTGTTTGTCGTTGGAGTGATCGTCATTCTCGCCTTCTTTGTCGGGCCGCCTAAGCTTGGAACACTGCCAAGCTCCACAGGCCTGACTAAGGACGTAAAGCCCGACTGGTACCTGCTGTGGTATTTCGCAGTACTGGCGCTGCTACCCCGCGGAATTGAATCAGCTTTTATGATTCTGGCGCCATTGTCCACTTTGATTTTTTTGTTGCTGGTGCCGGCCTTATGGAATAAAGGCGAACGCCATCCACTCGACCGTCCGTGGGCGATGGCGCTGAGATCGTCGTCGTGTTCACTATCGCTGCCTTTACGATTGAAGCTGTTAGATCGCCTTGGTCGCCACGTTTTGATGCGAAACCGCTGCCGATTCAGGTAATCGCGGCATCAAGCGGTCCAATTTATGATGGTGGCAGATTGTTTCACGATAGAGGGTTGCGAGTACTGCCACATGATTTCCGGCTTGGGAGGCTTACGTGGGCCGAATTTAACGTACATCGGAGTCAGCTTACTGCTGATCAAATGAGATCCGAATTCTCAATGGTGGTGGTAATATGCCCGCCTTTGCAGCAACTTTGAGTTCATCGGATATTGACAAGCTTGTAGCATTTTTGCAGTCACGGCGATCAGCATCTCCCGCAACCTCAGCTGACTGAAAATTGGGACAGCCGACGCCAGAGCTCGCCCCGAGCAATCCCTATAAATGGCGAAAGCTTGGGAATGTCAGAACGCAGCCTTCGAAGCATTCCGATTACAAGTGCAGTTACCAGAATTCCTTAGATCCGTTGCCGGTACGTAGATCCAGTCGAATCTTCCGCATAAAAGATTGCAATACTCATTGTACTCCCATCAAATCTTTTCACGACGCCTGAGATCACTGAATTTACGTCACATTTTCATGATAAGCAGTATGCCGATTCCGAACACTATTCCGCGTGACCAACTGTTATCACCGGGTCAATAGCCAAGGGAAAATATTTCATATGCATACTTCGTTTCCGATCGATCCAGCCATGGGGATGGCTGATATAGAGTCAGGCAGTCAAAATAAGTTGGGTCTTACTGAGGGGGCTGAACCTGCGAGCGTCGATATCGATCACGTCAGTTGACCGAAACTGCGGATTCAGCGGCGGCACTCACGGTGTCGCGCCGTTCTTCAAGCGGACCGCTGAAGTTCCATTCGTCACCTAAATTCCCAACCATCGCGGTCGTCCCATCCGGCTTAAGTAGCATTACCTGACGATCCTCAACCAATAGCGAGCTAACACCTAAATCGAGCAACTCGAAACCCGATCCTGAGGAAGACTCGATGAAGTGCGTCTTCATTCCGCTGTAATAAACGAGTGTGGGTAGCTCCACTCCAACGAAGTATAAGTCACTCTCTCCACTCGATATGCCGAGTTCATGCGCGCGCTTGCCGAGTGTATAAGCGGGGCGGCTGCGATCCTTTTCAAAGCGAAAAGCTTGATCGATCTGCCGCCAATGGCTCGGCGACTCGCCTATAAGGACCGCTAAGGCAAGCGCGGCAAGCGCCGGGCAGTAATCGCGCGCCGCGCCGGTAGCGTGAAACGAAGCCCCGAGAATCGAGCCTCCTAATAGCGCTACGGGAACCAACGCCGGCAGGATATACCACCCGAGCTTGGTCTGTACTGCGTCGGCAGCTGCAAGTGCGAGCATCAGCCAGAGCATCCATAGAAGCACGGCTGGTGGCAATTCCAGGGGGGACCATCGCGAGCCATCACCGAGCACCGCTAAGAGCAAGCCTGCAAGCGGGATGAGCAACACCCATAGATGGCTGACTTCGCGCGCGAAGGTAGTGAAGGTACTATCGGCTGCGACCTTCTGAGCTTCTAGATGACTCGCGAGCCGCAGCAGCGTTTCGTGCTTCACGAAAACCGACCAAAACAGCGGGCCATTAGCCAGCGCCTCATAGGTGAACCACGGCGCGGTCACAACCATTGCCGCGCCGCTCACAACGGCGACTCCCTTCCATCCAATCGTCGAAAAACTAGGGATCAGCACCATCGAGAGCATTACGACTGCCAGCGGGACAAATCCTGCCAGACCCTTGCTGAGGATCGCCAGCCCACACGCTAGCCCGGCGACCAGCAACCAGCGTCGGTTCGCTAACCCGCGAGTAAACGCAAGAAGGGTCAACGTGCTGAAGAAAATTAAAGGGCCGTCGGTAGCGCACTCGCGCCCTCCGCGAGCAATGAAAAAATAGAAACTCAGCGGCAGTAATCCAGCAAACATCCCGCCGAGGCGACCGCTAATCGGCGCGGCGAAAAAATAGAGAAGGAGGAGAGTACTGATACCGGTTGCAACAGATGGTAACCGTGCCGCCCAGGCGCTTTCGCCGAAGGTTTTGAATGATCCGATCATCATCCAGAACAGCAGCGGAGGCTTTTTCAAGTATGGCGATCCGTTCCAGGTGAAATTCAGATAGGATCCGGTCTGGACCGCCTCGTGCGCGACTTCGGCGTAGGTGGCCTCGTCCCAATCCACTAAAGGAGCTTCGCGGATTCCTACGGCCAATGCCGCCAATCCAAGCATGAATAGCGCGATTACTTCGACACGAAATCTGGAAATGAATGTCATCATGAAAAGCAGCAAATCAGCACTATCACTCCGGATGGCTTGGAATAAATTATCAATCGCATGGATGCGATGGAATTGACGATTTTCCTGCCTGTCACGCCACAGTCATCTTATGTTAGAGATGTTGAGTGGCTAATCAGGATACGATGAGGATTAGTGGTCCAACCAAATTCATCACGGATGAAATCGATCGTTTTCGGATTACCACCTAGGCAGATTGCTCTATTCAAAGCAATCATTGAATCTTACGACAACCTTGCGACCTTGCGGACCGAGGATCCGGCGAACCATTATCTGAGATTGTATTTCGCGCCTGAATCCGCTGATGAGATCGAAACGCTGCTTGATTCGCTGAAATCTCAGTTCGCACTCATGAGATTGCAGTCAAACTAGTCCTCGCGTATTTCGACGGCAAAATCCCGTCCTTCCCATCTGCCATCATCAAGCCATCGGAAGGTGAATCGGATTGGGACTAACTCGCCCGGCTTCGTTACGAGATCGACGAAGCTCAAGCCCAGAGAGGTTTGTCGCGATATCAAGTCGGTAACGTCGGCCCAATCGCCACGCCCCCAATGCAGCGCGAACGGTCGCGTGGCCTGAATCCGCAATCGGGCGCCGGCGATAATCGACTGTATCTGGCGGTTAAACTTCCAGACTTCGAGTGGAGCGCGCTTGCGTGGACGGAGATAACGCTCGGCAACTTCGGGAATCAGATCAAAAACCTGTCCGTCGGCTAGCGAACGCAATAACTTGATGTATTCGGCATGCGCCCACATCAGTGGCATGGCAGCGCCAGTCGGCTTACCAAAACGCATCAGCGCATCCGGGATATCAGCCTGATCCCAAATTTGTTCGGGCAGCAGCCGTGTTTTCGTGGCGAAATTCTCCATCGCATGGAGATAGGGCTGTGCGTCACGGCCAGCAGCTAACTCGTAATGACCGCGTTCACCGGTCAGCAACGGCCACGGACGCCCGCGCCCCCAATAGGTAAACGGGCCACCGTCGTCCTGCTGCCCATAGCCGTCGTAAGTGTAGCGTCGCCAGCAGGGGCCAGCAGGAAAATCAGTCTTGAGCGAGGCGTCCACCACTCGTAGAGAATCTTCCATAAGCGGATCGCCGGCCTTGCGGATGCCGTAACGAACGAGTTCCAGAAAGCCCGCATCGACGATTGCGGCGGCGGGAAAAGCCGTCGGCTCGCCGGGCGGGCGATTACGAATCGATACTATCCCATGATCCGGATCTTCATCATGCACCGACGCATTCGGATCTTCGGGGTTGATGCGGACGTAGTGCCGCTTCACATCGGGCACGATCATGCCGGCGCGAGTTACGGTCCAGGTCTCGACGTGAGCCTCGATGAAATCGGCGAAATCCGCGATAAAGCTCGCGGCAGCCTCGTCGCCGCGCTCCAGCGCGAAAGCCGCCGCACAGATAAGCGCTGCGATATTGCTCGCCAAGGTCGAAGGCGAGTAGCCGCTGTTCTCCTCCCACCGTTCCTGCGGAGTAATACATCCGCGGTCAATCAGAAAACTTGCCGCCAGCTTCACCATCGGATACGGATCGAAGTCTTCCAGCGCATTCGCTTTGCGCAAGCGCCAGGCCAGCATGATCGGAAAGGCCACTTCGTCAAGTTGGATACCGGTCCAATACGGCTCGCCATTGACCCAGAAATTCTGCGGAAAACATCCATTCGGCTGTTGCGAGCAGGCCAGATAAATCAGCGCCCGCAATGGAGTTTTTCGATCACCTGCCGCGAGGAGTGCGCTCGCGCTGTTGACCATGTCGCGCGTCCACACCAGATGATAGCCGCCCAGGTCCTCGTCACCCTTGGCTTCGCCCCACGGGATACTCAGCGATGCGATCAACGCACCGGCATAACTCTTATCCTCATGGGCAAGGATCAGTTCACGGCTCCGTCGATAGAGCATCCCGTCATCACCGCTCAATTTTTCGAGCGGATATAGCGGCGTGCAGACCCGCTCCCATTGTTCGAGAAAACGATCCCGATGTTCCTCGAAAGGAGTGCCCAACGATTGAAAAACTGTCGTCACCGCATGATGCAGCGAATTGCCGAATCCCAGCGCAAGGGTGAAGTGATCCCCGCCACTGTGATCCAGCTCGCCTATCAGGGCGATATTCCCGTCAGGCGCGGCAGCGAACTGACTGTCCAGTTTGAAATTCGTCGATAAGTCCTTATAGCCGTCTGAGCTTCCGACATAGCCGCACGAACGTTCAATAAACGGAACCGTTGCTGCAAGCGCCAGCCAGGTGTCTTTCTTGTTCGCGGTCAGGAATTCGCGCCCGGCGATGTGGGCGACATTCCCGCTATTACCCCATCCGCCGACTTCCAGATGTGGCGCGAGAAGCACATATACGTGCAGCTTCCGCACGAACGCCGTATCGCCTTCAAGCCTCGTATCGAGCAGTACGCATGGCTGATGCGGGTCAGAAACCACCTCGATCACCATACGATAACGCCCCGCCGGATCAGCATTGATGATCTTAACGCCGAGTCCGTGCTCGCCGAGATACTCGATCGTCGAAACGAGACTGCGATGTGTATCGTGGAAGAAGGTCTCGCCGTCGGTCACCAGAAACTGCATATCGCGAATCTGCGGGCGGTCGAGGGTGGGAAAATAGACTTCGCTGATAACGCCGTCCGATACCGTGAACCAAACCCGGCTTGAAGTGAAATAGGCCGTGCCGACTACATCCTTTGGCGCTGTGCGTCCAGCGCGGCTCGATCCCGGGACGCCCGGTCGCGACCGGAAAATTGTCGAGTGTCGCCATGCCTTCAATTCCCCCTCGTCAGCGCGATAGCCAGGTCAAAGTCGACGGTTCAGCAGCAGCCGGCGTCAGCCCCGCTTGCCGAGTCCGGAAAAGATACGAAACCGCAATGCTCAAGCCATAGAGCGCCAGCAATGGAATCGCGAGCAAGAAATGGCGAGATCATATCCGGCGGAGTCAATGCGACGGCGACCACGAAGATCGCAAGCACTGCATAGCGCAAATGGCGAATCATCATGCGATAATCGATCAAGCCCAGTCGCGTAAGAAAAAAAGCGAATATTGGCATCTCGAAAGTAATTCCGAAGGCGAGCAGCAACTTGGCCGCAAAGCTCAGGAATTCGCTGACGCGCAACGTCGGCGTTGCGCCAATTTCAGCGTATTGCTTCAAAAAGAATAGGAAGCCGATCCGGAACACTACCGCCCAGCAGAAATAGGCGCCCGCGAAGAAACAGAGCGGTTGCAGCAAGCACGAACGGTTTCGCCATCCGCCGCTCGGTTTGATACAGCCCCGGCACGATAAACTTCCAGATCTCGAAAAACACCGCCGGACTTGCGATAAACAATCCCGCGATTAATGCCACCTTCAGCTTAGTGTAGAACGCCTCGCCGACTCCGGTGCCGATCAGCAATAGCTGGGTATGCGAGGCCTCGCGCAGCGGCAGCGTCAGGGCCTTGAACAACCGATCGGCAAAGGCGTATGCGACCACAAATCCGAGTGCTACCGCGATCGCCGCACGAATCAGCCGCGTGCGCAATTCGCTCAGATGCTCGAGCAACGGCATCCGGCCTTCATTGCCGCTGGACGCGATGCCTAACGATTCCGGGTCTTGATCAATCACGATTTTTGGTCGATTGCGTCGACCTGCGGGTCGGCAGCGGGCGCAGCAATCGATGGTTTCGCGATCGCGGGCGGCGGTTGCCGAATCGACAACGGATCATCGACCACTTCGGTTAACTCCCGCATGACAGTATTACTGGCTAGCCGCAGCTCGCGTAGGATTTTGCCCAATGTCCGCATCACCTCTGGCAGCTTCTCCGGCGGGATCACGATTAGCGCGACCACGAGAACAACTATAAGTTCCGATATGCCCATCCGGCATTTACCTATGAAAATGTGGCGTCACCGGAAGTACCCGAAGCGCCTGTAGTAGAATGATCGTGAACGTGCCGCCACGGAGTGTCAAACGATGAATCGAACTGCAATCATCGCCGATCGCCGTTTCATGGAGCATTTCCCGGGGACGCATCATCCCGAGCGTCCGGAGCGCATCGCCGCCCTAATCGAGATGACTAATCATCTCAGGCGTCCCGCCCTCAAGCTTTATTCACCCCGGATGGCCTCAGCCGCCGAACTCGAACTCTGCCACGGACCTGCCTACATTTTGGCCGTCGAAGCGAACTTCAGGACGCAGCTCGCTGCGACTTCGATCCGGATACCCACAGCTCGGCCGAGACCTGGACGACCGCGACCCTTGCCGCAGGTGGCGTGCTTACTGCCGTTGAAGCCGTAATCGATGGTGATGTTGATAACGCATTCGCGCTGGTGCGTCCGCCGGGTCATCATGCGCGACCTGATACCGCGATGGGCTTCTGTTTCTTCAACAACGTCGCGATTGCGGCTAAATGGCTCGTTGAAAAGCGCGGGCTGAGCCGGGTACTCGTACTCGACTGGGATGTTCATCACGGGAACGGCACGCAAGAAATGTTCTATGAGTCGCCGCACGTCCTCTATATGTCCACCCATCAGTATCCGTTTTATCCTGGGACCGGTTATTTCGACGAGATCGGCACAGGCGATGGCGCTGGTTTCACCGTGAATGCCCCGATGCCTGCAACACTCGGCGATCCCGATTATCTTGCAGTCTTTGATAGTCTGCTCTTGCCAATTGCTCGTCAGTTCAAGCCCGAGTTCGTACTGATTTCAGCCGGTTTCGATTGTCACCATCGTGACCCGCTCGGCGGGATGCAGGTGACGGAAGACGGCTTCACCGCGATGGCGCGCCGGATGAAACGCCTCGCCGCCGAATTTTGCGGTGGAAAGCTTGTCGCAGTGCTCGAAGGTGGCTACGACTTGCGAGCATTGGCGGACAGCGCCCGCGCAGTTATCGACGAATTTGGCCGCAACGCCGAAGAGCCAATCGTCAATCTGGCGTCTGCCGGTCGCGTCGGACCGATCGTCTCCCGTGCCAACAACTTCCTCTTCCCGTACTGGAAGATTGGTTGAAGCTCTCTGTCCCGGCGGTAATCGGTCAATTAAGTTGGAACTCTGATCTAGTGGACCTTGAGGGTTTCGCTCTGCACTCGTACCCTTTTGAACATGGGGTGTGCGCATATCCGACTTTATGAGCCAAAGGACGCAGCTTTTTTGGGCGCGGTGTTCTTCGATGCGGTCCGGACGGCGGGCCTGCGCGATTACACTCAAGCGCAAGTGGAAGCATGGGCTCCGGCAATCCCGGACCGCTCCAGGTTTGAGACGCGCGCCAAAGATGGTCGTCTGATATTGGTTGCGGTAAACGAAGCCGACGAGCCGATTGCCTATGGAGACCTGGAGCCAAACGGACATATAGATCACCTATACTGTCGGCCAGAGATGATTGGCACGGGGACCGCGTCCGCGCTGTACCATCAGTTGGAGCAACATGCCCACGCGCGGGGAATAGCCAAACTCTTTGTCGAGGCCAGCGAAGCTGCGCGGAGACTATTTCTCAGAAACGGTTTTGCCGAGATAAGACGCCGCGAATTTCTCCTGCGCGGCGTGACCATCCACAATTACTCGATGGAGAAGTTGCTTCCCGGGTCGGGACAGTGAGTCCCTTGCCATTTAACACGATTATTCGAACTGCCCACCCTGTTCCGGCGTAGTTGTCGCTTAGCGGCGGTCGTGATAATCGAAATGATCGGCCCGCGTTTATCGGAGGAAACCAGTAATGAAGATATCGATGTTCCACCTGATGCCCTACCGTGACTTACCCGCGGATTTCGAGCAAAAATATAAGTCGGTATGGGTCGATCCGCCATACTGGGAACTCGCCGATTCCAACAAAGTCGGGCAATTTTATAACTGGACGCTCGACGAGTTGATCCATGCCGCACGCGCCGGCATGGACGGTATCTGCGTCAACGAACATCATCAGAACGCCTACGGCTTCATGCCAAGTCCGAACCTGATGGGTTCGGCGTTGGCACGTGCGACGGCTGGGTCAAATTGCGCTGTCGTCCAGATGGGCGCCACGCTGCCGACCAGCAATCCGCCTATCCGAGTTGCCGAAGAATATGCGATGCTCGATTGCATCAGTGGCGGCCGCCTCGTCGCCGGGATGCCATTGGGCACGCCGATGGATGCCAACCTCTGCTATGGCATCACCCCGATCGAGCATCGCGAGCGCTACTACGAGGCTCACGACCTGATTATGAAGGCATGGTCGGCGAAGGAAATCTTCGCGTGGAACGGCAAGTACTTCAAGTTGCCGATGGTCAATCTATGGCCGCGCCCGATTCAGCAGCCGCATCCTCCCGTATGGGTGCCGGGTGCCGGCAGCCTCAGCACCTGGGATTTTTCGGCCAAGCACGACCACTGCTATTGCTTCCTGAGCTATTACGGCAACAACCTCGGCAAGCGGGTGATGGATGGGTTCTGGGAGTTTTGCGATAAGGCGGGCGTCGATCATAATCCGTATCGCGCGGGCTTCTTGCAACTCGTGGTCGTTTCAGAAACCGACGCCAAAGCGGAAGAGGAATACTATCCTCACATCCGGTATTTTTACGACAAGTCTCTGCATATCCTCAACGAATATCAGATGATTCCGGGGAATCAGGACTACAAGAGCCTCGCAAACAGCGTGAAGAATCTGATGCCGATGCAGCTTGGCCTGATGAACGAAATACCCAAATGGAAGTACAAGGATTTCGTCGATAATCAATTCGTGATTGGCGGCAGCCCCGCATCAGTGCGCGATCAGTTGATGGAAGCGGTCAAGAAGCTGCGCGTCGGTAATTTGATGGTGCTGTTGCATATCGGCTCGATGCCGCATGAGCTGACCCTCAAGAATATCGATCTATTTGCCCGCGAGGTTAAGCCTCACTTCAACAATTTGTGGGATGATCAGTGGGAAAATCGATGGTGGCCGCAGGGGCTCAAGGGCAAAGAAGCTTTCCCGGCGCGCGATTACTCCAGCAGCTACGCTGAGGCTCGCGCGGGCAAATAGATCCTGTATTATCGAGATTATTCTGCCGCGTCGTCCCGAGGGTCGGCGCGGCTTTTTAGGCCATATCCATTGAAGAAAGAGTTGAGATAAATGGCTGCGACCTCCGAGCGAACAATCAAACTTTGGGAAGACAAAGTGACGGCGCACGTCAAAGTCGCCGGTCAGGGCCAACCACTCGTATTTTTGCACAGTGGTTATGGACTCGTCTGGAGCGACTTCCTCGACGAGCTCGCGCGCGATTTCACCGTATATGCGCCCGAACATCCCGGGACTAGCGAAGGCGATCCCGACGCGATTAAGGGCCTCGACGATGTCTGGGACCTCGTCCTCTATTACTACGAATTATTCGACAAGCTCGGGCTTGAAGCGCCCACGGTAGTCGGCCATTCGTTCGGCGGGATGGTCGCGGCGGAGCTTGCTTCGACCAATCCCAAGCGCGTTGGCAAACTTGCTCTGATCGATCCGCTCGGACTTTGGCGCGATGACGCCCCAATCAAGAACTACATGGTTGCCCCTGAGGCCGACCTCGACCCCATGTTCTTTCATGACCGCAACCATCCCGCGCGCAAACTGGTATTCATGAATCTCGAAGAGCCGGACTCAGTAATTCGCGTGACCTGGGCGCTCGGATGCACTGGCAAGTTCATCTGGCCAATTCCCGAGAAGGGACTGCGCAAACGGGCTCATCGGATAACCGCGCCGACGTTGCTGATTTGGGGCAAGGACGACGGCCTTACCAAGCCGGTCTATGCCGAAGATTTCAAAAAGATCATTCCTACTGCGCGCATTGAGATGGTCGCCGATGCCGGTCATATGGCGCCTTTCGAGCAACCCGCGGCAGTCGCCGGCCTGATTCGTGACTTCGTAAAGCGCTAGGGCGCTGGAGACCGCAGACTCGTTGTGACGCTGAGCGCCCGTCTCGATCACGAGAGCGGATCGTTTCTGTGAAGCTGCGAGTATTGACGTCTGACGGCAGAACCTCGCGCGAAATACCCCTGAACGAACGCCGGATCACGATCGGCAGCGCTACAGATAATACCGTCGTGCTCAGCGACTCGACGGTCTCGCGATACCACGCCACGCTTCACTTGGATCGACATTCGTGCAGCGTCTCGGACCTTCGCTCGACTAACGGCACATTCGTAAAAGGTGCTCGAATTGGCGGGAGCGTAACTCTAAAGCTTGGCGATGAGGTTCGCTTCGGCGCGGTGCGATGCCAATTGCAGAACAATGCGAATGATCGCCGGCAGACCGCCTCAAGACTGATGATAGCGTGCGCCGGCTTTTTTGCCGTCTCGTTCATCGCGGTGTTCTTTCTTGAGAAATTCATCGAGCGCGGGCCTATGGCGAAATCTGAGGCAGTGCCTGCGGCATCCTCGACGGCTGCATCAGTGCGACCAATGGCAGTGATAGTCAAGTCGCCCGCCACGGGTATCTCGACCGTTGCGGCTTCAACTTCAACGCCTCTTGCGAGCGAGGAACCGGATGCTAACGACTGGCTAGTCCCGCTCAATGCCTATCGCTCGGCAGTCGGCGTGCCTCCAGTCACCGCTAATGCGAAGTTCAGCCTCGGCGATTTCCTGCATTCTCGCTATATCGTGAAGAACTACCGTGGCGAGATCGCGCACGGCGTCAATTTGGGCCCGACAATGCACACAGAAGACTCATCGAAGCCGTGGTACACATCGGAAGGTCTTGAGGCAGCGAAAGCCGGTGATGTTGACGAAATGTGGGACCCGGGCGGCATCGCGAAGCCGTCATGGGCCATCGACGATTGGATGCTCGGGCCATTCCATCGTTTGTCGTTGCTCGATCCCCATCTGCATAGCGTCGGTTATGGCTACTTTTGCGCGAACAGCGTCTGTGTCGCAGCGTTGAATGTTCATGGCGATACCACCGCGATGCAAGCGATGACCGCGACTCAGCCGATCAAGTATCCTCCTGATGGCGGAGTCATCGAGGGTGCTCAATTCGCAGGCGAATGGCCCGATCCGCTTACCAGTTGCCCCGGTTATAGAACTCCCGCCGGTTTTCCGATCACGTTGCAGTTGGGCGCGGTGATGGCGCCATCCTTATCGAGTTACGAGCTGACGCTCAAATCTGCAACGCCGACGAAAATCCCGGTTTGCGGCTTTGACTCCCATACATACGCGAATCCGGATGCGGCAGTTCAGCAACTCGGTCGCCAAATCCTCCTCGATTTCGGCGCAGTCGTGATTATTCCGCGCGCGCCGCTCGTCCCGGGCAAATACCAAATCGCGCTCACTTCCGGCGATCAGAACTACTCGTGGTCGTTCTCCGTGAAATGAAATAATGAAATATTGGTCTTGCGCTGGCGAGGCGGCTCGCATACTTGAAAAGGGCTACTCTGGGAAAGAAAAATTCGGGATAATGAAACAATCAGCATTTCGGCTCGGATGCGTCGCGCTTGCGGCGCTCGCGTTTACCGTCGTCGCCTGTCGCGGCGAAGCAAATAACTCCAAACTGGATGGATTACCCGTGCGCAATACTGGACAGTACGCCACTATCGAGACTGACAAGGGCAATATCGTCGTCGAGCTTTACCCCGCCGTCGCGCCCAAAACTGTCGCGAATTTCGAGAAACTCTCGAAAGACGGCTTCTACAACAATCTGACGTTTCATCGGGTCGAACCCGGCTTCGTCATTCAGGGCGGCGATCCCTCAGGCAATGGCACCGGCGGACCCGGCTACGAGATTCCCGCGGAAATCAGTCCGACCGAAAAGCATCTGCGCGGCACGATCGCGATGGCGCGGACCGGCGACAACGTCAATCCCGAGCGTAAATCGAGCGGCAGCCAGTTCTATATCTGCCTCGAATCCGGCGCCGTTCCTCGACGGCCAATACACGCTCTTCGGCGGAGTGGTCGAAGGGATGGACGTAGTCGACAAAATCAAAGTCGGCGACCACATCAAGAAAATTGTGCTGAGCGACTCGAACTCGCCAAAATAGGATTGCTCATCTATGGAACGCAATGGAAGCGGCCACCCGGCGACGGGGGCCTACTTCACCGCTGATTTGCACCTTCATACCAGTCATGGCAGCGCGGATTCCAATCTCGCGCCGAAGGAGTTAATCGACCGCGCGCGCACGATCGGGATCGGTGCGGTATGCATCACCGAACACGATAACATCTGGGACGTAAAGGAGCTGGCGCGAGCCGCCGCCGAAGCCGGTTTCGTCTGTCTGCGCGGGATGGAAGTGACGACCGAAATGGGCCACGTCGGCGTTTTCGGCGTGGATCAATACGTCGGTGGCATCTATAAGCTCGCCGGACTGCGCAAAGTCGTTGACGACTGCGGCGGCATCATGATCGCCAACCATCCATTTCGCTACAAGCTCGATCCGCGCTTCTCTTTTATCAACTCGGATAATGAACCGATCGATATCGAGCATCCTGAACGCGCGGCGAAGCTGGAGATTATCCAGATGTGCGATGCGGTCGAGGTGCTGAACGCAGCCTGCTCCGAGGAAGAGAACCTTTTCGCGCTGAAAGTTGCTCGAGCGGCTCGGACTGGCCGAGGTCGCAGGATCGGATTCTCATTCGGCCAATTCGATCGGAATCGTCACGACGCTATTTTCTGAGCCGGTGCGCAACGAGCGCGAGCTGATCGAGGCGATTCGCGCCCGCCGCACTCTCGCCGGACGCGGCCTACTCGACCGTTCGGTGAAGCCGTTCGAAATCGAAAATTAGGCCTGTTGCGGAGACTTCTCTTCCGGCTTCTTAATCGGGAATGGCGGAAGGAATGCCTGAGCAGGATCGGCAAGCAGGTTCAGGAATTTCAGCTCGGCGAACTTCCCGGAAATCTGAATTGTGGATATCGAGGCGTTGTCCACGCGTAATCGATGGAAATGCCCCAGCTCCAAGCCCATGAAGTGGCAGAGCACGGTGCGGATAATATCACCGTGCGACACGAACATAATCCGGGCCCCAGGGCGATCACTTAATGCACGCGTAACCGCTTCAACGCCTCGCGCCTGTACCTGAGTGATCGTCTCGCCTCCCGGCGTAGGATGATCGAGCGGCGATTTGCGATATTCGACATAGTACGGGTCGTGGATCAGGTCGTGATAAACCATCCCCTCCCAGCGACCATACATGACTTCCGCTATTGACGGCTCCTCGACAATCGGAATACCGCCCAGACCCGCCGCCATCAATTCTGCCGACTGGCGCGCCCGTACCAGTGGACTGCTGATAATCAGATCGGGTTTGATCGATTGAGCAAACCGCGCGGCTGCTTCGACTTGTACCCGGCCGCGTGCATTGAGCTCTATTGGGTTCTGACCCATCACGCGCCCTTCGCGATTCCAGTCAGTCTCACCGTGCCGCATCAGCATCACAGCGCCGCGTAGTTCATGGTTCTCTCGAAGGATTTGCGCCACGTGAAAGGGCCCTAACGCCATTGAAATCGTCCATTTCGCGCGATGGCGGCCATTGTAATCGATGACCGCCATCGCTCAGAACAAGTCTTTACTTTATTCGGGAAATCAACGTCCGGCAGCCGCCGCAGCGTGGCTATCGGCTTCTGCTCCTGCATTATCGGACGGGGCGGCGAGTCCACAGAACGCTTCGTAATCGATCAGCGTTGTTTGCGTCGGATGGTCGCTGCAGACTGGGCAATTCGGGTTTGCTTCGGATCTTCAATACCCGCACGTAGTCGCTTCGACAGCGTATCGAAATAGACCATCTTGCCGATCAGCGGCTTGCCCGCGCCGAGCAGCAGCTTGATTGCTTCGAGCGCCTCGATCGATCCGATCACTCCCGGCAAGCGCGCCCAGCACGCCCGCCTCGGCGCATGATGGCGCCATGTCGGGCGGCGCCGGCTCAGGATAGAGGCATCGATAGCACGGTCCGCCCGCCGCCGGATGGAACACCGTCGCATTGCCCTCAAAGCGGAAGATCGCGCCATCCACCAGCGGCTTCTTCGCAAACACACACGCATCGTTGATCAGGTAGCGCGTAGGGAAATTGTCGCCGCAATTCACCACGACGTCGTAGTCCTTGATGATGTCCATCACGTTCTCGGAACTGAGCCGAACATCGTGGCGGATAACCTTGATACCCGGATTCAGCGCGTTGATCGGCTTCTGCGCCGACTCGGTCTTGAGCATCCCGACCCGATCGGTCGTATGGATGATCTGGCGCTGCAGGTTGGAGATATCGACCACGTCGAAATCGACCAGCCCCATCGTGCCGACTCCCGCCGCCGCCAGATAAAGCGACGACGGCGAGCCCAGCGCGCCGGTGCCGAGAATCAGCACCTTGGAATCGAGCAGCTTGGCCTGGCCCTTTTCGCCGACTTCCGGAATCACGAAATGGCGCGAGTAGCGGGTCAGCTCGTCCGGCGTGAAAGCTCGATCCGCCACCCACGGCAGTCCGCGATCCTTCCAGGCATTGAAGCCGCCGGTCAGGTTGTAGACATTCTCGTAGCCCAGCTCGCGCAAGCGTGCGCGCCGCCAGCAGCGAGCGCGTGCCCGAGGCGCATTGCAGGATCACTGGCGTCTTATGGTCGGGCACCTTCTCTTCGACTGCGCAGTTCGAGGAAGCCGCGCGGGATTCCAACCGCCTGCGGGATATGCCCCTGGCGCCATTCGTCGCTCTCGCGCACGTCGAGCAGCACCGTGCCGGGCTTATCGAGCATCCGGCGCGCCTCATCGATATCGATTTGCTTAATTGTCGAGCGCGGCTTCGTCGAGAATATTCTTCGAGGTTTTGGCCATGAAATTGACCCTTAGCTCCGGCTTGGGAGCCTATTCCACTGACATTAACCATCATAATGCGAGATCGCGCACAAGCAGGCTAATTCAACTGGGATCTCAGCCGCCGAGCATCCGATGCGATTCGAGGAGCGAGCGAACGAAATTGAGCACCTCGCTGCGCATGTCCGCGCGGTGTGACGTCCGTGGAATGCTCGCGCGACCTGCCATCCGGTCCGAGCACGAAGGTCGACTCGCTCGCCATCATCCCGCGTAGGACACCGAAGGCACGCGCCAGCTCGCCATTCGCGTCGGCAAGAAGTGAAAATGGAAGCGCATGTTTTTCCGCAAATCGTCGATGCGACTCGACCGAGTCCGTGCTGACGCCGATTATGACTGCAGTCGAGCGCCGCGAACTCCTCATGCAGGTCGCGAAACTCCTTGCCCTCGACCGTGCATCCGGGCGTGTCGTCCTTCGGGTAGAAGTACAGCACGACGATTGCGCCCGAGGAAATCCGCCAGCCGTCGCGGGTTGCCGTGCTGATCGCATAAGCGCGATTCGGCTGCCGACGCCAAATCGCGCCGGCGTGAAGTTCTCAGCCCGCGGCGGCATTGATCTCGACCTGCTCAGCGACGGCGCGCCGCTGGTGAACTTGATCGCGGCGTTATCGACATTGATCGAGCATAGCGATCCGCACATGCTGCAGACGTTGGAACCCGCCGCCTCGCTCTCTTCTTTGTAACGGCGCGCCTTGTCGGGATCCATCGCCATCGCGTACATGCCTTCCCAGTTGAGCGCCTTGCGATACCGCGACATCTGATCATTCCAGACTTTGGCCGCGCGTACGCCTTTCACCAGATCGCCCGAATGAGCCGCGATACGGGTCGCGATTACGCCCTCGCGCACATCCTCGAATATCGGGCAGGCGCAGATGCTCGGCCGGGGTGACGTAGCACAGGAAATCGGTGCCGGCCGCGGAGGCGATCGCGCCGCCGATCGCGCCGGTAATATGATCGTAGCCGGGCGCGACGTCGCAGGTCAGCGGGCCCAGCACATAGAACGGCGCGCCGCCGCAGATGCGTTTTTCCAGCTTTACATTGGCTTCGATCTGATCGAGCGGAACATGGCCCGGTCCTTCGATCATCACCTGTACGCCGCGTGCGCGGGCGCGCTCGGTCAATTCGCCCAGCACCAGCAGTTCGGCGAGCTGGCCGCGATCGGTCGCGTCGCCGGTAGCGCCCGGACGCAGTCCATCGCCGAGCGAGATCGTCACATCATGCTCGCGCAGAATGGCGCAGACTTCGTCGAAATGTTCGTACAGCGGATTCTCGTTGCCGGTGCGCTCGATCCATGCCGCCAGCAACGCGCCGCCGCGCGACACGATCCCCTCGATCCGCTGATGACCGCGCAGCTTGCTGACACTCTCGCGCGTGACCCCGCAATGCAGCGTCATGTAATCGACGCCTTGACGCGCCTGCCGCTCGATCACTTCAAGAAAGAACTTCGCGTCCAGCTCCATGATCGAGTGCTCGGAGCCGACCTGATAAATCGGCACCGTGCCGAGGATTACCGGGCATCGCGAGAGAATCTCGGCCCGAATCTGGTCGAGGTCGGTGCCGGTCGAAAGGTCCATCACGGAGTCGGACGCCGATAGCGGACCGCCGTGTAGAGCTTCTCGACTTCCTCATCGATCAGCTGATGGAAGTTGGAGGCGCCGATATTGGCGTTGACCTTGGTCCGCAGCCGCCGGCCAATTCCGATCGCGCGAAAATTGTGATGCTGATTATGCGGGATGACCGCCTCGCCGGTGGCGACCAGTTCGCGAATTGTCTCAGCACTGAGCCCTTCGTCCTCAGCGACTTCATGCATCTGCTGGGTAATCGTGCCCTCGCGCGCAGCTTCAAGTTGCGTCATTTCGGCACCTCTGTCCGAATCATAATCGCGTCGATAAATCCGCGATCGATCGCGGTGTCTGCTGTGTTCCGATTAAATCGGCAATCTCAAGTCCTTATACACCGTCCGACATCGGGCGTCACGGGTCAAGGCGGCGCCAAGGCTCGATCGATCGATCGGCAATGCGATTGTCCTAATAATGCTGGATGCCGTCGTATGAGTGGAGTGAGATTAGTAGCCCCGGATTCTCAGATTCCAAGGCAGGGCTGAGAAGCGCACTCAAGTTGAAGCCGTCAAGGCGGAGGCCTTGACGGCTATGGGCGTCAGGCGTTTTGACAACCTTCGATCAGTGCGGCAATCGCCCGAATATTTTCGAAGTGCTCCGGCAGGATTTCCGTATCCGGAATCTGCACGCCGAAACTTTCCTCACAGAAACTCACAACGCGCATGATTCCGAGCGAATCGAGCAATCCGACCAGCGTATCCGTCGGTCCGAGCGCATTAGTGTCCAGCGCCTTATCGTAAAAGACCTCATTAATCAGGAAATTCCGCACGCCTTCTTCAATTGCGATTTTACTCATATTTCCTTCCATAATTAGCTCTGAGTAGATACTTCACGGGCGAGCGCCTCGCGATCAATTTTGTCGCTGTAAGTGTGGGGCAATTCAGCGCGGAACTCGATTCGTTCAGGCACCATGTAGCGGGGCAAACTTTCGATCAGAAACCGCTTGAGCTCTGCTTCCTCAACTATTGCTTGCGATTTTTTGACGACCACACCGAACAGCGCATGACCGATCTCATCGTCGGGTAGCGCGAGCATCACGGCTTGTTCGACTGCCGGATGACGGCAGAGGGTCGCCTCGATCTCACCTAGCTCGACGCGATAGCCCCGGGTCTTAATCTGATGATCGCGGCGGCCGAAGAAGCGCAAATTACCGTCCGGCGAACGGCGCACGAGATCGCCTGTGTTGTAAGCCAAAGTCGGTGCGCCGTTACCATGCTGAATCAGCTTCAAACGCTGCGCGGTTAGCTCTTGGCGCCCCCAATATCCCTCCATCAAGGTGCCGCCACCAATCCACAGCTCGCCGACCTCACCCTCCGGCGCAGGTTTGCCGGTCTCGTCCAGCAGGAACCCGACGCAATTGTCGCATTCACGGCCAATCGGGATAGTCGAATCTTCGGGCGGCGGCTCTGACACTTCATACCAGGTACAGACGTTGGTCTCGGTCGGCCCATAAAGATTCGCAAACCGCGCCTGCGGCAAAATGGCCATGAGCTGCCGAAGATGTTTGACCGGGAAAACCTCACCCGCAAACAGTACGACTCGTAATGAAGGAACCCCGATCGTGCCAAGATTCCCGCGACCCATCAGCAAGATGAACGTGCTCGGCGTCGCATAGCAGACCGTGAGCGCCTGCTCGTGCCACTGCTTGGCCAGCGCCGCCGGAAACGGCGCAATCCGCGACGACACCGGATAGACCGTCGCACCCGCACGCGCGCCCGCATAAAGATCGAAAGTCGAAAGATCAAAGTGGAAGCCCGCGTGATTGGAAAGCCGATCGTCGTGAACGATTCCGAACTTGTCGCCCGCCCATTCGACAAACGAGAGCGACGCCTTATGCGAAATCATCACGCCTTTCGGCTGTCCGGTTGAGCCAGACGTATAGAGGATGTACGCAAGATTTTTCCCGGTTACGCCACTGTCGAATGGCATATCACTTTCAGCTTGAATCTCGCTCCATGAGATTGCGTTTATGCCCGCGATCGGCGGTATATCCCTGGCGCTTTCCGCATAAAGCATGGCGCTCATTGGCGCAGTCCCGGCAAATTCTTTATCGAGCACCCCGGCGCGCGTGGGAACCGTGATCAAAGCCGTCGCCGCGCAATCGCGCGCGATATAGCAAGCGCGCTGTGGCGGCGCCGACGGATCAGCGGAGACGTACGCAGCGCCCGCCTTCATGATCCCATACAGTGCCGCGATTGCCTCAGGTGATTTGGGCAGCCAGAGCATCACGCGATCGCCCGCACCGACCCCGCAGCGCTTGAGCGTCCGTGCGATCTGATTGGACGCCGCTTCTAGATTCGCATAACTGAAGCTTCGCCCGCCCATGACCACCGCCGGATGGTCCGGCCAGCGTTCGGCGGAGCGTCGCACGAGATCGGGCAGTATTGGCACTGAAATCCCCCCTTCGGATCGCGACCAGCTATGAATTCGGCGACCTCGTCGATCGAGACCGCTTCCCCTCGACAGAATCCCGGAGGTCCGTCACAGCCCGAGACATCGCGCGATGATGCGACGCTGGATATCCGAGGTTCCCGAATAGATAATTCCGGAAATCGAATCGCGCAGCTCGCGCTCGACCGGCGATTCCTTCATGTAGCCGAAGCCGCCGAAGATCCGCATCGCGTCCATCGCGGCCTGCACGTGACTTTCACCGACGAACAGCTTGGCGATGGCCGATTCCATAATCGGACTCTTACCCTGCTCGTGCAGCCAGCCGACGTAATAGACCAGCAGGCGGCCCGCTTCGATCGCCACTTTCATTTCGACAATCCGGTTGGCGATCGCTTCATATTTCGCGATCGGCTGGCCAAACTGCCGGCGTTGGCGTGCGTACTTGATACTTTCTTCGAGCAGGCGCTCGGTCGCGCCAACATGGCTGGCGAAGATACACGCTCGTTCCCATTCCATCGCCGAGTTGAATATCCGCATCCCGGCGCCTTCGGCTCCAAGCCGCGCCGATTCCGGAACGAAGCAATCCTCAAACGCGACTTCCCCGGTTGGCGAGGTGCGGATTCCCATCTTCGACATCGGCGGCCCGAACGTCACGCCGGGCGTGCCGCGCGGCACCAGGAAGGTCGTGAGCAGTTTTGGTCCGCCTTCGGTATTTGGCTTCAGATACGCAAAAGCTACCGCGAGGTCGGCGACTGGCCCGTTAGTCGAAAAGGTCTTTGCGCCGTTAATTCGATAGCCGCCGTCCATTCGCTCGGCCCGCGCCGTCAGCGAGAAAACGTCCGAGCCCGCGTTCGGTTCGGTAATCGCGTGAGCCGCCAGCGACTCGCCCGAAATCAGCTTTGGCAACCACTCACGCTTCTGCGCCTCGCTGCCATAATGCAGAATCGGCATCTGGCAGGACCACATCTGCGCATTGATACTGAACACGAGGCCATTATCGCGACAGCCTTTGCCGAGCGCATCCATCGCAACAATAGTCGAGATGATGTTGTCGCCCTGGCCGCCGTATTCGGTTGGCATCGGGAGGCCCAGCAGGCCGAACTCCGCGCATTTTCGCCAGCACTCCATCGAGAAGGTACCCGGCGCATCGCGCTGATCGATATCGCCGTTGAGTTGCGTGCGCGCAAAATCGAGCACTGAGGCGCGCAGTTCTTTTTGCTCGGAGGTCAGCCCAAAATCCATAAATTATCAAGCGCGATTGGCGACCGCGCCCTCATAATTGTAATTGGGATGGAGTGCAAGGACCCAAGAAACTGCCCGATCAAGTACCTGCTGCTGACGCTCCACGTCGAGCACTGAATGGACCCGTCCCTGCCAGATCTCGATCTTGAGCCGCTGACGCGTCGCCGCGTCAAGCTTGGGAAACAGGTGCTGCTCGGCGACCTGAAACGTTTTGTATTCTTCGTCCTCCGTCCCGTAGAGGAACAATGCACAAGCGCGCGATTTCACCAGCAATTCAAAGTTCTGCTGGAACGTAACTGCGAGTTTCTCATCGCCGAGCGCGCGCCCGAGCGTGCCGCGCAGCGCAATTTTGATCGCGCGGCGAGCCAGCTTGCGGGTTGAAGCCGAAAACAGCACCTGTCGCCAGCGCTCGGTATCGAGGACCCATCGCGACATATTGCTCCAGGTATAGACGTCGGAAGATGGGAGCCGCGTTACCGGCGACGACATCACGATCAAACCCTCGATCGCGTCAGCCTCCCCGTCGAAGGCTGAAAGCGCCGAGAGGCCGTCGAGGCAAGCGCCCCACATCACGAAGCGCTTCTGCTGGAGATGCTCACGCAAGTATCTAATCGCAGTTAGGGTTTCGGCCTGACGCGGTTTTTCGGGATTAATCGGCAGATCTTCGCCTTCACTTTCAGCCCAGCCATTTTGATCAAAACGAAAACAGGCAAAGCCACGCGCCGCCATCTGCCGCGCTCCCTGCACGGACATCCGGCGATGCTCGAAGCGGGGCCGCGAGAGGATCACTACGCACATCTCGGCGGGCGTGATCTCCGGCGCAGGAGGCGTATAGATTCCGACAATCTGGCCGCGCGGGCCGTTCAACACGACCGGCTGTTCGGCCCATGCGCGGGCTAATTCTTCAGGGGTTTCACGCCAGGGCATTGAGCCAAACTCCAGTCTGATCTCAGTAATTGCGTCGAGACCCACGGGATCCGCCAGAATTGCCAGCCCGGCTCTTCGCTGATCCGTACCGCGCTCACGGCTGCGCCCCTCGCTTCGAGCGCCGTGATCAAGGCCTGATTATCGGCCGTCATGCTCATCCGAGGTTGAACTTGAGCGAGGAAAGTCGGACCTTGCCAATCCTGAATCATGGCGGGCAAATTAGTCTCGCGCGAGCTTAAATAGAACTTCGAGTGCAGATAGGTCGCATGAATATCGGCGCGCCCGTCTCGCTCGACCCGTTTCAGGACGTCATCCGCGGTCTCGCCGAGCTTTTGTCCGCGCGCGACCGCAGCAAACAGCAACCCGCGCACGAATTGGCGAAAGTAATCACTCCCGCGATGAATTGGTTCCCAGAGAATTAATCCGGCGCTGTCCGGATACTGACTGAGCGCCTTGGCCGCGACCATCGTCCCGAAGCGCACGCCTAAAAAGACCACGCGATCGGCGCCGGATTTTTCCCGCACGCTGCGCGCCGCACTGAGCGCATCTTCGACCAAGCCACCGAATGTTACGTCGGAGAAGTCACCGGAGGAATCACCATGACCGCGCGAATGATAGAGCATCGCCGGATAACCCATCGCGGCTGCCTGCCGCACTACTAGCGCGAGCATCCGGCTCGGCACCATGTGTTCCAAGCCAATACTATGACACGCGATCAGTGCAGGCGCGTCCGGCCGACGCATAATGGGCGGACAATAGAACCCGTAGAGTGGCCGGCCCTCCGAAGCAAAGAAGAGTGGTTGCGGCTCGACTCCCACTGTCACATTCCTCTCCACATGTTTGAAGCGTCCTAAAGCTTATTGGACGGTACAGGTTATGACAATGGATTTTTAATGTTTTGAGATTTAGACAAATATCAATTGCAACCAATAGAAGCGTACAATCAGAAATTATTCCTAGCCATAGTTCAATCATGTATTTTGAGCGTGATCTTCATTGCGAGGAACCTCAACTTGAATAGCAAGAAGCCGCTCAAATTACCTTCTTTTCTCGGCGTGGGGCCGCCTCGGACGGGAACCACTTGGCTGCACGAAACGTTGGTTGGGCGCGTCAACCTACCGCAGGCAAATAAGGAAATCCATTTCTTCGATCGATGCTATGACTTCGGCCTCGAATGGTATGCGGGCAATTTCGATCAATCATCGCACCTAATAACCGGTGAGATTTGCCCAACCTATTTTGCTTCCGCCGAAGCACGTGATCGGATTGCCCTTCTGTCGCCCCGGCCCAAGATCATCTGCACGTTCAGGGATCCGGTCGTACGAGTCTTTTCGCTGTACAAGATAAAGCGTGCCTACGGAGATATTACATTAGACTTTCGCGATGCTCTTACCCAAGACCCGGAACTCATGGAATCGAGCCGCTATGCTCATCATCTGGCCGAGTGGCGGCGAATCTTCGGCCCGAATAACGTGATGGCGGCTTTTTACGAAGATTTCGCGGCCGATCAGCAAAGCTATCTTGATCGCATCCTCGATTTTATCGAAGTACCGCGCTTCGCGCTGGAAGAGCGGCATGAAGACAAAGTCCATTCTTCGGAAGGAACCGTCTATCCGCGGAGTCTTCTAATTACCCAGCTCGGCTCGAATGTCGCCGGATGGCTCAAAGCGCGGCATCTCGGTAATCTCGTCGAAAGCATCAAGCATTCAAGTCTGATGTCGTTATTTGTCGGCGGCAACGATCGGATTCCACCCTTACCCAAAGAGCAGGCGAGCGAGTTGCGTTCTATATTCCGCACCGAGATCGAAGCTCTGGAGCAGCTCGTTAATCGCGACCTATCTGCCTGGAAATCGCCGATTGCTGCTTGAAATCGAGACGAAAATACCAAAACGATGGCGCTGCGAGATTCGCGGCGCCATCGTTTTCTTGATCATCTAACCCGAGCGAAAATCAGAAGCTTCTTCAGTAGAGCGGACGGAAGACGTCGCCGGTCAGCTCACCGAGGTACTTGTGCCATGGATGCGAGGGCCGCTTCTCAACATCAGCGACAACCCGCGCCATCTCCATCAAAACCTTCGGGCGATCCTCGTCATACATATCGCCCTGCAAGAGCTTCAAGACGTCGAGCCGATAACGTTTGTCTTGGACGAAAAATGTGAAGAGTACATTCAGGCGATAGTA
The DNA here is from genome assembly GCA_963831065.1 of uncultured Pseudomonadota bacterium. Taxonomy (GTDB): domain Bacteria; phylum Desulfobacterota; class Binatia; order Binatales; family Binataceae; genus JAJPHI01. The sequence continues at coordinate 259,164 of CAWHOQ010000004.1, forward strand.
GAGCGAGATGAACTCGTACCAATTCCGCGTGCCGCGCCGCACGATTGACTCGTAAGGATCGAAGGCTGCCCGTGCACATCCGCCATTATTCAGTCCGGCAATGATGTCGCGGGTGGCGAGCTTGGCGCAATTCAGCGCGATACTCACGCCGCTCGAAAAAATGGGATCCACGAAGCGGGCGGCATCCCCAATCATCACGTAGCCATCACCGCAGATCTGCTTCATGTTATAGCTGTAGTCGCCTTCTTCTTTGAGCGGCCTCATCTGCTTGGCCGCTTTGAAGCGCCTCGTACAGTTCGGGGCGGCTTTTGACCGAATCCCAGAAGAACTCCTCGCGCGATTGCCGGGTTTTCTCGAAATTCTTGCGCTTGCGTTACGACGCCAATGCTGGTGATCGTTTCGGTAATGGGAATTTGCCAAATCCAGCTATTAGTCAGACGGCAGAAAATGCACAAAGATATAGTCGCCGAAGGTATCTTTCTTCGCTGCGGCTTTACGATTGAAATCATCGAACCAAGTATGAGTTGCGTACTGATTGAACACCGGATCCTGCTGTTTCAGGCGCAACTGGTTTCCTAAAAGTGTATGCCGGCCCGACGCATCAACCACCGCCCGCACCGATAACGATATCTCCTTGCGGCCCATCGTAAATTTCAGCTGCGGCATCTGCGAATCCGAAAAATCGACGCCCTGCGTACGGATACCTTCATAAACGGTAGCGCCCAGCTTATTGGCGTGCTGCAGCAGCATCAGGTCGAATTCGCCGCGGTCCACGTGCCAAGTCCAATTGTATTTGACGCCTTCCTGTTGGCGCTCTTCAAACCGGATATCGGCATGGCCATCAAACGCCTCGCCGGCCTCACCAAACTCAGCCCATTCGTGTTTGTACTGCGGCGCAATTGCCGAGGACGTCCAGATCGCGCCCAGCTTGCGGACAAAATGGTCATCCATCTGATCGATAACGCCGAGTTCGTTCAGCACGCGATTTGAGGCGGGTACCAATGACTCGCCGACGTGAGGCCTTGGGAAAAGCTCGCGCTCCAGTACTACGCACTTAATACCAGCTTTTGCCAAATAGGCACCCGCCGCTGCCCCAGCTGGTCCGCCGCCAATTATCCCAACGTCAAAGTCAGTTTGAGCCACTTAAACCTCTCTTGTAATTCGAACCATCCATAGAGACAGGTTTTCAGGCTACGCCCGATAGCAATATGTGGCAATAATAAGCGTTTAGCTCGTTGATTTTGCATCATTTCGATCACTGGCGTATTGGCCATGACGCTTGCTGAGCCGTTTCTACAGCGAACTCGCACCCAGTTCTAACAGAATCAGTTGTCTCAATTTCGTTGAAGCTGTCCATTGCGGCACATCGACACATATTCGGAACATCTATGCGATTTCAAATAGACAATGACTAAAGAGACGAAGCTTGGCTTAGCGTTTGCGATTGGACGTGCCAGATATGCCAATAAGAAAGCTTATAGGTTTAAGTAATGAGAAATAAAGTACTCGTACAGATGATTGCCGCATTTGCTATCGGTTTTGCGTCAATGGTCCATGCGCAAGAGTTCAGAAGTCCATTAATTGTACCGATGGGCTACTCGGCATCTTCAGAGAGCGCAACTGCTAATGGTATTTATGTAATCGATGCCATCCATCGAAACTCGATCGATAAAGTAATCTTGAACTCGCCATCTATAGATGGTGTCGTGCTGGAAGTTCCCTGGAGCGCGATCGAACCACAAGAAGGCAAACACCTGTGGTCAAACATTGACAGTATCCTTGCGCAAGCCGCAGCGTACAGTAAAAAGGTATCACTTGTGCTCGGTGCAGGATGGCAAATACCATCATGGGTGTATAATGATGGCGTTCGGCAATTTAAGTTCGTTTGGGATCACAGTACTTGGGGTCCCAAGCTTTGCAGTGTGGTCGCCATTCCGTTGCCATGGGACGCCACATATTTGGCTAAATGGAGTGAATTAGTGTCTGCCATTGGAGCTCGTTATGATTCCGATCCGAGAATTGCCTCAGTTAAAGTGACCGGAATTAATTCGAAAACTCAGGAAACGTTCCTGCCCTCCTCAGTTAATCAGAAGATCAGTAGCGGTACAACTTCATGTACCAGCTATGACGACGTCGCGAATTGGCAGGCAGCAGGGTACACCCGCCTCAAGATCGAAGCCGCATGGCAAAGCGTAATGAAAATGTTCGCGCAGGCGTTCCCCGAGAAGAAATTGGAGCCGATGCTTATCCCTGGCGGGTTTCCCTCGATAGACGATAGTGGAAACCGGTTCACCGGTCATTAATAATGAGGATGAGGAAGTAAGTAATGACATTCTTTCTATGGGCGTATCGGAATATCCTGCCGTCTTCATGATTCAAAATGATGGTTGGTCAGCACAGTGGATGTGGGAAGCCGAAACTAGCTATGCCAGTCGAGTAGGCACTGGTTATCAAGAACTCTCGCCTCTAAGCACACAAACAGCCGCAGCCATTACCAATGCGTTGAACTCTGGCGCTACGTATCTTGAATTCTATGAGAGCGATGCGACTTTGGCGTCGCAACAAAGCGCTATTTCCAGTGCGCATCGGGAGCTTCAATGAAGCAATGGCATATCAATTGCTGTCCTATATCCTTACGAGCATGAGCGGGTTTCATGGCTTCAGTACAGTAGGTGGAACATGTTTCTAGTATTTAGCGCAGGATTGATTATCGGAACTGTCGGCGGAATGTTGAGTTGGCTCGCGGCAGCCGCCTATCTGGAAACGCAGCGCTCGCGTCATCGCGAGATGAATGCGCAGCCTGACACAGCGAAATTCGCCGCTGACGGAGACTTCGCCGTTTGCGTCGATCAAGGCGGCGACTGGACCCCGCGTATGCGAGGTCCACGGCGTCCAGACCGGGCTGCGTCCAGAACCAAAGCGCCGGTTGTAGCAGCGCGCCCATCCTGACAGTCTGACGATAGTGTCTCGGCCTCGGCCATGAACGTTGCTAATGTCGGCAGCCCACCTCACTTGAGAGGGGCTATGGCAATCTCAGTCAGATTGCGAACCGAATGTCCCAATGCGGACGATCATTTTTCAATTCGATCCCAGTCGCCAGCATTACGCCACACTCCGGACATGCATAAGAACGAAAGATCACTTCTTCCTCGATAAACGTTCGAGGATCTATTGCATAAGGATTAACGGTCGCAATATCACTTTCGTGTAAGACACAGGATTCTTTGTAATTCTCGTCGGCTGCGCATAGTGCCTCGCCACATCGATTGCAACCAAGTAACGTTTCATGCCCGACTCTCAGCAGTACGAGACTCTCCGCGACCGTTCGAGCCGCACTCAAATCCAGTTTTGGCCGACGCTTGCGCTCGGGCACATCGACGATTCGTGCGCGCCGCAACTCGTTGCGTCGCGCGATCGTCGCTTTTTCATCAATAACTCCGGCAGAATCGAATACTACTCCATTGATCCTCTCGACCCATTCCCGCGTTGCCGCCCCATCACGCAAATCTTTCGCAATCAAACTCGGGTCCCGATCTAGCGGATCGCCGTAACCGCTCGCCCCACTCCATCCGAGGACAAAAACGTCGCCTGCTTCCAAACCGATTCCATAGGCCTTGGGCGGCAACCGCTCCATCCGTCCGGTCAATTCATCAGTGGATGATGGGATATGCCCGGTCTGCTTAAGCCGCCCAGTTCCGCCATCACCGCGATACATGATGTAGTGCGACGGCGCACCCGGCATCCCGCCAAACTGACCGAGACCCGGGATCGCATTGTGCGCCGACGCGAGATACATATTTACGCGCTCGGTGTCGTGCGCCACGATCGCGAACTCTCCCGAATTTCCTCCACGATACTTGCCCGCTCCTCCCGAATCCGGCAGCTCCTTACGCCATAGATAGAGAATCGGATAAAACCATTCGTTCTCCTCCGCATTCGGCATCACGCTCTGCATGTCAAACGCGAGTCCGCCGGTATCGATCCCGTCGCGATATGACGTCGCGGGCAAGCCTGCGCCGAGTGGTTCGAGCAGGAAAGACGCATACATATTCTTATGCTGGTTGACCCCCGACATCGCGGCAATCGGAAAAGCCGCCGTTCCCATCAGACTCATCACCTCGCCGCGCATCTCCGGATCAGAGGAGCTGGCGAGCATCTTCGAGATCACTAGACTGGCGAGTGAAATCGTTTGCAGCACCGTAAGCGCGGGACCGGACGAGACCGCACCCGGAAAGCTCGCGCAGGTAATCGTCCCGGGCTCAGCCTCAAACTCCATGTGCCGATAGGCGCCCTCGACCGCGAACATCTGGTCATAGAGCATCTGCACCGAGATCATCGACGCAATCGCCCCGCGCCACGCGATATAAGTACAGTTCAACGCGCCTTCCTGTGGCGCGGAACCGGCGTTGCTAAAAATCAGCTTGTCACCGCGCTTGGTCAGCATCAGCGCGTTGCGATACAGATGCCGATCGCCCGCAGCTTTAAGTTCCAGCCACGTCGACGCGCTCCAGGAGCCGTCCGGGATAGTTTCGAGGCGACGCACAAAGGCCTTTTCGGAATCGTCCTGAATTTTGCGCATCGCCGCTTTGACTACCCCGGCGCCATAGCGCTTGAGCAATGTCAGCAGGCGGTCGCGCGCGACGTTGCATCCGGCGATCTCCGCGCGCAAGTCCAGCGCGACCAGACTCGGCATCCGCGAATGCCGGATGTAGCTCTCTTCGAGATCGCGTCGCAGCACTCCGCTTTCGACGATTTTGATCGGCGGGATTACTGCCGATTCCCAGAACACATCCTCCGCAATCGGGTTGAAGCCGCCGGGCGACGTGCCTCCCATGTCCCACTGATGCAACGAGTTGGCGACCCAGCCGAACAGCTCGCCTTCCCAGAACACCGGCGCCAGCAGCGCCACGTCCGACTGATGCGTCGCGCCCACCCACGGATCATTGGTCAGGAAAATATCTCCATCGTGGATCCCGGGATTTTCGGAGCGGTATTCCATCGTCCACTTGACCGCCGAGCCAAGCGCCGACGAAAGGTACTGCAAGAAAGGTCCGAACAGTACGAAATCCCCATTCTCGTCGAGCAGCGCCGGATTGAAATCATGGCTGTAGGCAGCGATTGGCGAGCCTGAGACCTTCACAATTGTATTGCCGTGCTCGACGTTGAGATTCCACAGCGCGTAACGCAAAACTTCGTAAGTGATCGGATCGATCTTGTCGGCCGCCTCGCGATGGAGCTTCAGGCGCGCGTCGATTTTCAACTGCTTTGGCGCAATATACGGATAGACCTTGCCGTCCCAAAGCGGCTCTGCCGAGATCGCGGTCGCCATCAGGTTTACCTCTTTGTCTGCTGCGCCTTGAGTGACGTCAGCTCTCAACTCACCGGGAGTTCGTCGATCTTAATTAGAAAATTGCCGTAGTCGTCGAGTCGCCCCGAACTTCCGGGCGGGAGCACGATCGTGGTTTCGGGCAATTCGATAATCGCGGGTCCATCGATCCGGGATTGGTCAGCCATTACAGCAGCCGAATAGATAGGCGTGCGCTCGAAGCGCCCGAGCGTTCGCCAGTAAACCTGCCGCGCGTCTGACTTGCCGCGCGCTGCTGAAAGTTGCCCGCTACGTCCAAGATTCGGACGGCGAATCCGTCCGATCGCGGTTGAACGCAACGCCCCAATCTGAGTGCCGGCCTCGCGGAAAGACGACCCGCGTCCATACAGTCGTTCATAAGTCTCTGCGAATCGTGCCGGCAAGGCGCTCGCGGTCGCTTGATTAAACTCGCCGGAACTCAGCGGCATCTCGATCTTATGAATCTGCATCCGAAACTGCATATCGGCATGGCGGCGAAAAATGATGTCAGATTCTCCGATTCCTTCCTTGCGCAGTTGGGCGTGTCCCTCCGCTTCGAGTTCCTCGAACAGGCTGCTGATCACCGCCGCATCATATGGTTCGGCCATCACCACGGCCTTTTCACGCACATGGAGCACGTCCGAAGCGAGAATGCCCAGCGCCGACCATGCTGATGCGATCGTGCCGAGCGGAACGACCACTTCCTTGCAGCCAAGTTCGCGGGCATATGACACGCAATGCATTGGACCGCCGCCACCATAGGCATAGACAATGAAGTCGCGCGGATCGAGGCCGCGCTGCAAGGTCATTTGGCGCATTAGTCCGGCCATCTGGTATTCGCCGATCTCAAGCGCGCCGCTCGCGGTTTCCACTAGGCTAAGACCCAACGCTTCGGCCACCGGACGCATCGCCGCGTTCGATTTATCCGCGTCGAGCTTCAAGCGCCCAGCGAGAAAATTGTCAGGATTGAGATAGCCGGCGATTACCGCCGCATCAGTGATTGTCGGATGGACGCCGCCTCGCCCATAGCAGGCTGGTCCGGGATCCGCTCCAGCCGAATGCGGCCCAACCCGCAGCGTGCCGCTCAGCTCGTCGATCCAGATGATACTGCCGCCGCCACTGCCAATCGAAAGCACCTCGATACGCGGCGAGTAAAAAGTGTACTGATTGTAAGTAGCTTCCGAGGTCGTCAGCGCGACGCCTTCATGGATCAGCCCGACGTCAAAGCTGGTGCCGCCCACGTCGGTCGCGATCGCGTTGCGATGGCCAAGCGTATCGGCCAGGAACTTGGCGCCCATCACGCCGCCCGCCGGGCCTGAATCGATCGTAAATAATGGCCGCTCAATCGCATCAGCCGCGGGCGTGACGCCGCCTGAGCATTGCATGATGAGCAGCGGGAATTTATAGCCGAGCTCGCGCGCGCGGGTCTCGATCCTTCCAATATAGTCCGCGCTCTTCGCGCCAATAAAGCAGTTGATCGCGACCGCAGCCGTACGCTCGTACTCGCCCATCCGAGAGATCAGCTCGTGCGCGCAGGTCACGAAAACTTCCGGGCGCGCGCTCACGCACCATCTGCTTGACCCTTAACTCATGCGCCGGATTAACGAAGCTCCACAGAAACGAGATCGCGATCGCTTCCACCTGCTCCGCTATCAGCTGCTCGATTGCCAATTCGGCTTCACCCTCGTTCAGCGAGAGCACGGTCGATCCTTTCCAATCGACCCGCTCGCTCACCTCGCTAATCAGAGCGCGGGGAATAATTGGCCGCGGCTTCTGATGGCGTGAAATGCGCAACAGCTGACTAATCGGCAGTCCCGCTGATCGCCCCACGGCTCGCATGATCAGCAATGCGTCGGCGTGTCCGCGCGTCGTGATCAGGCCGGTCTTCGCACCGTTCAGGTTGATAATTGCATTGGTGCCGACCGTAGTGCCGTGAAACAGGAGCGATGTATCACGTACGAGCTTGCCCAGCGTTGTCCCGAGTCGTTCGGCGGCAACTTCTAACGCATTGAAGAAACCGCGCGAGAAATCGTCCGGAGTCGAGGGACTCTTGGCGATCGTGATCCGCCCCGCCTCGTCCATCACGACGCAGTCGGTAAAAGTGCCGCCCGTATCGATTGAACAAAGATAACTCGCCATCAACTCCTCATCGACCGGCGACCTGCTTGCGCTTCACCGGAGGAATCTATCTAGCAAACCATCGTTCGCAGCATAAGCGTCGAGGGCGGACGCGCTCGAATCGCGTAGTCGCTCAGTTGCTGCCTCCGTCATCCGTCGGAGTTGGATGAGGCGTCGGGTCGGTCGTCCTTCGCGGCGTAGGTATTGCTGTGGGCGTCGGCGTTGCCGTCGGGGTCGGAGTGGCCGGCGTTCTCGGTCAGCGTGAAAGTTCCCCCAGTATAGGTCTTGGAACATCCTCCGCCGCGACCACTGCGACAGCTTATAGTCATCGTGACCTGCACATTATCTACCGTCACGTAGCGGCCCACATTATCGACGCCGCTCGCCTGACCGACGATCTGATAATTATTCCCGCCGAGCGGCGAGAAATCGCCACTGAAATCATTGAGCTGGGCGACCGAGCCGTCCGGCAACGAATAACTCATGTACGTTCCGACATAGCCCGCTGGAAAACCGCAGACCATGCCATAGTAGCAATTCGGCCCTAGCACCGGATTCAGCGTCACGCTCCCGCCGCCGCTCAGGTTCATCGTCGTAAAGAGCGTCGAAGATATACTGCCGGAAGTCCCTTGATAAGTGGTGGTCGTCTGGGCAAGCAGCTGTGGAGCGACCGCGAGAATGACCGCGATCGCAAGAATCGACATGAGCTTCGACTTTCGCATATTCCCCCTAATCTGCGCAGTTAATTGCGCCTATGAGAGCTCTAATATATTGATTGAGCTGATATTGGAGCAATGCACGAGCTTGGTCGGCTACACGACTCGATGGCGTATCATAGCGACTTTCACGAACTCCGCAGGATTGTCTCCGACCCACATACCGGACTATCGCTTCTGCTTTTCTTGATGTTAGATCACAGTAGAGAACCTGTTAGGTTCCGCACTGGAGCTGGAGCAGGCGCATGGAGGATTGCCTTGGAAGCCGTCGATTTGTCCTATAGCCGGAGTTTCTCGCGAGGTTTTCCACACGACTTTTTCCGCTGGCTGCGCGAAGAAGAGCCGGTCTGGTGGCACGAACCGACCGCGTATACCCCGGGCAGCGTCGGCTTCTGGGTGGTCAGCCGCTACGAGGATATAGTTGCGGTCTTCAAGGATGCCGAGACTTACTCGTCTGAACTCGGCGGTGTACAAATCTACGATGGTAAGGGTGCTGGCTATCAACTGAATCAGACCGACGATCCCAAGCATCGCCGCTTGCGTAGTCTCGTGAATACCGGGTTTACCCCTCGGATGATTGGTCGGCTTGAAGAAGACCTGCGGCGGCGTGCGCGGCGCATCCTCGACGAGGTCCCACGCGATACGACTTTTAACTTCGTCCCGACGGTCGCGCGCGAGCTGCCTTTGCAGGCGATCTGCGCCGTCCTCGGCGTGCCGCAGGAAGATCGCGCTGAATTGAGCGATATCGTTGATCTCGCGGTCAGCGCCGGCGACGGACAGACCATGTCAGTCGAGCATCTGAAGCTGCTCAGCGCCTATGCCGATAAATTGGTCGAACGCAAGCGCCGCGAGCCTGCCGACGACATCCTCTCGATCATCGTGCATGCGCGGCTCGACGACGGCTCTCAGCTCAGAGAATCGCGAGCTGCGGGCTTTCTTCAATCTGCTCTTTCCGGCAGGAGCCGAGACCACCCGCAGCGCGATCTCGGGCGGGCTGCTCGCGTTCATTAATAATCCCGGTGAGATGGAACGGCTGCGCAACGATCCGTCGCTGATGAAAACCGCAATTGATGAAATCGTCCGCTGGACTTCGCCCTCAGTTTATAAACGGCGCACCGCCTCGCGCGATACTGAATTGCGCGGACGTACAATCCGTCAGGGGCAAAAGGTCACGATTTGGGAGATGTCGGCCAACCGCGATGAACGTGAGTTTCCCGAGCCATTCCGCTTCGATATCGGCCGTAATCCGAATGATCACGTCGGCTTTGGTCTCGGCACTCATTTCTGTCTCGGCGCGAATTTAGCCCGGCTTGAGATCCGCGTAATGTACGAGGAGCTGCTCGAACGCTTTGCGGGCTTCGAGGTCACCGGTGACCTACAGTGGACCAATAATAATCGGCTGGTGGGACTTACGCATTTGCCGGTCAAGGCTATTGCAAAGCCCGGTTAATGGCGGACTGTGCGATCCTCACGGCAGTCCCATTCTCATCTCCGAAGGACGATTCGAGCGTCATTATGGAATCAGCGCGGCTATTTTACTCAGATGCCGCTTCTGCTCCGCTTGACGTTTGAAAGAATCACCGAGCCGTTGAAGCTGCTCTTCTGACAAGTCTTCCAGGTCCATGAATTGATTGCGCGCCGAGTCCACCGCGCGAATCAATTCATCCAGCTTAAGATGGATTTCCCAAGTGTCCCGAGTCTGGCTGTTCTGGATTACGAAAACCATCAGAAACGCAGCCACCGAGGAAATGCTATTAATGACGAGTTGCCAAGTATCCGAATAGTGGAAATAAGGACCACTGAGTAGCCAGATCACGACTAAAAGCACCGAAAGCAGGAATGCCACTGGTGTGCCGGTCAAATCAGCCGTTGCAATCGAAAACCGCTGGAACGCGTCGCGAATTGGATGTTGTTCGACTTCGTTTTGTCCAATCAATATAGGATCGTTCATGTAACTAGCCTTTGCCGCGTATTGGTGTTGGTTGAGATGTCCGCAAGCGGTCAAGCAGAGATCGTGCCTTTTTCTAATCACGAAAAACTTCACACATGATGCTGCCCCGCGTCATTTTCATCACCGGCAAAGGCGGAACTGGCAAAAGCACTATCGCCGCGGCTTTGGCGCTCGCGCTTGCGCGACGCTCTAGAACAACCTTGATAGATCTCGGAGGTCGCAGGTCGGCAGCACGGTTGCTCAGTACTTCGAATGCTTCGATTTCCTCGGAGCTTCGAGCCGCTATTCGAATCCATCACGCCGCGCAGCGAACTGGAAAATTTTGTGGATCGTATCGTGCCGCTCAAGGCACTCGCGCGCCGGATGCTTAAAAGCAGTACATTCGGCTTTGTCACTGCCGCCCTGCCAGGCCTGGAAGCTTTTCTGATTGTGGAGCGGCTGAAATTGATGGCGAGCGAGGCCGATCCCGATCGGATTCTTATCGTGGACGGCCCGGCGACCGGCAGCGCCTTCGAGATGCTGTCCGTCGCGAGCAATCTGAAGCGACTCGCGCCGCGCGGCGCTTTGCATCAGCTTGCGCTCGAAGTCGAAGAATTCCTCAATGATCGCATACGCTTCGGCGTTCTGATGACGCTCACACCGGAAGAGCTGGCAGTACGTGAAACGATCGCGGCGATTGAGTCCTTCGTCGCGCTCGGCATCCAATGCATCGCTGCGATTATAAACCGCGCTGATAGCGCACTCTTCTCCCCCACAGAATTGGCGCGGCTGAACGGAATACCAGAGCATCGAGATTTGGCGTTAGCTCGTCAGGTCATGGCCGAAAAGACCCTGCGAGCGAAGCGCAGGTTGGCCCGCGCTCGTATTGACACTGTCGAATTGCCGATGCTCTTTCGCCCGGACTTTGCGCGAGCCGAGATCGAGACGCTTGCCGAGTCGCTAGAAAGCAGCATGCTCGCTCGATGACCGGTTTTGATTTCACAAATTACCGTCTTGTGATCTGCCTCGGACCGGGCGGCGTCGGCAAGACCACGCTCAGCGCCGCGCTTGCGATCGGCGCAGCATACGATGGACGCGCTACCGACGTGATGACGATCGATCCGGCGCCTCGGCTGCTCGACGCGCTCGGTATCGAAGCCGATGCTCACAAACCTCAAGTCGTCAAATTATCGCGAGATGCTCAAGCAGCAGGCCGCCTGCGTGCGATGCGGCTTGATCCGAAACGCACCTTTGACGACCTGATCTCGCGCTATGCGCCCTCGGAGAAAGCGCGCGACGCGATCCTCGCCGGCCGCATTTATCAAAACCTGTCGAACGCTCTGGCGGGCGTCGCGGATTATATGGCGATGGAACGGGTGCTGGCGATGTCTCACGACCATAGCGCCGATATGATCGTGCTCGATACTCCACCGGCAGCCGACGCCCTGCATTTCCTGGACGCGCCGCGTCGGATGCTCGAGCTGATGAATTCGCGGGCGGCGGCTTTGCTCGGCGCGTCACGCGGTTTGATCCGGGCGCCCCGGGCTATTTTCGACTTGGCCGCACGAGCCGTCCTCGCCGCGTTTGATCGGCTGACCGGCTTGCATCTGCTGACGGACGTTCAGGCGTTTGTGCGCGGCTTCGAGGGAATGTACGAAGGCTTTGCGGCTCGCGCCGAAGAAATTCAAACCCTGTTGCGCGATCCTCAAACCGCGATCGTGCTGGTGACCACCGCGCAACGCGAGCGTATCGATCAAACTCTGGAATTCATCGAAGCATTATCCCGTATGGGACTGCGGGTTGACGCGTTGGCGGTCAATCGCCTGATGAGCCCACTACCCAATAAAAGCGACCTCGCGCGCGCTCGGCTTCCTGCTGACTTGAAGCGCAAGTTGTCGCGCAATCTTGCGGATTTCGCCGCGCTCAAGCATCGCGAGATGCTCGCGCTCGAACAACTACGCCAGACTCTCGCGCCGGAAATCCCAATCTTGTGCTCTTCCGATCTCGGCCATGAGCCGCGCTCGCTCAATGACCTCGCGGCGATTGCCAAGCATTTGCACCGCTTCTAGGCGCCTGCGGAGCCTAAATCATCATCTCAATCAAGCTGGGGCCGCGCTCTTTCACCGCACGTTCCAACTGCGTGGACAAAGCCTCAGCCGTTTCGACCCGCACCGCTGGCACGCCCATTCCCTGGGCCATCGAGGACCAGTTGATTTCAGGATTCGCGAGACTGGTCAGTGCGCGCGCCTTGCGTCCCGGCTCACTGACTCCCGCGCGCGCGAGTTCCACTTGCAAGATTCGATAGCGGCGGTTGTTGCAAATCAACGTGACGATATCAAGCTGCTCACGCGCATGCGTCCATAACGCCTGCAATGTGTACATCCCACTCCCATCGGCCTGAAACGCGATTACTTTACGATCAGGGCACGCAACCGCAGCGCCGGTCGCGCACGGTAGTCCCTGTCCAATCGCGCCGCCAGTCAACGCCAGATAGGTATGCGCGGGCGCGCCTGTCGAAGCCCCGAAGAACGGCAACCCGGTCGTCGCCGCCTCATCCATCACGATGCAGTTTTCCGGCATCAATGCTGCGATTGCCGCGCCGATCGTAGTCGCATCGAGCTTGCCGGTCGGCAGCGCCGGTCTCTTCGATGTCGATGCGGGCGCCGCACCAGCCCTGAGATACTCCGCCAACGCTTCTAGTGCCGCGGCGGATTCCTGCTCGGGAGTAGCGAGCGTCTCAATTGCGGTTCCTTCCGGAATCAGTTCGCTCGGCAAGTTCGGATAACCGAAAAAGGCGACCGGCGCACGCGCCCCCGCCAACACGACTGCCGTGGATTTTGCCAGCGCTTCAGTTGCCTGTTCAGGGAAATACGGCAGCTTCTCAACGTTCGGCATCGCGCCGCCGCGCTCGATCCGCGCCGGAAAAGTCTCGCACATCAAGCGGCATCCGGTCTTCGCCGCAATCCGTCCCGCCGCTTTAAGTCCCCGCTCGCGGGTCGCCAGCGTACCCATAAAAAGCGTGGCCTTCGCGCCGTGCGCGCGTAGCAGTTCAGCCGACTTTACGATCGCGCTGTCAGATGTAGTCGGAGGAACTGCAACGTCCATTCGGCCCGCGGCACTGCTCGCCAGATTCCACTGACAGTCCGAGGGCACGATCAGCGTGGCAATCTTCCCGGGCGTATGTCCGGCTTTTGCGATCGCTTCGGCCGTATCGATCGACAGCGCCATTGCGGATTTCACTTCGTGAATCCATCCTGAGACCGATCGCGCCAGCGAAGCGATATCCGAAGTCAGCGGGGCGTCGGCGGCCAGATGCCACGTCGCGTGATCGCCGATCACATTGACGATCGGCGAGCGAGCGCGCCGCGCGTTATGCAAATTCGCGATCCCGTTGGCGAATCCCGGACCGAGATGCAGCAGCGTGAGCGCCGGCTTGTCAGCCATCCGGCCGTATCCGTCGGCCGCACCGGTGCAAACGCCCTCGAACAGGCCCAATACTGCCCGAATCCCTTCGACGGCATCCAGCGCCGCAACTAACGGCATCTCGGTGGTGCCGGGATTCGCGAAGCAGACCTCTATCCCCGCAGCGATCGCGGTCCGGACCAAGCTTTCAGCACCATTCATATTCTTCTCTCAAAACGCCGAATCCGGCCGCCATCTCGTTACGCGTTTACTGCTTTGCCTGCCGTTTCCCAATCGACGATCGGACTCAGCCGCCGCTTGGACACCACGCCTGCGGCCATCGCTCCGCTGAATGGGCCGAAAGTCAGCGCATGATCCTGAATATCCAGAATCAGCACGACCTTGCACTCCTCATTCGAAAACCACGGTCCGGCTTTGAGTGTTACGCCTTGCGGGAAGCCATTCTTCATCGCCCCGCTGATTAGATCGTAAGCCTTCTTGAAATCTTCTTTGCTGCTGACGTTAAAGCTGATCTCGTCGAGATAGAGTGGCATGATTCCTTCCTCCTTGGATTGACGATCTCTTCCCATATACACGCAAACCGCGCCTGAGCGTGAGCGCGAAGCGTTCGTGCGCCGATCTTCAGGCAAACGCCGGCATTACTTCGCGCGCGAACAGGTCGATGCTGCTAGGCGAATTCAGATCGCCGAAGATAATCGTGAAAAACTGGATACCTTTTTTGAGGCGTTCGCGCAGTTGCTCGATTACTTGTGGCGGCGTGCCCTTGATTGCAGTGCGCCAGAACGGCAGCCGTTGCGAAATCTTCCATCGCTCTTCGACTTCATTGTCATTCGCGCCGATACATACCAGCAGCTGCTCGGAGATATTGATCGATTTCAGATCGCGCCCGACTGCTTCACAATGTTGCTTTAACGCATTGAATTTCTGCTCAAAGCTGCGGTAACCCGCCGGACAGTTCCAGCGGTCGGCATATTTCGCGACCAGCTTGAGCATCACCTTCTCCCCGCTGCCGCCGATCGTGAGCGGCGGATGCGGCTTCTGGATCGGTTGCGGATTATTGAAGGCGTCGGTCACTTCGTAGTAGCGGCCCTTGAAGCTTGCCTGCTTGTTCGTGAGCATCGCCTTCAGGATTTGCACGCCTTCTTCGAGCTGCCGTAACCGCGCACCCATCGACGGAAATTCATATCCATAGGCGCGATACTCTTCATCCATCCAGCCCGCGCCGAGACCAATTTCGAGACGGCCGCCGCTGATATTGTCGATCGTCGCCAGCATCTTCGCGAGCATCGCGGGATTCCTGAACGAATTGCACAGAACCAGCGATCCGATCCGGAGCTTCTCGGTCGCAGCCGCCAGCGCGCTCATCGTGGCCGTGCATTCGAGCACGTCTGCATCGGGCACGCCGCGATTCCAGAAATGATCAACTAGCCAAATCGAATGATACCCCAGCCGTTCGAGGCTCGATGCTCGCTCGCGCAATGCTTTGAAGGGGTAGTCCGGCCTGCGGCGAGAAAACCCCAAATCCGACTTTCTGCTCCATCGTGCGGATCTCCGTTTATTAAACTCGAAGCGCATTGTATTGCTGGTCTGTTCTGTGTTTTGCATGACCGGCGTGGCAGGTCAAATGACCAGCTGTATTCGCGTAAGTATGAGACGCCGACAGGCTGCTTAGGTTATGCGGCGTGTGGCCCAGGCGGGAAATCATCCGGGCGGCGAGCGACTTGCACTCTAACCAGAATTAAAGCCGCGGCGAGCGCCCATGCCCCAAAGATAAACCCCGCCATCGCCCAGCGTAATGCGGACCGGCCATGCTGATACGCAACGATTGCCGTAACCGGCGCGAGCGACGCATCGACAATGAACGAGGTGGCGATCATATTCGCCGCGCTCTGATGGAACCCGGTCAGCGCAAAGCCCGAGGTAATGCCGAGAATCAACGCGATCGTTTCACTCATTGGCGTTGATCGTCCGGCTGGCTATAGTTTGATCAATGGCGCGACGCGATGTTGAAAATTTACTCACGAAGCTTCGTCAATTAGGTGAAGATGGCGCATCGAGCTTCTTTAACGAGGTGATGGCCAGCGAACGGCTGCGCAAAGGATTGGGGCGGGCCGGCGAGCGTTTCATGTCGAATAAGCAAAGCTTCGACCGCAATGTCGAAAGCCTCCTTGATTTCGTCAATATTCCCTCAAAGCGCGACGTCCGCGAACTCAAATCCCGCCTCGATACTCTGAGCACCCAGTTGGTGAATCTTAGCATGAAGATCGATCGGATGCTGGCTGATGGTGGGGACAAGCCGAAATCAAAGCCTGCGACAAAATCCCGGCGCAAGCGCACCGCCGAATGAGCTCCGCTGCTTAATGACCGAAAATCTCGTGCAACTTCTCCGGTAATTCCTCAAGTCTTCCAATCTGATGGACATGCGGGGCGCGCTCACCCACCCCAATAAAGTGCATCCCCGCGGCCTCCGCCGCGACTAGATCAGTCGCGCTGTCACCGACGTAAACTGCTCGATTCGCGATTACATCGGCCCGCTCCAGGCATAGATGCAGGATGTCTGGCGCGGGCTTAGGACGCACCTTGTCGCGCGCGCTCGCTACCGCATCGAAGACTCCAGCGAGCCCAAGATAATCGATAATTGCGGGGATCGTCGCCGAACGATTGGTCGCGAGCCCTAATCGATAGGTTTGCTTGATACTCAAGTAAAAAGCTGCGCAACTCCGGATGCGGTCGCAGCATTTTGAAAAATGGCGTTGAATCCATCGTGCGCGCCACCTCCCGCATCCGCGCAATACGGGCTGCATCACCGGCTGCGCGCAACTCGAATACCTGCGGCGCTGAGAGGAACACCCCGGCTTTCTCTTCGTCGGGACTCATCGCCACTTCCCCCAGCAAATCGAAGATCGCATTGTAATAAGCCGTATTGGATTCGGTTGAATCGAACAGTACGCCGTCAGCGTCAAAAATTACGAGATCAAGCATGAGATTGTCGGAGCGATAGCCTTGCCACGGATGAAATGCTAACCCACATTCTGAAGCTTGCGCGGCAGCATAAAGCAAGACGTAATCAGTAGTTTTCCGAGTCCGTCAGGAGGCGATGCGGTGAAAGCAATCCAGTTCAAAGAAGTCGGCGGCCCCGAAGTGATGCAGCTCGTCGATATCCCCAAGCCCGAGGTACGGCCCGGAATGGTGCGCGTACGAAATCATGCCAGCGGGATCAATTTCGCTGATAACTTCTTCCGGCGAGGCAACTACGTAATCAAGCCCAAGCTGCCCGACACTCCCGGGATGGAAGGTGCGGGCGTCATCGACGAAGTCGGCCCGGGGGTCGAGGGCCTCAAGCCCGGCATGCGCGTCACCGGTATCGGCCTCAAGTGCTACGCCGAGTACTCGCTCTTTTACGCCAATCAGGTTATTCCACTGCCGGATTGGGTGAGCTTCGAGGAAGGCGCGGCTTTCCCGATCCAGACGCTCACCGCCTGGTTTATGATTCACACCTGTCATCACATGACGCCCGGACAGACCGTGCTGGTCCATTCCGCCGCAGGTGGCGTCGGAATTGTCGCGATGCAAATAGCGAAAGCCGCCGGCGCTCGCGTGATCGGCACCGTTTCGAGCGACAGCAAAATCGACATCGCGAAGCAGTACGGCGCCGACGAGGTGATCAACTACGAAACCCACGATCTCGCCGAAGAGGCGATGCGCCTCACGGGCGGTAAGGGAATCGACCTCAACCTCGACGCAGTCGGCAAGCCGACCTTCGAAAAGGGCATTAAGTGCGCTGCTCCCTTCGGCCACGTGATCCTCTATGGGCGCGCAGGCGGTCCACCTGACAAGCTCGACCCGATGCGACTCTTCGAGAAGGCCGTCAAGGTCAGCGGCTTCATCCTGTTTACCGCGTCTTCGCAGCAACAGCTTATGAAGCAGGGCACGGAGAGCTGCTTTCGACTGATGAAAGAGGGCAAGCTCAAGATGCTGGTCGGTAAGACCTATCCCACTGGCCCAAGCCGCCGATGCCCATCGCTTCATGGAATCGCGGCAATCGGTCGGCAAGCTGGTACTGACGCCTTGATCTCAGGCTGATCGCGCTGGGACTTTGGTGATGAGCTTTGATCGAATTGCCGGGATGGCGGGTGGTCACGCCGAGGCGCGCGTCATCCAAGTCGCGCTCAAGCTGGGGATGTTCGAAGCGCTCTCGGATGGTCCGCGCGACGCTGCCGAACTTGCCGCCCGCCTGCGATGCGATTCGCGTGCGACGATGCTGCTCGCGAACGCATTGGTCGCGCTCGATCTCCTGACTAAGCAGGATAGTCGCTACGGACTGACCGGCGCTTCGCGACAATATTTGGTGGAATCATCACCGGAGTATCTCGGCGGAATGATTCTCTTTGATGCGGGCTTATGGGACGCCTGGGGCAGGCTGGAGGACTCGATCCGTTCCGGCAATCCCGCGCGCACACCCGATATGTTCCAAAACACGCCGCAGGAAACCGTCAGCTTCATTAAAGCGATGGATAGTCTCGTGCGGGCGCGCGGCGACGCGCGCTGGACGGCAGAGCGTCTCGATCTTTCGTTCGCCAAAACCATCGTCGATCTGGGCGGCGGCCCGGGAACCTATCTCGTCGAGTTCCTGCGGCGCTGGTCCAACGCGCGCGGCGCAATCTATGATCTTCCGGCTACTCTTAAAGTCGCGCGCCAGTTACTGTCGGAACGTGAACCGTGGGCACTGCCGCGAATCGATTTGCGCGAAGTTGATTACAATACCAGCGAGCTACCGGGCCCGGTCGATGTCATCTTCATGTCGAACATCATCCATAGCGAGGATGAATCCACGAACGCGGCTCTGCTCGGTAAATGTTTTCGCGCGCTCAGCCCCGCATGGGATGCTCATAATCAAAGACCACATCATGGATGCGGACTTGATCGCACCACCCGCCGGCGCAGTTTTCGCTCTCTATCTACTACTGACCACCCATGGCCGCGACTACAGCTTCGAAGAGATTACGGATTGGCTCACCACGGCAGGTTTTCGTGCCATCCATCGCGAGGATTTGCCCGCCCCGCCCTTCACCTCCTCGATCGTCACGGCGCGTCGCCCTTGACCACGCGGCTTTCGGATATCACTCACTCACTCGTATCGGCTGCTCTTTCGATCACGCTGAGCTTGCTGGCGGGATGTTGGTACCCAGCACTGCAACTCGCTCCAGTAGCTTTGCAAGCTACCGAAGCAGTTGGCATGGGCGCCGCGAGTCTGGCCTCAAAGTCCTCTTCCAATAGCGACAAGGGTGAAGACGATCTCGATCGTCGCGAACGATGCGACGACCTCGAAGACGCGCCGCCGAACATCATCGAATTGCGCACGCCCGACGCAAGCCAGTCGCCGCAATGGCGCGAATTGAGGATCGATGATTCGACGGGCGAGCCGCGCTGGGAGCTTACCGTTGAATCAGGCGATGCATCCTCGTGGCGGCCTGCCGAGAATCTGTTGAAGATGAACTTTCAGCCGCCGCTCAATCCTTTGCTGAACTTGCGCTCATCTTCATTTCTCATCTACGCCCCCGCCGAGCCCCAAACCGCCGAGGAAGCAAATCAACTCGATGGCTTGGTGGCAGAATTCGGCTCAGGCGCGGGCACTTTCCATTGGAACACGCGAATTTATCAATACGCGCTCGTCACGAATCTGCCCTGCTTTCCACTCTCGACCGCCATACGTTGACTATTTTTCATGGATGGGACCGAAATTACATCCAGCCGGCGCATTCAGAGTCGTCTTTTTGCCGACCAGCAGCGTGTTCGGAATCGTTGTGCCACTTGCCGTTAGCTGGCTCGCCAAGAAATCCGCGATTCCGAACGGAGTTGCTGAGCTGACCGCCGCCAGATCACCGAGATTATTGAACGCGATCCCATTTGGCGCTGCCAGCGTAATATTCTTTTTATCAGTGGTCGGGCTGAGTGTGACTATCGGAGTCGGACTTCCACTGGTTCCGAGATTAGCCGCAGCAAACTCGACCACCGTGAACGGTGTGTTCGCATTGCTCGACCACAGATCGCCGGCCGTATCAAACACCAATGCCCACGGCGCCTGAATCGAATTGTTCCCATCATCAGAAAGAATCACATTCGGTGTCAGCGTGACTGACGCGCTGGTGGTCGGAGGCGGCAGACTCGCCGCATTAAATTCAAAAATCGTGGTCGTTCCGTTATTCGCGACCCACAGATTGCCCGAGGTTGGCTCGAAGGCGATACCTAGTGGACCAGTAAACGTCGGCGTCGAAGTGATCGTCACCGTCGGCGTTTGGGCGCCACCAGCGCTGAGTTGTGCGGCGGTGAAAACGAATACCGCATTTGCGCCATTGTCGCTGACCCACAGATTGCCGGTCGTATCGAATACTGCCTGCTGCGGGAACACGAACGAGGCCGAGGTAAGCTGCACAGTTGGCGTCGGCGCTTTAACCTTGTTCAATTTGTCGAGTTGCTTGGGCGTGAACTCATCGAGCATCGGAGCGGCTGTCCCGCCAACCGATGTCGTGCCGCCGTCGATCACCCACAGATCGCCGGCCGTATCGAATACCACTCCTTGTGGCGCGCCGAACGTCGAGTTAATCGCGAGATGCGGTTTGTTGTTGTGCACGCCTTTTTTGAAATCACCAGGATCAAATTCGACTACGTTTGTTCCATTAGCCACCCACAGCGCGACAGTTACTTTGCCCTTTTTAGTCTTGGCTGACGCGGACGACGAATATAGAACCGATGTGGCGAGCAGCGCTATCGCAATCACGACACTCACGTATGCCGTTGCGCGTTCCTGCCAATTAAAAGCCGGTCTGGATGCTTCTTTTGATAGAATCATATGAATGGACCTCCCTCAAACCAAGTTTATGGCGAGTTAACTGACAGTTATCAATGATAATCACAAATATGCTTGTCTTTGCGGAAGCGTTTCAACCCGCAACATTAAATCCGGCAAAGTTTTAATCTCTAAGGTGTGGAAATTTAGACTCGTGCGATTAGCGAGATGGGTTTCAATTTCCACAATGATTGTCGCCGCCATGGCCCTCTTGGCTTGTAACGGTGAGCCGATGGCGCGACCTGATACGCCGCAGCCACGAACATGGACGAATAACGCACTTACCATCGCGAATCTCGGACACGCGACTCTACTGATGAACTTTTTCGGCGTGCATCTGATCAGCGACCCATCGCTTTATAATCGCGTTGGATTCTCGCTCGATTCGCTTTTCACGATTGGACCGCGCAGGCGGATCGCAGCGCCGCTCGATGTACATCAGTTAGGGCCGCTCGACCTTATCTTGATCACTCACGCGCATATGGATCATCTCGATCTTCCGTCGCTCAAGGCGCTGCCCAAAACCGCAGTGATTGTCGCTTGCAGTGGATGCGGCGTTTTGATCCGGCCGCTCGGCTTTCATGACGTACGCGAACTGAAATGGGGCGAGCGCACCAAGGTTAACGGACTCTCGATCGAGGCGCTTGGCGCACGTCACTGGGGCAAACGATGGCCGCACGGACGCGATTACGGCTTCAACAGCTATCTGCTCGCGAAAAATGGACATCGGATGCTGCTTGCCTGCGATAGCGCCGACACCGATCTCTTCGCCCCGCTCGCTTCACATCCGCCGGATATCGCCGCATTTTCAATCGGCGCTTATAATCCATGGATCTGGAATCACGCGAACCCCGAGCAAGTCTGGAAGATGTTCCTGCAAACCGGCGCGCATTACCTGATTCCGATCCACTGGGGAACTTTCCGTTTGTCGAAAGAGCCGATGGACGAGCCTTTAAAGCGCTTAATCTCCGACGCGGGCGCAGAATCCTCGCGCATCGTTCTGCGCCAGATCGGTGGAACTTGGACTGCTGCCGCAATCAGACGCTCGTCCGGATAACGCTCGCCTGCCGAATTAACTTAGACGCGTTTGCGCTTCTTCGACAGATAATCGACCAGCATGTACTCGCCGAGATGGTCCGGGCGGGTATAAAGCGCGCGGCCGCGATTTATCTGTGTCATCTTCTCGACAAAGGCGCGCAGGCTGGGCGAGTCGTCAAGCATGAAGGTATTAATCGTGATGCCCTTGCGGGTAACGCGCTCGACTTCTTTCAGGGTTTCCTGCGCAGCGCGCATGCTGATACCGCCGAAGGACAATGGCCATTCGCAGTACAGCCGTTTGTTCAAAAAATAGGCGGTCGGCTGCCCATCGGTGATCACGATAATATGCTGATTGCGCGACGGATGATGTCCGAGCAGGTCCGAAGCCAGCCGCAAACCGTCCTGCAAATTCGTGAACGGATCGCCCATATTCCACGACGCTTCGGGCAGGTCCTTGAGCTTCAGTTCGACGGCGCGTGTGAAAAATCCGACAATGGCAAAAAAGTCGCGCGGAAACTTGGTGCGTATTAGCGTTTCCAGCGCCAGCGCAACCTTCTTCGCTGCCGCGAAACGGCCCTCCCAGCTCATCGACCACGACATATCCAGGCACAGCACGGTCGAGGACGAGCTTCCGTAGTCGCTCTCGAAAATCTCGAAATCGTCGGGCTCGAGCCGTCAGCGGAACGCCCGGTTCGCGCGCCAGCGCGTGCTTGAGCGTGCCGACCAGGTTTAGATTCAGCGGATCGCCGATACACATACGGCTTCACTTCTGGTCAGGCCGGATTTCGGTGATTCCACGATGGTCGGTGCTGATGGCGAACCGGCGCGATCCTTGAGCAGGCCCTGGTAAATATCGCGCAGCGCAAGCTGCCCGATGCGGCGCACGCCTTTGGGCGAGAGCTGCAGATGGTCGCCCTTCTGCGCCATATAGCCGGACTGCCGCAGGAGCATCATCACTTGCCGCAGGTTCTGAAAATCCTGCAGCGCCTGCTGGCCCAGCAGTCTCTTGCAGATCTTCCATCGAGATGGTCTCGAAGTTGCCCTGACATCAGGTCCTGTTCGAGCTGGCGCATCCGCTCCATTTCGCGCATCAGCTCGAGCGCCTCGTCGATAGCTGAGGCTTTTCGGACCATGGAACATGTGGTTGAAGCGTTCGCGAAAGTTCTCGAGGTCGCGGATATTCTCGTATTCGGCTAGCAGCTCGTCGAAATCCGCTTTGGCCTCTGCATTCTCGAATTCGTAGTCTTTCGAGTTTGCGCAGCGCTTCCGAGACCCGGCGCGGCACTTGTTGCAATTGACGCCGTTTCTCCTCGATCCCGGGTCTTTCGCCGCGCATTGCATTGAGCGTCTCGCGTTCTTTGTTCAGGATTTCATCGAGCTTCTGTTCGATCTCGGAAAGCGCATTCTTGCAGGTTGAAATCGCGATAGCGCTGGCGCATTTCTTGGCGCAGCTGTTCGAGAAATTCCTCGAGCCCCATCACCTTGAGGCCGTCGAAACTCCATCCCCTGCCGCATCATCCAGTCCATCGCCTGGCGCAGGTCGTCGGTGTAGGAGAGATGCTCGGCGAGCTTCTCGAAAATCTTGTCCGGCATCCAGCTTGAGCTGCTGCTACCGTCCCACGTGCGTATAGCGGGTGATTACCATCGCCGATGCCACTGGCTCAGGCGTGATAGGCGAAGCGCCCGCCCTGCCGGTCCTTGTTGAGCTTCTGATGCAGATGCAGGCCTTCGAAAATGAATTCGCTCGCCGTCGCCATCAGTCCCGGCGTCTCGAAAGCGCCGAGCTGATTGACAGCTTCGCGCAGACCCGGCACCTCACGCAGCGCGTCCATATAATCGTGATGCCGGCGCGAACGATCCGAAACCTCGACGCCCCAGCCCTGCTCAAAGTAGCGCGATTACCGGCTTGAGCTCGTCGAGCTTCACGTAGCGATCAAATACCTTCAGCACCGCGCGATTGACGAGCCGCTCGATCAGGTCGTCGTCCTTCTTATCCTCGCCTGCGTATTCGAGTTCGAGCTTGCCCGCGGTCGAGGCGTAGAGTGAATGCAGATCAGAAATCCGCGGCACAATTTCGTTATCCTGATTGATGAATCGCGCGCTTCTCGGCGTTGGCAATCAGCGCTTCAAAATTATTGATACGTGACGCGCACCGAAACGCCCGAGGATTGATTAATTTCGTTAGAGGCGCGCGCCTCGAAAGTGATCTGCGCGAGCACTTCCTTCATGAAACTGGGCGACCCGCAGCGGCATCTCGGAGCGCAGCGGATAACTGCATTCCTGCTCCATGATTGGCATTTCTTGCTCAAGCGTTTTGGGATAATGCGTTCGAATCTGGATATCGAAACGATCCTTGAGCGGCGTGATGATGCGCCCGCGCGAGGTATAGTCTTCTGGATTGGCGCTCGCGACAAAGACCACATCCACCGGCAGGCGAATCTTATAACCCTTGATCTGAACGTCCCGCTCTTCCATCAGATTGAACAATCCGACCTGCACTTTCTCAGTCAGGTCGGGCAGTTCATTGATCGCGAAAATGCCGCGATTGGTCCGCGGGATCAGCCCATAATGGATCGTCTCCTCGTCGGCAAGATAACGGCCCTCGGCCACTTTGATCGGATCGATCTCGCCGATCAGGTCGGCTACCGAGACGTCCGGCGTAGCGAGCTTCTCGGCATAGCGCTGAGCTCGCGGCCGATCCAGCGAATCGGCGTAGCGCCTCGCCTTTCTCGGCGACGATTTTGCAGCATCGTGCGCAGATCGGATTAAATGGATCATCATTGATCTCGCATCCCTCGATTGCGGGCACGTACTCGTCCAGACAAGGCTGTTAGCGAGCGGATGATACGCGACTTGGCTTGGCCGCGCTCGCCCAGCAGGATCATATGATGACCGGCGAGCACGCCATTCTCGATTTCCGGCACAACCGTCTCGTCATAGCCGACGATTCCCGGCAAAACTCTCCTTGCGGTCGCGCAACGACCTGAGCAGATTATTGCGCATCTCGATCCGCACCGGGAAAACTTGATAACCGGCGCGTTCCAGTTCTCCGCGCGTCCGATGCTTCAGAAGCTCGTGATTCATAATAGATGATGCCGCGGCAAACTCCTCTCAGGATATGGCAGTCTCGATCGCTTTGAAACGCGGCGCAAGCAGATCAAAGCTATGCGCCAGATGCTCCGAGAGCACTCGCGTCGCACCAATTACCGGCATGAAATTCGAATCGCCTTCCCATCGCGGCACGACGTGCCAATGCATATGCTCGGCGAATCCTGCTCCCGCCGCGCGACCCAGATTCGCGCCAAGATTCAGCCGGCAGGACGCAATGCCTCACGTATCTGCGTTATCGAACGAATCATCAAATCATCGAGGCGGAGCCGTTCATCCCGCGTCAGCAGTTCGGGCGACGCGACGTGGCGGCGCGGCGCGACCATCAGATGACCATTGTTATATGGATATCGATTCAACATCACGAGGGCGAGTGCGTCGACATACAAGATCAATTGGCGGCGGCGCTCCGACTGGACCAAGCCGGGTGAAACAAAAGATGCAGCTTGACGCGAGCCGGACGCTTGCCAGCCAAATATTCGTAACGCCACGGCGCCCATAGCAGCGCCGCGTCCGGCCGGAAGCTTCAGATCGTGCGGTCGCGGCTTTCCGCCGCACCGTTCACCTCGATTCGCAGTTCTTTCGCCGCGCGGAAAAACGGGAGGCGCTTGGCTTCCACCTGAACCGCCGCGCCGGTCTTCGGGATTGCGGCCTTGCCGCGCCTCGCGATGCTTCACGCCGAAACTGCCAAAGCCGCGGATTTCGATCCGTTCGCCACGCTCCAGCGCCTGCGCCATCGCATCGAACATCGCATTGATCGTCGTCTCCGCCGCGCGATGCGAAAACGCGGACCGCCGGACGAGCAACTCTTCGATTATCCCGCGCTTGGTCATTGCCGCCGCGCGCCCGATTTTTCCACCAATCGCCTGCGCTTCTAGCGGCCGCGCCGTGACCGTCCGCCATCGTCGCGATCCAGCCGCAGCTCTTCATTGAGCATATCGCCCATCGAAAAGCGCTGCGCCTCGTGCTCGCGCTTGAGATAAGCCTGCATCTCCTCGCGTTCCTGATGCTGATTCAAGGCTTTGATCGATAGGCCGATCCGGCGCTCGCGGGTATCCGCTTGCACGACCAGCGCCTCAACTTCGTCGTCCACCTTGTACAGCGACGACGGCTTGTCCACCCGCTCATTGCAGAGCTGCGAAATGTGGATTAGCCCCTCGATACCTTCTTCCAATTCGACGAAAACCCCGAAATCCGCCACCGAACTGACTTTGCCCTTGATGACGGTATTGAGCGGATACCGCTGCGCGACGGTGTCCCACGGATCCGGCGCCAGTTGCTTGATTCCGAGACTGACGCGCTCGTGCTCGACTTCGATCCCGAGCACCACCGCCTCGAACTTCGTCACCCTTTTTGTAGATCTCGGAAGGATGCCGCACTTTCTTGGTCCACGACAAATCCGAAATATGCGCCAACCCATCGATCCCCGGCTCAATTTCGACGAACACGCCGAAGTCGGTGATCGATTTGACTTTGCCGCTGATTGTGCTGCCAATCGGATGACGTTGCGCCAGATGCCTGCCATGGATTCGGTTCCGTCTGCTTCAGGCCAAGCGAGATACGACGATTTGCCTCGTCGACTCCCAAGACTTGCACCTCAACCATATCGCCCACATTGACAACCTTCGACGGATGCACCGCGCGCTTGCTCCAGCGTCATCTCGGAGACGTGGATCAAGCCCTCGATCCCCTTCTCCAATTCGACGAAAGCCCCGTAGTCAGTCACACTGACTACTTTGCCGTGAAGCCGCGTGCCAATCGGAAAACTCTCCGAAGCATGCGTCCACGGATCAGTCATAATCTGCTTCATCCCGAGCGAGACGCGCTCGCGCTGCGGGTCATACTTCAGCACGACGACTTTTACTTTCTCGCCGACTTTAACCGCTTCCGACGGATGCTGCAGGCGGCCCCACGCCATATCGGTTATATGCAGCAGGCCGTCGATCCCGCCGAGGTCCACGAACGCGCCGTAATCGGTAATATTTTTAACGGTGCCTTCGAGGATCACGCCCTCTTCGAGCACCTTCAGCGTCTCTTCCTTGAGCGACGCGCGCTCGCGCTCGATTACGCTGCGCCGCGAGACCACCACGTTGCCGCGCGCACGATTGAACTTGAGAATTTGAAACCGTCCGCGCTGATTCGACATAGCGATCAAGGTTGCGCGCGGGCCGCGTATCGACGTGTGACCCGGGCAGAAAAGCCGGCACTCCAATATCTACCTGCAGGCCGCCTTTGACTTTCCCCAGAATCACGCCTTCGACCGGCGTCTCAGTCTGAAACGCCCGCTCAAGCTCGCGCCAGACTTTGAACTTCTCGGCCTTGGCGTGCGAGAGCATCACGGTCCCGTTTTCAGTCTCGGTGCCGTCGAAGTACACATCGACTTCGTCGCCTTCCTTGACCATTACATTGCCTTCGTGATCAAGGAACTCGACGAGCGGTACCTGGCCTTCGCATTTGTAATTGATATCGACAATCACGCTATCACGCGTGATAACCACTACCGTGCCGACCAGTACATCACCCGGGCGCGGCGCCCGTAAGGCTCTGTTCCATCAGCGACTCGAAGTCATTCGTCCCTCCGTTCGCTCGCTCCGACAACTCTTTCTCCATTTAGTGAAACCTTTTACAGGGCCTCGAAATTACTGCGATCCATACAAGGGTAGTTGTGCGGTTTCAAGCCCTGATCAACCGCGTGAGCCGTGCTGTACGCGCTGATACATCACGCTCACCACCTGATCGGCGCTCAGCTTGGTCGAATCAATCACGATCGCATCGTCGGCGGGCCGCAGCGGCGCCAATTCGCGCGACTGGTCACGCTGATCGCGCTCGCGAATTTGCGCGAGCACTTCGTCACGCGTAATCACTACGCCCTTGGCGGCCAACTCCGCATAGCGCCGGGTCGCGCGCGCCTCGGCGTCCGCGGTCAAATAAAATTTGTACTCGGCGTCAGGAAAAATTATCGTGCCGATATCGCGACCTTCCATCACAATACCGCCAGCTTTGCCCGCCTCACGCTGTAAGTCCAGCAGCTTCTCGCGAACTACCGCTAGCGCCGATAAGCGCGACGCGAGATCACTCACGCGCGGGTCCGCAAGCCTGCTACTGACATCGCGTCCGTCGAGCAGAACACGCTCGCCATCAAACTTGATCGAGATCGAATTCAGGAGTTCTCCAAGCCGCCGCACGATCGGGGGATCGTCCAGCTCGGCATCATTATAATCATTCAGTGCAGCGATTGCGACTGCACGATAGATTGCGCCGGTATTTAGATGATGAAAACCTAGTACACGCGCCAAGTTCTGCGCTACGGTCGATTTCCCGGCTCCGACCGGACCGTCAATCGCGATAATCGGCTTCGTCCGCCTCATCCCTTGAGCTGCTCACGCATCCGGCGTCCACGCTCTAGCAACTGGATCATGCGGGTCTCGTCGCTTAGCTCAACTGCTTCGATAAACTCCTCAAAGCTTCGCGCGTAAAGTTTCAAGCTTTCGAGAATCGCCACGCGGTTCGTCAGAAAAATGTCCCGCCACATCTCCGCCGACGATCCCGCGATTCGCGTCGTGTCCCGCAAGCCGCCCGCGCCGAATCCTGCCGCCCATCGTCCGTCAACCTTCTCATCGCTCAGGCTCGCGGCCAGCGCGCTCGAAACAATTTGCGGCAGATGGCTCGCACGGGCGAGGATCGCGTCGTGAATCTCCGGCGCCATCCGCTCCACATTTGCGCCGGTCGCGCGCCACAATGCCTCGATTTTATCCAGCGCCGCCGGAGTGCTGCGCGCTGAAGGCGTCACAATCACGCGCCGATTAACATACAACTCCTCGTCGGCGGCGATCGCTCCGGTAATCTCCTTACCGGCCACCGGATGCACTCCGACCAGCGCCATCTGCGGCCCGAGCAACGGTTCCAGTTCTTTAACGACCCAGCCTTTGACACTGCCCACGTCCGTCACGATCGCTTCTTTTGGCAGATATGGCGTCATCGCGCGCAGCGCCTGCGGAAAAGTCATCACCGGCGTCGCGAGCATCACCACGTCCGCGTCTTTGGCCGCAACCGCCGGATCACGCGTCGCAATATCGATAATTCCGCGCTCGAGCGCCACGTCAAGATTACCCTGCGTGCGTCCGTAGCCGACGATCCGCTCGACTAGTCTGTGCTTGCGTGCGATCAGCGCAAGCGATCCGCCGATCAGACCGACTCCGCAAATCGTCAGTTGTCGAAACAGCTGCGCCATCAGTGATTATCTACGAGGCGAGTTCTCGCGGAGCAAGCGCCGCAAGATAGGCCTTGATCGCAGCCTCGAAACCCACCCGCAAGGCGTCTGCGGTCAATTCATGCCCAATCGAAACTTCGGCCAAATCTCTAATCTCCGCAATCAATGGCGGTAGATTGTCGAGATTCAAATCGTGTCCCGCATTGATCAATAGCCCGGCATTGCGCGCAACATCGGCCGTTTTGATACACGCCCTCAACGCCGCGTCACCAGCTTTTTTTCGATAACTCTCGGCATAGACGCCCGTATAAATCTCGATCCCGTCCGCGCCGGTGTCACGCACTCGATAAACCGCGTCGGGCGCCGGATCGACAAACAAAATCACGCGCGCGCCAATTCGATGCAACCGCTCAACTATTGATCGCAATGTCGCAATCTCATCGATTGTCAAATCCCAGCCTTTTTCGGAGGTGAAGGCCGACGACGCGTCCGGTACTAACGTGCATTGCTCCGGCTCGACCGCTTCAATCAGATCGAACAAGCGATGCTCGGGCCGCCCCTCGATATTCAGCTCGAACGACGGCCGCCAACTCGCGATCGTACTCGCCAACATCGCTACGTCGCTCGCCCGGATATGCCGTTCGTCGGGCCGCGGATGAATCGTAATACCGTGCGCACCTGCGTCGTGCGTGGTCCGCGCGAAGGTCGCCAAATCCGGTACTCCGGTATGCCGCGAATTTCGTAGCAGCGCGACTTTATTGAGATTGACGCTGAGACGGGTCATGCGAACGGAGCCGCCTCGGGGCGAATTACGGCAATTCTGATAACGCCCACCTCTGTTTGCGATCCGTCACGCCAATACCTGTTCGAGCGCCTCGATCAGCTTATGGTTCTCTTCCTCAAGCCCCACGCTGATCCGCAGATGTCGCGGCAGACCGTAGCCGCCGACTGGCCGCACGATCACACCATGCCGCAGCAACTTATCGAACACCGCTCGCCCGTCTCCGACCTCGGCCAAAATGAAGTTCGCATTGGATTTCACATATCCGATCCTGAGCCGCGTGAACTCATTCTCCAGATACGCCATCCCGCGCGCATTCACTTCAAGCGTTTTATGCACGTGCTCCGTATCGTCCAGCGCGGCCAGGGCACCCACCTGCGCCATCGACGTAACATTGAACGGCTGCCGGACATTGTTCAGCAACTTGACTATCGACGGACTCGACACCGCATAGCCGACCCGCAATCCGGCCAGTCCGAAAATTTTGGAGAAGGTCCGCAGCGTCACGATCATCCGGCGCCCATCATGATAGTTCAACGAATCGGGATACTCGGGATCGCGCACAAATTCGAAATAGGCCTCATCCGCCACAATCACGACATGCTCTGGCACGCGTGGGAGCCATTTCTCCCATTCTTGACGACGAAAAATTACACCCGTCGGATTATTCGGATTGTCCAGAAACACGATTCGCGTGTTCGCGTCAATCGCGTCTGCGATCCCTTCGAGATCAAACTCGAATCCGGAACGCATCGGCACAACTTTGCTCTCGCCCCCCGCGGCTGCCGCCGCCAATGGATAAATCGCAAAGCCATGCTGCGAGAAGACCGCGTTGAGCCCCGGCCGCAAAAATAAAAAAGCCAGCAGGTTCAGCACTTCGACCGACCCCGACGCCATGAAGATTCGATTCGGCGCCACCTGATGACGCGCGGCGACCTTCTCGCGCAGCGCCCAACTCCCACCATCGGGATAACGATTCGAGTCTTCGAGCGCCGCCCGCATCGCCGTCAGCGCCTTGGGCGAAGGTCCGAGTGGATTCTCGTTGGACGCCAGTTTGATCGGCTCGCCGATACCTAACTCGCGCTGCAATTCCTCAATCGGCTTGCCCGGCTCGTATGGGGTGAGTGCGGCAACCGAGGGAAAGACCAACTCTTCGGGTTTCATAAGAGCGCGGACCGTAGCGCGATCGCTATCGATACGCCAGCTTACCCTCAGGATACGATCCCAGCACCTTCAAAAAAAGGGCGCGCCGCTCCAGCGCGTCGAGCGCCCGTTTCACCCGCGGATCGTCGCGATGTCCCTCCAGATCAACGAAAAAGATATATGCCCAAGGCCGTTCACGCTGCGGCCTCGACTGAATCATTGTGAGATTGATCTTTTCACGCGCCAGCAGGCTCAACGCGCCATGCAGAACTCCCGCGCGCTCCGGCAACGCGAACAGCAGGCTGGTTTTGTCCGCCCCGGAGCGCTGCGACGGATGACGTCCCAGCACGAGGAAGCGCGTCACGTTATTCGCGACGTCCTGGATATTCTCGGCGATAATCGTTAGGTCGTACGCGACTGCGGCTGCGGCTGAGCAGATTGCTGCGCTTTCCGGATCGCCCGCCGCATGTTGCGCCGCCAGCGCGTTCGAGGCGACCGCTTCAAGCTCGGCGTCCGGAAAATTGGCCGCCAGATAATTGCGACATTGGCCGAGCGATTGCTGATGACTAAAAATCCGCCGGATCTTTTTAGGTTCGCCCTCACGCGACATCAATGCGTGACGAATCGGCAACAGAATCTCGCCAGTGATAATCGCCGGAGTATCAATCAACAAATCCAACGTTAATCCGACTGATCCCTCAGTGGAGTTTTCCACCGGCACCACGCCGTAATCGGCGCGTTCCGCATCAAGCGCCTGAAACACCGCCGCAAACGACGGTTCTGGGACAAATTCTGCGCTCGCCCCAAAGCGTCCGCGCGCGGCCTCATGACTATATGTATGCTCCGGCCCCAGATAGGCGACCCGGATCGTCTGCTCCAGTGCGGTGCAGGCCGAGATAATCTCGGTGAAAATCCGCCGGAGATGTGCCGCTTCCAACGGTCCCGAATTATGCTCCAGCACTCGTTCCAGCACTGCCCGCTCGCGGGCTGGCTGATGGATCGGCGCACCATCGGCGTGCTTCAATTGCCCAATCGCCTGCGCGATACGCGCCCGCTCCGACAACAAGTCAACCAGCTTCAGATTGATCGCATCGATCCGCTCACGCAGTCCGTCGAGGGTGGCAGGTAACCCAGTCGGGTTTTGTTTTGCAGCATTACGAGCCATCGCGGGGCAAGTGCTAACTTAAAGCCCCCAGCTTTTCAACGTACTCGCCACAGCAACTCATCTCACGGGGCATTTGAGCTACCGAGTTTCCAGAAAGCTCGCGCCCATCGCGGCAAACTTTCGTTCCCGATTCTGCCGCAATTGTTTACCTGAAAGCTGCATGAGCCGCTTGAGATGGCGCTGCAACGCATCACCCACGATCTTGATCGCGACCGCCGGATCGCAATGCGCGCCCCCTGACGGTTCGGCGATAATCTCGTCAATCACACCCAGCTTCAGCAAATCCTCGGCAGAGAGCTTCAGCGCTCTTGCTGCGTCTGCTACCCGTTCAGGTCCCCCGTCACGCCATAGAATCGCTGCGCAGCCTTCGGGAGTAATCACCGAATAGCAGGCATTCTCCTGCATCAGGATCACATTTCCGACGCCCAGCGCGAGCGCCCCGCCCGAACCGCCTTCACCGATAACGCACGAGATCACCGGCGTCTCCAAGCGCGCCAGCAACTCCAGATTCGCCGCGATCGCCTCCGCCTGCCCGCGCTCCTCGGCGCCTACGCCCGGCTCAGCCCCTTGAGTATCAATAAAGGTGATAATTGGCAGCCCAAAACGGTGCGCCAAATCAAACACGCGTGCGGCTTTCCGATACCCTTCCGGATACGGCTTGCCAAAGTTGCGCTTCAGCCGTTCACTGGTCGAACGGCCCCGCTGATGGCCCGCAACGACAATCGCTTGTCCATCCAGGTATCCCATTCCGGCGATAATTGCGCCGTCATCGGCATACCGGCGATCACCGTGCAACTCGACAAAATCCGTGACTAGCGCCTGAATATAATCGAGCGTCTGTGGGCGGCTCGGATTTCGCGCAAGCCGCACTCGTTCCATCGGGGTAAGTAGCGACTCAGTCGCCGATAACGAAGTCACCGAGATTTGAATCCCATCTGGTAGGCTCGATTTTAGCGCACCCTTGGCCTTGACTTTCTCGATCATCAGTTTGCGCCGTCCTGTCCAAAAAATTCGCGCAAACGCGCACATACCGGCTCAGGTCCCGCGAGCGGATTCATCCACTCAATCTCCGGCTGCGCGCGAAACCAGGTTAATTGCCGCTTGGCCAATTGCCGGCTCCGCTGCTTCGCGAGCTCAACTGCCGTAGAGAAGCTCAATTCGCCACGCAAATATACTGCAATCTCGCGATAGCCGATGGTATTCAGCGGCGGCGCACCCGCGTCGTAGCCGGCGGCCAGCAGCGCCCGAACTTCATCCACCAGTCCCGCTTTAATCATCGAGTCAAACCGTGCGTTAATTTGCGCGTACAATACCTCACGCGGACACGCGAGTCCGACCATGCAGGTGCGGTATGGACTGACCATAAAACGATGTCGCGCGTGATGCTCACTCAGTGGCGTACCGGTCAATTCAAATACTTCAAGCGCTCGCACAATCCGCACCCGGTCATTCGGACTGATCCGGCTCGCGGATACCGGATCAATCGTTGCGAGCCGTTCGTGCAGTGTCGCGTTCCCGTTTCGCTCCGCTTCTACGACCAGCCTTGTGCGAACCTCAGCCGAAGCTGGCGGACCCGCAAAAATGCCGTCGCGCAGCACGCGAAGGTACAGCCCGCTGCCCCCGACGACCAATACCGCCAGCCCGCGCGACGCAACCTCGGCAATTGCCGCTCGCCCCATCGCGGCAAACTGCGCAACGTCGATCGGCTGATCGATTTCGCGGGCGTTAACCAAGTGATGCGGAACTCGCTGCGTCTCGGCGGCGCTCGGTTTTGCCGTGCCGATATCCATCCCGCGGTAAAGCTGTCGCGAATCGGCATTAACGATTTCCGCCCCTAGCCACTCGGCGACCTTCAGCGCGATTGCGGTTTTACCCACGCCGGTCGGACCGACGATGAAGCCGACTGCAAGCTGAGGCGATGCAATAACCGGCGATGCGATTGAGGTCGCTTCGGCCAATTGGATGCTCATCGCCGGAACATCCGCTCGATCGCGCCCCGTCGAAACTCAATATGCACTGGACGGCCATGCGGACAGTTAGTCTTGAACTCGACGCCGTCCAGATCAGCAAGCAACTGACTCATTTCCGATAATTGGAGTACGCGGCCGACTCGCACCGAACCGTGACAAGCTAGCGTCTTGAGCATCTCGTCAAACGCGCCCTCGCTGCGCAGCTCAAAGCCGTGATCGCCGATCGAATCGATCATGTCGGCGAGCAGCTTCGCTCCGCCTTCTGCACCAAAAACGGCGGGCGCTCCATTGACGAGCAGCGTCGTTGGACCAAAAGCTTCCACGTCAAAACCGATTGCCCGCAATTCCGGCAATACACTGACGATCTGGGCGGCGCGTGCAGGCGTCAATTCGAGCGTCGCCGGCGTAAGCATCGTTTGTGTGCGAATTGCGCCGCCACGCAACTCACCTCGGAGCCTTTCAAAGGTGACGCGCTCGTGCGCCGCATGCTGATCGATCAACATCAGCCCGTCGGAGCCTTCCAGCGCGATATATCCGGCGAAGAGCTGTCCAATAATCCGAAGTTCCGAGTAGCGCGGCACGGTCGTGGGTGCTGCTGGCGGATAAACATCAGGCGCGACTAGCTGGGGTTGGGGTTCGGGCGCGGAGCGCCCGAACCCCAACCCCAGCGCGACCTGCTGCGCCGGCGCGATTGCGGGGTCAGCGACCAGCCGGAGCCGCGGCTCCGGCTGGTCGCTGACCCGCTCGCCCATTACCGCAAACGGCGATGGGGCCACCGCTTCCGCAGACGCGGCGGGTGGGGAGGGGGCGCGCTCCGCGCGCCCCCTCCCCACCCCGCCGTCGCTCACCTCTGACATCGATTGATTTGCCAGCCGCTCGCGCAGTGCATGATACACCAGCTCGAAGACCGCCCCGCTGCGGCGAAAGCGCACTTCGGTCTTCATCGGATGCACATTGACGTCCACTTCTCCGTTCGACAGCTCCAGAAACAGCGCTACCGCCGGGTAACGGCCGCGCGGCAGCAGTGTCTGATAAGCTTGCGTGATCGCACGAATCAGCGCGCGGTCACGCACTGCGCGCTGATCTACATAGGTCAGGATCATGCGCGCATTGCCGAAGGATTCCTGCGTCGAGCTAGCCAGCCCCCACACCCGCATCCCGTTCGAGGCAAGATCAAAGGGGAGCATCCGATCAGCGATGCGCGCACCATAGATTTGCCGCAGGCGCTCCAGCGCCGAGCTGGCGCGCGGCGTCTCGAGCATCGTGCGACTATCGACACTTAGATGAAACACCAAGCGATAATTTCCGAGCGCAATCCGTTGGACGGCCTCGATTGCCGCAGCTTGCTCGGCGGAAACGCTCTTGAGGAATTTGAGCCGGGCGGGCGTATTGAAAAACAGATCGCGCACTTCGATTTGAGTGCCCGGCGCAATCGCACAATTACCGATCGCGCTTAATTCGCCGCCCTCAGCGATCAATTCTATTCCCTCGGTAGCGCTGATTCGCCGCGTCCGCATCCGCATCCGCGCGACGCTCGCGATAGAAGCCAGCGCTTCTCCGCGAAATCCCATTGTGCGGACCATCGTCAGATCGGCGGCGTCCCGAATTTTGGAGGTCGCGTGGCGCCGGAGAGCAAGCTGTGCGTCCTCACGCCCCATGCCGCAGCCATCATCACTTACGGCGATTCGGTCGGCGCCGCCTTTTTGCAACTCAATGGCGATATTCCGGGCGCCGGCGTCGATCGAATTTTCCAGCAGTTCTTTAAGGGCCGAGGCGGGCCGCTCGACTACCTCGCCTGCCGCGATTTGGCTCGCCACCTGCTCCGGTAAAATGTGAATTGTTCGCTCGGGCACGCCGCACCTTATCGAACAATGTGGAGCTTTCGCCGCGTTGACTCAAGCCCGCGGCTCCTGATCCGGCCTGCTCCCAAATCACCGGCCTCTTTCCATGCCCGCCCTCCCTCGCTATCGTGTTCGATTCGAGTCCGCTCCGTAAAGCTGCGGGAATCATAAGGAAATTCGCGATGAGACAGTGTGCAATTTGTGGCAAAGGACCTTCGGTCGGCAATAACGTCAGTCACGCCAATAACAAGACTAAACGGCGCTGGAATCCGAATCTGCAAGAGGTTCGCGCTGCGATTGGCGGAGGAGTCAGCCGTGTACTGGTATGCACCCGATGCATCCGGAGCGGCAAGATCGCAAAAAGCGCCTGAGACGCGAACTGCGTTATTCCGATGAACCCTTCCTATAGTAATGCCAATAACTTATCCGCCGGACGCGCAATAACTCGCACGATTATCGCGGATTATGATTGGCCGTTGCATCAATTCCGGATGCGCGAGTAGAAGACCAATCACCGCCTCTTTGCTGGTATAGTCAGAGGCATTGAGCTTCAGCTCCTCAAACCGTTTATCTTTGCGCACCAATTCTTCGACCGGCGGCTCGAGCAGCGCGACAATCTGTTCGAGCTTCGCACGCGTCGGTGGTGTTTTGAGATACTCGATCGTGTCGAACTCGACACCGCGCTCCCTCAAAATTTCGAGGGCGCTGCGCGAATGGCTTCATTCAGGGTTATGATAAAAAGTAATTGGTTCCATCGTGATCCCCTGTAATATCGCAATTGCAACCAGAATAATGCAATTGGTCAAATTTTTCGAGCTTATCGACTGTAATTCAGGGGGAAAATACGTGAACTCGGTCAAACGATGGATTTTAATCTTGCCTAACCTCGACGCAAGCTTCG
Source organism: uncultured Pseudomonadota bacterium (assembly GCA_963831065.1). Classification (GTDB taxonomy): domain Bacteria; phylum Desulfobacterota; class Binatia; order Binatales; family Binataceae; genus JAJPHI01. The sequence continues at coordinate 295,699 of CAWHOQ010000004.1, forward strand.
CGATGTTAATCGCAACAATCCTGATGCTGTCCGGTGCAGTACCAGCCCATGCTGGATGGGTGTCTGGAACTCTGACTACCTACGAAGGTCAGAGGCCGGAAACTGATCGTTCGCTTCATTTTGAGAATCGAGCGACGCGCGACATCTATATGGCGCCGACTGCGCCCGACGGATCGTTCGGCGCCCAGCTTCCACCCGGAATTTACGAGTTGCGCGCTGAGCGCGGCGCTATCCTGACGCAAAATATCGTTGTTGGAACCTCCGAAGAATCGCTGGGACGCGTGAGTGACTTGGCCCCATACTCACTGGCTCGCGTATTTGATTTCCAGTATATCGCGCCATCACTCCTGATCACTGCCGTTCCCTCTACAGCCAATATCAATACGTTCGACACTACGCCGATTCCCGCCGATGCGGTCGCGATGCCTAAGCCTCATACCCAATTGCCGCAGTCCCCAGAGATGCCGCCGCTTACGTCTCAGTCGCGGAACGATTTGCCGGCAGAATAGGACGCAAGCATTGAACGATCACGCCTGATCCACAGTATCGTGCACCACACTACCGGGATGATCCGAGCGATCATTTTCGACCTTGACGGGACTTTGGCCGATACCGAACCGTTGCACTTCACAGCATTTCGCGAAGTACTGCGCCCACTCGGCATCTCACTGGAACGCGAGGATTATTTCGCGCGCCTCATCGGTTTTAACGATTATGATTGCTTTACAACCGTGCTACGCGAAACCCACTATGAAGCCGACGATCGGCTTATCGCCGATCTGATCGTGCGCAAGGCGGAACATTATCAGGCAATGATCGCGGTGCAAGATGTGCTCTATCCCGGCGCGGTCGAGTTTGTGCGTGAATGCGCGAAGCGCTTTCCGCTGGTGCTGGTGACAGGCACGCTACGCGCCGAAGCCGAGATGATCCTGCGGCGCGCTCAGATCCGCGACTGCTTTCTTGATCTCATAGCTGCCGAGGATGTCACCCATGGCAAGCCCGCCCCGGACGGTTTTCTCGCGGCTCTCGGTCGTCTGGGTTTTCTGTTGCGTCCGCGCCCATCAATCAGCCCGACCGAGTGTCTCGTGATAGAAGATACGATCGCCGGAATCCAAGCTGCACAGCGGGCCGGGATGCGCGTGCTGGCAGTCTCCCAGACTGCCTCGTCGGATGAGCTGGCTGCCGCTGATCTGATTCGGCCGTCACTGAATGTTGCGGAGCTTGACGAAATCCTTCATCAGTTCGCCAAAACCGAATGATAGTTATCCGCTGCGCTGCATAAGCGCTTCGCGCAACCGTATCGGTAAATTCTCGAAGGGGCCATTCGACATGCACAATACGACGTCACCCTGACGTGCTTCGCTGACAATTTGTTCAACGATCGCATCCACCGAAGCGCAGGCAAAAGCTTCCGGACCGCGCCCTGAGATCGCTTGGGCTAATAATGGCACGTCGAGCCGTTCCGGTATTGGAATCGGATCGTTCTCTTTGAAGTAAATCGGCGCGAGGTAAACTCGTGCCGCGTGATCGAAGGCGGTGGCGAATTCAGCCTGAAAAACTGCACGTCGCGCGCTGTTGGAGCGCGGTTCAAAGGCCGCGAGAATCCGCTGGCCTGCGAAACGCTCGCTAACCGCCGTCAAAGTCGCGCGAATCGCCGTCGGATGATGCGCAAAGTCGTCGATAATAATCATCCCACCGTCTTCCCCAACAATCTCCTGACGACGGGCTACTCCCGTGAAGCTCGCAAATCCGCGTGCCAAGTCCGTATTGGACAAGCCAAATTCTTTGAGCAGCACCCACACCCCGAGCGCGTTCGCGACGTTCATCCGGCCTCCGATTGGCAGATGAAGTCCTTGAGCGATGACCACCTTTTCGCGTTCAATCGAGAAATGCGCGCCATCAGCCGCGATTCGAATATCCGCTGCGCGAAACTCGCCGGCGTTCAAGCCGAAAGTCAGGCGTTTTGCCGAAGTCGCGGCTGTCGCGTCGAGCGCGCAGGGAAAATCGGCGCATACCACGACCAGATTCGCACTACCCATTTGCTCGGCAAGCGCCTCGAATGAAGATTTTACATGCGCCAAATCGCGATAAATGTCCGCATGATCAAATTCTACCGCTGTAATGATCGTCCCTTGCGGATGATAGTGCAGGAACTTCGGTCCCTTATCGAAAAAGGCAGTGTCATATTCGTCCCCTTCAATCGCGAAATCATGTCCCGCGCCGAGGTGATAATTGGCGCCGAAATCGCGCGCCAGTCCGCCCACCAGCATCGATGGTTCGCGTCCCGCGTTTTGCAGAACATGCGCCATCAACGCGGTCGAAGTGGTTTTGCCATGAGTGCCCGCGACCATTAACACCCGCTTCTCTCGCAGAAAGAAATGCCAGAGCGCCTCGGGCATCGAGACGAAGGGAATTCCCGAATCGAGCAGCCCCATCACTTCGGGATTAGATCGAGTTACGACGTTGCCAACGATCGCAAGATCAGGCGACGGATGCAGGTGAGAGGCATCGTAGCCCTGATAGACGGTTATCTGCGAGCGCCTGAGCAGCGACGCAGCCGGTTCGTAAATCGTTCCGTCCGAGCCGCTCACTCGCAGACCCCGTTCAACCAGCATCCCGGCCAATGCCGTCATCGCGGAGCCGCCCACGCCTAGCAGATGAACCTCTCTGACGATTTCGGGAATCTGCGCCAGTCGTTCGCGTGAATCCGGCATCTCACGCGGCATTATCCACCTGCCCCCCACATCGAACATCTCCCATTATGTGAACTCGAAGTCGGAGAGTCTTTGGTGGCGGCGGCAGGAGTCGCACAATCCAACACCTACGCCACCACTGAACAATTGGGTTTTTCTATGCGCTCCACGCGCTCAAAAAGCGGAAAACGCGGTACCTGAGTACAAAGCAAGTACACGGGTTTTTGTCTCTCGACTACTTTTTGCGCCGTAATCCTACAATTTGAAAGCACTCGTTATCACGAAGCCATTCCTCTGCACTTCTGACATGAGAAATCTGTGAGCGGCTCATCTTTCTATCAGATCCCACTGAAGATTGCTAAGACGCAATAAAACTGATCCGTCATTCACAGGAACTGCATGAGAATTTAACATCGACCCAAAGCCTATTGTCGATTGGTTGTGGAATTGGCATCTCTTCAAGAACTTTACTCTCCATCAGTTTTCCCCATGCCATCCTTGCCAAATGGCAAGCGAGCGGTAAAATTGGTTTGGACTACAATAGCATCGCCGTTTTGTTCCTTGAAAGCTGGGAATCTAAAATTAACAAATGAGTGATTCTGGTGTCGCGATGCTCCCCAATGGGCTTCCCTTCGAGGAAACCTGTTCACATATTAGACAAGGAATAAATCTTCGCGGTTCTCATTAAGATGCAAATAAGCATCCAGTATTCAACACGGACAATGAGCACGACGGGATTAGAGATGAAGCAGAAATGAAAGCGAATCCTCACTCTCGCCTATCGCTGCTTAGAGGATGTCGCCGCTCATGACGGCGGCAATCAAGTCTACAATAAATAATAATATAGTCGTTCCCCCAGCTTTAGAGAATTAAGACGAAGTGCAGGTCAGCAGGTTCCTGCCAGCTACACTGACGGGTACGCCATAGGTACATCACTTTGGGCATCGGAGAAAAGCCAATGATTTCAAGGACTTAGAGGGGAAATTTTGGCGGCGGCAGGAGTCGAACCTGCGACACTGCGGATATGAGCCGCATGCTCTAACCAACTGAGCTACGCCGCCATCGAATCGAAAAGAATAGCCGTCGGGACGCGAGGGCGAAAGAGTATCTCAGTTAAGTTCAATCGCGCTTCGATTGACCCGCCGGCTCCCCCGCGCGACTTGATAGATCACGCCCTCGCTAAATTCGACGCAGCTTAACTTCCCACCATAAACCAAGCCGGTGTCGATCCCAATCTTATAGGGGAGATCCATCATCACGGTGCGCAGCGGCGTATGCCCGAATACCACCGTGACGCCACACTGATGCGGGTTGAAAATGAATTCCTGACGAATCCAGAGTAGATCTTCAGGATTTTGCTCATCGAGCGGCACGCCCGGCAGGATTCCGGCGTGGACAAAAAAGTATGGGGGGCGAAGATAATTGTCCTTGAGATTTAGCAGGAATTGCCGATGTGTCGCGGGAAGCATCTCGCCAACTGCTCCGCCTTCATCTCCGACCAGTCCATAACTGGCGAGGGTTTGCGTGCCGCCGTTGAACAGAAATGATTCGCCGTAATGTCCCGGCAATCCGATGAAGCTCAACATCATGTCTTCATGATTACCCTTGAGAAACACCGCCTCAGCTTTGCCCTGCTGGAATTCCAGCAGAAGTTCGATCACCTCGCGTGAGCCGGGTCCGCGATCAATGTAATCGCCGACAAACACGACCGTATCGCCTTCCACTGGCGCGATCGCCTTGAGCATCACTGCAAGTTCGTCGGCGCAACCGTGGATATCGCCGATTGCGAAAAGCCTCTGGCTCTGTGACGATTTCTTTGCTGATGCCACTATATGGCGGTCTTTCCGCCTCCTCAGTCGCGCACAAGTAACTCGGCAGCTGTGGTCTTGTCTTCCAGAATACTCCGTACGGCGCTGTATGGATTCAATTTTCCTGCACGAACTTGCTCGATCGCTTCCCGGGTTTTTTGGGTGCCCGTCCGTAGTGCACGAGCGGTCCGATCTGTCACCTCTGACGTCAGCACCTCGGCGAATTCGTGAAGTCGTCGCTCGCCCTCGCGCGCCGGATCCTGATGCTCGTGTTGGTAATCGCGATGGCGCTGGATGGCCGCAACCAAGCCATCAATACCTATATCCGCCGCCGCTTGCGTCAGTAGCACCGGCGGCCGCCATCCACCCGCCGGTCGCAGATGCACGCTCAGTTCGAGTTCCGCCTTGATCCGGTCTGCGCCATCGCGGTCGGCCTTGTTGACCACGAATATATCGGCAATCTCATTCAGCCCGGCCTTCATCACCTGAACGCCATCACCCCCCTCCGGCACCGTGACGACGATAGTAGTATCAGCCAGATCCATCACGCTCAGCTCGGTTTGCCCGACGCCCACCGTCTCAATAATCAAAATATCGTGGCCGAAAGCGTCGAGTAATTTCGCTACTTCCCGCGCCGCGCGGCTGAGACCGCCATGATGACCACGCGAGGAGAGACTTCGGATATAAACCCCCGCATCCTTGTAGTGATCGGTCATGCGCACCCGATCGCCCAGCACCGCGCCGCCGGAAAAAGGACTGGAAGGATCAATCGCGAGGACCGCGACCTGCTTGTTTTGCGCGCGGTACTTGGCAATCAGCCGATTCACCAACGTCGATTTGCCTGCACCTGGCGCGCCGGTGATTCCGATAATATAGGCGTGCCCGGTACGCCCGTAAATTCGTTCCATCACCGTGCTTACTTCGGCAGTGCGATTCTCGACCAGCGTCACCAGCCGCGCGAGGGCGAGGCGGTCACCGCGACTGAATCGTTCGAGTAGTAAATCGAGCTTGCTATCCGGCATAGGTTGACAGTTACCTGAAGCAATACTGCTATGGTATTGATAATGCGCATCGCGATAAAGCTCTTGCGAAGCTGATCGCCCCATGAAGCCGAACGACCTTTCACGTGACTGGCGAATTCTGCTGGGCCTGGCGTTAATCTTGGTCGGGATAGGGAACTGGGTCGTTGGGCGGCACAAAACCCGCGAGTACAGCGGCTTCATAACCATGCAATCCAATAGCGCGACCGATGAGTCTTACCGCAGCTTTGACGAGCTCGATAGCAGCGCCAACGCCGTGCTCGAACCGTTCACCGCTGAGCAGCGCCGGGTTTCCTATGCGATGGCTCGTATGGATTTCTATCATGCCGCTTTCTTGACCGGATATGCGATGGTAATTGCAGGCCTGATAGTCACGTTTTTCGGATTCCTCGCCTTAATTCGTCGCGACGCCTCACGCGTTGCGGGCCGGCTCAGCGTTCGCGCTCTTGGCGATGGGCCGCCCACCATTTGAATTTGTAGTTCCGCGCCGATGCTCAAACTTCTGAGTGAAGCCGCACCCGCGAAAATCAATTTGTGGTTGCGCATCGTCGGACGCCGCCCGGACGGCTATCACGAACTTGACTCTATCTTTATGCCGATTCCGATCTGCGATCGCGTCGGACTCGGACTTCGACCAGCCACTAGCACCGCAGTCTGGCTACGCTGCGATCATCCTGGCCTGGGGCCTGAATCGTCTAATTTGGCAGTCCGAGCGGCGCACGCTTTCATGAATGAATTCGGCGTCAGCGCCGAACTCATGATCGATCTGCACAAGGTAATCCCGGCAGGCGCCGGGCTTGGCGGGGGTTCGAGTGATGCCGGCGCGGTGCTGCGGATGATGGCGCGGCTGTTCGGCGTATCCGATCACGCTCGGCTGGCGAGAGCCGCGTTGACGCTAGGCGCTGACGTCCCCTTTTTTCTCGCGCCTACGACCGCACGAGTGCGCGGTATTGGTGAACTGATCGAAAGACTCGACGGACTCCCGTCACTTAATTTGGTTGTCGCCGTGCCGCCAATTAATGTTTCAACCGCAGAAGTTTTCAAGCATCTGTCCCGCGATCAATGGAGCGGGCCGTCACGCGACGAAGATCAAGATGAGATGATTGCGGGCCGTAACATCCCCGCTCTCCTCGTCAATGATCTCGCGCCAGTAGCAATGACGCTATGGCCCGAGATCCGCGTTCTAAAAGCTATATTGGAGGAATGCGGCGCAACCGGAGTTTCGATGAGCGGGAGCGGCGGTGCAGTTTTTGGCATTTTCGCGTCGGAGCATGCCATGAAGGAAGCTGCACTCGCCTTGAAACGCCAGCATCCATCATCGCGCGTCTTCGCCGTCAATCCCGCTATCGCGATCGAAATCGATTGAAAGTTCTTCGTTGACGACGCGAATTACCACGCTTACGATCAGCTTACCTTCAACGCTCATCGGAACTCTACATGTGGACACTGTCTCTGTCGCAGTGCTTACTCGCCACGATGTTAGGTGGATGCCTGGTCACGCCGGGCAATCACGTTTATCCGAAATCCTTCTCAGACTCTTCAGTGAGTACCTCTACGCCAGGCGCGGCCAAATCGACTGGTCAAACCGGCGTAACCGGTATGTGGGAAGGAGTCAGCAACGCGGACTGTCTCGCGGAAACCGTGATCGATCCCAGTAGATGTAATGCCGAACAGAACATCTCGTTCACGATGGTGCAGCAGGGCTTGTCGGTCAGTGGTTATTATCACTGCGCGTACGGCACTCAGGTATGCCGCAATCTCGACGAGAGTGGCGTGATCCGCAACGGCAAGATGACTGGCCGGCGGCTATCGATGAGGGTTATGCTCGAAGATGGTTCGATGTGTTTTTTTACTGGAATGCCGCAAAATGGTGTAATTGAGGGACGCTACTCCTGTCTCCAGGGTGGTGGTGTCGTCGAACGGGGCGCTTTCCGTACAACGCGTACCTATTGATAAACTGCTGTTCAGAGGAAACCTAATGCTCCAGCTTCATCTTCATCATCTGGTCTCCCGAACCCTGATAGTTCTCGGAGTTCTTGCGTTTGCTATCTCTGCCGCGACGCTCGCCTCAGCTCAAGAGGCCGGCGGTTCCGCTGCCAAGCCCGCTTCAGATATCGTTGGCGTGTGGCGCGGCACGACCCGCGCCGGCTGCGCCCTAAATTCTCCGCCTAGCCGCTGTAACGCCGTTCAGAAGGTTTCGATTACTGTGCTCAAAGGCAGTGGGACCAATGTTACCGGCAGTTACACCTGCGCTTATGGCAGTCAGGACTGCTACGACCTGAACCAGACCGGCAAGCTCGTTAACGCTTCAATGTCCGGCCCGCAAATCAATTTCCGCGTGCAAATGCCTGATGGCACGAGCTGTATCTTCACCGGTCATGTGGCGAATGACAATGTCAATGGCGGCTACGACTGTATGAGCGGTGGCGCGCCTATCGAACGCGGCTCCTGGCTCGCCCATCGCATCTACTGACGCGGCGGTCGCCGGCGTGCACCGCGAACTGGCGCGTAGGCGCTCACCATTTCCAGCAGCACGATGCATTGCTCGCGGATATCCACAGGATCGATGCCGCGTCTCTCAAGATGCTCGTCCACGGCTGTGAGGGTTCGGGTGTAATCGTTGTGAAAGCGGCGATTCAGCTCTTTCCACGGGATTCCACGAAGCGTCTCAGCCGTCTCAGCCCGAATGTTCAAAACACCGCGCGCGATCATCGTCGCGATTGCCGGATACCCCAGATATCCTTGCCAATATGACGCGTTGTCATTGGCCGAGATCTCACGCGTATCTAATGACCACTCAACGCTGTAAGCCTTGCTGCCGTCCGATGATCCAACCATCGCACGCCGCTCATCGACAATCTTGACTCGCCCATCGCCGATCGCGCCGATCGCTTCATAGACTTTGATCAGCGGCGGCATCTTCCATAGTTGCGTAGTGGTTGGCTTCATGGCACTTCAATCAGGTATCGCACAGCTTGGACGAACAGTACGGAGCGGCCATCGTATGGGTGATCAAGCGATCGGGAAAATCGATCATATGGGTATCGCCGTCAAGAGCGTCGCGGAAGCCCGCAAGTTTTTCGAAGGCGTACTCGGCGCGCGCTTTCTCTACGAGCATGAAAATCCAGAGGCGGGTTACAAGCTGGTCGAACTCGATTTCAATGGCTTCGTCTTTGAGCTGCTCGAACCATTAGGCGAAAAATCATTCCTGCACACATTTATCGAACGCCGCGGTGAGGGCGTACATCACGTCACGCTCGACGTACCCGATTCGCGAAACCGGATCGCTGAGCTCAAAGCGCAAGGCGTTAAAGTAGTAGATGAGCGTGACTTTTCGGCGGATTCGTACGAATGCTTCATCTCGCCGCGCGCCAGTCACGGCGTTCTGTTCCAGATCGGCTCCGGCTATCCGACCCTCGCCCGTGCCGCCGAGTGGTTCAAACGCTAGCGGAACACGGCTGCTGCAACACTAGGCGAAACGCAGTGTAACCGAGCACAGGGGGCGCGGATTCCGGCATGGCCCTTGATCATCGCATCTGACGTGCGCTGTGGATAAATGGGGTTTGGCTGCGACCCGATCAAGTCAAGATGCCTTTGCGAGTGGTAACACGGAAGCAGGTTTCATCGAACCGTGTGATGAAAAAGCATCATCGTATTCGGTATAAGACCTGCTTTGCGCTTTCCCGATCGCTCTGATAATCTTTCTCGCAACAAAATTAAAAGGGAAGAAGCAAGACCTGATGCCTCTCGAGGCTGTCCGCAAACAGGAAATTATCCAGACTCACGCAAGAGCGGCGAACGATAGCGGTTCCTCTGAAGTTCAGATCGCTATATTCTCGGCTCGCATTGAGCAATTGACTGGCCATCTCAAGGGTCACGCGAAGGACCATCATTCGCGCCGGGGTTTGTTGCGCCTGGTAGGAAAGCGGCGCAGATTGCTCGATTATCTTCGCGCGCAGGACTTTGCTCGTTACAAGGGACTGATTGAGAAGCTCGGCATCCGCCGCTAACCAATCCGACCTTTCTCGACGACCGCGTCGCCCACGCGAGTCATCCGCTGGCCGCAATCGAAGGCAATCCACGTTCGCCGAAAGCGGTCGTGGTTTAGCTCGTTCTCCCGCAGGTAGAGGAAATGTACCGAAAACTTGAGATTGATTTCGCCGGACGCAAGCTCTCGCTTGAAACCGGCCGTCTGGCCAAACAGTCACATGGCGCAGTGCTCGCCCAGTACGGCGATACCGTCGTATTGGCGACTGTCGTTTCAGCCTATCAAAGCCGCGATAAGATCGATTTCTTGCCGCTGACGGTCGATTATCAGGAAAAGACCTTTGCGGCCGGCCGTATCCCAGGCGGCTTCTTCAAGCGCGAAGGACGTCCTTCGGAGAAGGAAATTCTGACTTCACGCCTGATCGACCGCGCAATGCGTCCGCTGTTCCCGAAAGGCTATGACAAGGAGACTCAAATCGTCGCCACAGTGCTGTCGGTCGATCGCGAAAACGATCCCGATGTGCTCGCCTTGATTGCGACTTCAGCCGCGCTCGAAGTTTCCGATATTCCACATGGCGGACCAATTGCCGCGGTCCGCATGGGCCGGATCGATGGACGCCTGACAGTTAATCCCGCCTACGCTGATTTCGAAAACAGCGACATCTCTATGGTCGTGGCGGCCAAGCCCGACTCGATCGTGATGCTCGAAGGCGGCGCCGATGTCGTCGATGAGGAATCGGTGCTCGAAGCGCTTTTTATGGCGCACGAGGAGATGCGGCCGGTGTTCGAGCTGCAGGAAGAGCTGCGCCGCCTGGCCGGCAAGCCCAAACGGGAATTCAAGCCCAAGGTGCTCGATCCGGAGTTGCTTGCAGCGGCCAAGGATCGAATGGCGACCGATCTTGAAGCTGTACTTAAGATTTCCAGCAAAAAAGACCGCAATAGCGCGATTTATTCGCTATCGGATCGCGTCGTCGAAGAGTTGAGCGCCCGCTTTCCCGACCGCAGCAAGGAGCTGAGTGAAGCTACTGAGAAGGTGTTGCGCGAGCGCGTTCGCCGCGTAATCGTCGAGCAGGACCGCCGGATCGATGATCGCAGCTCGACCGAAATTCGTCCCCTTAGCGCGCAAGTGCAGATTCTGCCGCGCACTCATGGCTCGGCGCTCTTCACGCGAGGTGAAACGCAAGCGCTGGTTACTGCGACGCTCGGTACCTCGTCGGATGAGCAGCGCGTCGATGCGCTCCTGGGCGAGCGTTTCAAAAAATTCATGTTGCACTATAACTTTCCGCCGTTTTCGACCGGCGAGGTGAAATTCCTGCGCGGCCCTTCACGCCGCGATATCGGTCATGGTGCGCTCGCCGAGCGCGCCCTCGCGCCGGTTTTGCCGCCAGAGGAAGATTTCCCGTACACAATTCGAGTTGTTTCCGAGGTGCTTGAGTCCAACGGCAGCTCCTCGATGGCCACCGTATGCGGCGGCAGTCTCGCCCTGTTTGACGCAGGCGTGCCGGTCAAGGCGGCCGTCGCAGGAATCGCGATGGGCTTAGTTAAGGAAGGCGAGCAGGTGCGCGTGCTCACCGATATTCTCGGCGACGAGGATCATCTCGGTGATATGGATTTCAAGGTCGCCGGAACCGCCGACGGAATCACGGCTATCCAGATGGACAATAAGGTCGGCGGCGTCACCCGCGACGTGATGCGTCAGGCATTGCATCAGGCCCGCGATGCGCGGCTATTCATTTTGAGCGTGATGCAAAAGGCGCTCGAAAAACCCCGCATCGAAGTCTCCGGTTATGCCCCCAGAATTGTGACGCTGCATATCAAGCCCGACAAGATTCGCGACGTAATTGGACCGGGCGGCAAGGTGATTCGCGGTCTGGTCGAGGAGACCGGCTGCAAAATCGATATCGAGGACGATGGCACCGTGGTGATTGCGTCAGCCGATGGCGACGCGATGGAGAAGGCGATCGCAGCGATTCAGGCAATTACGGCGGAACCCGAGATCGGGAGAATTTATCGCGGCACAGTGCGCAAAATCGTCGAGTTCGGCGCGTTCGTCGAGATCCTGCCTGGCACCGATGGCTTGCTGCATATCTCGCAACTCTCCAAAGAGCGGGTGCGGCGCGTCGAGGATGTACTGCACGAAGGCGACGAGATCATGGTGAAGGTGCTCGACGTCGATCGTGGCGGCAAAATCCGTCTCTCACTGCGGGAAGCGCAGGAAGAGCTCGAACAGAAGGGTAACTAAGGCGTCGTCATGCAAAAGAGCGTACTTTCCAACGGCGTCCGTGTACTCACCGAAGCGATGCCGCAGATGGTCTCCGCCACAATCGGTATCTGGGTCGAAAATGGTTCCCGCTACGAAACGCCCGACCAGAACGGCGTCTCGCACTTTATCGAGCATCTTTTATTCAAGGGCTCGAAGAATCGAACCGCGGCGCAAATCGCCGAGCAGATCGACGCCGTTGGCGGGGTGCTCAACGCGTTCACCGGCAAAGAATACACCTGCTATTACGCGAAGGTGCTTGGCGACGACCTGCCGATGACCACCGAGTTGCTCGCCGACATTTTCCTGAACTCGCTCTTTGCTCCCGACGAAATCGATCGCGAACGTCAGGTGGTATTGCAGGAAATCTCACAAGCCGAAGATACGCCCGACGATTTCATCCATGACCTGTTCAATCTCAATTTTTGGCAGGGCCATCCGCTCGCGTTGCCAATTTTCGGCTCAGTCGAGACCGTCAACGCGATCAATCGCGAGATGCTGCTGGGACTGATGGCTCATCGTTATCGGGCCGATAAGGTGTTCATCGCGGCGGCGGGCGCGGTTGATCACGATAAGCTCACGCGCGATTGCCAGCGCCTCTTCAATTCGATCCCGGAGGGCGGAACCACAGATCCCCTGACGCCTCCGAGCGAGCATCTGATGGTGCTGAACCATTTGAAGAAGCTCGAACAAGCGCATCTATGTATCGGCGGCCGCGGGCTGAGCCAGGTCGATCGGCTGCGTTATGCAGCGTATGTCTTCAACACCGCGCTTGGCGGTGGAATGTCCTCGCGGCTGTTTCAGGAAGTGCGCGAAAAACGCGGGCGCGTCTATAGCATCTACTCATTTCTCTCGGCGTTTCTCGATAGCGGCTATTTCGGCATCTATGCCGGAACCTCGCCCGAGTGGGTGGACGAGGTCATCGAGGTCACGCTCAAAGAAGTAAAGCAGATGATCCGCGAAGGGCTGAAACCCTCCGAACTGGCGCGCGCCAAAACCCAACTCAAGGGCAATATGCTGCTCGGAATGGAATCGACTGACAGTCGGATGAATCGGCTCGCTCGCAACGAAATCTATTTTGGCCGCGATATTCCGCTCGAAGAGATCGCGCGCGGTATCGAGCAGGTCACCAATGATCAGGTCGTCGAACTCGCTCACACCTGCTTCCAACCCGACCGGATGGGGATGGTAATGCTCGGTGATCTGAAGGGCCGCGAGCTGGGTCCCGAGATATTCTCGGAACTGAACTAGCGTTGTGCATTAACTTTTTCGTCGAGAGCGCCTCTTAAGATCATTCTGAGGGAGTCTGCGACCGAAGCATGCCCCCCCGAGGAGGCGAAGCCAACGAAGGAAATCTCGACTCCAACTCCATTGCTCGTATCGAGATTCTTCGCTGCATTCAGAATGACAAACCTGCTTTGAAAAAATATATTTGCATCACCCCCTATCCCACCAAATCCCTGAGCTTCGCCTAACTCAAATAGGTCTGGAAGAACGCGACCATTTTCGGCCACAATTCGAAGGCCGCCTGTTCGCGATAGCTGGGCCGATAATCCGCGAAAAAAGCATGGCCCGCGTTCTTGAACATCTCGAATTGAAATGTCTTGCCTGATTGTTCGAGGCGAGTGCGGATCGCCTGAGCGTCGGCAGGCGAGGGATTCTGGTCTTCCTCGCCGCACACCAGAAACAGCGGACAACGCAGTTGCGGAATTAAATCGATAACCGGCGTCGGCCGTTCCGGTGTCGTAACCGCGTCGGGCGTGGCACGCAACGCAAAGCCGCCCCAACAATCGATTGCCGCATTAACCTTATCGCTGCTGCATGCGAACAGCAGAGTCCATCGTCCGCCGACGCAAAAACCTACGCATCCGACCTTGCCATTACATCCCGGCTGCGCTCGCAAGTATGCCGCAGCAGCTTCAAAATCGCGCACGAGCTGATGGTCTGGCAAACCAAACATCTTGGCGCGAACCTCAGTCATATCTGCCGCGTTCTTCAGTGGACCGACGCGCGAGTACACGTCCGGCGCCAGCGTGATGAAACCCGCATTGGCGAACCGGCGGGCGACGTCGCGTTCGTGCTCGACCAATCCAAAGGCTTCGTGCAGTACGATCACCGCCGGATACGCACCCGACGCTTTCGGCCGCGCCAGATAGCCCTTCATCTGAAATCCGTCGCTTGGAAAGGTCACATCGCGGGTTTCGAGCGTTTCAAGATTAGTTACTTCACCAGCCAAAGCCATCGTCCTGACCTCCGCGCAGCTGTCGTCTAACACTCAAATGTCTCGTCAGCTTGATTCTGGATAGCCAACTACGGCTGATCAGTTCAAGTGAAAGCGAAGATTACTGCTTACGTTCGCTTCATCGTTCGGGCAAGCTTTTAGCGAGCATCGCTGCACGGGCGCCCACAATGCATCATATTACCCCTTCTCAGATGACGGATTGGCTCGCCGCGTGGGGCTATCTCGGCATTTTCGTTTTCGTCTTTGCCGGTAACTTCGGAATTCCGGTGCCGGAAGAAACCGTCCTGCTCGCCGCTGGCTTCTTGGCCGGACAGGGCGACCTTGATCTGAGCACACTGTATGCCGTCGGAATTGCGAGCGCGGTGGTCGGCGACTGCTGCGGTTTCGCCTTTGGGCGTTATGGCGGTCAGCGATTGATCGAACGGCTCGCGCGCCGCTTCAAATTTATCCGTGATCGTCACCATCGGCTGCGCGATTTCTTTGACGCACACGGCAGCAAAGCAGTTTTCATGGCGCGCTTCGTCGCCGGGGCACGATTTATGGCCGGCCCGATGGCCGGTGCGGCCGGGATGCCGTTCCTGCGCTTTCTCGGCTGGAATCTGTTCGGTGCGCTGATCTGGTGCTCGATGGTGATCACGGTTGGATATTTACTGGGCGACGAGCTGGACTGGGTGATTTATATTTTTCATCGCGCCGGCCACTGGATTGCGCTGGGAGTTTTGCTGATTGTCGCTGCGGTACTGTTCCGCTGGTGGCGACGCCGTACTATATCGAGCGCGCAGCCCTAGCCGGATTATGAGGGAAGTTCGCTCCCTTTTTGCGCGTGTCTCTCTCGGATTCGTCGAACGTTTGCGTCCATCCAGCATCACGGATTACGCTCGCGGCGATCCCGTGCAATTCGGCCAAGGAGTGAATCAATGGCGTTATTACCTTTCGTTGATGAAAGCAAAGCTTCCGAGAAGACTCGTGAGATTCTCGGCAATACGCCGCGCAAGCTTAACGTCGCCCGGATGATTGCGAATGCTTCCGATGCGGTCTTTCAGAACTTCTCGCGGCTCGGCAATTCGCTGATGACGCGCGGCAAGCTCAATGGCAAATTGCGCGAAATCGCGATCCTGCGCAACGCTCGCGTCTGCAATTCACTTTACGAGTACACGCAGCATGTCCCAATCGCTAAGAGCACCGGCGTTACGGATGAGCAACTCACTGCGATCGATAATTGGGAAGGAGCGAAATGCTTCAACGAAGTCGAACGCCTGGTGCTGCGCTTTACTGACGAGATCGCACGCGGCGTAAAAGGCGATAAGGAGACGCTGACTGCTTTGCAACGCCATCTCGGAGCCGGCGAGATCGTCGAGTTGATCATGGCGATTGGTTTCTGGGGGATGGTCGCGCGCATCCTCGAAACCACCGAGATCGAGCTGGAGGACTTCGCGGGCAAGGTCAATCTGCTCGACGGCATGAAGCCGCAGGATTAGACTTGACATTTAAGCATTGACTTAAATATACTCCGCATCATGTACGCGGAGACGGCCTCGACATTCGCGACGGACGCCGTGTTTCATGCGGTGGCCGATCCGAATCGGCGGCGGATGCTCGATCTGCTGGCGGAGGGTGAATCGCCCGCACAGGAGTTGGCGGCGCGTTTCGATATCTCTTTCGCCGCCGTCTCGCAGCATCTGAAGGTGCTGCATGAGGCCGGATTAGTGTCACGCCGCGCTGCCGGCCGGCAGCGGATTTATCGACTCGAAGCCGATCGCCTACGGATAATCGAGCAATGGACGGCACGCTACCAGCGCTTCTGGCGTGAGCGTCTCGATCGGCTCGGCAAGTACCTGGATGAGCAGCGATGAAACTCGATTTACACTTCATAGAAGTCTATCCGCATTCCATCGAGAAGGTTTGGGCGGCGGTCAGTGAAGCAAAAGGTTTGGCCGCCTGGCTGATGGAGAGCGACTTCGAGCCGCAGGTCGGCCACCGGTTCAAGTTCCGGAACGAACCGCTCAAGCCCGACTGGCGCGGGGCGATCGATTGCGAAGTGATAGCGATCGAACCGCCTTCGCGCATCGTCTGGTCATGGCGACACAGCGACGACGGCTTTGCGACGCAAGTCGAAATCAAGCTTAACGCGGTCGAGGGTGGCACGCGGTTGATCCTGCATCATATCGGCGAGACTACTCCCGACCGGAGCCGCGGATATGCGACGGGATGGCCGCTGAAGTTCGCGACGCTACGTGAGCATCTCGCGAAAGGTTGAGTAGTCAATGCCCATTCGGTCCTCAGGAGGTGACGATGACTGACACCGCTCACAAAGTAGTAGCGCGTGCCGAATGGTTGGAAGCGCGCAAGCAACTCCTGGTCAAAGAAAAGGAGTTTACCCGCCTCGGTGACGAGTTAAGCCGCCAGCGGCGCGAGCTTCCCTGGGTGCGCGTCGAGAAGGAATACCTTTTCGATACGCCGGAGGGCAAAAAATCCCTATCCGATCTATTTGCGGGAATGAGTCAGCTTATCGTCTATCACTTTATGTTTGCGCCGGAATGGGAAGCAGGATGCAAGCATTGCTCGTTCTGGGCCGATAACTTCAATGGCATCGACGTTCATTTGAAGCATCGCGACGTGACTTTTATTGCGATATCACGTGCGCCGCTGGCGAAACTTCAGGCATTCAAAAAACGGATGGGTTGGAGCTTCAACTGGTTCTCGTCGGGCAATACTGATTTTAACTATGACTTCAAGGTTTCTTATGCGCCTGCCGAGCTGGGAAAGGAAGGCGAATGGAATTTCAAAGCAAAGAAACTGACTGAAGGCGACATCGTTGGGATCAGCGCTTTCTATAAGAATGCAGCCGGCGAGATTTTTCACACCTATTCAGCCTATCAGCGCGGCGGTCGAGACGATTAATGGCGCTTACCACATGCTCGACTTAGCCCCGAAAGGCCGCGACGAGGAGGCGTTGCAGTTCCCGCAATCCTGGGTCCGTTACCACGACCAATACGAAGGCTAATCATCGAATTCTGATCGACCGCGGAGAGAGAAGCATGCCGGAAGCCAATCACAAAATAGTACCGCATGAGGAATGGATCGACGCGCGTAAGCGGTTCCTGATTAAAGAGAAAGAGTACACGCGATTGGGCGATAAGCTGGCGCAGGAACGGCGCGATTTGCCGTGGGAGCGCGTCGAAAAGGAATATCTTTTCGATACACCTGATGGCAAAAAGTCCTTAGCGAATTTATTTGCAGGAAAGAGCCAGCTCCTCGTCTACCACTTCATGTTCGGGCCCGACTACAGTGCCGGGTGTCCCTCCTGCTCGGCTATCGCGGATGGATTCAATGGCTTCGCAGTCCACTTAGCCAATCACGATGTGATGCTATGGGCGGCATCACGGGCGCCGCTCCACAAGCTCCAGGCATACAAGCAGCGGATGGGATGGACGTTCCCCTGGGCGTCCTCGTCCAGCAGCGACTTCAACACCGACTTCAATGTTGCGGTGACCGCAGAGCAGCAGCGCGAGGGCAGCGTCGAATACAACTATGAACAGAAGGCGCCGCCGCCATCCGAGTCCCACGACAAACACTCAATACCTTCCCGCGCGACCCCCGATGGGGCTACGAAAGGCGCTGCCATGACCGGCACCGACGTGCCCACCTATGCGCGCGAGCGGCCAGGCATGAGCGCGTTCGTGCTCGAAGATGGCGTCGTCTATCATACCTATTCTACCTATGCGCGCGGACTTGACGGCCTCTGGGGCATGTACCAGTGGCTCGACCGCACCCCTAAAGGACGCAATGAGTCGTCGGGCTACTGGTTGCGCCATCACGATCGCTATGACTAGAACTAGCGCGAACCCGTCAAGCGCGACTGACGCTCCGGCGCCGCTTGCGAACGCTTCGCCGCCGCCTTGATATATTTCACCGTTACTGGCGACAGGTCGTTGCGTTCGACGTGGATATCGATAATCGCGAAGGTCTTGCTCTGATGCGCGGCGCGCAGCGCGCTGCGTAGCTCCGCCGCATTGCTGGCCTCGAAACCCACACCGCCCCAATCCTGCGCCAGGCGCGCATAGGGCCACGGTGGTATTTCGAGCAAATCGCGACGTTCCGACGCGATCGGGCGGAAAATACCCCATCCGCCATTGTTGATCAGCATAATAATCGGATTCGCGCCGAACTTCGGCGCGTGCGAGATTTCAGGTCCGGTCATCTGAAACCCGCCATCGCCGCATAGCACCAGCGGACGCATCCCGCAGCCGACCTGTGCGCCTAGCGCCGCCGGCACCGCAAAGCCCATCGAGGCATAAAAGCCCTGCGCGAAATACGTCCCCGCATTCGGCACCCGCACGTCGAGTCCGCCGAACAGCATATCGCCCGATTCAGCGACGACCATGTAATTCTCGTTCTCGATAACAAAGTCGTTTACTGCGCGCAGTACCTCACTGACCCTGATCGGTCCCTTGGCGCTCGGCGCCGATGCGCCGTTTTCAGTGAGATTGCTGGCATACGTCACAACTTCTTTGTGATTGCGCAGTTCCTGCTTGAGTAGCGCGTGTACAAAATCACGCACCGCCACGTCGGTGTACGTGTGATATTTCACATCGACATGCCGATCGACCGCCCATACGGACCGTTCCTGGATAATGTGCGGCGGACGGTTGCCAAAATTCATATCGGTGCGCAAGCAGCCGAGATTAAGGACGAAGTCTGCCGCATCCATCCGCTCGATAATCGGCGGCGGGCTGATCGGTCCGACGTGCACGCCCATATATAAAGGATGGTTCATCGGAAAAGCGCCTTTGCCGAGCACGGTCGCGAATACCGGCGCGCCGATTTTCTCGGCTAGCTTGATCAGCTCGTCGGATGCCTTGTACCGATGGATTTCGATACCCGCGATCAGCACCGGACGGCGCGCCGCATTGAGCATCGCGGCGGTCTCGCGCGCCGCCTCCTCGACCTTACGCGCGTCAGATTCGTGGAAATGTAGCTTACCATCCCACTCGATCAGCTCGTCGGGAACATCAATCTCACGATCAACCATATCGCGATGAATCTCGACATATCCCGGGCGCTGCTCGGCCCAAATTGCTGCGGTCACCTCATGCAGCTCGCGCGCGGCCGTCAGCGGATTGTCGAGCACGCGCGCGTCACAGGTGACTTCTTGATAGATGCGGCGTTGGGACTCGATTTCGCGGGCCTGATGATGAATCAGGGTGCCGAGTTTGCGCTCTTCTTCGCCCGGACCTCCGGAAATGATCAAAAGTGGTACGCGCTCGGAGAACGATCCCGCAACCGGATTAACCATGTTGTGACCGCCCGCCCCATAGGTGACGCATACCACGCCGATTTTGCCGGTCGCCCGCGCATATCCGTCCGCCGCGAAGCCGACCCCAGGCTCATGCGAGAAAGTCAAAATCTCGAGGTCGTGCTTCTGGCCAAGTGTGAAAAAGAGCTTGAGAGCAAGATCGCCTGGGATGCCGAATACATGCTGCACCCCGAGTTTGCGGAGATACGCGACCAAAAAATCGCCGAGTCTCATGCGTCGCTTCATTCGAATCCTCCGTCCACGCTGCCATCGAGTCTAGCGGAAAGTTGAACTTCGATCCGGCTGGAACTTGCCTGCCCTTATAATGCTCTCCGCCGTGATGTGCTAAGCTCAGATGTAGGAGAACTACAGTGTTTCGCTCGATGCTCAGGATGCGGCTGCTCAATCCAATGCGATTGCGCGGCTTATTGACTTACCTGCCGCATTTCATCCGGTTGTTTTATCGCCTGATGAGCGATCCGCGCGTGTCGCCGTTGACCAAGGCAGTGCCTTTCCTCGGTCTGTTTCTATTGATCACGCCACCGGCGCTCGAACTGGATTTCATCCCCGGAATCGGCCAGCTCGATTGGTTGCTGGTCGGGTATATCACTTTGAAAGTCTTCCTTTGGCTATGTCCGCCTGAGGTCGTACGCGAACACGTCGCTCAGGTCGGACGTGGTGCATAGGAGCAAGACTCGGATTAGATGCGGCCTCGTACACTAGTAATTATCGGCGCGGCGATTATCGTCGCAATCCTCATCCTGCTAGGTATTACCGACAGTCTGATCGTCGATCTCTTATGGTTCGACGCGCTGGGCTTTCGCGAAGTATTCACTACCACCCTGGCCGCCGAGATCGTCATTTTTGCGATCGTATGGTTCGTCGCTTTCCTTGCGATCGGGGTCAGCGGATTGATGGCTGTCAAGCTGAGCCGTGATCGCGAACGGCTGCGCGTCGTCCGGCGGACCGGCGAACCGGCCGAAGTTAATTTGCCTGAGTTGATTCGTTCGCTCGGCGATCGCGTTCCATGGCGCATCTTGGTATTGGGTGCAGCCGCAGTACTCGCACTATTTGTTGCTCAGGGTGAAGCCGGCAGCTGGGATGTCTATTTGAAGGGCCTGTACGGTGTACCCTTCGGAGTGAAGGAGCCGGCATTCAATCTCGACGTCGGTTTCTACGTATTCAGCCTGCCGCTGCTGGAAGAATTACGCGATCTCTTTTTGGCAATACTCGTGCTGACCGCGATCGTCACCGGCGCGATTTACTGGGCGCGAGGGTCGCTCGATTTCCGCGAGTCGCCTCCTCAGATTAGTCCGGCAAGTGCGGGACATCTTTCGGTGCTGCTCGGCTTTTTCTTTCTGCAACGCGCGATGAGTTATTGGCTGGCGCGTTACGCCCTGACGCTCCATACCAATGGTGTCGTGTTCGGATTGCGTTACGTCGATCAAGTCTTATGGAAACCCGGACTCTGGGTGTTGTTCGCACTTGCGCTCGGAGCCGCGGCGCTTTGCCTAGCTAATCTGCGCGAGGGCCGTCCCCGATTGCCGATCGCCGCGGCAATCCTGGTGTTTGTACCTTCGATCATCCTGAATCTAATCAGCCCGGTAATCGAGCGGCTCTGGGTCAAGCCTGACGAGCTCCGAATCGAGCAGCCCTATCTTGCCCGCAATATCCAAATGACCCGCCAAGCGTATAAACTCGACGAAGTTGACGTTAAACCGTTTCAGGGCACTGGACAACTCACCCCGGCGACGCTCGAACAGGACGCCACCACCGTCAAGAATATCCGGCTGTGGGACCCACGCCCGCTGATGGCGACGTATCAGCAACTTCAGGAAATCCGCTCCTATTACAACTTCCGCGACGTCGATATCGATCGCTACTGGCTCAACGGCGATGAAACTCAGGTGATGCTGTCGGCGCGTGAGATGAATGTCGATCTGCTGCCACCCAACGCTCAAACCTGGGTCAACCAGCATCTTAAGTTCACTCACGGCTACGGCCTCGTGATGAGCCCCGTCAACACCAAAGATCAGGAAGGCTTGCCGCGCCTGTATATCAAGAATATCCCGCCGCAATCGGACATCGACCTGAAAGTTGACCATCCTGGTATCTATTTCGGTGAGTCGCCTGACAACTACGTTGTGGTAAATGCCGCCACGCCGGAGTTCGATTATCCCCGAGGCAACGACAATGTCTTCGGCTATTTCAAGGGTAGGCGCGGGGTGTCCGTAAGCGGATTAGGGCGGCGCCTGCTGTTCAGCTACTACTATCGTGACATCAATTTGCTGGTCACCGAAAACATCATCAATGGCAGCAAGATTTTGTTTCGCCGCAATATCACTGAACGAATCGCCACTATCGCGCCATTTTTGGTGCAAGACCCAGACCCCTATCTGGTGGTGCACGATGGTGGACTCTACTGGATAGTTGATTGTTATACAGCCAGTGATCATTATCCGTATTCACAGAGAAACCGGGATCAGATCAACTATATTCGCAATTCTGTGAAGGCCGTTGTCAACGCCTACACTGGCGAAACGATATTTTACGTTGCTGATCCGGCCGATCCCATGATTCGCACGTGGGAGAATATCTATCCGCGCGTGTTCCGGCCTATTGCCCAGATGCCGGCGGAGTTACATCGGCATATCCGCTATCCAGAGCAGTTCTTTCTGATCCAGGCGGATATTTACGCTACGTATCACATGACGGATCCGGCCGTCTTCTACAATCGCGAGGACGTGTGGACCTTTCCGCGCGAGAATTACTCCGACGAAACGATGCCGATGCAGCCCTACTACGTAATTATGCGACTGCCCGGCGAGAAGAATGCCGAGTACATACTGATGCTGCCGATGGTGCCGCGCGGACGCGATAACATGATCTCGTGGCTGGCGGCGCGATGCGATGGCGCTGATTATGGCCATCTGTTCGAGTTCGAATTTTCCAAGGATCGGCTCTTCTATGGCCCTTACCAGATTCAGGCGCGTATCAATCAGAATCCCGAAATTTCGCAGCAATACTCACTCTGGAACCAGATGGGTTCGAAGGTCTTGCTGGGTAATTTGCTGGTAATTCCAATCGAGGATTCCTTACTCTATGTCGAGCCGCTGTATATTCGCGCGCAAAATGGTCAGTTGCCTGAATTACAGCGCGTGATTGCTTCTTACAGCGATCGCACTGTTATGGGAGACGACCTCGAATCGACCTTAGCGGCGCTCCTCAAGGGCGCTGCGCCTCCGCCAGTGGTCGTCAGTAAGAGTCCGGCAATCCAGGCCGCAGTCCGTCCGGGTGTAACGCCGCCGGCTGGCGTGACCGCCAACCTCGGCGATGCTGCCGGCCATTACAATCATGCCCTCGAAGCGCTCAAGCAGGGGGATTGGACTCGCTTCGCAACTGAGATGCAGTCGCTCGGCGAAGAATTGAATCATCCTCCTCCGGCCGGTCATTAGAGGGGCCAACCGGAATCATGGGTGGGGGGGCGGCATTATTCCCGTCGATAGGACCGAGCGTTCCGCTTGATGGACCGGAGGCACGCGCGGCGATGGCGGCTCTGGCGGATCAGATCAACACCGCGGGCGTCGGTCAGACGTGCATTGTGGCGTGGCAGAATAAGGGAGACTACGCGACCGTCGTGGCGCCCGAGAGATTTTCACGCGAGCAATCTCGAACGATTCTTGCCGCAATCGATCATGAATTCACTCGCTGCAAGGATCGACCAACCGGACTGCTTCATCTGCAGCCCAGCAGGGTCGGATCGCTGATAGGCGAGGCGGGCGCGATACACGCGCTGGCCTGCGCGACTTCGGACGGGAATCTTCGCAGCGTCGTCATTTTGCTGACCCTACATCCGGAAGCTGCATCTGATTCGCTTCTGAGCCTCGCAGCTAATTCGGCCTTGGCGATCGCTGCGCGAGCCGACCTGCTCGTCTCGCGCGACTTCTGGCGCGAACGCGCAATGTCACTCGGCGAGCAAATGGCTCTGGCGAAAGACAACCTTGCTGAAAGGCTAGCCAGCGATTCCGAGCAAACACGAGTCGTCGCCGAGGCTCGCAAGCTGCCGCCGGGCAAGCGTTTCCCCGGACTTGGTGCGGTACTCGCGCAAGCCGGAGCTTCCGGCGCATGGATTGTAGTGACCCGCGCAGACCGCGAATTGCGCGTCGCAGCCGCTTCCGCGCCGCTCGCGACTCTTCCTCAACTCACGGATGACGGACCTCTCGCGGGATGCATCCGCGAGCAACGCGTCATCATTCGCAATTCCGGCCCGCGGCTGCTCGACCACGAGGATCGTTTCTTCGCGGATTTTCCCGGCTACATCTGTTTGCCTTTCTCACATGGAGCCATCGCGCTCGCGACCAGTCGCGACATCCCGCCTGAAGCGAGAGCGCGTCTTGATCAGCTTACCCGCGCGCTCGATCCGGTATTCGAGCGATGGCTGGCCGAAGCGGAGATCGAACGCCTGCAGGAGCTGGTGCGGAGCCTCGGACTACGGATGTTCACTGCGATTGATAGCGAGCGGCAACGCATCGCGCGTGACCTGCACGACGATCAAGCTCAGCTTTTAACCGCAGCACGGCTCGCGCTTGAAACCGACCAGCAGCAAGCACGCGCAATCCTCAAGCAACTGGATGAGGCACTCAGAAGGCGCGTCCGCGAATTACGGCCAGCGACTCTTGGCCGCACCAAGCTCGTTGACGCGATCGGCTTGGAGCTGGATCGTCTCGCCGCTGCCGGAATCAAAGGCAGGCTGCTTGGTTCGCGCAGGGCAGCTACACTCAATCGTTCGGCGCAGGAGCTTTGCTATCAAATACTTCGGGAGGCCTTCTCTAATATTCTGCGGCATTCTGGCGCGCGCAACGTGACAGTCAGCATTCGACGTATAGATGATAAAGTCATTTTGCATGTCGACGACGACGGCGTTGGACCCGCACGCGAATCGGCCGGTTCGCTCGCCGGCAAATCCGGGATGGGATTGACCGGCATGGCTGAGCGGCTTCAGTTGATGGGCGGAACGCTTTCCCTTGATCGGCTCGACGGCAAGACTCGGCTGACCGCCGAAATTCCTCAGTTCTGATGGCCGAAAGCTCTCTCCATCTCAAGGTGATGCTCGTCGATGATCACCATCTTGTGCGCTTCGCGCTGCGCGCTCTGCTCGAAAAGCACGGCTGCGAGATCGTCGCCGAGGCCGACAGCGCGGAAAGCGCGCTTAAGCTCGTGGCAAGGACTCGTCCGCAGATCGTGCTTATGGATCTTGAAATGCCAGGTATTAACGGCATCACCGCCACTCGTCACATCCGCCGCGCTGCGCCCGACACCAAGGTCGATCCTTCTCTCAGATGCACGATGAGGAAAAAGATGTTATCGAGGCGCTCACCGAGGCGGGCGCTGCCGGCTACGTCCTCAAATCCGATGCACCCGAAGAGTTACTAAACGCATTACGCGCGGTGAGTTCCGGCAAACGTTATCTCAGCCCTTCCGTCGCGCCGCTCCTCCTGATGCGCGTCAGCAATCCGAAGCGAGGCGATGATGGCGGTCCCGTACTGACCACCCGCGAGCGTGAAGTCCTGCGCCTCGTCAGTCAGGGCGCGACCAGCAAGGAGATCGCTCAGCGGCTCGGAATCAGTCCCAAAACTGCGCAGACCCATCGCGACAATCTCAAGCAGAAGCTCAACCTGCATACCACCGCCGACCTCGTCCGCTACGCTCTCCAACATAAGATCATCAAGCCGAGTTAGGCATAAGGCTTCTTTTCACTGTTCGTCAGCAAGTGCTAGAAGTCTAGTCAATCCGCTGCGGATACCCGCCATTGGAGGACTATCGATGAAGCACAAGGGCAGTAACGGCGTCCATCATCTGGGACTGGCAACTCTCGATATCGATCGCACGATAGATTTCTACACCCGCAATCTCGGCTGGAAGGTTTCCTGGTGCGACGTGCTCGAACCGCCCGAGGGTGGCCGTATCAAGCACGCCTTTATGGATACCGGCGACGGCACGCTGGTCGCCTTCATGTGTCCGGAAAAAGTCCCCGGCATCCCGCAGGAATTCAAGACCGATATCAATAGCGCACAGCATCTGCCGCCTGCGTTTTATCACTTCGCCTTCGATTGCGACTCGGTTGAGGAGCTCGAAAAGAAGCGTGCCGACCTGCTCGACAAAGGCGTGGACGTGACGCCGGTGGTCGATCACGAATGGTGCCGCTCGATTTACTTCAACGATCCCAACGGACTGCTGCTCGAATACTGCGTTACCGTGCGCGAGTTCACCGCTGACGATCAGATCATGAAGCATCGAGTGCAACCCGGTCCGATGGTGAAGGACCCCAACGATCGGCGAAAGTCTTTGAGAAGCTGCTCGGCACGCCCACCGACAAGCACGCCTAGCATAAACGACCAGCGGTGCGGCGGCGTTGGCGCGCCGTGCCGCTAATCATTAATCATCATAATCACAGCGAGGGCAGTCTCATGGCCGAAATAGGCTTGTTCGAAGCGATGTACTCGGCGGGCGCGATCCGCCGCTTCCGCACCGACCCGGTGTCCGACGACGTCATCACCAAAATCCTCGACGCCGCGATTCGTGCGCCCTCGGGCAGCAACGCGCAGTCGTGGCTGTTCGTCGTGGTCAAAGATGCGGAGCAGCGCCGCCGTCTGGGCGCGGTCTATAAGAAAGCCTCCGACATCCTGATGAAGCTCTATTCGGGTGCGGCCCGCCCCGAGCATATCGACGAGAAGAAATACGAACGCTTCATGAAAGCCGTCGTCCATCTATTCGATCACATGGGCGACGCGCCGGTCCTGCTGGTGCCATGCCTCAAGGCCTCGATGTGGGCGGGAAGCGCGAAGCTGCCCGACGACATCAAGCAGAAGATGGCCGGTTCGGTGCGCATCGCCGGATCGAGCATCTATCCGGCCGTGCAGAACGTCATTCTCGCCTGCCGCGCGTTCGGCCTCGGGACTGTGCTGACGACCATCCACGCTTTCTTCGAGGATGAGGTCCGCGAGATTCTGAGCCTCCCCGCCGACGTGCAGACTTACGCGCTGATGCCAATCGGCTATCCGCAGGGTCATCATTACCCGGTCAAGCGCAAACCGGTGAGCGAAGTGGTCTGCCTCGACCGCTTCGGCAATCCGTGGCGAGGCTGAGGAGCTAAGGCAAACGCGCGGATCAGTAACCGTCATGATGGACTCCCAATTACTTACCGGTCCAGCACTGGTAGTGAACCAAATGCACAAAGCTGGGTTACACGTACGATCCAATCAGCAGAAAACGAGCGAGCGTCTCACTGCGCTTGAACAGTACTTTTCTAAACAGGTCTTCAGGGAAAAAGGACACTACGATTGCACTTCTTACTCTGAGTATATGCGGTCATGTGAAAGCCATAGCCGCAAATTGTATTACGGCAAGCTCCATCATATCGGGAAGCATTTTGATCTATTTGTGAACGATCGACCTTTGCGTGTCGTAGTATTGGCACAGGACGACGGCGGCCAAGACGAATTCAATAATTTAGATGACCGTATAAAGGCACTTAAAACAGCTGCAAGAGATGCCTTCAGCAGAAAAACAAAAGACGCGCCGAGGAGCGAACAATCGCGGAATCCTCATATGAAAGGTACGACAAGTGCACCTCCGCATAGTCTTCGGTGCAGAGCTAGGTGCGGATCACGATGGTGAGATGATTGATGTTAATGGCGAACGCATACATATTTATGAGGCATTCAGCCTCATAAATTTTTTGTTATGCACAGCGCTACCTCAGATGCAAATCGAGAGGGGAGCTGCTCGGCGTGGCTCAGAATGAGGACAACCCTCCCGTGAAATGTGGAAGAACTGTGCCCGCCACGTCAGGTGCACTATTTGCAAATCCGTAATCCAACGCTGGTCATCGCTCAGGGACATCGTATAGCAGACGCAATGGCTAGTTCTGGGCTTGGGAATGGAAGAAACGGCGAGCTCCTAGAGAAACGGCGAGCTCCTAGAGAAACGGCGAGCTCCTAGAGAAACGGCGAGCTCCTAGAGAAACGGCGAGCTCCTAGAGAAACGGCGAGCTCCTAGAGAAACGGCGAGCTCTTAGAGAAAGTCAAGTTCAAAGGAGGGTCAACTGCATTGGTAGCTAAGTTTGCCCATCCATGCGCTCGATGGCCGCAGAATTGGGGTACTAATGATTCCACTCCGTACCTTTTGGAGACCGTCCGACCGACTATAATATGTGGCTTGAAGGACCTGCTCGGGATAATCTAGAAGCATTTTTTTGGCCGGCCTGCGGATGTATGCTGGGCAGAGTATTGCTCGGCTGGGAGCACTTATCGAAGCTGATCGCATGCGCCAGGCATATCCGAGTAACTATTTTTAGCCCAGCTAGCATGAGCTATCGATCATCGTCCTAAGGCAGCGGGTCGAGTCGAAGAGCTCCACCGCGAGTTCTCGTGCGGCGCGGCAATGATAATCATAACGACGGTCAATTTCGGCGACTCCCTCGACCGCCTCCTCCATCGAATTGAAAGCGATCAGTCCGGCCCCGGCAGGCACGCGATCGGTAAAGCCGGTATCCTCCGCCAGCACCGGACGGCCGGAAGCCAGATAGCAGACGCTCCGATCGCTGAACCATCCGGTCTTCAGCGCGCGAAAGATCGGTTTCGGACATTGAATCTCGGCGCGCGAATATTGCATGTATTGCTGATAGCTGTCCGGCGTTGCCGCTACTTCATGCGGTTCAGCAAGCAACCAACCATTCTCTCGGAAAAACTTTCGATCCTCGCCAAAGTCGTTCGGTCCGATATTCGCCGCCAGCTCGAAGGGCCGCCGGCTTAGTCGCGGGAGAGCTGCATAGTTGCGGTACGCAGTGCGTTTGGAGATGCTCAACATGCGATTCCCGTAGGCTAATTCCTCCCATTCCCATTGCGTAATCGAGGTAAAGGGTGCGTCTGCCCCAGCAGCATCCGCGGCGCGCCACATCGGGAGATAAACAAATGGAAAGAACGGCTTCCATGCATGGCCGAGATGCGGAATCTCGCAATCGGGATCATTGATTTTCGAGCCGACCGTCAAGTAAGCGTCGTGGCGGGAAATTCCCATATCGAAATTGTAACTCGCAGAAGAAACTTGCAGATGCCCGGGATCGACGTCGATTAGAACTCGCCGCCGAAACTTCGAGAGCAACGGATCGCGCATCGCGCAGCAGAAGTTCCATAGCAGATCCCCTGAGCGAATCGCTTCGTCAAGCTCGGCTCTGGTTTTGCCGTACACTTGCGCATTCTCAATTCGCGGTGCGTCGAGGTTTGGGAGCAGAAGCAGAGCGCAGTCCGCATCGAGATCGTAGGCCTGTAGCCGGTGAA
The DNA here is from genome assembly GCA_963831065.1 of uncultured Pseudomonadota bacterium. GTDB lineage: Bacteria > Desulfobacterota > Binatia > Binatales > Binataceae > JAJPHI01. The sequence goes on from CAWHOQ010000004.1 coordinate 324,363, forward strand.
AGAAGTCGTGGATACGCGCTTCATCTTGCGTGTGATTAGCGGTCTCCTGCAGCAACTCAACCCATAGGATTTTGTGACCAAGGGCTTTCAATCCGAGCGGGTATTGGAGGAACCATGACCAGTGGCCGCCTCCCGGCAGATACTTCGCAAGCGAACCATTCCCTAGAACGATAAACATCAGATACGTATACTCCGGTCCCGCGAAAGCCGTGGGCGAAGCAACGAACGCCGCACGCAGCATCGAGGAATGAAATTACCGCCACCAAACCGTACTGGCAACGATCAACTTCTCGGAAGTGCGGTGACTTGCGTGCGGTATAGCTCCGATAGCTGCTAAGATTGACCAAGTATGTGGCGGCTGTGGCCTCATCTCAAACGGCTGTGGGCGGCCGCCGGGACGATCACGGCGGGGCTAATGGTCGCTATGTATACAGTTTGCTGAGCCGGCAACCGCTGCCCAACCAGCGGATCGTGGCGCATTTCCTCACTGACGATTGGCCCTGGCTGGGCGGCTCACTGATCGCGCTTGCAGCAATTTCGGGATTTGCGGCGCGGGCGCATCGGCAGCATCATGCGCGCACTTCCTCGGCGCCCGTCCGGGGCATCACGAACAAGTGAGCATTAAACCTTCGACTGCTCCGATCGCGCCCGCCTCATTAATGGTCGGGCGCGAGGCCGAACTCGTACGGATGCGGAACTGGTTCGCCGAGGTACGCACAGGTAATCGGCGGATCGTATTTGTCGCGGGGGAGGCCGGGATCGGTAAAACCACCTTCGTGCAGGCCTTCCTCGATTCGGTGGCAACCAATAACCACCTTCGGATCGCACGCGGGCAGTGCGTCGAGCAGTACGGGGCGGGCGAGCCTTACATGCCGATGCTCGCCGCGCTGACTCAGTTGGGCCAAGCTGCAGCGAGAACGCAGCTGCTCGCGACCCTACATCGACTCGCGCCCGCCTGGCTGGCGCAGATGCCGAGCCTGCTCACCGCCGAGGAGCGCCTCCGCATTCAAGGCGAGATGCAGGGAGTGACTCAGCAGCGAATGCTGCGCGAGATGGCCGAGGCGCTCGAAGCGCTGGCATCCGAGACCCCGCTGGTGCTGCTGCTCGAAGACCTGCACTGGAGCGACTACTCGACACTGGACCTGATCGGAGCCATTGCGCGGCGCAGTGAACCGGCGCGGCTGCTGATTCTCGGGACGTACCGCCCGGTCGAGATGCTGGCGGGCGACCATCCGCTGCGGGCACTCAAGACCGAACTCGAATTGCATCAGCAATGCGAGGAGTTGCGGCTGAAGCTGCTGAATGAGTCGGATGTCGCAGTTTATTTACAGCAGCGCTTCGTGAACGGCGGTGAAGAAAGTTCGCCAGCCTCGTTCCGGCGATTTATCGGCGCTGTGAGGGGAATCCGCTGTTCATGGTGAATGTGGTGGATTATCTGGTGGCGCAGGGGCCGGAGTTCGATGCGAAGCACGATCGAAGCGCCGCGCAATCTGCGCCGAGATGATCGAGCGTAATCTGGAGCGATTATCTCCCGATGAGCAATCAGTGCTGGAGGCGGCGAGCGTAGCCGGGGCGGAGTTCTCGGCCGCGGCAGTCGCAGCAGCGCTGGAGCGATCCGTACCGGAAATCGAGGCGTGCTGTACGAAACTGTCGCGGCGCGAACTGTTCGTCAGGGCGAAGGGGCCAGTCACTTGGCCTGACGGCACGGTCGCGACCGGCTTCCGCTTCCATCATGCGCTCTATCAGGAGACGCTCTATGGACGACTTCCGGCGGGCCATCGAATCGAGCTGCATCGGCGAATCGCGCAGCGCGAAGAAACGGCTTACGGCGAACGCGCCGCGGAAATTGCTGCTGAACTGGCGCATCACTACGCCGGAGCGAACCATAGAGACGAGGCAATCAAATATCTTCAACTTGCCGGCGAGCGCGCTTCTCTGCGCGGCGCGATAGTCGAAGCGGAAGGGCATTACAGACGCGCAATCGATTTGCTGGAAAATTTGCCCGAAAGCGTCGAACGAGATCGCCGCGAGCTCGGACTTCAGATGGCATGGGGAACATCTCTCGCAGGAGTGGTGGGGTGGGAACATCCCAATTGCTCGGCGCATTTACCCGCGCACAAGAACTCGGTGAAAGGCTCGGCGAGACAAATCAGCTTGGGACGGTGCTGAATGGCCTTTCGGCCGCAGCCTTTACGCGTGGACAAATGGCGATCGCGCAGGAACTAACTGAGCGAGGACTGCACTTGGCCGAGATTAAAGGTGACCGTGGGTCGCTTTGCCAGCCCATCGGCGTTTGGGCGAAAACCTGGTCTTCAGCGGGAAGTTTGCTGAAGCGCGCACACATCTCGCCTTGGCAACTAGCTATTTCGACGAGACCGATGCTCAAAGACTGGCTATCCCTCGGCGCAATCGCGCCTTCCGTCATCTTGGCGCTCGACTATCTGGAGCTCGGCTTTGCCGATTACGCACGCCAGCTAATCGTTAATACATTGCAGGGGGCGGAGCATCGCATGAATGCGTACGAGCTGGCATTTGTACGAATATACGCTTGTATCAGCTACACATTATTGCGCGACCCCCTGATTCTCCGCAGCCATGCAGATGGCTTGATAGGTCTTGCAGATGAGATCCCGTTCGTTCGGGGTAATGCCGATTTCTATACGGGCCAGGCGCTACTTATGTCAGGCCAAGCTGAAGATGGCAAGCTGCGCATGCGTCAAGGAATAGCCTTATTGAAGTCGAACGGATTTGACCTAGCGCGCACGTGGGAACTGGAAATCGAGGCCGGCCTTCAAGCAAATGAGGGGAAAATTCAAGATGCGCTGGTTTTACTCGCCGAAGCCCTTGATACAAAGGAACAAGTATTATGGCGAAGATCGCCGGCTTTGATCTTACGGGCGGCGCTGTTGGTTCGGAGCGGCGCTGGAACAGCAGAGATCGAAGCCGAATATCGAGCGGCGATCTATTGCGCTCACAGCCAAGGCGCCAAATTTCACGAATTAGAAGCTGCAACGCATTTTGCGGGATGGCTCAAATTACAGGGCCGTCGGGAGGAGGCGCGCACGAGTCTTGCCGCAATCTACAACTGGTTCACCGAGGGCTTCGACACACTTGCCCTCAAGAAAGCCAAAGTCCTGCTCGACCAACTGAACTGACGCTTTAGCGTGCTCCCGATCCTTCATTAGAAGCCGATTCGGTATT
>CAWHOQ010000005.1:0-234631 GCA_963831065.1 uncultured Pseudomonadota bacterium
GAAGCTGAATAGGCAGCTTGTCCGATTTGCCCATCGAAGGCCGCGATCGAAGCCGTATTGATAATCACCCCGCGTTCACCATCCGCATTGGGTGCATTCTTCGCCATCTGCGCGGCTGCCAATCGGATTACGTTGAACGTCCCAATCAGATTTACCTGAACCACTTTACTGAATAGGTCTAATGAGTGAGGGCCGTCTTTGCTGATCGTGCGCTGTGCGCGACCGATGCCCGCGCAGTTCACCGCGATATGCACCGTGCCGAAGCGCTGCACGGCGCTGGCGATCGCCTGTTCCGTTTCAGTAGCCGAGGCCACATCCGCCGCAACAAACAGTCCTGGCGCGCCAAAGGATTCGGCCAGTTTCGGACCTGGCGAATTGGGTAAGTCCAACAGCATTACCTTCGCGCCGCTGGCGATAAACTCGCGCGCTGTCGCTTCGCCTAGACCCGAACCGCCGCCGGTAATTACCGCGACTGCATCTTTTAGATTCATCTTGGCATAATCCTTATTTTCTTGATTCTGTTCCGGCTCTCAGCGATTACATGGGCAATCGCAGTTGCGGCAGTGTGAGTCAGGCTCAGATGGAACCGCACGATCTTCTTGCGCGACGCAAACGCCGCCGCCTTGCCCGCGAGCTTGATCGTCGGCGCCTGTCCCGCTCGCGCACCACTTCAATCTCGCCCCAGCCCACGTTGCGATTCCATCCGGTACCCATCGCCTTCATCGCTGCTTCTTTCGCGGCAAATCGCGCCGCATAGCTTTGGTATCTTCCGCGTCCGCGCGATTCGCAATAGGTAATCTCGCGCGGCGTAAAGACCCGCGTCCGAAAGCGCTCAGCCGTGGTCGTGCGTGTCAGCGCGCGTTCAACTCGCTCGACCTCGATCGTATCGATTCCTGTCCCGACAATCGCCATCAATAATCGCGTTGAAAAATATCAGCGACGACGCCGTTACGAAAGTGCGACTTCCTTGCGCGGCGCTTCTTCGAGATTCTATTCTTCTTACCGACCCAAGTTTAGGAGATTCTCGATGGCCAAACTTAAAACCACCGTCAACAAAGCCAAGTGCATCGCGAGCGAAGATTGCATCGAACTCGCCTCAGGGGTTTTTCAGCTCGACGCTGACGGTAAATCCGAAGTTTACAACCAGACCGGCGCGCCCGACGCCACGATTCTTGCCGCGGCGCGCGCCTGCCCGGCCAAGGCGATTATCGTGGTCGACGAGGACAGCGGCGCGCAACTTTTTCCCGCGCCAAAGAAGTAAATTTGTAGGTCTCGTCATTCGCGCGCCAATCAAAAAAATCCGCCGGAGACGTGATGCGGCTGAGCTCGCCGTCGAACAAATCAACGATGAGCGCGTGCTAGCTTCGCTGCTCGCAGCATCACCGTTCCCCCAGTTGCTCGCTCGATCAATTGGGAAACTGCTGGCTGGTCGCTTATCTAGGCGATCAGCCCGTCGGCGCACTCTGCCTTGCGACCGAACTCGATAGCGCCCTGATTCGATTATTCTTCGTACTCGCGGCGCATCGCGGCCGCAAGATCGGAACGACTCTGCTGGCAGCCGCGCGCGCCGCCGCCCGTACTCGCGGTGTGCGAACTATATATATGCGCACATCTGCGATTCCGGAGTTCCTGCATATTTCCGGCTTCGTTCCGGCGCATCTTTTCCCCAGCAGTTTCCGTCCTGATGACCGCGCATGCTCGTCCGCGAACGAAACCTCACAGGTCTGGGAACTCGATATTTCGCAGGACGGAATTATTCTTCGATAACTAGCCGGCGTGGATATGCCATAACGCCATCACGAGTTTCCATGACGCGATCGCAAAGCCGACTGCACCAATAATCCCGCTAATCCACACTGCTTGGCCGTAACGCGGCGACTTAACGAAATTGCCGATCGCCTTGCTCTTGTAGTTCTCGACCCGCCGCGCGCGCCGATAGAACACCAGCGAGTTAATCATCGCGTATCCAAAAAAGATGCATGCGAAGATCAACGCCAGCAGATGAGCGCGGCTGTCCGCCATGATGTTCCTTCTGATTGTCGAACTGACTGCCGCCAATGATTGCTCATCCGAACAATCGCTGATACGAATGCGCCGCGCGAAATTTTATCGACGCCGCATCCTGCGGCTGTTCATTCGATGGTCCCAAATCGAGGATCATGCATTTAATTGATCCGCCCCCCTTGGCGAGAAATTCACTGACATTCACTAGCACCGGCTCGACCCCTCGTTCGCGAACCCGTCGCAGCAGTTCGTCGCTGATTCCCTCGGGCATGAACAAATAAAACTTGCCGTCCTGATCGACCTGAAACGAATTCGCTGCGTAGAGCTGTGCGTCCGCGATAGATAACGGAAGCAGTTTCGCGCCGAATCGTTCGCGCAGAATCGCCTGCGACCCAGTCGCTAGGCCCTCCATATAGGCGAGTACGAATTCGCGCTGCGGTCCGAACGAGCACAGCACGGTATCGCCGTGATAGTGAGCTTCGAGCGTTAGCTCCAGCTCGATAATCGTGCGATCCTGCGCGATTGCCCGTAGCTCCTCGATTGCACCTGCGTCCGATCTAAAGCCATAGACCCGCTTCCACGGCGGCATTCCGATACGCGGGACGAACCGCTGCTTTTCGATCCGTCCGTGTGTGAAGATCATCTGCTCGCCCACTGGAAAGAAATCCGCCTCGCCTTCGAAGCGCGACCCAATCTCAGCCGTCTCATAACCCATCGAGCGAATAAATGGCCGGTAAATTTCGCGCTCTGCCGCCCGCGTCGGCAATAAATTAGCTAGATAAAACCTTTTTGTGGCGCCATCCGCCGCCGCTTCGAGTGGATAGAGAAAACCCGCATTCGCCGGATAGACCAGTCCCGAGATACTGGGATGCGGTTCGATCACGCAGACCTCGGTTCCATGCGCGATCAGCGTGCGCGCTAGTGAATGCCACTGCTGTCGCGCACGCTCACTATCGACTTTCTTGCGGACCCCGAGCACATTGCGCGTATGGGGATTCGCGCCGCCATATACCCCGAAGTGCGTCGGATCGCCCATCAAGATCGTGCGCGCCATGACCCTATCTTAGCGCAATCCGGCAAAACTCGGCGCGCGAGGCTAGGAGGCGTCCGCCTCCTCTTTGCTTCTTCCCCCTCCCCTAAAGGGAAGGGGGCCGGGGCGTTAGGTCTCCCGTGCGCCGCACTATTTGCGATCGAGTTCCGTCATCATCTCCAGTTCGGGCCGTCCATCGAGCAAATCCGCGATTCGCCCGCCCATCTCCTTCATGTGCTCGGTCTTGCGATGGGTATCGAAGGCTGCCTGATCAACGTATTTCTCGAACCAGATAAACTGAGTGGGGTCCTTGGACGACTTGTGCAGAACATAGGCTTCGCATCCAGGCTCCGCCACCCGCACTTTCTTGATCATGTCCTTGAAGGCCTCTTCGAGCTTGGCCTCAGAACCCGCCTTGGCTTTGATTTTGGCGATTAGGCTTACCGACATTGTGATCTCCTCTCGATAAAAACTGCGCGAAGCTTAGCGCGGAGCCAACTTGGAAAGCCACCTCAAAGTAGATCAATTGGGGGAGGTGGGCGGCGAACCATCCGGCTTGCCGAGGGCTTCAGCGCACGCCTCCACCGCCTTCAGCAGGCCGTCGGCTATTTGACCCGAATTGGCCGCGGTCGTGAACTGCGCAACAATTTGGTCCCAAGCCGCTCCGCTGATCATCGCATGAGTCCCGTGGTCCGCGATTATTTCGACGTAATGTTCCGCGATCGATGTAAACAGTAAAATCTTGTGCGGATTAGTCCCGCCGTTCGTGAGATGTGCTGTGAACGCCCGATGCGCCAGTTGGCGCGCATGGGCATGCTTGATTCGTCGCGGCGCCAGCGCCAGCCGTAGCGGTCGCCAATCAAAAATCAGGGTCAACACGATTAAGACGGCCAATTGCAGGAAGATCACGGTCCGGCTGTCTAGCTCGGGCCGCACCAGCGCTGCAATCGCCGCCGCTAGCAACGCGCCCACGCCGGCGCCTACCAACGGATATAGTGCATAGCGATCGCTTATCGGCGTGACGACAACGTGGAAATCCACGTTGCTCTCCCGCCCGATTTTCGCGATCGCCTGACCGATTCGCTCGCGCTCTGCCGCTGTCAACCGCCTCACGATTTTCACCAGCTACCCGAGGCGCCGCCGCCGCCGAACGAACCGCCGCCGCCCGAGAAGCCGCCACCGCCGCCCCAATCTCCTCCCGGCGGAAATCCGCCGCCCGGTGGAAATGGCCCCGGAAAGAAGATTGGCCCGCGTGAACGGCGCATCCCTCTTATACCGGTGGGCCCCGCAAAGGCTCTCCGTCCGATCAGAAACAGCATCCATCCGCCTAGCAGTAATGGAATCACCCACGGAGAATCTTGGATCGGCGGGGTGGGGCTTGTCTCTGGCGCCGCATTGACGCCCGGCGAACCTCCGAGCGCGGTCAATACCGCGGCGGTTCCCGCCGTGATGCCCGCGTCGTAGTTCCCCTGACGAAACGTCGGTAGGATATCGCGCTCGATTATTATCCGGCTCTGCGCGTCAGTCAGCTTGCCTTCCAGCCCATAGCCGACTTCGATCCGTACCTTGCGCTCTTTCGGTGCGACGATCAGGATCGCGCCAGTATTCTTTCCTTTCTGCCCGATTCCCCAATAGCGCCCAAGCTGATAGCCGAAGTCCTCGATCGGATAACCCTGCAACGATGCCAACGTCACCACTACGACTTGTTGTCCCGTTGCTTGCTCGTGGCGCGCCAGCATGCCGGTCAGTTCGTCGCGTGTCGCCGGGCTTAGGACGTTCGCATCATCCACCACGCGACCAGTCAGCTCGGGAAATTTCGGCGTCGCACAAATTGCAGGAACGGCAATCATCAACCCGAGGATGCTCAGGCACAATGCAACTGCGAGCGCATTGCTCCGCATCGTCATCATCAGAATTGCACCTTTGGCACTTCCTGCGCCTGCTGCGAGATCGTGAAAGTCTGCCGGACCTTCAGGTCCGGATAGAACCACGCCGCGATCCATCGATCAGGAACCGTGCGCAGCGCTGTATTGTAATTCTGCACTGCGAGAATATAGTCGCGTCGCGCGATCGCGATCCGATTTTCGGTGCCCTCAAGCTGCGATTGCAGCGCGAGAAAATTCTGATCCGACTTGAGCTGCGGATAATTCTCAGTCACCACTAACAAGCGGCCGAGCGCGCCAGTCAGTGCGGCTTGGTTCTGCTCGAATTGATGGAATGCTTGCGGATTCGACAGCACATCCGCTGGCAGCTGCATCGAGGTGGCCTTGGCGCGCGCCTCTACCACCTGTGTCAGTACCTGTTGTTCTTGCTTTGCATAACCTTTGACGGTTTGCACTAGATTCGGAATCAAATCGGCGCGCCGCTGATACTGATTCAGCACTTCGCTCCACGCCGCTTTGACTTGCTCGTCGAGCGTCGGCAATCGATTGATGCCGCAACCGCACAGCACAGTTATCAGGACCATCGCGACGCCCGCGCGCACCGTAATCGCTCTTTGTTGCATCCGCGTCACTTCTTTCACTCCAATCGCTCCAAAACCTAACACGCTCTCTCCATGCCTCGCCATGCAATCAGGTTAACAGTACCGCTGATCGTTGCTAGCCTGCGATAACGGCTTCTTGGGCCGCCGGAGAACAAATTTCGATGCTTGGATTCGATCTGACCGACGAACAGCGCGAACTCAAGGCGCTCGCTCGCAAATTTAGCGAGAATGAAATTCATCCCTCGTGCTCGCGAGTACGATGACAAGGAAATATTTCCGCGTGATGTTTGCGAAAAGGCCTTTGCCGCCGGCCTGATGAACTTCGGCGTGCCGCGCGAATTCGGCGGTCCGGGCCTCGGCATCCTTGATACCTGTCTGATTTGCGAAGAGCTTAATTATGGATGTTCCGGCATCTCCAACTCAATTGCCGCCAACGACCTCGGCGCGCTGCCTATAGTCATCGCAGGCAGTCAATCCCAGCAGCGGACCTATCTCGGCGCGCTCGCCAAAAAACTCACGTTCTGCGCCTTCGCGATTACCGAGCCCGCCGCCGGCTCCGACGTCGCTGGGATGACCACCACGTACCGGCGCGATGGCGACGCTTTCGTGCTCAACGGCACGAAGCATTTCATTTCGAATGGCTCGATAGCCGACTGGATTGTCACGTTCGCCACCAGCGACAAACGCCTCAAGCATCGCGGGATTTCCTGTTTCGTCTTTCCGTCAAATCTGGCGGGCATCACCCGCAGCCGGATGCATGGGAAGCTCGGCCAGCGCGCCGCTGATACCGGCGAGATTGTCTATGATGAATTGCGGGTTCCATTCGATTCGCTCGTCGGGCAGGAAGGGGAGGGTTTCAAATATGCGATGGGCACCTTTGATCGCAGTCGTCCGGAAATCGGCGCGATCGCAATCGGCGTCTCGCAGCGCGCGCTCGACGAATGCCTCAAGTACTCGCGTCAGCGCCACGCCTTCGGCCAGCCGATCGCGAATTTTCAGGCGATTCAGTTCATGCTTGCGGATATGGCGGTGAGTATCGAGGCGATGCGTCTGCTGACCTACAAGGCCGCCTGGATGGTCGATCGCGGCGAGACCCCCAATGCGATCTCAAGCTACTCTAAGCTCTTCAGTTCGGAAGCCTGCATGAAGATCACCACCGACGCGGTCCAAATTTTCGGCGGTTACGGTTATATGAAGGACTATCCGGTAGAGAAGTTGATGCGCGATGCGAAGCTGCTGCAAATTTACGAGGGCACGTCGCAAATCCAGCACATGGTAATCGCCCGTGACCTTCTACGTTAACGCAACCCGCGCGAATCGACGTCCTGTAGGATAGTAGGCGCCCTTGATGAACGGACGCTTTCTCCGGCGAAGCGTCAAAAATATGATTTAATCTTCGCCAGATGTCGATTGTTTCTGAGGCGGGGGATCGTTCCGGTTCTGACTCTTGCCGATCTCGTGTCCTGCAACTCCACCGCCCACTCCACCTATTAGCGCCCCAATGATGGGATGGCCGACCGCAGAACCGACGAGCGCACCGCCGCCAGCGCCAACCCCGGCTCCAATGCCAGTATCGGAGCACGCAGTAATGGCGAATAACAAAATTATAGTAATTACAAAGGCTGATATTCGATTTAATGTACTCATACTATTTTTCGGGTATCGTGCGGCTTAATCGCCAAAGATGACATTTTAATTACGTTGAGCAACGTTTGTGCCGTGCGCTTCGCCTCAAGTGGCTGCTCAAGTTCAATGCTGACATGTGAGATACGATCCGGCGGTCTTCATGACCACTCTCTATCTATTTCACACTTCATGATTAGACTCGCGGGTTAGTCTGAAGGTCAAACCGATGCGATGGCCGCGACCAATTCAGCGAAGCTTCCGGACGGGACAATTTTAAGAGCGCGGCTTTTGATGCTCATCGGCTGGTAATCAGGCTGCAGTATCTCTGCGTCAGTCGTTTTCGGACAGGATTCTAGGTAAGCACAAAAATGTCGCGGAGCCCTCGATATTTTTCCGCATAATCGATTCCGTAACCGACCACAAAGCCGGGCTCGATCGTAAAACCGGTGAACTCGGGTTGCGGGCTGCCAGCCCGTACTAGCAGCGCACATCGCTTTACCGAGGCCGGTGATGCGGCTCGAATTCGCGCAACCACGGTATCCAGCGTCAGACCGGTATCTGCGATGTCTTCGACTACTAATACATGACGCTTACGCACATCGATCTCGATATCCTTAAGGATTTGCACCCGTCCCGATGACATGGTGCCGGAGCCGTACGATCTCGCCCTGATGAAATCAACTTCGCATTCGATCGCCAGTTCACGCACGAGATCGGCGAGAAAGACAAACGCGCCCTTGAGCACGCCGACTAAGATGGGGCGCTCGCCGCGATAAGCGTCAGAAATTTCACAACCCAGCCGACGCACCGTTTCGCGAATCTCAGCTTCTTCGAACTTTAATTTTAACTCCATTATTCGACCGAATATGCTATGATAATCGAAATGTCATCTGGCGCACGTACCTTTATCCGCGAGATGCCTAAAGCCGAGCTGCATATGCATCTTGAAGGTGCGCTTGAACCGGAATTGACGTTCAAGTTCGCCGAGCGCAACCACGTGAAGCTCCGCTTCGGCTCGGTCGAGGAACTCCGCGCGTCACTTAATTTCACGGATTTACAATCGTTTCTTAATCTATACTACGAGAGCACGTCCACTCTTCTCACCAAGCTCGACTTCGCCGAGCTTACTGCGTCGTATCTTCGTCACGCGGCGACCGATCACGTACGTCATGCCGAGCTCTTCTTTGATCCGCAGAGCCACACTGCCCGCGGCGTGTCATTTGAGACGGCGATCATCGGCATCCACGAGGCGCTCGAGGCGGGCGCTCGCGAATATGGCATCAGCTCGAATCTTATCATGTGCTTCCTGCGCCATCTGAGCGAAGATGATGCATTGGCGACGCTTGAACAGGCGATTCCATTCAAGCGATTCATCGCCGGAATCGGCCTCGACTCCTCTGAAGCCGCTCATCCACCATCGAAGTTCGAAAGAGTTTTCGCGCGTGCCCGCATTGAAGGCTTACACTTGGTAGCGCACGCCGGTGAGGAGGGGCCGCCGGATTACGTTCGCCAGGCTCTCGATATCCTCCATGTTGAGCGCATCGATCATGGCGTACGAGCACTCGAAGACGCGACGCTCATCGCGCGCTTGTCCCGCGAGCATATTCCGCTGACGGTCTGTCCTTTATCAAATGTAAAACTGCGCGTGTTTCCGTCAATTGAGAAGCACAATCTGAAACGACTACTCAATGCAGGACTGATGGTAACTGTTAATTCAGACGATCCCGCTTACTTTGGCGGTTATGTCGCCGATAACTATATAGCGGCGCAAGAAGCCCTGGGTCTCAGTCGTCAGGAATTGCATCAGCTGGCCGCTAATTCCTTCGCGGCGTCGTTCCTGCCGAATACTGTCAAGCACGCGCTGTTGCAGGAACTAGAAGATTATTACGTCGCCGCCTGAAGCGCAGCGAGGAATCCCTGAAGAATAAAGGATTATTAGCGGAGTGGTTCTTTTTGCGCGACGGCTGGGAACGAGCTTAATACAGTGCAACTCGCTGGTGTGCCCGGCACAGTATCGGTGTTGTAATAGGTCGTCGCGGTGGGACAGCCCTGCCCCGAGCAACCGGCCACCGTATAGGTGTACGGTCCGGGTTTCAAATCGTTATCGGAGTCGTACCAGAAGAATCCATAGCCTTGCGTATTAATGATATTAGCGGGGTCGGCAGGATCGTATTCGGAAGCGTTATTGGCGCTGAGACCCACTGAAAATCCCTCAATATTGAAGCAATCCTCCGTAGTCGAGATAGTGTTGCTTGCTGGCGCGCCGCCTGGAACAGCGGTGGTATCTTGTAAGACTCCGGTGACGGTTATTTGCGTACCAACCGGCACCGCGAGTGGCAGCACTACGCAGCTTCCCTCCCCGCCGCCGCTTATGTACCTGAGAAGTCCGGGTTTATTCGAGGCGCTCACCGTGACGACGTATGCATCGTTGATATTCCCCAGCCGACAGGTGGGACTCTCGCCACTCGATAGAATTAAGGCCGCGTTGGCTCTTGGCCCTCGCTGAAGCACCTTTTCAGATGTCGTTACAGATTGGGATTGTCCCCAAGCGCAGCTCATTGTAAGGATGAGGCTTAGCCCAATTATCGCCGTATTCAGCGCGGTTTTCATTCAATTTCTCGCCTTATCGGTTGCAAACAGTTCCCTGTCGCAGAAGCTTAAGCTCATCGAAGCCTCAATTCCGAATCTCTACTTAAAGTAGCACGAGTATCAGACAGTTGCAAAATGTTTTAGACCAGTACAGGCCCAAATGGCTTTATGCAGCAGCGCAATACTCGTTATTGCTTTGTATTGATATCGATGGATAACGAATATCGGCCTGAGGAAAATACAAGAGAGTGCAGGATTTAGTGAACGAGAGCGGATGGCGCAGCTTTAAGCATTTAGGCGTTCGGACGGTAAATCCGGCGCGCCATGAAATTGACGAACCCGCGCGGGACCAGCCGTGTCGATTGCGCTGTCAAGAAATTCACTGCTCCTGCGATATAGATCCGACGCCCACTCGCCGCCGCGGTGATCGCATCCGCGACGACCTTTTCCGCCGGCTGCCACAGAAGTGACGGCATGATTGCGTTCTCATTTTTCGCGACCGCCTGAAACTCGGTCCGCACCGGCCCGGGACATAGCGCCATCACGCGAATTCCGCTCCCGACCAGCTCTCCCGCCAACCCCTCTGTGAAGTGCAGCACGAACGCCTTGGTTGCGGCATAGGTGGCCATATACGGCACGCCCTGAAAGGCCGCGGTCGATGCCACGTTGATAATCGTGCCCGCGTGGCGCTCGATCATTGGCGGCAGGAGTATCCGGGTCAGTGCGACAAGTGACGTGACATTGAGGTCGATCTCCTCGATCTCGCGTTCCAGTGCTAATTGGCTGAAGCGGCCCGAGGTGCCGAAACCGGCATTATTGACGAGATAATCGACCGTGAGATTCTTCGCGGTGAGTTGCTCCCAGATTTCTCGCGGAGCTTCGCGCCGCGCCAGATCAGCCGTGATCGTTTCGACGTTGGGCGCACCGAGTTCGCGTGCCCGCGCCGCAACCGCATTCAGCCGATCGGCACGCCGCGCCACGATTATGAGATCATATTTCTGTTGCGCGAGCTGATAAGCGAACTGCTCCCCTAAACCACTCGAAGCTCCGGTTATCAACGCTCGCGGCATCGCCAGCTCTCCTCTCGTCGCGCTTGCTCAGGCAACTCTGACGAGACTATCAGCGTTCTCGGCGCTGTCGATACTTAGTCGCTACCGGGATCGTCAGGCGCCGTTTCTCGCGCCATGATTCCCAGCTCTTCGCGAAAATGCGCGATCGTGATCGCGAGACCGTCGCGCAAGCGCGTATGCGGCTGCCAATCGAGCTTGGTACGAGCCAGCGTGATATCCGGACGGCGGCGGACGGGATCGTCGGCGGGCGTCGGGTAATGCGCAATCTTCGATCGACTCTCTGTCAATTCCAGGGTCATCGCGGCAAGCTCGCGGATCGTAAATTCATCAGGATTCCCGATATTGACCGGTCCGATGAAATCCTCCGCATTCATCATCCGGATAATCCCATCGATCGTATCATCGACATAGGCGAACGAGCGCGTCTGATTGCCATCCCCATAGACTGGGATCGGCTCGCCCTTGAGCGCTGCGACGCAGAAATTCGACACTACCCGCCCGTCATTCACTGCCATCCGCGGTCCATACGTGTTGAACAGGCGCACGATCCGAATCTCGACTTTATTCTGCCGGTGGTAATCCATCATCAGGCACTCGGCGACGCGCTTACCCTCGTCATAACAAGAGCGAATCCCGATCGGATTTACATGACCCCAGTAGCTCTCGGTTTGCGGATGCTGTTCTGGGTCGCCATAGACTTCGCTGGTCGAGCTCAGCAGGATGCGCGCTTTGACCCGCTTGGCCAGCCCCAGCATATTGATCGTGCCCATCACACTGGTCTTGATCGTTTTGACCGGATTGTACTGGTAATGCACCGGCGAGGCCGGACAAGCCAGATGATAAATGCGATCGACTTCGAGCAGAATCGGCTCGACAATATCGTGCCGGACCAGTTCGAATCGCGGATTTCCCACCAGATGGGCGACGTTGGCGCGTTTGCCGCTATAAAAGTTATCAAGACAAATGACGTCGTCGCCGTCGCGCAACAGTCGTTCACATAGATGAGAGCCGAGAAATCCCGCGCCCCCGGTCACCAGCGTTCGCACTATGCTTACCTCGCGAAAATTCTACGGCATCTCATGCCGAGCAGAAAGTACGATACTACTGACGAAACTTCGGACGGCCGAGGGCAGTATCTTTGAGATGGTTTCGCAGCTACGTTTCCCTTGCGGGCGATAGCGCCAATCACGATAGATTTCTCCAGAGACCCGCGTCCTTTTTGCTCTTACTGCATTTTGCAATCAAACATCCGAAAGCGCTCATGCCGTTAAGATCAATCCGCCCACCGGAGGCTCAGGATCGAACAGCCGATCTCCTCGACTGTTGGGCTCATTGGGGTAGAATAGCTTGACCCGCTGAGGCCCATCCGAACATTGCCCGGCGAGGTGAGGAATTATGATCCGTGAGCACCACGCTCGATCTGCACAGCCATAGCGAAGCCTCGGAGGATAGCCGCGCGCCGCTCGAAGCTTATCTCAACTGGCTGAAGCTGCGCCGCGCCGAACGCCCGCTCGACGGCATCGTCCTAACCGAGCATCGGCAGTTCAATCGCGACGGCGACTATCGCGCGCTCGAGGACAAGTTCGGCATAATGGTGCTTAAGGCGTCGGAAGTGGAAACCGACTATGGTCATGTGCTGGTGTTCGGCGTGACTGACGAGATGACGCAACGGTTTGATTTCGCCAATGTCCGGCTGCCGGCGCAGGAAGTGATCGATGAAGTCGCGCGCATGGGCGGGGTCGCCATCCCGTGCCATCCTGGGCGTCCCAATGTCGGCCTCTGCGAGCATTATGCGAAGAAGCCGCCGCTCGAAAACGTGCTCGCCGTCGAAGTGCTCAACGGCGGCTCGCGTAAAGGCGAGGACGAGCGCAGCGAGGCGCTGGTCGAAAATTTCGGCTATCGTGCGATTGGCGGCTCCGATAGCCATCTGGTGAGCTTGATTGGGCTATGCGCGACGCGCTTCGAGGCGGACATTCGGTCGGTCGAGGATTTGGTGCGCGAGCTCAAGCAGGGCAAATATGCGCCGGTTGATTTTCGTCCGAAGCGCAAGCCGGTCCCTCATGCGGTGCCGGTCGAGGTGAAATAGACGATGGCGGTAAATTACGATCCCGCAATCATCGGCCGCGTGTTCGAGACCACCGATCCGGTGATCGTCGATGAGGCGTTGATTGCCAAATTCAATGAGACGATCGGCGATGTCAATCCGCTGCATAATGATCCCGAAGCGGCGAAACAGGGACCATATGGCGGGCTGACTGCGCCGCCCTCGTTTGCGGTTATTTTCCGCAATGGACGTCATTTCTTCGAGCATGTTCCGCGTTTTGGCCGAGCCGGTTTCGATGCCGGCAAGGACGTAGAGTTTGTCGCGCCGATTCGCCCGGGCGACGCGATTACGCTGAGCTCGTACGTCAAAGAGATTTATGAAAAAACCGGGCGCAGTGGCTCGATGGTGTTCGTCGTGATCCGCTCGACGCTGACTAATCAAAACGGCGAAACCGTCGCCCATATCGATCATCGGTTCATGAACCGGCCATAAGCAGGATAACTGAAATCAGATGCGCTACGAAGACGTGAACATCGGCGATGCGCTCGGCCCGGCCGAGATGTTTCTCAGTAAGGATCAGGTGCGGGCATATGCGAAGGCGATGGGAATGTGGGCGCCACGCTTCACTGACGACGAGGCCGCACGCAAAGAGGGGCTGCCCGGGATGATCACGCCGGGCAACATGAGCCTTGCGATCCTGAAGTAAGCTGGTTACCGACTGGATCGGCACGAACAGTGCAAAAATGATTCGCATCGGCACGACTTACCGACAGCCCGTGCGGCCTGATCGAACGATCACGTTACAAGGCTACGTTACGCATAAGAATGATGCTGATCGCACAGTCGAGATGGATGTCTCTATCCAGAACGAAGATGCAGAAGGCCTCGTTATAGGTACGGCTACTGTTCAGTTCGGCGATTGAAGCGGACGTTCGGTCAAGGCGAGCATCGAAGGGCGGAGATTAGTCGAATAATGCCGCTCCTCTACAATATACGATAACTCAAACATTATTCTGCGGCTCTCCGCAGTGATCGCCAAGGCTTTTGCTGCATGGCGCGCTTCACTGCTTTGATATAGTCAATTGCTTGGCTGTCGTACCATCTGCCGGAATAGTGCATGCCTGTACATCCCCATACCAGACGATCAAGATTGCCATCGGCGATATCAGCGGCATATGTATTTGGCTGCTGCTGCGCGCTGTGAAAATAGGGGAGGAAGTCGCCATTCAAACAGGCGCGTTCTTCAGCATATCGATAGTCCGCATTAAAGGCCGTCGAATCCTTGATCATCGGCCATGTTCCCCAGGAGTAATAAACCTTGGTTTGCAGGATTCCCCAGGATTGATAACAACACTGCGGACAGCCAAAATTCCAAAGCTCATGTAGCTCCGACCGGACGCATTCGTTGCGATTATATCGTTTGTCTCCACCTCCATCGGTGGGATTTGGGCCTCCTTGGACCCATCCATGCTCGACCCACGCCTGCGCCTTAACGATATTCTCATCGATGCCCCATTTGCATGCCGCCCAGCGCAAAATCATCTCGGTGCTGCCAGTATAATGTCCATCGACTCGCATAAAATCAGACTTCGGCGGAGTGGAACCCAGCGCAGGATGGGTATGGAACTCACTCAACTGAAGCTCGGTCGGCATTGTACGATTAAATGGAATGTTATTAGGAATAAGTTCCGGTGTTTTTGTAACGAGGCTCGCGCACTCGCTTCCCGAAGGTAATACGGCGTGCGGAGGTAAGGTTAAAAAATGGAGACTCTCCTCAGCCGAAGCCATTGTAAGGCCAAAAAATTGAACCGAACAAGAAATCAGGATAATCATCCAGCAGCGGAGTATGATGGTGCCCATCTTCGTGTACATTTCAGTAGCGATTCGAGCAATCAGAACAGGTATTTCTAATTAAAGCTATTTTACATTCTGAAGCTAACACCTGAATGCGACAGAATAAAGAAGAGGTGCGGTCGAAGCCATCCCATGGCTCTTAAATTGCGTAATATTTAGGAAACAGACCTGAGTAAGAAAGTTTCTGTCCTAACCTTTGTGGGATTATGCGTCGCTTATAGACGCATGAATAAAGCTGCTCGATATCGTTACAGCCTGAAGTAGACTGTTAAGCAACTAATAAGGTTGCGCTAAGTTGCTTGTTTCTGGATAAAAACCCGCTAGAGTGAACAGGACAACTATCTGGCGGGTCAATCTAATTCATTTCAGAGTAGAGGCACTGCGTGGATTTCGCCGCATATTTCACTGACTATTCGCCGCAAACTGATCGTCCGCGAAACCGCCGTCTTTACCTGCTAGGCCTTATATCAATTCTGGGTCTTATTGTCGCTTGGACTGCAAATACTGGAAATTTGATCTGGGCTGAAGCAGTAGGAGCCGTATCTTCGCTCGTTTTCCTGATCTGGGCGTTAAAGTATACGACTCGGCGACCCGAATGGCTCATTGTTCCGCTCGTCCTGATTTACTTGTGCAATCCAATTGCTGTATTCGGGTTGGAAACTAGAACCATTATTCATTATGCAGGCGTCATTCTGTTCACTGGACCGGCACTGATAACGATCTATCGCTGCAATATAGGGTTGAGGGGCGGTTTCCGCCTGTTCTCGATCTATTTTGCTTGGGGATTACTTACGCTATTTATGTCTTTAGCTCCCGAGTTCTCGCTCGGACGACTACTTACATCCTTTATGGGACTTATCATTGTAATGGCTGTAGCATGTCAGGTTAAAACGCAAAAAGACGTCTATGAGCTGCTATTTCGCTTTGCATCAGCATCCGCGATTATTGTTGCTATTACTGCTTTAGCAGCACTGGTTTTGCCCCACCATATTGTTTGGCAAACACCAGAGGATGGGCTCAAGCCGGAATATGTTCAGATGTTGCACGAGAACGGTATCACGCTCCCGGGTATTGACCGATTCCGTGGTCTCTTCGGTAATGCCAATGATATTGGGGAATTGATGCTTGTCATGGTCGGACTAGCCATTGCGCTCTGGAATCACGCGAGAAAGTGGGGCAAGGTGGTCCTGCTAGGCACGTCGATGGCTTCGCTCGTTATGGGCGTATTTGCAGACTCCCGATCGTCACTCGGCGGTCTTGTGATCGGAATATTGTTGTATGCGATATGGCGGTATGGAATACGGGGAATATTGATCTCTATCAGTGTGATCGCGTTGGCCTTTGTAATCGTCACGGCGGCGGGCAAGACGGAATATATCAGCAGAGGCGATGTAGGCACGCTGACGGGCCGCACTGATGTGTGGGCGTTTGAGATCCAGGCCCTGAAGCAAAATCTAATTCTCGGTTATGGTTACGAGGTCGGCGGAGCCATTTTTGATAGTAGATATTTTCCCATCTGGTATGGACCGTGGGACGAAGGTCCGCGCAGTTCACTGCACAACGGCTATTTGGCTCACGCTCTCGGGGTTGGAGTTCCGGCAGCCTTACTATGGCTGTTCATTGTCCTGAGGCCATGGGTTTCTATTGCTCGGCGAAAGACTGATCAGTGGAGGCTCAAGCCGCTGTTTTTCCTCCTTGTAGTCCCGGCTTTGACCCTAAACATGACAGAATCTGCAATGGGGGATTTTGTGGGCTGCGTCGGCATCTTGTTCTATATCGCATGGGCGCTGGCGGAGCATTACAGGATTGTGATGAGTGACGTAGCTTCAGAGATTGCCTGTGACGAGGACAGCAGCTTACCCATCGCGAGGGAGGCAATTCTCTTTGGATTGCAATAATGCATCGGCGTGAGTTCTAGAACCAGGAACAGAACGACTAAATGGACGGGAGACTCGAAGTTCCCGTTCATAATAGGCGCGGCTGGCTTGGGAACGCTTGCGGCGGTTCTGCGGATCTTCCCGCTGCTTCGAAGCAATCTGTCATTCGCTCTTCGTCCTGATGATTCGTTTGAATACTTACAGCTTGCGGCGGGATTAAGACATGGATGCGGATTTGCTCGACTGTTGAAGCACGTTTGCCAACAACCCGAAATTCTACGCACGCCAGGGTACCCAATAGTTTTGACGATGTTGCCGGGATTGAGACTACCGCTTGTGATGCAGGGCCTCGCTGGTGGAGTCGTGTGTTTTGCGGCGATGATGTTCATCGCGAGTCGATGGCGAATTGCTGCGGCGATTTTTGTGGGCGCCTTAATCGCGTTCGATATCCCATCGATGGTGATGTCAAGCGAACTGATGTCGGAAACACTTTTTCAGTTTGTAGCTTTTTTTGCTGTGATGTTTCTCTTGATCAGTTTGCGAGCGAAAGACCTGCTGATTTGGGCGGTGCTAAGTGGGATTGCAATCAGCTGTGCAATTATGGTGCGTCCAATTGCGATCTTTTTACCGTTGGTCGCGCCGATCCCTTTCTTATTAAATACTTCAGTCTCGCTCCGACATAGAGCTGCTGCTGCTTTTGTTGCATTTGGGATATGCGTTGCCGCGGTGGGCAGTTGGTCCTTCAGAAACTACGAAGAAACGGGCTATGCCGGTCTCTCGTCGGTTGGCGCGATTAACCTGTACTACTATCGCGCTGCCGATGTAATCGCGCGCCATGACCGCGTACTCCTGGAAGCGGAGCGGGCATCATTTGGTGCCGCGCTAGGAGTGCCTTACGACCGAATATACGACGCGAACGTACAGTCTGCGGCTACGATAGCTCGAATGCATCGATTAGCGGTCAATATCTTGCGGCAGAATGTTCTTACAACCATCATGATGACCGCGCAGAGCACTGCGTATTTAGCTCTGGCACCGATCAGATCGCCGTTGGCACGAATGCTTGGTACGAGCGGCGGCTCAGAGGGCAATGGGCTTGCCGCCGGCGCGTTAAGCGCAAGCCGCGTTGGCCAAATTATTCAGGCAGTGCGCCAATCCTATGTTTTAACTGTTTTGGTCATATTTCAAATCATCTATATGGTTATTCTGTGGGTTGGTGTGATCAAGGCGCTTGTCCGTACCTGGTATATCAAAAGCGACTATCGATACTGGATATGGTACTTATGCGCGATAAGCGTATTTCTCCTTATACCGGCTGCCGGAGGCGAGGCAGACGTCAGATTTCGAGCGCCGGTTATTCCCTTTCTCAGCATAGTAGCAGCACTAGGGTATTTCTTTGGAAGCGAGCAGCTGGCGAGCGAAAGAGTGGAGGCTCAACCTCGACACCATCTTATTGCGACCAACTCTGAGGAAGACGCGAGGATAATGGCACAATGAACAGCGACGAGGCGTTTAACGTATTATCGTCCCCGGCTGCAGTCAGCACCACTACACACAGCGACAAGGCAACGCTCCAATTGGACGGCATTGTATCTGGCAAAGTCAATTCAATACCAATTTCGGTAGTGATCCCAACCTACAATGAGGTTGCTACCATAGAGCGAGTGATTGAGCGGGTGATCGCAGCGAATTCCAAAGCGGAGGTAATCGTAGTTGATGACGCCTCTACAGACGGCACCCGCGAGTTACTAAAGCAGTATAATCATCCACAGGTTACAGTTGTCTATCACGATGTGAATTGCGGCAAGGGAGCGGCTCTGCGGTTGGGATTTTCACGCGCGAAAACATCGTACGTATTCGTGCAGGATGCGGATCTTGAATATGATCCACAGGATTTTACGGCTATGTTGCAGCCGCTGATCGATGGGCGTGCTGACATGGTTTATGGCTCTCGCTTTCTCGGGGGGCCGCATCGAGTGCTCTTCTTCTGGCATTATGTCGGCAACCGCTTGCTAACCCTGATCTCCAACATGATAACCGATCTTAATCTGACCGATATGGAGACTGGGCAAAAAGCCTTCCTTCGCTCGAAGTTGATGGACGTCAGATTGTCAGCAAATCGCTTTAACTTCGAGCCTGAAATCACTGCCAAGGCCGCGCGCTCCGGCTGGAGAATATATGAAGTTCCGATTTCGTATTCAGGCCGAACCTACGCTGAAGGGAAGAAGATAGGTTGGCAAGATGCGCTCTCAGCGTTGTGGGCAATTTTCTATTATCGATGGTTCGATTGACAACTCGAACGTTCGAGTGGCGACGCAATTTCATCTAAGCTAGCTAATTCCGTTCTCCAATACGTCTCCATCAAAACGGCGCCAAGTGGAGCCGCGCAGCGTATGCGCGGCTCCAGTCACAACTAGTACAACCACTGCTGCTCGCTAAGCTGGGTTTGAACCCAGTTATTATAGCTGAGAGCTCCTTGGTCATACCATCCGCCTGAGTACCACGAACCGATACATCCCCATAGCATCTGGTCTGAAGTGCCATTCGGGTAAGACGGGTATCCGGGCGTAGGAGTATCATTGGCTAGATAACCGATCTGGCCGTCCATGCAAGCGCGTTGTATTGAAAGGCGATAATCGAGGTTGAAAGCTGTGCTGGTAGAAATCATCGGCCAAGTGTCCGGCTGAAAAACATATTTGATCTGCATCACGCCGTAACTCTGACCGCATCGGCTTCCACTCCAAGCGCCGTCAGAGGGACACAAGCTCGTGTCGGTCGTCCAATCGCCGATCGTACCCTGGATACCTCCCGATTCACCCCAAGCTTGGGCTCGAACTATATTTTCGTCGATACCCCATTTGCATGCGGCCCATCGCATGATCATGTCGGTTGAGCCGGTATATTGTCCGTCTACCTTGGCGTAATAGGATGATGGAACCGATCCTGATGGATATGCATGAAAAGCGGCCAGCTGAGAACCCGAAGGCATAGATGCGTTCGCAGTTGCATTGCTTGAAATCTTCTCAGGCGTGGCTGCAATAGCGCCGGCACACCAGGACTCGCTTGGCAATTGCGAGTTCGGCGGCAGCGTCGAAAAATACGAATAGGTAGTTAAATTGTTGGAGTTGTTAACGGTTACATTCACGGATGCAGCCGCAACTGGAGCCGAGCCATTCTCCTGAAAGCCGCGGACCGAGAGAACATGTGATCCATTGGCTACTGTTGTGGAGTCCCAGGAAAAATTCCCGCTGGCATTGCTGGCAAGAGCGGCACCGTCGAGGGTTAGTTGAGTCCACCAAAAGGTGTTTTGCAGGTTACTGTTGATCGCGATAGTTCCGCTTACGGTTGAACCATCATTTGGAGAGATAATCGCCAGTGCGGCTGCATTGCTGACAGCGCAAAGGACAGTTAATAAGGCGACACTCACCGTCAGAAATCGATAGTAGTCGCAAAATAGTCTGAGATTTGACTTCATACTCCCTCTTCTTCCCCTAGTGATAGCCAGTTGACATTCAGTTGGATAATCGGCGGACAATTCCATACCTCCTCCCTAAGGTGGTTGCGTAGCCTTTCTTGAATGGGTTTCTTCTACCCGCTCTCCTTCAAACACGAGCCTGTACGTCTCGCCCTTAAGGAGCGCGGTAGGTATTTGCGCTAGTTAGTCGACCGCTCTTGTAAGTAGAGCAAGCTCAGAAAGCGGTCTGAATTGATCTTGTGCCTTCTACTTAGAACGCGCCGCCAAACGTATTCAGGAATTGATGCGGAAGAAGCCGCACGTTTGCGAGCCGATCAATTGGTTAATGCTGTGGCACAGAACAATATGATTCCGAAAAGATGATCCCCCCGATAGGTAATCGTCTGACAACAGATGGGGTATCAATTCGAGTCAGGCTGGTCAAGAGAAAATCACAATAATATTAGCTGAGCATCGAAAAAAGTTTTTGCTAGGGCGTAACAAGCTGACAGAGTAGTTTACTCATTCCACCTCAGATGCGCTTTGTGAATAAAAGTATATATACCGATTAGCCGTGCAAGCTCGGGTAATCTTATTAATAACCTGCAAGGACGTGCATGTGGACGAAGCGTTCGGGGCTTCTGAGATGTTCTTCAGCGA
Source organism: uncultured Pseudomonadota bacterium (assembly GCA_963831065.1). Taxonomy (GTDB): domain Bacteria; phylum Desulfobacterota; class Binatia; order Binatales; family Binataceae; genus JAJPHI01. The sequence goes on from CAWHOQ010000005.1 coordinate 20,694, forward strand.
GAGATCAAGTGCTCGCGTGCGTTTAGGTAATGGCAGGGATGATTCTGCGCTTTACCTATGACATGGTTGGCATAGGGCGAGGTGAAACGGCTGATGAAGGGCATGGCCGCTCTTAAATCAGTGAACTGAGTTCAAGATTTGGCTTAAAGACGCTGGCGAAGCTGCCGCAAGTTCGTTCGACAGAGCGGCGGAAGGAATGTTTCACGTGAAACATGTAGCTCTTCACCCCTGAAGAGTTTCCCCCTTGATTCAGCTCGCAAGCTTCTGTCGAGAGACTCGGGGTTGCCTGCCTGCTCTTCTGCTGCGCTTCACTTTCGTAATTCTTCTCCACTAACAATGAACATCGCGAAAGTGCGAAGCACAGTCTAAGGCGTTGGATGATAACGTTTCGTATGTATTCGCATAAGACGTGATTTTTGGAGACTAGAATGCATCCAGTTGGAAATTAACGAACGCAAGCTGGGACGCCCGCAAATACGATCCGGACGCGGCACTCAGGCAAATGGTCGAAACTTTTTTGAGAGAGAAGATACCGCTATCTCACTGGACGAGATCAGCGCGGTGATGGAAATGAACGATCTCAGTATTTACGCGGCATTCGGTGATAAACAGCAATTTATCTCAAGGCGCTCGCGCAGTTCAGTAATGAAAATACGCGATGCGTTGCAGATTCTGAGACGGGACAAACCGATCGCTGGACGTCCGGTACGACTGATGAAAAGCTCGTGCGCTCGCTGATTGAAGTGATCGTCACGTCAGAAAGATGGCCAATGCTGCGGATTCCAGTTTCTGAGTTCCACTTCGTTCACATCCTACGAGCGAGTCATAGACTCGAAGCCGGATCGGCGAAAAGCAATCTCGCCATTTCTTCGCGCTCATGTGTCTAAGCGATCAAGAGGCGCTTTTAACGATTAATGACGATGAATTCAGTGTCAAACATCTGCGGCGCATTTCAGATTCCGCTGCAATACTGGTCCAAACTGCGCTCCTGGTATGCGTCGCTTGGTCCGACCAAGCAGACGGTCGTGCAGAACGCCGTAATTTGGAGCGTGGCGATGCTGTGCATATGGTGGGTATCGCGCGGCGTCAGTTTCGGCAAATTCTTCAAGGCGCTCAAGGAAGCGAAGATCTGGCTATTCGTTCTCAGCAACGTTATCTCTTTTTTTCTCTGGTGGCTCGGCGATACATTGCTTTTCAGTAGGCTATTCAGCCTGTTTCATAAGAAAACGGGTTTTCGTGAACTGCTTCCCGCCAGCGCTGCACAATATTTTTTGCAGGCGATCAATATACTCGCCGCCGATGGAGCGCTGGTGGTCTTTCTTAACCGGCGCAAGGGGGTGAAATGGCTGACTGCCACCTGGACGATGATGTTTCAAGGACTAATCGACGCGCTGACATTGGCATTGATCGCCGTCATCGCGGGAATAGTGGCGCCGTGGTCGCCGATGCGGAGGGTATTGCCGTATGCTGGCGGGGCGCTCGCTTTCCTGATTGCCGTCGCGCTTTGGTGGGCGTGGGGCAAGCCTATAACTCCTCCGGGCAAGTGGATGTACAATCGGCCAAGCGCCAAGGCATTTCGGGAGGCGGGCTGGCGCGCGTATCTGGAACTAGGATCGATTCGGCTCACCCTGAACGCAGCTCAAGCGTTTCTATATTACTACTCGATGGTGGCGTTCGCGCCACAAATACCGCTGGCCTCAGTACTTGCGCTGACGCCGGGCATTCAGGCGGCGAGCAATGAACCGATTACGCCGCAGGGCTTAGGACCGTTGCAAGCGGTTATTGTGAGTGGCCTCGCGAAGTATGCGCCGCATGACAAGATTCTCGCCGCGGCGCTCGGCATCAGCGTTTTGGGGTTGCTTTGCCGTTTACCGCTCGGCCTCGGTGCGGCCGGCACGTTCGCGCGGCGAGTGCTTGCGATCGAAGCGAGCGAGAAGAAAGACGCTGCGAAAAAAAGCAAAGGTGGCGGAGAGCAGAAGCAGATTCCGGCAGCCGCTAAATAAGATTTTCGAAGTGCTTGATTAAGACGGTTTACCGCGAACGGCCGGACGGGACTCTACGTCGGAATCCACTTACGATTCTGAATCGATTATGCGGGGCGCTTGATAAGTCCCCTGAAATACTTACCGCTGGCCGAATGTTCGTCGTCGATAATTGACCAGCAGACTTGACAGAGCAGAAGCTTAAATATCTCTTCGACAGTGTCGTCGGGGCCTTCCAGCTGAAGAGCCGAGAGTGGTCTGTGTGATCGACAAATGAAGGTCATCTGAGATTGGCTGCTGGCAGATACCGCAATGTTCCATTTTCTATTTCCGCTTATGGTTTTATTCAGTAGATAATTTATTCGTTCGGAGCGTTACTCGATAAAGCCCAATTCCTTTAAGCGAGTGCGGGCGTCTTGGGCGGACTCGGCAGGGACCATCAGGCGGGCTTCGATAGCGACCGTGCTGCCGAGCATCCGGGAGGTCTCGCCGTCGAAGATGAAGGTTTGGATGCCGCTGCCTTCGAGCAGGTCACGCGCGATCCGTACCTGTGTCGGATCAATACTCTGAAACACCTGTTCGAGAGTTGGATTAGCGTTGTCGTCGATTTGGGCCATCGTATGAATACCTTATGGAACACGAAGCTTAAAACACTACATTGTAACATAGCTTATGGGTTTGTGAGTTTGAGTGGCGCATCGCAAACTCTCAATTCTTCAGCTCAGACTCTCTGAGGCAGCTGTGCTGCGCGTAAGGAAGCTCTGCATCGGTGAATGCTTTTAGAATCGCTGCGCTCTTCGGCAGCTTCAGGACAGCAAATCGCTTCGCGGAGGTCCCCGCGCATTATGCTCGACGCGACTCGCGGACTCGCTCCGGTCGGGATGGCACTCATGAGAGGGTGGCTCGCGTTGCTCCCTTCGAGGGACTCAGGGCAGTTTGCCGGCTCGGGATGACAAATCGGCTTGTGCAGAGATTCCTAATGGATCGCGCGGGCTTCGCCGGAGATCGGGTTCCTCTTCAGACGATTATAGAGCACGGCGACGATCACGACGGCAATTAGAATGGCAATTACGCCATCGAATCGATGGAACCACGGCCCAAGCGATTGCCAGTGCTGTCCGAGCTTCATACCGGCATACGCGAGGGCGAGACACCATAGATAAGAACCGGCAAGCGTGTAGAAGGTGAAGGGCAGGATTCGCATCCGGGCAACGCCGGCGGGGAATGCGATGAAGGTGCGAACGACCGGCAGCAAACGGCTCCAGAAGACCGTGGCGCCACCCCATCGCGCGAAGAAACGGTCGGCGATTTCGAGCTCGTGCGGCGCGATCAGCACGTAGCGTCCATAGCGCTCGAGGAACCAGCGACCGCCGCTCGCGCCGACATAGTACGCGGCGTAGGACCCGAGCAGACATCCGAAAGCACCGGCGAGCGCGACAAGATAGAGGTTGAAACGTCCCTCGGCGATGAGATAACCCGCAAACGGCATCGTGATTTCCGACGGCAGCGGGATGCAGGCGCTCTCGATAGCCATCAGTATCACGACGCCGCTATAACCGAGGCCGGCGATGATTCCGATAATCCAGGTCGATAATGCAGAGATGAGTTTGTCGAGCATTTATTAGTGCCTCGCGGCGGATCCAGAGTGTCATTCGTGCGTGCGAAAGGCGAGTTGCGGCGAGTCAAGCGGAGGATTGGCGCGAGTGGGGTGAGCGCGCTAGATTCGCACGATTCAGTTTGCATCGCGCGAGCGGCGGTTGTATAGCTGTATATATGTTGACTATCACTGCATGTATGTTGAACGCGAGCAGCGGCGGGTAGATCCGAAAGTAGCGCGCCGCTGCTGGAAATCGAGAGCGAGGAAGGGCCATGGCGAAGGATACATTAACTATCACCGACAACCGGACCGGCAAGAATTACGAAATCCCGGTCGAAGAAGGGCGGCGTGATTCGAGCGGCGCAGCTGCGCGATATCAAAACGTCGGCGGACGACTTCGGACTCATGTCGTATGATCCGGCTTTCACTAATACGGCGTCGTGCCGGAGTAAGATTACTTTTATCGACGGCGACAAAGGTATTCTGCGCTATCGCGGTTACCCGATCGAGGACCTGGCGGAGAATAGCAATTATCTCGAAGTGGCCTATCTGATCGTTAAAGGTGAGTTGCCGGACGAGCAGCATTATGCGGCGTGGGAGCAGAACATCAAGACCCACACGATGGTCCACGAGAATATCAAGAAGTTCATGGAGGGCTTTCGCTACGACGCCCATCCGATGGGAATGCTGATCGGAACGATTGGCGCGCTTTCGACCTTCTATCCCGAAGCCAGCCAGATCAATGATCTGGAATCGCGCCGCCTACAGACCCGCCGATTGATCGGTAAGCTGCCGACACTGGCGGCGTTCGCTTATCGCCACTCGCGGGGACTGCCCTACGTTTATCCCGACAATGAATTGAGTTATGCGGGTAATTTTCTCGCGATGCTGTTTCGGATGACCGAGCAGAATTACAAGCCGAATCCGGTTCTGGAGAAGGCGCTTGACGTATTGTTTATTCTGCATGCGGATCACGAGCAGAACTGCTCGACCAATGCAATGCGATCGGTGGGGAGCTCGCAGGTCGATCCGTATTCGGCGGTGGCGGCGGCAACGGCCGCACTATATGGGCCGCTGCATGGCGGAGCGAATGAGGCGGTCATCCGGATGCTGATGGAGATCGGATCGCCCAAGAATGTTCCGGCGTTTATCAAGGGAGTCAAAGCGGGCGAGCGGCGGCTGATGGGCTTCGGGCATCGGGTGTACAAAAGCTATGATCCGCGCGCCAAGATCGTGAAGCGGATTGCGTATGAAGTGTTCGAGGTGACGGGCCGCAATCAGCTGATCGATATCTCGCTCGAACTTGAACGGATCGCGTTGGAGGATGATTACTTCGTCTCGCGCAGACTCTATCCTAACGTCGATTTTTACACCGGCGTCACTTATCAGGCGATGGGTTTCCCGATGACGATGTTCCCGGTGCTGTTTGCGATTCCGCGGACCTCGGGATGGATGGCGCAATGGGCGGAGATGGTGCGTGATTCGGAACAGAAAATCGCGCGTCCGCGCCAGGTTTATATCGGCGAGAAGATTCGCAAATGGGAGCCGCTTGGAGATCGCAGGGAACCGACCATGCGCGAGGATGCGGTGAGCGATCAAATTTAACCCCAAACCATAGCATTGCCAGATATGGGCGGCGGCGCTAAAAGCGTAGCCGCCTTTTTATGCGGGCTTCGCGAAACTCAAAATAAAAATGGCAACTCCTATTGAGTCTGCGACAATTAACGTTGATATTCAGCTTCGTGAAATGGAGGAACAGGGTGCATGAGTAAGCTTCTCAAACTGGCAGGGACGTTCGCACTGGTAATGTCGATGGCGCTGAGCGGATGCGTGATGATCTCGTCGAGCAGCATCGGTGAGCGCGGGGCGACTGGAGCGGGCGTTACCGCGGAAAGCGACGGGTGGGGGTGGCTGATGTTGATCACGCCGGATGGGTTGACGACGGCGGCCAATGCCAAATTAGCCGCGAGCTGTCCGAGCGGTAAGTTCACCAATCCGCAGACTGAGCTTGCGGTGCGCAACTTTTTGGGAATCGCGCAGTATTACATGGTCACGGCGGACGCGGTCTGCCAATAAACTGACGCCGCGCACGTCACGACGTGCGCGGCTCCTCAATCGTATCGCGTAGAATAACTATTCAAGTTTCCAATAGAATCGCGGGCGATGAATGCTCGCATGCTCGCCGACCAATTGCGCCGTGCCATCGAGGGCGAGGTGCGCTTCGATACGGCGGCGCGCACGCTCTATTCGACTGACGCATCTAATTATCGGCGAGTTCCGCTCGGCGTGATCATTCCGCGTCATGCAGATGATGTGATGCGGGCCGTTGCGCTGGCCCGCGAGAATAATATTACGATCGTTTCGCGCGGGGGTGGCACCGCGTTGGCGGGTCAGACTACTACCGAAGGCCTGGTGATCGATTTCTCGAAGTACATGAATACGATTGTCGGGATCGATGCTGATAATCGTCGAGCGACGGTGCAACCCGGCGTCGTGCAGTCGCAGCTCAATGCGGCGGTCGCGCAGTATGGGCTTTTTTTCGCGCCGGACCCCGCGACTAAGGATCGATGCACGATCGGCGGGATGATCGGCAACAACTCCTGCGGTGCGCATTCGGCAGCATATGGCAAGACGGTCGATAATGTCGAGTCGCTGGAAGTGCTGCTCTATGACGGCACGCGGATCGTGCTGGATAGTGTGAGCGGACCGGGATCGCATCAGAGGAGTGCGCGGGCGGCGGCGGTGTTCGGTCGGCTGCAGGCGTTGCAAATTCGTTATGGCGCGCTCGTCCGCGAACGCTATCCGAGAATCCCGCGACGAGTGTCGGGCTACAATCTCGATCAACTCCTGCCGGAAAATGGATTTAATGTCGCGCGCGCGATGGTCGGCTCGGAAGGAACGCTCGCAGTAGTTCTGGGCGCGACGGTTCGTCTCGCAATCAAGCCGAAACAGACGGCACTCGCAGTATTGGGTTTCGAGGACGTGTTCGCCGCCGCCGATCAGGTGAAATGGTTACTCGAGTTTCATCCGCAGGCGCTCGAAGGCTTCGACCATCATCTACCGGATTTCGCCCGCGAGAAGCGGATGGACGGGGTTAAGTTCCTGCCGGCGGGCCGCGCATTCCTGGTGATGGAGATCGGTGGAGAGACGGTTGAGGAGGTACGTGAGACTGCCGAGGCGGTGAAGCATCGCGCGCAGACGGTCCGCGAGTGTCAGGGCGTCGCGATCTTGAGTGACCCGGTTGAGCAGCGGGCAGTTTGGAGTATCCGCGAATCCGGTTTGGGGGCGGGTGCGTTTATTCGAGGTCATCCACGGACCTGGCCGGGCGCAGAGGATTGCGCGGTACCTCCGGCGCGGCTGGGAGAATTCTTACGCCGCTTAGTGCCGATGCTCGCGCGTTACGATCTCGCGGCAGCGACTTACTACGGGCATTTCGGCGAAGGGTGCGTGCATTGCCGGATCAATTTCGATTTTTTCACAGCCGAGGGCATCGCGAAGTTTCGCGCCGCGATGGTGGAACTGGGCACGCTCGTCGCGGAATTCGGCGGGTCGTTATCGGGCGAACATGGGGACGGACTCGCGCGATCGGAGTTGCTGCCGAAGATTTTCGGCAGCGGATTGATCGAGGCGTTTCGCGAGTTCAAGCAGATTTTCGATCCGGATTTCCGGATGAATCCCGGCGTGATCGTCGATCCCGAGCCGCTCGACGCGAATCTCAGATTCGCGCCATTACCGGTATCCGAGCCGTTTCGTCCACACTTCGATTTCCGGGCGGAAGGCGGGCTGGCCGGGGCGGCGCTCAAGTGCGTCGGAATCGGCAAGTGCCGCAAAACCGACGCTGGGCACGATGTGTCCGTCATATATGGCGACGCGCGAGGAGATGCATTCGACGCGCGGACGGGCGCGGCTGTTGTATGAGGCGCTCAACGGGAATCTGCTGAAGGAAGGATTCGCTGATGAGGCGCTCTATGAATCGTTGGAGCTGTGCCTTTCGTGCAAGGCTTGCAAGAGCGAATGTCCCGCGTCGATCGATATGTCGGCGTATAAAGCGGAATTTCTCAATCACTACTATCAGGTTCATCGGCGGCCCTTGCAGGCTATATTTTTTGGCCGGATTCACGATGCGGCGCGCGCCGCGGCATTCGCGCCGCGGTTGGCTAATCTGTTCGCAACGGGTTCATTCGCCAAGAACTCGCGAAGGCTGCTGGGATTCCATCCGGAGCGGCAATTGCCACAATTTGCCGCCCAGAGTTTTCGCAAGTGGTTCAAACGCCACGCGACAACAAATCCGTCTGGACCGGAAGTGCTGCTGTTCCCCGACACCTTCACGAACTTCTTCGAGCCTGCGGTGGCGATCGCTGCGACCGAAGCAATTGAGCGCGCCGGCTTTCGGGTGGTAATTCCGGAGCGCGATCTTTGCTGCGGGCGTCCGATGCAAGAAGCGGGAATGCTGGATGCGGTCCGTACGCGGCTTGCAGCGGTAGTCGAGGCGCTGAATCCATACGTGCAGCGCGGCGCTTCGATCGTGGGCGTCGAGCCGAGCTGCTTGTTAACGCTGCGCGACGAGTTGCCTTCGATGTTTCCGCATAGCACTGACGCTCGGCGGGTCGCTGATCACGCTTTGCTGTTCGACGAGTTTATTGCCGCGAAGGCGCCGGAACTGGTCCCCGCACTGTCGGGTCATGCACTGGTGCATGGCCATTGTCATCAGAAGGCGCTGGCCGGGATGCAAGGGGAGTTGGCGATTCTGGGTCGAGCACGCGAGCTGACGATCGATACACCGGATACCGGATGCTGCGGGATGGCTGGGGCATTCGGCTGGGGCATTAATCGGTTCGAGCTGTCGCGCGCTATTGGTGAGCGAGTTCTGCTGCCGGCGATTCGTAATAGCGCACCGGAATCGCTGATCGTCGCGGATGGGTTTGCGTGTCGCACGCAAATTCGGCAATTCTGCCCTGATCGCCGTCCGGTTCATCTGGCGCAGGCGCTGTGTTCAGCGCCTATCAGCCGCGAATGATCGGAGAGGCTTGGCGACCGAGGTAAATATATGATGCGTTTGGGTATCACGATTCCGCTCGATGGCTTTCAGGGTCCACATTTTGCTGAGCTCGTGCGAGAAGCAGAGCGCCTCGGTTATCAGGATGCGTGGACCTACGAGACTTTCGCCGGCGACGCGATTACGCCGATTGCGGCGGCGGCCACGATTACGGAGCGGATGCGTTTGGGCACCGCGATCGTGCCGGTCTTCACGCGACCGCCTGCGCTGATCGCGCTGTCAGCTGCAGGATTACAGCAGCTCTCGGGCGGACGATTCATTCTGGGAGTCGGAATCTCGACGCCCACGATCGTCGAGCAATGGATGGGCGTACCGTACAAGCTGCCAATGACGCGTCTGCGCGAGACGGTCAGCGCGATCCGCGCGGCCTTCACTGGTCAAAAGGTCACGGTCGAAGGCAAAACGGTGCGAATCAATGGATTTCGCCTCGCGAGCACGCCCGCGACTCCGCCGCCGATCTATGTTGGCGCACAGGGCGAGCAGATGTTGCGAGTCGCCGGCGAGATCGGCGATGGGGTGATCGTCAATTATATTACACCGGAAACTTTCGCCAAGATGCTCGCGCCAATCCACGAAGGCGCGCGCAAGGCGGGACGCAATACAACCAGCTTGGATATTGCGTGTCGGATTCTCGTCGCGATTGATCAGGAAGAAGAGATCGTCCGCGATCAACTGCGCCGCGAACTGACCGCGTACGTGACCGTCCCGCAGTACAACAAATTCTTTCGGTGGCTCGGTTACGAAAACGAAGCAGGGGCGGCATTCGAGGCGTGGACGGCGGGCGATCGCAAAAAGGCGCTGGGGCTGATCCCGGACTCGATGGTGGAGGCGATCTATGTATTCGGCACGCCGGGAAAGATCGCGGCGCGCTTGAGAGAGTTCGAAAAGGCGGGCATCACGTCGTCGGCATTGCAGTTCGTGTCGTATGCAAAGGATCCGAAGGAGAAGCGCAAGCGGATTCTCGGTGCGATGGAAGCGCTGGCATCGACGTGGCCGAAATCAGCTCCACGATAAGAGCGCGTTAAGCCCAGAGTAGCGGCTACATCCGGCGCGCGCAGATTCGGACTCCACGTGCCAAATGGAAATCTCAAACCTGATGAACTGAGACACGCCAATGACTTGTAAGAGGCTATTTGCTCAACTCGTCGTAAAGGCCTTGTCGGCGTGCAGTCCAGTTGGCGCCGGGTTAGTACCGATCTTGAAGAAGACGCAGTCCCTCTTTAGGAGTACGGCATCATCGGTTTTCTGCAACTGATTTTTCATGGCGAGTTTTCCGACTTCCGCTTTGTTCATTCGTTTACCTAACGCTTGATGCGACTTTAATGTTAGAAGTCTCGAATTCCAGCAGAAAGGATTGATGCAGAATGCACAAAGTCAAGTTTGGGTTGTTTCTGCCGACCGGGGATTTTGCCAAGGCGCGGGCGGCGGCGGAGTGGGCGGATCAGAGCGGGTTTTATTCGGTATCGATCAATGATCATTTCTTTTCTCCGCTAGGGATACCGCAGACTCCGCAACTTGAATGTTTTTCTACGCTGAGCGCGATCGCTTCGATCACCAAAAACGTGCGTTTAGCGCCGGCGGTCACGGCAATGTCGTTTCGCAATCCCGCGATGCTGGCGAAGATTACCTCGACGCTCGATCAGATCAGTAACGGCCGTTTGATTTTCGGCGTCGGCTCGGGGTGGCAGCGTTCCGAGTATGACGCGCACAATTATGCATATCCGTCGAATGTCGAACGAATTGAACAGCTGGCAGATGCGATCAAGCTGATTAAGGCGATGTGGACCGAGGAGGAGCCGACCTATCAAGGACGCTTCTTTTCAGTCGAGAAGGCCTACAACAATCCCCGTCCGATCCAGAAACCGCATCCGCCGATCATGATTGGCGGATCGGGCAAGAAGATTCTCGAACTGGTTGCGACTGAAGCGCAACTGATCAACATGATTCCGCCGATCGTCAATGGCAAGGATTTCGTGCAAGACCCGGCAGCGGCAGTGAAGTTCGATAAGGCGGTGCTCAAACGGAAGATCGCGACGCTGCGAGGTCTTCTGGCGGAACAAAAGCGCGCGGCGGATGCAGTCGAGCTCAGCGTGATTTCGATGGTCTCGATCGCGCGAAGTAAAAGTGAGGTGGAAGCGGCGCTGAAGCGCACCGCGCAAGGTATGGGATTTCCGGATATGGAAGCCGCGCGTAATTCTCCGGTGCTGCTGATCGGAACTCCCGACGAAGTCCGGCGCGAATTGCGCAGCCGGATCGAGGAGATCGGAACTACATACTACATAGTATTTCCGTCGTCGCCTGAATCGGGTGAGTTGCTGGTCCGGGAAATCATGCCGGAGTTCGCAACTCATTAGCGAGCGATTTGGGACAATAGAGAGAAGGATTCCCTTCGTCGGCTTTCCTTCCGAGGCATGCGCTCGTCTTGCAACCTAGCCCCTGCCCCCTTCTGAAGAGGAAAGATGAGTTTTGTTCCGATCAATATCTCGCGCGGAACCCGCCTGCTCGGATTTAGAGATCAAAAAAGCACGTGCCCCGAGGTGAGGGGGGCGCGTGCTTTTGAACTTCCAGCGATAAGCTTAGCGGACGCCGAGCAGAGGTGCGGCGATTGAACTGAGAGCGCCGAGCGGCGTGTTGCCGTAATAGGGGGTTGCGGTTCCGTAATAGTTGCTTCCACCGTAGTTGGGCGAGTTTGTAGCGTAACCCGGCGACACCATCGAATTGACCGGGGGTACGTAGGCTGACGCAGGCGCAAACTGGTAACGGTTGTTCGCGCCGTATCTCCCGCCCACTTGAGGATTGAGGCGCGCGATTCGGCGATTCAACGCATTTACTATTGGAACCATCCGGGCCGCCGCACGACTGTCGCCCCGTGCGCGCATCCGCGCCAAAGTTTCCATCGCGCGCTGCCGTTTCGCGATCAGCCAGTCGCGCTGCTGCGCTAGTCCGTAAGTGGCCGGCGGTTCGGCCTGATACCAGGAGTAAGGTTGGCCGTAATCGTAGCCGCCATTATTATTCCAGTAGCCGGTCCCGCCATTATTGATCCCGGGGCAGTTATCGCCGTCCGCATCGCAATTATAGTTGGATGCTACGTTGCGTCCCCAAACCGGATGATAGTAACCCGGCCCACCATTCGGGACCCGTCGTGACGAATCGCCGTCGCGGTCCCATGCTCGATGATAGCCGGGATGCGCCCAGCCAGCATTGTCGTCGCCATTCCACGCCAGCGGACCCGGCGTGTAGCGATTCACGCGGTTGCGGAAGTCGTTGCGGGCGGCTTGATATGGGACCGGCACGATTTGGCGCCTCTCCCATCCCCGATGCCAACCCTGATCATGCCACGTATAAGGGCGGAAGCGGTCGGGATTATCGTGCTTATGTCCAGCGAGGGCGCTGACTGGCAGCGCGAGCATCGCGAGCCCGGCCATCGTGGAGAGGATTTTCTTTTTCGACAACATCGCGCGAACCTCCTGTGCTGAGACGCTAGCCGCGTCGGGATCGTTTACGGCCATCTTTCGTTCAGCAATCGAGAAAGAGATTCAGCATGGAATGTGCCCGCACCGAGACGACGCGAAAATAGCGGGATTCTTGTGATAAAAAAATCGCCCTATCGCGAGAGCGCGATAAGATTCGGCGCAATCGGATGGTGTTCAACCGAAAGCGGACGGGCGAAGCTTAATGGGCCGTAAGCAAGCGGCGTTCGGTCGTGCACGAATCAGGGAACGGGCGCTGCGGCGAGGAGTCCCGCAGCTTCGTCGAAGCCCAGCATGAGATTAAGATTCTGAACGGCCTGACCGGCGGCTCCCTTGCCGAGGTTATCGATCGCGGTAAGCACGCAGAGGGTTTGCGTGCGGCGTTCGAGGACGAAGGCTAATTCGCAGAAGTTGGTTGCACGGACGTTGCGCAGCTCAGGCAATTCGCCGGACTTCAGAATCCGTACAAAGCGCGATTTGGCGAAACTCGCTTCGAAGGCGGCGCGCACGTCCTGTTCGGTAGTGCCGGCGCGCGGCCGGGTGAAAATTGAGGTGAGGATGCCACGCGTGACGGGCAGCAGATGCGGCACGAACATCACGGCGATTTCGCGACCGAGCGCCGCGCCGATCTCCTGTTCCATCTCGGGGACATGCCGATGGTTGCCGATTTTGTAAGCGCGAAAATTCTCGTTGACTTCAGCAAAAAGCTGCTCGACGGAGGCTTGGCGACGCGCGCCGGTAGTGCCCGACTTGGCGTCGATTACAATCGAACCCGGATCGATCAGGTCGCGCCGGATGAGAGGTAGCAAGCCGAGCAATGCGCCGGTCGGATAGCATCCGGGGTTCGCGACGAGCCGCGCTTCGCGCAACTCGCGTCGATGGAATTCGCTGAGGCCGTAAACTGCTTCTTTCAGGAGGCTCGGCGCGGGGTGGTCTGCGCCATAGGTCTGACGATAGGCGGCGGGATCACGCAAACGGAAATCCGCCGAAACGTCGATTACCTTGATGCCGCTGCTGACGAGTTCGGCAAGAATCGGCGCGCCAACTCTCTCCGGCAAACACGAGATAACGAGCTCTGCGCGACCTTTCAGCATGTCGGCGCGCAGTTCCTCGAACGGCGGCAGGTCGATGCCGGCGAGGTGGCGATAGACTTCGGCAACTTCCCGCCCGGCGTAATGCTCGGACGTCAGTAGTGCGATTTCGACGAATGGATGGCCGGCGAGGATGCGAACCGCTTCGATACCGGAGTAGCCCGAGGCTCCCAGAATCGCAACCTTTATTCGGTCATGAGGCGCCATGATCAGGGTCCTCCGGCGGCAGCAGGATTTTTTCGGTTCGAGGAATTAACCAAAGAGTAACTCAAAGATACACGACGCGATGAATTTCGCCAATTGCGCTATTAAACGTAATCCACAGCGCCGATCCGCCGCCAAGACGAGGTGGATTTGGAGAAACTAGCCGAGGTTTGATAGCGGCTTAGCGCTTCGAGTATTGAGGGCGTTTGCGCGCCTTGTGCCGACCATATTTTTTGCGTTCGACTTCGCGTGAGTCGCGCGTCAGCATCCCGCCCTTGCGCAATGTCGGTCGGAGGGCCTCAGCTGAGGCTACTAACGCGCGCGAGATACCGTGACGAACCGCATCGGCCTGCGCGGCGTTTCCACCGCCCTTGACGCTGACAATGGCATCAAACTGGCCGACGGTTTCAGTGACCTCGAAAGGTTCGAGAATTCGCATCCGGGCCGTATCGCGAGCAAAGTAAGCTTCCAGCGAGCGATTGTTGATCGAGATTGCGCCCGAGCCCGGCAACAGCCGTACACTAGCGACTGCGGTCTTGCGCCGTCCGGTGGTCCTGATGAGATTTTTCTTTTCCGCCACTGCTGAAATTTCCCTATTAGATCAAAGATATGGGGTTAGATGGTCATTTGCTGTGGTTGTTGCGCAGCGTGCGGATGTTCCGCGCCGCGATAGACCTTCAACTTGGTAAAGAGGCGGCGACCGAGCCGATTCTTCGGCAGCATCCCGCGCACCGCGGTCTCAATCAGGCGCTCGGGCTTGTCGGCGAGCATCTTGCCGGCAGTGGTCGTGCGGATGCCGCCCGGATAGGTCGTGTGGCGATGGTACAGCTTATCCTCGGCCTTCGAGCCGGTGAGCTTGACCTTCGCCGCATTGATGACAATAACGAAATCGCCGGCATCCTGATGGGGCGTGAAGTCCGGTCGATGCTTGCCGCGCAGGACGCTAGCCGCACGCGACGCAATCCGGCCCAAGGCGCGCCCATTGGCGTCGATCAAAACCCAGCGCCGGCCGCGCAGCGCATTTTCATGAGAGATGCTGATGGTCTGTTCGGTCAGCTTCAAGACCGCTCACCCCATTCGTCCGTCGCGACGGAGATCGCTGCGCGCTCGAGTAAATTTGGCGGGGCCGATGGGATTTGAACCCACGACTTCCGACGTGACAGGCCGGCGTTCTAACCGGGCTGAACTACGACCCCGCCGCGAATCAATCTTTTTATCTGTTCCGGCGGCAATAGACAATCGGCGTCATCGCCTGCCGCTGCCGCATAGAATAGCATCCGTGCGCGAGACGTGCTTAGGGGGACAACAGATGGACTTAGTACGAGTCAGTAGTGCGAATCAAATCGGTACGATCGCTTTCGACAATTACGCCAAGCGCAACGCCTTAAGTGAAGGGCTGATCGAGCAGACTTTGACGGCGCTGGGGCGCTTTCGCGTGGAAAAGGCGCGGGCGGTGATTCTCCGTGCGGCGACCTCGCAAAAGGTCTGGTCGGCGGGTCACGCGGTCGATGAATTGCCGAAAGCCGAGTGCGACCCGCTCCCTTACGACGATCCGCTCGAACGGCTATTGCGGGCGGTCAGCGAGTTTCCCGCTCCGGTGATCGCGATGGTGCAAGGGTCGGCGTGGGGCGGCGCCTGCGACCTCGTGATGACGTGCGATATGGTCTTTGGCGACGAAACCTGCGGGTTCGCGATCACGCCGGCCGAAGATCGGCTTGCCTTACAATGCGACCGGCATTTTGCATTTTCTGAAATCGGCTGTCGCTCAACCTGGTCATGGAGATGTTCTGTACGGCCGAGCCGATTCCGGCGGAGCGCGCTTTGCAGATTGGCATCATTAACGAATTGCTGCCGGCCGAGCGACTGGAAGAACACACCTACAAGCTCGCCGGGATCATCGCGCAGCGTTCGGCTGAAGCGATTGCATCATTCAAAGCGATGGCGCGAGCGCTCGCTGAGGCTGCGCCGCTCACGCCGGCGAGCTTTGAACGGCTTCATGGTTTACGGCGGCAGGTCTATTTTGGACCGGACTATGCGGAAGGGGTTCGCGCGTTTATCGAAAAGCGCGCGCCCCGATTTTGAGCGTGGGATGGCGGTCTTGGATCCAGCGGATTACTTTCGCGCAAGAGACAGAAGAGTCTCCGCGCGGCAACTTCGCTGTTATGTAAGGCTGCCGTTCGCTCCGCTCGAAAATTCATGTAACGGCGCGTGCGAGACAATGACAGAATAGGCGTGGCCCGTAAACCGCCATCCTATAGCTCGATCTTAGACTTTTTTCGCATTCGGTATCGCATCCTGACGTCTTTACTCGGAAAAACAACTATGTCCTTGGACACAGGGATCAGTCCTAGTATGGACTCTCCAAAGTTACGTATTATGAGTACTTCGTCGGATTGCTCGTCACATAAAACGAATAAGTCCGATTCTGTCGGGATACCCAAGAGCACAAGTATGGCTTCGTAAAGACCACGAAGGTAAGCCTCTACGAGACAAGTCACGATTAGACCTGAATAGACGACAACAATGGAGGCGATTAGAGGCAGCGACCACCGCGTAATGATATATACTAAAACAGTAAGCAAAACCGCACACGGTGGTATCAGAAGAACAGCTAAACAAGCTCCAATTCTGAGCAAGCAAATTGAATTTTTTTCTTTTAATAATTTTAAGAGGGCAGAGATCTTTGCAAAGGCACACAAAGCTAGAGGCACAACAATAAGATAATCTTTTGTAGCAGCAGCGATTGAACTAATAGGATTATCGTATAAAATACGCTCCCGCCGACTATTATAAATAGCAGGGCGCCAGGCGACACTAGAATTTCTAAGCTATGTCCAACATAGTCCGATACCGACCTAAATGCTGGCCAATTGTTCGACCGAATGCCTAAGCCGCGACAATAGCCTCGCCGAGTCACACAACCCACCAAAGCTAACAATGCACCTACTGCGGCAACAAACACCGTAGTAGAAGGGAAAAGCGAAGGTAAAGGCCAAAGTATCTCGTCATTTACAGTCGCCATATAAGGAAAGGGTCGACTATTGGGATGCGGTTGACCGTCCTGACCAATAGTAAATGTACAAGCAAGCGGGCTTGGGTTTTTGGAGATCGCCGGAGGGATCGTGAGCCAGAATAATCTTAGAAGCTTGGGATCAACAGTCGAGACGACCACTTTATATTGAACTGAGCCGAGGACATGGACAGCGGCAGGATCGACAACATCACTCACCTGTATTTTACAGCGATCGTCGGCCGTCCACTCGAATGGAAGTTCACCTATATCATCTTCCATTTGGAATTTGCGTCCTTCGGGGATCTTCGCACTTTTCTGTAAATCCACACCGCAGAGAAGAACCTGCTGCATATTTGATAGAGATATCTTCGCTTTGGCTGCGCACAAAGAGCTATAACGCTTATCAAGACGGGAATAACTATGGTTAGCCTCATATTATGGCACAGGCGGATTGCGATAAGCCAAGGTAATCCATAGCGAAACGACAAATATTCCTACAACGGGAAATTTGACGAAATTAGGGTTGATGCCGGTTATGTGAACGAATTGCGTGCTGTCTTCCCAAACTGATGACGGCGCATATGCATGCTGAGCATTTACGATGGCGACGGCAATCACGTCAATCTGATTAACTGGGTTTGCTTTGCACAAAGGACCGATGCCGTTAAAAAGCGCAAGTATGCTCCGGGTGTTATGGGTGTGCACCGGATGGGGGTCTTTATAGCGGTTGGGCCTGTTGTAGAACCCGCTCGCGGAACTTTCGAGGCAGGAAGCCGGGCGTCAGCACGGAAACATGCACTCCTAATAATTCCTCGGCCTCATGCTCCAAGCCTGCAAGCGTAAACAGGGTGGTGGCGGGCGTGGCGTCAACCAAAAGGTCAAGATCGCTCTCCTCGTCGTCTTTGCCCGTGAGCACCGAGCCAAACACGCGAGGGTGCGCGACATTGTAGCGGCTGATAAGTTGCCGCAATTTGTCGCGGTGCGCTGCAAGGGCTTCGGATGGTCTCATGCGCAGTAGAATACGGGTAAAAGCGCAAACGGGGAAAGGCTTTTTTGCTGTCGCAAAACTTACCGATACTGTTGAAAAAGGGGTTTTGACCATAGCGACAGCTGATCCAATGCACGCTCTTAAAACCCTCAGCGCGCTTACTCGTCGCGAATGTTCGGTCAGTCCGAGTTTTTCAACAGTATCGACCCTTTGTGAAACATAGATGAGGCTAACGTTCCGCGCGTACGGGATCATTGACCCGTAGCTCAGGATTAGCCTCTAGTAGCGCCAGCTATCCCCGGAGAAAAGCGGGAATAGGGAAGGCTCTTTCGAACCTACCCCCGCTTTGCTCCGTACAGGCCCATTCGGGCATGCGGCGCTTACTTCAAGTTGGGCAGACTAGTGGCCGTGGTGCTGATTGACATAAGCGATACACTGCCCCTGGTTTTTGAAGGCTGGATTGGTAAAGCGCTTCCAACCCCCATTCATGCAGTCAGCCTTGGTACGCGGATGAACCGGTGTGGGCGTCAGCTGCTGGATGAAGATGCCGAAAGCGTTGGGCCACTGCCGACTGGGATGGTGTCAACCACCGTATCGGTGGCCGTAGCGATCACCGACACGGTGTCGGAGCCATTCGCGACATAGACTTGCTGCCGTCGGGAGTCACCGCCACACCAAGGGTAGGTGCCGACCGGGATGGTGTCAGTCACCGTATTGGTCGCCGTGGCAATCACCGACACGGTATCGGAGCCATCATTCGCGACATAGACTTTGCTGCCATCCGGAGCTCACCGCCACGCTGAAAGGGATGGCTGCCGACCGGGATAGTGTCAATCACCGTATTGCTCGCCGTGGCGATCACCGACACGGTATCGGAGCCACCATTCGTCGACATAGACCTGGCTGCCATCCGGAGCTCACCGCCACGCATAGGGACCGATGCCGACCGGGATGGTGTCGGTCACCGTATTGGTCGCCGTAGCAATCACCGACACGGTATCGGAGCCAAGATCCGCGACATAGACTTTGCTGCCATCGGGACTCACCGCCACGCCGATCGGAGTACGTCGCCGACGGGGATAGTGGCGGTCACCGTATTGGTCGCCGTGGCGATCACCGACACGGTATCGGAGCCAAGATTCGTGACATAGACTTTGCTGCCGTCGGGAGTCACCGCCACGCCGAAGGGGCAGGGCCGATCGACCGGGATGGTGGCGGTCACCGTATTGGTCGCCGTAGCGATCACCGACACGGTGATCGGAGTCAGACATTCGTGACATAGACTTTGCTGCCGTCCGGGACTCACCGCCACCCCATAGGGATCGGTGCCGACCGGGATGGTGGCGATCACCGTATTGGTCGCCGTATCGATCACCGACACGGTATTATCGACTGACATTCGTGATGTAGGCGTTTTGTGCGAAAGTCGGGGCGCTGGCGAGCAAGCAGCACACCAAAGCCGCCATCGCGAGCAGCCCGGGAACGCGAAATTTCATCGTAGTCTCCTCCGCGTGGTCAATTAACATGCTGCCCTTGCGGCTGTCTATTCCACGACCCTGGATGAAGCGTTTTCAGCCGCAGGCGTGAGTGCCGGCGCAGCGGATACTTGAGTCCGAACTTGCCCGTTTGATCAGCGTGACCTAATCTGAACGGAAATCGCTCGACCCACGATAGATGGGCGAGCAGGGTCCGCTCTGAAGTCGTTCGCCTATGTGGATTGTTAGACTTGCGCTGCGCCGACCGTTGACCGTTGCGGTGATGGCGCTTACTGATGCCGTGCTGGGTGTGCTCTCGTTCACCCGCATGAACGCCGATATTTTTCCGGCAATCGACATTCCCGTCGTAATCATGGTCTGGAATTATCCGGGACTGTCGGCGGTCGATATGGAGCGGCGCGTAGTGATTATCAGCGAGCGCGCCACGGCCAGCGTCGTCAATGATATCGAGCACATGGAGTCGGAATCGATTGCGGGCGCGGGCCTGATCAAAGTTTATTTCCATCCGGGTTCGAGCACGGCGGCGGGAATTGCGCAGATGGCCGCTTTGTCGCAGTCGTTGTTGCAGATTTTTCCGCCCGGGATGCAAGCGCCCAATATCGTCGATTATAACGCGGCCAATGTGCCGGTCGCGCAGCTCAACGTTTCGAGCGATACGCTGTCCGAACAGAAGCTCTTTGATTACGGGCTGAACTTTATCCGGGTACGTTTGTATAGCATCGCAGGTATTTCGATACCTTCGCCGTTTGGCGGGCGGACCCGCGCGGTGATGGTCAATCTGCATCCGAACGAGATGTATGCGAAGGGATTGTCTGCGGCGGACGTCGGCAACGCCTTGAACAATACCAACGTCATCATCCCGGCGGGGTCGGTCAAGATTGGCAATCGCGAGTACCGGGTCGAGCTGAATGGCAGCCCGGACAAGGTCACCGACTTTCAATCAGTTGCCGGTCAAAGTTGTCAACGGAATACCAGTGTTGCTGGGCGACGTGGCGCCGGTGACCGATACGCATACGGTGCAGACCAACGTCGTCCGAATCGACGGGAAGCGCGCGACCTATCTGCCGATTTTCAAGCACGCGGCGGCCTCCACCTTGAGCGTAATCGATCAGGTGCGCAACGATGATTCCGCTGGTGCTCGAAACCGCGCCGAAGGGGATGAAGCTCAAGCTGGCGTTCGATCAATCGGTGTTTGTGCGCGGCGCGTTGTGGGGCGTGGTGCGTGAGGCGGCGATCGCAGCCGGGCTGGTCGCGTTGATGGTGCTGGTTTTCCTCGGTTCGCCGCGCAGCATGTTGATCGTCGTCCTGTCGATTCCGCTGTCGATTCTGACGGCGGTGATCGGGCTGAAGCTGTCGGGCCAATCGATCAACATCATGACGCTGGGCGGACTGGCGCTGGCGGTCGGGATGCTGGTCGATGACGCGACGGTGGCGATCGAGAATATCCATCGCCATCACGCGATGCATAAGCCGTTGATGCGTCGCGATACTTGATGGATCGAGCGAGATCGCGTCGCCCGCCCTGATCGGCACGTTGGCGATTTGCATCGTGTTTTTCCCGGTCGTGCTGCTGTACGGAGTCGCGCAATTTCTGTTCACGCCACTGGCGCTGGCGGTGGTTTACGCGATGCTCACGTCGTATTTACTATCGCGGACGCTGGTGCCGGCGATGGCCGCTATCTTATTGCCGGAGCATCAGACTGAGGAAGCCGCGAGTCGGTCGATGGGCGCGCTTCGCGGAGCGCTTCGAGCGGGGCTTTTCGCGGTTCGCCGATGGTTATCGCGACAGCCTGGGGAAGTTTATCGCGCGGCGCGAACATTTGCCTTGATCTGCGTGGCGCTGATCGTGGTGATCGTCGATGGCTCTGATGCCGGTGGTCGGCGAGGATTTTTTTCCGCGAGTCGATGCCGGAATGATGAAGATGCATGTGCGCGCGCCTTCGGGCACGCGGGTCGAGCAGACTGAGCGTGATTGTGGACAGGATCGAGCGCGCGGTACGGCGGATTGTGCCGGCTGACGAGCTTGATCAGATTAGCGACAATATCGGTCTGCCCGGTTTCGCCTACGTGCTCGCGTTCTATCAGACTGACAGCACGGGGCCACAGGATGCGGATATTCTGATCTCGCTCAAGCCGAAGCATCATCCGACCGCCGGATATCGAGAACCAAATTCGTCGGATGCTAGCGGCGGCGATTTTCCGGACGTCACGGGTTATTTTCAGGCGGCGGATATCGTCAGCCAAGTACTGAATTTCGGGCTGTCGGCGCCGATCGATGCGCAGATTTCCGGCCAGAGACTTGAGCAGAATTATGAAGTTGGACAGCGGTTGGCGCGTGCGATGCGCGGTATTCCGGGCCTGACTGATGTACGAATTGCGCAGGTGCTTGATTATCCGACTCTGCAAGTGAAAGTCGATCGCACCAAGGCGCTCGAACTGGGGGTCGATCAACGGTCGATCGCGTCGGACCTGCTGACCTCGCTCAGCACCAATGCGATTCTTGCGCCAAATTATTGGTTCGATCCCAAAAACGGGGTTAACTACAGCGTCCTCGAACAGGTCCCGCAGCATATCCTCGATTCGGTGCAGGCGCTTGGCAATACTCCGCTGAGCCCGCCCCGATCGATGGTGCGGGCAGTGCGCCGCAACTGCTGTCGAACGTGGCGACGGTCCAGCAAAGTATCGAACCGGCGGTGGTGAATCATTACGACGTGCAGCGGGTGATCGACGTGGATTCCGGGGTCGAAGGACGCGACCTCGGATCGGCTTCAGCGGCGGTGCAGCGCGCGATCGGACAGCTGGGACAGCTTCCCGCCGGTATGCGGATTATGATTCGGGGCCAAAGCCAGGCGATGCACGAGTCGTTTTCCGCGCTTGAGCTCGGAATCGTTCTGGCGATTATTCTCGTGTACCTGCTGATGGTGGCGAATTTTCAATCATGGCTCGAGCCATTGATGATCATGCTGGCGGTGCCGGGAGCGCTCGCGGGGGTGCTCTGGATGCTGGTGTTGACCGGTACCTCGATCAACGTCGAGTCGCTGATGGGCGCGATCATGGCGGTCGGCGTCGGCGTCGCGAACGGCAATCTCGTAATCATCTTCGCCAATGAGTTGCGCGAGCAGGGCTACTCACCGGCGGCTGCCGCGATCGAAGCGGCGACGCACTCGCCTGCGTCCGGTAATCATGACTGCGCTCGCGATGATCCTCGGGATGCTGCCGATGGCGCTGGCGCTCGGTGAAGGCGGCGAGCAGAACGCGCCGCTCGGACGTGCGGTAATCGGCGGGTTGCTAGTCGCGACTTTGATGACATTGTTCGTAGTGCCGGCGGTCTATTCGATTTTTGGCCGCAATGTGAAGGGAAACCATCAGCGTGACGCCGAAATCGAGGCGATCACGATGCCGGGGGCGTAGAACGCTAGCGGAGCATGCAGGCGAGTGCGCGTGCTGCGTTAATAGAGATACGGAGGGAGCGCGGCGGCGCGAATGAATGGACGAAGATCCGAAAACTTATCAAGCCAAGAAGCCGGGCCGCTGGTTTGCGGTGGGCTGGATAATCCTGATCCTGATTGTGCTCGTTTCGACGATTGGCTTGATCGCAGCGCATGCGCAACGGATCAACCGCCAAACCGCTGAACTTGATCAACAACTGGCGCTCGGTCCTCGTGTACTTGTCGCGCAAGTGCTGCAATCGCCGCGTACCCGCAACCTCGAACTGCCGGGCACGATTCATGGGTTTATCGAGACCTCGGTTTACGCGAAGGTCGCCGGTTATCTCAAAACAATCAGAGTGGATAAAGGTGACCGGGTTCGCCGGGGAGAATTGCTTGCGACGCTCGAATCGCCCGAGTTGGATCATCAGGTCGCCAATGCACGAGCGTCCTACAATCTTGCAGCAGTTACCGATCGCCGTAACCAGAAGCTGGTGCGAGCGGCTGTAATCGCGCAGCAGAGCGCTGACGACTCTCACGCGCAACTGTTGTCGTCCAGAGCTAATCTGAATCAATTGATCGCGACGCAGGATTACAAGCAAATCCGCGCCCCCTTCGACGGGGTTGTGACTGCGCGCTATGTCGATCCTGGGGCGCTGATTCCGCAATCGACCTCGCCATCTTCAGCCAACACGCCGCTGCTCGGTCTGGCGACTTTATCGCCGCTGAGAATTTACGCCGACGTGCCGCAGAGCGCCGCGCCATTTATCAAGGATGGCGACCCCGCGACAATCACGGTTACCGAGTATCCCGGTAAGACTTTCGAGGGCAACATCACGCGTCATCCGGAGGCGCTCACCGCGGCGACTCGCACGATGCTGGCGGAAGTCGATTTGACGAATGAAGATCGCGCATTACTGCCTGGAATGTACGCGAAGATCGAGTTCCGTGTGAACGCCCCGGCAGGGCCGCCGCTGGTTCCCGACGACGCGCTGATTTTTCGCGACGGAAAACCATATGTGCCGATCGTGCGCGACAATCGTTTGAATCTTTCCGAGGTAACGCTCGGCTACGACGACGGAGTAAACATCGAGATTACCAATGGGGTCGCGCCGCGCGATATGGTTGCGATCAATGTCGGACAGGCTGCGCGCGATGGCGAGACCGTCCGACCGATCAATGCAGAACAAGCCCAGTAGACCTTTAATCCTGAATCAGTTCAGTGTTCCAGTAGGCGGTATCGACGGTAGTGAGGAACGGCATCCATTCGCGATAGCGGCGCAGGCTGAACATCTCGCTGCTGAATGGCGTCCACTGTGGCCGCTGGGGTTTGCTGATGAGCAGCATCCGCGCCTCTTCAGGAGTGCGCCCGCCTTTACGTCGATTACAGCTATGGCAGGAGCAAACCACGTTCTCCCAAGTCGAGGTACCGCCGCGCGAGCGCGGCACCACGTGATCGAGGTTTAAGTCGGTGCGGGGTAGACACCGGCCACAATACTGGCAGGTGTTATTGTCGCGCGCATAGATATTGAAGCGCGAGAAGCGTACGTGCCGTTTAGGCACTCGTTCATATGCAACCAGCAACAATACACGCGGCACACGCACGAACCCGCCAATTACGCCGACACGTTCGTGATGGACCTCGACGGCGAGGTCACGCCAACTCTCGAAGTCAAAGGTTCGATACTGCTCGTCCACGGCACGCGCAACGCCCTGATAGAGCAAAGCGAAGGCGCGTTTGACCGAAGTGACGTGAACTGGCAGGTACGAGCGGTTCAACACCAGTACTTTGGTGTTGAGTACCGGGCTTCCAATTACGGCATCGGCTGTCGCAGCCATCTATAAACAGCTAGCCGCCCAAGCGATATCAAGTCAAGTGGCAGCTGTTCCATAGAAAGGATGACTTAAATTGGAACTGAATTATCTAAGAGAAGATTGATAATGCAGATCTAATCGGCGTTGACTTTGGCACATGAGATAAAGAAAGAGATAGTCATCCAATTTTAGCTTCTTTTTCGTCAATTATCAGGTTTTAACATATTCAAACACATACCAATAGGCTATAGCGAAGGCTGTGTTATCGAATCTGAGGCACATAGTCAATTACGCCAATCTTTTGCCATTGGCTTATGCGCGAAGAAAGTCTATAAACATTGCCATCGGAAATAGCTTCCGTGTCCTTAAGTGGGGGGAAACGCAATTCAGCCGGTCAAAATTCGCGCGGGTGCAATGGCACCCGAGGCACTGACGGTATTTCAGATGCCATGCACGAATTTTCGCCGCCTTTTGCCTAATGAACTACGTAGCTTCTGATTTCGGTGCTCATGATTCGGGCCCGGTGGAATAGGTGGCGATGGCTGAGGCAACAACGGCGGGCAGACGTCGATTTGTAATCTGGCTGATCCTGGCGATTATCGTAATCGCATTTGCGGCGGCGTCGGTGCGCCGGGTAGTCCAGACGAAGCAGTCCGATGCGCGTCTGGCCGATATGCCGATCCCGGTGCAGACGCAGCCCGCGACAGTTAAATCAGTAGATGAGGTAATCGGCGCTAGCGGCACAATTCAGCCGAGTGTCACTGTGACTTTGACAGCGAAAGTAGTCGGCCGAGTGGAGCAGGTAACAGTGGACGTAGGTTCGGTGGTAAAGCCGGGCGACATGCTGGTTACGCTCGATCCCCGGTTGTACGAGGCCAATCTAGCCAGCGCACGAATCGCGTATGATCACGCCAAGAATCAGGTCGCGCGTGAACAGTCGCTGGCGTCAAAGAAATTCGCGTCTCCCCTGGATGTCGAAAATGCCGAAGTAACGGCGGCCTCGACCTATGCCCAGATGGTGAGCGCCGAGATCGATCTTGACAATACCAAAGTCGCCAGTCCAGCGCCTGCGGTAGTGCTGTCGCGCACCGCTAATCCGGGCGAGATGACGCGAATAGATGAGCAAGTTTTGCAGTTGGGCGTCCTTGATCCGGTGTTGTTCGACGCGGCGGTATCCGAGGACAAAACTGGTACAGCTTACCTCGGGATGGACGGGGATGTTCGGACTGATGCTTTCCCAGGCGAGATCTTTAGTGGCAAAGTCCAGAAAATCGATTCGTTGGTCGATCCCACCACGCGTACGTTTGGCGTGTACGTCAGGCTGCCTAATCACGATCTACGCCTGAAAAAGGACGTCACCGGCTATGCTCGCTTAAAAAGCGCACGCGATGCGCTGGTGGTACCGAGCACAGCGATCGTAAATCCGGTGGGCGATCACTCGTCGGTATTCGTAATTGATGGTGACGGGCGCGCCCATATCCGTGAAGTACATACCGGTCTAAGCGCCAATAATGACACTGAGATTATGTCGGGCCTGCAGGAAAACGAACAAGTCGTGGTCGTCGGACAATTTGATCTGCACAACAATGATCCGGTGCGGGTCAATCAGAATGCGCCCTGGAACAAATGAGTGGATAAGAAACGCGCATTTCTCCTGACGTTTGGCGTACTGCTCGCGTCTGTGCCGAGGGCGATAGGCGCGCCATTGACTCTTCACGAATGTATCACACAGGCCATCGTCAATAGCCCCGATATGGCCTCGAGCCGCCATCTGATTGCGGCGGCCAAGGCGGATATTACGAAGAAACGAGGAACCCAGCTGCCTTATCTGAGTGGCCAGTTGCAGGGTTACGTGGTCAACGGCCAGCCGGTCAGCCAATTTTCGACGCTCGATCTGGCTGAACCAGTATCGGAGTCGGACCGACCAGATTTGTTCCGCAAGCCCATTGGGGGCTGCCCCTGATCGAAGAGATCTCGCTGGCATACCCGCTTTTCTACGAGGGGAGCATCATGGGCCTGAATGACCCGCCGCCGGTGGCCTCCTCCAGGGCGACGATGACAGAGGACCAAGCCAATGCGCTCGTGACCGAGCAGAAAGTAATTTTCAATGTGGTGACAGCATATTTGAACGCGGCGTCTTTCAGCAGCCAATTCGAAGCGCAGGAAAAGGTCGCCCGAATTTATGAACGGCAGTTAGAGATTGAGCAGGCGGAGCAGCGGGTCGGACTCAAATTGCCGCAGGATGTGGAGATCGCGCAAGCCGAGCTGGAGAGCGCGAACGAGGCGTCAGACATCCTGCGTCAGGCGGCCCATTCGAATCAGGTTCAATTGGCGGGTCTGCTCGGTGGACGTGCCGATTACGCGATCGAAATTGATCGGACGCCGCCGCCAATATTGAAGCTGCCGCCGTTGGACGAATTTCTCAATCAGGCTATTCCCAATAACCCGGCGCTGATGGTGCAGCAAGCTAAAGTCGAAGTTTCGCGCCAGCAGCTACGGGTCGATAAGGTCGGCCATTGGCCGACGGCGACACTGGAGAATCAGTTTTTGGCAGGACAAGATCTTGAGCATTTCATGGGTGGCTCGCGTCATCCGCGACCGACGTTGTTTCAGAGCTATATCACGATAGATTTGCCGATTTTTGACTTTGGCCAGCGGACGGCGGCTAATCTCGAGTCTGGAGGAGAACTTGTTTGCAGCCAAGGATGAGTTGCGGGCAACCGAAGAGGGCGTGCGCACTTCGATTACCGAAGTTTATGGCGAGATTGGCGATCAGGCGCGGACTATCACGGCACTGCAAAGCACTGCTCTGGAACTCGAGAAACAGGCCGATTTAACGCGTGCGCAGCGAACCGCCGGAACTGTTGATGAGCTTACGCTGGTGGCCGCCGAAGTCGCCGCGGCGAACGCGAAAGCGGCGATCGAAGGCGCAGAGCTGCTCGAACGTCTGCAATATGCGTCGCTGCAGAATCTCGCCGGTGGTAACTGGCTCTGGGTCCAGTGAAGCAGTCTCATCTGATTGCGAAAAACATTCTGGCGAATGGCGCTTCAACGGCAATCGCGGGCCTGCTGCAGCTGGCAATCATAATTATTGTTGCGCGCAGCGTTTCAGTGGCGGAATTCGGCGCCTATTCCTTCATGCTCGCGTTTGCTTTCGTGATCCTGCGTATCGCGGATGGCGGCCTGAGCACAATTCTCACTCGCGATCTTGCGATCGATCCAATTCGTATCAAAGAGGTGCTGGGTGCGACGCTTGGATTAGCCTGGGTGATGTCGGGCGGCGCGATTGTGCTGATGGCCGCGGTGATCCCGTTTTTCCATTTCAATCATTGGCTTTCGTGCTTGATCGCCCTGATGGGAGTCGAGGGGCTGACCCAATTTATCTGCGGATGCTATGGCGCGGTGATGCGTTCGCAGGAGGATTATGAGTCGAATGCCTTCGGCTTCGTGCTGCACAAAATCGTCGCTCTGGCGCTGGTAGTCGCGGCCTTGCTGCTGCATTTCGGGCTGGGCGGAGTAGTGGCTGCCCATATCGTCGGATCGCTCACCCAGTGGTGGTTCTATCGCTGGAAAGTTTTGAAAGATTATGGACGTCCGCGGATATCGGCGAACTTCGCTTTATGGCGAACGCTGATGCGGGATTCGGTGCCGCTGGGGCGGCGAACGTGGTCCGGTTACTCGCCGAGCAGACCGACGTGATTATCCTGGCGCTGATGGCCGGAACAGTCGCGGTCGGCCTTTTCAGCGGTCCATACAAAATAGGCGCAGGACTGCGTTTCCTGCCGCAGGCGCTAATCCTGCCGCTTATTCCTTTCTATTCGCGTGCAGCAGTGGCGGGGGGCGAAAGAGCGGAATTCCGCGACGCCTATGAGCGGAGCGTTAAGTCCTTTCTGCTGATGGGATTTCCTTTCGCCATACTTTTCCTGCTGTGTCCGACCACTCTGACGGTTGGGTTATTAGGGGTCAGTTACCGCGCGGCGGCGCCGGCGATGCGCTTGTTGAGTGCGGGTATCTGGCTGGTCTTTCTTTCCACCCCATTCCCATTTCTATTGACCGCACTGGATCGCCAGCGATTTCTTTTTGTTACTTCAGCGATCGCCTTAGTAATTCGGATCGTGCTCGATCTGGTGCTCGTGCATTACTTCGGCTTTATCGGACCATGCCTCAGCCTGATCGTGTCCGAGTCGCTGCTCGCTGCTGCGTGGATCGCCGGCGTATGGGAAGACGGTTTTCGTTTGAAGCTCTGGGATATCCTCTGGCGTCCGTTCGCCGCCAGTCTCGCGATGGGCGCGGTATTGTACTTTGCTGACCCGCAATCCTTACTGACGCTCGCGCCGGTCGCGCTGCTCAGCGGGCTAGTTTATCTGTTTTTAGTCTTGTGGCTCGGCGGGGTTTCAGAGATCGATCGCGCGCTGGCGCGCGAAAGCACTGATTTTATCCGACCGTGGCTCAGTCAACGCTTCGGTCAGGTGCGGGGTAGATTGTCGTGAGATGGTTGGGAGTGGCGGCAAGCTTATTCGCTATCCCAGTACTGCTGGTCACGCCGTGGGTATATTTCCCCATTGGACGGGGCTTGAATGGACTCACCTATCCACTCTTTGGGCCGGTCGTGCTGCCTGCCATAGCAACGCCGGCTTCCTTTGGCGGAATAATTATTGTGCTGATGCTGCTGTGCGCGATCGCGTGCTGGGCTGAGCGTGCGACCTTAGCCTGTGTTGCAGGAGCCGGCTTACTCTTGGTCGCGCTATGGAGCTATCTCCATGTCGTGAGCGGATCTTCGGGACTGCTGGCTCAGCTCGCCCATCAGGCGGTGTGGCTCCGCAAGGCTTATTCCTTCGATGTCACTTTCCTGCCGCGTAACGCGGCGACTGAGGCCAGCCTATGGAAGCAGTTCTCGTTTGAGACGGTCTGGGACCGTTTTATTACGGGATGGTACTTCATGGGAGTCGGCTGGATGGTGTGCCGTCGTTGCGGGGTTCGCCATCTTCCTGACGGCGGTCCGGACTCTCGGGGGGCCTGCTGCGCGGCGCGCGTCGGCATTGACGATCGTGGGCCTTTTGGCAGTCACGTTCTTACTGATGTATGGACCGATCACAGCCCAGCGCGCGCTAGCCAGTGCGACGCGGGCCGATGCGCGGGGCGACTCAGAAAAAGCAATTGCGGATTATCGGCGCGCCATGAGGCTGGACGGATGGTGGGCCGAGAATCTCGCTTTGCGAGTGCGGATTGGCGAAATCGAAACCGGGCTGGGCCGCACGGCTACCCCGGAAAGCCGTATTTTTCGCGCCGAATATATGGTCGGCCAAAGTCAGGCGCCGGGCACGATCGGGCAATTGCCGGCAGCAATTCAAATCTATCGTGAATTGATCAAGGAGGATGGATCGCTGCGTGCTCTCGCGACGGCGCGTGCCGCCGAAATTCAGACGGACTATGGCGCGAATCTGCTAAACGACGGCGCATTCGGTTCGGCCAACGAGGTTTGGCAATCCGCGCTTGTGCTCGATCCGCAGATGTGGTTGGCGAAGTACTATTTGTCGCGCGGTTACTATTTCGCCGGACGCTATCGTGAAGCCGCGGCGACCACGCGTCAAGCACTGCAAGTGACCGCCGATCCACGCTTGCTGGGCGATCTGTACAGCAACCTGGGTGACGCGCTGACCCGGATGGGGCAGCTTGACGATGGCCATCTGGCATATGCCGCCGCCTACAAGTTCGACTACATGACCAATTTTCGGGGAATCGATTCGCTGGTCGGACCACAGGAATGAAGCATCGGTTTCGTCACTACGTAAAAGACACTCGCGGGCGAATCGCGTGCATCCCGGTCGTAGTTTACGCTTTCGTGCTGGCGATTTTTATCGGACTCACCTGGGTTGAGCCGCTGTCGACCCAGTATGCGCCGGATTTCGGACAGGCGAGCTGGATTCAATTGCCGAAGCCCGATATCGCGGCCTATTTCAGGAAAACCCTGTACCTCCCCAACCCGGTGGATCAGGCCTGGCTGATGCTCTCGGCAACCGGCAATTATGATCTTTACGTCAATGGCGTGCATCTGGATGACGTGATGTTCCCATGCGCGCGTCCGAGCGGGATCTACGACATCAAGTCAATTATCTTGCCGGGCAAGAATGTTATCAGTGTCCATATCGCCGGAGGCCTGTCGCCGGATGTGCCCCAGATTCGGCTGCGGGGCGCGTATCGGATGATCAATGCTCCGGCGCAGGAGTTTTTTTCTGATCGTTCATGGCGGGCGGCGGAAACGCCCGACGGCGTAATCGGCAGCTACGCCTGGACGGCAACCAATCTCGACGATACGACTTGGCAACACGCGGTAGAAGCGGCTAGTCCCGAACGTTATTCGACGGTGCAACCACTCATTTTCGATCCTCGTCTGCTCCAGCAGCCACCGGCAGGTAATTGGATCACGGCGGGCGCGGGGCACGGCGCGCGCGTTTCATTTCAGTACGATGTAACCGTCGAGGGAAGGCCCCGAGCGGCGTGGCTGCAGGTAGCTGCGAATGGCGGTTATAATCTGCTGGTCAATGGCCGAACTGTGGTGCGGGTGCCGGATAATAATCAGGCGACATTATTTGGCCCGCAGGCGACGATCCAGCTAACCGGTCAGACCTTGCTGCCGTCAGTGCAAATGCCGAATATCGTGACGCCCTCCGCCGGGGTGGCTGGAAACTCTGATCTGGGATTTATTCAGCCGATCGTGCCGGTGGCCGTGAGCGAACCGATTTCGAGTGGCCCCTCGACTGAATTCTCGACGGCTCCGAATTCAGCATTGGCGCAACCGACGGCTTCACCGAGTCCGTCGGCGGGGGTATCGCGGCTAGTGCCAAATCCCGGCCAGAATTTCGCGCCGTCGCCCACTGCTACTCCCACCCCCACTCAACGCGTGACCGCATCGAACTTGAGCACGAGTGATGCAGCAGGCGGGAATCTTAAGCAGCCGACGCTGCCGATTATCACCAGTCTTACACAACCAGTCAGCCTCGGTAATATCACCAGCGGCTATACCAGCGCACTGACGATGCCGGGGCTGGCGCCGGTCACCCCGGCAATCGCACCGGTGGCTGCGCAGCCGGCGCCACTCGATTCGTCACTCGGGTCAGGTTCGAATGTTCCAGTGATGACTGCCTTCGATATCAGTCGTTTCGTGAAGAGCGGAAGCAACCATATTGTAGTTGTCGCCGGTTCGAGCGGATCTGCATCGATTCTAGTTGATGGTTTTGTGGACAGCGGACTGGGAAATTCGCGGAGAATATTCAGCGATTCCGACTGGCGAGCGTTGGTGCTCAACGAGGAAGGAATTCGCCGCGGCGCGACGGCGGCAATCGTAACAGGACATTATGGCGGTGCGCCTTGGGGTCCGCTGCCGCAAGTCACAGCGTATACACAGTGGACGCCCGGGGAAGACACGAGGGCGGCTGAACGATGGCCCGTGGTCGTGCTACTCACAGTGATCGCCGTAACAGTTCTGTGGTGGGCGAGTGGGGTATTACTGGCCACCGAGGAAGCGCCACCCGAAACGCTCTGGAATTGCGACGCGATTATCCACTGCGCGATGATCGTCGGTCTGTTGCTGCTGCTGCTGACGACTTTTGACGCGCGTCTCGCGTACGACTGGTGTTTCAAGCCGTCGATTATCTGCGCAATTTTATTGGTGTTGCTCGCTAGCAAATTGATCCTGGCGACAGTACGTACGAGCGTGCGAAATAACCCCGAGCTCGATCAGGCGCCATATCGATTGTGGGGATATGACTGGCAGTGGTTCGCGCTCGGCGGCCTGATGGCGGCAGGGCTGGTGATCCGCGCGTGGGGCCTCACCGAGCTATCGATGAGCCATGATGAAGTGTCCATGGTGCGTATGTCAGAGGGAATTCTGCATATCGGGTTCCCCTATATGCGCACCGGAACGTTCATTAGATATCCAGCAACATACGAAATTGTTCCCTATCCACTGGCCTTTTTTGGCGTACTTCTAGGTCCAACCACGATGGCTTATCGGATGCCGGCGCTGATCTTCGGCACGCTCGCGATCGGGCTGGTTGGAGCGGTCGGCTATCGCATGATGAGCTGGCGGGTCGGTTTAGTGGCGGCTTTCATCTTCACTTTCCTGCCATCGACCGTGCTCTGGTCGCGCGATGCCTTTTATTGCTCGCAGGAGAGCTTCCTGCAGCTTCTGACGATTTGGCTGTTTTACGAAGCGATTCGCGAGCGCGGTGTAAGGCCACGGTACATCACTTTGGCGGCTATCGCATTCATCGCGACCTATTTCTCGTGGGAGGGCAGCGGCTTTCTGTTGGTCGCGCTTTTCTTTGCGATTCTGTTTTATAAGTGGGGCGAATGGGATTGGATTTGGAATGGTCGGCTGTGGACCTGTGTGATGGCGATCGCTGTGACTATCGCGTTGCAGTTCAGCTATCGTCAGCTGGTACTGCTGCCGGAATATCTCGGCGCTGGTAAAGACCTGAACGACTTATCGACTCCGCAGTTGGCGCTGCTCGATCGTCTAGTGTTTAATCCCTATTTTTATTTTCAGCAATTTTTTCTAACTGAGAACAACATCTTGTTGTTTCTGCTG
Source organism: uncultured Pseudomonadota bacterium (assembly GCA_963831065.1). Lineage (GTDB taxonomy): Bacteria > Desulfobacterota > Binatia > Binatales > Binataceae > JAJPHI01. Next base: position 53,424 of record CAWHOQ010000005.1, read on the forward strand.
GTTATTGCCGGACTGCTATTCGCGTGGCGCGAGCGGGCGTTGTTTTATCTGTACACCGTATTGGCTTTTCTAGTTTTACTTTATACTTGTTTCCTTGGCTATTACGCTCCGCGCTACTCCTTTAACTGGACTGCTCCAATGGTGCTCGCTGCAACCGGCACGCTATTTTATGCAATTGATCAATTAGCGATCGTCAGCGCCGAATCGCGCAGTGCGCGCGTGATGCGGGTCCTATCAACGTGCGTGGCAGTTGGATTAATTGCCTTGAGCGCGAACCCATTCGTGATGAAACTCTATCGCTTATCGTGGACACCGGGTCAGCCAGCCGAAAACAGCAGATTGGGCGCTCATTATATGCCGGACTATCGCAGCGTGGACCTCTTTGTTGCGCGCAATTTACAGGCTGGCGATGGGGTGGCATGCCCGTCGCCACACGTGTTCCTCTACGATACTGGGCGGGTACCGGATTACTCGCTCGATACGATGCTGAGCGTCCGCCGAACTTATGACGGCGGCCAGCCCACTCCGCACTACATCGACCGCTCACTCGGCGTGAAATTGATCACCACCTTGGGCGAACTCGATCGCGCCCGCATGAGTCATCGCAAGCTGTGGGTTATCCAGCGCAATGCGAATGTCGAGCTGCCGGCAGTCACGTCATATCTGCGCGCACACGGGCGAGTGGCTTACGAGAGCGACGAGCAGAGCGTAGTCGAGTTGGATGGCCTTTCATCTGAGGGGCTGGCCGAGCGTTAACGCGACAATGGCGTCATGATGTAACTGGCAGTCGATCCGATGCGTACTATCCAGCATATATAGAAAGATGATCATGCGGATAGCAACTAGTTCAAGACGTGCACTCGTTCATTTCGTAATAGTCACTGGTCTGCTGCTTGCGACGTGTGACATCGTCAAAGCGGCGTCGATTTCGGGCGTGTACGCGCTACAGGATCCGGGGCAGCCGTTTGCGCCCGAAGTGATGGACAACCCGAATGTTGATGGAGTTGCCCTTCGTTACCGCTGGATGTGGCTAGAGCCGCGCGACGGAGCTTACGATTGGTCGCGGCTCGATAATCAGATCGAGCAAGCCGCCAGTCACGGCAAGAAGGTCTCGATCAGTATCGTTCCAGGATGGGGCACACCGGACTGGGTCTATGCGGACGGCGCGGCGCGCTACACTTTCATGTTCAGTCCGGGGGGCGGAATGATGTCGTGTCGCGAAGCGGCGATTCCAGTGCCTTGGGATCCGGTATTCATGGCGAAGTGGCAGACTTTCATCGCCGCGGCGGGCGCGCGGTACAATAGCAACCCGGCGATCGTGTCGATGAAGCTGCTCGGAATCAATGCGAACACGCCGGAGATGATTCTGCCGCATGCCGGTCCATGGTCGAAGTGTCCAAACAGTAATCAGATTGCCGAATGGCAGCGGGACGGATATACGCGCGCCAGATTGGAGCAAACCTGGCAGAGATTGGCGAATATCTGGTCCGGCGCATTTCCGAACAAAGGATTAGTGCTTGAGCTGGTTCCGGGCGGGATGCCGACGATCGACAACAACGGCCAGATTCCAATGCGCGCCAACCCGAACGGCGATGTGACGGTAACCCAGGACGTCATCGCGATGGGGGTGAAAACTTTAGGTCATCAATTGGTAGTGCAGAATGACGGGCTTTCGGGATTCTGGAACTGGGAGATGATCCCGGAACTTGCACAGCGTGGGGTGACCGTCGGCTATCAAATGTTGTGGGCGGCGACCGGCGATCGGCAGTGCCGGATGAATCGTAATGAGTCGCCCTGTGATCCGCATACCGTGCTTGCGGCGGCGGTCAATCGTGGGATCGAGAGCGGCGCGAGATATCTCGAAATCTATCCGATAGACATTCGCAATCCTGAGTTGCAGGGCATCATTGCCGACGCGCATCGACGGCTCACGGGTGGCGCCGCCGGGCCGCGCCGCGCAACTCAAAGCTGGTTCGGTGAATAAAGCGTCATCAGGCGCACAGAAACGCCCTCGCGATAATTATTTCGATTGCGGGGCGGTATTGACGTAATCTTCGCCAGCTAAACTTTTGCGGCTAGCCTAAGTCGGGCCAGACAGTATCTTCGGTAGGGACGGCCAAGATGAGTCTCCGACAGCGATCCGGTAGCGACGGTCGATCAGTACTGCCGGGTGCGAGGGATCGAAGGATTGCGAGTCGTGGATGCGTCGGTGATACCTATCATTGTGCGCGCCAATACGGATCTCACCTGAATCATAATCGGCGAAAGAGTCGTCGACTGGATGCGCGTCGGGAATTAGGCGAGGCCGAAAAGCCGGGTGACGTTGATTTCAAGTTGTGCACCAAGCGAAAGCGGATCGGCGCCGCGTAAATTTGCAAGAGTCTCGAGCGTGCGAATCACGAAAGCGGGTTCGTTGCGTTTGCCACGATAGGGTTCGGGCGCAAGATAGGGTGCGTCCGTCTCGATCATCAGGCGATCTTCGGGAACAACTGTCGCTGCTTCACGAATCTGAGCGGCATTGCGAAAAGTGAGAATGCCGGAAAAGGAAATATGGAAGCCGAGTGCAACGAAGCGGCGGGCTGCGTCGGCGTCGCCGGTGAAGCAATGGATCACGCCGCCGCGCGGCGGCATCCCCACTTCGCGAAACGATCGCCATGATGTCGGCTTCGGCGTCGCGGCAATGGATCACGATCGGCATGTCGAGTTCGGCAGCGAGTTCGAGATGGCGGCGGAGCGCCACTTGCTGCGCGTCACGCGGAGAATGCATATAATGGAAATCAAGACCGCTTTCGCCGATCGCGACGACTTTCGGTGATTGAGCGAGGTCACGAAGTTGTGCTATCCGTTCGGCATCGCAGTCTTTCGCGTCATGCGGATGGACGCCGATAGCCGCATAAATTCCGTCGTGCTGTTCAGCGATCTCGACGGCGAGCCGGTCCGTATCGATCGAGCTGATCGCGCCGACCGAAATGATAGTCGAGACTCCGGCCTCGCGCGCGCGAGCAATGACCGCGTCGGCGTCATCGCGGAGTCGCGGGTCAGCCAAGATGGCAATGGACTCAATCAGCGACGGACACGCTCAGGCTTTGGGCTTTTCGATCCGAGGGAACAGTGGAATCGGCGGCTTGACCTTGTGGCCGGGCTTGGAATCCTTCGCCGTAGGGTTTTCGCGCGAGTTCATCATCGACGTTGAGCAGGGCGAAGATCTTCCCCGCCGTGACCGGCATGAACGGCTCGAGCTGCGCCGGCGATAACGCGCAGCGCTTCGAGCAAGATTCGCGAGAATCTGGGCAACGCGCGGCAGATTCGCTGGATCCTTCGCTAGCGTGAACGGCGCGGTCGCGACGACATACTTGTTGGCGGTATCGAGCGCCTGCCAGATTCTTCGAGGGCGCGATTGAAATCCAGCTCGTCAACATAGCGCTGCGCGTAGCGCCAGGCTCGCAGAAGGATCGACGGCCAAGTACGCTTGCGCAGTTCTGATCATCGCGGGACATTGCTCGGCGGTGCTAAAATTGATCTCGCCGCCGAAATAGCGCTGCGCCATCGCGAGCACGCGGCTGGTGAAGTTGCCGAGATCGTTGGCGAGGTCGGCGTTGTAGCGCTCGGTCAGCCGCTCGTCGGAGAAGTCGCCATCGAGGCCATAGACCACTTCGCGCATCACGAAGTAGCGCAGTACGTCGGGGCCGAAGGCCTTCTCGTAGGTGACCGGGTCGCGCACGTTGCCCGAGCTTTTCGACATCCGCGAGCCGCCGAAATTGAGCCATCCGTGAACATTGAGATGCTTGAAGAAAAGTATCGGCAGACCCGGCGGCAAGCAGCATCGGCGGCCAATAGACGGCGTGGGTCTTCAGAATATCCTTGCCGATGAAGTGCTCGGTGTGCGGCAAGATCTCGCGCATGAAAGCGCTCGCATGGCCCGATTCGGTCGCGGGCTCGCTGACGTAGGCCCAGAACGCGTCGTACCAGACGTAGGTGACATAGCTGGTCGTCGAAGGGCAGCTCGATACCCCAATCCATCCGCGCCTTGGGCCGCGAGATGCATAGATCGCCGAGCGGCTCGGCGAGCATGTTGAGCGCTTCATTGCGATAGCGCTCGGGCCGGATAAAATCCGGATTGCGCGGATATGCGCAAGCACCTGCTCGCGATATTTGTCGATTTTCAGGAAGTAATTGCCTTCGCTGATCAGCTCGACGGGCGTGTTATGCGTCGGGCAGACATTCCCGGGCAGCAATTCCTTTTCGGTATAGAAACGCTCGCATCCGACGCAGTAGAGTCCCTCGTATTCTGTGAAAGTAGATGTCGCCGCGCGCGTGCGTCGCGTCGAGCATCTGCTGCACGAACTTCTCATGAACCGCGTCGGTGGTGCGCACCCAGTAGTCGAAGCTGATGTTGAGACCGGCGAAGGCCTCGCGGAACAGCTCGCTCATCTTGTCGGTATAGGCCTTGCGGCGCGAGTCCCTCGGCGAGCGCGGCGCGGCGAATTTTGTCGCCATGCTCATCGGTGCCGCTCAGGAAGGTGACATTCTCGCGGCCGAGCTTGCGCCGTTGGTAGCGGGCGAAGACATCGGCGGCGAGCGCCTCGTAGGCGCTGCCGACGTGCGGCGTGCCGTTGCAATAAAAGATTGCGGTCGTGATATGAATGCGATCGCTCATATCGGTGGCAGATGCGACTGCAGTGTCGGCGCGATTCATTGCTTTGGGCGGCGCGTTATCGACCAGATCTTCGAGCGTCGCCTCGACCACGCCGCCGTCCTCTTCCCGTTGGATCAGCACGGTCTGCTTGAGAATATTCTGCCGCAGCACCTTGCCGTCGCCCTTGACCGATTGACGCGCTTGCCGGTGTTCGGCAGCGCGCGCTTGAGTTCGAGGTAGGTGCCGTATTCGTATTGCAGGCAGCACTTCAGCCGCCCGCACATCCCGGCCAGCCGCGAAGGATTGAGCGCCAGCCCCTGATCACGCGCCATCTTGACGGTGACGGCATCGAAGTCGCGCAGGAATGACGAGCAGCATAGCTCGCGTCCGCACGGCCCGATACCGCCGGTGACCTTGGTCTCGTCGCGCGCGCCAATCTGCTTCATCTCGACGCGCACGCGCAGCGAGTTGGCGAGATCGCGCACCAAGTCGCGAAAATCGACGCGATTCTCGGCGATGAAATAGAAGACCGCCTTGCGTCCGTCGAAGCGTGTAATCGACCTTGATCAGCTTCATCGCGAGGCCGCGCTCGTGGATGCGACTGACGCACAGCCGCTCGGCGTGATTCTTCGCGGCTAAGAGTATCTTCTTCGACCCGGAAATCGTGATCGTTGAGCGAGCCGCATGACCGGTTGCGCATCGCCGCAGATCGAGCGTCTGCGCGGGCTCGTGCGGCTCGATTTCGACCGTCCGAGCGCGGGTTCCGTTCTCGCTATCGACCAGCACACGATCGCCGCGTTTCAGCGTCGAAGCCGCCGGCCAGGTAATTGAAAAGATGACCGGTCTGGCTGGAGGCTGACCGCGACGATCTTGGCCGAATCGCACGGCATTTCGAAAGGATCGATATCGGCAGGCACTACTCACCTCGCAAAGCGTGCGCCGGCCGCCATCCACCAATTTTCGGCCTGAAGCCGCGAATTAGCCATCGCGTCGATCGCGGCGGCGCTGCCAAGCGCCGCGCTCAGCGAGTTCGGCAATCATTGGCGCAGGCTCAGTTCCGCTTGGCCAATCGCAGTCATCAGTCTTGCGGTTTCGGCGGACGCGGCGAATCCAGTTTGCAGCAAGCTTGAAGCATAACATTTCTTCGAGCAAGCCGTGCGATTAGCTCGAAGTTGCTCGACCGCCTGATCGCGCGCGCCGAAGAATTGCTGGGCCAGTTGCTGGATCGCGGCGAAATCGAGCGAATCGGCGCTGGCTAAGCGCCTCGAGCAACTCGCTGACCGGCGGTTCGATCGCCGCCGGCCAGCTCGAGCGCGCGGCCGATACTGCCGCGCGCCAGAACGCGCCAAGCCTCGGCCTGTTCTGGAGATAAATCGGTTCCGCGCCGACTCAGCACGGCGGCGATTTCGATCGGTTTCGAGCGGGCGGAAACGCACCGGCCGCATGCGCGAGCGGACCGTATCGAGCAGGGCGCGCTCGCTTGCCGCAGACCAGAAAGATAATGGTCTGGCCGGGCGGCTCTTCGAGCGTTTTCAGCAGAGCGTTCTGTGCAGGCAGGTTCAGAGTTTCGGCGTCGTCGATAATCGCGACGCGACGCGGGCCGCGCGACGGTCGCGCTCCCAAGCTATCGAATCAAGACGCGGACTTGTTCAATCAGGACTTCGGCAGCGATTCGGCTGCGCGAGCGACGTAAGTGAAATCCGGATGTACGCCGGTCGCGAGCTGCACGCATCCGGCGCAGCATTCGCATCGTGGGGCAGCGGAGCCGGATTGCGCCCCGTCCGCGCGGCGCGCGAGGAGCCATGCGCACCGGGCAATGCGGCGACAGTGCAACAGAAATCGGCGCCGGGAGATCGCTCGCATAGAATTGCATGGGCGACGCCGCTGGCGACGAGCCGCCTTGCCAATCCCGCGCGGACCGGCCAACAGATAGGCATGCGACGGCCGCCGCTGCGAGCTCCAGCCAGAGCGAATCGATTAGATCGCGATTTCCGACTACTTCCGCTAGCGGCATCGTGATGTTCCATCGGCTCGGTAACTGCTTGCAGAATCTCGATGCTGACCTGCGCGACCGAACGGCTCGCATCGAGCAAGGTGACGCGGGCAGGGCTCGGCACGGGCGAGCGCGATGAATCCTTCCCGTACTCGCCGATGGAATTCGAACTGCTCGCTCTCGAAACGATCCGGGACGCTCATCAGCGCGGATTTGACGAGCGCGCGTGCGGGCAAGGCCGAGATCAACCGCGACAATCGAGCACGAAAGTAAGATCAGGAAACGTGGAGTCGCTCGCGAGACGATTAAGGTCGGCCAGCAGCTTCAAGTCAAACCGCGACCATAGCCCTGATAGGCCGTGGTCGAATCGCAGTAGCGATCGGAAATCACGATCTGACCGTGCGGCGAGCGCGGCTTGCAGTTGTTCGCGCACGTGCTGGGCACGATCGGCCAGCACCAGCAGTAACTCGGTCGCCGGATTCCAGCAAGATCGCGGGATCGAGTAGCAAGCGCCCGCATCGTATCGCCAGCGCGGGTGCCGCCGGGCTCGCGTGTGAGCCAGGACGGAATGGCCGCGTTCGCTTGCAGCGTGTCGGTCAGAAGGCGCGCCTGCGTGGTTTTGCCGGAGCCCTCGACACCTTCGAGCGTGATGAAGAATCCGTCACGTCATTAGCGGCCAAGATACCAGTCGATTAGTAGCGGCTGGAAGAGCGCATAGACGGCAGCGGCCAAGGCAAGGAATGGACCGAATGGGACTGCAGTGCGTCAGGATCGGGGCGTCCCGGTCATTGATCGACTCGCCGACTACGCAGCGATCGCCTCGGGAGTTGGCTCAATCGAGGATGACGGTTCGGCAAGCAGAAATCGCTAAGCCGCCAATTGAGCCGAAAATTGAACCGGCAAAGAGCGTGAAGAGCGCACCGGGCCAGCCAAGAAATGCCCCGACCATCCCGAGCAGATAGATATCGCCCAGGCCGAGACCCTCGGCTCCGCGAATCGCCGATAGGCCACGCCGGTCAGGAATAGGAAGCCCGCGCCGCCGATGATGCCGATGAGCGAACTGAGCCATCCGACTTCCGGCATCACACAAGGTGGCGGCCAGAAAGCCGATCGGCATGCCGCGCCGAGGTGATAACCGTGTGGATGACGCGCCAGTCATAATCGATCAAGGCAATCACAAGAGCGCTGCGCAGAGGATCAGGCGCGCGAGAGCGTCGGCGAGCGGGAAATTGAAATACAGCCACGTCGCGGCGGCGGCGAGCGCGAATTCGGTCAGAATAGAGAGCGAAAACCGATCGCAGCGCGGCATCGAGTACAGTCGGCCGCGCAAGACGATCCATGAAATGATCGGTACGTTTGCCCAAGCCGGGATCGTGTGGCGGCAATGCGGGCAAAAGGAACGGGGCGAAATGATCGAAATCTCGCGCGGCAATCGATAAGCGACGACGCCGACGAAACTGCCGACGCACGCGCCGAAGGCCAAGACGAGAATCGCGATCAGGCTCTCCCCGGGTTCCATCAGAGTAAAGTTTATGCAGCCGCAGACACTTGGGACAACACGGCAGGATGGCGATAAACCGAATGTGGGATCCGTCACGTGGACTAATCCTGAAGGTCCGCTTGCGGACGGTAATGAACCGAGCTTGCTCGCGGCCCGAGGAGGCCGCGAGATTCCACGCTTCGAAGATTCGGCTCTGAATGATGGAAGGAGTATCTCCGCTTTTGGGTTTGCGCGCGAGGATGACGCTGTAAGTTGTTATTTACTTTTGGCAGCGAGAGCAGAAGAAACTCGAGCGCTGGCCGACGACCACGGCGCGGATGGGCGAGGAACAGGTGAGACACGGTTCGCCTTCGCGATCGTAAACACGGAGCCGCTGCGCGAACCGGCCGGGCTGGCCTTGCGAGTCGCGATAGCTGCGGAAAGTGGTGCCGCCGCTGCCGATCGCCTCGCGTAATACTTGTGGCGTAATCGCGGCGATACGGGCGATTTCGGCGCGCGTGACCTTGCCGGCGCGCCGCGTCGGTCGCACCCCGGCGCGAAACAGAATCTCGGAGGCATAGATATTGCCGACACCGGCGACGATCCGCTGATCCATCAGGAGGTTTTTGATCGCGCCGGTGCGCCCGCGTGAGATTCTCCAGAGGTAATTCGCATTGAAATCCGGGCCGAACGGTTCAGGGCCGATCGCGGCGAGCTCCGGTAGCAAGTCGAGTTCCGCGCGCGCGACCAGTTTCATTAGACCGAAGCGCCGCGGATCGTTGTAGATAAGCAGGCTGCCGTCGTCGAGCGTGAACGTCACGTGATCATGACGCGGGTCGAAGCCGTTGAAATCCTCGCGACTATAGCGATGGGTCAGGCTGCCGCTCATCCCCAGATGGACCATCATCACGCGATCCTGATGGAGCTCGATCAGAAGATATTTGGCGCGCCGTGAGAGCCGCAGGATTTCGTTATCGACCATCTTGTTGGCTAGATCGGAAGAAATCGCGCGGCGCAATCGCGGCTCCGCGACCGTTACGCTGATCACGCGGCGGCCCACGAGCGAGCGGGACAGGATACGGCGCAGCGATTCGACTTCGGGCAGCTCAGGCATCGGTCGATCCGGTCAAAGGTATTGTGGCGCGGAGCGTGCGCGCCAGCCGAACGAAATCTGTAGGGGTGAGGGTTCCGGGCCGCCTGAGCGGGTCTATTCCTGACTGGCGCAACATATGTTTCCGCAGCGTCTGACATAATTCCGAGGCCACCGGCGAGTGAGTTGCGGAGCGTTTTGCGGGGCGCAGAGAAGCTTGCGCGTACGGTCTCGAGGACGTTTACTTCTTCGTCGTCACCGAATAATGGAGTTGCGCGCGGGGATAAGGATCAGCACTTCGGCATCGACTTTGGGCCGCGGATGAAAGTTCCCGGCGGCAACGCGAAAATGGTCGATAATTTCCCAGTAGAGTCCAGTGAAAACACTGAGCGCACCATAAGCGCGAGTTTCGGGCTGGGCGCGAATTCGTTCGGCGACTTCGCGCTGAAACATCAGCACCATCCGCGAGATATATTTTACAAAGTGGCAAAGTCGTTCAAGTATCGCGGTAGCGACGTTAAATGGCAGATTGCCGATTACCGCGAGCTTGGTCGCGCTTGCCGCAACGAGCTGCTGCCAGATCGACCCGAAGGAAATCCTGCTCGATAATTGAGACGCGCGGGTCCGCGTGAAACCGCGTTGCAAGCGTCGTCGCGAGCTGCCGATCGAGTTCGATCAGGGTCAGCTCAGTGAGCGGGCGCGTGGCAATCAGATCGGTGAGGATGCCGAGTCCGGGACCGATCTCGATCACCGACTCGCCGCCGACTAGACTCGCGGCCTCGACGATGCGGCGCGCGACAGCTTGCTGAACCAGGAAATTCTGGCCGCGCGATTTTCGCGGTCGCACGCCGGCACTCGCCAACGCCGTCGCCGGACCGGGCGAAATCGTGCGAGCGACTTGTAGCTCAGAGGGCAAGATTCGCTTCGGCGTCGATTGTTAGCGGGTCGCGCTCGCCGCGCAGCAGGCGATAGCTGCCGGCCGCGGCGATCATCGCGGCATTGTCGGTGCAGTACTTGAAAGACGGCGCGAACAGCCGACGGCCTTCCGCCTCGGCGGCTTGCGCCAGGCAGGTCCGCAGGCGCGAGTTGGCGGCGACTCCGCCCGTGAGCACGATTGCGTTTACATCCAGCTCACGCGCGGTCTTGATGGTCGGTCGCACGAGCATCTCGACCACCGCCTCCTGAAAGCTGGCGGCGAGGTCCGGAGCTTTAAGCGCCGCGCCAGCTTCGCTTCTGAGCAGCGTGGCGACAGCGGTTTTCACGCCGCTGAAGCTGAAATCGCGCGGCGCTCCCTTGACGCGTGCGCGGGGAATCTTGACGGTGCGCTGATTTCCATCGCGCGATAATTCGTCGATTATCTTGCCGCCCGGATAGCCGAGGCCCATCAGCTTGGCGACTTTGTCGAAGGCCTCGCCGGCAGCATCATCGCGGGTCGAGCCGAGCCGCCGATAATGTCCGAAATTCTCGACGACGAAGAGAGCCGTATGTCCGCCCGAAACCACCAACGCGAGATAGGGCATCGCGACTTCGTGCTCCAGCAGCGGCGCGAGCAGATGCCCCTCGATGTGATTTACGCCGACGAACGGCAATCCGGTGGCTTGCGCGAGTCCTTTCGCGTACATCAGGCCGACCAGCAACGAACCAACCAGACCGGGGCCGCGCGTAACGGCGATGCCGTCGAGGTCGGCGAGCGTGCATCCGGCTTCCGCAAGCGTGCGCGAGATGACCGGCTCGATCGTGACGACGTGATTGCGCGAGGCGAGTTCGGGGACGATGCCGCCGTAGGCGCGATGGATATCGTCCTGATTGGCGACCGCGCTGGCCCGCACGGCGATCGCGCCGGGGCGCTCGGTCTCGATTAGCGCAGCAGCGGCGTCGTCGCAGGATGATTCAATTCCGAGAATTCGCATTTGTCGTAGAAACTGTGAAACTGAAGCCAGCCTAATTGATTGTTGGGGCGCGTCGCAATTCTCCAACAAAGAAGCATTTGCGCAACAGTCGAACCGTCAATTAGGTACGAGACAGGTTACTGAAGCAACCGAGTGGAGGCGGGCTGAGCGATGAAAGCTATCCAGTTCGATAAGCTGGGCGGTCCTGAAGTGATGGAACTACGGGACATTTCGAAACCGTCGCTCAAGCCGGGCACGGTGATCGTCAAGAATAAGGTTATCGCGGTCAATTTCGGCGACCTATTCTTCACGCAGGGCACTTATCTCGTGAAGCCGGCCTTTCCCGATACGCCCGGGATGGAAGCGGCGGGGATAATCGATGAGGTCGCGCCGGACGTAAAGAATCTCAAGCCGGGGACCCGCGTCGCCTATATTGGGATGGGCTCGTATGCAGAATACACGCGGATTCGGGCGAATCGCGTGATTCCGATTCCGGACGATTTGGCCTTCGAAGAAGCCGCAGCTTTTCCGATCGCGGTGTTAACGGCGTGGCATATGATCAACACCTGCCATCACACGGAGCCGGGCCAGGTCGCAATCGTACATTCCGCGGCGGGGGGAGTAGGGATCGCTGCCGTGCAGCTCGCCAAGGCCGCCGGAGCGCGCGTGATCGGGACCGTATCGAGCGACGCAAAGATGGATCTGGTGCGGCAATATGGCGCAGATGAAGTTATCAACTATGAGACTCATGATTTCGCTCAAGAAGCATTGCGCCTAACCGATAATCGGGGCGTCGATCTGATCCTCGATGCGATCGGGAAGCCGACCTTTGAGAAGGGGTTGGGGTGCCTCGCGATGTTCGGGCATCTAATTCTCTATGGACGAGCTGGCGGTATTCCCGACAAGCTCGACACGATGAAGCTGTTCCCGAAGGCGCTGAAGGTCAGCGGATGGGCGGTGCCGATGGTATATAGCCATCACGAGGTTCATCGGCGGGGCCTCGAAGACGTTTTCCGGCTTTCACGAGAGGGTAAGCTGAAGATTCCAGTGGGGCGCAAGTTCCCGCTCGCGGACGCAGTCGAAGCGCATCGTTTCCTGCAATCGCGGCAATCGGTCGGCAAGCTTCTGCTTATCCCGTGATTGAACTGGCCCGCCTTGATGGGGACGGGCTCAAGATGATAGTTTGAACGCGTGGGCTGAACGCCCATTTTTTGTTCGCCGTCCTGTTCCAGGCACATCGTGAATCTCAGCGCCCGGTCGGGACGCGACGCTAGTGGAGCGAGCAGGCGAGTCTGCGGGCTGCCTTTGAGTATCCTGATAGAAGGAAACGGCCGGTGATGGTACTGCAATTGAATCCGGTGGCGGCGAAAGTAGTCGAATTGCTCGAGCCGCATATCGAGCGGCAGGGATTTGAACTGGTCAGCGTCGAGTTTATGAAGGGAACTCGTCACTCGATCCTACGCTTGCTGGTCGATAAGCCAGGAGGAGGAATTTCGCTCGACGATCTTGAGCAGCTTAGTCCGATGATAGGCGATTTGCTCGACGTTTATGATCCGGTTGAAGGCCGTTATACGCTCGAAATGGCGTCGCCGGGCATCAACCGGCCATTGATGAAACTTAAGGATTTTCAGGCGTATGTCGGGCGGCGCGTGAAAATCAGAACGACTCGGCCTCGCGATGGCCGAAAGAATTTTGAAGGATTACTCGCAGCGGTGAATGAGGCCGGGGTCGAGCTCGATGACGATTTGACCAAACTCCGGCAGACTTTCGGTTTTGGCGAAATCCGCGGAGCGAATTACGAGCATGAATTTGACTGAACCGAACAGCCGGACTGACGATAAATGGCGATGGCGCGTATCGCGCCGAGCGGCGTCGCAGGAGGCGATATGGCGGTCGATCTGAATCGGGTAATTGAATCGGTCTCGAAAGAAAAAGGGATCGACAAAACAATCGTGGTCAGCGCGGTCGAGGAGATGATGCTTTCGGCGGCGCGACGGACGTTCGGCGCTGAACGGAATATCGAGTCGCGTTTTAACGAAGATCTGGGCGAAATCGAACTATTTGAAATCAAGACGGTTGTCGAGCACGTTGCCAATCCGGGGGCAGAGGTGGAGCTCGAAGATGCCCACACCAAGTACGATCCGGACGCGCAGGTCGGCGATGAGATTCTGATCAAGCTCGATACTGCCACGATGGGGCGGATTGCCGCGCAGGCGGCCAAGCAAAACCTGATTCAGCATATCCGTGACGCCGAACGCAAACAGATTTATCAATGAGTTCAAGGATCGCAAGAGCGAGATTGTTTCCGGTATCGTCCAGCGTTTCGAGCGCAAGAACATGATCGTGAACCTGGGCCGCACGGAAGCGATCCTGCCGGAAAAAGAACAGATCCCCCACGAACGCTATCGCCAGGGCGATCGCATCCGCGCGCTGATCCTGGAAGTCGATCTTTCGGAGAAGGGACTCGCGATCATTCTGTCGCGCACCGCCAATCTCTTCCTGATCCAAGTTGTTCGAGCAGGAAGTGCCCGAGATGTACGAGGGGATCGTCGAAATTCGCCAGTGCGCGCGCGAGCCGGGCGGTCGTGCGAAGGTTGCGGTTTATTCCAAGGACAGCGACGTCGATCCGGTCGGCGCGTGCGTTGGAATGAAGGGCACCCGCGTCCAATCGGTCGTACAGGAGCTGCGCGGGGAAAAAATCGATATCGTGCCGTGGACTGACGATCAGGCGGAATTAGTCTGTCGTGCACTCGCTCCGGCGAAGGTCTCAAAGGTAATAATCGACGAGGACGAACAGGCAATGGAAGTGATCGTGCCCGACGATCAATTATCATTGGCGATCGGCAAGCGTGGACAGAATGTGCGTCTGGCCCATCGCTTGTCGGGATGGAAGCTCGATGTGCGCAGCGATTCCGAGGCGGAGGAAGAAGCACGTGAAGCGCGGGCATCGCTCAACGCGATCCCGGGAATCGGCGACATCAACGCGGAATTGCTCTTTCAATGGGGTTTCCGTACGGCGGAGCAACTGGCCGAAGCTGACGAGAATAACTTCGAGGTCGAAGGCATCAGTCCCGAGCGCGCCCATCAAGTGATTCATGCGGCGCGTGAGTGGGTCGCGTCCCGACAGCAAATTCAAGCTGAGAAGGAACGGGCGAATGGATCACAATCCGTCGAATCGTCCGAGGTTGAGGAAAGGTCCGGAGATAGCGATGCGGGCGGACTTCAACAACTCGAACCTGAGCTAGCCGGTGATGCGGAGGCAAAATCATAGCCCGGAACGGACTTGTTTGGGATGCGCGAAGCGCGATGAAAAGAGGGCGATGATTCGCATTGCGGTAGCGCAAAATGAGATAAGAGTGGATGAGCTGCAAGCAATGGCCGGCCGTGGTGGCTATCTTCATAGCGAAGAAGCTTGCCTACGAAAGTTTGTGCGCAGCAAAGTTCGGGAATTTCGCTCGATTCGGCGGAAGATACCGCTTGACGAGCGCGAGCGTATAACAGAATTGATTCGTAGCGCGGCTGGCTAGCGTCAAACCGCGGAGTTAAGATAAGCACGATGGCGCGAAAGCGTATTAAAACTTTAGCCACTGAATGGAACCTTCCGGTCGATGAGGTGCTGGCCAGCTGCAATCGGCTGAACCTGCAGCATGCTCATTCTGAATCAGCCTTGCTCTCGCCCGAGGAGACCGAACGTGTGAAGGCCGATCTCGCGGAACGGGCGAATCGAGCCAAGCTTATTCGCCGCGAGACTCTGGTGGAGACGAATGGCGGCACTGCGATTGAAAAACGGCTGAACGCAACCGTAATGCGGCGGCGTCATACGGAATCAGTCGCGAGCCCGCCCCCACCGGAACCTTTCCACTTTGAGATGGAACAGACGCCGGCCGACGAGGAATCATTTGCCGCCCCGATGTTCGAAGAGCCTTTGCAGCCCGAGCCGGATTTACCGGAGCTTCCGGTTATCGAGACACCGGTGGTAGCTGCCCATGAGGAAAGCGCGGCGCCGTTACCTGAGTTACCGGAACCTCCTTCGGTCGAATCGCCGTCGTTTGAAGATACACCTGAAGACGCTCCAGCGCCGGTTGCCATGACTAACGGAGCAAGTGCTAAAAGCGTCGAAATTGTCACGCCCGAGTCGTCCAGTGACGACCGTGCTCCGCAATCTAAGATATCTGCATCGGAGAAAGACGAGCCGCGCGAAATTAAACGTGAATCTCCGTCGCCACTTTCTCGACCAGTTCAGATTTCCGAACGAGTGGCTGGAAGCGGAGTCAAAAACGCTAATCTGGCGCCACGCCGCCCGGTGGAATTAGGCAAGACAATCAATCTGACCGGTCGCTCTCATCCTTCGGCGCCGGCGCTGGACGAAGGCCAAACTGGTCCGAAAGTGCTCGGCAAAATTGATCTGCGCAAGCCTGCACCCATAGCTAAGCCCGCGCCGCCGACCGGAGTTCGTCCAGGCGGAGCACCGCGACCTGGAATGCCGCCGCGGACTGGAGTGTCGGCTCGTCCGAGTGTGCCGTCACGACCGGGTGAGCGCCGCTTCGGCGCACCATCCGCGCCAGGTCCGGAAGCCTTCGGACCTCCTCCGCCCGATTCCGCTAAACCGGGCGCACGCACGATCAAGAAGAAGAAGGTCGTCAAAAAGGGCGCTCCTGATGCTACAGCTGAACGCGAAATGCGGGGACTGCGCGTCCCGCGCAAGCGGCGCGCATTGCCCGGCAAGGAATTACGTAAGACTGAAATCACAACGCCTAAGGCCTCGAAGCGGGTCGTCCGTATCGCCGAAGGCGTAACTGTCGCCGATCTGGCCCGCAATATGGGCGTGAAGGCGGCTGAGATTATCAAGAAGCTGATGGATCTCGGCGCGATGTCCACGCTTAATCAGGTGCTGGACGTTGATACCGCCACGCTTATCGCCGGTGAGTTCGGCTACAGCGTCGAAAATGTCGGCTTCGATGCCGAATCCGCGATCGAGGAAGAACGAGGATGTCGCGGCTGGTGAAGCTGTGACTCGTCCGCCGGTGGTTACCGTGATGGGCCATGTCGATCACGGCAAGACCTCGCTGCTCGACGCGATTCGTCATACCAACGTAACCGAACGCGAGTTCGGCGGCATTACACAGCATATCGGCGCTTACATGGTCGAGGTGCACGGGCGCAAAATCAGCTTTGTCGATACTCCCGGCCACGAAGCGTTCACTGCGATGCGTGCGCGCGGCGCAAAGGTCACCGATATAGTGGTGCTGGTCGTCGCGGCGGATGAAGGTGTGATGCCGCAGACGGTCGAGGCGCTGAATCACGCCAAGGCTGCCGGTGTCCCGATGATCGTCGCGATCAACAAGATCGATCGTCCGGAAGCGAATATCGATCGCGTCAAGCAGCAGCTCACTGAGCATGGTTTGATCCCGGAAGATTACGGCGGCGAAACTATCACGGTTCCGGTTTCAGCGCGTACTCGCGAAGGAATCGAGCGTCTACTCGAGATGATCCTGCTGCAGGCCGACGTGATGGACCTGAAGGCGAACCCCGACCGCGCCGCACGTGGCGCGGTGGTCGAATCACAAATCGATCGTGGCCGAGGTCCGGTCGCGACCGTGCTTGATCCAGGAAGGCACGTTGCACGCCGGGCGATGCTTTCGTCTGCGGAATGTCCTATGGGCGTGTGCGCGCGATGCTGAACCATCTTGGCCAGCGCGTCACCGAAGCCGGACCTTCCACGCCGGTTGAGATATTCGGTTTGTCGAGCGTGCCCGAACCTGGGACTGCGTTTACTGCCGTAGCTGAGGAATCGAAAGCGCGGCAGGTCGCCGAATTTCGCCGCTCCAAGCTGCGTGAGGGTGATCTGCAGAAGAGCAGCCGCGTCTCGCTTGAAGACCTCAGCGAGCGGATGCTGGCGGGCGAAGTCAAGGAGTTGCGGGTCATCCTCAAGGGCGACGTTAATGGATCGGTCGAAGCATTGGCCGATTCGCTTCGCGCGCTGTCAACCGGACGAGGTCAAGCTGGACTTGATTCATCGCTCGGTCGGCGCGATTTCCGAAACCGACGTGACGTCTTGCGTCAGCGTCGCAATGCGATCATTATCGGTTTCAACGTCCGGCCCGATCCTAAAGCGGCCCAGCTCGCCGAGAAAGAAGGCGTCGATATCCGCCTCTATACGATTATCTATGAAGCGATCAACGAGATGCGCGAGGCGATGGAAGGGCTGCTCGCGCCGACTTACCGCGAAAAGTCGCTGGGCCGCGCCGAAGTCCGCAAGACCTTCATCGTTCAGGGCAATACGGTCGCGCGGCGCGATGGTGGTCGACGGCAAGATTGCTGCGCAACGCGCGCGCGCGACTGGTGCGCGACGGCCGCGTGGTCTGGGAAGGCAAAATCGGTATCGCTCGCGCCGTTTCAAGGACGACGCGCGCGAAGTCAAGCCGGCTACGAATGCGGTATCGGGCTCGAGAATTTCAATGATCTCAAGCCCGGCGACGTGATCGAAGACTTCGAGATGGAAGCGGTGCTGCGCAAGCTCGCGAACTCCGCGACCGGAATCATGCGCGGGCAGGGCGGCGGCCGAAAAACAACTCCAGCCCTGACGCTCAGGGCTGGGGAGAACGCCGCTGGTAATCATCGCCGGAGTTGCACCTGATGGTAGTGGGGGTGATGCGGCTGACGCTGTTTTTGCCCGAGAATCATTCGCTCAAGGGCAAGCGCCAGGTGTTGCGCGCGATCAAGGAGCGCGTCCGCAACAAGTTCAACGTCTCGATTGCCGAGTCGGACAATCACGATATGTGGCAGCGCGCCGAACTCGGCATATGCCAAGTCGGCAGCGATCGCGCATTCGTTGATTCGGCGCTGCGCGAAGTCGTGAATTTTATCGACGCGCTTGGGCTTGGCGCCGCTCGGTGAGGAGTTTCTAGAAATCTTAAATTATTAACCCATCTTCTCTTGCCTGCTTCTGGCGCGAGCAGCGGCGGGGTAAAATCGAATCATGGCTGCAGATGGTGATGGCAGGCGACCGGAACGAGTCGGCGAGATGGTCTTGCGTGAGCTCTCCCTGATGCTGGTGCGGGATTTGCGCGATCCACGCCTGCGGGGAATCGGTATTACCCGCGTGAAGATGGCCGACGATCTACGGCATGGGCGTGTTTTCTTTTCTCATCTCGAGGGTCGCGTGCGCGCTGCCGATGCAATCAAGGGCTTTGCCAGCGCGAGCGGCTTTATTCGCCGCCAGCTCGGTCGTGCATTGGGACTGCGGTACACGCCCGAGTTCGACTTTGAGTTTGATCCGGGGCTGGAGAGCGCCGCGCGCGTCGATGCGCTCCTGCGCGAGGCTCGCCCCAAGGAATAGCTCCTCAGTGTTTTGAAGAAATATTGTTATGCTTTGGCCGCGCTGGAACCGAGTTCCTTGAGGATATCGTCCAGAGCTTTTTCGACGCCTAAGGCGATTCTTCTTGCGTGGTGATACAGTTCGTCGAGGTGAGGGAACCCTGAGTTCCCTGCATCATATTCGGGGAGTTCCTCGATGAGATTGCCCTGTTGATTATAGAGCTGCAGAGAGAGGTCGTTACTGTCATTTCGGCCGATTAAAATGGCGTAGTTAGATAGAGAAGTTTGAAATACGTCATTCTGAGGTGCCGTTTCCCATCTGATCTCTCCTCTTTTTGTTTTCTCCCACAATAACTGTGCAAATTGTATAAGCTTCGCGTAAGCCATGATCTAGGGCCTCGTCTGATCCATTTCACTCTGCAGAGCTACGAGTAGTCCAGCAAGCTCGTCGATCTGTCGAGAAATGATTTCGTTGATTATTCGAACATCTGGAGGTGTATCTCCGGCGATCGCTTTCTCAGCCTCTCTTTCTATATTCGAAAGTTGCTGGATCGCGCCCTGAATGCTTGCCTGTTGGCGGATCGTAAGGCGCTGTGTCCGTCCCTTGATCGCGATCAATTCAAGTTTAAGGGAAGTATAGCGGTCTGGTAAGGCGGGCCAAGCTCCCAGTCGATGAAGCCGGCGAATATTTCCAAATTCCTGATTGCGCCGCCCAATCCCTGAATCGCATTCATCTGGAGAATCTGTTCTCTACAGCTTCAGCGGCCTCGCGTGCCCGTTCAGAGGCGTTTTGAGATTTTCTGATCCTCCATAGCATGAACCCAAATCCCGCAACCGTGATTACCAATCCCACCAAGCTTGCAAAATCGCCGAGCGCGAACGACCGGTCGAAGCTTACAAAGTCTTGGTAACTGATCGTAAGCAATACCTCTCAAATCCTTCAATAATTCCCTATGGCGCAAGATTACCGTAGCGGAGCAGGCTTGGTGAAGAGCATCTGCCCTCATGGCGAGAAGGATGTTCATCCATCAAGCTCTGAACACATATCCTTGTTATCGCGGTGAAATGGCGATAGCTGTTGCGGTATCCCGTACGCTTAGGCGAATTCAGGAGGTAAGTCTTCGATGAAAGTTGGAGCGTCATTTTTCTGCCAAAATTTCTTTCGTGAACAAAAACCCGATTGGGAGATTTACCAAGAAGACCTTGCGCTCGCCGATATGGTCGAGCCGCTGGGCTTCGATTCGATTTGGGGCGTCGAGCATCATTTCTCTCCCTACACGATGATTCCCGACGTGTTGCAGTTCCTGACCTACATGGCTGGACGCACCAAGCGGGTCGGATTCGGATCGATGGTCGTGGTGCTGCCCTGGCATGATCCGGTACGCGTCGCTGAACAAATCTCGATGCTCGATCTCTATTCCGGCGAACGCGAATTAACCCTCGGCTTCGGACGCGGCTCGGGGCGGATCGAGTACGACGGCTTTCGTGTCTCGATGAGTGAAGCTCGCGAGCGCTTTACCGAGGCGGCCGAGATCGTCCGGCTGGGTCTCACGCAAGAGCGCTTCTCGTATAAAGGGAAGTACTTCCAGATTCCCGAGATGAGCATCCGGCCACAGGCGCGCCGGCGTAATCTGACCGATCGTTTTTACGGCGCGATCGTCTCGCCTGAAACCGGCGACATCATGGCCAAGCTCGGGATGGGGATGCTGGTGATTCCGCAGAAGCCGTGGCCGGAGCATCGCGCCGACTTCGATCATTTCGTCGAGTCATGCAACAAGTTCGGCACCGTGGCGAAAAGGCCGATCGTCGTCTCGTTCATCTATTGCGCCGAGAGCGAAAAGGAAGCACTCGCGGGCGCTGATCGATGGATGGGCAACTATGCCGATACCGCCGTCAGTCATTACGAATATGACGAGCCGGAGCATTTCAGAAACGTCAAAGGCTACGAGTATCACGTGAAGATGGCCGAGGCGACCAAGAATAGCGCACAGGCCTTCCGCGAGATGTTCTGCAAAACCCAGACGTACGGCACGCCCGAGCAGTGCGTCGAGACCTTGCGGAAAATCGCACGTACAATGGATGCCGCCGAATTCGTCGGAATCTTTAAGTACGGCGGAATGCCGCTCGATGTCGCACAGCGCAATATGAAATTGTTTGCGCAGGAAGTCCTGCCGCACATTCAAAGCGGCACTTCCCCTGGGATGCAATCAGCAGCAGCCGGACGCTAGAACCCGAGCGGAAGCGCTGTGGACACAGCGCTTCCGCCTTCAGTCTAGACTCAGATCTTGGTCCTTTTTCTGTATGCTTATTATCGATGCCGGTTGCTAAACCTTTAACGCAAATTGACTGGCGGATGATGATCAACGTGAAGTTCAGCCAAAGGCATATTCCATAATCCTTCTACCCGGCGCAACTTCATCTCGACTTTGCCGCTGGTTTTCTGCCCAGTCACGTCGTAATCAATCAACCATACCGGCTTGGTCCCGCTTTCGTGCTTCTCATTAAGTTCCCTGATCGCAGTTACCTTTCCGAGGTCGATCTGCAAAACCGGGCTGCTGCGGATGAACGTCTGAGCAATTTCCTTAGCTTGCGATGCCGATTCATCATGCATCATTAATGAGTAAGCGAAATACGCTATTACGCCGAGTACAATGATAATCCCTACACTCAGCAATAGTTGACTACGGTCGTCGCGCGCTATCGTCTCTTCCATAGACTTCTCCCGAATCTTCTCACAATGGATTAGCCACTACATTTTCGAATTATTTTCTGACTATTGTTGTTTGGCCTTTGTGCCGCTGGGTCGGCCCGGCTTGGAGCGCGTTGTTGAAGCGTCCGTCGTCATCTGACGATACAAAAATAGTCGTCCCTCGCTCGATACGGGTATTATCGGCAAGCAATAGTGAGGGACCGCGAAAGCGCCGAAGACGAAATTGCAAAAGGCTGAGATGACTGCCTGGAAACTTTTTGAGCCCGTGTAGTCTGCGACTAAATTGCTCCCAACGCGGCAATACCGCCAACATGCCGCGCGGATTCCCCAGACATGAACCGTGAGTCGCCAATCGCCATAGCAGCTTTACTGTTCGCGGAGCACTTGACTTTCTTGCCGCGCGCTGACTCAAAGCCGGCCTGAAATTCTCCAATGTTATAGCTTCGGATGGCCGATTTTTGTTGCGCAGCTTGGTCATTGAGCCGGAAATGCTGCGCCGGCGCGGGTGAAAGTTGGATAGGAGTCTTAGCTGGCCCGGAGACCGCTGGAGCTTCACCTGCGAACGAATAAAGTGATCAGCGCGCTTGAACATCCTGCAAACTCAGCCGGAGTTCCGAGCCTATAAAGATTGTACTTCCGTTCAGCTAACGCACTCAAATATTTAATTTTGACAGCGCAAGACTCGCGCGCTGAAGCTCATGCGATTTAAGCCTGATGCTCGTATCGGCTATGCTATGCGCTTCCGATGCATGGGATCATAGTGATCGACAAGCCGACCGGGCCGACCTCAGCGGAGGTCGTCCGGCTCGTCAAAGCCCGCCTGAGTCGCCAGACCCGAGTCGGGCATTTGGGTACGCTCGATCCGTTCGCGACGGGCGTCCTGCCGATCCTGATCGGGGAAGGAACCAAGCTTGCGCCATTTCTTCAGCAAGACGAAAAGGAATACGGGGGCTTGATTACACTCGGAACTGGCACCGACACTTTGGATCGTACTGGCACGGTGGTCACAACTGCGCCGATTCCGACCTTCGATGCACCGTGCCTCGATGATGTTGCGAGACAATTCATCGGCGAAATCCAGCAGATCCCGCCAGTCTTTTCAGCAATCAAGCGTGCAGGCGTGCCGCTCTATCGCCTTGCGCGACGGGGTGACGAAGTAGCTCCGCCGGAGCCGCGCACGGTCGAAATCCGAGAGTTGAAGCTTGTCGCTGCCAGTCCGGATTCGATTCGATTCACTGTGATCTGTTCGTCCGGGATGTACGTGCGATCACTCGCGCGCGATATCGGAGCCGCGCTCGGCACGGCGGCCCATCTCGCGGAACTCGCACGACTGCGCAACGGAGAATTCTCACTAGAGCAGGCGTACACGCTCGGAGCGGCGCTCGCGTCGTTGGAGCAGGATAGTGATGCTCATTTGATCAACCTGCGCGACGCGCTCAAACGGCTGCCAGAAGTTGAAGTGGACAGTGCGACAGAACGGCAGCTGCGCAACGGCGACTCGCGCGCGCTCGATAATCTTGCGCCGCGTGATGCGATGTATTTCAAGGTGATCGCGCGCGGTCAACTGATTGCGATCGCTGAGCCAATCTCGCGCGTGACCGCGAAAATCTCACGCATTTTTAATACGGATTAAATTTGAATTTTTAGGCTCTGCTAATGGGAATGCGACCCAGCCGTCCAGGCCATCGCAGGATCACGACTTCCTCGCGCAGCATCTCGCGTGTCGCCGTCGCGAGTCGCGTGCGGAACAGGTCGAGGCTTTCGACTTCATAGCCCAAGTCACGGGCGATATCCGTCAGAATTTCGCCTGTCCGGATCATCACGCGCAGATAGGACGCCTGATCGCCGACTACATAGGCGAGCCGCGCGCCCGGTTTTAGCACGTCCCGCAAGCTCGCCAGGTGACGCGCCATGCCGCCGAAATAGAGCTTGGTGACCCGCGCGTACATCCGCTCAAAGCCCGAGGTCTTGCCTAGTTCAATTCGCCGCTGCTCAATTGCCTTAGCGATCCGATTCACCTCAGGATGCGCGACAACGGCTTGATCATCGGTGTCCACTACATAAACGCTGCGTGTATTCGAGCGGACCAATTCGCGCTTGAGCGCCTGTAACTCGGACTTGTTGCGAACCAATCCGAGCAGGACCGATTCGAGCCGCGTAGTGCGCGTGTAGTCTTTTTCATTGGGATAAGGCGGTGAGGTTATCACCGCATCGACTGACTGCGGCGCGATTATTCCCGATAAATCGCGCGAGTCGGCCAGATGAACTTCTGAAGCCGCCGGTCTATGGTGAGCCAGCTGTGCCAAGTCGTCCGCAATCGATCGCATCGCATAAAGCCACGGACCGATCACAGGAGCGTCAGGCTTGGATGGTCCGACGCCGACCTCAGGCCCAAATTGGAGATTGCCGGCGTCGTTTACCAGTACTCTGGCGAGCGCGAGCCGGGCATGATCGAAAAATTCAACGCGTCCGTTATTTTCGATAACTTCCAGCAGCACCAGAGCTTTGTGCAATGGGAGTGGGCTGATCGACCCCTTGAGCAGGATTGCATTCGCCTCGTCAGGTAACTCGCGTAAGTTTGCACGAGCCGGTTCGGTATGGTTCAAGAGCGGTACGGACAATTCATCGCTGAGGCCGTCGGCCCGAAGGCGTTTGTTAGCGACTGTTGCGATCGTTCGCGCATACTCCATCAATTCGTCAGGAGTCACGCTCCAAGCGAGCTTGGTCCGGCTGGCGAAGTGCGCCATCGGATTGCGCTCCAGGCCGACGCTCGCAATTCCGAGCTTCTTGCATTCGACCAAGGTCGTGCCAGTGCCGCAAAATGGATCGAGGACGCGATTGCCGCGGGCCACTTCGAAGCGATCAAGATAAGTGCGCACTAAATGAGGCGGGAAGGACAGCACGAAGCGATACCAATCATGGACCGCACGATCCTCGGGGCGCAAGCGATTATCCTCGGCGGCGTTCAGGCGCGGAACTTTCATTGGCGACGAGACTAGGCGACGCTGGATTGCCTGTCGATGCTGTAGGTCGCTTTGCTCCACAATGGTTGCAAATGTGAGGCTCTCGATTGTTTTCGCGTAAATTTTCCCGCACAGGTTGTGAAGCTTTCCGATGCTGGATAAAATTTATTCGCTCCGCGCACCATGGCTGCTAATCGAGATCGTCTCTCGCTAATCGAAGATATTTCGGTAATCGGCGGCGATCTCTCGCCGATCTGCGCGAGAACGCTCGATCGGATAATTGCTACGATCGCTGCGCGGGATGGAGGTCGAGGTCTGTTCGCTCTACCTGTTCGATCCGCAGCACGAGCGCCTGGTGCTGCGCGCGACGCGTTGGCCTCGACGCGCGAATCGGTCGGCCGGGTCTCGATGCGCGTGAACGAGGGGCTGGTCGGACTGGTGATTGAAACCGGCGATCCGGTCGTCGTCGAAGATGCGATGAGCCATCCGCGATACAAGTATTTTCCCGAGACCGGCGAGGAGCGCTATCACACCTTTCTCGGCGTGCCGATGCAGGAAGGCCGGCAGAAACCGATCGGCGTGCTGGCGGTGCAGACGCTGCGGCGGCGCAAATTCGGCACGCAACGAGGTGCGGCTGCTGCGCACGGCGGCAGCCCAGGTCGCGCAGATCCTGTCGCATTATCAACTGCGCGAGACGCTGGCGACCAAGGAGAAGGAACGCGACGAGTATCGCCGCCGGATGATCGAGGCGAATCGCCAGCTCAAGGGCTACGAGAAGGTCGGCGGCGCGACGCGCGCCGCGACCCCGGTTAAGGTGCGGCGGCCACGCCTGGTCGGATTGCCGGCGGCGCCCGGGTTTCGCTCGCGGCAGTGCGCATGTTGTCGGCACCTTTCTGAGCACGATCGATCGCAATCTACGCGTCGCAGGATGCCAAGCTGGAGCTGAAGCGGCTCGAGGAGGCGTTGGTCCGTTCGCGCGTCGAACTCGACGCGCTTAAAGCACGGATGGCGCCGCTGATGCCCGAATCGGACCTCAAAATTTTCGACGGCCATCGCCTGATTCTCGAAGACGAGGAGTTCATCGCCCGAATCCGCGACGCGATCAGCCTCGGATATGCGGCCGAAAGCTCGCTTTTCCGCGTGATCGAGGAGCTAAGCGCGCAGATGCTGGCGGTCGCCGATAGCTATTTGCGCGAGCGCGCGACTGATTTTCGCGACGTCGGCCATCGCGTGTTGCGCCATCTGCGGCAGGAAGGCGGCAAGGGCGCCTTTGCCCGTCCACCATTCTGATCGCCGAAGAACTGACGCTCTCGCAAATGACGCTGGTCTCGCACGAGAATCTGGCCGGGATCGCGCTGCAATCGGGCGGCGTTACTTCACATGCGGCGCTCCTGGCGCGCGCCTTCGAGATTCCGACAGTGGTTGGCGTCGAGCATCTGATGGAGGCGGTGAGCGAAGGCGACACCCTCGTGATCGACGGCAATTCGGGGATCGTTTACGTCAATCCGAGTCGCCGAAGTCGAGCGCGAGTATCAGGGACTGATCAAGCGCTACGAAGCGTTCCGCCGCGAATTGATGGTCGCCGGATGAGCCGACTACGGCACGCGCGACGGCCATCGCGTGCAGATGCTCGCGAATATCGCGCTGTTGCCGGATATCCAGCTCGCGCTGCGCTATGGCGCCGAGGGCGTCGGCTTGTTGCGCTCGGAGTTCTCGTTCCTGACCTACGAGGATTTTCCCGACGAAGAGCAGCAACTTGCACTTTACACTGCGGATGCTCGAGGCGGTGGGCGAGCGTCCGGTCACCATTCGCACGCTCGATATCGGCGCCGACAAATATCCGCCTTACATGCGGGTTCCGCGCGAAGATAATCCGTTTCTCGGATGGCGCTCGATTCGGATTTCGCTCGAATTCCCGGGGATCTTCAAGGTGCAGCTCCGGGCGATCCTGCGCGCCGCAGCCCGCCACAACGTGCGCATCATGTTCCCGATGATCTCGAGCCTCGAGGAATTGCGTCAGGCGCGCGAGACTTCTGGCCGAAGCGCAGGCCGAACTCGTACAAGGAAGGCCTCGAGCACAATCCAAAAATCGAAGTCGGGATTATGGTCGAGGTGCCGTCGGCGGTATGGCTGGCGCCGCGGCTGGTCAGCGAGGTGGATTTCTTTTCAATCGGCACCAACGATCTGATCCAGTATCTGCTGGCGGCTGATCGCAACAATCCCAAGGTCGCTCATCTGTATGAGCCGCTGCATCCGGCCGTGCTCTCCGCGATCGCCGAGGTCGTCAACGTGGCGCGCGGCGCGGGCAAGGAGGTCTGTATCTGCGGCGAGATGGCCAGTGATCCGATGGCGACGCTGCTGCTGCTCGGCATGGGACTGGATCAATTAAGCCTGAGCCCGTTATTTATTCCGGTGGTTCGCAAATTGGTGCGCGGGACCAATTATGCAGACTGCGCGCCATATCGCGCGCGACGTTCTTCAGATGGCGAGCGTAAAGGATATCAAGGGCTATTTGATCGAACGCTATCGCGACTTAGGTCTCATTTCACCTGCTCGAAATGTATCGATAGACAGCGGGCAACCGGCTTCAGAGATTAAAAAATCGGTAATTTATTCGGAATAGTAGACCTGTTAAGTTTTTCTGACCGCTCGGTTAGAGATATACTCCTAACCGAGGCATACTGGGGGGCGGAAGAGGGATATTCGATGATGGTCCTGTTCGTAATTTTGAGCTTAATTCTCGCTGGGGCCGCTGCGCTGCTCTATTATATAATTGGCGGCAAGCGCTACGGTGAAAACAGCTCGGCCGGATTGACTCGCTCGGGAGTCAGCGAAAACGCTTTGACCACCGCTGCTTTGCGACCCGAGCCGTGCCGCACAATTAGTGTCTATTTCATCAAGCCATCGCGCTATGACGAAGAGGGCTACGTCCAGTATTTCCGTTACGGCGTGCAGCCGAACAACACCTTGACAGTCCTGCGCGCGCTCAATGAGAGATTCAATCAGCATTACTCGGCAGAACGCAACGTCTATCTCGAAACCGTTATCTGGGACGAAATCTGTGACGGCGTGGTCAGCCCGGAAACCATCAAGGCGATCAAGGAGAAAGCTCACGAGGACGGCGTCGAGCTATTGATCGGGCTGGCCGGCGTGCAATCGAATCAATATCCGCGCGGGCGTGATCTCGCGCTGCAATTCGTCGCGAAGGGCATGACCACGATGATGGGCGGCTTCCATGTCAGCGGGTATCCCGAATCGCGCAGCTTTCTTCAACGGATGCGGCATCACCACGATCGTCGGCGAGGCGGAAAATCTCTGGGGCCAGATCATCGAGGATTTTCTGCGCGGCGAACTGCAAGCCGAATTACGCGGTCACCGAAGGAATCCGCGCCAAGACCGGACAGGAAGATATTATAGTGCCGGTGATCACCGATGCGCAGTTGCCGATGGTCGACGATCGCTATCTGACCCGCTTTTTCAGCCCGACAATGACCACGATCGACACCTCACGCGGATGCCCGTTCACCTGCTCGTACTGCAGCGTGAAGAACGTGATGGGCCGCACGATGCGCTCGCGCGAGCCGAATTCGGTGGTGCACTGGGTGCGCGATGCGATCGCGCAATCACGGAATCGAATCGCTGTTCCTGGTCGATGACGATTTCTTCCGCAGTCCGCGATGGGAAGAAATTCTGACCGGCCTGGTCGAAGTTAAGAAAGAGTATCCCGAAGCTCTCCTTCATGATGCAGGTCGATGTGGACGCGTCATGCTATGCGAATATCGACGAAGGTGAGACCGAGACGGCGAAGCATCGGCGCAGCCGGCGCTTTGTCGAACTGGCGGCGCGCGCGGGATGTTATCAGGCCTTCGTCGGGATCGAATCGCTCAATCCCGACAATCTCAATCTTCGCGACCAAATATCAGAACACCGACGACCGGCAGCATCGGATGACATTCGAAGATGCGCGCCGGCGGGTCTTCAACAAGTATCGCCGGGTCGTCGAGAACTGGCATCAAGTTCGGCGTATCGGTTCACGCCGGATATATGCTGGGCTTTCCCTTCGACGGTCCCGATTGCGGGCGCGTCGCCGCGAAGACCCTGCGCAAGATGGGTTTCGACATCGTGTCGTTCTTTATCATGACGCCGCTGCCCGGCACCGAGGATCAGGTGCGCTACGCGAAAGAAGGCGCGATCATCGATTGGGACTTCAACAATCTCGATTCGCAGCACGTGACGCTAAGCCATCGAGAAGCTCGATCGCCATCAGTGGATGCAGGCGTATCGCGACGCCTTCACGGGTTTTTATACGTGGGGCAAGCTGCTGCATACCGTTTTCACCGCCGCCGGTGGACGGGATCTCTCGCTCGAATCGCGCACGCTCGATGATGCGGCAGTGCATTTATTACTTCTTCAGCTATCGGCAGGGACGGCATCCGATGGTCGGCGGCGTGTGGCAGATTCTGCGCCGCGACGTGCGGCGTAATAATGTGATTACCGATGATGAGGCGCGCCGGCATTACCTCGGCGGCCTGCGCTTCGACGCGATTCTGCGCGGCGACGGCGATCGTTTCGCCGCATCTCCGGCGTAGTATCGCAATAAACGAGGGTAGCAAATAGGCGCGAATTCTCGGCTAGCTCATACTGATGGCCACTGAAGCTCAAGTCGATGCGCTCGCGGCTCATCTGGTGCGCGGCTTGATTTCGCGCGGTGCAATCAAGCCGAAAACGGATGAGAAAGACCTGATTGCCTGCGTGGTCGAAATGATGTCGGCGAATTTCGAGGAAGAAGCTCGCATCGACGACGAAGCCGACAAGCAGGCCGAAACGCTTGCCCGGCAGAATCCGGGCATCGATGCGACCCGGCTGCGCGATGGGATTCGCAAGCGGCTGGCCGAGAAAAAGGGGTTCGTGCTCTAGCCATGCGATTGGGAGAAGAACGGATACTCTTTCTCGCGCGCGAATCGTTGACGCGTTTGCGTGACGAGAACCTTGCCGAAATCCCGAATTTTGCGATAGCTCTGCGCACCGGACGCGAGCTCCTTCAGCAGTTTGCGGCGGAGGGCGATGCGATCGACGCGATCGTGCGCAAGAAGATAGCCTCGATCAAGCGCGGGGTCATCGAGGGTGGCGCGGAGTGGAATATCCTCTATCGCCGCTATCGCGAAGAAGAACTGCGCAAAAAAGGCCCTACCCGCTAAGGATCTTCAATACTGCAACTTAGATAGATTCGACCGTGCATAATGAAGGCGAACGTGCTGCAACTCTGATGGTGCTTCGCTTGCCTGCGACTTTGTACTTTGAATCGAACAATCTGAGCGACTCATGGAATCATAGATATGCTGAGCGCCGAAGAGTTGAAAAAACCTTCTTCCGCCGCGATTGCCTTCTTAGCCGAACCTGCTAATCTGCGTTTGGCACTCTCCGTTCGAGAGTGCCAATTGACAAATCACGATTCGTGATTAAATTTTTAAACGGGCAGCACGACCCGTAAATCCAAATTGGAAGCAGGAGGCTTTCGGTCCGCTCATGGACAAAATCAGACCGCTCGGTGATCGCATTCTGGTCAAGCGCATCAAGGAAGAAGAGAAGACCAAGGGAGGGATTATCATCCCCGATACGGCCAAGGAGAAGCCTCAAGAGGGCCAAGTCGTAGCAGTCGGCAAGGGCAAAAAGACCGACGATGGGAAAGTAGTTGCCCCCGATGTAAAGGCGGGCGACCGCATCCTGTTCGGCAAGTATTCCGGTAGCGAAATCAAGTTGCCCGATGGCGATGACGCGCTGATTCTGCGCGAGGACGACATCCTCGGAGTACTCGAATAGACGCGAATCCGCGACAATCTCAACTGCAATTCAGGAGATAACTCACAGCCATGGCTGCAAAATTAGTCCGTTTTTCCCAGGAAGCCCGCGAGAAGATTCTCAAGGGTGTCAACATCTTAGCCGATGCGGTCACCGTCACCCTCGGCCCTAAAGGACGTAATGTCGTACTTGAAAAGAGTTTTGGTGCGCCCACTGTCACCAAGGACGGCGTAACGGTCGCAAAAGAAGTCGAGCTCGAAGACAAGTTCGAGAATATGGGCGCGCAGATGGTCAAAGAAGTCGCCTCGAAGACCTCTGACGTTGCCGGCGACGGCACCACCACGGCAACGGTGCTTGCACGTTCAATCTATACCGAAGGCATCAAGATGGTCGCGGCCGGCCACGATCCGATGTCGATCAAGCGTGGCATCAGCCGTGCGGTCGAGTCGATCACCAATGAACTGAAGACGATGTCCAAACCGACCAAAGACCGCAAAGAGATTGCACAGGTCGGCACCATTTCGGCCAACAACGACTCTACGATCGGCGATATTATTGCCGAGGCGATGGAGAAAGTCGGCAAGGAAGGCGTGATCACGGTCGAAGAGGCCAAGGGCCTCGACACCACACTTGAAGTGGTCGAAGGGATGCAATTCGACCGCGGCTATCTGTCGCCGTACTTCGTGACCGATCCGGAGCGGATGGAAGCGAAGGTTGACGACGCTTATGTCCTGATTCACGAGAAGAAAATCTCGTCGATGAAGGATCTGCTGCCGATTCTGGAATCAATCGCCAAGACTGGCAAGCCGTTCATCCTGATCGCTGAAGACGTCGAGGGTGAGGCGCTGGCTACGCTGGTCGTGAATAAGATTCGTGGCACATTGAATTGCGCGGCGGTCAAAGCTCCCGGCTTTGGCGATCGGCGCAAGGCGATGCTCGAGGATATCGCGATTCTGACCGGCGGCAAGGTGATCGCCGAAGAACTCGGTATCAAGCTCGAAAACATCACGTTGCAGGATCTCGGCCGTGCGAAGCGCGTAGTAGTCGATAAGGACAACACCACCATCATCGACGGCGCTGGCAAAAAGCCGGATATTGAGGGCCGCATCAAGCAGATTCGGGCGCAGATCGAAGAGACTACCTCTGACTACGATCGCGAAAAACTGCAAGAGCGCTTGGCCAAGTTGGTCGGCGGTGTGGCGGTGATTCGGGTCGGCGCGGCCACCGAAATCGAGATGAAAGAGAAGAAGGCCCGCGTTGAGGATGCATTGCATGCAACCCGCGCGGCGGTCGAAGAGGGCGTGGTGCCTGGCGGCGGCGTTGCGCTGATTCGTGCCTCGGCCAATCTTGAGGAGCTGCGCGGCAGCGACGAAGAGAGGGCCGGCATCAACATCATCAAGCGTGCGGTTGAAGACCCGGCCCGCTGGATCGCGACTAACGCGGGATGGGAAGGCTCGGTCGTCGTTGACAAGATCCGCAACAACAAGGGTCCGGTCGGCTTCAACGCAGCAACCGAGGAGTTCGAGGACCTGATGAAGGCCGGCATCATCGATCCGACTAAGGTTGTGCGCAGTGCCCTGCAGAACGCTTCGTCAGTCGCGAGTCTGTTGCTAACCACTGAGTGTATGATCGCGGACAAACCAGAGGAAAAGGGCGCAGGGGCTGGAATGCCTCAGGGGATGCCTCCGGGCGGCATGATGTAACTAGCTTCTAATCGAAGCGGCGGAAATTTCGCGCGCTTCCTCAGAAAGCTCTTTGCGATGAGGGATGCCCACGGGCATCCCTCATCTTTTCTACAGGCCCTCAAATCGGGACTAGTTCAGTCCTGGATCAGTTTTACGGCTTAACAAGTCGAGTCCCGATGATAGAATTAGGATTGAGACTACTACGTTGCACTGAAGAGGTTTAGGCATGAAGAAAGTGACAGGATTATTTTTAGTTTTCGGTCTGTTGATGGGAGTTGGGATTAGTTTCGCACAGCCTGCGCCTAATACGCATGCCGAGGATCAATGGCAACAATACCTGAGCCGCCATCCAGGCTTGGCCCAGCATCCGCAATGGCTCAATAATCCCAAATACATGTCCGAGCATCCCAATATGCAGAAATGGCTACAGCAGCATCCGCGCGTGAGAGAAGAAGCTCATGGGGAGGGGATGTGGAACCGGCAGGGCCAGTGGCATAATTCAGACTGGTGGCGCAACAACAATCCGAACTCGACGTACCAGAATCATCCCGAGTGGGCTGAGAATCATCCCAATTGGCGCGGACCGAACGACGGCGACTACGACGAACAGCACAATTGGCACAACCGGGCTTGGTGGCAGCAGAATCGTAACGCGTGGGCGCATCAGCATCATCCGAACTGGTACAACAATGACCACGATTCGGACTAGAATCTGAGTCAATTGAAGTCTGTGAATGCTGAAAATTAGAAATGGGCGGAGGATTTACCTCTGCCCATTTCTACACTGGCTTAGCGGTGTCGCCACTCGGGCGCTCGCTTTTCGACGAAGGCTTTGGTGCCTTCCGCCTTATCCTCGCTTGCGAATGTTAATCCAAAGGCGCTCTGCTCGAAGCGTAGTCCCGCGTCCTCGTCCATCGTATAGGATGCGCGCAGGGCCGCTTTGCATTGACGAAGCGCGAAACCCGACTTACTCGCCAGCTTCTCTGCGAGCTTGCGCGTTTCGGACATCAACTGTTCGGCGGGAACCACCTTGTTGGCAAGTCCCCATTCGAGCGCCGTTTTCGCATCGATCATGTCGCCGGTAAAGATTAATTCGCGGGCACGCATCTGGCCGATTCGATGCGGTAAGCGCTGAGTGCCGCCGAATCCTGGAATCAAGCCCAGATTGATTTCGGGCTGACCGAAGCGCGCCTTTTCACTCGCGACGATCAGATCGCAGGCTAAGGCCAGCTCGGTGCCGCCGCCGAGCGCGAAACCGTTGACGGCCGCGATCACCGGAATCGGCAAATCCTCGAAAGTCGCGGCGACCCGATGGCCGAGCCGGCAGAATTCCATCCCATCGACCATCGACATTTGCGACATCGCGGCGATATCTGCTCCCGCAACAAAAGCCTTGTCTCCGGCCCCGGTCACGATCAGCACGCGGATGCCGGGGTCTTCGCGAATTTCGCGGAGCGCCTGAGCCAGCTCTTCGACCACCGCCCGATTCAATGCATTGAGGGCTTTCGGCCGGTTGACCGTAAATGTTGCAATCGGACCCTTTTCAACCAGCAGTTCTTCCACAATTCCTCCGTTAAGTAACTTTCTCGCTGAGCTTCTCGCGCACCATCCAGATGCGATCGCCGCCCCAGAAAATCTCGCCGTCAATTACGAAGCTTGGTACGCCGAAGACGCCGAGAGTTTCCGCCTCACGCGCGATGCGATCGAGTTCGGTCCGCCCTTCGCCTTCAGCAAAATCGGCGAACGCTGCGGAAGGGACGCCGATTTGATCCAGAATTCCGGTTATCGCGGCTGAATTCTCGATGTCGAGTTCGCGCTTCCAGAACCGCTCGAATGTTAAATCGAGATATTTGTCGAAACCGCCACGGCGACCCGCATAGAGCATCCCAATCGCGGCCAGCGACGAATCGAAAATTTTCTGCGGTCCCTTGACCGTCATGCCGCGCCGATTCGCCAGTCGTCGCGCATCCATGTAGCTGTAGCGGACGCGGCGCCACTGATGGTCGTTGCGGCCTTCCACAGTACCGAGGAAATCCGGGATGTACAGTACATACGGCAGCCACTCGAATTTGACGCCAAATTCACGTTCCAGCTCGCGCGCCGGTGCAATCGCGAGATAGGCGTAAGGACTTTTGTAATCGATATAGAATTTGAGGTCGTGTGCTGACATGCGGCTGAGATTAGGAAGCGCCGCCGCCGCTTGCAACAGCTACGGCGCGACCCCGACTTGTGGACAGTCGGGCAACAGCGCGCAGCTTTCACATCGCGGGCGCCGCGCTGCGCAGACTTGGCGCCCATGCAGGATCATACGCATCGAAAAAGCTGTCCAATCTTCGGGCGGCAATAATTGCCGGAGATCATCCTCGATCTCTTCGGGGTCAAGCTTGGTCGTCAATCCGAGTCGTCGCGACACTCGCCGCACGTGCGTATCGACAACTAATCCGGGCTGGCCGAAAACATGCCCAAGAATGACGTTCGCAGTCTTGCGACCCACACCCGGCAAGGTCACAAGATCCTCCATGCGATTAGGAACCTTGCCTCCGAAGCATTCGAGTATCGTGCGCGCAGCTCCTTGCAGTGCACGTGCTTTCTGTCGAAAAAAGCCCGTTCGCATAATCAGCTCACGAAGTTTTTCCTCGGGCGCCCCCGCCATCGCCGGAATATCCGGGAGCTGTCGAAACAGCTCCGGCGTCACCTGATTTACTCGTTCGTCGGTGCACTGCGCCGACAGAATTGTCGCGGCGAGGCATTGCCACGGCGTCGAAAAGTTCAGGCTGATGCGTGCAGTAGGATATTGCAGGGTCAGTGTACGAGCGAGCCGCGACTGTTCGCTGCCGCTTTGCGTCGATGGATTCACGCTGTCGAGGTGATTTCGTGCTCACCGCCCAATGGGGCAGAAGGGTGCATCACCTACTGAGGCTCTCGTCGCTTCGTCCAGGTCCGTGCTGAAAGTCGCGTGCACTCGATTCACGAGATTCGAGAGCGCGACCGTGAAGCACAGTTCGACCAATTCTTCGCGCGAGAATCGCGCAGCTAACCGGCGATACAGCTCCTCACTGACGCGATTGGTCTTCGTCAGGACCTCGGAATAATGCAATACTAGTCGGTCAGTTTCATCGAACAGCGGACTGGTTTCAGCTTCCGCCATTGCGCCAATTTCATCGTCACTTATTCCGACGCTCCGACCGAGCGCCACATGGGTGGGAATTCAATAATGGCAGGAATTCAGTTGCGAGGCGCGCAGATAGGCCAGTTCCCGCAGCCGCGGATCCAGTTTGCCGCCGGAATACAGTCCGCGAACCATGTTGAGCAATGCGCCGAGGAAATGCTCGTTATTGGCGAACATTTTCATCACATTGTAAACGGGCAACCCGGACGCTTCTATCTCGGCATAGATCGCCTTGACTTCCGGCGAGGCATTCTCAGGTTCGACTAGCGGAATCCGCGACATCTGAATCTCCACCGAAAAGATAATAGTACCATACCATCAGTGCGAGCGGCTCGATATTGGGGGACTGCATCGCGCCGTTCGTTCAGAGTGAAAGGTTTGTAGCGCGGCTCGGATAATCGAGCCGCGCTACAAACTGCAATAATGTTAAGGCGTCGAGCTATTCGCCGCGATAATCGTTCGGCAGCGTTTTAACCTTGGCGTCCACCTGATTGAACTTCTTTACTGCCTCGGCATAGTCGCCCTTGAAGTAAGCCGCCTGGCCCTCGGCGTAGAGCTTTTGCACATTACCATAGCCGGTCGAGCTGAACTGCGCATGCATCACGTCCTGACTGACGCGTGAATACACCGCTTGCGCCTCCGCACGCGAAACGTCGGCGGCCGACGCGGACAGGGAAACTCCGACGGCCAATACGGCCGTCAGCAACGCTACTTGAGACTTCACACTTTTCATCACCCTTCGCTCTCCTCCCTCGCATTGGTCCGGTCAGCTTCCGCCGCAAACTCGCCGATGACCGCAGGCGTCGCAGTTCCACCCACACGGACTGCGACCGACTGCTCCGCTTCGGTAGCATTCGAGCATGTAAGAGTAAAGATCTATTCGATTGAAATTCTAGCGGCTTTCGCCGATCGACCACATCTGAAATAATTTTCCTGTGTCCCGCACGAATTCGCACGAAAATGTAGTTGCGGCCCTCGCGCGCATCAATTATCCCGGATATCCCTCCGATATCGTTACGCTCGGCATTCTTGAGGAGGCCACCGCTACTGAGGATGGAGGCTACACGATCATGCTGCGGCATCCTGGCGACCGGGAGGAACCGCTGCGACAGATTGCGACGCAAGTCCATCAGGTCCTCACTCATGATCTCGGAGTTTCCAAACTCGAATTCAAGGTCCATAAAGTTACCGCCGAATTAGGCGAGAAGGCCGGACATGCGCGACTGGCCGGCACACGATGGGTTATCGCCGTAGCGAGCGGCAAGGGCGGCGTAGGCAAATCCACAGTGGCGGCGAATTTAGCCGTTGCGCTGGCCAGCCTCGGCTACAAGGTCGGGTTGCTCGATGCCGATATCTACGGTCCGTCGGTTCCGATGATGTTTGCGACTGAAGGCGAGCGGCCGCGCTCCGCCGGTGGGCAAAGTTTCTATCCGATTGAAAAATACGGCATCAAGCTGATTTCTATTGGGTTTTTTCTTACCGACAAGACGCCCGTCATCTGGCGCGGCCCGATGGTGATGAGCGCAGTACGCCAGTTTCTGCAGGATACACTATGGGGTACGCAGGATTTTCTGATCGTCGATCTGCCTCCCGGTACCGGTGACGCACAATTGACGCTCGCGCAACAGATCGCGCTCGATGGCGTCGTGATCGTAACCACTCCGCAGGATGTGGCGACGGCTGATGCGTTGCGCGCCGTCCGAATGTTCCGTCAAGTCCATTGTCCGCTGCTCGGTATAGTCGAGAATATGAGTTATTTTGTCTGTCCGGATTGCGGCGAGCGCGACGAATTGTTTGGTCATGGCGGCGGCGAGAAGATGGGCGAGGCCGAAGGCATGGACAAACTGGCGGAAATTCCTATTGATTCCGAACTTCGCGCCAGCGGCGATCAGGGGATGCCGATTACGCTTGCTAACCCGAAGCATCCGTCGAGTCAGGCTTTCATCGAGCTTGCCCGCCGCGTCCGCGACGCGATGCCGCAAGCATAACGTAAGTCACAGGATACGATGGCTACTGTCATTACCGAGGAATGTATCAATTGCGGCGCCTGTTTGCCGCGATGCCCCAATAACGCAATCTATGTCGGCGGAACACCCTGGGAACTCGACGGAGTCGCACATCCGCCGCTTGAAGAAGATATTTATTATATCGCACCGGACAAATGCACCGAGTGCGTGGGATTTTTCGAGCACGAGGAATGCGCCGCAATCTGTCCGGTCGATTGCTGCATACCTGATCCACAGCTTCCAGAGACCGAGCCGGCTTTGCTCGAACGTGCCCGCGCACTTCATCCGGAAGTGACGTTCACACAACCGATCCCTTCGCGCTTCCGTGAAAGTTAGTCGGGATTAGAAGGGGTAATCGATACCCGAGAATACGGCTGCGCCGTCGCCGCCCATGCCGACATCCAGATATCCAACGACAAACGGCTCGGCGATTGCGCGCAGACCCAACCCGCCAACCGGATGAAGGTTCGACAGGGGATCCTGGGTCATTCGATGGAACACGCGACCGGCTTCGAAGAAAGGCGCGAGCTCAGCGATCCCATGCGTACCGAATAGATCGGCTTCGAAGACGCGCGTGCGCACTTCGACATTCGCGACGAAAAGATTGTTATCGACGAAGCGGCCCGCACCATAGCCGCGCAGCGTTTCCTGATCGTATAAAATGCTCTCATCGCCGCCCAGCCGTCCCATTGACCAGAAGGGCACCTCATTACCGGCCGGCATATATTGCAAATAGCTGTGAGCGGCCACCGTCACCCGCGAACCGAACGTCCAGTAATGGCGCAGCTCGCCGCCGAACCGATTGTAAGAGACCGAGCTCATGAACCGCCGATCCGCATTGCCATAGTATAAAAGCGCCAATCCACCGTGGCGCGGAATTTCCAATGAATCGCGATTGTCGAAGGTTGCGCGGATTTCGTCGTAAACTTCGCTGCCGCCGCCAACCCCCTTGACATGCGGATAGACCGTCGTGGTTTGCGGGATTGTGCTGAATGCGCCTCTTAGGATTCGAACGTAACGCGGGCGCGAAACTAGCGAAAGCTGAAATTGCTCGGTTATATTCCAGCCGAGCGCGCCGCTTACATAAACCTGTTCAGTAGTGTAATTGCTCTCGCCGCCGACCGGCGAATTGTTGCCGATCCCAAAAAAGCGCTCGGTTGGGTCCCGCTCAAAAAACAATCGGCCATCTGCCGACCACCACTGCTTGTGAGTTCGACCGGTCGCGTAACTTACATCTACCAGACGCTCGATATTTTCCTGCGCGCCGGCGATCGCGTACCACTGGGTGTCCTCAGAGGGATATGCGAGGTAGCGTACTGCGCCGCCCGGTCCTAAATCGGTGTTATAATTGATATCGGGTGCGAGAATGCTGCTGATTTGATTCTGATCATCCTTGAATAGTGTGGCGAACAGTACCCCGACCGTCACGCCGCCGTTCGGATCAGTCGTGATTTCCGGAACCGGGATCAACGTGAAAGGCCAGTTGTGCGGGTTCAACGAGGGCGGCCACGATTGCGGGTCGAGCAAGCTGAATGCGCGCGCCGGCATCGCCGCCATCAACAGGGCCAATAAACCTAACGCCAGAGTTCGAAAAGTTGCTTTCATTAATCACGAGCGATCGCGTATGTGTCCTGAGGATCAATAGATTGCGAGCCGGTTTTGTTTTTGCGGTCCGTAAACAAAGCTTCACAAAATTACAGGCTATATCGCGACGATCAACTGCTTGCGCCAAAAAAATCGTTCGGCTGCCGGGCCACTTGTCGTGAAAGTAAACCCACGATGCCGCGAGGTGCATTTGCACGCTCGAATAAGCGTCTCTCTCTGCTTCCAATACGACAAATAAATCGCAAAAGCCGCCGATTGGCCGATACTTGTGCACATCCGTCGTTTCTTTGCTGGAATGGCGGCTGATCCTGTCATAGCGTCAATCCCGTGCCGGACCACGACGAAATCGAAAAAATTGCGGTGCGGGCTGCGCGCGCCGCGGGCCGTATCCATCTCAAGCGTCTTAGCCATATCAGTGTCGCGCGCAAGAGCAATGCAATCGATCTCAGTCACCGAAGCCGATCGCGAAGCCGAGACCGCCGCAATTGAAGTCTTGCAGCGGGCCTTTCCGAACCATGCGATTCTAGCCGAGGAGAGCGGCGGGACCGCCAGTCCGAGCGAGCATCGATGGATTATTGATCCGCTCGACGGCACCACCAATTTCGCTCACGGCTATCCGCAATTCTGCGTCTCGATCGCGTACGAGCGTCGCGGCAAGTTGCAGGCCTCAGTGATCTTCGACGCGTTCAAACGCGAGTTGTTCGTGGCGCGTCGCGGAGGCGGAGCATGGCTTAATAACCATCCAATCCGAGTTACGCACACGTCATCCCTCGACAAGTCGCTGTTGGTAACCGGCTTCCCTTACGACCGCAGAGAACGTCGCCGCTTCTATCTCGCCTTTTGGGAGGCCTTCATGATGCGCTCGCACGGTGTCCGCCGCACCGGTTCCGCAGCGCTGGACTTGGCGTGGGTCGCCTGCGGACGCGTGGACGCGTTTTGGGAGTTCGGACTGAAGCCGTGGGACGTCGCGGCGGGCGCGCTGCTCGTCGAGGAGGCGGGCGGTCACGTCAGCAACATGGATGGGATGCCACTCGACTTGGTCGCAGGCCAAATTGTTGCGAGCAATGGGCGGATTCACGAGCCGGTACTCGAGACCATCCGGCTGACGATTCCGGAAGCCGAGCAGCGTCATGCCGAGATGCTGCGCGAAGAGGCCAAGGCTATACCCATCGCGAATCACGGCTGAGTGCTGAGATCACGTGCACTGGCCTCGGCCCGGCGTCTTCAATTTTTTCGACCAGCAAAGCTGCAATGGCTTGTTCAGCAAGCAGGGCTGATATAATCCTGCTCGCTGGCGCCCCGGTAGTGAAAAGGACATCACGGAGGTCTCCGGAACCTCAAGTCCGGGTTCGACTCCCGGCCGGGGCACTCCAGCCGGGAACGGCTCAGCAATTCTTCTCAGATGATGGCCTTCAGCAGCGCACAGCTGCCAATCAGAGAGCGTATGAGGCCGATGGGTTTTTATGCTAACGATCGATTCGGCTTGAGAATCGCGACGGGCGCGGTGAGGATTTCGAGTGGATCGGCGCGTGATGTTCGCGGACCAAAGCCCAAAATCACTGATCGAAGAGCAGGAGCATGGAACAGGAAAAAACCGTAGATACCCCACAAATCGGGGCGATGAGCGGACTGTCGGAGCCGAGACAGCCGCAAGCCTACTACGAACGCATCAAGGAGAAGTTCGCTGAGGAGCGCGATGCGCGCCTGCGTTATCGTCCGGAGGGGACGGCCCAGTACACCTCGGACCTCGACGGCGCCCTCGCCAAGTACGAGATCGACCCCTACGCCGGCGAAGTCACGCCGCGCGAGCCAATCACCGATACCGTCGAGTGTCTGTTTATCGGTGGCGGTTTTTCCGCGCTGCTCACTTCGGCCCGCCTGCGCGAATGCGGCATCGAGAGCATCCGGATCGTCGAGCGGGGCGCAGATGTCGGCGGCACCTGGTATTGGAATCGATATCCCGGAGTGGCCTGCGACGTCGTCGCGTACGACTATCTGCCGCTGCTCGACGAGATGGATTACGTCCCGAAGAATCATTATGCGAAGGGTCCCGAGATTTTCGCGCATTGCCAGGCAATCGCGCGCAAGTACAATCTCTACGAGTTGGCGGTATTCCAGACCACCGTTACCAGCACCGTATGGGATGAAGACGAGAAAATGTGGCACCTGACGACCGATCGCGGTGATCGGATGAAGGCGCGGTTCGTGATTTGCGCCAACGGCACGCTGTCGAAGCCCAAGCTCGCCAAGATCAAGGGGATGGAGACTTTCAAAGGGCACTCCTTCCATACCTCTCGATGGGACTATGCCTACACCAAGCCGGATCTCTCGGGCTTGGCTGACAAAGTAGTCGGGATCATCGGCACTGGCGCGACCGCGGTGCAGGCGATTCCGGATCTGGGGGCGGCGGCCAAGGAGCTTTACGTTTTTCAGCGCACGCCTTCATCAATCGATATTCGTGACGACTGGCCGACCGATCCCAATTGGGCGCGACGGCTCAAGCCCGGATGGCAGGCCAAGCGGCGCGCGGAAGCCAAGATGGAGCCGCAATTGACCGAAGCGCAAAAAGCGAAACGCGCGGCAATGTCACGCGAGGAAAAAATCCGCCGTCAGGAAAACGCCAATATCGATGCGATGATGAAGATTCATCGGCGGATCGATGAAATCGTCAGGGACAAGGCCACCGCCGAGGCGCTCAAGCCCTGGTACATGCTGATGTGCAAGCGGCCGTGCTTTCACAACGAGTACCTGCCGACCTTCAATCGTCCGAATGTTCATCTGGTCGATACGCAGGGCAAGGGCATCACGGAGATCACCGAAAAGGGGCCGGTGTTCGAGGGCAAACAGTATGAAGTTGACGTCCTAATCTATGCGACTGGCTTCGAGGTGCAGAAGACCGGAATCTATAATCAGATCAAGGGTGAGGATGGCCTCGACCTCAATGACAAGTACCGCGACGGCATCCGCACGCTGCTGGGAATCCATTCGCAGGGCTATCCCAATCTCTTCATCATGGGCGGTTATCAGGCCTCATTCCAGTTCAACCTGACCGATATGCTCCAGGCGCAGGGCGATCATATTGCGGCGTGTATCGATTATGCGCGCCGCAACGGTTATCAAACAATTGAAGCGACGCCGAAGGCCGAGGAATGGTGGGTGCAGGAGGTCATCGACCATCGCGGCAAAACTTCCCGCAATCAGGAGTGCACACCGGGTTATTACAATTTCGAGGGTGAGTTTCAGCGCCGTCAGGACGGTAATTATAACGGCGGTTTTAATGCTTACTGCAATCATCTGAGTGATGTGAGCGCCCGAATGGACGAGCACTTTACGTTCACCAGGAATAGAATGATATCGGGGCAGGTCGCAGGCCTGTCCCGATCTTTTGCCAAATGTTTGGTTTATCTAAGCGCGCAGTGCCGGCAGCACTTCGATTACAAAGCGCTTGAGCGAGCGTATCGCCTTGGCCGGATCGAGCCCGGGCTGTTGCATCGCCAGCGTTAGCTCGGTGGCCGGGGTCTTCGCCGCGAACTCCCGGAGTTGCTCGATCACTCGATGTGGCGGCCCGAGAATCGAGCCCTTGCGGAGTGCATCAGCATCGGGACTGTAGCGGCCCGCAGTATCGATCCCGCCTTGTGCGAGCCATTTGGCGTACAGCTCCATTTGATACATCAGGCCGGGGGCAATCTCTTCCCAGGCTTGTTCTTCACTGTCCGCGACGTAAATCTGCCGCATATTAACGACACTGTAATTTGAGGGATTCTTACCCAGCTCGCGCAATGCATCGTGATATCGCCTGATTTCGGCATTGCCGAGATTGCACGCGAACCCGAGATCAAGCTTGGCGCTGCGTGTGATAGATTCCGGCGCCATCCCGCCCCACAGAATCTCGGGACCGCGATTACTGAGCGGCTTGGGCAGGACCCGCGCACCCTTGAAGCTGAAATATTTCCCCTCGAAGTCGAAGCGATCGCCGGTCCATGCTCGTTTCAGAATCTCGATAGTTTCGAGTGTTCTGCCAAGTCTTTCTTTGCGCGGAATTTGGAAGATATCGAACTCTTCCTGCCGATAACCCACGCCGATCCCGAGGCGCAGGCGTCCACCGGAGATAACGTCGATTAGAGCAGCGTCCTCTGCGAGCCGCAGCGGATGATAAAACGGTCCGAGGATGACGAAGCTGCCGACCTTGACGCGCTTGGTGCGCGCAGCCATCGCCGCCAGCATTGGCATCGAGGCGGCAAGATAGCCATCATCGACAAAGTGATGCTCGGTAGTCCAGATCGTGTCGAAGCCGGCTTGATCGAGATACTCGACCTGCTCGAACATCGCGGCATAGAACTCCGCATCACTGATTTTTGATAATTCCGGCGGGTTGCGAAAGGCGAGCAAATAACCGAATTTGATCATTTCGATCCTCGATTGATGCAGCTTTTGGTTTCATGGCACAAGGCGGGCAAATCAGTCCAATGATTCTTCTTGATACGCTGGACGGATCTTCTTATAGATTGATTCAGGCGCAATGGTGAGGATCACGTGAAAGTAATCTTTGAGAAAAGAGGCCACGTAGCGCACGTCGTGATC
Source organism: uncultured Pseudomonadota bacterium (assembly GCA_963831065.1). Lineage (GTDB taxonomy): Bacteria > Desulfobacterota > Binatia > Binatales > Binataceae > JAJPHI01. Next base: position 96,347 of record CAWHOQ010000005.1, read on the forward strand.
AATCGGCCTGAGCGGCTGAATGCGTGTGATCATGAGACCTATGCACGGCTCGCTGAAGTCTGGCAGGAATTTCAGGACGATCCGCAACTTCGCGTTGGTATCCTGACCGGCGCAGGAGAGCGGGCGTTTTGCGCCGGCAGCGATATCAAATCGAATTACGTCGAGCGGCGCGGCGAGGAGCCGCACAATTTACTGTTTCCAGTCCTGCTGGCGCTGAATAAACCAATTATTGCCGCGATCAACGGCCACGCCAACGGCGGCGGTCTGGAACAGGCGCTGGCCTGCGACATCCGGGTCGCGGCTGATCATGCGCAATTCGGTCTCGGTGAGGTACGGCTGGGATGGTTGCCCGGTGGCGGCGGCACCCAACGGCTTCCGCGCTTGATTCCATTGGGGCGTGCGCTGCAGATGCTTTACACGGGGAGTCGAATCGGCGCTGCGGAAGCATTGCGGCTTGGATTGGTAGATTACGTGGTTCCGATGCCACAGCTTCTGGCCAAATGCGAAGAGATCGCGGAGGAAATTTGCAAGAGCGCCCCACTGGCAGTTCAGCGAATCAAGCAGGTGGCGCTGCAAGGCCTCGATCTCCCTCTGGCAGACGGTCTGCACCTCGAGAAGAAACATTACGATTGGCTGCAGACCACCGACGACGCCCGGGAGGGCGCGGCAGCCTTCGCCGAGAAGCGGACACCTGACTGGAAGAATCGATAGCTGGATTTCGCATCAACGGACTTCGTCCGGTCGTTAGCAAATTGACGTTTTCGCTTTCAAATTGCTTTTTGTTTGCTTCTATTTCGGCATTTACCAGAGTACAATCAGGCAAAACTGTGGAATCATCGTGCGATGCTAACTGCTGAACAATCTCCATCCTACCGCTTAGGTCTGAGTCGTATAGAGCTTGACGCTCTCAAACGCGCCAGCGAAACGGGTTGGTTGACGATCACGTCGGCAATCGGGCAGCAGGCTCTAACCCGATGGCAGCGCGAGTGTGATCGCAGGGGAAAAGCTTTTGCGATGGTTCGGGTCGAGCCGCGACGGGCAACGCTATGGTTTATTCTGGCCACCAACCATGAATGGACAGAAGCGGAGCAGGCCGACGTACGCGCGGCGGTAACCACCGCCACCGGCTGTGTTGTTACCGCAAACAGCGTCTGTGCTTTCGCAAAATTGGGAACGGAAGCCGCGCTGATGGAGCGACTGTTGGCTCTTGCCGCAAAGCCCCGCCAAAAAACGTCGCTTCAGCACTAAACGTCGTCCGGTTATCTGCTCAAATTCTTTCCTAAGCGCTAGTTGGTGTCCCGCAACAAGAAGAAGTCATTCTGAGCGATGCTAGGCGAAACGCAGTGAAGCCGAGCAAGCGAGTCCGCGAGCTGCGTTGAGGAACGAAGAATCTAGCGGTCTAGATCTAACGTACTAGCTTTGTCCGATTGGGCAGAGCAGGCGAGATTCTTCGGTCGCAGACTCCCTCAGAATGACTTGCCGGGTGACGCCTACACCAAGTTATTTGCGGGACCCCACACTAGTTGAGCCGCATCGGCCGGGAGCCGATCCGTTTGTACTCGGATAGTCGAAGCGACTACGCTGCGCTCCGACGACTACGGTGAAGGTTGGAATTTTTGCGATCGGGATCGCTAATCTGGCGCGTCCCGAGATGATATCGGCGCTCGCATCAAACGCGGAACGGCTGAACTTCTCGACCGTATGGGCGCCCGAGCATCTGCTTTTCCTCGAGCAGTATTCATCGCATTATCCCTATGCGCGCGGTGAAAACCTACCCGTGGCGACCGACATTCCGCTGCTTAATCCCTTTCTCGCATTGACCTATGCCGCGGCAAATACTAAACGCGTGCGATTAGCGACCGGTATTTGCCTGGTCCCGGAGTACAATCCTCTTTTACTCGCGAAAATGTGCGCCTCACTCGATTACCTGAGCAATGGGCGGTTCGCACTCGGCATCGGAATCGGATGGTTGCGCGAGGAGTTCGACGCCCTCGGTATCCCGTGGGAGCGGCGGGCCAAGCGGACTCGCGAATATGTCGAAGCGATGCGTTGTCTATGGGGAGACGAACGCAGCTATGAAGGGGAGTTCGTAAAATTTCACGGCGCGATGAGCTATCCCAAGCCGAAAGAGGGCAAACGCCTGCCAGTGCTGGTCGGCGGACAAACCGAAGCGGCGCTAAAACGAGCCGCTGATTATGGCGACGGCTGGTGCGGATTCAATCTGACGCCCGATGAGACAGCTGTTGCGATCAAACGAATCCGGCAGCTCCGCTCAGCTAACGGCAGGAGTAGCGAACCGTTCGAGTTTTCGATGTCGCCAGTTAATACTGCGACTCCGGACGACCTGAAACATTACCGCGAGGCAGGAATCGACGAGCTTTATCTGACGCCAGTGTTTCAACACGCGCCCAAGAACGAAAGTGAAGTGACCAAACTTCTGGAAGACTTGGCGCGAGCGTGGGTCGAGCCAGCCATCCGGCTATAAAGTCGAATCCCGCCCTGAGCGGATAGTGAACACAATCAGAGAGGATTTCTACTCCGATGGAAAAATTTGGCGATGCGACAGTTGAATTGAGCAAAGATTATGTAGCCACGGTCGAAATTCATCGACCCCCGCATAATTACTTTGATGACGCCTTGATCCGCAGTCTAGCGGACGCGTTCGAGACGCTCGATAAAAGGCCTGAGTGCCGCGCGATCGTGCTGGCCGCCGAGGGCAAGTCGTTCTGCGCGGGCGCCAACTTCCAGAGCCGTCCCGAGAATAATCCGCTGAATCAGAGCCAGACTCCATCGGGCAGCAATCCGCTTTATCTGGAAGCGGTGCGGCTTTTTCGATGCAAAAAACCCGTGATAGCGGCGATTCAGGGTGCGGCGATCGGCGGCGGTTTGGGACTTTCATTAGTAGCGGATTTCCGCGTTGCGGCGCCTGAGGCGCGCTTCGCGGGTAATTTTGTCAAAATCGGCATTCATCCCGGATTCGGCCTGACATACACCCTGCCACGCTTAATCGGTCCTCAGCGGGCGGCGCTGATGCTACTGAGTGGGCGCCGAGTCGATGGTGAGACGGCAGTTGCATGGGGGCTCGCCGATCAGCTCTCGTCGATGGATAAACTGCGCGACGACGCTCATGCCTTGGCGGCGGAGATCGCCGAAGCTGCGCCCCTGGCATTGCTCTCAACCCGGGCCACGCTTCGCGACAAGCTGGCGGATGCCGTAGAGGCGCAGACCCGTCACGAGCTCAAGGAGCAGACCTGGCTAATGAAGACTGAAGACCATCGCGAAGGTGTCAAAGCGGTGGCAGAGCGACGCTCCGGCAACTTTATCGGTAAGTGAGCTTGGTCGGCTGATTAGCCTCGGGTACTTACGCGAGTTTCGTCATAGCACGGGTTGTTGCGTTCGGAACGAGATTGCCTTTACGAGCAATGATGACCAGCAGGAGCAGCGCCGGTAAGGTCGCGACGGTCGAGAGCAGAAAAAAATCGGTCCAGCCCAGCGATCGGCCAGCACGCCGGCCGAAGACCCGAGCAGTGTCCGTCCGACCACGGCCAGCGAAGATAGCAGTGCATATTGAGTTGCGGTGAAAGCGGGCGAGCAAAGATCAGAGAGATATGCCACCAGCACCGCTCCGGCCATCGCGCCGGTCAGATTCTCTGCCGTTACACAGAGTGCAAGGTAGTCGAGCCGATGGCCGCCGACAGCCTGCAATACGTAAAACAGGTTGCCGCCGGATTGCAGCAGCCCACATAGAATCAGCGCGCGAAAAATTCCGAGACGTGCAGCTACGAAGCCGCCGATTAATGCTCCGATAATTGTTGCAAAGAATCCGACCAGCTTCGAAACCATAGCAATCTCGGACAGCGAGAATCCGAGCGATATATAAAGCGGCATCGCCATCACGCCCGCCAGCGCCTCGCCCAGCTTGTAAGTGAGCACAAAGAGCAGAACCCATGACCAAAATGGCCGCTGTGCGAAATCCACGAAAGGTCCGCCGACAGCCGTCGCGAACCATTGACGGAGCGCATTCCATCCGTGGAGCCGGGATCTCCGGGTCACAATCGGGGCGGTTGGCTCAGGGGCCAGCGCGAGAGTGATGAGACCGATCAGAAGCAGCATCGCCATCGAAGCGTAAGCCGCGAACCAGCCGGCGCGATCAGCGATAAACAGCGCCCCTGCTCCCGCTACCAGCATCGCAATCCGGTAGCCGGTCTGAATCATCCCGGCGCCGGGACCCTGTTGCTCAGGCGAGAGAATCTCGACGCGCCAAGCATCGATCACGACGTCCTGACTTGCAGATAGAAACGCGACAACGACGGCTAGCATCGCCATCCGAGTTAGATGATGCTGGGGATCGGAGGCGGCCAACGCCAGCACTGCCGCAACTAATACTAGTTGGATAGCAATGCCCCAGCCACGCCGCCGCCCGATCGGAATCGGTGGCGGGAGCCAATCGAGCAAGGGCGCCCAGATAAATTTAAGGGCGTAGGGCAGACCGACAAGTGCAAACGCGCCGATCGCGGCGCGGCTGACGCCCGCCGAAGCCAGCCAAGCAGAGAGCGTCGTAAAGGTGAGCAACAGCGGCAATCCACTTGCGAAGCCGAGCGGCAACACCAACAAGACTCGCCGATCGCGATAAGGCGCAAGCGATTGCGAAAGCTTAATCATCAGTTCGGGTCACTTTTGCGCTCTCGATGCAGGCTCGTAGGACAAGAGCTGTCATGCGAAAATTTCTCTGGAAAGCCGCAAGTGAGATATTATGAATAAGGAGCCGGAGCCTTGGCCAAACGAACATATCGTCGATCGTTGTTCCCCCCGTGGTGGACCGTTCCGCTCATCTTGACGTGGATCGTGCTCGGGAAGCCAGCTACTCCGTCTGCGCAAGAAGAGCTAAAGCCATCAGGAAGCCCTTATTTGCTTGTCGCGACCGTCGGTATGCCCGATCCGATGTTCGAGCACTCAGTTGTGTTGATGCTGTCCTCTTCGCGCGAAGCACCGATCATCGCGGGTGTGATTATCAATAAACCGACTGATGTGACTTGGGGCAACTTGTTCAAAGGTTCTGCCGAGCTCAAGCAATCACGCGAAAAAGTCTATTTCGGTGGTCCGGTAGCCTTTACTGAACCGATTTTGATGATGCGCACACCACGGCCCGCAAAAGGGACCGCTCACGTAATCAATGATCTGTATGCCGATGCGAATCTCAAAGAGATCGTCGGATTTTTGAAAAACTCCAATCAGCCACAAAGCTTGCGATTATTTCTCGGCCGCGCGCAGTGGACGCCCGATCAGCTTCAAAATGAAATCCATGAAGGCGCGTGGCAGGTGATGCCCGCCAAAGTTGATGCGGTATTCAGCTCAAATCCGGCCGAATTGTGGCAGGAACTCGCCCATCCCGCACATCTCCGCGAAGTCAGTACACAAGCTGAACCCCGCGTGGCAACAACTTACCCCGACTCACCCGATTTAGGCTGGGAAACAGCCCGTCCTCCGACGGACTAAACAGTCCGGCTACGAAGGCTGCGCCGCTGGAACGCCAACTAAGACTTTCGGATTGGATCCATAGCGGTTTTCCTGCGGCTGGCCGTCCTCGGCCAAAAAGATAATCAGGATGATCCAGCCAATAACCGGAATTAGACCAATCAACAGCCACCATCCGCTGCGATCAGTATCGTGCAGGCGTCTGACCGCAACCGCCAGTCCAGGGATAAAGACTGCCAGCGCATAAACGGTGCTCAGGATTTGCATACCGATCAGGCGATCGAAAATTCGAAGACCTATCCAAAATAGTGAGTTGAAGAGGACGAAATACCAATACTCGGCGCGCTGAGCACGCCCGGTGAATACCGCATACTTATTGAGTACGCGCACATACCATTCCATTGGTGAACCCCCTTTCGCCAAGATTATCGTGGCATAAAAGCATATTCGCTATCTTTGTCTTATTCAAGTGAAAATAGTCAATGAAGAGGTAAGGTTTTAATTCGACCTCTGGCTGCTTATTGACTAAACAGCGGCCCTCTGTCGGGCACAAGTCGGATGAGAAGCTCCTTCGGATTACGATCTTGGCGGATGGCGTGCGCTCGTAAATCTATCACTCGCGGAATGACCACCTGTTTCGATGGCTCTAACAGAAAGACGCATTCCGCATCATAAACTCCAAGCACGTCTGCGATTAAAAGGGCGTCAAGCTTTCCCCGTCGGAGCAGCAGAATGCCGCAAAAAGCGATGCAGTGATCCTTCGAAGAGGTCATTTCGGCATCACTTGGCCTCTGAGTCCTTGTAGTGCAGAGCTATTACTGAGGTAAAGCGACCCTGCCCGAGGCTCCACGATAAATCACTCGGAGCACGACGCATCCGGCGCGTAATTCTCGTGCCGCAAGTCATCTTGACGAATCAGAGACGAGCAAGGTAGCTTCATGCGGATTTCGGGACTGTCGCGGACTTGCGAATGAGCCGCGGGTTTGCAGACTCGTCAGCGGAGGCCGGCGAGGCTTGGGGACTACTACTCGGGATTTATCGTCGCGTGACATCCAGCCGCACGCAGCCGAAGAATCGTTGAGTGGGCGAGATTGAAAAGTACGGGCCACGGGCCCACGAAAATCGGGGAGCTCGAATGGGAAGGCGAAAACCAATGAGAGGGGTCGGCGGCGTAGCACTGCGCCGGCTCATTTTGTGTCTCGTACTTTGTGCTTGTGTCGGGAGTATCGCGAGCGCTTACGCGACCACGACCGCAAGTGGCGCCGGACAGACGGCGCGACCATGGGAAAGTTACTACGGCGTTGCGATTTCGTCCGCGGGACGCGCGATCATCGTGGGTGATAAGGGTGTGGTAATCACCTCTGATGATCAAGGTCGCAGCTGGAAACGCAATCAACTGAATAATTCGGGTAAATTCTACGACCTATATAGCGTGGCATTCACATCTGATGGGGCACACGGGTGGATTGTCGGTGACCGCGGTTCGATTTTTCAAACCGACGATCGGGGAACTACGTGGACGCTGAAGCCGTCGAAGCAGAGCGCCGCATTGCTCAAGGTTGCAGCGATTGATGCACAGAAGGCCTGCGCAGTCGGCGAGCACGGGGTGATCCTGTGCACTGGCGACGGTGGCGCGACCTGGAACGTGCAGAAGTTCGAAGACTTGGTGTTCTTCGACGTGGCGTTTACTGATCCGAATAATGGCTGGGCGGTGGGCGAGTTCGCAACTGCCGTCCGTACCGTCGATGGCGGCAAGACCTGGACAGTTCAGACCGGTGCGCAGCGTACGATTAGCGCTGATCCGTATTTTGCGATTGCCTTTGACAATGCCTCAAACGGGCTGGTGCTCGGCTTGAGCGGCTCGAACATGACGACCGCTGATGGCGGCAAGACCTGGAAAACTGGCGGCGTGAATGACGATTCGCGATCGTTCTACGCAGCAGCGCCGATTCGTTCGAATGACTCCAACGGTTATTACGTTGGCGGCGAGAATGGAATCACGGCGCGGGTGATGCAGGGTAAGGTGGAACTCACCAGCAGCACCACCTCGAACGCGATCACGTCACTCGCCTTTGCCCCAAATTTCGCGATAGCCGTTGGACTTTACGGCACAATCATGCGAAGCGATGATGGCGGCCAGCACTGGAGCCTGGTGAAGTAATTCAACCCGGCGCGGCAAAATTCAACAATCAGCAGGATTAAACAATGAGAGACCCAGCATTCAATATAGGTAGGCTCATTCTGCGGTTGCGCGCGCCAATCGGGATTCTACTGGCGACCGTTACCGTTTTCATGATTTACGCGTCGTCGCGGGTTCAGGTAGGAACGCGCTTCGTCGATTTCTTTCCGAGCTACCACAAATACATTCTGCTCAACGAAAAGTACCAGCGTTCGTTCGGCGGAGCTGAAACCCTCGCGATTATGCTGCGCGTGCAGCACGGGGACATCTTTAATCCAAAGACGCTCAAAAAGATTCAGGATTTGACGACCGAGATGGACAAGCTTCCGGGCGTTAATCACGAGGAAGTCTTCTCGCTGGCGTCGTTCCGCGTAAATTACGTCGAGGCGCAGTCCGGTGCGCTAATCAGCAAACCATACATGTTTCCGGATGTTCCGACGACTCCCGACGGCGTCGCCACCCTCAAGAGCAAAGTGATCGAGCATCAGGACACTCTACGCCAACTAATTAGCGGTGATTTCAAAAGCGCGATGGTGACCGCTTCGTTCAATGATGCTGAGATCAACTATCGCGAGTTTTTCCAGGACGTTCAGAATATCGTTAATAAATATCAGGACGCTAACGATCGTATCTTCGTCGCGGGCGAGCCGATGACTCGCGGATGGGGTTATCATTACCTGCCGCATCTTCTCGCGATTATCATTATCTCGCTAGCCGTGATCGTGCTCGTTCATTATTACGGTATTCGCGGCATCGCCCGATGGTGGGCGCCGCTGATGACCGGAACGTGCTCGGCGTTGTGGGGCATGGGCTTCACCGGATTGATTGGGTATCAGCTCGATCCGGTAATGTTGGTTATTCCGTTCATCCTGACTGCACGCGACGTCAGCCACGGTATCCAGTGGCAGCGGCGTTTCTACAGTGAGATCGAAAAAACCAACAATGATGTCCATACAGCCGTGGTGAACACCACCAACCTGATGTTGCCGCCGGGATTGGTCTCGATCCTTGCTGACATCTTCGGGATTATCTTCGTGTCCTTCAGCGGAATTCCGGTGCTGCATCATATCGCGCTGACCGGCGCAGTCTGGGTTGCATCGAGCTTGCTGATGGTTTTCGTGTTCCAGCCGATCGTGATGAGCTATCTGCCGCCGCCGAAGCTCGAAGGAAAAATCGATGAGCATCTCGCCGGTGGTCTCGAAGGCGTGATCGACCGCTTCATCGGAAAGTTCATCGAATTCCCGGTGCGCCCCGGATGGGCCCGCACAATAATTTTGTGGGGCGCTGCGGCGTTTATCGTTTTTGGACTGGTTTCCGGCCAGCGCGCCGAGATTGGTTATCGTACGGTAGGTACGCCACTCTATCGCGAGAACGCCAAGGTCAACAAGGATATCCAGGCGATCGCGCAGTATTTCCCGGTCGATGAGGGATGGGTCGTGCTCGAAACGCCGAGTTATCCGAACCCGCAATCGACGCTGGGCTCGGATCCGCTGCGGGCGGCCGACGATCTTCGATATTATCTGCGCGAGCGGGATCCGAACGTCCTGCAGGTAATCTCCTTCGCCTCAGATATCGAGAAGCCGTTTAACCAGATGTTCCATTACGCGCATCCAAAGTTCCTGCGCGTCCCGGACACCATCCAGCTTTCGGGCAATCTCTGGTATCTGTACCTGTCAGGTACTGCGCCCGGAGAAATGGAGCGCTATATCCCGAACTCGCAGGCCGAAGCGACCTGTATTCGGGTGCTGTTGCGCGATCATACCTACGACACGCTCAATCGGTTGCTGACGGAAATCAACGATTTCCAGAAGAGCCGGATGAGTACCGATCCCGGGTTGAGCAAAGTCAAAACTGCATATATGGGCGGTATTGCGGGCCTATATGCCGCGGCTAATCAGGTACTGAAGTACACCGATTTCTTCAATCTGACGTTGACGCTGCTCGCAGTCGGAATTTGTTGCGCAGTAGAGTTCCGCTCGATCGTCGCCGGATTGCTCTTCATCGCGGCGAGCGTGCTGGGCAACTTCGGCGCATTCATCTACATGAATGCGCGTAATCTGACGCTTACGATCGATACGATTCCAGTAGTCTCGCTCGGCATCGGACTGGGTATCGATTATGGAATTTACACGATGGCGGCGATTCGCGACGAAGTGATTTCCGGCAAAGAGATCACTGACGCGATTACCACCGCCATGCGCGGGACGGGTCAGGCGGTGCTCAATACCCTGTTCGTCATGATTGGCGGCTTGTCGATCTGGACCTTTTCGCCGGTCGATTTCCATGTGCGCATGGCAGAGCTGCTGATCTTCCTGATGATCACCAACGCGATCACAGGCGTGATCATCCTGCCGAGCTTCGTGTCGGCATTTAAGCCGTGGTTCATCCGGCGCTATGTGCCGACCGAGGAGACGCCTCCGCAGTATCGGGCGGCATCGTCCTGAGCCTCTGAGGAGTTCAAACCGTACTTGCGGCGCCAGCAATGGCGCCGCAGTTTTTCAGCCTGCTATTCTCAGTATCTGCCACCGAGCTTGGAATGATCCCAGCTCGCGACTTTCTCCGGAACGACTTTGAGCACTACGCGCTTGGGTGCGCTGCGCGCAGCTCCTGATGGCGCCGCAGCGCTCGCAGTCTGATCGCGAATCATACCCCGCATGGTCTGCTCGATGATTTCCGGGTCTTCGATAATCTCGCAGCGGCCGCGCAGCATCAGTCCGCGAAGCTCTGAATACTGCTGGCCCGCTTCGATCATTACGCAAACTTTGGGATTGCGGCGGATGTTCAGCACCTTCTGCGCTTTCCCATAGGAGGTCATCCAAATTGCGCCGTCTTTGGCGAAATAGTTCATCGCAACCACGTGCGGATAGCCGCCCTGATCGAGCGTGGCGAGCGCGCAGCGGCGCGATTCGCTGAGAAATCTGCGCTGCTCGTCGGGCGTCAATTGGATACTGGGTCTCTTATTCAATGAATAACCTCGCGCAATCCGTAGTGTTTGACAGCAAATTAGTTGACGCATGGACGGAACGCCAACTGCACTCCAGAGATCTCCATAGCCCTTGCCGAGCGGAACAAACCTGCCTAGAACTAAGGCTCGAATTTGCCGCGAAACGGTATTGAAGGTCGAAAACGAGGAGTCCGGATGAATCAGTGGAAGATCGGTGGTGTGAAAGTAAGTCGAGTCGTGGAATTTGAAACGCATTGGGACGGCGCGATGCTGCTGCCGGATGCGACCGCCGAGAACGTCAAACGCGAGCGCGACTGGCTTTATCCGGCCTTCTCCGATGAAACCGGCAAGATCAAGCTGAGCATCCACGCGCTGGTGATCGAATCGATGAATAAGCGGATCGTCGTTGATACCTGTATCGGCAACGACAAGGTGCGCTCGAATCCCGAGTGGAACAAGATGCAATTACCGTTTCTCGCGGATTTGCAGAAAGCCGGTTACACTCGCGAATCGATCGACAACGTCATCTGTACGCATCTCCATATCGATCACGTCGGCTGGAACACGATGCTGCAAAACGGCAAGTGGGTTCCGACCTTTCCGAACGCTCGCTATCTGATCGGCGGCACGGAATGGGATTTCTTCTCGCGCCAACAGGATGAATTCTTCAAAGCGCCAATTGATGATTCAGTTCGTCCGATCTTCGACGAAGGCCGGGCCGAGCTGGTTGACGAGAAACGCAAGCTCACCGATGAAGTCTGGCTGGAATCAACGCCGGGCCATACGCCCGGTCATTTTGCAGTGCGGATTTCATCGCAGGGTCAGGACGCGGTGATTACTGGCGACCTGATGCATCATCCGATTCAGTGCCGTTTTCCCGAATGGGACGACAACTTCGATGTTGATCTGCCGCAGGCGAAGAAAACCCGGCGGGCTTTCTGTGAACGCTATGCGGATACTGGAACGATCGTGCTGGGGACGCATTTCGCGACGCCCGCCGCCGGCAAGATTGTCAAAAAGGATGACTCGTTCCGCTTCGTGATCTCCTGAAATCGGCAACGTCCGAATTCGTTCATTGATTTGCCTGTCTCGCGTGGGGACTCGTATTGCCTTGACGCATGAAGTCGCGAACTGGTCGTAATAGGCCTGATTATTGGAGCCGAATTCATCACCAACACTCTGCGCCGATGTTTGAGTGATTGAGGCGATTAGAATGAAAACGTCGATTGCCCAAGTGAGATTGGCAAGTCAATCAAGAACCTGAGGAAATGGCGCAAAGCAGAAAAAAGCCGCTTAGGAGTTAGCTGGCCTTACGGGAGTTGTTCGTCTCGAACGCGCTTACCACTCGATTAAACTTGTTGGTGGAATCATTCTCGGCCACCGGCGCGAAGATTATCAAACGCAGTTCGGGATTGTCGGTCATCGAGAAAGTGAAGTGCTCAGCCAACATCCGGCCCGTGAGCGCGTGATTGTATTGTTTGCGCCCTTCGCTTTGCGGGCGGACGTCGTGGCGCGGCCACCAGAGTGCAAATTCAGGGCTGACAGTTTTGAGCCGCTCCACCAACTCGACAAAATTAGCGTCACCGGCGTGACGCCCGTAATCGCCGCGAAAGCGGGCGAGGACGTCCTGCGCCCGGGTTGGCCAATCGACCATCAGGGCGCGCACAGCGGGGCTGGTGAAAGTGAGCCAGACGAGGTTGCGTTGTTCCCGCGTAACGCTCTCAAAATCGAAGAAAAAAGCGCGCGCTGCCTGATTCCAAGCCAGCACGTCCCATCGCGATCCAATGACGAAGGCGGCTATGCTTCCCATCTGATCGAGCAAACGTTGAATAAGCGGGCTAATCGCCATTCGTCGTGGCGCCGAATCAAAGACCGGATGGCGAAGGGCGAGCTGAAATAGCTGCGTCCGTTCAATCTCGTCAAGCTTGAGGACGCGGGCAAGATTATTCAGCACATTGGCGGAGACCTTGATCGGCCGTTTTTGTTCAAGCCACGTGTACCAGGTCGCGCTTACGCCGGCGAGTTGCGCGACTTCCTCGCGCCGGAGCCCGGGCGTCCGCCGTCGCGTTCCCGCGGTCAACCCGGCTTCGAGCGGACTAACGCGAGCGCGCCGCGTACGGAGGAAATCGCTCAGTTCTTGTCGGCGAATTTCATCTTTATTCATCGAGTCGTACCGAATCCTAGTACTAATTATACCAGTATAATGTATAATTCTGGTACCAGTCTGACAGATTCGTCAGAATATAAGTCGAAAGCTGGCCCAATCAGCGAACTCTATTAATGGCATCAGCCCCGAAATCGAATCTCGAAATTACGTCAAGTATTAGCGCCGCATCGCTGGAACGACCCGCCAGTTATAAATGGCTCGTGGCGGTCGCGGTGATGCTCGGGGCGACGCTGGAGGTGCTGGACACCTCGATCGTGAATGTCTCGCTGCCGCACATGCAAGGCAGTTTCTCCGCTAGTCGCGACGAAATCACCTGGGTGCTGACCAGCTATATCGTGGCTAACGGGATCATGATTCCGCTGACTGGATGGATTTCGGCACGGTTCGGGCGCAAACGTTATTTTCTCCTCTCGGTATTAGTTTTTGTCGTCACCTCCGGCATGTGCGGCGCTGCGCAGACGCTGGTTCAGATGGTGTTCTTTCGGTTATTACAGGGAGCGGCAGGCGCCGCGATGATTCCGTCGTCGCAAGCAATCCTGATGGAGACCTTTCCGCCGGAGGAGCAGGGTCTCGCGATGTCGGTGTGGGGTATGGGGCTGCTGACTTCGCCGATGCTCGGGCCGACGCTTGGCGGCTGGATCACCTATAACTGGAATTGGCGCTGGAATTTCTATATCAACCTGCCGATCGGAATATTTGCGGCAATCATGGTCATGATTTTTGTCCATGATCCGGATTATCTCCGCAAAGCGAAAGATAAGGCGCGCAGAATTGATTATCTCGGGATAATCTATTTGGCGCTGGGATTGGGCTTGCTGCAGATCGTACTGGATCGCGGCCAGCGCGCAGACTGGTTCTCCGCATGGTGGGTCTGCATCTTTACCGTGGTCGCGGCGCTCTCACTGATTTTGCTGGTAATCCACGAATTTCGGTTTTCGGAGCCGATTCTGGATTTGCGCATACTGAAGATTCCGCTGTTCGATGTCTCGGTCGTGATCATCCTGGTCATGATGGTTGTCGTTTTCGGGATGAATTTGCTGAATCCGCTTTTTTTTCAGGAATTGCTCGGCTATTCGCCGTGGAAATCCGGCATCGCAGTGCTGCCGCGCGGCTTTGGCACCTTGGTCGCGATGTTCGCGATCGGACAGCTCTCGCGCCGCGCTTATGATACGCGATGGATGGTTGGCCTCGGCTTTGTTCTGCTGGCCGCTTCGCTGTATTGGATGAGCTGCTGGACGCTCGAGGTGAGCATCGCTAATGTTCGCTGGCCGATGATTCTGTCGGGACTCGGCTCGGGATTGATCTTCCCCGCCATGTCGGCGGCATCGCTGGCGTGCGTGGCGCGGGAGCGGATGGGCTATGCGTCGAGCTTGTACAATATGATGCGCAATACCGGCTCCGCGATCGGCATCTCGCTGGTGACGAACATGTTGAGCAGCCGGGAACAACTTCATCAGTCGTATCTGACTCAGCATTTCACGACATTTGATGCGTGGCGGCTCGATCAAACAGCGCCGGCAATGCCCGGTGCGCCGCATTTCAACTTGATGCAAGGCCTGAATACCCATCAACTCATGGGCTTCGGCATGGTGTACGAAACCATTCAGCAGCAGGCGTCGTTGCTCGCCTACAATGATATTTACCGGATCCTCGCCATGACCGCGGCGTGCTTCATCCCCGCTTTTCTCCTGCTTAAGCAATCGCGCGGGAAACCTGCGGCAGGCGGTCACTGACGCACAGTCTCGTCCCGGGCCGCGCCGTCATTATCCTTTTCGCGCCGCCGGGTTTGCTCTAAACAGTAGAGCCTGATCAGGGCGCTTAGCGCGAGTGTAAGTGGAGGCGTGAATGGAACCGATTAGGAAACTCAGTCGCTCGGTCAAAGACCGCGTGGCGATAGTCACTGGCGCGGCGAGCGGGATGGGTCGTGCGACCGCTCATCTGTTTGCGCAAGAAGGCGCTGTGGTCGCCGCCACGGATATCAATGAACCCGGACTCGCGCAGGTAGTTGAGGAGATCAAAAGCGAGGGCGGCAAGGTCGAAAGCTGGAAGCTGGATATTCTTGATCCGGCGGCGATCAAGCGCGTCGTTGATGAAATCGCAACGCGCTGCGGACGGATCGACATATTGATTAACAATGCCGGATTCGCGGCGTTCCGCCGAATCGATGACGAGGGATTCGACGCAGTGTGGGCCAGGGCGCTCGCCGGATTGCTCACCGCGCAACAGCTGATGGTCCGCGCGGCGCTGCCGCATCTGCGCAAGTCCGATGCCGCGCGCATCGTCAATATCGCATCGACCGAGGGTCTCGGCGCGACTCCGGGTGATAGTCCTTACGTCGTCGCGAAGACCGGCGTGATCGGCTTGACGCGCGCGCTCGCGGTCGATCTCGGACCCGAAGGCATCACCGTCAATTGCATCTGTCCCGGACCTATCCGCACCGGGTTGACCGATCCGATCCCCGAAAAGCACAAGGAGATTTTCGCCAACCGGCGCAGCGCCATGAAGCGTTACGGCTACCCGGAGGAGGTCGCGCATATCACCTTCAGTCTCTGCCTCCCGGCGGCGTCTTATTTGACTGGCGCGGTAATCCCGGTCGATGGAGGATTGACGATCAGGAACGCGTGACGGCGCTGCAAATCGCGCCGCGCATTGGCCCTTCGGTTCCCGACAGTGCTATGGCACTCGATGGGGGATGTGCGAAGCAAATCGAGGAGGCCCAGATGAGCGATCAGATTCCGCGTCACGTACTCGACGGCTACAAGGTTCTCGACTTCACCCAGGTAATCGCGGGTCCGACCTGCACCCTGTTGATGGCCGAGATGGGCGCGGAGGTGATCAAGATCGAGATGACGCCGGGTGGCGACCCGTCGCGAGTCGGGCCATTCATCGCCAAGGGGCGCAGCGGTTACTATGTCCAGCAGAATCGCGGCAAGAAAGGTCTCTGCATTGATCTCAAACATCCGGACGGGCTTGCGATCGCTCAGGATTTGATCAAGCGAGCCGACGTGATGGTCGAGAACTTCGCGCCCGGCGTAATTGCCCGGATGGGGCTCGGCTATGATGCAGTCAAAACGATTAATCCCGCTATTATAATGTGCTCGATTTCGGCGTTCGGCCAGCATGGACCGCTCGCCAACGAGCCCGGCTTTGATTATCTGGGCGCGTCCTATGCCGGAGTCGTCTCGATGTGCGGCGAGGCGGGCGGCGCTCCTTATTTCCCAATGGTTGCGCTCGGTGACGTGAGCACCGGTGCGCACGCGATGGGCGCGATCTGCGCCGCACTGCTCGGTCGTGCCCGCACTGGGCGAGGGCAATATCTCGATATCTCGCTGCTCGATACCTATATCCACTATCACGAGTCTGGAATTGAGGTTCACAGCCTCAGTAAAGGAGCGTTGAAGCCTTCCCGCTCCGGGATGCATTCATGGTACGCGTCACCGGCGGGCATCTTTAAGGCTCGCGACCGCTATATTTTCATCATCTCAGCGCTCGATCATCAGTTCGCCAATCTCTGCCGCGCGATGGGTCAGCCGGAACTGGTGCAAGATCCGCGCTATAAAACGATGGCCGATCGTGCAGCCAATCAGAAAGACCTGATCGCAACGATCGAGCGATGGCTTCAATCAGCCGAAAGCGACGAGATCTCGATGGCCGCGATGAAAGAGTATCGCGTGCCGCATGCGCCGATATTATCAGTGGAAGAAGCGATGCAGCATCCGCATCTGCGCCAACGCGGAACGATTCGCACCATCCACGACAAGATTCTGGGTGATTTCGATATCCCGGGCTTTCCATTCCGCTTTTCGGATTATCCAACTCGGCTCGAACTCGAAGCTCCGATGCTCGGCGAGCACAACCGGGAAGTCCTGACCGGCACTCTCGGCTACTCGGCGGAACGCGTCGATGAGCTGGAACGTAAAGGCGTCCTGCGGAACGAAAACCGCTGAATGCGGTAAGCGGCAATCAACATCGTTGTCTCTCGCGGCGGTGGCTCGGTCTGGAGTTGACCTTCTGATGGAAAATGTAGCTTAAAAGCGACGCGCTTTTGTTATTATTCGCCGATGCCGCTTTCGTGGAATGAAATCCGCCATCGCGCGATCGCTTTTTCGAAAGAATGGACCGGCGCCAAGAGCGAAAGCGCGGAGAAGCAAACCTTCTGGAACGAGTTCTTCGAGGTCTTCGGCATCCGGCGGCGAGTCGTCGCGAGCTTTGAAGAACCAGTAAGAAAAATCTCGGGTCAGTACGGATACATAGATCTGTTTTGGCCGCGCAAGGTGCTGATCGAGCATAAGAGCCGCGGCAAAGACTTGGGCAAGGCTGAATCGCAGGCATTTAGTTACATCCAGGACCTTGCTCGCGAAGGGCGCATCAACGAGATTCCCCGCTACGTTATCGTCTCGGATTTCGCTCGCATCGCGCTCCACGATCTTGAGCCGGAAGCTCAGAGAGACCTTCCGCTGTTTGCGGGCCGCCGGGTCGCCACGCTCGAATTCCCGCTTCCCGAATTTCACCACCACATTCATCGATTCGCGTTTCTCCCCGGCTACGAGCAGCACAAGTTTGAGGAGCAGGATCCGATCAACGTTGAGGCGGTCGAAATTCTGGGCCGCCTGCATGATGCACTCGAATTTGGCGGCTACTCGGGGCCGCATCTCGAGCGTTTCCTGGTCCGCATTCTCTTTTGTCTGTTTGCCGAAGATACCGGCATCTTCGAGCCGGAAGCGTTCAGGCTCTATCTGCTGAACCGTACGACCGAGGACGGCTCTGATCTCGGCCAACATCTAGCGCGGCTCTTTGATGTGCTGAATACGCCGCCCGAAGAGCGCCAAAAGAATCTCGATGAAGAACTCGCCGCTTTTCGCTATGTCAACGGCGATCTTTTTGCAGATAATCTTCGCTTCGCCGATTTCAATCGCGACATGCGCGTCGCACTGCTGGCGGCAACGCGCTTTGACTGGTCGCGCATATCACCCGCCATTTTCGGGTCATTGTTTCAGGCCGTGATGGAGCCGAAGGAACGGCGGCAAATCGGCGGTCATTACACCAGCGAGCGCGACATTCTCAAAGTAATTCGTCCGCTTTTCCTCGATGAATTGCGGGCGGAATTCGAACGCGCCAAGCGCAGCACAGCCGAGTTACGGCGTTTCCATCGGAAACTCGCCGGGTTGCGCTTCCTCGATCCCGCCTGCGGCTGCGGCAACTTTCTCGTTGTGACATATCGCGAGCTGCGCCTGCTCGAAATCGAAGTGGTCAAGCAGCTCTACGGCATACAGAAGGAACTCGACGCTCAGCATCCCTCGCGCATCGATGTGGACGCCTTTTATGGCATCGAGATCAGTGAGTGGCCCGCGCGTATCGCCGAAGTCGCGATGTGGCTGATGGACCATCAAATGAATCTTCGGCTGTCAGAGGCTTTCGGCGAATACTACGCGCGATTGCCACTTAGGAAATCTCCCAAGATTATCTGTGATAATGCGCTCCGCTTCGACTGGAAGAAAATCCTCCCGCCCGCCCGATGCAGTTACGTGCTCGGCAACCCGCCGTTCGGTGGAAAGCAATTCGGCAACTCCGAACAGAAGCTCGATATGCAGATGGTTTGCGGAAAAGTACAAGGCGGGGAGTACTCGACTATGTTACCGGTTGGTATATCAAGGCGGGTGAGTACATTCAGGGAACTGCGATAGAGGTTGCCTTTGTTTCCACCAATTCGATTACTCAGGGCGAGCAAGTCGGGATTCTCTGGAACGAACTCTTTAATCACTACCATCTGAAAATTCATTTTGCCCATCGCACCTTTGCCTGGGAAAGCGAGGCTCGCGGCAAGGCGCACGTCCATGTGGTCATCATCGGGTTCGGTGTGCACGACGCGAGCACCAAGCGAATTTAAGAGCATAACGCTGATGCAGAACAGACCCATGTAACTGCGGCTGGAAACATCAGCCCTTATCTCATCGATGGCAATGACGTCGTAGTGTTGTCCCGTGCTCGGCCCATCTCGTTGGTTCCTGAAATTGTTTTTGGCAGCATGCCGAATGATGGCGGAAACCTGCTTCTCAGCGATTCGGAAAGAGAAGAACTAATCAACACGAACCCGCAGCTGCGAAATTCATCCGGCCGCTTCTATGGCTCACAGGAATTTATCAATGGTGAGCGGCGCTGGTGTCTCTGGCTGAAAGACGCACTGTCCAGTGAAATACGACTCTTGCCGCGCGTAATGAAACGGGTCGAAGCGGTTCGAAAGCTTTCGCCTAGAAAGTCACGCCGAAAAACTACTCGTGAGTTGGCAAAAATGCCGACTCTGTTCGGCGAAATTCGACAGCCAGAGTCGTGATTATCTTCTGATTCCGTCGTTTCCTCAGAGAATCGCCGCTACATTCCGATCGGCTTCATGCCGAAAACGGTGGTCGGCAGTAACCTCGTACTACTTGTTCCCGGCGCTACGATCTACCATTTTGGCGTGCTCTCCTCGGCGATGCACATGGCCTGGACGAAACAAGTCTGCGGGCGTTTGGAGTCGCGCTATCGTTACTCAAACACTCTGGTTTACAACAACTTTCCGTGGCCGGAAGAGGCGGACGCCAAACAACGCGCGGCAGTCGAAGCCGCCGCGCAAGCCGTGCTCGACGCGCGCAAGTTGTTTCCCGGTTCTACGCTGGCCGCACTTTACGATCCGCTCGCGATGCCGCCAGCGCTCGTCAAAGCCCATGCCGAGCTGGATCGTGCGGTTGATCGCTGCTATCGCTCGCAGCCTTTCGAGAGCGACCGTCAACGCGTCGAGCATCTGTTCGCGCTGTACGAAAAACTGACCGCGCCGTTAATCGCTCCGGCAAAGAAGGGTCGGCGAAAAGCGCCAGCCGCTATCGCATCCCCTTGAAACGCCTTCGGAGACCCTTGAAAGCCCTTATAGCGTAAGATTCAATGCCAGCATCGGGATGGCGACAAAGACCAAGGAGGCGGCAGCCGGAAATTCGAGGCGCGAGCCAGTGGTATTGGTGGTTCACGGCCCCAATCTGAATGTGCTGGGCGTGCGTGAGCCTGAGGTTTACGGACGCACGACGCTGAAGGAGATCAATCGGCGGTTGACGGAACTCGGGCATGAGTTGGGCCTCAAAGTCGATACTTTTCAGTCCAACAGCGAAGGCGAAATCGTTGATCGGATTCAGGCCGCACGAGGACGCATTGACGTCCTGATTATCAACCCCGCCGCTTATACTCATACCAGTATCGCGATTCGAGATGCGATCGGAACGCTCGACGCGCCAGTAATTGAAGTGCATCTATCGAATGTTTATCAGCGTGAGCCATTCCGCCATCATTCGACCATCGCCGATATAGCGATGGGGCGGATCATGGGCTTCGGCGCGGAAAGTTATGTGCTCGCCTTGCGCGCCGCCGTCGGGATAGTGGCAAGTCGCGCGGGTGCGCGGACGCCATCCGAAGCATGATAACAGTCGTGCGGTGAAGCATCTGCTAATCTAAAGGGTGGGATGGAAGTTCGAGAAATCAAAGCGCTGCTTGTACTGATGCAGGAATACGGGCTGGTTGAGCTCGAAATTGACGACAAGAAGAAGGGCAGGGTGCGGCTGGTTCGTGCGAGCGAGGGGCACGCCGAGCATCAATGTATCGCCGGTTGTGCGTAAAGTCGCATCAGCCGCGGTGGCCAAGGTAGAAGCGCCGCGGCAGCAGCCAGCAGACTCCAAGGCTGGCGGTAAAACCGAGCCACCTCAATTAAGCGACAATCAACGACTCGTGACCAGTCCGATGGTCGGCACTTTTTATCGGGCGACCTCGCCGGATGCGGACCCGTTCGTTGAAGAGGGCGCTTCGGTCCGCAAGGGCCAGACGTTATGTATTATCGAAGCAATGAAGATGATGAATGAGATCGAGGCTGAGATGGCGGGTCGGGTCGTCAAAGTTCTATGCGAGAATGCTCAGCCGGTTGAATACGGGCAGCCGCTGCTCGTGATCGAGGTGGGGTAGTGCGGACGGGCTGCAAGTCAGCAGCCGGAGAGAACGAATGTTCAAAAAGCTATTGGTCGCGAATCGAGGAACGATTGCGATACGAATTATTCGGGCGTGCCGCGAGCTGGGAATCGCGACGATTGCGATCTACTCGACCGCCGATAAAGACGCTTTGCACGTCCGGATGGCGGATGAAGCGGTATGTATCGGGCCGGCGGCGGCGGAAAACAGCTATCTGAGCATCCCTTCGATACTGAGTACCGTGCTGACCTATGGCGCTGACGCGGTCCATCCGGGATATGGGTTTCTGTCGGAGAACGGGGATTTTGCCGAGGCGTGCCGCAAGTCGGGCGTGACCTTCGTCGGACCGCGGGCGCGGCACATCCGGCTGATGGGCGACAAGCCGCGTGCGCGCCGCATCATGAAGCGCGCGGGCGTGCCGATCCTGCCCGGCAGCGAGGGCACGGGCGTTACCGAATTGCGCCAGGCGCAGGAGGATGCGAAACGGCTGGGCTTCCCCGTGCTGATCAAGGCCGCGGCGGGCGGCGGCGGCAAGGGCATGCGCATCGTCCGCGACATGACCGAGCTCGCGAAGTTCTTTCCGCTGGCGCGCGCCGAGAGCGAAGCCGCATTCGGCTCGCGCACGATGTACTTGGAGAAGTATCTCGAGCAGGCGCGCCACGTCGAATTTCAGATACTCGCGGACAATAACCGCAATGCAATTCATCTCGGCGAGCGCGACTGCTCGCTCCAGCGGCGCCATCAGAAGGTGCTCGAAGAAGCGCCATGTCCAGTGATGACGGCGCGTTTGCGCGAGAAGATGGGCAAGGCTGCCGTGCGTGCGGCTGAGGTCGTCGGCTATTCGAACGTCGGCACGGTCGAGTTTCTGCTGGCGGACAATGGCGAATTCCATTTTATCGAGATGAATACGCGGATTCAGGTCGAGCATGGCGTGACCGAGATGGTCACCGGAATCGATTTGGTCAAGGAGAGCATCCGGATCGCTGCCGGCGAGCCACTCGGGATCAAGCAACGACAGATTAAATTCAATGGCGCAGCGATCGAATGCCGGGTCTATGCCGAAGATCCGGACACCCATCTGCCCTCGCCCGGCGTGGTGACGAATCATCATGCGCCCGGCGGCCTGGGCGTGAGAGTCGAGACCGCCTTGTATGACGGTTATCGCGTGCCGGTCCATTACGATCCGTTGATCGCGAAGGTGATCGTGCATGCGGAAAATCGGGCGCTGGCGATCAATCGCGCGAAGGCCGCCCTGCGCGAATATCTGATCGACGGCATCAAGACGAGTATCCCGCTGCATCTGCGAATTCTGGACGAGCCGGATTTCGTCGCGGGCAATTTCTCGACCAATTTTCTAAAGCGCTTCGATGTTCGTGATGAGGCCGCGCCGGAGCTGCGGATGGCGAAGGCCTCGTGAGAGTAACGTTCTGCGCTCGGTTCTTATTTTTAGCATTGCTGGGCTTGGCTCTCCTGCCGCTGAGCGCCGTGCGCAATCGTCCGGCAATGATGTTCAATTACCGGCTGGATTTTCGAGCGAATCCGAAGGCGGCCTGACTGGGCTGACGGCTGGCGGATCAAGCGGGCCCGCGTCCGTAACGGTCGCGCAGCCGATCTATGACTTCGGCGCAGTGTTTCAGGGAACGCAGGTCAAACATACCTTCAGCCTCACGAACAAGGGACCAGGATCGGCTGACGATTGGCGACGTGCAGACCTCATGCGGATGCACCGTGGCGCAACCGACGAAACGTCAAGTTCAGCCCGGAGAGACTTCGGATATCACTGCGGTCTTCGACACCAGCTCGGACAAGGGACCCGCGCAACGATTGATCACCGTTCATACGAACGATCCGCAGCACAAGCAATTGACCCTCACAATGAAAGGCGACGTGAAGGTCAAAGTGGACGCGGCTCCGATTCCAGTGGTGTTCGACAAGGTGAAGCAGGGAACTGATCAGACGCGAACCGTGCTGGTCACCGACATGATTAAAGGCGGCAAATTCAAAATTATATCGATCAAGAATTCAAGCCCGGACCTCAAAGTTACTCAGCAGCCGCGCACCGACGGTAAGGCGGGAGCGGTTCTCGCGATCACGCTGCTCAAGAGCGCGCCGGCGGGCACAGTCGCGGACACAATCAAGGTGGCAACGAGCGAGTCGCCGCTTAACATTCCGGTATTCGGCACAATCTTGGGCGATCTGAATGTGAACCCGGCACAGGTATCGTTCGGAATCGTCAAGCATCATGCGAGTGCAGTTCGATTTGCGCGATTGACAAATGCCGGCAATCGGGCCGTGAAAGTGCTGGACGTTTCGAGCAACAATACGCGCGTCGCCGCGGTGATCCAGCCGATCACGCCCGGACGGGAGTTCAAGCTGACGCTTGAACTACAGCCCAATGCGCCGGATGGAACCTTGCGCGGAGTGGTCGCAATCAAGACCGATGATCCCGCGCAACCGCTGGTCCAGGTGCCATTTTACGGCATTGTCGGAACTTTCAGTGGATGATCTACTCATGTTCGCACGGTCCGATAACGCCCGCACGCGCTCGGCGGGGAGCGTAGTATGCTCTGCTGCGTCGGGAGTCTAAAATGAAGACATCGACAAATTGTAACGATGTCATTTCTGTCGAGACTTAACCCATTCTCCTATATCGCGCGAAAAATCTCTGGCGCGGCGATCTCAATTCTGACCAAACCGCTAACTCGCTACACGCTCACGATCCCGAACGATATGGCGGCGCTCAAGCGTAACGTGCGTAAAGGCGACGTGATTCTGATCGACGGCAATGAGCGGATCAGCGAGTGTATCAAGTACCTTACACAGAGCTCGTGGTCGCATTCATGTCTTTACGTCGGCGACGAGCCGCTGAAGGACAATCCCGAACTTGAGCGCGAGTTGCACGAAAAGTACGGGGATGAGGCTCGGTACCTCGTAGTCGAGGCGCTAGTGGAAAGTGGAGTGGTGCTGACACCACTCACCAAATATGCCGATTTTAATCTACGAATCTGCCGGCCTCACGGATTATCTTCTGCCGACCAGCGGACGGTAGTTCAACAGGCTTTGGCCAATGTAGGCTATCATTACGATTTCAAGAATGTTTTCGATCTGATGCGCTATTTTCTGCCGGTACATCTGGTGCCCGCGCGGATGCGGCGGCAGGCGCTGAATTTCGGCAGTGGCGACCCGACCCGCGTGATCTGTTCGAGCATGATTGCGGAATGCTTCGCGCGAGTGCGATTTCCGATCGTGCCGCGTTACGAACCCTATCCCGAAGGTCTTGAGCCGCCAAATAGAGCGCTCGGTCTGTTGGGGCGCTTTTCGCGTCGCGTGCACTCGGGTCCTGGCCTGCTCAGGACCGTTTCGCCGACCTTGATCACGCCGCGTGATTTCGATCTGTCGCCCTATTTCGCCATCGTGAAGTACAACGTGATCGAAAATTCACGCTTCGATTATCATAAACTGTTGTGGGCCGATGAGCCTGAGGCGGCGGTGCGCCCAGTCGAAAAGCAGGAAAAGTCTGCCTGAAGGCAGTTTGAGGAAAACAGAATCAGTAAAGCCCGTCAGCGCATCGAGCGTTGAGGGGCTTGCCGCGTGGCTGGCGCGTTTGCGATAAAGTCACTATCGGACAGTCGGAGGCGCACTGTTTTGGCACACAAGGAAGAGCGCAGCGGTAACGCGCGCGAAACTCTTGAAAAAGCGATCGCAAAAATTCTCCATCGCTACTGCAACTTTGGCTGGGCGAATTACTATATTCCCGGCGAGAAGTTCCCGAGCTTGATTGCTGAACTGGTCGAGGTTGCGGTCCCGTCGGGACAAGCCGGACACGACGAGTTAGTACAATTCTTCCTGCGCACACAACGGATGGCGTCGGCGCAGGAACGCGCTACCCGGATGATGGAGGAGTTCGAAATCAACCGCAAGGCGTGAGGCTGCGATGGAAACTCTCGACGCTATTTCAGGCCGGCGAGTGATTCGCGCATTCGCCAAGCAACCGGTCTCCCCGGACCTGCTGGAAAAGATCGTGAACGCCGGGCGTCATGCGATGAGCGCGCGCAATTTGCAGCCGTGGCAATTTATCGTAATCCGCAACCCTGATCGGCTGAGGGAGTTGGGCGCGGTTATGCACGACCGGTCGTTTCGTGGCCGACGCGCCATCAGCCATCGTGGTGCTCAAGGATATTTCGAACGCACGATGGGCCGATGTTGATTGTGCTCAGGCTGTGCAGAATATGGCGACTGCGGCGTGGAGCCTCGGATTGGGAACCTGCTGGGTCGGCAACTTTGATGGTACGAAGATCGCGCAACTACTCGGCGTGCCCTCCGGATGGGCCGTTTTTACGATCCTGCCGTTTGGCTATCCCGATCCTTCGAATCCGCCACAAAGCAAACCGCTCAAATCACGCAGTGCGACGGTCCATTACGAGCGTTTCGGGCAAGCAGTTCCGGACTGAGCCGGCAAGCATTGACCATTATTCATTGGTTAGCGGCGAATGCGATCGATGCGGACTCTAAAAATGCATTTATGCAATCAGATAGTGAGAAGTTGAACGAGGACGATCTATGAGTATCAAGCAAACTGAGCCGGCACAGGCTTATGAGATTCTGAAGAACAATCCCGAAGCCGTCTATCTCGACGTGCGGACCGAAGAGGAATTCGCCCAAGGCCATCCGACAGGCGCGATCAATATACCAGTGGTATTTTTCGGTGCGCCGGGACAACCTAAGCCAAATCCGGATTTCCTCCGAATCGCAGAGAAGGTTCTGCCGACGAGCAAAAAACTCGTGGTCGGATGTCTCGCCGGAGGACGTTCGCAACGAGCATGCGAAATCCTGGAGGACGCCGGATACGCTGATCTTAGCAATGTGCGTGGCGGATTCGGCGGTCAACGCGACGGCACCGGCCGGGTAATCGTCGAAGGCTGGCGCGATGCGGGCTTGCCGGTTTCCAACGAATTGGGGGAGGCTGCTTATTCGGCGCTGCGGATTAAGGCCGGGCTCTGATGGCGATACGGCTGACCCGCATCTATACTCGGACAGGGGATAAGGGACTCACAGCACTGGTGGGTGGGGCGCGGGTGCCGAAAGAGTCGGGACGGCTTGAAGCGTACGGCACAATTGATGAATTGAACGCGATCATCGGGATCGTTCGAACTTACCTGCCGGATTATCAGGACCGGTTAAGTGGCGATTTCGAGTGGTACTCGGAGATACTCCGGCGCATTCAGAACGAGCTTTTCGACGTGGGCAGCGAACTCGCGACGCCTCCCGAAGGCGAATACGAAGGGATGTATCGCGTCGGTGACGGAGAGACCAAAAAGCTCGAACAAGAGATGGATCGAATGCAAAAAGCGCTCGAGCCGCTGAAATCATTCACGTTGCCGGGCGGCGGCGTGCTGAACGCATTTTTGCATCAGGCGCGGACCGTGTGCCGTCGCGCCGAGCGGGTCTGCTGGGCGGTCAAGCGCGAGGAACCGATCAGCGATAAACTGATCGTATATATCAATCGACTGAGTGATCATCTGTTTGTGCAATCGCGCT
This sequence comes from uncultured Pseudomonadota bacterium, assembly GCA_963831065.1. Taxonomy (GTDB): domain Bacteria; phylum Desulfobacterota; class Binatia; order Binatales; family Binataceae; genus JAJPHI01. The sequence goes on from CAWHOQ010000005.1 coordinate 122,633, forward strand.
GGATAGCGAAGCGGCTGGACGAACCCGAATTTCTTTGGGACCGTGGCTTGCGGCTGGATCTCGCCGCCGCAAAGCGCTATCGGCAAATCCTCGAGAGTAAAATCCTGACCAACTGCCGGAGTATCAATGGCTATTCAGGAAAATAAACTTTCACTGGTTCAGGCACAGCTTGGACCGATGGCCAACTTTGTCTATATCATTGCCGATCCTGCCACGCGCAAAGCAGCCGTCGTCGATCCGGCATGGGATATTGATCGAATTGTCAAATACGCGGAAGGCAAAGATTATACGATCGAGCAGATACTCATTACGCATTACCATCAGGACCATCTGGGCGGCAATCTGATGGGGCATAATATCCAGGGCACGGCTGAGTTGCTGACCAAGATCAAGGCTAAAGTATATGTGAACAAGCACGAGGCCGAAGGCGTGAAGAAAGTCGCCGGTCTCAGCGACTCCGATTTGGTTAAGGTCGAGGCCGGTGACATTTTCAAAGTCGGCAATCTGGATGTCAAGTTTATTCATACGCCCGGGTCATACCCCGGGATCGCAATGTTTTCTGGTCGAGGGCAATCTGATTTCCGGCGATACGTTGTTTGTCAACTCATGCGGGCGGGTTGATTTGCCGGGCTCCGATCCCAAGGCAATGTACTACAGCCTCAATCAGACGCTAAAAAATCTCGACGATAGTACAGTAGTCTATCCGGGCCATGCCTATTCGGAGGATTCGAGTACAACGATCGCTGATCAAAAGCGGCACAATATGTACATGCGGTTCGATAATCTCGATGACTTTCTCATGGCAATGGGCTATGGAGGCCAATAGCGGATGGGAAACCGTATAGGAATTATGCCATAAAATTCCGAGTTGTGATCCAAGAGGACGAAGACGGCGTTTTCGTGGCCGAAGCGCCTTCGCTGCCCGGCTGTATCTCGCAAGGTAATAGTCGTGAAGAGGCAGTATTCAATATTCGCGAGCTATAAGCGGCTATTGGAAAGCTTGAAGAGTCACGGCGAACCAATCCTGCCACCGATCGATGAAGAAGTAATCGAATTAGCGCTTTGGGCGAGCTGCCGCGAGTTGCCGGTCGAGTAACCATCGAGCGCTTCACGCAGCTACTTTGATTCCGTATGCTTGAACTGGCTTGAGCGAACAGCCGTTTAGATGACAGGCAAGCTTGATAAGCGCCGCGCCGAAGCCGAAAGGCTTCGCGAACAGATCAATCACCATAATTATTCCTACTATGCCCTCGATGCGCCCGAAGTAACCGACGCCGAGTACGACGTACTGATGCGGCAGCTGGAGGCGCTCGAAAAGGCGCATCCGGAGCTGCTGACGCCGGATTCACCGACGCAACGAGTCGGCGTCGCGCCGAGCGAGAAATTCGCCGCCGTGATTCATCGGCAGCCGATGTTATCGCTGGCCAATGCGATGAATGCCGAGGAGATGCTCGAATTTGATCGGCGCATCAAGCGTTTCCTCAAGGATGAGCGGATATCGAGTATGTTGCCGAGGTCAAGCTCGACGGGCTGGCGGTCGAGCTGGTCTATGAAGACGGACGGTTGGTCGTGGCTTCTACCCGTGGCGACGGCGTCAACGGCGAGGATGTTACGCAGAATATCCGCACCATCAAGAGCGTACCGCTGCGCTTGATCAAGCCGCCCCGTCGCACGATTCCGAAAATTGCTCGAAGTGCGCGGCGAAGTAATTTTTGCGCGGCGCGGCTTCGAGCGGCTGAACGAAGAGCGGGTTGCGGCGGGCGAGCCGCCTTTCGTTAATCCGCGCAATGCCGCCGCCGGTTCGCTCCGCCAGCTTGATCCGCGGATCACGGCGTCGCGTCCATTGGACATTTTCTGTCACTCGCCCGGGACGATGGAGGGGATCAGCTTCGCCAGCCAGTGGGAGTTTCTCGAAGGGATTCGCGCCTTCGGCTTGCGAGTGAATCCGCTGTCGCGCCGCTGCCGCAACGTTGACGAGGTCCTGAGCTACTGGAACGAGCTGACTGAGAAGCGCCACGATTTAGACTACGAAGCCGATGGAGTGGTCGCCAAAGTCAACTCGTTCGAGTTGCAGAATCGGCTCGGCGAAGTGTCACGGTCGCCCCGCTGGGCGGTCGCCTACAAGTTCAAGGCGCAGCAGGCTGAGACGCGCGTCAACGAGATTGTCGTGTATGTAGGGCGCATCGGGGCGCTGACGCCGGTCGCCAAGCTCGAACCGGTGCAGCTCGCCGGAGTCACGATCTCGAACGCGTCGCTGCACAACCTCGATGAGATCCGGCGCAAGGATGTTCGGGTAGGCGATACGGTTTTAATCGAACGCGCCGGTGATGTGATCCCCTACGTCGTGCGCGTCACGCAGGAACGTAAGCCCCGCGCTAAACAGTTCGAGATGCCGGAGCACTGCCCGGTGTGCGGTTCGGAAATCGTCAACGAGGACGGCGAGGTCGGTCATTTTTGCATCAACGCGAATTGCCCGGCGCGGATGCGCGAATCGATCCGCCATTTTGCCTCGAAGAACGCGCTCGACATCGATGGCCTAGGTGACAAGCTGGTCGGCCAAATGGTCGAGACCGGTTTGGTCAAGGAGCTCGACGATCTTTACAAAATCACGAAAGCCGATCTGCTCGCTCTCGACCGACTGGCCGACAAGAGCGCGCAAAACATCCTCGATGCGATCTCACGTTCGCGGAAAGTCGCGCTTGAGCGGCTCATCAACGGACTCGGTATCCGTCACGTCGGGGAGCATACGGCGCGCCAACTGGCGATGCGGTTCCGCTCGCTTCCGGCCCTGATGGACGCGAGCGAGAACGATCTTACGTCAGTGCGCGATATTGGTGACGAAGTCGCCCGCAGTATCCGCGAGTATTTTGACGAGCCGCGCAATCGCCAAGCAGTCGAACGGCTCGCCCGCGAACTGGAGATTGAGGCTCCCGTCGAAGCCTCGGGTCGTGGCGCGTTACGCGACAAGAGCTTCGTGCTAACCGGTACGCTTGATTCAATGACCCGCGATGAAGCTGAGCGGCGCATCCTTGCCGCCGGCGGCCGTGTCACCTCGTCAGTGAGCCGTAAGATCGATTAGTTGTGGCGGGCGCAGACCCGGATCGAAGCTGCGCAAGGCGCAGGAACTCGGCGTCAACGTCCTCGATGAGGCAGGCTTGGCCCGACTGCTTGCGGGAGAATAGGCCAATTGAGCGAAGAGCACTTGGCGAGACTTCGCTTGCTCGTGACTGGCCGAGTTCAAGGAGTCTTCTACCGTGCCACCGCTGCCAATGAAGCGAAGCGCCTGCAAATTAACGGCTTCGCCCGTAATCTCCGCGACGGCTCGGTCGAGCTCGTCGTCGAAGGTAATCGCACGGCTCTCGAATTGTTCCTGGAATGGGCCAAGCATGGACCGCCTCGCGCGCGAGTCGCTCATATAGGCGTCGAATGGACTGAGTTTATCGGCGACTTTCGCGATTTCAGGATCCATTGAGCAGCGTATCGCGATGTGCGGCGCGTATTGGAACGTAAACGCAGATGCGTTCGCTTGCCAAACACTTCGTCATTAGCTGTACTTTGTCGCGGCATCTTGGTTTATTAATCTGATAGAGGATGGTCTCGAAACTAACGCCAGCTACCGAGCGGCGTAAGGAGTGTTGATCGTAATGGCTTTACCACCTGAGGTAGCCGGAGGCGCTGCCCAATCCGCCGCGCTTGGCGGCAGCGCGATGCGCAAACGAGGCGAACGCCGCGATAGCGTTGTCGTCCGCTTTGCCGGCGATTCCGGCGACGGGATGCAGCTCGCCGGGATGCAATTCACAGCAGAATCCGCTTTAGCGGGAAACGATATAGCAACATTGCCGGATTTTCCGGCGGAAATCCGTGCTCCCGCGGGCACGATCGCGGGCGTCAGTGGTTTTCAGGTCAACTTTTCCAGCAACGAGGTCTTCACCGCGGGTGACGAACCCACGGTCCTCGTCGCGATGAATCCTGCGGCACTCAAAGCCAATCTCGATGACGTACCGCCGAACGGGGTTATCATCGTTGATCGGGAGGCGTTCAACGAGGCGAACGTTAAACGTGCGGGCTATACCTCGAATCCACTGAAAGACAATTCGCTCGACAAATATCAAGTATTCCAGGTCGATGTGAGCAAGCTGACGACCACTGCGCTCCATGACACCGGACTGAACAATCGCGCGGTCTTTCGATGCCGTAATCTGTTCGTGCTCGGGATGATCTCGTGGCTTTATCAGCGGCCGATAGAAAGCACGATCAATTGGCTGGAGGGGCGCTTCAAGAAGACCCCGGAGGTGCTGAATGCCAATATCAAGGCGCTGAAGGCGGGCTACAACTACGGCGAAACGACCGAGATGTTCGCCAGTTCCTACGAAGTCCCGCCTGCGCGTATCGTCCCCGGCCTCTATCGCAATATCACCGGTAATACGGCTACTGCGCTCGGCTTCGTTGCCGCGGCGGTCAAGTCAGGCCGTCCGCTGTTTCTCGGCTCATATCCGATCACGCCGGCCAGCGACGTGCTCCACGATCTCGCGGCGCTTAAAAATTTCCCGATTTACACCTTCCAGGCCGAGGACGAAATTGCGGGCGTTAGCTCGGCAATCGGGGCAGCATTTGGTGGCGCGATCGCGATTACGACAACTTCCGGCCCCGGCATGAATCTCAAGGCAGAAGCGGTCGGCCTCGCCGTCAAAACGGAACTGCCGATCATTATCACTGACATTCAGCGTGCGGGCCCCTCGACCGGGATGCCGACTAAGCCCGAACAGGCCGACCTGCTGGCCTCGATGTATGGACGCCACGGCGAGTCACCGATCCCGGTAATCGCTGCGATGACGCCGGCTGACTGCTTCGATTGCGCTTATGAGGCGGTGCGCCTCGCGCTCAAATATATGACGCCGGTGATCTTGCTCACCGATGGCCAGCTTGCCAATGGCGCGGAGCCGTGGCTGCTACCGGATGTCGATAAGCTGGCGGAAATCAAAGTCGAGTTCCGCACTGATCCGGAAGGCTTTTTGCCCTACTTGCGCGATCCTGAGACGCTGTCGCGACCGTGGGCGGTTCCCGGCACCCCCGGACTAGAGCACCGAATCGGCGGACTTTCGAGCGAGGACCAGACCGGTAACATCAGCTACTCGCCGGCTAACAACGAACTGATGGTGCGGACGCGCGCCCGCAAAGTTGCGGGGATCGCGCGCGAAATCCCACCGACCGAGATTTTCGGCGACACCAACGGCGGCGATCTGGTCGTGCTCGGATGGGGCTCGACCTATGGCTCGATTCGCGAGTCGGTCAAGCAGCTTCGCACCAAAGGCCGCAAGGTCTCGCATATCCATCTGCGCTATTTGAATCCGCTACCGTTAGACCTCGCCGACCAGCTCCGCAAGTTCAAGAAGGTGATGGTCGCCGAGATGAATATGGGTCAACTACTCAAGCTGGTGCGCGCCGACTACCTGATCGACGCAATCGGCTGTAACAAAATCCAGGGGCGTCCGTTCAAAGTGAGTGAACTGACGAACCGGATCAATCGCGCCCTGGAGGGCTGATCAAAATGGCTAGTGCGCTTTCACGCAAAGATTTCGTTTCCGATCAGGAAGTGCGCTGGTGTCCTGGATGCGGCGACTACGCAATCCTGGCGCAAGTGCAAAAAATCATGCCGGAGTTCAATATTCCGCGCGAGAAAACCGTCTTCATCTCGGGCATCGGATGTTCGAGCCGCTTCCCGTACTACATGAACACCTATGGCTTCCATACGATTCACGGGCGCGCGCCCGCAATCGCGACCGGGCTTAAAGTCTCGCGCCCCGACCTCGATGTGTGGGTCGTGACCGGCGACGGCGACGGGCTTTCGATTGGCGGTAATCATCTGATCCACGCACTCCGCCGCAATGTCGATCTCAAAATCCTGCTCTTCAACAACAAAATCTATGGCCTGACCAAGGGGCAGTATTCGCCGACGTCGGAAGTCGGGAAAGTCACTAAATCGACGCCGGTTGGTTCAGTCGATTATCCGTTCAATCCAATCACGCTGGCGCTCGGGGCCAGCGCCTCTTTCGTCGTGCCGCACAGTGGACGTCGAGCAGAAGCATCAGGGCGAGATGCTCAAGCGGGCGCATGCCCATCGCGGGGCGTCGTTCGTCGAGATTCTGCAGAACTGCAACATCTTCAATGACGGCGCGTTCAACGACGTGACCGACAAGCAGATCAAGGCCGATCATCAGTTGGTGCTCGAACACGGCAAGCCGTTGATCTTCGGCAAAAATCGCGACAAGGGTATTCGGATGAATGGCCAGCGTCCCGAAGTTGTGCCAGCTCGGCAACGGCGTCACCGAGAGTGATCTCGTCGTGCACGACGAAACTAATCTGTCGCTGGCGTTTATGCTCGGGAACTTTGAGGCGCCGCTACCAACTCCACTCGGCGTCTTCTATGCGACCTCACGCCCGACTTACGACGGTGCGATGAATCAGCAGCTCGCTGACGCCAAGGACAAGCAAGGTCCGGGCGACCTCAAGGCGCTGCTGTCTCGCGGCGATGTCTGGACCGTGAAGTAAACTTCGCCAACTTCCTGCAGTAACTAGACGGCTCGCGAGCGACATCGCTCGCGAGCCGTCATCTATTTGAGTTTAATCTGCGAGCGGCTTTTCCGTTTTGCTGATATTCGAAACTGTCCAGGAGAAATTCGCAGAGCGTATAAGCAGCATTGACCGCGAGTTTCGCGTGATGCATTTCGGGATTGTACCGCCGTGTGTGTCGATCGCCAGCCTTGTTCGCTAATTCATACAGACCAGCGCAATTTCGGCTTTTCAACCCTTGCAGGATCGAGCGCAAATAAGTTTCTAAATGCTCGCCCGCAGGATTCAAATGCAGTGGCCCTGAAAGCATTTTGTAAAGTTCGCGAATATCTCCTTCATTCTCGTTAAGTTGGGGCGAGAATCTGACTAAGAAGCTTCTTGAGGAAACTCTCCACGAGAGTGTATGCGCTGGAAATCGCGCCAGAGAAATCGCAGCGCTTAATCTTAGCTCGTGCTTTCTCGACGTGCTCTGAGATCGACGCTTCGAGGAGTCAGCAGCGATAAGCGCATTGGCATCGACTCCGAGATTTTCCGTAGAGATAAGGCGTTGACCTTCATAGCGGAAGCCCTCGCGACTCATGCGGCGCAGGAGCTTGTCGATCGTGGGTTGAATCTCGCTCGCACCCTGATTTTGCCGCTTTCGCTTGAAGGAGCTGATCGAACAGGTCTTCGAACGCAGTTATTAGCTTCTGGACGTCGTTCCATGAAGTAAGATTTAGGTTTGCGTAGTAGTGTCTCGCTAGCTGGCGTCGCTTGATTGGATATATCGGTTTGGTTTCACAGTGGATTCCCGCACCCTCAAAGATGCTTTGAATTTCAGAGGGTTTGAAGTTGGCGAGAACATCCTCAAACTCGTTCGCAGCGCCGCTTGCGTAAGATGCTGTTTAGCCATGCCCCTCACTACTTATAATACTAAAAGCTCAACCGCCAGATTGCATGCTCTATCTTGCTTATTACCTATTAACATCGATAGTGATGCACGACGGCCCGCGAGCGATGCCGCTCGCGGGCCGTCCTATTGCATAGAAGATGGTAAATCAGTTGCCGAGGTTGTACACCCGCCGGACATTGTCACCCAGCACGTCGCGCCGCTTTTGCGGATCAGGAATTTTTCCGCCGAACTCCTCGACTGCTTCGATATAGCTGCCGGTATGGTCCGGATGCGGGAAATCGGTCGCCCAGAAGAAGCGGTCGCTGCCGCACAGATCGACCATCGCGGGCAGTGACTTCTCGTCCGGGTCCGCGGATACCCACACGTTGCGCTTGAAGTAGAAGCTCGGTTTTTCCTTCAGCGGCACGCCGCGGCCCATCACGCTGTCATAGACTGCGTCCATCCGATCGAGCCAATACTGAATCCAGCCTGCGCCGACTTCGAGGATTACGATCTTGAGCTTCGGGAATTTATCGAAGGTGCCGTACTGCATGAAGCTCGCGAGCGCGTGGCGGATTGCGTCGGAGGCCGTCACGTTCAGGAACCAATGCTGCTTGCGGACATATTCCTTGTCATAGCGGCCCGGCCAGCACCATTGCGGCTCCAGCGAAACGTGGATGCCGATCGGTACGTCGAGTTCCTGGGCTTTGGCGAACAGCGGATCGTGATCGGAATGGCCGTGCGGTTTGCGATTCGGGGTGAACTGCACGACCCATCCGCCCTTGTGACCAGCCTTGACGGCGCGTTCGAGTTCGGCGGCTGCGCCCTTGGGATCGCCCAAAGAAAGATGCGCGACCGGCACCAATCGTCCGCCGCTATCGGAAGACCAGTCGGTGACCCATCGATTGTACGCGCGGCACATCGCCTGCGAATACTCGACGTCGTCGGTATCGGTTTCCCAGGTTAGATCGAGACTGGGATAGATGATCGCGGCCTCAAGTCCTTCGAGGTCGAGCCGCTTGACTCGATCCTTGGCGTCGCACGCGCCGAGCGGTACGCGCTCGCCATATTTAATCTTCGCATCGAAGTTCCCTGAGTTGCGCGACACTTGGCCCATTTGCGACACGTTGCCGAAATTGCCGCCGCGATTGACGCGCGAAGGGACGCCGTTCACTTCGAGATATTCGAGCCCGTCCTTATCTTCCTTCATGCGGACGGCCGTCGCCCGATATTTCGGATCGCAGTACTCCTCCCAACAAGTCTTGGATTCAAGGATGTGGCCGTCAGCATCGACGGCGCCCGGATACTTCAGTTTATGAATATTCTCTTCGCCCGCCATATTCCCCTTGCCTCGATTCGATTGGATTTTCTCGTAACCTGGCCACCCTCAGTATTTTCAGACTAAGCCCGCACGTCAAGGTTCTTCAATGTGCGACCAGAATCGTAGATTCATGATGGCTAGTCGATACTAATCGGGATCCGAAGGTCGAAAGCCGAGTTGATCGCTACGCCATTCTTTTTGGCGGGAGCGAAGCGCCACTGTTTGAGGGCGTCGAGCAGGCTTTCGTTGATTCGCGGATTATCAGTTGGCGTCGTTAGCGTGACCTCAACCATGCCATCGTAGGAGACTGTAAAATGTGCGACCGCTACGGCGGAGTAAGGCTCGTCGCGCAGATCGTCGGGGATAGTTGGAGTCGGCGCAAAAAGCGCCTGCGCGCCGAGATTGTCGCTGCCCATTCCCAGATTGCCTGCGGAACTTCCCGCGCCCGCTGACGCGCCCGAGCTTGGTCCGGTCGCGCTGCTAGCAGCGGGCGGTGCGGACGCGGGCGCTTCTGCTGGCGCAGCTTTCTTCGCTGTGCCGAAAAGTGACGGAGGCGGCGCGACGATCGGCTTGGGCTTCGCAATTGGTTTTGGCCTCGGACGCACAATATGCGCAGGCTTCGGTTTCACTGCGGCTTTCGGCTTGACTGTTGAAGCCGGTGGGGCGCTCGGAGAGGAGTTTCCTTGCAGACCGGCGGGCGGCGGCAATTCAATCAGTCGAGCCTCCAGTGGGGACTCTTTGGTCGGAACCGGAACTGATTGTTTTAGCATCAGCGAAAAGGCCGCGAGCAGGATCATCCAAATAACGATCGCGAGCGGCGCAATCCAGACCAGACGCCATCCCGGCGCGTCGAGTAATCGTAGTTGAGCCGCCTCGGACGATCCGTTCATTGACGTTTGACGGCGATCAGGAATTGTTCAACGCCGGCCCGCCGCGCTTCGAGCATCGCCTCGACTACGATTCCTTCCGGTGCTCCGCCATCCGCATTGACCACGACTTCGCGCTCCTTGCCCAGCATCGGCTTGAGCGCAAACGCCATAGTGCCCATCGTCACCGGAGTTTTGTCGAGCAGGAGCTTGCTGTCCCTTGTGATTGTCAACGTAACCGGCTCCTGATGGGAAAGGCTGGGAGCGTCGCCTTGCGGCAGATTGACGGTGATCGAATTAAGACTCTGCATCGACAGCGAAGCGAGCATGAAAGTGACCAGCAGAAAGAACATCACGTCGATCATCGGGATGATCTCGATACGCCCGCGACGGTACTGGCGCGACCTGCGGAGCTTCATCGTGCGGCGGCTTCGCGGGCCGGCTTGAGTGCGGAGATCGGCGTTAATTGGCTGGCCAGATTTTCCTGATCCAGTCGGATATGATCGATCAGTCGCGAGCCTAACCGCTCCATCTGATCGAGCGCGCGGGATTGCAATCGTGCGAAGAAATTGAAGGCGAACAGGGCAAACAGCGCAATTAACAGACCCAGCGCGGTCGCGATCAAAGCCTGTGCGACGCCCGCCGTGACCTGCGTCGGCGCGACGAGGCTCGACGCGCCAATTACCTTGAAAGACTGCATCATGCCAGTGATCGTCCCGAGCAATCCCATCAGCGGCGCGGCGGTCACAATCGTTTCGAGTACCCACAGCCCACGCCCCAGCAGCTTCTCGATATTGCCGGCTTCATCGCCCGCTCGTGACTCGACCCACCATGCGGGCTGCTCGCGATTCCGTGCAATCACTGAGAAAAAGCGCCGATAGGCGTTCGCGGCTGGCAAGACTTTTAGCCGATTTTCCAGCTCATCCCAGTCAAAGCCATAAGTCTCGACCAGTTCGAGCAGCACCCGCGGTAATCGCAGCGCCCGCCCATATGCGACCGCTCGATCCAGGATAATAATTAGGGCAATCACACCCAGCGCGAGCAACGGATAAACCATCGCGCCGCCATAGCGGATTGCTTCCCACGCGCCGGTCAATTCATTCATGAGCAGCCACCGTCCTGTATGCCTGTAATCTCATTGGATTGCGCCTTGGCGATTGAAGAATGGAATGTCCCACTTGAGTCCCCCATAGAGGCTGCGCCGGATACCGTATTGAGCGGCAAATACGCCGATCCCGGAGCCATTGCGAATTTGATAAATCCAGTCGCCCAGATTGATTACCGCAATCCGGCCCTGCAGTTTGCCGATTCGGGTGACGGTAATGCTTTTGGCTATTCCGGCGTCGAACTGAATATAAAAGGGCAGATTGCCGGTATTCGCGAATCCCGTGCGCAGCCCACTCTGATAGATATTATCCAGCGTGAAAAGAAACCCTTGCCACTCATATGCGATCCCGCCCGATTGCGTGAACGTCTGATCGTGATCGAGAAAGACGTAATGGGTTTTGATATAGGCGAGCTCGTCTGCGCTGAACAGGAACTGGTCTGAGACGATATCGATCCCCTGCGCCACCGAGTAAGCAAAGTTGGTGTACGCCGTCAAATTTCCGCGATTCAATGAGGTGCTGAATTCGACCCCGTACTGGCGGCCTTTCGCATAGTTGAATGGCGTGAAGACCAGGGTCGGCCCGAACTGCCCCTCATCGATCAGGTTAGTCGATTTTTTATAGTAGCTGTCGAGATCGGCTTTTAGCCCATACGGCAGAAGCTGCGTGACGCCCGCATCGAAATAGTGAGCGCGCTCCGGCGAGATACCCGTATCCTGCTTCACCGCCGGCTCGTTGGTGGTGCCCGCAAATTTCTGGATGTCAGTGGTCGAGACTGATTCGAGCGGCGGCGGTGTGAAGTAGCGCGCATAGGCGGCGTGCAGTGCAGTCGTTTTGAACAATTGATAAACCGCACCCGCGCGCGGGCTGAACTGATCCGAGCGGGTCAGACCGTCGTAAAGATCGAAGCGCACGCCGTAGTTGATCGTCAGCTTGCGGATTGGCCGCCATTCGTCCTGCAAATAAACGCCATAGAGCCATGAAGTCAGCGCGATATTATCTACTCTTGCCTCCGGCTGTGAGCTCGTCTGGAAGCCGGGTCCGCCGGGAAAGACCAGCGCATGATCGTCGATCTCGGCCCTCTCACCAGTGAAGTAAAAGCCGCTGCGAATCGTATGCGACCCCAAAAACTCGAGGCCATGATAAGCCCCGTCGCCTTGCAAGCCGTTGGCCCAATCACCGCGAAAAACCCGCGAAGCGATGCCGTTATAGATCAGATCGCCCCGTTGATCGGGATGAAAGGAGAGCGTCGAGTAGCGCGTGAACCCGGCGACTTGATAGTCGATGTTTTTCGTCAGAGTGCTTTGCAGTGCGAGCACCGCATAATAGTTCTGCTCAAGCTGCGTCTCGCGGATGTTTGCCGAGGGATAGTTGGGCACACCTGCCAGAGTGAATGCGGGAGTCTGATCCGGATTGGCGGGAATTTGATAGTTCGAGAGATTGAAGCCGCCGAACATGCTCACCCGAGTCGTCGGGCTCAGTAGCTCGGAGAGATAGCCGAAGCCATTGCCAATTGTGGCGAAATCATGAATCGCCTCCGGGCCGGGCGTCGGCGGCTCGAGTCCGCGACTGTTCTGCAGATAAAAGCCGGTGGCGTAATAGTCGAGATTGTTCTTGGTACCGCCATACTCGAAGCTTGGCTGGAGGGTGTCGCGCTGGCCGCCGTACATATCGATATCGGCGCCGTTGAGGGCCGCGCCGCTTTTGGTCTGAATCTGGACTACGCCGGCAGTTTGGTAACCGTACTGGGCGGGCAGCGCGCCTTCCAGCAGCGAGATGCTTTGTGCAAGCCGCGGACTGAAAGATTGCGAAAATCCGCTGACCACGCCCACCGGTAATTGGATTCCATTCAGCCGGTACTGAACGTCACCATGTTCGCCGCGGATGTGCAGTGCGCCAAACGAATCCTGCACCACGCCCGGCGCCTGCAGCAGCACCTGATTCATCTGGGTATTGGCCCCTTGCGGCAATTGCTGTACTGCTTTCGCGTTGAAAGTATAGATGCTGCTGCCGGTCTCCGGGCTCAGACCATTGCGGGCAACATCATGCCGCTTCGCAGTTACGCTCAAGCTCAGGGCCGCCTCTGCTTGCATCGTGATATTCATTGATTCGGTTCCGGCAGCACCCGCTGTCACCGCGATCGCCGCAGTCCGAAAACCTGCATGATTCGCGATCAACTCATAGCTGCCCGGAAGGACAGCTTTGAATTGAAAATGTCCTTTCTTATCGCTTTTCGATGGCCGAAGATCTGTGCCATTCAGGGTTTGCAAAATTAATTGCGCGTCCGCTAACGGCCTGCCGAGCGCATCTGTTATCGTCCCCGCGATCTCGCTTCGTGATTGTCTTGCGGACGCAGCATTCGCGATTATCTGAAGAGTTAGAACCTGGATGCACCAGAGGCTCAGCGTAAGGGTTACAATTTTTCGCATCGCCCACTCCCAAATACATTTCACTCCTCCACACGCGGTTGATAGCGTGCGGATAGTCACGCGGCTCTGCGCGCGACTGAGATCTCAATCTCGTGAAAGGGGATTAAGCGGAAATCGGGGGACCGCGAGAGAGCGGCTGTGAGATGGGACCAAGGGGCTCGAATTGCACGCCGATTAACAGAGGGGCGTAGTCAATCACGACCGGTTGCGGCACCACAACAGGCGCCGCTGGCTTGCTCGGCGAATGAAGATCAAACAGGCAAACTGCACACAGCAGATCGACCGAGGGCCGATCGTGCACGTACCTGACGCGAGAATCAGTCTGATGGAAATGCGCGGCGGCGAGCGACTGAACGAAAATCAGCAGCGCCGCACATCCAAATACGAATGCGTGACCCCAAATTGCCGGAGGATTATGGCATTCCGCTGCATGTAACGATAGTTAGGACGCTAACGCAGCAAATCTATTCAATCAAGCTTCACAGATTTCGCACCAATTGTCAGAAATCCCGCCGATAGCTGACAAAATTGTTAGTGACACGCGCGCCTAGGCTTTCCGCTGTGCGCCGTGACGGCCAATTATCATCGAGCACTAATGTATAACCGGCAAAGCGCATGCCATGCTGCGCCATTATCGAAAATGATCGCGCCGCCATTGCTCGCGCGATACCCCGTGAGCGGGCCTGTTCCAAGACTCCGACATTGATCAATGCGCCGCGCGTACCGCCGCCGCGCTCCGGCCGCAGCCGTACCCCCGGACGAATATGGGCGAGCACCGTCGTCAGATCGGGCACCGAGAAAACCGCGCCGATCGGAACATGATCGCTCTCCGCGATAATTGAGAGGTCAGCGACCAACGTATTCTGCAGCGGTAACAGCATCGGACGGACCTCTTCGCGCGTGATCGGGTTCCAACCCCAGTGACGCGCGAAGGAAGCATTGATGACGTCAGTCCAGGCGTCCACTGCAGCCATAAAACCATACTCACGCCAGGTTTTCGTGATTACTCCGGACTGGCGTGCGGCGTCCTGCATTGTCGCATAGCGCGAGAGCAACTCGGGCGTAAGCGGCGCCGTGTAGTCAACCTGACCCTTTTCGGTATAGAAGCGCGCATTTTTGAAGTAGCTATGATATTCCTCGGGATTGCCGCGCAAAAGAAACGAGGAGAGCTCGCCATAACCATCAATCGTGTACGGATAATCAAGAAACGCCGCAAAGCCACTCCGTACCGCGCGCATACCCCGCCTTATGAGCCATTCTGAGGCCGTTTCAAGGAGCGCGAAGACCGCAGTTTCCTGATGTGGCAATGCCTCGAAATGGATCAGTTGCCCGATCTTTTCTTGCCAATGCTCGTTATAGCGATGGTTTACGACAGTACTGAGCCGCGCAACCAGCTTGCTATCGTGCCATGCACAGAACGGTTGAATGTCCAGATAAGCGGTAATTGGGGCGCGGCCCGCGAGCAAGTCAGTTTCGTTTTGCACATCGGGAGGCCACCAAGCCTCGCGTGACGCATATATCGCGTAGGGCAAACGCGCGAATTGCTCGAAGGCTTCTTGTCCGCCAATCGCCTCGATTTTGATCCGTGATGCGGACACCGCCTGAAGCCTCGCAGGATGATCAGCGCCGAGAACCAGTCAATTACCGGAATCTGAGTTGCTGTCTTGCGAATCCTGCGAATTGGAATCGGCCGAGTCCGACTGATCATTATCGTTATTACTGTCGCTATCGCCACTATCAGTCGCTTGTTGCTGATCGTCATCGGACTGATCGTCCGGGGAGGCTTGTTGCTGATCGCTGTCCTCGTCCGGCGTGGGTTGAGCCGGTTGGACCTGTTGGTCTGAATTATCACCCATCGGCGGGTTGCCATAGTCGTTCTGGGCAAATGCACGCGGACCCACTATCAACAGTGTTATTGCCAGGCCTGCAATCGCGATAGTCGCGCGTTTCATTGATCGACCTCCGGAGAGAATTTCTCGGCGTGTATATCCACAGGCTTTATTGTTGGACCCGGCAAGTCAATCCTTCCAGCAACGCGCGACGTAACCGCATCCGAGTTCATAGCAAAGCGAGCGCGATACGGGTTTCTTCGAAAAATCTCGTGCTACTCTGGCCTGCGCAATTTCGTGACCCAGACCGACGAGGCGCTTATGAATTGTGTCCAGCGAAGGGAGTTTCACCCGAAAAGAAGCCGGTGCACTGCGTAGTGCGACGAGTTCCGCCTCGACGGAATACCCGGGATTTACCATCGCGACGGCTAGCGCGTAACATTCCATTTGAATCTGATAATGCTCCGCTTCGGGGTGCGAAATATATTTATAGTCACGCACCATGAGAGCATTTCCGACACGGACGACTGCGTCGATTTGGCCGCGCATGAACAGCTGCGGCGCCAAATTGATCATGAATGGAACTTCGCGGCCAATCACCGACTCGGAGCGCGACCGCGATCCAATATAACGCGAAAGATCGTGCGCAACGGCCATACATTGGACCGTATCGATCCCGGCCGATGCCGCGAAGGTCTGGGCCAAGCGATGCAGTTCCGCCTCTGTCGGCGGATTTTTGTCGTCTAGTTTCACTCTTTCCATCACGGCATGCGCAACGGAACCTAAAGCTGCGGCATTTCCCGTACCGCGCCGCGCAAGCTGCGAATTCTCGGGGATACCCAGGCCATGCCGAAACCAATATTGGCGCGGACAGCGGTCAAAGTCGGCCAGCTCGGTTGGCGTAATCGTCAATCGGCCAGTTTCTTCGATTAAATCAGTGAGGCGCCGCTTGACGAGCTCAAGCTGGCTTTGCTCAGGATTTCGCGCTTCATCGGACGAAATACGAACGGGAGTAAGCTTCTTCAGATCGGGGCGGCGCAACAGGATCTGTGCTCCGTCACAATTGATCTCACGCGTCACATCCTGCGAGTCCTCGAAGTTGGCCAACGCCTCCGCGCCGACCAGCTCGCGGAGAGGCTTTGACCAGCCGTGACGGTTCGCTCCTTCGCTGATTATCAACCGATCGCGAGCACGCGTAATCGCCACATATAAAACTCGGACGGACTCGGCTTTTTCTTCCAAGCGGATACTATTGCGGCATTCAGCAAATGCCGCATTCGGAATCTCGTCGTCACCACTGCCATCAGTCTCGCAGACTACCAATCCAAGCTCACGATCGAGTAGTGGCGAAGCGGGAATTTACATTCGGCATGCCGTCCCGCGTCGGCCAGAATCACGATTGGAAATTCGAGACCTTTTGCCTGATGCACCGTCATCAGGCGGACGACATTGTCTTGCTCGCCGAGAGTTTGCGCCTGCGCTTCATACGGCTCCTGTTCCGTCAGTTGCCGCAAATAGGCCACGAAGTCGTGAAAGGTGAACAGATGATGCGCATCAAACTGGATAAGCCAGCTCGGCCAGCTTGCGCAAATTGGCGACACGCTGGCGGCCGTTCCGTGTCCCGGCAATCACGCTTTCGTAATCCGTCAGGTCGAGGGCGTATTCAATAAGCTCGGGTAGCGGAAGCCGCTCGCGTGCTTGGCGCAGCATCCCGATCACCTTCGCCGCATGTTCGACCAGCTCACGCTCACAACTTAGCCAACTGAAATCAGGTTCACGCGGTGCAAACAGTTCCGCCAGAGAGCCACGCCGTGAGTTGAGGCCTTGCTGATGCAAGCGCAGGCCGAGTTCCAGCAAACATTCATCGGAAATCGAGAAGAAGGGCGAGCGCAGCACTGCCGCGAGCGCCATCGAATCGCGCGGATCGTCTATCGCGCCGAGCAACTCGATCAGGTCAATTACTTCGCGCTGATGATAAAATCCGCGGCCTTTGACCGTATAACAGTCAATTCCAGCTTCGGCAAAAATGCGTTCGTAGATCGCGATATCGGTGAAGGCGCGGAAAAGTACCACGACATCGCGCCACGCGGCCGGCCGGCGCACCCCATCTCGCGGATCTTCAATCTGATCGCCGCATGGCGATCAAGTCTCGAATCAGATTGGCGAGCGCGAGTGCTTCAAGCGGGCGTTTTGCGTCAACGTTACGTTTTTGCTCTGACGCTTCTTCCGTTTCGGCTGAATCGTGATCATCGATTGCGGTGATAATCTCGACCGGATAATCGAGTGCCGGAGACCGTACCGGCTTCAACTCATGCCTTGCGTGCCACACGACTTCGTATGGTGCGGGCGTATGCTTGCTATCACCGCGCATCGCGATTGCGCTTAAAGCATTAATGAAATTCAGGAGGTTTGGAGTCGAACGCCGGTTTTCACTCAGTGGCAGATAATTAGTGAGCGGGCCCCGCGCCTGATTGAATACGCTGACATCCGCGCCGCGAAAGCGATAGATCGACTGCTTCTCGTCGCCCACGATAAACAGCTCGGGAGCTGCACTGCCGTCCGATAGCGGATCAGTCAAACGGGCGATTATCTCGTTCTGTACCGAATCGACGTCCTGATATTCGTCAACCAGAATAGCGCCGAGTTCATCACGATAGCGCCGGGCGACATCATGCTGATTCCGAAGCAAATCACGCGTGCCGATTAGCAGATCATCGAAAGTCAGCACACGTTCGTCGCGTTTCGCCGTTTCATAAGCGCGCCCGACTTTCGCGAGTAGCTGCGCCATCTGGCGCGCGGGCATTACCGCGCGACGTTCCCCCCAGGCAGTGATCAGCGCTCCGGCAAGTCCAAACTTCGTTGTTGATTTGAGTTCCACCAGTTCGCGAATCTGCTTGATCAGCGTCTTAGGTTTCCGCTTGCGTGCGGCAAAACTTTGTAAACCTTTCGCAAAGGTTCCAATGCATCGGCCTCAGAAGCGCCGGTAAACCCATCGAGCATCGGGCGCGCGTTTATCCATGCATCACGGATAGTATCGAGCGTCTCGTGTGGAATCCCGAGAGCTTGGTCGGTTACTAGCTGATCGATCAGCCGTTTCAGGTCGGCTGCGGACTGCGCTAATTTGGCGTTCTCTCGCAATAATTTGCTCGCGCGGTGTGCTCAGTTCTGCTCGACGATCCAATTTGCGTCGAAACCTTTGCGCCGCGCTTCGAAAAAAATCCGCTGGATAGTTTCGATAGCGCTATCTTTATGTGAGCCGCCCTCCAGCCGGCGGGTGCGGACCAGAGAAAGCGCCGCCGCATCCTGCTCGCGCACCGCGTCAATCAAGGTCTCCCGGCATATTCGCTCGAAAAATGTGTTGCTTTCGTATTCGTCGAGTACCTCGAAATCAGGATCGAGATTTGCCGCGAACGCGTTTTCACGCAGCAGCCGCGCGCAAAACGCATGGATGGTCGAGATACGCGACAGCGGTAATAGCCGCTGCGCCCTTATTAAGCGGTTTCGATGTTCTGTATCGGCTTCAGTAAGCGCCCGCTCGTTTAGAACCTTCGCGATCCGCATCCGCATATCCAGCGCGGCGCGTTCGGTGAAGGTAATTGCCGCGATTTGCGTTGGCTCTAGGGACGCATCGATCGGCGATATCACCCGCTGCAAACGCGACAAACGCCGCGCCAGAACCTCCGTTTTGCCGGAGCCTGCACCTGCTCGTAGAAGAAGATTTCCCGGCGTTGAAATCGCCGCGAGCTGTTCGTGTCCCAGCTCAATTTTGTGCGCTTCCGCCACTCATGCGAGCGAACTGTCGAAGCGACAGACCCGCCGGTAGGGACACAAATCACTGCATTCGAGCGGATCGATATCGAAGCGTCCGGCGACCGCTTGACCAACCAAATCGATCACCCGATCCTTCAAGAGCACGACTCTGGGCGACGATTCAGGCGACGTTTGTACATTATCGAGCATTGCCAGGGGAACCGACAGTGGATGAGTTTCCTTCTTGCGATGCTTCAACGCGATGTAACTGACTTCGGCGACGGTCTCGGGCGAGAGTTGGTCACGCAGCTCTTTGACTGCACCAAGCAGATAGGCCGCCATCTGCAAGTCAGTGACGCCAAAGAACTCCCGCTTGAGAAGTTTGGTGAATCGATCTCGACTTCCCGAGTTTTTGTAGTCGATCACGCGCAGGCGTTTGATTCGATTTTCGGGATCGCGGTACAGCTCAAGCCGATCGATTCGACCGTCCAGCGTGATCCGCAGTGCCTCCGCGCCTGAAGCATCTCGCCCTTCGAGAAGAAAAGTGAAGGGATGCTCCAGTTTGATCTCATCCGGCGCGTCACCTGCTTCACGCCGCGCAAACTCGTAGAGCACCGCCTCCTCAACTGCTTCTTTTATCGAGTTCCAATGCGCGTCGAAAAAGGACACATCATTAGCGCGGTCGCGCGCCTGTGCTTGCCATTTTGCGGTGATTGCCCGGGCGGTCGCTTGAGCTGAAGTGAGATCGCTGAAATTCGGTTTGGCGGCGAGAAACTCGTGCAGAATCTGATGCGCCCAATTGCCGGTTTCTACTGCCGTCGGCTCATAATCGGGATCGTTGTCGTCGCTGAGCAGCATCAAGCGCCCGGCGAAGAATCTGAAACCACAACTTGCCAGCTCAGTTAGCTGAGTTGCACTCCATCGGCGCGCGCCGCCATCCGAAGCTTCGAGCAGGAAACGCCGCAAAGCTGGATTTGCACCGACATGCCCATCATAGGTGGTGGCTTGTGCGTACTTTAATGAATCCGGAGCTAGTGCGGCGCTCATCGCCAGCCACTGGTCCGCGTTTGCCTTCGCGCGGCGGCGCTGCGCAAACAGTTCTTCGCGATTCGGCATCGCCAAATAATTCTCTCGCTTGCGCTGAATCGAGGTCCGGTCGATTATCGATTCTGCTCGATGTGCGATAATTCCCGCTGCGACCAGCGACTCCTTTGGAATTCGTTCACGCGCCGCGCAAGTCAGAAAATCGCGCTCAACAAACGCGTCCTCCCACCGATCAGGATTCGGGGTTGCCTCGCATTCAGCATCTTCTCCGAGCAACCGGCTAATCTCTTCGAGGAACGGAGAGCATGCGAGCGGTTTGCCGCCTGCATCTTCAATCGAGCGAGAGAGGACGATCGCTCGCGTCGGCATCGAAAGCGCCAGGAAAAACAGGAACGGTTCCTCACTGTTGCGATCGCTACTCGAGCGCAGTATCGGCCCTGGGGCGTCTGGCGCTTTTGCGCCGAGCCGCCGCCGAATTTGCTCACGAAACGCGCGATTCAACTCGCGAATCGTGCGGTCCGGGATAAGTGGGTCTTCGGGATGATAAAGCGGAAATTTTCCGTCGCTCAAACCAAGTATAAAGATCACATCAAAATCGAGTCCGCGCGCGTCCAGCACCGATAATCCATGTACCGCGCCACGATCCGTCTTCTCGATTTCCATATCAGTGCTGGCGAATCCGAGTTCCAGAACTTCGATGAACTCACGCAAACTGATCCTGCGCTCCGGCATGATCTGGGCCGCCACCGCGGCGACCTCGTCCAGCATCCGCCACAATGCGCCCGCAGCCTTGGCGGTCGAATCGATCAGCGAACCGGCCAATGGATCGAAGCGCAATCGTTCCAGCAGCGTTCGCAGATTTTCCAGATGCTCGTCAATCGTCACTGTCGTTTCGAACGCAGCAAAGGCTTCCAACAAATCGAGCCATGCGTCAGCGCCCGATTGAAAGTGGTCCAGCCGGTCGGTCAGTCGCGCCTGTTCTTCCGCCCCCTGCCTTGCGACAGATTCCGTCAATCTCCGGCTATAGTTCTCGACACATTCATGGAATGGCTTCGTTGTTCGATCGATATAGCCGATATCCAATGGGATGGAACGAAACCGTGCGAGACGTGGGTCGATCAAAGGTGCGTCGCATACCGCAAGCAACGACTCACGGCGATAGCCGTCCAGAGGAACCCTCAGTAAGGCGAGCAAAACGCGGGCTAGAATCGAAACTCGCAAGGGTTTTTTGCTCTGGAGCGCTAAGGGAATCCGGTAACGCCGAAAAACACTTTCGAGATATCCCGCGTACGCGTCAAAATCGCGTGCGACAATCCCGATTCGCTCGAGCACCATCGTCGGCTCGCGCTCAAGCATGCTGCGGATCATTCGTGCAGCCTGCTCGGCCTCGCCACGAGGGTTTGCCGCTTGAACTATCGTGACACTCTCGTCCGATGAAGGTGGATCAGGATATTTGCCGGTAAATATATGTTCGAGGAGAAAGCCGAGTCGCCCTGTGCGGCCCTCACGACGCACAAAAGCCGGCAAGACTTTATCCGCAATCGATTCCTCTCCCACGAAACGATTCCAGGTCAACTCCATAAAGCGGCTGACGTTGACCTTGTGCGGCTCGGCCTGAATTGTCAGTTCAGCGTCGCCAATCATCCGAATAAGAGCGGCGACGATCATGAACTGCAGCAGGCTCAAGTCATAGATTTCGGCGACCAATAGCCGCTCAACACCGCTAAGGAAGTGCAGAGTCTCTTTGCTCGCCTCGCATTTATGCAACAAACTGAGCGTTGCAGCTTCGCGATCATGTCGATCGGCCAGCCCGCGCTCACTCAAGAAATCCTGATATGCCATAAAAGCAATAGTGAAATCAGCCAGTCTGACCTGATCATCTGGAGGCAGCGTTTCGATAGCGATTCGCCATTCGTCCGCTGTGATTGCCGCGCCTTTGAGCCGCTGGACGAGTGCGACGAAACGATCAATCGAACCCTGAGTGAATTGATGGCCAGACTGAATCCGCGTAATGATCTCGCGCATGACGAGGCGTTCGCCCAAAGAATTAAGACCAGCGCGCCGGCTATCACTTTCAAGCCATATCGCTTCGACTACTTGAGGCAGAGTGGTGAGCCGATGACCGAGCAGGGCGCTAACGCGGCTCAGCCGAGTGAGCTGATCCCGCACTTTGAGCGCCGTGGGATAGACAACCAGAGTCGAATCCTTCATCGGCGCGCCTATTCTATATCTCTGCCATCCGCTTGTATCTATAGAACCTGCGACACTCGAAATGGAAGGTGTTACATTTTGGATCGTTCGGAAAGCGTTAAGAAAATCGACAAGTTAGCAGTTGCAGAAACGCCTGATTAATAATTGATAGGAGTTTTAGACGCATTTCGCTACTGGTCTATAAGTTGCTTTGTTCCTGACTGAGTCTTTCAAGCTATAAAAGCATTAAAGGCAGAAAGGATTGGAACAGCTAACTTATGCGCGTACTGATGATCGATGATTCGATAATTCTTCGCGACGTATTGCGTCACCATCTCGAATGTCTCGGATGTCCGGTGATTGCCGAAGCCGAGAACACTCTACAGGCGCTCAATCTTTTTCGCACCGTCCGGCCGGAGCTCGTCACGCTTGATGTTGCGGTTCCTCAAACCGGAGGAATCGGAGCACTCGCGCTGTTTCGGATTATGCGCAATGAGCATCCGGGGATTCCGATTCTAGTGATCAGTGCCTTAACTTTCCCGGAAGTGCGCAAAGCATTTCTAAAAGAGGGCGCGCTTGATTATCTGGTCAAACCCTTCACGCCACAAACCTTCGAAGCGGTTCGCAAGCGTGTCATCGAGCAATTCCCTGAGCTTGTTCCACCTATCTTGCCAGTACCATCATCACCGGTTGCGGCTCGGCCAGTCGGAAGATAACTGAACCGTGTGCCAGTTCTGAATTAATGCTTCGGATTTACAATGACGCGTTCGATCTGTACTGGCATCGCCGGAGAGCAAGTCACCTCCGCTACCCAACCGGCTTCCGAACCAGCATAGAGCGGTGCAGGCGTGCCACAATAGAAAGCGCGCGTATTGCCTTGCGAAACATCGCCGAAAAGATGGATATGGCCCAAGGCTATATAATGATAAGCACTCGCCGCGATCTCCTCAGGAGTGATCGGCGAGGAACGATGGGTCTCGCCTCCATCGGTATGGAATCCATGAGCTAGTCCGATATTCCACTGATCATCGACCGGCGAAGGCATACCGGAAAGAGGTTTATATTCGGGGGAATGCTCCACCAGTGCACGGCCCCACACCCGCGCTGAGAGCTCCGGGAAAAGCAGCAGCTTGCCTTCAGCTTCAAGTATAAGATTAAGATTTCGCGGGACCACACCCTCGGGCATCGCTGTGTAAATCGATCGCTCGTCGTGTGCGTCATGATTACCCGGAATCATCACCACCGGCATCCGCGCGCGAGCAATCGTGTCCATCGCGAAAGCCAGCGCCTCTGCGCTGACGCGCGACGAGTCGAACAGGTCACCGACAATCAACAGCAGATCGGCAGCGTCACGATTCGCTAGGTCGATAACCTCGCTGAATGCGCGACGCACCTTGTCCCGGTACTCATCACCCCGAGGACCCGAGCCGAAGGTATCGCTCTCCAAATGAACGTCAGAGGTATGAACTAATCGTAAGGCAGTTTTTGGGCTACGCGTCAACAGTCGTCTCCTTTTTGGGGTAGACGCCGTGAAATGGGACATTCGCATGTCCAATTTCGCTGAAGTCTATCTAACCGTTATTCTAGCAAGGCTGGAGCGATTCGCTCAAACGCTAACGGACGAATCAGCTACTGTCATTTTGGACGACCACATTGAACGACGACGTTAGATCGCTGCGATGAACTAACCAGAGGACAATAGGTCACCATGATCATTGTGATGAAATCTCATGCCAATCAGGCCGATATTGACAGTATCGTGCGCCTGGTCGAAGCGCTGGATTACCGTGCCCATGTTATACGCGGGGTCGAAAGAACAGTGGTCGCTTGCGTCGGTGAGGAGCGCGGCGAAGCGCGCTCGCTCGGCCATCTCGAATCGGAATCCGGCGTCGAACGGGTGATGCCGGTACTGAAGACCTTCAAGCTTGCCAGCCGCGAGGTTCGGCCTGAAGGCTCGCTGATCAATGTCAATGGCGTGGAGATCGGCGGCAGGCGGCTTGCCGTAATCGCCGGTCCATGCGCGGTAGAGAGCGCGGCTCAGGTCGAGGGCGCAGCTGACGCCGTGAAGCAGGGTGGCGCCCATCTGCTGCGCGGTGGCGCCTACAAGCCACGTACTTCGCCCTACTCCTTTCAGGGAATGGAAAGCGAAGGTGTGACACTGTTAGAGAACGCCGGGAGGCGGGTTGGCCTGCCGGTCGTGACCGAAATAATGGATGCGCACGATATCGAGCTGATCGCCGAGCACGCTGACATGCTCCAAGTTGGAGCACGCAATGCGCAGAATTTCTCCCTGCTGCGCAGCTTGGGACGGATCAGAAAGCCCATCCTCCTCAAACGCGGGATGTCCACCCGGCTCGAGGAATTCGTCATGGCGGCGGAGTACATTCTGTCCGAGGGAAATCCCAACGTAGTGCTCTGTGAGCGCGGCATTCGCACCTTTGAGACGGCGACCCGCAATACCCTCGATCTGAACGCGGTGCCGCTCCTCAAGGAATGGACGCATTTGCCCGTGATCGTCGATCCCAGTCACGGGACAGGAATCTGGTCGCTGGTCACGCCGATGGCGCTCGCAGCCATCGCGGCGGGCGCCGACGGCCTGCTGATCGAGGTACATCCCGATCCCCGTACCGCATTGTCCGATGGTCCGCAACAGCTCAAGCCCGGCCGTTTCAAAGAACTAATGGCGGCGCTCAAGCCGCTCGCCGAAGCGGTAGGCCGCACACTTTAGGGCCGTCAGTTCGCAGCGTGCGCTATAATGAGACTGGCGCCGCTGCAGGTTGGACCTGAACCGATGACATGTCATAATTCATAGTTACGCCTGCGTGAACAAACGAGATTTATTGGCGTTTCAATCATGAAATTACGGGTCGATGATGTTACAGCTGAGTCACGCGAGCTTCGGTTCGAGGAGCCCGAGCGGGAGATAAATCGCGTCCTGAGCAGTGGTCGCGACCTCTATCAGCTCGTCGGACCGGCGGAGCTTGACGTATCGTACTATCGCGCCGGCAGCGAAATCTTTATTGGAGGCACGCTGGCAATTGAGATCGAAGCGAGTTGTGCCCGTTGCGCCGAGGATTTCGAAGAGTCGAGGAGCCGCTCTTTTCGCTACATACTAGCGCCGAAGGCGATGGGTTACGACGAGGAGGACGGTACGAACAGCGGCGATTTGGAATTGTCGGTCTATGATGGAGACCAGATTGATCTCGCTCCGCTCGTGCATGAGCAGATCTTGCTTGCGTTGGCGGAGCGCCCTTTGTGCACCGAAGATTGTCAAGGATTGTGTCCGCATTGCGGCGTGAATCTGAATCGAGACTAAATGTGACTGTCGAACTGATACTGGCGAGTCGCGACTCGCTGTTTTGCGAACACTGAAATCAGGCCGCGCCTGATTCATCGAACAAATCAAAATCGGAAAATACTTTCATGCAAGCACCCAAGCGACGGACCTCCCATTCCAAACGAAATAAACGCCGTGCTCATGATGCCTTGACGGCCGTGAACCCGAACTCCTGTCCCAACTGCGGGGAGCCTGCGATGACCCATCATGTATGCCGTCACTGCGGAACTTACCGCGGGCGTGAGCTGGCGCCGGTTACCGAATAGCTGCATGCCGGAGAGCTTCCGGCGCAAATTGAAATGTCAGTGAGATTTTTAGTGTTAACGCCGGAGATAGGGTGAAAATCGCACTCGACGCGATGGGCGGAGATTTGGCGCCCACGGCCGCTATTGAAGGCGCGATTCGAGCCGCTCGTGATTTTTCAATCGAGCTCCTGTTGGTAGGCGATCGCGAAGCGATCGAGCGCGAACTCGCCAATCACGACGTTGAAGGACTCTCACTCGAAATCGAGCACGCTGCCGAAGTCGTCGCGATGGACGACTCACCCCTCGAATCGGTAATCGGCAAGCCTCATTCGTCAATTCACGTCGGGTTAGATTTAGTCAAGCAGCGGCGCGCAGACGCCTTCGTCAGCGCCGGAAATTCCGGTGCAATGATGGCCACTGCAATGGCTATCCTCGGCAATCTTCCCGGCGTGGACCGGCCGGCGATCGCCTCGTCAGTGCCCACCACGGCAGGACTTGCCTTGCTAATCGATGCCGGAGCTAATACCGATGTGAAGCCGCTTAACCTCGTGCAATTCGGGATTATGGGCAACATCTATTGGAAGCATGTCGCAGGAGTTGCGCAGCCTCGAGTTGCCATATTGTCGAATGGCGAGGAATCGTCGAAGGGTACGGAACTGACTCGCTCAGCTGCAGCGACTCTTGAGACGATGGAGCCGCACCTTAAATACGTCGGTTATGTCGAAGGCCGCGATATTAATCGGGCGAAGGCCGACGTAATCGTGACCGACGGCTTCACCGGCAATGTCACACTTAAAACGATGGAGGGCTTTGCCGCATTTCTACTTAGTAACCTGCGCGAAGTGTTTGAGAGCGGCATGCTCCAGCGGCTCGCTTTTGTGTTTGTGCGCAAACGGCTGCGGGCGATTCGCTCGCGGCTCGATCCCGCCGAATACGGCGGTGCTCCGTTATTGGGTGTGGACGGGGTCGCAATTATCGCACATGGCTCATCGAGCGCTCATGCGATTCGTAATGCAGTGCGGGCTGCGGCGAATGAAGCGCTCGTGCGCAACGTAAATGCCGAAATTGTCGAACGGCTGACTGAGATTACGCCAGCCTCGATGGTCAAACCGGCGGCTGATAAGGGACTTCGTGGGCTTTTCCTCAAAATGCGTGAACGCCTGCATCTTCATCGCGAGGCCTCAATCGAGCGCAAGCCCGAGCATAGTCCCGACGCGGCAGCAATTAACAGCGTAGTAGAGGTCCTTCCGAATGGCTCTGCGACAACGCGCGCCAAGCGGCTCGGCTCCGGACCACTATCGACCAAGGCCGTCGCGGAAAGCGCGGTTACGGCCAATGGAACTGCGCACGATCCCGATCAGCACCACGAGGAGATCGTAGCCTCCGCGCCACACGTCGAACCTGTCAAAGCACCATCAGAATAATCAGGAGAACGACTGCGGAATGAAACTGGCGTTCCTGTTTCCCGGTCAAGGCTCGCAAAAAGTTGGCATGGGTGCGCCGCTCGCGCGTGATTTCGAACCGGCGCGGCGGGCCTTCGCCGAAGCTGACGAAGCCTTGGGATTTCATCTCACCCGTCTTTGTTTTGAAGGTCCCGAAGAAGAGTTACGACTGACCGCGAACACGCAACCGGCGATTCTGGCGACTTCAATTGCCGCGCTCCGATCCTTTACTTCGGAATGCGGGGCGATTCCCGAAGTAGCCGCCGGACATAGCCTCGGAGAATATGGAGCGCTGGTTGCGGCCGGAGCGCTCGATTTTTCCGACGCGCTCAAAATCGTACGCGAGCGTGGTCGGCTGATGCAGGAGGCGTGTCCAGCCGGACAAGGCGCGATGGCGGCGCTAATCGGACTCGACCTGCCCGCAGTTGCAGCTATTTGTCGCGAAGCTTCGAGCGATTCCGAAATTGCGGTCCCCGCTAATATCAATGGACCCGATCAAGTAGTGATTTCCGGCCATGCCGGCCCGGTACATAAAGCGCTCGAACGCGCCAAGGAAAGCGGCGGCCGCGCTTCTGTCGAACTGAAAGTCAGCGCCCCATTTCATTCGCCCCTGATGCGTCCTGCGCGTGACGGTCTGGCGCCGATGCTCAGTAGCACCACGATCGCGCCTCTCCATTTCGGCGTGATTGCCAACGTAACCGCCCAGGTGAATCGCGACCCGGCGCTGGTTTGCGAGTTGCTCCTGGAGCAGATCACCGCTCCCGTCCGCTGGGAAGAATCCATGCGCACGATGACGGGGGCAGGCGTCACCGAAGCTATTGAGTTTGGCCCGGGCCGCGTGCTGGCCGGCCTGATGCGCCGTATTGATCGCAACGTAAAGGTGTATTCGACCGAGGAAACTGCCGCGCTGCGAGCGTCTATTAACGCGCTCACGACGCCGGGCTGAAGCAAATTTCGCCACGCGATTTTATTTGTCCGCGCAACTTGCCTGTTCGGGTCTAAGTCCATAAGCTGCGCTGTTACATCGGCGTGTGTGTCAGCAGGAGGATTGAGCAAAGATGGCCGGAGACGTGGAAGCCAAAGTCCGCGACATCATCAGTGAACAACTCGGCGTGTCGCCGGACCAAGTCACGCCCGAGGCATCGTTTATCGAGGATTTGGGCGCGGATTCACTCGATATAGTCGAATTGGTGATGGCGCTTGAAGAGGAATACGGGATGGAGATCTCGGACGAAGATGCCGAGAAAATTCGCACCGTCAAAGACGTTGTGGGCTATATCGAGGCCCATAAGAGCTGAACACAATCCTCACTGGATTTGCCCGTCGAGGACTATTCCTATAGCTTGCGTGCCGGGTCGCGCGCGCTTCGTCTCATCCGATCCGGTTAATAATCGGATACTGTGCTGGCGCGACAGCGCGGCTAAGATAGGCGCCAATGTGTTGCCCTAATTGCCGAGCTCGTCGTAATCGGGTGGTCGATTCCCGCTTGTCGGGCGACGGCTCTTCGATCCGCCGCCGCCGCGTGTGCAGCGCCTGCCAGCATCGATTCACCACCTATGAACGCGTGGAACAGACTTCGCCGATGGTCGTCAAAAAGGATAACCGGCGCGAGCCTTACGATCGCGATAAAATTGTTGGCGGCCTGACCAAAGCGTGCGAAAAGCGTCCGGTCTCGACCGAGACCATTGCTGCGATCGCCGATCGCATCGAAACCGCCATCGCCGAGCGTGGCGGCAGTGAAGTGCCCAGCTCTTTTCTCGGCAGCGCGGTGATGAACGAACTACACGAGATCGATCAAGTCGCATATGTCCGCTTTGCTTCGGTCTACCGCTCCTTCAAGGACATCGAAGAATTTATGCGCGAGCTGGAAGGCTTGATCGAAGATCGCAAGCGAAGTTCCACGGAGACCTCCCGGCTGAGCGAGAAAAAGAATCCAGCCCTTCCCGATACCTCCGTCCGCTCCTGAATCGAGTGGCTGACAATCCGCTTAAGATGCGCGAGCGTGACGAACGCTATATGCGCGAGTGCTTTGCGTTGGCGGCCACGATGCTCGGCTTAACCTCGCCCAATCCCTCCGTCGGCTGCCTGATCGTCCAAGCCAGCGGGCGCATCGTTGGCCGTGGCGTAACCGCTGCCGGCGGTCGTCCCCACGCGGAAACCGTGGCGCTGGCCCAAGCTGGCAATCGTGCGCGCGGCGCAACCGCATTCGTTTCGTTGGAACCGTGCGCGCACTACGGACAGACTCCACCATGCGCGCAGGCCCTCATTGAGGCTGACATCGCGCGTGTCGTAATCGGTTGTCGCGATCCCTATCCGCTCGTGCGCGGACGTGGCATCGCGATGTTAAAGCGAGCCGGAATCGATATCACGGTCGGCGTGCTTGAGCGTGAGTGCCAGCGCCTCAACGAGGGTTTCATCACGCGCGTGACGTTGGGACGGCCGTTCGGCTTGTTGAAACTCGCAATTACACTCGATGGACGGATCGCAAGCTCAACCGGCGATTCGCGCTGGATCAGCTCGGAGGTTTCCCGCCAGTTAGTCCATCGATGGCGCCGCGAATGTGACGCCGTGATGGTCGGCGCTGGAACGGTAATCGCCGACAATCCCCGTCTGACTTGTCGTATCGATGGCGGTCGCGACCCGGCCCGGGTGATTGTCGATGCCAATCTGCGATGTGATCCCAGGGCAATCATTTTCCACCAGCGCTCGAAAGCTCCGACGATTATCGCGACGACTATGGAAAATGCATCCTTCGCCGAACGCCGCTATAGTTCACGCATCAGTGTGATCGGGATTGCGCCAGGCGAGCGAGGAATTGATCTCGCCGCCCTGATGCGCCAGCTTGCCGAGCGAGGCTGGTCCAAGGTTTTGATCGAAGGCGGTGCGCATCTGGCCGGCTCAGCGTTGCAGGCCGGGATAGTTGATCGCGTGGCGTTTTTCGTTGCGCCGAAAATTCTCGGCGGCGGCTTTGCCGCAATCGAGGGCCTGCGTGCGTCAACGATGCGCGATGCCATTCCGCTGACCAACTTTTCCACGTGTGCGCTTGGCGGCGATTGGCTGCTGGAGGCCGAAGTCCCTCGGTCCTTAACCTCGAAAATATCAAAGAGGCCCCGCCGAATTGCCACTACTTGATTGCGCCATTATCCCTTGCTCGCCGATCGGTGCGCCTTTGGCCTTCGTGCGACGCGGTGCTAGTATCCGATAATATAGCACCGAGTAGAATCCGCACTGAGCAATGGAAGATATTTTCAGTCATATCCGCGCCGGAAAATTGGTCGTAGTAGCCTCCTCCGAGGACGACGACGCCGAAGGCGATCTCGTCATGGCCGCGGAAAAAATTACGCCAGCCCACGTCAATTACATGGTGCAAAAGGGCCGCGGGATTGTCTCCGTGGCGATTCCCGAGCGGCGGATGCGCGAGTTGGGCATCCCGCTGGTCCCCTCGACTCAGCCTGACGCGCTTGAGCAGGCCGCCGCGTTGGTCGAAGCGCGGGAAGGCACGACGACCGGAATCTCGGCGGGCGATCGCGCGCGCACGATTCAGGTTCTTGCCTCCGACAAGTCCGGCCCCGAGGATTTGGTGATGCCCGGGCATGTGTTGCCGCTGATGGCTTTGACCGGCGGCGTTATGATGCGCACCGGACGTGCGGAAAATGCCGTCGATCTGATGCGATGCGCAGGGATGCGCCCGGTCGCTGCATTATGCGCCATTTTGCGCGACGACGGTGAAGCGGCCCGACTCGCTGAACTGCGCGACTTTGCACAAGCAGAATCGCTGCCGTTTTTTCAGGCGCGCGAGCTGATCTCCTATCGTCTGACCAATGAAATTCTGGTCCAACGGGTCGGCGAGAGCAGCTTCACAGTGCCCGCCGGCGAGCTTCAAGCGATTGTCTATCGAAACATCGTCGATGGACGCGAGCATCTCGCGCTGATTCATGGAAACGTGGGTGCCGGTAAGCCCGCGCTCGTGCGGCTGCATTCCGAATGCTTGACCGGCGATGTCTTCGGCTCGAGCCGATGCGATTGCGGCGAGCAATTGAACGAATCGATCAAGCAGATTCTCGCGTCTGACGCCGGCATTATCATTTACCTTCATCAGGAAGGACGCGGTATCGGCCTCGGCAACAAAATCAAGGCGTATGCATTGCAAGATCAGGGACTCGATACGGTCGAAGCGAATCTCGAGCTCGGGTTCAAGGAAGACCTGCGGGATTACGGTATCGGGGCTCAAATTTTGCGCGACCTCGGAGTGGGCGAAGCACGCTTGCTGACTAACAATCCTCATAAGCTCGAAAGTCTCGAACGTTATGGCGTGCGCGTGACCCGCGAGGCTCTCGAAGTGATACCGCATCACGGTAACATCGAATATCTGCGCACCAAGAAGGAAAAATTGGGACATCTGTTCACGAAGCTCAAAGTCGTGAGCTAAAATGGTTTAAGCAACTTAGCGCCGGCCACGATCACGGCTCGGCGCAGCTTGATAAAATCCGATGGGACTAAGACATGAGGGCCGCGAGCTTGCGCTCAAAGCCCTTTATCAAATGGATATTCGCGGCGAAGTCTCGAACGAAGACTTATCGCTCTTCTTCGAAGCGTTTCCGGCTGAGGATCGCGTTCGAACCTTTGCTCTGCGTCTAGTCGATGGCGTACAGCGCGAACGCACTGCGCTCGATAAGCTTTTGGCGGGAGCGCTCGAACACTGGTCAATCAAACGCCTCTCGCGAGTCGATCACAATATTTTGCGTCTCGCGCTCTTCGAACTGATGCGGATTGAGGATATTCCCGCTCGCGTCACGATTGACGAGGCCATCGAGCTGGCCAAAGCCTATGGTGACAATGAATCCGGTCGGTTCGTCAATGGGGTGCTCGACGAGCTTGCAGGTCGTCTCAAACTCAAGGGCAAAGGTGAAGAGCATAGTCACGCGAAGCTTTAAGTCCGCGATCTTCTGGGCGCTTGCATTCTTCGCGCTCTTACTCTGCGGATGCGGTTACCACTTCGCCGCCGAAGGCAGCGCTTTGCCTGCTCAGGCAAAAACCATCTATGTCGAGAAATTCAGCAATCGTACCCCCATCACCGGGCTCAACGACCAGTTCATGCTCGTTCTGAAAGACGAGATTGCTGACCGCAAACGCCTCAATTTGACCGACAATCCCAGCGACGCCGACTTAGTTCTCAGTGGCGAAGTGCTCTACTTCGATTCCTTGCCGGGCGCGACCAATGCAGTCGGCGAACCAATTCTCTACTTCGATTCGATGAGCGCGAATGCAATCCTTACCGATTCTCATACCCATCACGTAATCTGGACGGCGCACGGCATTAACGCCGGCGGACAGGCCCCCGATGTGGCCGGCGCAGTAATCACGACTTCGCCAAACTTCTTGCAGCAAAATCTGCGGGCCCAGGATATCGCGCAGAATGCCCGATCTTCAGGTGGCGCAAACGCAAACCACCGCTACCCGCGAACAGATCATGCAGCAGCTCGCGCAAAACCTTTACGCCTCAATGACCGAAGGCTTTTAGAGTCGCGTCATTCGGAAATGAGCAAGTTCCCTCTGTCATTCTGAACGGCGTCTGCGGAGTGAAGAATCTAGCGAGTATCTAATGCGCTATCTTCCTCCGATTCGGACCGAGAGCCGGGATCTTAGCGTGCTCAGAATGACTTGCTGGTCGCTACTGAACCGAGGAATCCTGATTGGCTAACGAAAATGCCCTCCTGTTCCTGCGTTCGCTCGCACGAACCTCGTCACCCTCAAATGCGATTGCGGTCGCCGGGCCGCAAGCTTTTCTGCGCGAGTATGTCCTCGATGCTTTCCGTGGACGCTTCGCCCGCGAAGGTTTTCAATACCGCTCCTGTCAGATCGGCGGCGCTGACGGATTCGACGCGGCCTTGCGAGAGCTCGACGGGGCGGACCTGTTCGCGCCGAAACGGCTGATCGCGTGCCGTCTTTTGCGCTCCTATCGCGAACGGGCGAGCGCCGATGATGAAAACGGCGACGACAGCCCAGCCGCTACCGGCAGCGGTGGAGAAGCTGCATTCGTCGCAGCGCTCGAGCGGCTTGCGCCGACCATTCGCCTGGCGCTCATCTGCGATCGCGATACTGTGCCGGCCAAGCTCCGCCGCGCCGTCGAACAGAAGGGCATAGTGGTCAATTGCGCCCGGCCATTTGATAATCAACTCGGCCAATACGCGGAACTCTTCGCGCACGACACCGGCCGGAAGCTTGCGCCCGCCGCAACCGATCTGCTCATCACCCGGCACGGCGGTGATCTGAACGCGATGGCTAATTCGATCAGGCGTGCTGCGCTTACTACCGAAGGCGAAACTCTCGAAGCCGCAGCGTTCGGCGAATCGGGCGCTCTCCACGTACCCGAGCTTTTCGAGCTGGCCGACGCGCTCGCGCGAGGCAATGCCAACGAAACTCTCGCGCTATTTGGACGCGCGATTCAAATCGGCCGCGATCCTATCGAAATGCTGGCGGTCGAAATCATTCCGTTAGTCCGCCGGATGCTAGCCGCAGCCGCGATGCTCGAAGCGCGCAAGAGCAATGCGGCAATTGCCGGTACACTCGGCTTACCGCCACAAAGCTCGATGGTGACGCGCGCGATTGACGGCGCGCGCAAATTCGGGCTACCCGGTTTGCAGGCGGCGCATCAGCGCGCCTGTGAACTCGACGAGCAGTTCAAGATGGGATTGATCAAAGAACGTGAGAACGCGGTCGCACAATTGATTCTCGATCTAATGACGCGTACCGCTCGCGTGGCCTGATACCCTCAGCCTAATACCCTTAGGATGACGCTGCGACGGAGGTGGTCTGTGCGCGATGGAGTCGGCGTGACAGGCGGGCGATCTTTCGCGATGCGGTATTACGCTTGATAACTCCCTTACTCGCGGCTTTCTGCAAAACTCTCGCCGCCTCGCGAAGCGCATTGCGTGCGGCCTCTTGGTCGCTCCCGCCAATCGCCTCCAAGGCGGCTTTCGCAACACCGCGGGCGCGCGTCTTAATCACGCGATTACGCGCCTGACGCTTGAGACTCTGCCGATGACGTTTCTCGGCGGACGGATGAACTGGAATATGCGGCATATCCGGTTATTTTTAACAGCCCCCCCCATCAGGTCAATTCAGCAGGGCGAGGCTGGTAGCGCCCTAATTTGATTGTGCGGAGTCGTCTATGGAAAATTCGCAAGACAGATACGTTCGAATCGTTCTAAGACCGTTATTGTATTGCTTGTGCTCAATGGGGCCTCGCAGAAATAGAGGTTCATTTCATACGGAATATCTGCCCGTCTCTCAATTCTAAAAGGCGATGGAGCAAACTTCGTTGCTTTGAGCTTGATCAACACAAAGTACACGCCCGTGAGTTCGTGGTGCATATCCCAGAATCCATCCAAGGCTTCAGTGATTGCAGTGCCGACGGGCGTCAGAAATGGAACCAACTCTGGCAACGAACGTTGAAACTGAATTTCCAATTGACTGGAATGAGCAATGGGCTTAAATGGCTCAAGCAGCAAATCAAATTGGGCCTTAGTCCATTGCACGATGTCTTCGGCAATCAAATCTGTATCTTCAGTAGGCGCGCGAGCGGACACCATAGTTCCGAACGCATATACTTGGAGTTCGTCAATAACGATAGTTCGTTCGCTAGAAAATAATTTCCCATGCTGAAAATTTGCAGGCGGCCCGGCAGGATTCTGTGGTGTCGGAAGCAACGCCCGTGCGTCTGGTGCTCCTTGGAATTGGTACCGATCTACAAATGCTGTTATCACATCAGGGAAGAATCCAATCCCATGATTCGGCTTGAAGGTCCTTACGGTCTGTCCCAGTAGGAATGTGATGAGTTTCACGCTACTTTCCTAGAGTATGGGATGTTGGATTTCGGCTGTGACTCGTGTCGCTCCTTGTTACCAGAACCAAAAATTAAAGAGTACTGTGGGGCGCAGCCTTGCCCCACTCCTTCCATTGAGGGTTGTATAGGGTTTCTATCGGGGAAGGGAATTAAATTCCCGCTGGTCGCTCTCGATCTCGATATGGGTGTCTTAAATATGGGATCGTCTTCAAAGCTAGGTCGTTGTAGCACTTCGCGGGGAGAAATGAGGTCCTTCGTCGCCAACAAGCGAACCATAGGTTTCAAGCGATACACGCAGGCGGCAACCTAGAGCGAAAGCGGCTTTTTGAAGGAAACGCAAATTGCAGGATGTGTTGTTGACGTTCTCCAGTCGCGAGATTGCAGTCTGTTTTGTGCCGATCTCATCCGCAAGTTGCTGTTGAGTTAATTGGCGCTGCTCGCGGACAACCTGAAACTGCATAGCAATGAACGAGTGAAGATAATCCTCAGCATAAGCTTCTCGATACCTTTTATCTCGAAAATCTTTGATAAGATCACGATATTCGTTCATGGTGCCTTCTCCGTGTTGTTGGCGAAGCAATGATCGCTTCTCGTTTCAATTCCGCGTCTTCTTTGGCTCCAGGAGTAAGCACCCAATTCTCCTCCGTGGCTCCTCGTAATAGCGTGTACTCTGCATCGTTGTTGATCGGGCCCCTGCGAAGCAATGGACGCATCTGCACTTCGCCATGAATTTGCATTTTGTATACGTGTTTATAAATAGGCCCGGCGAGAAGCTTACTGTTTATAGCTAGGTTAAAATCAACTTGGACTAAGCGATCAAATCTTTGATTCAGCTTCGCTTGATCGCGCTTCGTTTCGTTTCTCTCCCCCACGCCAATATGACGTTTCGTCCTCGATCGTCAATAAAATTCCACATTAGCTTCTTCATTAAGAATAGCAGCCATATTGACAATCTCGAGCCAAGGTCATTTTGATGTAATTAGCGACCCGCGACGCGTTTAGCTTGTTGCCACAAGTTCTCGATTTCGGAGTCCTTCAGCTTCGCGAGTTCCAGTCCTCGGTCCGCCGCCAGCCGCTCGACTTCCTTGAATCTTCTCACGAATTTGTCGCACGCCCGCCGTAGCGTTTCCTCCGCCTCATGACCGATAAATCGCGGCGCATTGGCGAGCGCCAACAGCATATCGCCGAGTTCTCCGCCGCCCCGTCCGGATCATTGCGCGCGAGCGCCCCTTCTACCTCGTCCATCTCTTCGCGAACCTTTGCGAGTACCGCGTGGATATCCGCCCAATCCATCCCGGCTTGACGCGCCCGCTTGCCGAGCTTTTCGGCACGCATCAGGGCGGGCAAGGCCCGCGCGACATCATCGATCGCCGAGGTAGCGCCCGAGGATTTGCGCTCCGCCTGCTTTATTTTTTCCCAGTTCGCGACGACTTCTGCCGACGACTTCGCCTGAATATCCCCGAAAACGTGCGGATGCCGCCGAATCAGCTTTTCTGCTGCCGCTTCGATTAGATTCGCCAGCGTGAACTGACCTTGTTCCTCAGCGATATTCGAGGCGAACAGCACCTGCGCGAAAATGTCGCCCAGCTCGCCCGCAATTTCACGAGCTTCGTTGCGCTCGATCGCGTCGGTCGCCTCGTAGGCCTCTTCAATCAGATGCTTGCTCAGAGTTGCGAGTGTTTGCTCGCGATCCCACGGACACTTCTGACGCAACTCACGCACGATCGCGACCAATCGCGCGAACTGACGCTTTTCCTCGTTGACGTTTTCGTCCATCCGGAACAGCGTAACATGACCGCGTCCGGCAGACTCGTGCGATGTATCGGGAGCTATTCCTGCGCGCCGCGCTCGACGACTTTTTCCGCCAAGAAAGCCGACAAGTCGCGCACCCCGTCCGCGCAGACTTCATGACCGCAATCGTAGTCGCGAAACAATACCGTGGCGCCCAATTCCCGCAGCATCTCGACCGACTTGCGCGCCCGCGCCATCTCGAGCATCTCGTCGGCGCGCCCGTGCTCGATCAGCACCGGCAACTTCGCGATCGCCTCGCGATTCTTGGCTCGCTCATAGAGAAAATCCGGAAAGGCCGTCGAGATTCCCACGAGCGCGGCAAATTTATCCGGCCAGCGCATCGCGAGATTGTACGCCATCATTCCGCCCTGGCTGAAACCGACCAGAACGATCTTGCTCTTATCGACTGGATATCGTCCGCACGCTTCATTAATAAACGCACGAAGCTCGTCAATCGCCGCATCGACCTTTTCTTCGTCCGGCTTTTTGCCCGGATTGGTCTCGTACCAGCCGAAGCCATTGACCGCCCCGATTTCCACCTCATGCCGTCCTTGCGGACAGATCACGAGGAAGCGCCCCTTCGCGATAAAGGGTGCGATACCGTGGAGGTCGAGCGCATTCGATCCCCATCCATGCATCGCGAAAATCGTCGGAAATGGCCCCTCACCCGCCGGCTCATATAACGCATGCACGAGTTTCATTCGTTCTGCCTCCTTGACGGCCTCCGCATCATAGAACGGTCCGGCATTCTATCGCTACTTCACGAGACCCCATTCTGGATCGCCCTCGGCTGCGCTAATCTAGCCGCGCGCTTGGCGCCTCATCTGACGTGAAAGGCAGGCTCGACGGCCAAACTTGCGTAAGCATCGACAGCTAACGAAACACCTCGGTTCCTTGCGACTGCGGCTCCGCTTGATTATTGCTCTGATGTCGATTCTCGCGTCGGCGGGAGTAGCCCTTGCGGAAACCCCTCCGGACGTTTCCACTGCGAGCGGTAAAGCTGCCGGCATCGTCGCCGGATTTTCCCTCGCGCTGCTCGTGATTTACGCGCTCTACAGCGCCGCACGACCGCTACTGAAAACGCGCGATTCCGGATTGTGGCAGGCGCTCCTGGCGCTATTCGTATGGTGGATCATCAAAGCCGTGATAGTGGCGTTCAGTCCCGGCTTTGGCGTGGACGTCGGGACCTTCGAGGCCTGGGGGTTGGATATCGCGCAGCACGGCCCACTTGCGATGTATCGTGTGGGTTCGTTTCTCGATTATCCGCCCGGCTATCTCTATGCGCTCTGGGGCGCGGGCGCTTTCGCGCGTCTGGTTGACGCGAGCGGTACGACCCTGCGCATAATTATCGAAACTCCCGCGCTGGCGGCTGATTTTGCTCTCGCCGCGCTGATGTTCATCATTGTGCGCCGTAACGCGTCACGCGCGGTCGCGTGGCTCGCGATGCTGTTTGTGGCGCTCAATCCTGCGCTGCTGTTCGATACCGTATTCTGGGGCCAAAGCGATTCAGCCCTCGCGCTGGTGATGCTCCTCAGCGCGGTGATGATGCTCGATGACGACGTCGAGCTGGGCTGGGCGCTGGCGGCGCTGGCGCTCCTCATCAAACCCCAAGCCATCATGCTGATACCGGTGCTTGGAATCTGGACTCTGCTGAAAGCGCGCCCGAGCCGATGGTGGCAATCGGCATTCGTGTCCCTCGCGATTATTGTGATCGGAGTCGCGCCTTTTCAGCTCAGCCATCCCTGGAGCTGGCTGCCCGATCTGTATCTTTCGACCGCGGCCTACTATCACGAGACTTCGGTCAATGCCTTCAACCTGATGGCGTTGCTCGGAGGTTTGCGCCAGAACGATTCGACCCTCATCTTCGGGATTTCTTATTTCACCCTCGGAATTGCATTGCTGGTCGTGCTCTACGCCGCGATCATCGCGACACTTTGGCGCAATCCCTCACGCCGCAACTTCTGGATGATGTCCTTTGTGGCGCTCTTCGGCTTTTTTATGGTCGCCCCGCGGATGCATGAGCGATACCTCTATCCCGCTATCGTCTTTGCGATTCCGTTGGCGTTGCAAGAACCCGCGATGTTGGCGGTACTCGCTTTGATTACGCTCACCGGAGTTTTCAACCTCGCCTATGTCTTGCATGCCTTGAACACGACCGTGTTCCTCGACGCGCATGACGGTCCGGCGATGCTCGCGGCGCTGCTCAACTGCCTGGCGTTGGCGCTCGCCGCGGTGTATGGCTTCGCGCGTCTGCCTCGTACCGCGCCGGAGAGCGACTCCGGTGATAGCTATTTGCCCTCCTCTCATTGGTTGGTGAACGCATTTTCCGGTATGGACGCCAAGCTGGCTCTCACGCCCGCGTCGCGCGAAACCTACCAGCCTTTAGCCTGGCTGCGGACCGATACTGTCTTAATCGTTTTGCTCACCGGAGTCGCTGCGCTCGTGCGCTTCTGGCATCTCGGTCATCCTCCTGAGATCGTCTTCGATGAAGTCCATTTCGTCGGACAGGCGCGCCATTATCTTCACAACGAGCCATTTCTCGATCCCCATCCACCGATCGCCAAGCTCGTGATCGCCGCCGGCATCTACCTGTTCGGCGATCATCCCTGGAGTTGGCGAATAGGTAATGCCCTGCTCGGCACTATTCTTGTCGCGATTACCTATCTGCTGGGCCGCCGGATGTTTCGTTCGCGGATGGCTGCGGGACTCGCCGCCGCGCTGATCGCCGCCGACGGCTTCTTCATCGTCGATTCGCGCATCGGCTGTATCGATATCGTCTATGTCACTCTCGCGGCAATTGCTTATCTCCTGCTTTTTCGCTTCATGCAGACGCCGAATCTGGCCAGCCGCCGCATTATCCTCGTGCCGCTTGGAGTAGTGCTGGGCTTATGTCTCGGCGCAAAACTTTACGTCCCGGGAATTACTTTTCTGCTGGTGATTGGTTTCGTCGGTTTTACCTTATGGCGTCCTGATTCGAGCGCCGATCAGCCACTTGATAGCCCCGAATGCTTGGCCGTGCGCCGCATGCGCATCTGCCGCACTCTCGGTGGACTGGTTATGACTGGCGCAATCGCTACTATTTTCTATATCGGCTCTTTCGCCCCGCATTACGCATTAGGATGGTGGGGCGGGATCGCTGATCTGTTTCATTACTACAAAGATGTGATGTGGTATGAAAACAGCGTCTCCACTGCGACGCATCCATATGCTTCACCATGGTGGAGCTGGCCGCTGATGCTGCGTCCGGTGGCCTACTGGCAAAATTTCCCGCCAAAAGGAAATGTCGTTGCGACCATCTGGGGTGCCGGCAATCCCTTGACTTGGTGGGCGGTCATTCCGGCCATGAGCATCATCGCCGTGCGGACAGTCGAGCGTCCAACCGTGACTCGCAGCTTTTTACTAATCGGGTTTCTCGCTTATTTTTTTATCTGGATACCTATTGGCCGAATCCTTTTTCTGTATCATTATCTGCCGTCGGTTTACCTTGGGTATCTTGCACTAGGCTTGATCTTGAGCGATTTATGGCGCGGCTCTGCCGAACCGTGGGAAGGTTTTGCGCTTTTGCTGACGGTTTTTCCGGTGATTTTGATCGGATTGGGGCATATGGCTAGTGAATACAAGCCGAACTTCCTCTCGGTCGGCCTTCGTCCAGCAGCCGGCTTGCCCGTCGCGGCAATTTTGGCGATTGGATACTTTATAGCGCTCAAAGACGATCGACGCGCGATGCGTTTGGTCGTCACGGTTTTCCTCGGAACAGCATTTGTATTATTTCTCTACTATCTACCGATTTGGCTCGGCACTCCCATCTCGCGCACTGGCTATTACGCCCGGATGTGGTTTGAAGGCCCCGGCCTGCGTAACTGGATATGATGCATCGACCAGTGCTGCAGCCCGCTCGCAAGCGCATCGCTTGTTCTGCTTTGATCGTTCTGTTCCTAATCACCTGTCGATCATCAAGTCAGGCCGCCAAGAATCTACTGCACAATGGCGACTTCGCGGTGGGCTCCGGTGATTCCGTGGACGGCTGGCGAACCGATGCCTGGATTCTCACCCCCGGCACCACTGATTATCGCTGGATTCCACCGGCCAAGGGTCAGCCGGGTGAAGTCGAAGTGTTTAGTCTACGCGACAATGACGCACGTTGGCTGCAACCCCTGAGTCTCGGTCCGGGCTGGTATTACATGAGTGTGGACGTCCGGACTCATGGCGTCCTGCCGTTCTTCACCGGCGCGTCCATCAGCGTGCTCGAGGACGGGATCATGTCGCAGGATTTGCGCGGCGACAACGATTGGCGGCGCGTTGGCCTCTATCTCAAAATCGGACCGTATAACGCCGATGTTGACGTCGTGCTGCGCGTCGGCGGCTACATGAATCTGACGCGTGGAGAAGCCTTCTTCCGTAATGCCCAAGTGGTCAAAGTCGCGGCGCCGCCGCGCGGTGCGCAGCACGTCTTTGATCTCGTCGCGATTCGCAAACAGGCAACCACTGGCCCGATCGGTCATCTCTGGACGCTTGTTGCTACCTTTCTGGGATTGCTCCTGCTCGCGGTCACTGGATGGTGGCTGATGAGCGAGCCGCCCTCCGAGATAAGCTCAGCTCGGCGCATCCCGTCCAGGCGCGCAGGTTCGGGCCGTTCCTGAGTTATGGCGTGCGGGCGGCCTGATGCGCTGATGAAGACAGCAAGCGTCGAGCGGCTCCTGTTCTGGGTGCCCTTCTTAAGCTTTTCTTACTTCTATCAAGGCGCTGATCAGAGTATCGCCGCCCGCTTCGATCTGATGCGCTCGATCGTCGAGCGGCGCACGCTCTGGATCGACGGCTATTGCGGATACAACACCGCGGATATCATTTCACTCGGCGGCCACTACTACTCAGTCAAGGCGCCCGGCGGTTCGTTCACCGGAATCTTGCAGTGGATAGTATGGACCGCACTGCTTTCACCCTTGAAGGAAAATTACGAAGCCTTGTACTGGGCGCTCGCGACCTGGCTTACCACCGTATTCGCTACCAGCTTGATCGTCGCCATCTCATGCGTCGTGATGTATCGCCTGATCATTTTACTGGGCGGCGCGCAGAGTCGGGCAATCCTGTGCGCCTTGCTCTTGCCCTTTGCTACGATTCTATTTCCTTACGCGACCGAGATGACCGGTGAGCCAATCGCCGGCGCGTGCGCGTTAATCGCTTTTTATATGCTCGCCAGCCAGCGGCAGAGCGACGACCCCGGGCGCATGATGCTCGCCGGAATGCTCGCCGGATGGGCCGTGCTGTGCGATTTTCCGGCGCTCCTCATCTCCGCCGCGCTGGCGGTTTATGCTCTCTGGCAGCTCGGTCTGTCACGTCATTTTGCGGTCTTTGTAGGCGGTGCAGCCGCTATTGCGTTGATCCTTTTGTCCTATAACCGGGCGGCATTCGGCAATCCATTCTTTCTCAGTTATGAAGCTTACAAGCTCGCCGGCAATACACAGTTTCCTGAACAAGCGGTCGGTTTCGTCGGGCTGCAATATCCCCGGCCTGAGATCCTGTATCGGATTTTGATCGACCCGCAGCGCGGGCTTTTCTATTGCAATCCCGTCCTGTTACTGAGTATTCCGGGTTTCGTCTTTATGGCGATGCGCCCGAAGTTGCGCGTCGCGGCTGCGCTCGCTGCATTCGCGACGCTCAGCATGATTTTATTCAACGCGTCCTTCGGTGAATCGATCGTTTCATGGGGCGGCGGCACCGCCACCGGTCCCAGACAGATTATTGCGGCAATCCCGTTTATGGTTATCCCGCTGGGGTTTTTGCCTTCGCGATGGAACTGGCCGCTGGCGTTGCTGGCGAGCGTCTCGATCGCCGCGATGGTGATGGCGACGGCGGTCGAGCCGCATTTTCCCTACGAATATGAGAATCCGCTGCGCGACTTTGCTCTGCAAGGTTATCTGCGCGGCGACTTCGCCTACGATCGCGACGCGTTTTTCGGCGGCCCGGCGATTGTCGACGAATCCACCGCGTTCAACTTGGGCAAGCTCGCTGGCCTGCCGGGTCCCTTCCAGTTGTGGCCGCTCGCCGGCTTGTGGCTATGGGGCGCATGGTCTCTATCGCGATACGCTAGCGAAGCGCGGTTGCCGCGCGGAGCGAGCAGGCAGCCTGCCCTGAGTCCCTCGAAGGGAGTCCGCGAGCTGCGTCAAGACACTAGGCAGAACGCAGTGGAGCCGAGCAGGCGAGTCCGCGAGCTGCGTCAAGAATCCGATCGCGGTGCAAATCGTCGTTGGCTCGAGAGCGCAGTGATCGGCAGTTTGCTCCTGCTTTGCGTGCTGCCTTTCACTAGTCGGATAGCTGCTAGGCTACGGGCCAAGCCACGCCATGGTCTGCTCGGCCGTTATTATCGCGAACTGCGCCTGACTCGATTTCCGCCTCATATTGAGCGCGTAGATCGCGAACTGAACTTCGATAATGCCGGCGAGCTTGGCGGCTTGCCCGCCCCCTCGCGCGTGATCTGGACTGGCACACTGCAAGCGCCATTGACGGGTGAGTATCGCTTTGTAATTGAAGCGGATGACTTAGGCTGGCTCACGATTGATGGGATGCCGGTGATTCGCGATCCGGGCGACGTCA
The DNA here is from genome assembly GCA_963831065.1 of uncultured Pseudomonadota bacterium. GTDB lineage: Bacteria > Desulfobacterota > Binatia > Binatales > Binataceae > JAJPHI01. Next base: position 165,861 of record CAWHOQ010000005.1, read on the forward strand.
CGCAGACCCATAGTGAGAATCTCGTGTATTTAACTAAAGGCCCTCACCGCATCGAGGCTGGCGAGCGCAATCTCGCGGGCGACGCCGTGATGCGGCTCGCTTGGCAACCCCCGGGCGCCCCACTCGCGATTGTTCCGTCCTCCGCCCTCACGCCAAACTAACCTCCGGCAAGAATGAAACCCTTCGCGATTTTCCGATTATCGACGGAAGGGCGGCAGGCACCCATGAGGAGAAGCGACGCGAGTGGCTGAAGTTAGCAATCGGGCTATTCAGTATCTTGGTCGTTGTAAGTTGCGCAGGCGCGCGCAGAATAAACACCGGGAACTTCCGTCGCCCAAGAGCAAAACTTTATCCAATGATGAGCATTGAATACATCGTCGTATTGAACAACCCCATGCACCGCTATCCAATCAGTCCCATCCGCGAGAGCGGTTTTTTCAGCATCCGTCGTGTTGTAATCTTCGGCTCCCAATTCTGGTTGTCCTAAAGCTTTGTAGTGTTGTCTTGTAACTGGAAAGTCAATGGAGCTATTTGGGGATATCGTACCTGTTTCGAGGAGCGCATGCGCACCTTGCTCAAAATGGGGGGAACTACCGTTCGGTACGATTTCTATGACAGCGTGTCCCCGAATATGGCGAGCGGGCGTCTTACCGGTATCGGCAACCACCAAAGTAGCAGACGGTATTGGATCGACCGTAACGGTAATATCCGGCTTCTTCGTTACCGTGATCCATGCGCGTTCATCCTTCCGCATTACGTCAAGTTGACCCCATATGATAACGAATTGAAGAATCGCGATAGCGGCGAGTACCAACGTGAAGCTAGCTAGCAGCCAATCAGTAAAGCTGCTGCTCTCCTTGACGAATTTCTTAAAGCGCATCCATCTATCGTCTTTATTACCAGCCTTATCCTCTCGGCGGGCGCTGTCTTTTGTCTGAGTTTCAGAGCTTACTTTTTCGTTCAAGAGAAAAATCTCACTGGTGTTCTCGCTTCTGTATTTTTAGCTTTTGTTCTCTCGGGATAATTTTTCTTTTGGCAGAGGCCGCTTTTGCTGCGCAAGATGCGCCTTCAACAGCGTCTTGACAATTTTCGACGCGAGCGAATGTGCGGTATGTTCCTTCTTCTCGTCAGCCATGACATTGGCTTCGCAAGCTGAGCTCAATGTAAGTGCTTCGTACTCAGCATCCTGCTCCGGTGTCCCCAAAATATCAGGATTCTCGCGATAGCTGTCGCGAAACTGAAATTCAACACACTTGCGCAGTGCGGAAGCTTCGACGGCCTTATTTCGCCGCGCACCCCTCTCCGCTTTACGATCAGTCAAGGATGAAACCCTTCTCGGGTGAAGAATTACATGTTCACGTGAAACACCCGCGCCGTGTGAGTGCTGGCGCAAATCCCTCGATTGCGCCTATGCTCCCGATTACTGCGACCGATGACGGCAAGCTAGATGGAGCAGAGGTACGGCGATGAACCAGCATCACACCGAACGCGAGCAACGCTTTCTTGATCTCGCCGGCAAGCTCGCCGACGAATTCGCACCGCGTTCCGCCCAGTACGATATCGATGAAGCTTTTCCCTTCGACAATTACGCCCGTCTGAAAGAGACCGGCTACACTACCCTGATTATTCCGACCGAACTCGGCGGGCTCGGCGCGACGATGCTCGAGCGGATGAAGGCGCAGGAACGGCTGGCCCAGGGATGCGGTCCGACCGCGCTCGCGATCAATATGCATTTCAATGTGCTCGGGCTAATGATTAATCTGTGGCGCAAGTTCAAACAGCCCAACGTCGAAGAAAAACTGCGGCGGATCGCCAAGGAGCACCTGGTTTGCGGTGGCTCAGGTTCCGAGCCCGACAACTCGGTGCTGGTGCTGAGACCACGCACGACTGCCCGCAAGGTCGAGGGCGGATGGCTCGTCAATGGCCGCAAAATCTTCAGCACCCAGAGTATCGCGCTGGACTACTACTTCGCTGAGGCAACCTGGGAGGATGCGCCCGAAGGTCCGACTATCATCACCTTCTTTATTCCGCCGCGCGAAACGCCCGGGCTCGCCTTCAAGGACGACTGGCACACGATGGGGATGCGGGCGTCGGCATCGCGCAGCTCGGAACTGAAGGATGCCTTCGTGAAGGAATCCGACGTTGTCTTGCGCCGCTTCGTCTCGAACAGCGGGCGTATCACACGTATTTTCGCCAAAGCGCCGTTCACGATCGGCGCGCCTTACGTCGGAATCGCGGTCGCGGCGCGCAACTTCACGGTCGATTTCATGCGCGATCGTCCGCGTTATCCGCTGCCTCATCCGATGAGCCATCTGCCGTCGGTCTATAACAAGGTCGGCGAGATGGACATGCTAATCGAAACGGCGCGCGCGATGATGTGGAAGGCCGCCGCGGACCTCGAAACCGACGACGGTGCGACCTGGTCGCGCAAGGCGGTCGCCGCACGGCTGGTCGCCATCGAGAATTCGGTGCGCGTTGTCGATCTTGCGCAGCGCGCGGTCGGCGGCGCTTCATATTTTCGCAAGCTCCCGCTCGAACGCTACGTCCGTGACGTGCGCGCCGGCCTGTTCCATCCGTTCGATAGCGATGAATCGCTGGAGTTCCTCGGCAAGAGCGCATTCGGCATCCCGATGAGCGATCTCAGCGCCTTTGACGGAATCGAACGGCCCGACAAAGATTAAGGCAGCCAGTTCCGGGTTGCGGGCAAGGAGCAGGCGATGCGTGAGAAATCCCGCTCGGCAGAAATTCGCGAACGGCTGAACCATCCGATTATCGACTCCGACGGGCACGTCGCGGAGTTCGAACCGGCCTTTTTCGATTACCTGAAAAACGTCGCGGGCGCCGCGATGGTCGAGCGGTTCAAATTGCTCCCTGACAGTCCGCTACGATTTCGCTGGTATCGACTCACGCCCGACGAGCGCCGACGCCAGCGCGTGCCGCGACCGCATTGGTGGGTCCATCCGACGCGCAACACGCTCGATCGCGCGACCAGCTCGCTGCCGAAATTGCTGTACGAACGCCTTGACGAGATGGGCCTCGACTTCACGATCATCTATCCGAGCCTCGGCCTGTTCATGCTGCATCTGCCCGACGCCGAGATGCGGCAGGCGTGCTGCCGCGCGTGGAATCAGCTTCACGCCGAATTATTTCACGAGTATCGCGATCGCATCACGCCGGTCGCAGTGATCCCGATGCATACGCCGGACGAGGCGATCGCGGAGCTTGATTACGCGATAAACACGTTGCACCTGAAAGCGATCGTGATGGCGGGATGGGTACGGCGTCCGCTCGAAGCTGCTGCGCAACTGTCCGCGGAGGCGGCGCGCTACGCCTTTTGGCTCGATACGCTGTGCGTTGATTCGGCATATGATTACGATCCGGTCTGGCGCAAATGTATCGAGCTGAAAGTTGCGCCGGCCTTTCATTCACCGAGCGCCGGTCTGGGCTTCCGCAATTCAATTTCCAACTTCATGCACAACCATATCGGTCATTTCGCGGCGTCGGCGGAGGCAATCTGCAAAGCAATCTTCTTCGGCGGCATGACCCGAAGATTTCCGGAACTGCGCTTCTCATTCTTGGAGGGCGGCGCTGGATGGGCCTGCGGGCTTTACGCCGACCTGATCGGCCACTGGGAAAAGCACAACCGCGAGTTCGTCGCGAACTTCGATCCACGCAATCTCGATCGCGAACTGCTGAGCAAGCTGTTTCGCGAATACGGCAGCGATTACTGCGACGAGATTCTCGCGCGGCTCGGTCAGGACCAATCGCAATTACTATGGGGTTCGCGCGAGGAGGATCCGGCGGTCCGGTCGCAAATCGACGAATGGGCGCGGGCCGGAATCGAAACGAAAGAAGACATCCGCGAGCGCTTCGTGCCGAAGTTCTTCTTCGGCTGCGAAGGCGATGATCGGTTGGCGGCGCTCGCTTTCAACCCGAAAATCAACCCGTTTGGCGCGCGTCTCAATGCAATCTACAGCTCGGATTTAGGGCACTTCGACTTACCCGATATGCGCGACGCCGCCTACGAAGCCTGGGAACTGGTCGAGCACGGATTAATCAACGAGGCTGACTTTCGCGATTTCGTGTTCGTGCATCCGGTGCGCGCCAAGATCGAGATGAACCCGGAGTTCTTCCAGGGCACCCGCGTGGAGAATGCAGTCGCGCGATTGCGTGAGTCGATGAAATAAGTCATAACTTATATGACGCGATGGCGGATTGAGCGATTAATGAGTACAAGACGGGCAGTGGCCAATCACTTTTCGCCGAGTTTGTCGCCGGTCTGATCGACGCGAAAGACATCAAAGATGCTGCCGTGCTGACGGGCGCACTCCGCCTTTTGGGTAATCAATTGCGTGCGCCGCGCTCGAAGGCGCTGGAGCAGGGCCTGTTTGTGCTGCGCGGTACGCGGGTACGCATCTATTACGGATTTTTGCCGAGACGACGCGCTGTATTGCGCGGCGGATATGTGAAGAAGCGTACGGACACTCCGGCTGACATATTGCAACTGATGCGAAGGAGATTGAAAGAAGTAGAACGTGAAGAAGCCAAAAAATCCAGGTCTCGCGCTGTTGGAGAAAAAAGTTGATGAGCTTGGTTTGCGGCGAGAAGTGGAAGAGGAAATCGCCGAAATTTTGATTGAATCCAAAATTGCAAATTTGCGGAAAGATCGAGGGCTCACGCAAGCAGCTCTCGCGCAGCGTTCGGGTGTTAGTCAGCCGATGATCGCTCAAATCGAATCGGGTAAGCTGAACAATCTGACGTTGAAAACTCTAGCCAGAACAGCGCGAGCACTCGGCGCGCGCCTGCGAATTGATCTGGTCTCAAGACCGGCTCCGCGTAAGCGTGCTGTGCGGCCTCGCGTTGGTTCGAACGAAACTACATCCCGTACCGGCTGACCAGCTTTTTACGTTGCGACTGCGACGCCACCCTGGATAGAGCATATAAGAGTAGTGCTATGAGTACCGTCAGGATGACGATTACGGTCGACCGGTAACTGCTCGGGCGAGTCGATGTGCTGGTCAAGCGAAGGGCCTTTCCGAATCGCAGTCGCGCGATTCAAGAAGCGGTCAAGGAGAGCCTTAACCGGCGTGATCATTCGCGCCTCGCGCGCGAATGCGCAAAGCTCACTCCCAAAATCGAACAGGCAATGGCCGACGAAAGGTTAGCTTGCGCCGAGGAAGCGTGCGCGGTTCGATTTGAGTAATTGCGAACGCGCGTGAGCCGTTCGCTGAGGCTCGCGGCTATCTGACCGATGAGGGTGTTTCCAAGACGGTATCGTGAGGGTCTTCCTCGACACTACTACTATAAGTTGCAACAAGGAATGTTTGCAGCTGCTAGTCACTCTGTTGCTAGACTGTTCCGAGGAAAATGGCAGGTCAGCAACTATACAAGTGTTCTTCGTGCGGTCACATCATTGCGGCCACTGCGCTTAGGTGTGTTGGCTGCGGTACGCGCCGGGTCCCGTATCGAGACATCCAAATAACTGGCGGACAGCAGAGCCGGAATTGGCAATATCCGAGATGCTTTCCGCAGAAAACGAAGCGGTAGGAGGGGTCCGAACAGCAAGCGGCTTAGGTAGTCCTCGTCTCAACCAACGTAGGACTAAGCATAGTCGCTATCACTTCGGGAGAAGACTCGTGCTTGCTGTCGGTCTGTTTATTGCCAGTGCAGTAATCTTACTCGGGCTGATCAAGACGTACGCTGACGATCATGCCTTGGAAAGGGACGCCAATTATCTTAAAAATACCGAGAACCCTGACCCAGAGAAGATGAGGTGCATCCTATATGGATTGACGGAGGTGAGTGTGGCTTTTGGGCGAGATGCAGGTACTCCACTTATTATGATGCTCGGTGAGGACTCTAGTACAAATCCGAAAGAATCTCCCGAATGGTGGAAGAACCGCGTTCGAGCTATATATCGAGACGACAAATCACCTGAGAAAGTCTATGTGGACGCAAAACGTTATTGCGCGCAGCACGCCGACTTGACAATGCCTAGATAATGGCTGACTCGCCGGCGTGCTGCACATACACGATCGAGTCGTTAGACGCTCCGTGCTAGGGGACCTCGCAGCAGCTTGCCGGGCAACGCGCCGGTGTGCTCGTTGTTGCGCAGCAACACCTGGCCGTTCACGACTGTTGTCATGATTCCATCCGCCTTCTGCTTTAGGCGGCGCGCACCGGCGGGCAGGTCGTAGGTCAGTTCGGGAATTCGCGGTGCGACCCGATCGGGATCGAAAACCACGACATCCGCGTTGTAGCCTTCGCGCAACAAGCCACGCCCAGTCAATCCCCAATGATAGGCGGGCACGAAGCTGAGTGAGCGGACCGCCTGTTCGAGCGTCAGCGCCTGCTTCTCGCGCACCCAATAGCTGAGCACATGCGTCTGCAGCGACGAATCCATGATCTGGGAGACGTGCGCGCCGGAATCCGAGAAGGTCACGACCGAGCGCGGATGCTTCATCATTTCGAGCACGTGATCTTGATTCTCATTGATCAGCGTCTGCAGGAAGAACTGCTTGAGATGCTTTTCGAGCGCGAGGTCGATCACGACATCCACCGGGTCTTTACCCGAGGCGTCGGCGATCTCGGCGATCGAGCGGTACGGCGGGGTCGCGCGATCGAGCGGGAACAGCCACTTGTAATTGGCGTTGCGGGCTTCCGGTCCGACCGGGCGGCCTTCGATGCGCTCATGCGCGGCGGCGACCAGCGCGCGACGCTTTTCCGGATCGCGCAGTGCGGCTTCCTGCTCGGCGAGCGGCCGTTTGCGCAGCTCGCGCCATAGCGGCAGCTTGTCGAACGGCATGTTGGTCTCGAAAGAGAGCAGCACGTTGAGCGAGCGGCTATGCACCTGGATGAACATCCGGCCACCCTCAGCCGCAGTCTCGTCGGCAAGGCGGAAGTAGTTGCGCCAGTAGTCCGGCGCGCGGCGCGTGCTGAACATCCCGAAAGTCACCGGCACGCAGAAGTATCGACGGCGAGTGACTTGAGGCGGTCGAGATAGTCGAGTGACGCCGGTCGCCCTCGATGCCGGTATCTTCACCGGCGATTTCGAAGATGCCCGGCATTCATCTCGCCCATCACGCCGACCAGCTCGCGCACTTCGTTCCAGTTCGCGAGGCGGCTGGCGACCGGATGGCCATCGGGCGTCTGATGGTTGCGCGTGCGCGAGGTAGTGAAGCCGATCGGCGCCGGCGCCAATCGCACGCGCGCATCTCGTCTTCATGAGCGTCAGATCTTCAGCGGTGGCCTCTTCCTCGAAGGCCCGTTGACCCATCACGTAGGTGCGCAGGGCGGAATGGCCCATGTAAGCGGCGTAATTGATACCTTTGGGCAGCGTGTCGACCGCGTCGAGGTATTCCGGGAAAGTGGTCCACGACCACTTGATGCCGGCCTCCATGGCTTCGGGTGCGATATCCTCGGCGCGCTCCAAATTGCGCATCACGAGCAGCTTGTCTTTTTCACCGCAGGGAGCGAGCGAGAAGCCGCAATTGCCCATCACGACCGAGGTAATGCCGTGCCAGCAGGAGCAAGTGCCGATGGGATCCCAGAAGACCTGCGCGTCCATATGGGTATGCGCGTCGATGAAACCCGGCGCAACAATGTGGCCGTCAGCGTCGATTACTTCTTTAGCTGATTCGCGGATCTTGCCGATAGATGCGATTTTGCCGCCCGTGATACCGACATCGGCGCGAAAGCGCGGTAAGCCCGAACCGTCGATTACGGTACCATTGCGGATAATCAGATCATATTGCATCACGCATCCTCCCTGATGTGGCAGCCGTCGTGTGGCGGTCTGCTCGGATTGCGGAGTTAAAAGTGCTCTAGCGTCCTATCTAACTTAATTAGTCCAGAAGAACGCGAAATGCAAAGTTATATCGGTTTGGAAATTGATGCTGGCGGAGGGCCCAAGTCCCATCCGCCAGCCATGAGAGCGAACCTATAGGCGTCAGGCTTATGGGTTCGAATAAGTGGTCGTCGCATGGCGGACGACCTCGCCATTGTCGGAGGTTGTCGTAGTGGTCGAAGTTTGAGCAGCCGGCTGAGTGATTACGACCGGTGGTGTAGTTTCCTTAACTGTCCTGCTAAAGCATCCCGCTCCCGCCAAAAGCGCGAGACTGGCACTAGCGATTAAGAGTTTTCTAAAGAAGTTCATAGCTCTTTTGCTCCTCGAATTGTAGTTAGAAGACACTTATATATGCGAATGATTGACGCGATTTTTCGAAGCGATCAACGCGTTTAGAAGATCACCTATTTGCATCACCCTCGTAAGGATTAAGCGATGAATGTGCCAGTCAAGGATCAAGTTAAAAGCACGCGATTTGACTTAAATGATGCCAACTGCGAGCGCGAAACAACGTAAAACCTACGTAGTCCGCACTCTAAATAATTTTCAGGAGCGATCTTCCAATATACTGCACGCGAATTTCGACCTGATTGTATCGCGCCTGATATAATCAAGCGATGCTGTCACTGGCGCGCGGACAAGAAGGGAACTTCAAGCTGGTCTCCGGTTATCGTCCCGAAGGTGATCAGCCGGCGGCGATTACCGCATTGCCCAAAATGTCATCGAAGGCGTACGGCATCAGGTGCTGCTCGGGGTAACCGGCTCGGGCAAGACTTTCACGATGGCCAACGTGATCGCGCAGGTGAACCGGCCGACGCTGGTGATGGCGCCCAACAAGACGCTGGCCGCGCAGCTCTATAATGAGTTCAAGAGCCTGTTTCCGGAAAACGCGGTTCGCTATTTCGTCTCGTACTACGATTACTATCAGCCCGAGGCCTACGTTCCCTCGACCGATACCTTATATCGAGAAAGACTCCAGCATCAATGACGAGATCGACAAGCTGCGCCATTCCGCGACCAAGGCGCTGCTCGAACGCAACGATGTTCTGATCGTCGCGTCGGTCTCGTGCATCTATGGTCTCGGCGAGCCGGAAGTCTATTTCGAGATGCTGGTGTTTCTCGAGGAAGGACAGACTCATCGATCGCGATCGCGTGCTGCGCAAGCTGGTCGATATCCAGTATCAGCGCAACGATTACGATTTCCATCGTGGGACGTTTCGCGTGCGCGGCGACACGGTCGAGGTCTTTCCGGCCTACGAGGAGAATCCGCGCCGTGCGCATCGAGTTCTTCGGCGACCAGGTCGAAGCGATTACGAAATCGATCCGCTGCGCGGCAAGGTAATCTCGCAAGCTGCAGAGCGTGGCGATTTATCCGGCGTCGCATTACGTGACGACCTCGGATCGCATGGAAGACGGCGGTGGCGAATATTCGCGACCGAACTGCGCGAACGGCTCGAGTATTTCCGCACCGAGAATCGCCTGCTCGAAGCACAGCGGCTCGAGCAGCGCACGTTGTATGATCTCGAACTGCTGGCCGAGATGGGCTTCTGTCCGGGCATCGAGAACTACTCGCGCCATCTGACCGGCCGTCGCCAGGACAGCCGCCGCCGACGCTGCTCGAATATTTCCCCAAGAACTTTCTCTGCTTCGTCGATGAGAGCCACGTTACGATTCCGCAGATCGGCGGGATGTATCGCGGCGATCGCTCGCGCAAGAGCACGCTGGTCGATTATGGGTTCCGGCTGCCCTCGGCGCTGGACAACCGGCCGCTCAATTTCGAGGAATGGGAAGGGCTTCGCGCGGCAAGCGGTCTATGTATCGGCGACGCCGGGCGATTACGAGCTGCGCAAGTCGGGCGGTCTCGTGGTCGAGCAATTGATTCGTCCGACCGGCCTGATCGATCCGGAGATCGAGGTGCGCCGGGCCGGCACTCAGGTTGACGATCTGCTCGAAGAGATCCGCAAGCGGGTCGACGCTAACGAGCGGGTGCTCGCAACTTGCCTGACCAAGAAGATGGCCGAAGATCTGACTGACTATTATCACGATCTCGGCGTACGCGTGCGCTACCTGCATTCCGATATCGAGACAATCGAGCGCGTCGAGATAATCCGCAGTTTGCGTAAAGGCGATTTCGATGTGCTGGTCGGGATCAACCTGCTGCGCGAGGGTCTCGACTTGCCCGAAGTGTCGCTGGTCGCGATTCTCGATGCCGACAAGGAAGGCTATCTGCGTTCAGCGCGCTCGCTGATCCAGACCATCGGGCGGGCGGCGCGCAACCTCAACGGCAAGGTGATCATGTACGCCGACACCGATCACCAATTCGATGCGAATGGCGATTGACGAGACTTATCGGCGGCGCGCCAAAGCAGCTCGCCTATAATGAAGCTACACGGCATCACGCCGAAGTCGATCATCAAGGCGATCGATGCGTCGCTGGTCGAGATGTACTCGCCCGAATGGGCGGTAGTTCCCGAGATCGATACGGCGCAAAAGGCCGAAGATGAGTCCGTAGCGCCGCATGAATTGCCGGATCGAATCAGCGAGCTGCGACGCGAGATGATGGATGCGGCGGACAAGCTCGATTACGAAGGCGCGGCCGCAGTTGCGCGATCGGATCAAGCGGCTCGAGAGGCAGGTCTTCGGAACTGCCCCTCTTTCGCCCCCGCCAGCTCGGCCTCCTGGCAGCGCCAATGTGAAAGGCCAGTCCAAACCGAACCGCTCCGTAGAACCGAAGGCTGGCCCCCGAGCTGAAGCTGGCCGCTCGCGCGTATCCAAAGCTGCTCCGAAGCAAAGCCGCTTGAAGCTGATCCCTGATCGGCGCGAGTAAAACTCCTAGAAATCCTCACATCGCGCGATAACGCGCGAGCAGCAAACGTCGCTTGGTCACGGAGAAATCGCGCCGCGATTTCCCTCAGTCTTAATGGTTAATTAACCGCTTATTTAGCCGTAATACGCCCGTAACTTCAGACTGATTCTGTCGCTGGCGCATGTGGGGGTCAGTTACGTCAAGCATGTCGCGAGGCAGCATCGTGCAGAAGACGAGGCTCCCTCGCGCGCTTTATTCGCCGAAATCCCTCGCATTGAAATCCGTACTGCCGGTCGAAAGCGCCCTGATCAGACCGGCAATGGCGATTCATAAACAATCCCAACCAACGAAAAAAGGGAGCTAAACGGATGGTCCTAAGCTTATGGAGACGCCGAAGATGGCGGGCGTGTGCATTCGCCGGGTTCGCCATTGCGCTGGGCGGCTGCTCCACGATGAGTCTATCGTCGAGTGGGACAGCAAGCCAAAAAAATGCAGATGCCGCAAGCGGTCCGCCGCCGATAGTGCAGAACTGCGCGATCGTCGGTATCAGCTCGCCCTCGAAGTTCGCGTGTGATGGCAAGGTCTACACGAGCTTCCAATTAATGAAGCTGCGGCAGGATTGGGATAAGAGCCGCGGCAGTTGAGCCTCGCGCCATCGTTGATCACAGACCTTACGTCACATCAGGAAAGGCCAATGAGAGATAGAAAGCTGAACCTCAGGTCTGCGCTGGTATTAGCAATTACCGTCGCAATCAGGCTGGCAAATAGCGCAACGCTATTTGCCCAGGATGCTTCCGAGCCAGCCCTTAAGTTATATATCGACCCCGCCACTAAGGTCGTTTACTCCGAGCCCGGACGCGGGCGCCGCCTGTTGACGACAATTCCGATGTCCACGGTTAATAGCAATGCGGTGTTGCGACAGACGCAGGACCAATTGCGCAAAAATCAGGAGCAAATTCAAAACCTCCAGCAGAAGAACCAGCAACTCGAAGCCAACAATCTCGATTTGACCAAACAGGTTGCCGAGATCAGGCCGGCGTGGCGCAGCTATATCGACAATTTTCAGGATAAGTTTCGCGTCGGAACACTGGTGTATGGAGACTATCGTTTCTATACCCATACCAGCTTCCAGCCTCAGGAGCTGACTCAGATCACGAATCCCGGTCCGTGGAATAATAATTACAGTTCATTCGATATCAGTCGCGCATATCTGAACTTCTTCTTTTTTCCGACCAAGGACTGGGCGTTGCGCCTGACGCCGAATATCTACAAGACGATCGGATCATCGAATGACAAAGTCGGGCAGAATACCGGATTCGGCAGCAATCTCGACGGTAACCTCGGTCTGCGTCTGAAGTACGCGACTCTGCAATACAGTGGTCTATGGGACAAGCTGCTCGATGTTCCGGCGCTGAAAGGCGGCACGGTCTCGATGGGCGAGATCGCGAATCCGTTGGTCGCCTGGGAAGAGGACCTCTATGGCTTTCGCTATGTCAACCTGACGCCATGGAACTATCTAAGCCTCTCTTCTACCCAGTTGGGTATTTCACTCGAAGGACCCATCAAGATTTTCGGTGGCGAAAAGGTGTATGCGGACTATGGTCTCGGCGTCTATGACAATTCGAGCTTCCACGCTTTCGAGCAGACCGACACCAAGCAGGTGATGGGACGATTATCGGTCTATCCATTCGGCAATGTGTGGCGTTTTCAGGGGTTAGGCCTAACCGGCTTCTACAATTACGGTTACGGCAACACGCTGCCCGATACAGCGAGTGTCCCGACGGTGCTCAAGGGTTCGAATGCACATATAACGCGAATCGCAGCACTGCTCCATTACAGCGCTGAACAATGGGGACTCGCGGGCGAGTTTGACTATGGTAATAACGCCTTTGGTGCGGGTAACCTGTTCTCCGGCAGCGGTCCGGGCGACGAGTTCGGGTTTGTGACCGGAACTCCAGCCAAAAGTGGGACGATTTCCGGGAATACCTGTAGCTCGACGACGCCCTGCTACAACGTTGCGAGTGGATTTGGCGCGCAGACTGGCGCCTGGAACGCATTGTTAAACAATGGTCAGGCGCGTGAACTCGGCTATGATTTTTTCGGTCACTATCATATTCCGGGCACTAATCTGACGGCATTCGGAATGTTTCAATGGTTTCTGCCGAACGACAAGGTGCGGACCGATCCACTCGATTTCCAGCGGTTTATCGTTGGGATGAGTTATCAGTATAACGAATTCCTGCGCTTCGCGATCGATAATCAGAATTTCCTGTTCTATCACAACCAGATGTCCTTACCGGTGAGCTACCTGGAAACGTTCAACTATGTTCCGGGGAGCAAGCTCAATGGACAGCTGCTGCCGAAGACCGGTTCGATTCCGAATTTGGTGCCGTTCGATACGCACTCGATCTTCCTGAACATGGAGTTCAATTACTGATCCAGATCAACCTGTTGTGATGGGGTGGGCTGCGGTCCCACCCCATCGTGGCTTTAATGTCTGAGCTGAGCGAGCTTTCGGTCTGTACTTGAGTTTTGGAAGCGCGGAGATTACGCTCTCAATTGCAAGATGTTAGTGCGCTTTCAGACGTTCATATATCGGTGCGTGACTATGACGCGCATGACCGCTTGCTTGATTGCCGCATTGACCTTACTCACATTTCCGGCGCAGCATATGCACCAAGCTGCTAATCACTTCCGCACGCCGGAAGTGCGGAACTCGATCGAACGCCATACGTTCCTGAACGACACTCGCAGCGATTGCTCTTATCAAATTACAATTGAGCAGGATCGGTTTAGCCCGCTAATCCTGATAGACTCCGATGATCGCCCCGCGATGGTGGAGACCCAAGGGCCAATACTGGCGCCTCGAATTTCACGTTTGCTTTTGCGTCTGAAGCTCAGACCGCACACTAGCAGCGGTCAAGACCCTTTCATCTGATTCACATTTAATAGTTGCTCGATCCTGCTCGCTATAGTGAGGGGAGGCGGGAAGTCTCGTGTTTAGAGCGGATCTAAGCATATCGCGTTGAATGTATTCACGCGAGTAGCGTGAATACAGCAATCGAGGGATGCGTCAAGGAAGCTAAGGAATGGAAGCTATCCAAGGCTTTGTGGACGAGTTCAGATGTCATGGTGTGAACTGATCGCATGAAGCAACTAGTACGACTTTTGATCGTTGTGGCTACTCTTGTTTGGACCATGGTACTCGCGTCCGCTGCCGATTCCTCAGAGGCAATAGTTCAAAAGCCAGTGGGGAAAGATCAACTTATGCGACGGCTGGAAAGCGCCAAACAGAGCGACTGGGCAGCCGCCAATGATCCTACTGTATCGCCAATCAGGCAGGGGACTTTTCTCAATCAGATGAACAAGGTCGACCGAGCGATTGAAGAGCTTAATCACGGATTTATACCACCGCAGAGCGAGATCAATGATGCGCTCTGGTCACCGCCAAAGCATATTTCGCCCGCCGAACGAGCTCAGCTAATCGAACAATTGAAACAGGCGCGTCAGCAGGACAATCGCAATGAGCAACAGATGCTGAATGACTTGGCGTGGAGCCGCTCGGACGCGCCGGCCGATACGGCCACATTCGATCGGCGAAAGCAGCAGATCGATCAGGTTATCAAAAATCTGGAGATTGGGGCGCCTGTACGTTGGTCAGCTATCAAAGAGGCGCTGGTCGTACCCGCATCTCCGTATTGAGACTTGCAACAGGACGGGATTGCAGAGCCGCTACTCAGTATTGAAGGAAAGTTATGGCTGGATTTTCACTGCGGAATCCTCACACGATTATTGTTGGCGCGCTGATTATCGCCATCCTCGGCGGCACCGCGTTCGTCCGGATGCCGGTGGATGTTTTCCCCAGTTTGCATATTCCCGTGGTCGTTGTGGCGACGTTCTATCCTGGAATGCCGCCGCTGGAGATGGAAGCGGACATCACGACCCGCTTCGAGCGTTTTTTCACGCTCGGCAGCGATATCGAGCATATCGAGTCGCGCTCGCTGCCCGGCGTCAGCATCATTAAAGTGTTCTTTCATCCGGGGGTCAATCTGGATGCGGCGGCTGCGCAACTCGGCGATCTCGCGATGGCGGACTTGCGCCATCTGCCGCCCGGCACGCTGCCGCCGCTGGTGCTGAAGTCCGGTGCGTCCTCGTTGCCGGTAACGCTGGTGACGGTTTCCGGCCAAGGGTTTACGCAGACTCAACTGCACGATCAGGCGCAATACAACGTGCGCAACTGGCTCGCTACTGTCGCCGGAACCTCGGTCCCGCCGCCCTTTGGCGGCAAGTACCGGCAGATCATGGTGTATGTGAATCAACCGCGCCTTGCAGTCGCGCGGCTTGACGCTGATGGACGTGGTGAAATCTCTGAATCGCTCCAACCTGATTATCCCGGCAGGGCGACGCCAAGATCGGATCGACTGATTATTTCGTTTACACCAACAGCATGATCGATAATCCGGAGAACATCAATGACGTGCCGGTAAAGGTCGCGGTGAGGGACAGCGGCCGGTGTTTGTCGGGGATATCGGCCAAGCGGAGGACGCCGCCCAGATTCAGCAGAACATCGTGCGAATCAACGGACAGCGCTCGGTTTATGTGCCGGTGCTCAAGCAGAGCGGCGCGAACACGATCGCGATCGTCGATGGCGTCGAAGAAGTGCTGCCGAAAATCACCGGAATCCCGAAGGCGCTCAAGCTCAAGGCGATTTTCAGCCAGGCCACTTACGTGCGCAATGCGATTGAGGCGCTCGAGCACGAGGCGGTGTTGGGTTCGGTGCTGGCGTCGCTCATGATCCTGATTTTTCTCGGCAGCTTCCGCTCGACGCTGGCGATTTTTCTCTCGATCCCGCTCTCGATCCTGGCGGCGCGTTCGGCCTGCTGCTACTGGCGGGACGGTCAATATCATGACCCTGGGCGGCTTCGCACTGGCGATCGGCCGGCTGGTGGACGACTCGACCGTCGTGCTGGAGAACATCAATCGCCATCTGGCCGAAGGCGAAGAGCCGCGAATAGCTGCGCCAACGGGGCGCCGAGGAGGTCGCGTTGCCGGTGCTGGCTTCGACCATCACGACCATCATCGTGTTTTTTCCGGTAATGTTCCTGTTCGGCGTCGCCAAATACCTCTTCAGCGCGCTGGCGCTGACCGTGGTGATGGCGATGATCGCGTCGTACGTCGTCGCGATGACGCGTAATCCCGATCTACTGCGCGCGCTTTCTGAATGCGGAGAGCGCGCGTGAAGAAGAGCACGGCGGCTCGGGGTTGTTAGGCCGCTTTCGGCGCGTCTACGAGCGGTTTGCCGATCGCTACGAGCGTATCCTTAATCGTGCGCTCGATTATAAGTTTCCGGTGATCGGAGTGGTCGCGCTGGTGTTCGTCGCTAGCCTGTTCGTATTTCCGTTGATCGGCACCGAGCTTTTCCGACGACCGATGCCGGCCAGTTTATCATCAATTATCGCGCGCCGGTCGGTACCCGGATCGAACTGACCGAAGGACTGACGGAGCGAATGGAAAACGTCGTCCGCCAGGTGATTCCAGCCGAATGAACTTTCGACTATCGTTTCGAATATCGGCTTGGCGCCGGGATTTTCCGCGATATTCTCGTCAAACGCGGCCAGCGACTCGGGCTTCATGATGGTCGCGCTGAAGGCCGACCATAAGCAGTCGACTTTTGTTTATATGAATCGCCTCAAGCAAGCGTTGAGCCAGCAGGTTGCCGCGAGGTGCAGACCTTTTTCAGCTCCGGCAGCATCGTCGATTCGGTGCTTGAATTTCGGCCTGGCGGCGCCGATCGACGTGCAGCTCAGCGGGCCGTCATATGCGGAGCTGTTCCCGGCGGCGCGCGGCGCGCAGCAAATCTATCAACGGCGTGCCCGCAAGTAGCTAATACTTTTATTCCCGAGGAATCGGACTATCCGACGCTGCAGCGTGAAGGTCGATCGGGTCAAGGCCGCGCGGCTCGGATTGGATCAGCGCGATGTGGTGACTAACCTGATCACTGCGCTCACCTCCAATGCGATGATCGCGCCGTCCATCTGGATCGAGCCGAAAACCGGTAATGACTATTTCCTCACTGCGCAGTACTACGAAAATGAAATAAATTCGCTGGAGACACTGAAGAATATCCCGGTCAGTCCGCCCGCGGCGGGACGTCGCGATGATACCGTGCTCCTGCGCGATGTCGCGAGTATCGGCAGTCAACGTCATCCGGCGGAGGCCGATCACTACAATATCCAGCGAGTGGTGGACGTGCTGGTCGCGCCGCGCGGCGACGATCTCGGCGGCACACAGGATTCGGTGCAGAAGGCATTGCAAAAGCTGAAGCTGCCCGAGGACGTCAAGATCAACTCTGCGCGGCTCAGTCGCCGCGATGCAGAAATCTTTCTCCAGTTTCGGCTTCGGCCTGGCGATGGCGGTGGTGCTGCTTTATCTCGTGATGGTTGCGCAGTTCCGCTCTTTCCTCGATCCTTTTCTGATCATGTTCGCGGTGCCGATGGGACTGATCGGAGTAATCTGGACGCTTTATCTGACCGGCACGACGCTCAATATCGAATCCTTCATGGGAATTATCGTGATGGTCGGGATCGTGGTGTCGAATTCGATCCTACTGGTCGATTTCGCCAATCAGCGCCGCCGCGAAGGACAGCCCTTGCGGCAGGCGGTGGTCGAATCCGCGCGTATCCGAATGCGGCCAATTTTGATGACTGCGCTCGCCACCGTCGTGGGGCTATTGCCGCTAGCGCTAAAACTTGGCGCAGGCTCGGAAGCATCGGCCCCACTGGCGCGCGCCGCGGCGGGCGGCCTCGCGGTATCTACGATTTTCACCCTGGTGCTCGTGCCCGCAATATATGAGCTCGCTTATTCACGCAGGAAAAACGAACAATGAAGCGTCTTCTCGCAGTGTTTACACTATTGGGAATGGCCCTGGTGGTGGGCGCCGGATGCCATTCCTCGGAGGCTGATCCGGCGACGCCGCCTCGTCAGCAGCATGTGTTAGTCGGCCAACCCCGAAGTGGGCACGATCGAAAATACAATCACATTACCCGGCGATATAGTCGGCTACTATCAATCAACGTTGTATGCGAAGGTAACTGGCTATCTCAAGAGTATTTCAGTCGATAAAGGCGACTGGGTAAAAGCGGGGCAGACACTCGCTGTAATCGAGGTGCCCGAGCTGCAGCAGCGGCTTGATCGCTCCCAGGCGAACCTGCAAATCGCGCGTCTGACCTATCAGCGGATGGAGAACGTATGGCGTAGCGATCCAAGATTGGTCGCGCGTCAAGACGTTGATATCTCATTAGCCAAGTATCAGGAAGCGAAGGCTGAAGATGACGAACTTCACGCGCTCTTCAGCTACACACGCATCACCGCGCCATTCGATGGCATGATCACAGCGCGTTATGTCGATCCGGGCGCATTGATTCACGCGGGCGGACATCAGAATGGAATGTCGCAAGCCGAGCGGACTGGTGATGCGGCGGGGCCGGTAGTCAGTCTCGCGCGGCTGGATAAATTGCGGATTTATGTTTATCTGCCGCAAAATGAAGTGGATTTCGTGCATACCGGACTGCCGGTCACAGTTGCCGTGCAAGGCGAGGCCGCGCACTATCGAGGCGCGGTTGCACGTTTTGCTCATTCACTCGATCTCTCGACGCGCACGATGTTAACCGAGGTCGATCTCGAAAATCCGAATCACTCCCTTTATCCCGGTATGTACGCGAACGTGACGCTGGTCCTCGAACGTCACCCCAACGCCCTGCGCCTGCCGCAGAGCGCGGTCGGCGGGACCAAATCGCATCGGGTCTTTATCGTCAGGAATGGTCAGTTGGCTGAGATTCCGGTCCAGACTGGGATTTCGGACGGGCGTAACGTCGAGATAGTGTCTGGCCTGACTAGGAAAGACTTGGTCGTTCAGGATTTCAGCGCCAGCTTACAAAGCGGCGAGCAGGTCAATTACAGCGTTGTTCATGACGCGTCCGAAGTCGCCTCAGCGAGGGAAGCCGATCCCAATGCTTCGACGATCACGCGCTGAGCGCACCAATTCCACTTCGCCGGCAGGTCTGCGGCTGGGGCTGGCGGTCGTATCGAGTCTCTTTCTCCTTATCGCGCCAACCGCGGCGAGCGCCCAACAGTTTCCTAATGCGACGGTGATCGGCACGCCCCTCGGAGCGCCGTTTTCCGCACGGAGATTTGCGACCGGCTCGTCCGCGGCGGGCGTCGCCAACTCGTCTGCAGACATGGCTGGTGCGACTGAGCCGCTAACGGGAATCGAACCGGCGCTACCCTTGCCAGCGGGATCGCAGATCACTCTCAAGCAGGCGATTGAGATCGCCTTGCGCGACCATCCACTGGTCGCCGAGGCGGCCGCGCAGACGGGCGCCGCCCAAGAGCAAGTGGGTGAGGCTCGTTCTTATCTGGGCCCGCAGTTGTATGGAGTCAGTCAGTATCTACGTAGTACTGACAACGGCATTGGAAATACGAGCTACTATAATCCTGATGGCGTCCTGCCGCGCATGACGGGACGCAATCACGATCTGCCCTCGTCAGATTTCTCCCAGAGCTGGGATACCTCGAACAATTACACCGGCGGCTTGGCGCTCTCACAATATCTGCTCGACTTCGGACGCCGGCGCGGCTTTGTTGCAGAACGCCGCTTCGAGGCAGCGGCGGCGGGCGAGCAGCAGGCACTGATAAATCTCGATCTGATTTTCGAAGTGTCGCAACGCTACTTCAATCTGCTTGAGGCGAAGACAACTGGTGCGGGTTTACCAGAAGGCTGTCGAGGAGCGCAGATTCCATCTGCACGAAGCGCAAGTTAAGGCCAATACGGGTCTGCGGCCGCAGCTCGACGTTTATATCACGCAGGCGGAGTTGCAGCGCGCGCAGCTTCATCTGGTGGATGCCTCCAATTCCGAGGCAAGACGCGGTGGTCGCTTTCGATAACTCCCTTGGGCTGGGCGGGCGCACTCCCAACTACCAGTTGGCCGATGTACTGAGTTATTCGAAGATCACGGATACTCTGCCCGCGCTGGCCAAGGACGCCTTCAAGTTTCGGCCCGATATGAAGGCGCTTGAAGATCAGGCGCGCGCGATGGGCGCGCAGGTCGAGCAGTTCCGCAGTGACTATCTGCCGACCGTCAATGCAGTTGCCGGGTATTCGGCGATGGGCACTGGATTGCCTGCAGCGAACAACTTCAACGCCGGAATCGTGATCACCTGGCCGATCTTCAACAGTTTCCTCACCTCCCATCAGGTGGCAGAAGCGAAGCTGCGGCAGAAAGCGGCGCAAAGTCAGATTGAGGATCTACGCCAGCGGATTATCCTTCAGGTGAAGACTGCATATCTGGATTGGCAAGCGTCCCTGCAGCGAATTATCCGCGCGGAGCGGACGCTGGCGGCCTCGCGCGCCGAGCTGGAACTTGCGGAAAAGCGTTACGCCGCCGGACTGACCGACATTGTCGAGTTGGAGGACGCTCAACGCAATTATACCGCCGACGATGCGGCTTACACCAATGCGCTGTATGGCTACTCGCTCGCGCGCGCTGCGATCGGTCAGGCCACGGCTCGCTCGCTTTCCGGCTTATAGTTCGACAATCTTTTAAGGAAACCGGAAATTTCTCCGTTTAACGCTCTTCGAGCGCTCGCATGTTGCACCGTCGGCAGTTGCCGCCATCATACTTGTCTTAATACTTGTAAACTGGCATAACGATTCGCGCATCAAAACGATGAGGGAGATACTCGTGCAAGGCAAATCATCAAAGTCCAGTTTGATCAATCGCCGGTATTGCCGTGATGATAATGGCGCTGACATCAACAAGCGGCGCGCGCGCAGGCGATCACCCCCGCGCAAAGTTCGTCGCCATTTTCCGCGGTAGAGAATTATTTCACTGACTGGTTTGCGCGCGTCACTCAAATTCAAAGTGAGCAGCCTCATTGGGTGACTCCACTGGTGACTGTTACACCGCGGTTGGAAGAAGAATTCCGCTATGACCAGTTCTGGCAATCACAGGCGCACGGCGTGACGACAGATAATTTTGGCGGTAGCAAAGGGCTCGAACTCATTCCATTCCAGAATACCGAATTTATTCTGGGCGTTCCCGCGTGGATCGCCCACAATGGCACGATTCAGCATAAGACTGGGAAAGAGAATCCGCCGACTGATGGCTGGGCTGACGAGACTTTTTTGATCAAGTACCGCCTGTTATCCGCGAACGAGGACACCGGCAACTATATTGTGACGGCATTTATGGGGTTCAGCGCACCGACCGGCGATGACGGGAATAGTAATCATCACGGAATCTTCACGCCGACGATCGCCGCGGGCAAGGGATTTGGTGATTTCGACGTGCAGACGACCGCCGGCATCTCGCTCCCCGATGGTGGTCTGCAACGCCTCGGGATGCCAGTCGCCTGGAATACGGCTTTCCAATATCACGTACTGAAGTATCTATGGCCGGAGTTTGAGGTCAACTATACCTGGTGGCCGAACGGGGAGCGGGAAGGACAAACCCAGGTCTTTCTCACTCCGGGAATCATAGTCGGACGAATTCCGATACACGATCGCGTCGGTCTGACTGTCGGAGCAGGCTATCAAGTCGCCGTGACGAACCATCCGGCCTATCATCATAGTGTCGTGCTGACGGGACGAATTCCGTTCTGATCGAGACTCTTCGTCAGCAGAATGGAGTCTCGTCAGCTTGAGCGCTTCAGATCGAAGGAAGGTCCCATAAAGCCGAGTGAAGAGCTCCAATCGGCAGGTGTGCGTGGACCAAAAGTGTGAGCACGCGCCATGTAGCCGCCGTCCACGAGCATCGAGGCGCCCGTAATCCACTCGGATTCGTCGCTGGCAAGAAAGAGGGCCATGTTCGCGATATCGTCGGGCTGACCGGCGCGGCGAATCGGTTGAGACTGCGCCAGCGACTCCGCGCCACGATTGGTACGTGCTCCTGCGATAGGGGTATGAATCCCGCCGGGACATATGCAGTTAACCCGGATGCGGTCTTTGCCCAACTCGACTGCGGCGCATTCGGTTAGGTTAATCACGCCGGACTTGGCGGCGCTGTAAACAGTTGGGCCGAAGCCGCCGCGCATTCCCGCGATAGATGCAGTCGAGATAATCGAACCGCCGCCCGCTTGGCGCATCGCGGGAATCGAATGCTTGATGCCGAAAAAGACACCGCGTAACAAAACGGCGTGCGTACGATCCCATGCCTCGGCGGTGATCTCCTCGAGAGGTCCGAGCGCTCCGACAAACCCTGCATTGTTGTAAGTGATATCGAGTCGATCAAATTCCTTGACCGCCCGCGCGACCAGTGCCTCAACATCAGACTCGGACGAGACATCAGCCTTTTGAAAAACTGCGTGGCCACCGTTTTCGCGACACTGACGGACGGTCGCCTCGCCGTCGTCTGCATTAAGATCGGCGATCACGACTGCGGCGCCCTCACCGGCGAAACGAATCGCCGTCGCTTGACCGATACCGCTTGCTGCTCCAGTAATAATTGCGACCTTGTTGTCGAGCCTGCCCATCGCGGCGCTCCTGTAATCTGCGAGAAATTACCAACGTCGCCCATTGATAGCAGCGTTGTCGTCACCCGGCCAGCGCCGGTCCGCACAGGCGACAGTGATGCTATACTTTACGTATGCTGGAAAGGCGTCCTGAGAGCCGGCGAGAAGCCACGGCGAGGTTGCGCGAGGCGGCAACGTTGCGTTCTGGGCCTGATGCTGATCCAGAGAGCACAACTGGCATCGACGAGCAGGGGCGGGATTCAGCGCGGAACGCGCTGAATCCCGCCCCTGCCGAGTCAAGCGCGGGGGCCAAGCCTGCGTCGCCTTCAGGCGACGCAGGCTTGGCCCCAGTCGGCCCACGCTACGACTCGCTGGTGGCGTATGGGGGGACGCCGCCTCCGGCGGCGTCCCCCCATACGCCACAGAATCATACTAATATCGACTTGCGTGATGGCGATGCGGAGGAAGGCGAGTTTGCGCGCAAACTAGAGGCGATTCCGACCGAGCCCGGTGTTTATCTGCTCAAAGATAAAGCGGGCAAAGTTCTTTACATCGGCAAAGCCAAGTCGCTAAGCGCCTCGCGTGCGCGCCTATTTCCGCGAGGGCGGCGACGGGCGCTTTCAGGTGCGCTTCCTGATGAGACGGGTGCGCGATTTCGACACCCTGGTCGCGCGCAGCGAGAAGGAAGCCCTGATTCTCGAAAATAATCTGATTAAGCAGTACAAGCCGCGCTACAACATCCGGCTTAAAGATGACAAATCGTATTTGAGCGCCAAGGTTACCAGCCATGCATGGCCGCGGATCACAGTGACACGCCGGATTGTCAAGGACGGCGGCCGCTACTTCGGACCTTTCGGTTCGGCGGACGGTTTGCGCGAGACGATCGACGTAATTCGCAAGGTCTTTCCGCTGCGCACCTGCTCCGACGCGGTGTTTCGTAATCGCGCCCGACCGTGTATCGAATACCAGATCAAGCGATGCATGGGACCTTGCTGCCTTGCGGTCGATCGCGACGAATACAGCGCCATCTGGATGCGGCGGAGATGCTGCTCGAAGGGCAAAAATCTCGAACTGCTGAAGGCGATGCGCGAGCGGATGCGCGCACATGCGGAGCGATTGGAATTCGAGGAAGCGGCGCGCGTGCGCGATCGCGTGCGCGCGATCGAGAAGACCGTCGAACGGCAGACTGTGCTTGCATCATTGGGGCGGCGACCAGGACGTTTTCGGGCTGTATCGCCAGGGCGGCTTTATCGAGGCGATCGTCCTGATGGTGCGTAGTGGCAAGCTGACCAGCACGCGCGGATGGAGTTTTCAGGACCTGGAATTTCCCGATCAGGAGATCCTCGCCGATCTGCTGACGCAGTTCTACGCGGGCGCGCGATTCTTACCGGACGAGGTAATTCTGCCGGTCGAGCTCGAAGACGCGGAGGTTCGCGCGGAGCTGCTGTCGGAGCGGCGCGGCCGCAAGAGTCGAATTGATCGTTCCGCAGCGCGGCGAGAAAGTCCGCCTGCTCGAAATGGCGATGGAGAATGCTCGCCAGAGCTTCGCCTCGCGCCGCGAACAATGAGAACACGCGCGAGAAGATGCTCGACGAGTTGCGCACGAAACTCCATCTGCGCAACGCCCCGAAGCGGATCGAGTGTTACGACATCTCGAATTTGCAGGGCTCGATGGTAGTCGGGTCGCAGGCGACCTTCGACGAGGGCGAGCCGCAAAAGGCGCTGTATCGACGCTATCGGATACGCACGGTCGAAGGGCAGGACGACTTCGCCAGCTTATATGAGGTCTTGAGCCGCCGACTTCAGCGCGCGCAATCGAGGAAAACGAATTTCCCGACCTGTGGGTAATCGACGGCGGCAAGGGCCAGCTCAATGTCGCGATCGAAGTGCTAAAAGAGCTCAATTTGCTCGAACAAATCGACGTGATCTCGCTGGCCAAGCAGCACGTCCTCAATGACCCGCGCGAACGGGCGGTGGTCGAAATCAGAGGAGCGGGTTTTCATCCCGAATCGCAAGGATCCGATCGTGCTGCCGAAGAACTCGACCGCGCTGTTTCTGCTGGTGCGGATTCGCGACGAGGCCCATCGATTTGCGATTACCTACAATCGCGAATTGCGCCGGCGCGCGCGGCTGCGCTCGGTGCTCGACGATATCGAAGGAATCGGACCGGTCCGGCGGCGCGCGCTGCTGCGCCATTTCGGGAGCCTGCGGCGAATTCGCGAGGCATCGCCCGAGCAACTTGCGTTGGTCAAGGGTGTGAACAAGGAACTGGCGGGAGAAATCCGGCAGCATCTCGATTCGATGGCGGCGCTGCTCGATCAGGAAGAGAAGGTCGAGCGCGAAGAGGATCGGATTGCACAGGAATATCTCGATGCCGGTAACGGACAACTGGAATTGCTTTCTTCAGAAACAGAATCGGAGACCTTGTCAGACAGGCCGGATCGTAACGCAGGTATGATGCCGGAGACGTAAATTCGCGATAATTCGTCGCAAAGGGGGGAATTGCGGCAACTTCTCTAAACACCGCTTCAACTGAGCAGGCAGTGCGGCTGGTAATGGATCAGCGAGCGCAAGCTGAGCCGCGGCGTTTCGTGCTATCGCGCTTCGTTTCTGAGATGCCGCCGCTTTATCTGGTGACGCTGGCGATGGTGGCCGGCGATATCGCGGGCAACGCTCATCTGTTCGTGCCGGCGTGGTTCATTGCATCGGCGGCGTTAATTGCGGCACTCATGTTTCTCAGTGCGCGGCCTGTGGCTGGAGTGGCGCTCGCGCTAATCGCGATCGCTGCGGCGGGGACAGTGCCGGTACGCCAATTGATCGGGGCGCCGATTAGAGCGGCCAGTCTGCATAGATTTGCGGACGACTCGACGGTGACGCTCGAAGGCTATCTGGAGCGTGCTCCCGAGCGGGTCGAACGCGAGCGCGATCTGGTCGAGTTGCATTTACGAGTCGAACGGGCGGGTGCGACGATTACGCAACTTGGTCCGGCCGCGGGCATCGTGCGGATCACCACTAATGTTCACTTAATTTTCCATGTCGGTGATGAGCTTCGAGTGGTCTCGCGCATTCGCTTCCCGCGCAATGACGGCAATCCGGGCGAGTTTGATTATCGGAGCTGGCTGCTCCGCCAGGGCATCGCGGCCACGATGTTCGCCGAGCCGAAGAAAAGATCGCCGACGCCAATCGTAATAATTGGTCATCGGGAATTCTGGTTCGCATGCGCAGGTTGAGCGAATTCGTGAGCATATCGGCGCGTTTATCGACGCGAACCTGAGTTATCCGCAAAACGTCGAGATGCGCGCGCTGATTATCGGCGACCGGGGCGGCATCGATGAAAGCTTGCGTCAGCGTTTCGCGCTGACCGGTATGGCGCATCTGCTGGTGATCTCGGGGCTGCATCTCGGTTTTGTCGCGGCCGCGGCGTTTTTCCTCGGGCGGCGGCTGCTGGGCTTTTTCCCATCACTGATGGCGCGTGGTTACGCGAATAAGGTGGCAGCTATCTGCGCGGCAATCGCGGTGAGCGCCTACGCGACAATTGCAGGGCATCACGTCTCGACACTTCGCGCCCTTATCATGGTGCTCAGCTATGCGTTCGCGATTTTGCTCGATCGCTCACGCGAGTTGGTTTCGAGTCTCGCGTTGGCGGCTTTGATTATATGCTTCGCGTTGCCGGCTTCGACCGCAGATATTGGCTTTCAATTATCGTTCGCGTCGGTGCTGGTGATCCTGCTCGGGATGCGGCGTTTCAGTGCGTGGTGGCGATGGCGTTACGAGAATCCACTTGCGCCCCGCCACGACCGATCGCGCTGGGCGATAATGGCTGAGATGGGCGCGGGTTATATCGCAGTGTCCTTCTGGGCATTACTCGGCACCGCACCCTTAACCGCCTTTCACTTCAATCAGTTCTCGATGGTTGGGATAATCGCCAATGCGGTCGTAGTCCCGATCATGGGCTTCGGCAGCGTGGTGTGCGGACTGATTGCTGCCGCGCTGAGCTTCGTCGCGATGCGTCCGGCGCGCGGATTTCTATGGTTGGCGGGCAAGCTGGCGGCGGTCGGTACGTCGCTCGCCGGATGGTTCGTCAGATGGCCGCTCGCGTGGGAGCGAGTTTTTACTCCGACTATCGTCGAGCTAGTAATCGTTTATGGCTTGATACTTTTGTGGCTCACCGCACCATTGAAAGGCTCTGCTGTACAACGCCAGTTGCGGACCCGACGGACCGAGACTAACGAGAGCGCATTGCAGGTCTCATTTCCGCGATGGCGCGCCGCGGCGTTAATCGCATTAATCGCGGTGTTTTGCACTGATGGGAGCTGGTGCATTGCTCAACGTTATTTTAATCGAGATTTGCGCGTTACGTTTCTGTCGGTAGGGGAGGGCGACGCGGCGGTAGTGCGTTTTCCCGGGGTCGCGCGTGATGCTGATAGACGGGGGCGGCGCCTTTCGCGGAACATTCGATCCCGGCGAGCGAATCGTTGCGCCGTTTCTATGGTCACAGAAAATTATGCACGTCGATTACGTTGCGTTGAGCCATCCTGATCGCGACCATTTCGGCGGACTGACTTTTATCGCGCGCAACTTCTCGCCCTCAGAGTTCTGGACCAGCGGCACGGAGAGTCCCGACGAGAGCTACTCGATTCTACTTGAGGCAATGCATCAAGCGGGCGCGCATTTCAAAATCTGTAATTCGGTCTCCGACGCGCTCACGATGGGTGGCGTCAGCTTGCGATGCGCGGGGCCGCTCGCGAGCGTTGCGGAACTGAAGGAGAACAACTCCTCGATGGTGTTACGGATGACGTATGGACCAACCTCAATTCTCTTTGCAGGAGATATCGAGGCCAAGGGCGAGCATGAATTGATTGCGTCGGGCGCAGACTTGCGCGCGATGATTCTGAAGGTTCCGCATCACGGTAGTCACACTTCATCAAGTGCGGCGTTCGTTGAGGCGGTCCATCCGGAGTTGGCGGTTATCTCACTGGGCTATCACAACCGGTTTCATTTTCCCGCAATGGAAGTCATCCAGCGCTATCGCGATCTTGGCACCGAAGTTTTGCGTACTGACGAGGACGGCGCAATCAGCGTTGACGCGAATGCAGACTCGAGGCGCGTGCAAAGCTTTCATATGGGTCCGATTCGGCTCGATGAACATCACTAGCGCACATCGAGATAGTGACGCTTTAGCCAGGCCGGTGAGACGCCGAGCAGGAATAATGATTTAATCGTCCACATCCGTAGAATCGTGTGGAATAACCCACGTCGTTGCCAGCGCCGTGCCGAGGTTGTGACAGATGCGCGGACGCACGCGATGTGACCGGCAGGACGCATCCGGCGCACAAAATCGACGTCTTCACAGAGCTCGATCTCGGCGAAGCCGCCCAATCGCTCAAAAATTTCGCGCCGGACGAAGATCGCCTGATCGCCGGTCGCACTGCGCATCAGCCGTGAGCGTGTACTGATGAGCCATCCGAGCAGGCGATATACCGGCGTCGGATCATCAAGCTTAATATCGAAGCGGCCCCCGACTACGGAAGTGTCTCCAATTACCGCCTCGATCTGACGCGCAAAATCACGCGGCACAATCGTATCTGCATGGACGAAGGCCAGCACGTCACCGTGCGAGATTGCTGCGCCTACGTTCATCTGATGAGCGCGCCCGCGTGAGGCAGAGATGAGGAAGTCACAAAGTGGAAGCGCAACCGCGATCGTGGCGTCGGTGCTGCCGCCATCAATGCAGATGATCTCGGCGCCGGGGGCGCCAACTCTCAAGGCATGAAGCGTCGTACTAATGGCGTGCTCCTCGTTGAGCATCGGTACCACCACTGAGAGCTTCACAGTCGTGGATTGATCATCGAAGCGGCGTGTGTCAGCGGAAAATCTTTGATAATCACCCTGCGGCCCCGAACCTCGAGTCGGCCTTCCTGATATAGGCGAATCGCGTATGGATAGATACGATGTTCTTCGGTATGGATGCGCCCTGAGAGCGTCGGCTCATCATCATCGGGATAGATCGGCACGACCGCTTGAATAATCACCGGACCATCGTCGATTCCTTCGCTGACGAAGAAGACCGTGCATCCGGTGAAACGCGCCCCATAATCGAGCGCCGCCTGTTGCGCATCGATCCCAGGAAAGGCCGGACAGAGCGCTGGATGAATATTCATGATCCGATTCGGAAACGCCCGGACCATCACGGGGGAGAGCAAGCGCATGAAGCCGGCGCAAGCGACTAATTCGACTTCGCGAGAATTAAGTTTCGCGACCAAACGCGTGTCGAAAGCCTCACGCGACGGGAACCCTCGATGCTCGATTACGATGGTCTCGATTCCATGACGGCGGGCGCGTTCGAGGCCTCGCGCGGAGGGCTTGTTCGAGATCACGACGCGAAGGTCGGCGCTCAACTCGTTGCGTTCGACTGCATCGATGATGGCTTGCAGATTGGTGCCTTCACCCGAGATGAGCACGCCGAGTTTAACGGGCGGACGCGCGTCGTTCATAGCGAATCGGACACCACGCTCGCCACGGACGACCATTCCAATTACATAAGCGGGGCGTTTACGTCGCTTGAGATATTTGACGATTTCGTCAGCCCGATCGGGCAATGCGACAGCAATCATGCCGATTCCATTGTTAAAGGTCCGATCCATTTCGGACTGTTCGACCTTGCCGAGTTTCGCGATGAGCTGGAAAATCGGAGGAGTCGGCCAACTGCCGCGCCGAATCTCGCACGCCAGATTCGGCGGCATCACACGCGGCAGGTTCTCGGGGATACCACCACCCGTGATATTGGCCAAGCCCTTAATTGCGAAGCGATCGAATAGTTCAGCGGCGAGTTTTGCGTAAATCTCGCGTCGGCCGGAGCATCTCGTCGGCCAGCGTGCATTGAAGCTCAGGTACGATAGCGCATCGAGCTTTAGTCGCGCGCGTTCAAGCAAAACTTTGCGAGCGAGCGCGAACCCATTGGAGTGCAAGCCATTCGACGCCAGGCCAATCAAGATGTCACCGGCACGAATCGTCTTTGGGAGTGGAATTCGGCTGCGCTCGGCGATTCCTACGGCAAAGCCGGCGAGATCGTATTCGCCATTCTTGTAGATTCCGGGCATCTGCGCCGTCTCACCGCCGACCAAACTGGCGCCCGCGAGTGCGCATCCGCGTGCAACTCCTTCGACGATCGCCAACGCAGTTTTTGGATCGAGCTTGCCGCATCCGATGTAATCGAGGAAAAACAATGGCCGCGCGTTATGACAGATGATGTCATTGATGCACATCGCGACGCAGTCGATCCCGATGGTGTCGTGGCGGCCGGTCGCGAAGGCAATCTTCAGCTTCGTCCCAACCCCGTCGGCGCCGGAGACCAGCACCGGCGCGCGCATCTTAGCCGCGCCATTGAGGCCGACCATCGCGCCGAATCCGCCGACACCTCCGAGTACGTCAGTCCCGAGCGTCCGTCGCGCGAGTTGACGGAATTTTGGCACCAGCTTTTCTTTGAGCTCGATATCGACGCCGGCTGCTTTGTATGTAAGTCGCGCCGCCATCGCGTTTAGCCTCGCTTGCGCGCGAGCGCGGTCGCTCGCCACGCCTGCCGGGTTTCCGGATAGACGGTCAGTCCCTCGCGATAGCGAATCAGTTCCATGTCAGACAACAGCTCGCGCAACTCGTAATGCTGCAGCATAAAGCGTGGATTCGAGGGATGGCCGAGGGCAGCCTGATCAATCAGGAATGTGTCGAAGAACAGCATCCCGCCAATTCGTAGAGCATCTTTAAGCGCGGGAATCTGAACGCGGTCGAGATAGCTGACATTAATAATCGCGTCGAAGCCGATTTGGCAGGAACGGAACGGTTACCTCAAGGTCTGCCTTAATCGCCATGATCGATAATTGTCGAGCTCGCGCGAGCACGGCGAGCGCTCTCGTAGCGTTCTCGGAAAAATCCGCGGCAATCACACGAAAGCCGGCCTCCGCCAGAGCTATGGCGTTGCGCCCATTCCCAGCCGCTACATCCATCGACAGCCCGGGCGGAATCAGCGGAAGCATCTCGATCAACGAAGGCTCCGGCAGCGCCGACGTCTTGCGCCCTCATGCCGAGTCCTCCCAAACTGCACGACGCTCGATGCTCATAAGACTCGCGCCAACGCAGCACGTCCACTCGTCGAGCACCCGCACGCGAGCAATGCCCGCGCACATTCATCGACGGTCGCGCCGGTGGTCATTACGTCATCGATTAGGAGCACGCGCCGATTTGCTACCTTTTCCGGGCGCTTCACCGCAAACGCGTCGCGCACGTTACGATAGCGTTCGCGACGGTCCTTGGCGGTCTGCGGTGATGTAGCCCGGATCCGAATTAGCGTATCCACTTCCAGCGGACGACGCATCCGCCGCGCAACCGCGATTCCGAGCAGCGCGGCTTGATTGAAGCCGCGCCAGCACAGACGTGCTCGATGCAACGGCACTGGAACGACCACATCGTAATCGCTGTCCGCGAGTGGAAGCGGATCGCCGAGACATTCGGCCAGCGCGTGAGTAAGAGATTGGTCGAGGCCATACTTGTGCCGCCGAATCATCGATGGAATCGGGGCCTCTTCGTCGTCGCCGGCGCGATAACGCGTGATGGCGCGCGCCGTGCTGAAATGCGGCGGGGAGTCGCTGCAACTGCGCGCACCATTCGCCATCATCTGCGCCGGCGCGCTTTCCTGCAACGGCGTGCCGCAGCACATCGCAGATCGGCTCCGGCAATCGGCTCGATACTGCGCGATAGGCATCGGCGCAAACGCGCGATGGGCTTCAGATCGGCAGACGCCGCTCGCATCCGGCGCATCGCGGCGGATAAGAGAAATTCAGCAGATAATGGAGCATCGAAGCGCTATGAAATCGCATTCAGTTGTATTCACGAAATTCAACTGATAATGAATATCACCAAAGCGCTACAACGATCTCGCCAGCTTGTGGTATAGGGGGTCATATGGATGCACCATTAAAAGGAATTAGGATCATCGATTGGACCATCTGGCAGCAGGGCCCGGTGGCGACCACGATGCTGGCCGACATGGGCGCCGAGGTAATCAAGATCGAGGAGCGCGACAAGGGCGATCCTGGGCGCGATATCTTCGCGATCGGCGGGGCATCGGCACAGCGCGAGCGGCGCACAACTATTATTTCGAGGCAAACAATCGACACAAGCAGAGCATCGCGCTCGATCTCAGCAAGCCGAAGCGCCCGCGAGATCGTGTATAAGCTCGCGGAAAAGAGCGACGTCTTCGTGCAGAATTTCCGCAAGGGAGTCGCCGAGCGGCTGGGCCTCGGCTACGAGGACCTCCGCGCGCGCAATCCGAAAATCATTTATGCGAACTCCACCGGATATGGTCCGAACGGTCCCGATAGCGGCGAGCCGTCGTTTGATTACATGGCGCAGGCGCGCTCGGGCATGATGAATATCGCGAGCGTCAAAACCGGAAGAGCCGATTTACCTGAACGGCGGCGTCGCCGATCAGATGGGCGCGATCATGCTCGCTTACGGCGTCATGACCGCGCTGGTCGCGCGCGAGCGCTATGGAATCGGCCAGGAGGTCAATGCTTCGCATCTCGGCTCGATGATCGCGCTGCAAGGACTCAACGTTTCGATGCGACGATGATGGGCAAGGAGTTCCCGCGCAACACCCGCGACGATGCCTTCAACCCGCTCTGGAATCACTATAAATGCGCTGACGGCAAATGGCTATGCCTCGGGATGCTGCAGACCGATCGCTACTGGAAGGATTTTTGCGTCGCGCTAGGGATTCCGGAACTGGTCGAGCGATTCGCGCTTCGACGGTATGAAGTCGCGCGGCAAAAACCATCGCGAGCTGGTTGCTATTCTCGATCGAGTGTTCGCGACAAAGCCGCGCGCCGAATGGATGCAAAATCCTGAAAGCCGGCGGCGACTTCATCTATACGATCGTTAATACGATCAGCGATTTGCCGGAGGATCCGCAGGTTCGCGCCAACGATTATATCGTCGATTACGAGCATCCGGGCTTCGGCAAAACCCAGTTGGTCGGTGTGCCGGTGATCCTGAGCGAGACTCCCGGTAATCCGCGCGGGCGGGCGCCTGAATTAGGCGAAAATACCGAAATGCTGCTTACCGAGATGCTCGGTTATAGCTGGGAAGACGTCGGCAAGTTTGCGTGAAGAAGGGGCGATCTCGTCGCCTGATCTTTTTCAGAGACCGCTCGGTCATCGAGGAATCAAATATGAGAATCACCGGAACGTGGGAAGATCGCGAACAGATTCGCGAGCTATATGCGCGCTACGCACATACGGTCGATTTCGGGCGCTATGATGAATGGGTCGAGTGCTTCACTGAGACGGAGTTTTCGAGAGTCCCATGTTTTGGTCAGCATAAGGGACCACAGGGGTTGCTCAAATTCACCGCGCTGTACAAAGAATCGCAGGGCGGCGCGCAGGTACGGCACGTGATGAGCAACGTCACGTTTACGATCGACGGAGATAACGCCACGGGCGAGCTGTTACCTCTCGTATTATCACTGTAAAGATGGCAAGGTCGCGCTTGGCCGCGCTCGGCCGTTACGAAGATCGATTACGCAAGGTCAACGGCGAGTGGCGGTTTGAGCACCGCAAAGTGCATCTTGACGGTCACGTTTAGTCGCGAGTCGGAGAGTGGGTAGGCAGTCGAACGCGCTTTGCGCGTTCGACTCCCTACCCGCTGAATTATGTATGGGGTGTTAGCGCGGATTCGCGATCGCGAATCCGCGCTAATCACCCCAGCTAGTTCCGGGGGTAGCGGCGCTTCGACGTGGACTCGCCCGCTTGCGGGCGAGTCCACGTCGAGCGCCACCAGATGCAACCAGAAACGACCCGGCACGAGTCCTTCCATCGACGGGCCGCCGTATAGTATATCGCCCGCGATCGGATAACCGATACTTGCCAGATGCACCCGTATCTGATGACGGCTCCCCGTGCGCGGCAAGACCTCGACAAGCGTGAAGCCTGAATACCGGGCTAGAGGCCTAACACGCGTCATTGCCGGGCGTGCGTTCGCAATATCTCGGTCTGGTGCCGTGATCATCTTCCGGCGATTCTTCGGATGGTGGGCGATAGGCGTTAGCACTTCGCGTTCTGCCCATATCTCGCCAGCAACTAGCGCCTGATAGGCGCGCCGAATTTTCATGTTTTTGAGCGCCGCCCGTAATTGTACAAATGCTTCGGAGGTACGCGCGATCATCAATGCCCCCGAAGTTCCATTATCGAGTCGATGCACCAGGCCGCCTTCGAGAGGCTTGTTTCCGCTGAAGACGCTTTCGGGATATTTTGCGGCGATCGCGTTGATTACCGTGTCGCGTTCTTCGGTCCGGAGCGGATGACACGGCATCAGACCAGGTTTGTTGACGACTACCAACGCCGGGTCAGCGAAGAGAATCGGAACCAGCAGATCACGATTGGCGATTATCTCCGGCGACGCGGAGTTTCTCGCTACCTCGACGTGATCACCGCTGGCGACATTCTCACCTTTCCGTAAATAGCGGCCATTGACCCGCACGCGACCCCTTGCCACCAGCTCACGTGCCTGGCGGCGCGACTGAGCCAACCCTAGCCTTACAAGGCATAGATCAAGACGTTCCGGCGGCGTTGATCAATTCTCCGACAGACCGTGGCGGACCCAGCCCTCGATTTGTCGGAAAAAACCCGCGAACGGATCTTCGTTGGGAGCGGGGGTGAAGTAACATTTGCGCATGAAGTCCAGAGCGCCCGAGTAAGCTTCAAAGCCTTTGCTCAACTCTTCGAACATCAAGAAACCGGGTCGGTAGAGTGAGACATCCAAGGTGGAAACTGTTTGATACGAACGCGCCCCTTCTTCAAGATAGTAGTTGAGATAACCTCCATGCTCGACGAAACGTCGAAACAAACCAGACATAAAGAGCGTGTAATCGCCGATATACTTGCGCAGCGAGCGCTCCGAATTGACTCGTGCGGCTTTATCAAGCTCGGGCTGTTCACGCGCAAGAATCATTTCAACCGCACTCGTTAGACGGCGGCCCTCCGCATCGCGGATTCGCAACCAGTTGCTCGAATGGCTGAACTCGGCGAGCACCGATGCAACATATTCGGCGGTATCGCGATCGCCCATCCCGAGTTGGTTGAAGCTTTTGCGCACTACATTCGAAAAAGAATCCATGAAGCTTTTGGGGCGAAGAATGCTGAAGCATCATTGACGATCTCCATTACGAGACCTGATTGGCAATCAGGCAAATCGAATGAGCAAATCACGTTCCAATTGCGCTGATCCCGGATAAGGAGCCCGGATCGCTTCGACCTCTGACAAGCGCCGCATTATCACGCTTCGGCACGCCGAACAGTTCCCGAAGCTCGCATCCGGTGAGCGATTTTTCACTCGCAGCAACCTTCATCGGAGGTCCGCTTACGACAACTTTACCGCCTTCGTCGCCTCCACCAGGACCGAGATCGATTATGTGATCGGCTTGCGCAATGAATTCAAGATTATGCTCAATCACGAGGACCGAATTGCCTTCCGACACGAGCCGCGTGAGCACGCGAAGCAGCCGCTTTACATCAGAAGATGCCAGCCCGGTGGTTGGCTCGTCGAGAATAAACATTCGTTTGGCCGAAATTGAAGATGCGGTCGGAGCTTGCTCCAGATCGGCGAGTAAAAAACGCGCCAGCTTCAGCCTTTGCGCCTCACCACCCGAGAGTGTGGAAGTCGGCTGCCCAAGCTTGAGATAGCCGAGACCCACTGCCGATAATGGTTCCAGTTGCTTCACGATCGCCTTCTGACGG
The DNA here is from genome assembly GCA_963831065.1 of uncultured Pseudomonadota bacterium. GTDB lineage: Bacteria > Desulfobacterota > Binatia > Binatales > Binataceae > JAJPHI01. The sequence continues at coordinate 200,806 of CAWHOQ010000005.1, forward strand.
GCAAAAAATTCCATTGCCTGATCGACAGTGAGGTCTAGAACCTCAGTGATATTGCGCCCCTGAAATTTGATAGCAAGAATATGACTTTGAAAGCGGCGTCCGTCACAGGTCTCGCATTTCACTTCCAGATCGGCCATGAACTGCATCTCGAGGATTACCGTCCCGACGCCACCACATTGCTCGCATCGTCCGCCGGTAACGTTGAACGAGAAATCACGCGGCTTGATCTTTAAGCGGTGCGCTTCCGGGTTGCTGGCGAACAACCGACGAACCTCATCGTAAATTTTCAGGTAGGTCGCAGGCATTCGAGCGCATCGAGCGAGTGGGCATTTCCTGTCCCATGTGCACGATTTCACTGAGCTGGTCGAGTCCTTCGATCCGATCGCACGCGCCGATATCGCTTACCGATTCACCCTTGTGCCGCAGGTAATGATTATAGAGTACGGTTTCAATTAAGCGTTGATTTTCCCGAACCCGACACTCCGGTGATGCATACGAGATGGCCCAACGGTATATCGACGTTTATATTGCGTAAGTTATTCTCGCGAGCGCGAACGATTCGGATCGCGGCATCACGTTTTGTGACGCGCTTGCCGCGGGCAAGTGCTCGCATCAGATACACCCGGCCGGATGTGCCGCCGTTATTACTGCCGGGACTAATGTGCTGGGGGCGTTCGGCGTCGGATAAGTTCTCCTCCGAGCTGCCCGCCTTGAGGTCCCAGCTCGACAAGATAGTCTGCGCCGGCGATCATCGTCGGATCGTGCTCGACCACCACGACCGTATTGCCAAGATCGCGCAGCCGCCGCAGCACACCGAGCAACCGGCGCGAGTCACTGGCGTGGAGCCCCACCGTCGGCTCATCGAGCGCGTAGAGCGTAGCGGAAAGCAGGCTGCCGAGCGCGCTTGCCAGATGGATCCGTTGGGCTTCGCCCCCGGAGAGAGTTCGCCCCTGCCGATCGAGGGTGAGGTATCCGAGGCCGACGTCGTTGAGGTATCCGGCGCGATTCTCGAGCTCGCGCAGCACTACCGTGCATCGCGTAACGAGGTCCTTGTCGCGGCGCAGCTGTTTGAACCATCCTGGCAGGTCGCGCACCGCAAGCTGACTCGCTTCTGCGATCGTCTTACTGCCGACCACTACGTTGAGCGCTTCCGTCTTGAGTTTGCTGCCGTGGCATCGTGGGCAAGGCACAAAACGCCGATAGCGCGCGAGCAGAATCCGCACATGCGTCTTGTAGCGCTTACGTTCGAGCCAGCGGAAAAACCCGCGTACCCCCGGCCAGCGCTCATCCCATTTTTTGCCCGATTGACCTGGCTCGCCGTCGAGCAACCATATCCGTTCGTCAGCAGACATCTCGGCCAGCGGCGCGGCGGTGCGCACGCGGCATCGTCGCGCGCACTTGATCATCCATTCCTGCATCTCGCGATAAGCCGGCGTTCGCCACGGCGCGACTAAACCTTGTCGCAGCGAGAGCTTTGGATCAGGCAGCACTTTATCAAGATCCAATTCCGTCGTGCGGCCGAAACCTTCGCATTCCGGACACGCACCGAGTGGAGTATTCGCCGAAAACAGTCCCGCGACCGGCTCCGGAAACGAGTCGCCGCAGCTCGAACAATTGAAGCGCCGGTCGAAGTTGAGGGTCGCCTGCGGTATGACGGTTCCATTAACGCGCGCTACAAGAATTGCGCGTAATCGGCCTGCTCCGAGATAAAAGCCCTTTTCGATCGCCTCGCGAATTCGCTCCGCGCTGCTGTTCTCGGCAATCGCGACGCGATCCACGACCACCTCGATTGTGTCCGGTCGCGCGCCGCCATTAGCGTTGAGCTTGAGCCATTCCTGCGTCTCGACGATTCCACCATCGGAATAGACGCGATGGTGACCATTCTCGATCAGGTAAGCCGCCGCTTCTTCAACGCTGCGTGAACCAACCGGGAACAGAGCGACGAAGACGTAGAGACCGGAGCGCGCGAGAACCCTTGCTGCGGCGCTTTCGATCGTGTCGCAGCCGACCTCGCGATCGCATCGCGGACAGATCGTTTTCCCTGCCGCGGCATAGAGCAATCTTAAATAGTCGCTGATCTCGGTAATCGTACCCACAGTCGAGCGTGCGTTCTTGATCGTATTTTTTTGCTTGAGTGCGAGCGCCGGCGGAATATTGGTAATTGAATCGACATCCGGCCGGTCCATCCGTTCGAGGAACATCCGCGCATAAGTCGAGAGACTCTGGACGTAGCGGCGTTGCCCTTCGGCATAAAGCGTGTCAAAGACCAGACTCGACTTGCCCGATCCCGAAACACCAGTGACCACCGTCAATTGGTTATGGGGAATATCCAGCGAGATGTTGCGAAGATTGTGGGTGCGCGCCCCACGGATGCTAATCGAGCGCTCCAACCTGACCTGTCCTGCTTTAGCGCGGATCAGCTATTGGGCGCGCGGTTAGCTTGCGCTCCCCCGGATATTCGCCCGCGACCTGCGCATAAAGCTCGCGCAATTGAAGATCGAATTGCACTTCCAGCCGCTTCTTGGCCGCATCGTACTCCACCCCGGGCAGATGACCGAGCTTGCGGACCTCGTCTTCGAGCTGACACATCAGGCGGTTCCGTTGGACGAGATATTGATAACCATTCATAGGCTTCTTCCAAATCAAATTCCCAAACAGTGGACTATAGTTTATCCTTTGCCACTCGGACAACCGCGATGGCCTCGACGGCACACTCAGACGATCTCATTCCATTAAACTTACCAGCCTGGAACGAAGCGAATCTTCCTAACGGCTTCATGGGTCGCGCCGGTATGTTAGGAGGAAAACTCGTCAAAGGATTCAATCTTGCTCATTGGGTTGACGACGATCAGATTGCGATTGCGGAAAACTGGCGTCATTGGCGCTCCGCATGGCCCGGGATGCATCCGGTTTGCCTGAATCAGGTGCATGGCGTCAGGGTTATACCGATCAACAATGCGGGCGATAGCAGCCGGGCGGCTGCCGACGGCCTCGTGACTGCGGCAACGGGTATCGCACTATGCATTTTCACGGCGGATTGCGTCCCAATCCTGATGCTCGACATGGAAAATCATGTAGCAGGAGCATTGCACGCCGGGTGGCGCGGGACGCTCGGCAATATCGCGCGTGAGGGAATTCGCGCGATGGAAGCGTTGGGCGCGCGAGGCGGTCGCATTCGCGTCGCGCTCGGTCCGTCCATCGGCCTTTGCTGCTTCGAAGTTGATGCGGTGCTGGCGGAGACCTTTGCCCGCGATACGCCGATGCAGCCCGATCATGTGCGGGCGGCCAGGACCGGCAAGGCCTATCTCGACCTCCGTGGTATCCTTCGCCAGCAATTTCTGAATTGCGGCATCGATGCGTCACGCATTACTCTAGTTGGGCCATGCACCAAGTGCGCAAGCGAACGCTACTTTTCCCGCCGCGCGGCTGGCGGCGCGATCACGGGATTGCAGATGAGCTTCATTGGGTTTGAAGCGTGAATAAATCATGGCCGCCAAATCTCCACGACGATCTTCGGTCAAGCCGCTCATCCGGAAACTGCGCAAACCTAACGCGCCGCCGACACGGATCATTGAAGATGAGCGCAAATACAAACGCGCGCGCGAGCGCGATCGTCAGCGCAAATCTGATGACGAGGAAAACCCTGACAATGCATCCTGATATTCGCAACTTCATCATCCCTCACCCGGAGCGTTCTTCTCGATGATCAGTTTTGCGCTGAGTGACGAACAAAAGATGATCCGCGAGACGATCGCGGCCTTTGCCCTTGAGGAGATTCGACCGGCAGCCCGTCCCGCAGACGAGTCGGGCGTCATCCCGGCTCAATTAATCACTAAGGTATGGGAACTCGGGCTCGTTCAGGGCGCGATTCCGGAGGCATTCGGTGGTTATGGCGATACGCGCTCGGCAGTCACCGGCGCCCTCGTTGCCGAAGAGTTAGCATTCGGCGATCTCTCGATTGCACTGCACGTACTGGCGCCGCGTCTGCTCGCTTATCCACTTATCGAGCATGGTACTGATGAGCAGCGCGACCGTTACTTGAAGCCGCTCGCGGCAGATCGTTTTGTGCCCGCGACCGGCGCTCTGATGGAGCCGTATTTCGACTCCGATCCGGTTGAGATGCGAACGACCGCGCGTCCCAATGAGGACGGCTTCGTGATTGACGGGACCAAATGCTACGTGCCGCTCGCGGACTCTTCCGATTCAATCCTGGTCTATGCTGCCACGGACCGTGAGTGCGGCTTCGCCGGCGTTGATGGATTTATTGTACATCGCGATACGCCCGGCCTGTCGATCACGGCGCGCGAGAAGAATATGGGCATCAAGGGGCTGGCGACTTATGGTCTATCTCTAAATGGGTGCAAAGTCGGACCCGAAGCTCGAATCGGAGGTGAAGGTGGAATCAACTTCAGGCGAATTTTGAGCGAATCGCGGGTCGCGATGGCGGCAATGGCGGTCGGGGTAGCGCGGGCTGCATTCGACTATGCTCGTGATTACGCGAAAGAACGAAAAGCCTTCGGCGTTCCGATCGCGACCAAGCAGGCGATCGCCTTTATGCTGGCCGAGATGGCGATCGAGATCGACGCGACGCGCTTGTTGGTCTGGGAGGCAGCGTCGCGGCTGGACAAGGGCGAGGATGCGCTGAAGGAAAGCTCACAGGCTCGCAACTACGCTGCGCAATCATGTCTCGCAATTGCAGACAATGCGGTGCAGGTGCTGGGCGGTCATGGCTATATTCGGGAACATCCGGTCGAGATGTGGCTACGCAACGCGCGCGGATTCGCCATTTTCGAAGGTCTCACTACGGTTTGAGCAGGAGCTTCTCGCCGCCTCGTTATTAGGAGTGATCGTCTAAAGGTCTCCAGGATTCATTACTTATGATCGACTTCGAATTGGAACCGCAAATCGTTGATCAAATCAAGATGTATCATGCGGCCGCAGAGCAAATGATGCGGCCGATTTCCCGCGAGTACGACGAGCACGAACATTCCGAGCCGCGCCAGTTTTGGGACGCGATGTGGTCGGCATCGAAAAGTCTCAATCCTGTGACGCAGAGGAAAAAATCGGATAGTGCCGATAAATCAAGTACGAAAGGTACCGACGATTCGCCGAAGCTGCGGAATCTATACACCTGTCTAAGTACCGAAGAGCTGTGCTGGGGCGATGCCGGACTCTTTCTATCAATTCCCGGGGGTGGACTCGGCGGCGCTGCGATCGCTGCGGCGGGCACTCCGGAACAGCGCGAGCGTTTCCTGCGCCGCTTCACCGAAGGTGATCCAAAATGGGGCGCGATGGCAATAACCGAACCGGGCTGCGGCTCGGATTCTGCCGCAGTCACGACCACCGCCACCAAAGATGGCGACGGTTATGTGATCAATGGCACCAAGATTTTCTGCACTGCCGGTCAGATGGCAGGTGAGAAATCCGACGGCCTGATCGTAGTTTGGGCGACGCTTGATCGAAAAGCAGGCCGGGCCGGCATCAAACCATTTGTGATCGAGCACAATACCCCGGGAATGACCGTGGTCCGGGTCGAAAACAAGCTCGGCATCCGCGCTTCGGATACCGCGATGCTGGTGTTCGAGAACTGCCGCGTTCCTGCTGACCATTTATTGGGCAGTCCGGAAGTTAAAACCGAGCGGTGGCGGCTTCAAGGATGTGATGGCGACCTTCGACGCGACTCGTCCGATCGTCGCGGCGATGGCGATCGGGGTCGGCCGCGCCGCGCTCGATTTTGTCAGAGATTTTCTGGCCGAGCAGAAAGTTCCGGTCCGTTATGGTATATCATCCCGCCGCCTTAGTTCACTCGAACGCGACTTCATGGAAATGGAAGTGCAGCTCAAAGCCGCACGCTTGCTAACTTGGCGCGCGGCCTGGATGCTCGATGTGGGTTTGCGCAACAATCTCGAAGCCTCGATGGCGAAAGCCAAAGCGGGTAAGACCGTCACGCTCATCACGCAGAAAGCTGTCGAGCTGCTTGGACCGCTCGGTTATTCGCGTAGCCAGCTCGTCGAGAAGTGGATGCGCGATGCCAAGATCAATGACATCTTTGAAGGCACGCAGCAGATCAATCTGATGATTATCGCGCGGCGCATTCTCGACTATAGCAGCAAGGAACTGAACTGAGCTCGCATGACCAGTTAGGTTCCGCTCCCCCGCCAACGGTCGCATCCGGCGAACAGCGTCTGCGCTGGCTCGACGGGATCAAGGGCCTCGCGATCCTTTGGATTGCGTATTTTCATTGTTTCGAGGCCTACAACAATCGCCGATTGCCGTCGCCGCTCAGTCCGCATTACTTTACGCGCTTCATCCATCAAGTCGCTCCCATAGGTGTTTTCGCGACATTTCTGTGTATTGGAAAAGCAATTTTCGCCGCGATTGCCGGTGTGGGCTTTCATGCGGTCGGCGTGTTTATTGTGATGAGCGGTTTCGGCCTCAGCTATTCGCTGGCGCGCACCGGTGCGCCGCACGATGGATGGCGTGGATGGTACCGCTTACGAGTTGTGCGGCTGTTCCCGATGTATTGGGCGGCTCATCTGCTGTATTTGGTATCGCCGTTTATCGCGTACCTTGAGCCGATCGACTATCGGTTCGTCTTGAGCTTCCTCGGCGATCGGGTCTGGCCGATCTATTACATCTTCTACTACTTGAATCCGGCTTGGTGGTACTTCGGTTTGATTCTCGAACTTTATGTAGTATTCCCGTTGCTTTACCTGCTGATGCGCAAGCTTGGTGCGGGATGGTTTCTCGCTTTGTCGATTATCGAGACTATCATCAGCCGCTACGTCCTGATGGTTATGCTGCACGCCTCGGGCTACTACCTGCTCGGTGCATTCTTCGGATGCCGCCTGTGGGAATTTGCGCTGGGCATGGTTGTCGGACTCTGGTATCGGCAGGATCGCGTATGGGTGGCTACTCGTCTATTCAGCCTGCGTGGTTTGCTCGCAGGGATCGCTCTCTATACGGCGGGACTCTACAGTTTTCCGTACGCCCTTACTTATACCCTCACCGACGGGTTAATCGGTACCGGACTTTTCGTAATTCTGGCGCAACTCGCATGGCAGGCGCGGCGGCTTCCAAGGATTGACGCAGCGCTCGCCTATGTCGGGGTCTATTCGTATGGCTTCTATCTGGTGCATCAGCCGTACATGATCTATTTCGGTGAACGAATTCGCGATTGGAACCTGACACAGTTCACGCTTGCCGCAATACCGGTGATCGCACTCCTCGCAATTGCAGCAAGTTGGTTTGAACGGATAGTCAACGCGATTACTAATCGACTGATACAGCGTATGCAGTCGTTACCCGCATCACCCGCAAGCATTGGTACTGCTCGGAGTTAATAGAACCAGCGATCTTTTTCCCAAGAGAAGATTTCAAGCGTCTTCGTCACGCCAAGCAGTTTAGGATGAGATTTCGCCTCATCGGTGGTCTTTCCGACTAGATAATAGTTCCGCTCTTCATATCTTACTTTGCCGATCGGAACCCCTTCGTCGGATTCCTTGGCTTCGCAAGCCTCCACCTGACCATAGCCGGTATAGGTCGCGGTCTCGTAACCTTGGTTCTCATGCCAGTCGAGATGCGAGAGGTTGTTCACCTCACGATCGTGCAGCATCCGATCCCAATTATGGCAAAACCCGGGCAATGCCGCTTGGGCCATTTCCCACTTGCGACGCTGTACTTTAGTGAGCCGCTTGATACGTGCGGCTGCCAATTTGACATCATCCGTCATTCTTTGCATTCGCGTGCGTGATTCAGTTACATCACTATTCGACACACTCGCCAAAGCAGGTGAGGAATTATTACTGGTTGCCGAGTTTTTCAAAATCGAGGCTGGAGTGGAGCTATGCGTGTCTGCCGGAAGATTCGAGGCGGCTCCGGAAGCAGCGCCTAAACTGGTGCTTATCTGCGCTCGGACTGGCGCGACAATAATCCACGACAGGGCAAATATCGGAACTACCGTACTCACGATCGCTTTTCTGAATTTCATATCCGCTCCGCACCCCAACATCTTCTCAACTTAATTCCCGAGATCAGTAACAGCTTCTACAATCACCGAATTATTTGTTTCGTACAAGCTTTCTAATCGAATGGGAAAAGCGAACGGCTGCGGCTCCTCAGGAACCGCAGCCGTCTTTCGCTAGCGGAACTAGCTATTGTTGATCGACCGGGACAAGTTCCACCCGTCGGTTTTCGGCGCGACCTTCTGCGGTCTTATTGGTCGCGACGAAGTGGGTCTTGCCGAAGCCCTGCGGCACGAGCTGGCTCGAAGGAATACCCTTGTCTTCGAGATACGCTGCTACTGAGTCGGCCCGTCGTTGCGACAGCTTCTGATTGTAGGGCACTGTGCCAATCGCGTCGCAGTAGCCGTTCACGTAGATCTTCACATTCGGATTAGCCTTAAGCGTCTCGGAAGCCTCATCCAACACCGGCTTATCGACTTCGCGAATGAATGACTTGTCGAAGTCAAAGTGCACGCCGCGCAGTATGATCTTCTGCGGAGCAGGCGGCGGAGGTGGCGGAGGAGGTGGAGGTGGCGGAGGAGGTGGAGGCGGCGCCGGCGCTTCAGGCGCAGGAGCCATCGCACATCCAACTAAACCTCCGATGAGTGCACCGCCAACCACGCCGGCCGGCACGCCGATCTCATAGTTGCGGGTATGCTGATTGCCGCCAGCCTGGTTCGCGATCAATGCTCCCGCACCACCGCCAGCCAAGGCTCCAGCACCTGCGCCAAGCAGGCAATACTTTTCCTTCTCTGGCGTCATGCCGCCGCATCCCGCGACAAGCGATAACGCTCCCACCCAAAGTAGGAATCCACCCAGTTTTCTTTGCACGAAGCTTCCCCTTCCTGGTCTAAGGCTCCCGCCTACACTATGAAATATAGCCAGACTTCCGATCCTGGTGAGGTGATTCAGCGAACAGCCAAGCCGTCGTTTTCACCCATATCAAGCTCGAAAGCTCATAGTATCTTGGCGGCAGCGCGGTTCTAAAGCAAAATTACGCCACACCACACTACCTAATTCCTGCGAAATAATACTGTCACTTTCGAGTCGTTTGCAACCCGTGTTCTGCGCTAGGCAAATAGAAATATCGCATTCAGCCGCCGGTAACATCCGCGAAGCCACTTAGTCATTAGTAGTTGTGGAAGGTCTTGAACTTGGATTTTTGCTCGCATGCGGACGGTCCATATATTCTTGCAACTGCTGCTGTTTGAGCTTGAGGTCCGAAATCAGCTGATCATATCCCTGATCATTGATCACCCGGCGGAACTGATTACGGTAATTCGCGATCACACTGATAGCATCAATCGTCAAATCGTAAATCCGCCAGCCCGTTGCTGTTCGATGCACTAGATAATTGACCTGAATTGGGTCTTTTTGATCCGCCAGAACGAGGTTGCTCAGGACTTCGGCATAATCTGGCCCGTCGAACTTCTCGCCGGTGAAGTTGATTGAGGCGCTTTTGGCCTCCTCGCGAATCTTCTGCACCGTGTAATCCTCAAGCTTGCTCAAGTAAGCGTCCTGGATAAAAGTTGCGAAGATTGGCACAAATTCGTTCCGTTGCGCGGGCGTCAGCTGCCGCCAATGATATCCCAGCGCCGATCGTGCCATATCAGCAAAATCGAAGTAACGCTCAGACATCTCCCGCAATTTCTCCCGACGCTGCGGCAGCGGCATACCCTGGTCCTGAAAAACCGCGATTACTTCTTTGACTTCTTGTTTGATCTGTATCAGCGGATCATTAATCGGGCGGTGGCCTGACTGCGTGAAGGGAACGTGACCAGAAGCGCCGCGACTACCGCGACCAAACCCGCCGACTGAAGATAATGTCGCATCAGATCAGAAGTTTACGAGGTGGCCGGCCTGAGTCCAAGATGTGGGTGGCTCATAAGGCGAATTATGCTAGCATCGACGAGCGTTTGATGCTAGCGAGACTCACTATGCGCCGTTGCGCATCCTTTGCGCTTTACGCCCTCTCAATCGTCGCGGTCATTGTGGCCTTCCTGATCATCCAATCTTGGGGTCGTGGCCTGTCCGCCCCAGCCTCGGCCAGCTTCGTCGCGCATAATCCAGCTTCGGGACATGCTCCAGTCGCGGATCTCCTTCATGTGCTGCTTGCACTAGTGACGGTGATCGGGATGGCGCGACTAGTCGGCACGCTGTTTCGCTTAATTCAGCAGCCCCCGGTTATCGGCGAGATCATAGCTGGGATTATGCTCGGACCGTCGCTGTTGGGCCGGCTATCGCCTGTGGTGTCCGCCTACTTGTTTCCGGCGGCGGTCGCTCCGGCTCTCAACGTCATCTCGCAGGTCGGGGTGATTCTGTTCATGTTCCTGATCGGTCTCGAGCTCGACTTGAGCCTTATCCGCAAGCGAGGGCACTCAACGATTGCGATCTCGCATGCGAGCATTCTTGCCCCATTTTTTCTCGGGGCGATGCTCTCCCTTCTGCTCTATCCACGGCTCTCATCGCGCGACGTGCCATTCACCCACTTTGCGCTTTTCCTCGGCGTCTCTATGTCGGTGACGGCTTTCCCGGTGCTGGCGCGAATTCTCACTGATCGGCAAATCAGCAAAACCCGTATGGGCGTCATTGCGCTCTGACCTGCGCTGCAGTTGACGATGTCACCGCCTGGTGCCTGCTGGCGCTGGTGGTTGGTGTAGCGCGGGCACAGAGTGCCGGCATCATCAAGACCGTCGTGCTGGCAATCGCATATATCGCGATTATGGCTTTTGTCGTGCGTCCCGCGATGGCGCGGCTCGAGGTGATCTACGGCAACAAGGGGCGACTGACGCAAGGGTTGATGGCGGCGATCTTCGTCCTGCTACTGTTATCAGCGTCGGCAACCGAGCTCATCGGAATTCACGCCATTTTCGGAGCCTTTGTGCTCGGTGCGATGATTCCGCACGATACTGGAATGGCGCGCGAGCTGACGGACCGCCTTGAAGACCTCGTGGTGGTATTGTTGCTTCCTGCCTTTTTCGCGTTCACCGGCCTGCACACTCAGATCGGGCTGTTGAACAACCCTGAACAATGGCTGCTCTGCGCTTTGATTATTATCGTCGCCTCGGTGGGCAAATTCGGCGGCACTGTGATTGCGCGCACGTCTGACGGGCTTGGGATGGCGGGACGGCGCAGCGCTCGGCGTCCTGATGAACACACGGGGCCTGATGGAACTGATCGTGCTCAATATCGGCTTTGAAATGCACATCATTTCCCCGGTCCTGTTTGCGATGATGGTGCTGATGGCGTTGGTTACGACTATGGGAACGACGCCGATTCTCCATTTGATCATGCGCGAAAAGGCGATGGCCGAACTGCCAACCTTCCCGGCTTCGATGCGCGGAGCTGAGCGCAGCGCAATCTTGGTGCCGGTAGCTAATCCTGCTGGAGTGGCGAGGCTGGTCAACCTGGCGTTGGCCGCGACGCCCGCCGAAATGCCGCCGCCGACGGGTGGTCGCGATGGTGCGTCGGCCATCCGGCGGCGTGCGTACCAATCTTGGCGACAGCAGCGAACAGAGCATACCTCGTTCGCCGGCGCTGAACTCCGCCCTCGAACTTGCCTGGAGTCATGCTGAGGTAATTACACCGCAGGCCATCTGGAGCGACGATCCGGCAGTTGACCTTTTGCGAATTGCCGGCGAGGCGCGGATCGGCTGGATGCTGCTTGGGCCTCATCGCGCGGTTTTCGGTGCAGATTTTCGCGGCGGCATAGTCCGCGCGATTCTTGAAAAGGCGCAGGCGCTCCCGTTGAATATCGCGGTCGTGATGCAAGACGGTGACGCACCGCTTGAGCGCATATTCGTGTTGACCGACGCTAATCCTGATGGTCGCGCCGCGCTTGAGCTTGGAACGCGGCTGGCGCAGAACAGCGACCGGGCGCTTCACGTGATTCGTATTGCGCAGATGCGCGAGCAGGTCGAGCCGGAGCTTTCGCGAATGCTGGCCAATGCGGTCCGCATGGCGGGTCGCCGCTTGCATACTGAAGTTATGGCAGAGCCGACACTGGCGATGGTGGCGGAGCGGACCACTGGCGGTTTGATCATCGTCGCCGCAAATCTTGCTGATCAATTCGGGCTTTCCCGTCGTGGATTTCCAGATGGACGCCCCATGGTGCTGGTGCAAGGCTCGCGTTTCGCGCAGTCTAGTGGTGTGGCGGTCGAAGCTCCTCTCAGCGCAATTTCCTGATTCGTTTTGCTAGCCATTTTGTTTTGCAGGTTCAAGCTTTCGACGTAATCATCCTCGGAGCGGGCGCGGCAGGCCTGATGTGCGCGCTTACCGCGGGTCAGCGTGGCAAGCGTGTTCTGCTGCTCGAGCATCTCAATCAAGCCGGAGCAAAAATCCTCATCTCGGGCGGCGGACGTTGCAACTTTACCAATCGCGAGGTTGGGCCGGAACATTTCCACTCCGCTAATCCACATTTCTGCAAGTCGGCTTTGAGTCGTTTCAATCAGCACGATTTTATCACGATAGTCGAGCGGCATCGGATCGCGTACCACGAAAAAACACTTGGTCAGCTCTTCTGCGATGGGTCCGCTCGCGAGATTGTCGCGATGCTACTCGATGAGTGTCGCGCCGCCCAAGTCACAATCGGGCTTGGGTATCATATCAGCGAAATAATTAATGCAACTGGGTTCAAAGTCGTAACCGATCGCGGCGGCTTTCAAGCTCCGGCTCTGGTAATTGCGACTGGTGGTCTGTCGATTCCGAAAATGGGCGCGACCAGCTTCGCTTATGATCTCGCGCGCCGCTTCCAAATCGGCATCGTCGAAACTCGGCCCGGTCTGGTTCCGCTCCGATTCGGCGACGAAATGCTATCGTTCTGCCGTGCGCTGTCTGGCGTCTCGGTCGAGGCAACGGTCTCGTGCCGCAACGCCCAATTTCACGAAGCCGTCCTCTTTACTCATCGAGGACTATCCGGACCCGCGATCCTTCAGGTCTCGTCACTCTGGAGAGCAGGCGATATTATCAGCATAGACCTACTGCCCGGCCTTGATGCGCCTGCTTTTCTCATAAAGCGCAAACGCCTTCGCCCCAAGGCTGAGCTAAAGACAGTTCTCGGCGAAGTGCTGCCGAATCGTTTGGCACAGAGGCTGGCCGCAGATTATCCGGGTCAGATTAGAGACCTGCCGGATAGAGTCCTTCTGGCATTTGCGAAAAACCTGCAATCGTGGAAGCTCGTGCCCGACGGCTCCGAAGGATGGGCTAAGGCGGAAGTCACGGTCGGCGGCATCAGTACTGCGGAGCTCTCCTCGCGCACGATGGAAGTCTGCAGAGTGCCCGGAATGTACTTTATCGGCGAGGCGGTTGATGTTACGGGATGGCTGGGCGGTTACAACTTCCAATGGGCGTGGTCTAGCGGCTGGTGCGCCGGACAAGCGATTTGAAAGAGTGATCTGGAACGAAGCGCACTCAGGTCTTAAGCTAATTGAGAAGGCCAAACCGCTAAAAGGAGTCCCAGTATGAAGTTTAATCTTGAACTTAAATTGCTCGCGTCGATTTTCGGCCTCGCCCTCGCCGCAGCAGCGCCTGCCGCGGCGCAACCGGCCAGCAGCTCGTTTCATGCAGCCGGAGAATCGGTGGAAAACGCGGGCTCCAGCACCGGGCACGCCGTTGAGCATGCGTACGAGGGGACCAAAACGGCTGTTAAGGACACGGATGTTACCGCGAAGGTTAAAACCTCCTTGCATGATGATAGTCTGACAAAAGGCCGCGACATCCATGTTACGACCGTCAATGGAGTCGTAACCCTGCGCGGCGACGTTGCTTCCAGCGCAATTTCCGCGCGTGCCGGAAAAGTTGCCGCCGAGACCAGCGGTGTCCGTCGCGTACGTAACGAGCTACACGTCACTTCTGCCAGTGCAACCGATTGACGAGATTCTCCGCTGCAGGATCGCCGGTTCGCTCGAGCAACCGCGGACCATCTAGCGCGTTCCACTCTAAGCCGATCGCCCTTCTCACCGATTTCGGTTATAGCGACCACTATGTCGGTGTAATGAAGGGAGTAATCGGTATTATTACCCCGGATGCGCCGGTAATCGATGTAACTCACGGAATTCCGCCACAACAGGTCGCAGCCGGCGCGATTGCTTTAGCGCAGAGTTGGCGCTATTTCGTGCCCCGCACAATCTTCGTAGCGGTGGTCGATCCGGGAGTTGGCACAGAGCGGCGTCCGATTGCGATCGCAACGAATGCTGGTCCATATTTCATTGGCCCTGATAATGGATTGCTGTGGATCGCGGCGAATGATGCGGGCATTAAGCGGGTCGCGGAGCTGCATAATCCGCGTTATCGCTTATCCGATACGAGTTCGACGTTCCATGGAAGAGATATCTTTGCGCCAGCCGCCGCCTGGCTCGCGCGTGGCCTAAAGCTCGAATCGATGGGTCCCAAGCTCGAACAAATAATCAAACTTGACCTCGCCGCAGGCGTGACCGAGCACTCGAATGAACTCTGTGGGTCGGTCGTTTATGTCGATCATTTTGGCAATTTGATCACAAATTTACGTCGGGAACGCCTCGAACGGTTTGCTGCGGGCTGTTCACAGGCTAGGCTGGCAGTAACGATAGGGCGATGGTCGTCTATCGCGATTCACGAAACCTATGGCAAAGTCGCCGCCGGTGCGCCGCTCGCATTGTTCGGCAGCTTCGAGACGCTTGAAATAGCGGTACGCAATGGGAATGCGGCGGAGTACTTTGGGGTCACGGTGGGCGAATCTGTAACTGTTAGTAGAAAACCCTAAACATCGGTCATCATGGATGATTTTAGCTATCCGCGGCGGATTTCGCCGGTCGTTACCGAAATCCCTCGCTTCGAGGGGACCGCAGAGCCGGTGCGCGTCTATGCGCCGCAACGGGCAAAATTTCGCATTCCAACGCTAAATTTAGTCCTGTTCCTGCTCACTCTACTCACGACCACGATGGCGGGGGCGGAGGCTGCCGGAGCGCCAATCGCTCTGTTCGCCGCGCCATTATCCAGTTTTCTGAATCTTGCCGCAGGCTTGCCGTTTTCGATCCCGTTGATGCTGATTCTCTTCTCTCACGAGATGGGCCATTATCTAACTTCGCGTCACTACGGAGTCGATGCGACACTGCCGTACTTCATCCCGGCGCCCGCGCCCTCGACTTTCTTTATCGGGACTTTCGGCGCCTTCATTCGGATGAAGTCGCTGCCGCGCAGCCGCCGCGCGATGTTCGATATCGGCGCGGCAGGCCCGTGGGCGGGATTTGCCGTCGCAATCATCGCGCTGATAATCGGCCTGAAGTGGTCAACTGTGACGCCGCTCGATACCTCACAAGGCGGTGTGAATCTCGGCAATTCAATTATTTTCTGGTCAGTCGCGCGTGCGATTCTGGGAGTCGATCCGAATTCGGTCAATGTCAATCTGCATCCGACTGCCTTCGCTGCATGGATCGGTCTGCTGGTCACCGCATTGAATCTGCTGCCGGTCGGTCAATTAGACGGCGGCCATGTGGTCTATTCGATGTTTGGCCCACGCTGGCATCGAATCATCTCGCGCCTGGTCTGGCTCGGATTCCTATTTATGGCGGTGGTGCCCTGGATACTTCATCGAGGATTTTGGGCCGGATGGCTATTCTGGTTCGTGCTGGTTCTGATCCTCGGCCTGGGTCACCCGTCCACCCTCGATAGCGACACTCCACTCTATGGCGGACGGCGGCTCGCCGCGTGGGCTACGGTGCTGCTCCTGGTAGTAACTTTCTGTCCGGTTCCGTTTTCGATCATGCCGCCTAGCGGTATGCCACCGGCCCCCGCGGACGATGGCCATCAGGTCAGCGTGATTTATCATCACGCGAGCGACGCTGTTTCTAAATTTATTCGATTTTGACGAGCAGTCCGCGCGCCCGTGCCGATTCGAACATCGCGCGGAAGAACATCACTGCACCAATCAAATAAGCTCCGTTTAGCCCGATTCCCCAGACAAAATTCCGCGTCGAGAACCCGCCACCTGCGAGCGCCTGCCGCATTCCCTCGAATGATTGAGTGGTCGGCATGATCCACGCTGCCGGACGCAGGTAACGCGGTAATGCGCTGATCGGATAAAACACGCATGAAAGCGGCATCAACAGTCCGGTCAAGCTCCACGTCAGACCTTGTATCCGGGTTGAATAACGAAAGATCAAGCCAGTGATAATTGCTCCGATAGCGACGGCGAATAACATCAGATTAAACAGAAAAGGCGCTAACGCCGGCATTGCCGGAAAGATGTTGTAGGAATAGCAGAGCCACGCGATCAGCGCCGCCATGATCATTCCGATCATTGCCTTAAACAGATTTACGATGATCAATCCGGTCATGTACTCGGTGACGGTCAAAGGGGTCGAGAAAAGATTCACTAGATTCCGAGTCCAGAGCTCGGCGAGAAACCCGACCGCCATATCGCGCTGAAACGCCCGGAACATCCCCCATAGGATCGCCGCGCCCAGCAGAAAACTGACCAGACCGGGCCGCATCTGGCCACCGCGCGCTAGATAGATCGCGAGAAATCCCCAGACCACGATATCCATCACGGGCCAGTAGATCGCATCGGTAACGCGATCGAGGTTGCGTCGCGCCTCGTAAGCGTGGCGCACGACTACTGCCATAATCCTATGCGGCTTCATCAGAGGGTCCGCGCGCGACCCGCATGAACGCCTCGGCCAATGCCGGCTGGACGCGCTGTTCTTGAAGAATCGCCTGAGTGACTTCGATCGGGCTGCCACTTGCGAGTATCTGCCCGCGCCGGAGAAAAATTATACGACTGCACAACTCCTCGACTTCCGCCATATTGTGCGAAGTATAGAGAATCGTCGTGCCGCGGGTTCGCCGTAGCTCAAGCAGCACCTCTTTAACTTTGAATGCGGCTTGCGGATCGAGATACGCAGTCGGTTCATCGAGCAGCAGCAGTTCTGGGTCATTCATCAGGGCCTTGCACAGGCCAACGCGAGTGTTCTCGCCTGACGAGAGCCGTGAGATCGGCTTGTGCTTCAATTCCTCGATTGCGAACAGATGCAATAATTCATCAATTTTGCGCGCTCGCGCAGTCACATTGTAAAGTCGTGCAAAGACCGTCAAGTTTTCGAAGACGGTCAATCGATTGGGGAATGCGACATACGGGGCGGAAAAGTTCGCGCGCGACAGAATCTCCTCGCGTCTCTCAGCGAAGGGCATTCCGAAAATTCGCACGCTGCCGGCGCTAGGCGTAATCAGCCCCAAGATCATATGAATTGTCGTGGTTTTGCCCGCGCCATTAGGACCCAACAGGCCCAGCATCTCGCCCGCCTGGATCCCGAACGTGACATCGTCCACGGCGATGAAATCCTTGAAGGTCTTTGTGAGATGTTCGACTTCGACCAGCATCGAGGTGCTCAACGCGCGAGCCTATGTTACGAATCCAGATGGAACAAGCTTCCTCGGAGTCGAATAGAGATGCTGGTGCTATGCAATGGGATGCCACGAAGCGCGTCCACCTGGTCGTTTAACGTCGCGATCGGCTTGCTGCGCTATCAGGCGGATGCCGCGCACGTGCACGGCGGCTACGACGAGGATGTCGCGCGGTTTCTCGGCGCAATTCCCGAACAATCGCGCCATCTGGTGCTCAAGTGTCACAGCCTTGATTCCGTTGGCCGCGCCCTTGCCCAATCCGGAGCCGTGAAGGTGATCTATACCTGGCGGAATATCTCGGACGCGATCGCGTCATTTATGCGCATGTTCAACGTGGATTTTGAGCACGCCTTTGCCGTGACCCGCGATTCATTGCAGCTGTATGATTTCCATCGTAGCGTTGGCAACGTCGTGGTGTTGCACTACGACGAGATTGCTGAGGAGCCGTTCGAAGCGGTTCGCCGGATCGATGCGTATCTCAGCCTTGATTCTTCATCGGACGTGATCCGTTCGGTAGGCGAACAAACCTCTCTCAGCCAGATGCGCGCAAAAGTCAGCATTCTCGATAGCACCGCGAATCAAGAACGACTAATCAAGCTCGAGCGCACCATTTACGATCCCGAAACCCTGCTGAACGTGAACCATATCCGCGATGGCAGTACCGGCTATGGCCGCGAACTGCTTTCTCTGGCACAACTCGCCCGTGTTGCCGAGCTGTCGCGCGAGTTTGACGTACACGAATAACGAATCGCGATAATACTTACGCTACCGATTGGCAGGCCGCGCTCAGGTATTGATTCGCGATGTCCTGCAGATTCTTCTCGATGTCAAACTCAATCTTCCAATTGGGGAAATGCCGGCGAATCTTCGACAAATCTGAGATGTAGCAAATGTGATCACCGATCCGATTCTCGTCGCGAATCGAGTATTTCAGGTTCAAGCCGAGCGCGCTGAGAGCTTCAATCGTCTCAAGTATTGACAGGCTGTTCTCGCGCCCGCCGCCCAGATTATAGACTTCGCCGCAGGTCGGCGTTTGATAAAATTCAAGAAATAGCGACGCCACGTCATTGCAGTGAATCTGATCGCGGACCTGCTTACCTTTGTAGCCGAAGATCGTGTATTCGATTCCGCGCGCTGCGCACATCACAATGTAGGCGAGATAGCCATGGAGCTCGACAGCCGCATGCTGCGGCCCGGTCAGACATCCGCATCGAAAAATTCCGACCGGCATCTTGAAGTAGCGCCCGAACTCCTGACAAAGAATATCAGCTGCGACCTTCGACGCGCCGAATAGTGAGTGCAGACACTGGTCGATCGACATCGTCTCGTCGATGCCGTCACGTCCGTCGGCATAATCGTAGCGCGAATCGAGTTCGTGCAGCGGCAGTTCATTGGGACGGTCGCCATAGACCTTGTTGGTGCTGGTGAAGCAGAACGGTGTCTCGGTACAAAAGTCTCGCGCCGCAACTAATCAGATTCAGCGTCCCGACGGCGTTGACATCGAAATCGTCATAAGGGATCGATGCCGCCTTGTCGTGCGAAGGCTGGGCCGCCGTATGGATGATCAGGTTGGGCCGACTCTGCCGCATCAAGTCGCGAACCCGGGTACGGTCGCGGATATCGATAGAGTGGTGACGATAGCGCGACAAGCTTGCGCAGAGTTCGTGCACAATCGGAGCGGTCGAACCCTGTTCGCCAAAGAACTCCTGCCGCATGTTATTGTCAATGCCGACTACATCCCAGCCCTGCGCGCTGAGTACGCGAGCACAAGCCGATCCAATCAGGCCGCCGGAACCCGTAATAAGCGCCTTCAATCGAGATATTTTCCTAAACCTAAGCTAGTCTTGAACACTCAATCAGACTCTTCGTCGCGTCCATCACGTTGACAAGCATTCTCCCCGCCGATAGCTTGCCTGACGGCAAAAGCCAAGCTTAACGGCGCGATCATGGCCGTATAACAGAATTTCACGGAGGTCGCTACTCGTATGGTCGGTAGCCCATTGATCATCGCAGAGCAGGCGCGCGCACGACTGCAATCGGTGCTTACCTCGATGAAGGAGGGGCGGGACTCCGATTTCAACCAGCAATCGGCATCCCGCCTCCCATCACCGGCCGATTTGATCATTACGCCGTGCGAGGTCAACGAGCAGCATGGAACCGGCACGCTCTTACTGCGAATTTTTCCAGATTCTCGGTCGATTATTTCGCTGCGCACCAGCAATTTCTATGATGGCAGGCAAAGCTTTGGCGCGGCTCAATTATGCCTGCCTTTGGCCCAGGCCGCTCGCCCCGAGATAACCTCCTGGCTGAAGTGGTACTTGACCGGTGCGACGATTCGCCGAATCGTATGTCTGCCGTATCTCCCGGCCGACGTGATTGTAGCGCTCACGGCCAAAGCGATGTTCGATGTACCACTCTGCACTTACATCATGGATGACAAGAACGTCTGTGCGGAGGGGATTTCCGACGGCCTGATGATCGAACTGCTCGAAAAATCTGGCTTGCGCCTAGTTATCGGACCCGAGATGCGAGAGGCCTACGAAAAAAAGTATCAGATGAAATTCTGGGTGATGCCGCCGCTGGTGCCCGACGAAATCATCCGACGCGTGCCGGTTCCAACGCCCGATGGTGTCGATCATCGGCGGGGCGTCCTGCTCGGTAACATCTGGGGTCAGCGATGGCTGGAGATGTTGCGCAATACGTTCCGTGGCAGTGGCTACCAAGTCGATTGGTATTGTAATCAGAAAAATCCCGCGGCGCTGGATTTCGATCGCAAGGAGATGGAGCGCGATGGGATCCGCCTCTGTGCCCCGATTGCGGAAGCGGAATTGCCCGAGGTCTTGTCGCGCTATGCTTATGCCGTCGTCCCTTCGGATACCCTCGATGGTGAAAGTCCGCCGGCAGTGCAAGCGATCGCGGAATTAAGCCTGCCCAGCCGGATTCCGACCATGATCACGACGTCGCATATACCGGTGCTCGTGATCGGCCATCCGAATACCTGCGCTGCGCGCTTCGTAACCCGTTTCGAGCTTGGCGAAGTAATCCCATATGAACTGGCCGCAGTGCAGCGCGCCGTCGCGCGCCTGCTCGACCCCGAAAACCAGTCAATTATACGGCAGCGGGCGGCGGATCTGAGTCCGAGCTTTTCCTCGCGTGATTCCGATAACTGGATTTGGCGCTCGATGGCGGCTGGTCAAGCTTGCGACCTCCGCTATGAGGATCTGATGCCGCCGACGTCAGACGGCTTATCCTAATCGGTCGCAAGAGGCGGCGCGAATCATCTTGCGCTCAATCAACAAGTTCGGGATTCTTGCAGCGTATGAGTGACCAGATTATCGAGCGTCTTGACCGCATCGTAGCGATCGAGGAAGAGCTGGAAACTATCCTTCAGACTTTGATTCTCAACGACAGCACGATCATCGACGCATTGGCGCAGATGCTCGGCGCAATCCAAGAGATGCAAACGCGGTCGGAACAGGCGCAGAATCGCCTCACGCAAGAGATTCAGATGCTGAATCGCGAGCTTGTGCTAGGTGAGCGGTCGTCTAGTGTTGCAGGAAAACCGATTGTCGTGGGAGATGGGAATTTTGCCGCGCAGAATCCCGAAGTAGCCCTGTTGCGATATCTCTTTTCTTTTCTCGATCAGCCCTCCGCGATCGATATCGGCGCGAATACCGGCGAAGTTGCTGACCATCTGCTGCAGGCAGGCTATACAGTCTATGCTTTCGAGCCTGAACCGGCGGCGTTCGCGAAATTATCTCAAAGGAACGGTGGTAATGGCCGGCTGCATCCATTCAATCTCGCGGTCGGCTCAGCGGACACTACGATGGATCTGCACATCGCGAGCAATCTTGCTGATGGGAAGCACGACGCCAGTCTTTTCAGCAGTTTGATCGATCATCCGATGCTCGATGATTGTACGTTCACCAAAAAGATTCCGGTGGAAGTACGAAGCCTCGCAAGTCTGCGTCGCAGCGCTAAGTTTCCCGAGCGGGTAGGATTGCTCAAGATCGATACTGAGGGCTTTGATCTTGAAGTAATCCGCGGGATGGACGACGACTTTTGCCCGGCTGTGGTTATGACCGAATTCTGGGATCGACAGCATCCTTTCGGCCGTGCTGGTCACGGTAGCTTGGAAGCAACGGTTGCTGAGATGCGGCGGCGCGGCTACTCGTGGCATGTTGTGATTTATCACGTGGACGAAGAATCATTGGTTTCGTTTTACTGCAATCGCACCGATACCATAGCGAAGTCTTGGGGCAATACGATCTTCTTTCGCGACCGTATTATTTTCGCCCATGCGTTGCGTTGGTGCGAAGAGGTCCTTCCGCCGACGATTTATCGCTGAACCCGCCGACGCCGCCACTGCTAATCCGGTGTGCGCATGCCCCCTTTTATTTCCACTCAAATTCGCTTAACATATCTATTGTACAGCTCGGATCGTTCCTTTCACCCGGCCCGGGAATTAGCCCGGGTTCTCTGTTCGGAGCTTCCCCGGCATTAAACTTTCGGAGGGCAATCGATGCCCAGTAAATTGTATGTAGGCAATCTGGCCTACTCGGTCACCAATGGCGACTTGGAAGAACTATTCTCGCAAGTCGGGCAAGTGCAAAGCGCTAGCGTCATCACGGACAAGTTTTCCGGTCAATCGAAGGGCTTTGGCTTCGTTGAGATGGGAACGTCCGAGGAGGCGAACAAAGCGATTCAGGAGTTCAACGATACCGAGCTGAAGGGCAGGAACATCAAGGTGAACGAGGCTAAGCCTCGCGAGGCCGGCTTTGGCGGCGGCAATCGCGGCGGCGGTGGCGGAGGCGGCGGTGGTGGAGGCGGCGGCAATCGCGGCCGCAATCGCTGGTAGGCAATCAACGGGCGGGCCATCGTGCCCGCCCTTTTCAGCTACATGAAAATTACAACTGACGTTTGGCTCATTCCGAGGATATCCATTGGAAAAACGCCTGCGCGAACGAAAGCGGCGAGAGAAGCAACTCGAAAAGCAACAGCGTAAAGATCAACGCGCCATTCAGCGACGCAATCCTGATCAGGCAATTGATGAAGCTCCGCAGAGTGATCCTGCCGAAAATCCGGAGCCGCAGCCTGACCCTTCTTGATATAAATTGGTCGATTACTCAAGCCATTCGCGCCCCTCTCATCTATAGTGCGACTCCGCTTGAGGACTTTTTTGCCGTGCGAATTTTCGATAGCCTCTAGGCTTTCAGCGAAGCGCCATTTGAAGTGGCGGTCGTGAAGGAGCTCTCGCATGAAATTTACCTGGTTTCATCTGATGCCCTATCGCTATTTGCCGGAGGATTTCACCAGCAAATATCACAGTGTATGGGTGGATATTCCGCGCGATCTTTACGACCCCAAAGTTGGCCATCGCCTGTACAATGACTATTTAGACCAGCTCGAATTTGCCGATCAAATGGGTTTCGATGGCCTCGGCGTCAATGAGCATCATCAGAACGCCTATGGTTTGATGCCTTCGCCCAACATCATGGGCGCCGCGATGGCGCGACGGACCCGTCATGCCAATCTGGTTGTTCTTGGCAACTCGATCGCGCTCTACAATCCGCCAGTGCGCGTCGCGGAAGAATTTGCGATGCTCGACGTGATCAGTGGGGGGCGGCTGGTCGCGGGCTTCCCGGTCGGCACCTCGATGGATACCAACTTCTGCTATGGCGAAGTTCCGGCGACGCTGCGCGAAAAGTACAAGGAAGCACACGACCTTATCCTTCGTGCCTGGACCGAAAAAGATGTATTTGCGTTCAATGGCAAGTTCACCAAGCTCCGTTATGTGAATTTATGGCCGAAGCCGCTCCAGCAGCCGCATCCGCCAATTTGGGTACCGGGCGGTGGCTCGGTTGAGACGTGGGACTTCTGCGCCGAATACGGGCATCAGTACAGCTTCCTTTCTTACTTCGGCTACATCGCCGGAAAGAAAGTCGCTGATGGCTACTGGAATGTGATGGCTAAGCGGAACAAGCCGCTCAATCCGTACAGCATGGGCTTCGCGCAGGTGGTCGCCGTTTCGGAGACCGACGAGCAGGCTGAGCGCGACTATGCTCCGCATATGGATTACTTCTACAACCGGTGCCTGCACGTTTATCAAGGTTTTGCTGACGCGCCCGGCTATCGCACCGAGAGCACGATCCGTTCGGGGTTCCTCGCGCAGGTTGGGCGAGCAGCGGCGCTCCGTCGCGAAGGGCTGAAGTGGAAGGACTTCGTCGATCAGGGTTATATCATCGCGGGTTCGCCGAAGACCGTTCGCGATCGGCTGCGCGAGGCGATGAAGAGCCTCAATTGTGGTCATCTGATGATCCTCCAACAGATCGGCTCGATGCCGCCGGAACTGGTCCGCAAGAACACCGAGCTTTTCGCCCGTGAGGTCATGCCGCAGATGCGCGACCTCTGGAGCGACTGGGAGGACAAGTGGTCGCCGCGCCCATTACCCGAAAGCGAACGCGCGGTTCCGGCGCAGCTTAATTTGAATCTCGGCGGCGCCAACGGGACAGCCGCTCATCCCGCCGCGACCAATGGAGAGGCTCATCGAGGCGCCGCGAAATGAAGGAAGTACGACGTATCGCGGGCGGTAAATTCACCGTCGAACTTAATATGTTTGGTACCGGCGAGCCGCTGCTCTATATGCATGGAGCGGGCGGCTTGATCGGCGTCGAGCCTTTTCTCGAATTCCTCGGCCACAACTTCAAGGTGATCGCGCCGCATCTGCCCGGCTACGGCGAATCAACCGGCGCTGAGCATATCGAGGATGTGCTCGACGTAGTGCTTTTCTATCATCAGCTGCTCGATGAACTGGGCGTCTCGAGCTCTCACGTTATCGGCCATTCGATGGGTGGGATGCTCGCTGCGGAGTTCGCCGCAATCGATATTCATCGCGTGAAAAAGCTTATACTCGTGACGCCGGCTGGGTTCTGGCTCGATGAGCATCCAATCCCGGATGTCTTCGCGATGGAAGTGCCGGAACTGGCCGAGCATCTATTCTACGATCCCAAGTCGCCGCTCGCGCAGATGTTCACGACTGTCCCGGAAGACATGAAGTTGCTCGAAGAGATGTATGTCGAGCGCGTCAAGCGCTTCACGCAGGCGAGCAAATTCCTATGGCCGATTCCGGACCGCGGCCTCAAGCGCCGGGCATGGAGGATCGCCGCGCCGACGCTCGTAGTGATGGGCGAGTCGGACCGGCTGATCCCGCCTGTCTATGCGAACGAATTTACCAGTCGGATCAAGAACTCACGGGCAGTAACGCTCAAAGAAGTCGGTCACATGCCAATGTACGAGCAGCCGGAAATTTTCGTAAAAACGGTCCGCGAGTTCATCAAAAGCTAGCGCGGCATTTCAGGCAATAATGAAAGGCCACGACATACATAGTGTCGTGGCCTTTTCTTTTTCTACTTAAGCAAGCCTTCCTGTTTGAGTGCTTCCTGCACCTTCGGACGGCTGCCGACTCGCGCCATGTAGGCCGAGAGATTGGCGTAAGGCTTGATATCCATGCCAATGAAATTGGTCCAGTTGACGATCGTGAACGCATAAGCGTCGGCTACCGTAAAGTTGTTGCCCAGCAGATACTGCTTGTTCGCGAGCTGCTCGTTCAGATATCCGAGCCGCTTGGTGATGTTGCTCTTTGCAGTCTGCTTAATGTCCTCCGAGCTTGCCTTGTTGAACAGCGGGCTGAAATTTTTGTGCAGCTCGGTCCCGATGAAATTCAGCCATTCCTGCACCCGGTACCGATCAAGCGAACCCGCCGCCGGCGCCAGGCCGGTTGCAGGCTTCTGATCGGCTAAATATTGCACGATCGCCGGACCTTCAGTCAGCACGCTGCCGTCGTCGAGCCGCAGCGTCGGAACATAGCCTTTTGGATTAATACCGGTGAAATCCTGACCGGACTCGGTCTTGTGACTGGCGAGATCGACTTTTTCGAGTTCAACCGGAACTCCGGTTTCAGAGGCAACAATATGGGGCGAGAGCGAGCATGCACCGGGCGAATAATAGAGCTTCATGGAATCCTCCAGTCTGGTCTGCGAAAATGGGCAACGACTGCCGCGTTTATTCAGTAACCACTTAACTTTTTCACGCAGATGCTGACTTGGCAAGGCCGCAGCATGTTACGGCCGGATTACTTCGCGAGCGAGTTGGCGGGATAAGTGCTGCACTTGATCGTCGTTGCTGAAGGCGACTTTGTCCATCTCGTGCATCCGAGTTAATGCAAACTCGAAGGGTGCTTTCGAGACCACCACCGCACCCTGATATGGATGAGCAAGCTCGATTATCGCGAGGATCGTCAGCCCGAGCAGATCCGCGAAAATCGCGCACATGAGAGCTTGCGATTTGAAAGTTTCCAGCCCGAAAAAATAGCTGAAGCCAATCGTGATAAAGAGCCCGGCGTAGATCACCAGCCATACCACGGAGGGGAAGTTCTCCCGCTGATACATGTAGCGGAAGCCGCGGTCTTTACTCATTTGATCTAGCTCGTCGAAGCTTTTGTCCACGAGCAACTGCTGATGGGCATCCGCTGGCTGATAATTGGTGACGATCGCCCACAGGCCAAGAACTCCGACTGTATCGTCCTCGCGACCGCTGGCAGATGCCGCCATTTCAGGCCATTCAACCTCCACGATCCTGCGGATGTACGCACGGACCGCCTGCTGTAATTCCTGATTCACAGGCGGAGTGAGACTTTTGGCCAAACGATAAAGCGAGGTTGCCGCTAAGGCTTCGCTCTGGACCTTCTCGTCGGCGCGATCAAAACGTTCCCACGCAGCGACAATTACAAAGGCCAACAGCAGTCCATAAAATGCGCCCAATACTCCGAACGTGAAGCCTGCGACTTCGTGATTTTGCTTCAGTCGTTCGAGGGGCACGAGTACTCGCACGATATACAGTCCGAGCACGCTCACGGTCGAGAAAAGCATCAGTACAAGAGCGATTTGGACTCCGGTTGAGCAGAAAAGTATGAAGCTCATCGAGTCCTCCGTTAATCGGCCAATATATTGCCGGCAATCCTAATTGTGATCGGCGGCAGAGGGCGTCGCCTGTGACTTGGGAGCGTCGGATGAAGTCTGCGATGGCGGCATTCCCGGCAATCGCCCGGTTTTGTCGTACTTGTAACCTTCATAACCGAGCGACCCGATCATCAGCAGCGGACAGCCGGTCGCGGTGAGGAGCAAGGTCGCGAGCGCACCCAAAACCAATCGTCTGCTCGATACCATCTCTCAGATTCCCACTGCTGTCGCGCAAATCAGTCAATCCGGCAGTTGATAGGCGCCGATATCACAATCGCCTTTGGTTCGGGCCTCGGCTCCGAGCAAGCCAGTTTCGTCAGTCGGCTCACAATTACTTCCTTTGCCATTAGGGGTCGCAGGATTGCCTTTGCCAAGGGCGGGACTTCCGGGCATCAGTGCCTGCGTTTCTGGCGCCGTATCGGGAGCCGGATTGCCGCCATTATCCGCGAGCGCTGCAAGCAGCGGATTCAGGGGGGTGGAAGCTACGCCGGTCAGGTTGTGTGAAACTTTGCCGACGATCGTGCATCCGGTCGTGTCACCGATCAGGTTGTAATCGTGCGAGTTCATCGATTTGCCGCTGGCGAAACAATCTGGACTCGTCGTCGCGGTATTCCCTGCAACGATTGTGTTGCTGAAGACAAATTTTTTGTTACTAGCGTCAATATCTACGCCCCCTCCGAATCCAGCGGCAGTATTATTCGCGATCGTCACATTATTAACAGTGACATTACTAGCGGAGCTCCACAGGCCTGCGCCTTGTCCGCCCGTGTCGCTTTGGCTGTTACCGCTGATCGTAGTGTTGATCATTGATAGCTTGGCGTCTTCGACCAAGATGCCGCCGCCTTCCGAAATCGCACTGTTGTTGCTGATCGTAGTATCACTGATGCTCGCGCTCGGTTTGGCCGAGGCGCCTTTGGGATTGATCAGCATCAGTCCGCCGCCGGCGAAAGCAGTATTCGAATCGATGATGCTATCTTGCATCGTGAGTTTGCTGGCTTTGGTCGCGGCAAAATATATACCCCCGCCGTCGGAGGTTGTGAGGCTCGGAGCGGAGTTTCCTGTAACGCTCGAACTGGTGATATTCAGTTTCGTGTCGCTAGCGTAGATACCTGCCCCGAAATTCGCCTGATTGTTTGTAATGATGCATTCGGTAACCGTGAGAGTCGCGTCGGAGGCGAAAATTCCGCCACCCGCCAACACACCGGATGAGGTTGCTTGGCCCGCGCCATTCGCGATCTTCATCCCCATCAAGGTGACGGTGGCTTTTGGCCCGATGGAAAACACGCTGCTACCGTTGCCATTGATGATTACGAAGTCAGCGCCGGAACCGATTATGGTGATCGTTAATTTGCTCGGATTTGGTCCGGTGTTGATCGCGACTGTATCGGTATAGACGCCGCTGCTAACGAGGATTTGCGTGTTTTTCCCCGTGATCATCGCGATTGCCGCGCTGATCGTGGTTGCGCAGCCGTTGCCATTCGGATCGACACACAACATCTGCGTTGTGCTGGCCTGAACGTCACTCGGTTCTAAAGCGCCAACGCTCGCAACGAGTGTTGCTGCGAGTGCTAGGAATTTAATAGACGCCCTCATCATCTCCCCCCTTCGATAATCGGCGTTGATTGCGATGCGCTATTTATAACCCGGCGTATAGAGTTGATAGCACATCAGATAGACCACTACGCCCGTAATCGACACATAAATCCAGATCGGCCAAGTCCAGCGCGCGATCCGTCGATGACGCTCGAATCTCCCGCGCAGCGCTCGGCTCAGCGTGATCAGCACTAAGGGAACAATCGCGGCAGCGAGTGCTATGTGCGAGATCAGAATGGTGAAATAGACCGGGCGAACCGGTCCATATCCTTGAAAGCGGACATCACCGACTTTGTAGTGGTAAATCAAATATGAGATGAAGAACATGACCGAGACCATGAAGGCGCTCAGCATGAACGCCCGATGCGCTCGCAGCCATCGGCGGCGGATGCAGTAGAAGCCGGCAATCAGCAGAATTGCTGCGAGGCCATTGAGAACTGAATTGATCGGTGCGAGTAAATGGTAGGAATTGGCCATAGCTCCGGAAGCAATCCAGCAGGTCTCATCTTAACGATTCGGCAGGTCACGAGCGATTCATATTGCTCGATTTAGCTGGCGCAGCACCGATTGATTGCGTAAGTTGGCTATAGGAGAATTTTCAAAGTCGGGCCGTTAGCGACCGATGCCGCGGACCCTGCGAGGAGAAAAACGATGAACAAGCCATGTATCTCGGCGGACTCTCACATCACTGAGCCGCCCAACTGTTACATTGATTATATCGATCCTAAGTTTCGCGATATCGCACCCAAGATGGTGCGGGACGAAGCCAAAGGCGACGTCTTCATCATCGAAGGAATGAAAAAGCCATTGGGAATTGCGCTGGCGGCGGCTGCGGGCAAAAGCCCCGAAGAGCTCAAAGCGTTCGGCGCGACTTTCGACAGCCTCCATCGGGGCGGCTGGGACCCGAAAGCCCGAATTGCCGATCAGGAGCGCGACGGCGTAGCGGCAGAGGTTATCTATCCTACGGTCGGGATGCTGCTCTGCAATCATGCCGATTTTGATTACAAAAAGGCCTGTTTCGACGCGTACAATCGCTGGATCGCCGAGTACTGCTCGGAGAACCCGCAGCGTCTGATTGGACTAGGCCAGTCAACTATGCGCTCAGTGGAAGAGGGTATCGAGGAGCTGCGCGAGATGAAGGCGCTGGGCTTGCGCGGCGTGATGCTGACCGGCAATCCGCAAGTCAGCGATTATGACGATCCCTGCTACGGACCTTATTGGGAAGCCGCAATCGATCTTGAGATGCCGGTAAGCTTCCATATTCTAACCAGCAAGAGCGATCAGGTTGGCGGACGTTCCCGTGGTCCATTGATCAACAGCTTTATGTCGATCATCCGGGGCAATCAGGACATTATCGGCACATTTATCTATGGAGGCGTATTCCAACGCCATCCGAAGCTCAAGATCGTGTGTGTTGAAGCGGACGCGGGCTGGGTCCCACACTTTATGTACCGGATGGATCACGCCTACAAGCGTCATCGGACTTGGATGAAATGCAAGGAGCTCGACCGGATGCCGAGTGATTACTTCCGTGAGCACGTCTATCTCACCTTTCAGGACGACTGGGTCGCCTTCAAGATGAAAGATATGTGCAATTACGAGCGGCTGATGTGGGCCAATGACTTCCCGCACAGCGATTCAACTTGGCCGTGGTCGCAGGAGATTCTAGCTGAACATACGAAGGATTTATCCCCAGTAGAAAAAGACGCCATTCTTCACGACAATGTCGCGAACCTGTATCATCTCTCCGCCTAGTCGCAGCTTAGCTGACGCAATTACCTGATAACTTAATGCGGCGTGCGAGATTTGCACGCCGCATTTCATTTTTTCCAAGAGTTAACCGGTTGTGCTCTGCAAAATGTAAACAATTTGGCAGCTCAGCCCAGCCTTGATGATCTCAAAGGCGGATGAGAATTGTTAACAAAGTGGTTGACAGAGGTAAACAAGTTGCTAGCATTATAAAGATATTGAAACATAGCAATGGGGGGCGGAGCGAAGCTATGGAGAATGTATTAACGCTCGAAGAGGTTGCGGATTATCTTAGAATACATCCTTCAACCGTTTATCGTCTGCTAAAGAAACGCCAAATTCCGGCCTTCAAAGTGGGGAGCGATTGGCGGTTCAATCTCGAATCAATTGATCATTGGCGTTCTGCCGCCGAAGATAATCTCAACAAAAAGTAGCAACACGGGCTGCGACTATTAGTCGGATTCCCGAGCTACCCGTCAGACGATTGGCCCTTCGAGTGGGAACTTGTGCATACAGTTCCCACATAAGGCCCATGCTTCGTGATCGTCATCTATGACCAGAAGGGCGGCGATGATTGCTTCGATATCGCCGCATGCATTGCAAACTAGCAGGCCGCCGTTTGAGCCAATTTCCGCGCAGATATCCGCGATGATCGCGCTATCTCTAACGAATCCCACAACTTGGGGAACACTGCCCATCCGGAAAACTCCAGGCAGATATCGCATAAGCCAGCCTCTGTGACGATGAGGAATGGCCTCCCATTACGCATATAGACGAAGCTCTGACCCTTTGGTTACGCGAACTTCAGATAATCAACGCAAAAAGCACGCAGATTTAAGCATTGATGCGCGGCAGCATCAGCCTTCAGGATGTTGGGATCGAATGCCAATACGATATGGCTATTCTATGCAGTTGGAAAAGGTAAGCAGTCAATAGCGCGTCGGCTGCGTCGGCTGCCATCCACGCCTAGCCAATAATATTATGCGCACTGGTAAGCGTCCCTCTCAGCGCCGGGTTGGTTAGGTCACTTTCGTACAACTCAAAATAATCGCCGCCTGCCATAAGCGCGTTCTTGAGAGCAGTTGACAAGTTAAAACCGAGGGCCGAGATCGTCTGATAACCTAAATCGATTTGATTGGCGAAACTGGCTTGATACGACCAGTTCCAAGAC
This sequence comes from uncultured Pseudomonadota bacterium, assembly GCA_963831065.1. Classification (GTDB taxonomy): domain Bacteria; phylum Desulfobacterota; class Binatia; order Binatales; family Binataceae; genus JAJPHI01. The sequence goes on from CAWHOQ010000005.1 coordinate 231,717, forward strand.
GCGCTGAGCGCGTCATTTTGCAGAATATAACCGGTTCCGAAAGTCGCGACTGCGTAGGTAATAATATCCTGGGAAGCGAGAGTATCTGCGCCGTTGAAGCCGGTAATCAAGACTCCATTATCGTCGATTGGCGGGAATCCTCCGGGTTGCATCGCGTCCTGCAATGGGATGTTCGGAAAGGACTGCTGGAAGACCTGTGCGATTTGTTCCCAAGCATTCACCGCCAAAGTGCGCGTATAGCCGATAGCCTGCCAGTTGGCGACATCATTATTGCTGATGCATGAAGTAGACTCCGCTACTGATTGGCTTATTTACAAATAGCGGTAGATTGGTTTCCTCTGATTCCGCATTAACACCAGTGATTTTTACACCTACTACCGTTGGATTCGAATTGTAATGCGTACCGAAAGCTTGAATCAGCGTGCGCCACTTCGCAAGAAAAACCGGATCCCAGGGCACCGGGATAGCCGCGGTGGAGCATAACGATGGTCCCCAACTAGTCTGATCCCAGATAAAATTGAAGATCTGCGCTCCGTCGGCATATACCCACAAAGGAGTACTATATCCAGGCATCACGCGTAAGGTGACTACTTTCCCTGCCGGCCGCGGCTTGCGCTACCAGACTATCCAGCGTGGCCCATACGAAATTACCTTCGGCCGGTTCGACATCACTCCAGAACACTCGAATGCTGATGCCATCCACCAACGAATTGGTGAGCATCGATGAGTCGATTTGATACGACGACACTCCTTTTGAGGTCTGTAGATGCACGGCGTTGATGGCAAAAATGCCGTGTACTGTCACCTGCGGAAAGCTTGATGCAAAGGCGGCCTCCAATTGGAAAGTAAGCGCTAGAACTAAAGCTGGAACTACCCTGGTCATACTCGATGCGATCCTCCGCGATACAGTGTAGCGCCAGCCATAAAGGCAATTTATATGCCCAAAACAAGTTTATTTATGTTATAAGATAGATATGGTCATAATCTGATGTATTTTGGCGAAAACGCATGCTCGAAAGTTGCAAAACCGCAACTTATCCCGATTCGGCTACAGCGTAACCGAACTGCAAATCGACAGATATTTTCCCGAGAAAGTTCGGGATGATTAACTCAGGCGCTGAAACTAAGTTGTGACGAAGGCTACTACTCGATTGACGAACTCTTCGGGCTGCTCAAGCTGCGGCTCGTGACCGGCGGCGGGAATAGTTTCGATTCGCGAACCGGGGAGCATCCGCGAATACGCTTCGATATACGCTGGGCTGATTATTCCGTCACTGGCGCCGCGAAGAATCAACGTCGGTACGCGTATTCGATGAAGCCGATGATGTAACTTGGGATTGTGCATATACGGCTCCCACACGTAACGTGCCAGCATTTCCCGATTGCGACCCGTTACCGCCAATTTCTCTTCCGAGAGCGGACCGGAATCGAGCGCCCGTCTCGCCGGATCATGATAAAGAAGTTCAGCCGTTGCCTCAGGACGGCGAATGAAAATATCCGGGATCTCCGGCGTGACGCGATCTTCGCTTTTGATTCCGATCGGTCCGGCTAAAACTAACTTGCTCAATGCATGACTGCACCAAGATGCGATTTCCGCCGCGATCCAACCGCCGAGAGATGCGCCGATCAGGATCAGTTCGCGCAGCCCGAGCTGATCGATTAGATCCAAGTAGAGAAACGCGATATCATCTACTCGGTTGCAGTGCTCAGGTAACTGGGAGTTATCAAATCCTGGATGCGAGGGGGCGATTACGTCGAAGCGCTCGGACAGGAGATGAAGAAATCGAGCCGTGGGGTCCAATCCGTCAATTCCATGCAGGAACAGCACTGGAGTTCCGAAGCCTCGGCGAAATAGTTGGACTTCGATTTCATTGACTACCAGTTTTTGGATAGCATCAGATCGATCAGGCATCAAAAGCTCACCAGCCCAAAATACTGCTCAATACAAAAGCAACGACCAGCACCAGCCCGAACTCGAATTGAAGTTGCCCCGAACGGGCCATCGCGCGATTATGCGCTGCAGCATCGGCATCACCGGAAACTAATCTCACCTGATCCACAGCGTGGGGCAAGGTAATTATTACGGCGCAGGCGAGCCAAGGCAGAATTCGCGCGAGGACCGAGATAGCCACAAGCAGGTAAGCCAACGCGTCGCAGGTGATTAACTCGAATAAGGCGGCCGGTCGTCCAATCAGGGCGGCCATGGTCCATTTGCCGTGTTTACGATCGTTCTCGATATCGCGGAGGTTGTTGGCTTGTAGCAGACTCGAGCACAGCAGTCCCATCGAAGCGCCTGCCAAGCCCGCCGCCCATGAGAAATGGAGGGTCTGTACGTAATATCCGCCGAGCACGTAACCGGGACCCATCAAAGCGAAAACCATGAAATCGCCAAGTCCTCGATAGGCCAAGCTCAGCGGAGCGGCAGTATAGAAATATGACCCAAGAACGCCAATCAACCCCAATACCAGAATTGGCCATCCGCAAAGCCAAACAAGGACAAGGCCGAGAGTTGACCCGAGAGCGAAGGTAATCAGACCGCCGACGCGAATCTGTTCGGCGGTAAGAAAGCCTTGCTGGATGACCAGTCCCGGCCCAAAAGCATCAGGAGATTCCCAGTTATCGAGGTCAGTGCCTTTGATGAAATCGTAATAATCGTTGATCAGGTTGGCTGCCGCTTGCAGCAGCATCGCTGCGATAACAGCCAACAAGTATCTGCCGAGCGAAAAAGACGCCTGGGCGTAGAGGGCCAGGAACGAGCCGACCGTCACACTCATAAAGGGCATCCCAAGCGTGAAGGCGCGGCTGGCCTGAATCCATACTTTGATTGGCCCGGGGCCGGCCATACCGCCGGAAGAGAGCACGTCAGTTTGCTCCATCGTTGACTAACACTCCTTCACCGATGAACTCGCGTTATG
>CAWHOQ010000006.1:0-110000 GCA_963831065.1 uncultured Pseudomonadota bacterium
GATTTGTCGCACAGCAAGAGATTCGCCACTTAAGCCCCAAGGTGCGCCATGGCCCCTTACTCCATTGCGCCGTTTAGGGGCGACATCACTTCTCGGATTCTACTCATCATCGCGAGAAATAAGTTGATGGCAGGCCATTCCAGATTGGGCTCTTATAAGTCGTTATAGATTAGCCTATTTTTTGCCAATCTAGTTTTTTCATTGTAGTTCTAGTCTTTACTATGCTAATCCGGCACAAGAGAGCGAGTACTAACCCGTTAAGTGGATACAGCGCCGCCGAAACATCTCGGAACCTGGAACCAGGTTGTGCCATGGGCGATGAAGTGACGGTCAGGACGGTCCGTGGGTTCGACGGCTTCAGGGAAATCCGGAACTCCTGGGCAGCGATCGCGCAAGGACTTGGTGACCAGGAGCATTTCTTTCATCGGCCGGAATGGTACCAGAGCTATCTGGAAGCGCTCGAAGAGAATCCAAGCTCGGTAGTTTTTCATCTGATAAGCCGGGGCGGTGTTCCAGTAGCCGTGCTGCCGCTGCGGGCCGCCCGCCGGCGGCTGCATTCTCTGCCGCTGCGCGTCTGGGAGGTACCGCATCACCCGCACATGCTCCTAGCTGATTTCATCTGCGGCGCGGGCGCGGCAGATGAGGAGCTGCTCTATTTCCTCGTCCAGCATTTGCGTTCGACCGCACCGTACGATTGGGACGTGCTCTTACTTCCGAACGTCTTGGAGAACTCCTGTATCGAGCGGTGTCTGGCCCGGCATAGTCCGGATCGGGATCATTCGTGAAACCTCATCCCGTTGTGATTTTTTAGAGTATTCCTCGTACGAAGATTTCCTCGCGGCCATCTCAAAGAATTTTCGTGGGAATCTGCGCAAAGCCCGCAACAAGCTTGCGAAGGTTCCGGAGGCGAGGTTTCTTTTCGTTCGCGATCAGGCTCAGCTTCCCGAGGCATTTGAGCGGTTCTGCCAAATCGAGGCTTCGGGCTGGAAGGGCCACCAGGGAACCGGCACGGCAATCCAACTCGATCAGCGGCTGAAAGCTTTTTACCGTGCCCTGGTCGATAATTTCGGGTCTCAAGACTGCTGCCAAATCAACTTGCTCATGCTGGGAGAAACCTGCTTGGCCGGACAGTTTTGCTTGCGCTCAAACGGCACGATGGAGGTTTTGAAGATCGGTTATGACGAAGCTTATGCATCTCTAGCGCCGGGCAATCTGCTTTTGGAGCAGTTGATCCAGTACTGCGCGTTTGCCGAGAGCCGGCTGACACGGCTGAACCTGATCACCGGAGTGGAATGGCACGATGACTGGAAGCCGCGCTCGGAGAAAGTGTCGAACTTCTGGATTTACAACCACACTGCTCGGGCGGCGACCCTGTTTCGGCTCGCGATGTGCCATAGGATGCTCGCCACGGTGTTGAAAGGCTTACTTCATCGTTCACGGCGCAAACTGGCGTAAGCCAATTGGGCTTACGAGGGCCCTGTCACGTTAATTTTGGTCGGACGATCTGGAGCCTGGAACGGCTCGTCTCGCGCGTATCAAGTCGCGCGTTGGGCGCAGGTCTCCCGTTGCCAGACATCGAATGCCCCGGACCTGCTCGCACGATATGCATTGGCTCCCAGTAGATGCCGGCGTGGATGGAAGTGGCCATGGATGAATGCGTGGGCGTCGGCGCGCCGAACAATGCGAAGATGCCGTCGCCGGTGGTCCGCGCGACGTAGCCCTCGTAGCGCTGCACCGCATCACTCATAATCCGCAGCGGCGGCGGGGCGATCGGACGCGCCGCCTCCGGGTCCAGCTCCTCCATCAATGCGGTCGAACCCTTCAGGTCGGCAAACAGCGCGGTCACAAGCTTGCGCTCGCCTTCCGGTCGTGGGGAATCGTCCTGCTCCTCCGGCATGAAGCGATGCTCGCCAGCATCTGCCGTGAGTCATCGCTGTGGAGGCCAGCGCGGCGCCGCAGTCCTCACAAATGCCGATGTGGGCGCGTTGCCGGCGCCGGCGTTTCCGGCGATTTTTCCCGCCAGCGCTACACTGATTGAGAAGCACGAGAAAGAAGCCAAGCAGGCCAAAGGTCTGCATGGCACGCTGCGCGCCCGAAGTGCTGCCGCGATTGACGCTGCGGGCTCCTCGATTGGTAGCATCGGTCTGCTTGGTTTCGCACTGCTCGTCGCGGCGCTCCTGCCGTATCACTCGCCAGTTGCGGTGCTGCTGCTCGGACTCATAGCTTGGGCAGTGGTATCCGCCATCTGTTGGAGGCTGCGCAAAGCCATGTAGCGACTAAGTTCTACTAGCCAAAAAAGGGGTGATTAGAGCAGGCACAGACGCTGGCCAATCACGCCTCGCCCGGACCACCAAGCTCTACGACTCATAAGCACCGGGATCGCGATTGATAGCACATCTCTGCATGAACAGATTTTGAGAACTCTTCCGGACCTTCCGGTTGGAATCAGCAACATGGCGCATTAGCTGAAAAGCGGACGTTTCTTTTTCGGAAACTAACCTTGAGATGCGCCGCCGGAGGCATTCGATTCCTCCTCCTCGCCCAGTTTCCCCCCCGGCTGCTCCAAGGCGCCGGTGTGCATGCTCTCAAAAGAACTGAAGCCAAACATCAAAAAAGATAACCATAATGGCGTCTGAAGAGTGGTTGGCAGAGTTGCGATTGTCAGTCCCACCATCGCCAGCGGAAATAGGAGCTTCAAATCTGCTCTTCCGCCGCTGAGAACGCGCACTCCATCATCGGCTTGCTTGATTTCTTGCAGCAAATGCGTAGCGGTCGTACTGTAATCACCGACCTTACTGCGGCTGTTTGATGCAAACGTAATCAGATCCGGGATGCTCTCTGATAAGCTTTGGGCAAAATCTTTTCCATCTGCAGGCGTATAAAAGATCAATACACTTCCAGTAGTCGGAGTGATCTCGACCTTCTGTACATCAGGTATGATGCTCAAGCGTTGGCGAAGCTCATTCAGGTGAGCGGTAGTGCCATTTTTGATCCTTACCCGGATGCGGCCGGGAATGTGATGGCAGACATAGGCAGCAGGTCGCACGGTTCAACCTCAATGCGATGAATAGAAAGATTATACCTGCCGACTAGGAGTGATGCCCGAAATCATTGAACCCGCAGGACTGACCGTGACCGCCGCGGCTGAGGCGCTTCATCCGACCGCCGCTTGGACCCTCCAACAGTTGCGTGAGGCGATCCCGTCAGACTATACCTACCGCTTTATCCTCCATGACCACGACGCGATCTTCTCCAGCGGATTCGACATTTCGGCGCAGCGCACTGGGCCTTCTGGTCCTCGAAACGCTGCAACTCGTCTTGGATTTGACCTATTTTGATTGAAAATTGCCCGCAGGCGCAGCCGTACTGACCTACTTAAAAGGCGCTTTTCATAGTTTAGGGGCGAATTGAGCAAGCTGTAAGCACCGGATGCGTTCGAATCTGCAAATCATTAGGCAAATCGGCTTGATCGCTCTCGTTAGAGGCAGCTTCCTAGATGTCAACCGCCGCGTTGTCAACCACCGTATGGGTGTCAACCAGTTGACGGTTGATACGGTTGACAGAGACGGGTTCGCAGCAGACTAGGCCATCCGCCAACGAGTCTTTAAGCACCTTCTAAATTGCTAAATCTCTTATAAAGATGCGTATGGGCGCGACTTACTATAAGGTCAAGGGAACCGGGAGAGGGTCTCTGGGAGCTCATTGTGGGCGATTTGGCGGCTTCCTCTCCGATGGGCATTGCGGCGGTGGACTTGCCCGACAGGCGCGGACCGGAGCTCAGATGCCGTTTGCATAACCGGAGGCGATCACGATTTCGCGCTGAGATGGATGCTACGGAACGGCGGATTCTGAGGGTGAGCTAGTAGTCGGTGGGGCGAAATGCGGGCCGCATCCGTCAGGCCGGAAGGGCGAGACCGAACGCCTGGCGCTGCGCGCGCCAACTGGAGGCGACCGCTTTTTCATCCGTCAGTAGCAACTGGGCGGTGAGCTCGGGCGCTTGAGCGCCTGCAGCGATCATCTCTACAATTGCTGGAGCCAGCAGGAGCTGGAGGCCACCTCGGCGCTTGCTTCGGTCCAGCTCAACCTCCGGAATCCGCGTGAGAAATTCTTTGAGCACGATCCTGTTTCCTGCATATTTCCGATAATGTCATCTTTGTGCGCCTTTTATTCTGTTATGCTGAAAACACCGCACTATGGCTGAGACCAACAGCTAATAAGGAGAGAAGAGAGATGGACAAAGATCGGATTAAGGGCGCTGCAAAGCAGCTGAAAGGCTCTGCCAAAAAAACCATGGGTAAAATGACCGGTAATACCAAAACGCAAGCTAAAGGTGCAGCAGAAAAGGCTGCTGGCAAGGCGCAGAATGTTGCTGGGCGAACCAAAGATGCTGCGCGCGACACCCTCAAGAAATGACAGAAAGGAGAAAGTTGTAACGGTGTACGTCGTCAAGACATGTTGGACAAGTTGAGCGTGGAAATAAGAGAGCGACTGTCTTTGAAGTCAAGAGGACGCTCGCTTTCCCATCACCCTCCACGCGTTGAGAGGTTGACGAGAAAGCTCGCTCAGCTGTTTTGCAATGGTGCATGCTCGCTCCAAGGCGTGCGAGTTTTGAGAATTGCGTTGAGGATTACCAGCAGCTTGCGCATGGCGGCGGTGAGCGCCAGCTTGGGTGGTTTACCGACTTTGAGCAGACGTTGATAGAAGGCTTTGAGTACGGGATTGTGTTGGACCGCAACCACGGCAGCCATGTACAGCACGGCGCGCACCTGGCCGCCCACCCCAGATTGTGCGTTTCCCACGCAGGGTGCCGCTGTCGCGGTTCAACGGTGCGACGCCGACCAGCTTGGCGATCGCGCGCCGGTCCAAGCGACCGAGTTCAGGCAGTTCGGCGAGCAGGGGGTGGCACACAGTAATGGACCGACGCCCGGGACGGCGCGCAGCAGGGTTTCCTTTTCCCGCCACAACGGTGAGCGGCGCAGCATGCGGTCGAGGTCTTCGTCACGTTCCATAACACGGCGCTCCAGCCAACGGATGTGCGCGGTGATCTCTCGACACAGCACTTTCGGCGCTCTGCTCAGCCGATTGCGCTCGGCGGTGATCATCTCGACCAGTTCGCGCCGGCGCGCTACAAGCGCCTTGAGTTCACGCTCCTGCTCGGTAGGTAATGCGCGCAGTTCAGGGCGGAGCCGCTCGCCAAACAGCGCCAGCACGCGCATCGAGCGCGTCGGTCTTAGCGAGTCGCCCGGTGGCGCGCGAAATCACGGACCTGGCGTGGGTTGACCACGACGACCGGCAGCCCGGCTGCGCCAAGTTCGGCGACCAGGGCAGTCTTGAGTCCGCCGCTGGCTTCCAGGACCCCCGGGCGACCGTCATGCTGAGCAGGCGCTCTCGCAATGCCGCGATTACATTGGCGTCATTGGCGGCGTTGAGTAATTCCCCCGTGGCACCCAGCGCCAGATCCAAACGCGCCTTGCTCACGTCGATCCCACATACGCCGCTGCTTCCATCCGCCCGCCTCCGCGTGCAGGTCGCACCCGTCCTTGCGCGATGCGAGCGCGCCGCGTGGCGGCTCCGGCGACTGTGCGGGCTTCGACCTGCTGATGTGGGCACGGCGACCCCCACTCTCTTACGGCCTCGCGCGGCCCAGGGTTGGTCGGCCTGCCGTGCCCAAGTCCAACTTCATACTGGGCAGACGGATCCGAGATACAAGGGTTCAGCCATGGAGTTGAAGTTCAGTCACCGCCTATTGATGCAGTTGCCGTCGTAACTCGAGTGGAAGGCTGGAGAGACCGTGAAGCAGGCAACCCGACCGGCAATCTTCAAGTGGCGGCAGACGGCGCCGGAGCTGATTCTGTATGCCGTGCGCTGGTATCTGCGCTACTCGCTCTCGCTCCGCGATGTCGAAGAGTTGCTCGCCGAGCGCGGGCTGGCGGCGGATCACACGACCATCTGGCGTTGGGTGCAACGGTACGGTCCCGCACTGGAACAGCGGTTGCGCCGGCAGCTCAAGCCGACCAACCAATCCTGGCGCGTTGATGAGACCTACATCCGCGTCCAGGGCCGGTGGTGTTATCTTTATCGAGTGATCGATTCCACCGGCGCCACTATCGACTTCCTGCTGTCGGCGTTGCGCGATGCTGCGGCGGCCCAACGCTTGTTCCGCCAGGCGCTCAGCGATCCCTCGCATCCGCAACCCCGCGTCATCAACACCGATAAGGCTCGCCTCTACTGCGCGGCGATTGCCGCAGTGAAGGCGGAAGGAACCTTGCGCCGCCGCTGCCGCCATCGACCAGTCCAATACTTGAACAACCTCCTGGAGCAGGATCATCGCGCGATCAAACGGCGCGTGCAAGCCAAGCAGGGATTTCGCGCGTTCGACGCCGCGCGGCGAACGCTTGCTGGATACGAGGCGATAAACATGATCCGCAAGGGGCAGGCGCGGTGGGTCAGCGACGCTGATGTTCGCCAGCAGAATCAATTCATCGACCAGCTGTTCGAGCTGGCGGCCTGAAACTTCCCGCCCGGTTGCTCGCCGCAGATTCCTCCCTCACCGCTTTCAAAGTTGCAACACTTCCCATGACAGCATCACCGGCTTCCAACATCGGCAGGATGCGGAACGCTTTCTGATTGATCTTCAGAAAAGGCTGGCCTCCTTTGCGCTCAGCCTGCACCCCGACAAGACCCGCCTGATCGAATTCGGCAGATTTGCTGCTGAGAGTCGGCGCAGGCGGGGCGACGACAGACCGGAAACGTTCGACTTCCTCGGCTTCACGCATTTCTGTGACCGTCGCAGAAAGGACGGATCCTTTGTCATCGGGTGACAGACGAAGCGTGGCGCCAGGCTCGCCAAACTCAGGAAGATTAAAGAAGAACTCTGCGTGCGCATGAACAGGTCCATCGACAATAACGGACGATGGCTTGGAGCCGTGTTGAGAGGGCACTACGCCTACTTTGGGGTGCCCAGAAACACGAGGTCTATGCAAATCTTCTATGACGAGGTCACGCGTCTCTGGTTCAAGCGCCTGCGAAGGCGTGGCCAGCGCCGCCGTCTCACATGGGAGAGAATGAAAACCTGCATCAAGCGATATCTGCCACCTCCACGTGTCGTGCATCCATGGCCGAGCACACGCTTTGACGTCAGAGGGCTTATGCAACCCAACTCAGGTAGGAGCCGTATGCCCGAATTGGGCCCGTACGGATCTGTGCGGGGGGAGGTTCGCGAGAACCTTCCCTACCGCGATTGTGCATCATTGCGGAAAGGCCCGTAAATAAAGGGCTTTGCCTGTTGCAAATGTCCAGTGCAAAATGCGGGCATGAAATACGGCTATGCCCGCGTCTCGACCGACGACCAGAACCCCGGCCCTGCAACTCGCGGCCTTGAAGAAGGCCGGATGCAAAACGCATATTCAAGGACGACGGTCTATCAGGAGCCACGACCAAGCGCCCTGCCCTTCTCCGCTGTTTGAAGAAGCTGGAACACGGCGACACGCTCATCGTGTGGAAGCTCGACCGGCTGGGCCGCAGCTTGCGCGACCTGATAACCATGCTCGACGACCTGAAACACCGGGGCGTGAAATTCCGTTCGCTCACCGAGGCAATCGACACCGAGACGCCGACAGGCCGCGCCATGTGGCAGATGATCGGCGTCCTCGCTGAACTCGAGCGCAGCCTGATCAGCGAACGCACCCGCGCCGGAGTGAAGGCCGCGCAGCGCCGAGGCGTGAAATTCGGACGCAAGCCGAAACTCACCCCGCAGCAGATCGCCCACGCCCAAAGGCTGATCGAGGGCGGTCAGCGCCGCGAGGACGTGGCCGGTCTATTTAAGGTCAGCCGCGTCACGCTTTACCGGGCGCGCGCTTGAAAATCCTGGCCGGCGATCATTTGATTTTACGTCCGGCAGCTTAGGCGATCTGGCTTTGCGCTTCAGCTCCCGGCGGCGGTAATCCTCGACGCGGACCGAAGGACACGGCAGCTGATCGAGGCGCGGGTGAACGTGTTTGAAGAACGTCACGCACTGTGGGATGTGGGACCGAACGCCGATTCATTGGAAGTAGCATAAGGAATCCAGTCTGCAAGCAGGGAAACCCGACGACAGGACGCTTTATGATGAATACGGAACTCGAGAAAAGAGCCACCATGCCCGAAGGTGAACGGCTCTCGATTAAATGGGATGCTGCAGCGGTCCGAAGTTTTTATCTCGAAGAGCTCAAGAGTGTTCGAGCCGAAGCCGACCGGCACAGCGACGAGACTCGAATAATGGAGCGGTATGTTCTTGGTGCCTGCGGCGCGATCTATGCTTTCCTCTTTACTCAATTAGACAAGCTGCAGAGCTGGCCGAGTCGTTTTATTTGGTGGCTTCCTCTATTCTTAATGATGTGGGGTACGTTACGTAGTTTGGCTCTGTACCACCATAACCGGCAATGTTGTTCTTACCTTGAGAATGTTGAGAAGAAGATGCAGATTGCCGATTGGACGGGATGGGAGCACTGGGCTTGGTCTGAGGAACAAAAGACACACTTCCTTAGGAACACCGCTATAGCAGTTTGGGCATTGTCTTTTTGCGACATTTGTGATCGCAATTGTGGCCAACTATCCGATAATCCGGCCTTACGTGAACCTCTCAGCCGTGCTCCATAAAACATAACCCCCCTTTATGTTAGGCTATATCGAGGTCACTGGCATGCCAAACCAAAACAAGAATGCTACTAGCAGTCAGTGGTGCTGATCGTCAGTCAGATCATCGAGAAATTCCGAGACCGGCTCGACGCCGGTCACCAGCAGATGGTCGCGCGCGCGCGTGCAGGCGACGTAGAGCAGGTGGCGCTCGGTGTCGTAGACTTCCTGCAAATCGGCGTCGTCGCCGACCGTCTCGATGCGCTCCTGCAAGGGGATGATCTCGTCGTCGCAGGCCATCACCGCCACGGCGCGGAACTCCAGGCCTTTGGCGAGGTGCATGGTGCTGATCGAGACGTGGCCGCTCGCGGTCTCGACGTGCTCATCGAGAATCTTGAATGGCCAGTCCCGCTTCTTCGACGGCGGCCCGCGCTCGATCAAGTTGCGCTTCGGAGCGGACGAAGACGCCGAACTCGTGCGGCAGCACGCCGGCCTTGACCCGCTCCGCGAGCCAGTCGGCCGACGTCGCTGATCTCGTCCTTCTCGGTCTTGAGCGACCGAATCGTCGGCGGCGGGCCGTTGAACACGGAGACGGTGTCGCTGCGGTCCTCGCTGTTGCCGTCCACATCGGTCACCTCCGGCCCGAGCAGCCGGTCCGCCTGCATGCGGATCTGGTGGGAGGTGCGGTAGTTGACGCGCAGGGTGCGGGAGCGGCCGCGGATGTCCACGCCGAGGGCCTTCCAGGAGAACGGCTGCTGGAAGATGCGCTGGCCGAGGTCGCCGGCGAAGAACAGCGCGTTGGGCCGATCGTCCGCCCAGCGCGGCGAAGAACCGCAGATGCGCGACGCTGATGTCCTGCGCCTCGTCCACGACGACGAAGTCGAAGGGCGCGTTTCTGCTCTTGGCGATTGTCGCTGCCAGCGCGGTGAACAGCTCCGCGTGCGTGATCAGCTTGCGCGTTTTCAAGTCGGCACGCACGCGCTCGAAGATCGACCACAGCAGCTCTGCGCTGCGTCTCGGGCAGCCGGGTCTTTCTGCCGAGCCGTGCGACATCGCGATAGGCCTCCCAGGTCTCCAACTGCCAGGCATCGACGACCTGCTCCCATTCGGTGAGGAGAAAGTGCAGGCTGAACTTGTGCCCGCCGACGGCGCTGCGGCCGTCTTCCGATCAGCTTCGACGAATGTCTTCGCGGTCCGCAACTTGTCGCGGCACCGATGTGCGACTTGTAGAGCCGCAGACCGATGCGCATTCAGCGAGTAAACATCGATCCGCTCGGCCAGCGCGGCTCGTTGCTCAACAGTCGCTTCAGCTTGGTCCGCAGCGCGTTCGCCAGCGTGTCGGAGAACGTCGTCAGCAGCACCCGGGCGTCGGGATTCGTGCGGGCGAGATGGGCGGCCCGGTGCAGCGCCACGATCGTCTTGCCCGTGCCCGCCGAGCCGGAGACGCGCGCCGGGCCGGCGTAGTCGCGCTCGACCCATTGCCGCTGCTCGGGATGCAGGAAGACGGTCCACTTCTCCCACGGGAAATCGAGGGCGCGTTCCAGTTCCTCGACGTTGCGTCATCACCCGGAAGCGGCGCTGGGCATCGGGATGGTCGAAGGGATTCGCCACCGGCCGCCGGCGGCTGGCGCATCACGGGGCTTTGCCGCCCGGTCGCCAGTTCGAGCAAGCGCCTCGGCCGCCTCGGCCGGCAGGTGATCGGTCAGGGCCAGCAGCGTGTCCTCGGTCGCCGTCCGAACATCGTCAAGCCACTCGGCGGGCACGCCGTAGCCGAGCAGTTCATCGTCGGACAATCGGCGAAAAGACAGGCGTCTTCGCGCGGCAGTCGGCTATGCGCAGGTCCGTCTGACGTAGACCGGGACGACGATCTCCTGCACCGTCTCGCGAATCTCGACCAGCTGCGCCGCGCCCGGTCTTGGGATGCGTCTCCAGCTTGCGGCGTTCGGCCCAGTCGTAGGCCTTGTCGTGGTGATCGACGTAGCAGAGCAGCAGGCTGTCTCGCGTCTTGTGGACGATCAGCCGGATGTCGCTGCTGACGCGGACCGACCAGAAGTTCTTGTCCTTCGCCTTGTCGAGCTTGTGAAACTCATGCCGGGATTGGCCGGATTGAGCTGCAAGATCGAACGCCGTCGTCTTGACGGCCTTCTGCTCGTCGCCGGTCAGGCGGGCGAGGCTGTCGGTGAAGGTGTCGGCGATGCGGAATTCCATCACGCTAGACCTTGAAGACCTTCATCACTTCGTCGCCCAGGTGGTTGATCACCTTCACCGCGATGCGGCCCGATTTCGGGCTTGTCGAACGGCCGCGAGGTGTCGCTGTGCAGCGTCGCCCAGGCTTCCGCGTTGATCTCGGCCTTCAGCGTGGTCTTCAGCGCGCTGTAGGGATCGTTCGCGCCGAGGAAGTAGGCGTGGCGGACGAAGAAGCTCTCCTCGTTGTAGTCGGTGTCGATGAACCAGCAGGCGATGCCGTCGGCGCCGTCGCTGACGACTTCGCCGGTGCTGGGATGGAAGACGTCCACGCCGTTCACCTTCACGCGCAGCTTGCCGTCCTTCTGCGCTGAGCAATGTCGATGTCCGGCTCGCCGAAGATGACGAACAGGTTGCCTTTGCCGGTGTTCTTGAGGTCGTCGGCCATGTGCAGGTCGGCGTTCATGCGGGCCTTCAGCACCGGGATGCGGCCGAGCTTGTTGAACTCCGTGGTGTGCGCCTCGTAGTTGAAGGCGCAGGCGATCAGCACATCGAACTCGGCGTCGCCGGCCTCGCGGGCGGCCGCGACGAGGTCGGCGCGCTGGACGGTGCCGAACTCGGGGCCGATGAAGATGGCGGCGCGCTTTCTCGTTGTCGCCTTCCAGGTAGCGGCCTTCGGCGCAGACGAGATCGCCCGGCCAGGGCGTAAGGGCGGTGAAGGTGATCCTGTCTTCCTTGTGCGCCTGCTGCACGCCGGCGGTCTTGAGGTTCTCCAGGATCATCTGGGCGAAGGTCTGCTTGGTCGCCGTGTTCGGCGCCGTCTTGCTTCAGCGGATCGATCAATTCGTCGTTCTCGTCCACGCCCAGCACGCGGTGCGGCGACTGAGGCTCTCGACCGTGAACGGCCCGGCCACGCGGACCTTCTTCTTGTCCTCGTAGGGCTTGTCGTAGAGGTATTCGAACTCGGCCTTGGCGGCGATGGAGGCGTCGATCTCCTTCTGCCGGGCGATGCGCGCCTCCCACCATTCGGCATGCAGTTTCTTGGCGCGTCCGGACCATGACGTCGTCGGCTTCGCGCGGGATTTCCCATTCCTCCCACTACTGCTTGAGCGCGGCGTTCAGCTTCTCGCGCAGCGGCTCCAGCTTTGTCTGCCACTTGTCCCAGATGACGTCGATCTCGGCGTTGTTGGCGATGGATTTGAGCGTGATGTGCGGCACGCGCTCATAGACGAAGCCCTGGCGGATGTTGCCATGCGTCGGCTGCGAGCTGACGGCGCGGTGCGGGTGACTTCGGCTTCCTTGAGCTGGCCTTCGCGGCGAATCGGCGAGCAGGTAATACGGATAGCGCGCGCCCATGATGCGAGCGCGAGCCAGCGCGAGCGCCACGCGCGAGGTGTCGATGGTGATCCAGCGGCGGCCCCATTGCTCGGCGACGTAGGCGGTCGTGCCGGAACCGCAGGTGGGGTCGAGGACGAGGTCGCCGGGGTCGGTGGCCATGAGAATGCACTGTGCGATGACAGAGGGATTCGTTTGCACAACATAAACCTTTGGGGGTTATTACGGATTTGACACCAAGGACCTGTAGCCCTTATAAGTCCCTTGCGTGGGCGTGTCTCACTATGGGGAGATCGGATGGGTGTACCAGCTGATTCAGGATTCTTTAACGAGGATTTTTGGCGGAGTTTTTTCGGCAGCATTATTGGCAGCTTGTTTTTGGTGGCAGCCATGAGTGCGACAGCCGTAGCTACTTACACTTTCCTATTACAAAAATCCCTTCGTTTCGGGAAGTTTGCGGGCGTGTGGATTATGCTTACAGTCTTTTTGTTTCTGGGACTGATAGTCCTAAAGCTCAATATCTCGCGACCGGTGGTTGTATCGGCGGATGCATCCTTAGACGGAACAGTTCAAGGATTGTCCGGCACGGTTGCCGATCTAAAAGGGTCGATCGAGAAGTTGGTAGTCGCGGTAGGCCCATTTTATGGGCGCAACATGCTGGTTGTAATGACGGATGTAGCGCACGAGCTCGCGCGCCAAGTCCTTGATCAAGGTGAAGACCCCACCGGCAATGACGTCGCGCTCGATCTTGGCGAACCAGAGTTCGACCTGATTGAGCCACGAGGAATAACTCGGCGCGAAGTGCAGATGCAGTTTGGGATGAGCGGCCAGAAACTGCTTGACCATGTGCTTGACTGCGCTAATCGCTCAATGTCCTAACAATGGCGGATTGAAGAAACCAGGCGGGAGACCCTGTAGGTACCCTTGCATGAAAGCATTGACGCGTTCTGCCGGCGTGCCATGCGCTTGTCTGGCAAACGCCGGTGTGGTCGCTGGATCGCCTTTGACATAACGGCCCCATGCGGCGGCTCCAAGGTCTCCGGTGCCCAGAGCGCCGCTTGCGTTCAGGCATCGCGCCGCAACTCCGGCCAACATGTCAGCTTGGAGTTCGGCGTCTTTGCGCATTAATTCATGGCCAAGTCTGCCGGTCTGATCCTGGACTGAATGGCCAATTTCGTGAGCTAAAGTTACAATCACACTCATCATCCCATTATTTGCGGCTTGGACGTTCAGAACCGCAGGGTTGTAGATGATCGTCTTGGTCGCGGGATTGTAAGCCGCCGAACCGCGATATGCTGATGAGGGAAATGCAAGCGGCGGCACGTATCTTCTGCCATTAGCCAGGAAAGTTTGCACCCAGCAACTCTCGATGGAGCTTAAGATGGCCGTAACCGAAAAGGCCGGCGACGGCGAGGACGTGGGAGCGGCGCCCGCCCTCGGTTCATCACCGTAACCGACAGGCGGCAATCCTGGGATTGCCTGTGAGCCAGTTTTGCACGACCAATTCCTGGGCGTAATTCCGTTAATGACAGGAGGCGGACAGTTCGGGTTGCCCTCTATGCCTTGTGTCCCGGTTCTTCCGGTAGTATTGCCACCGGTCCCGCTGCCGCTGCTGAAGACATCACCCGTCTGAGCCTGTCCCGAAGCTGATGTGATTGCTACGATAACGGCCATACCGATCGTAATGGCGACGATTCTCATCTTTGTGTTGAGCCCCCCTATATTACCATGCCTCGGTATAAGTCAGAGCCGGATCAGATTGACGCTCCGTTGTTCGGCTCCATAGTGCGAGGAGAAAATAGGCCTTTCAGATAATCGTCCCAAATTACACCCAGTTGTCTGTAGTACCGTTCATTTTCAGCTACATCTTTCAAAGTCGCGAGGATTTGACCCATCTGCACATTATCGATCTCGATCAGCTTAGCGGGGTCTTCCCAAGTTATTCCCTTAGCAGTTGCTTTAGCCGCGAACCGATGCAAAAGTTGACTGAAATGCCGGATTCCAGCCATAGCAAGGGCGTCCACCTGATGTGCGAAGAAGTGCTGTAGTAACGCCGTATCTATCCAGCCATCAATGGTGCCAATTGCTTGCGGGAGATTCAAATATAGTCGCATCGGATCGGTTCTTATGAATTCTCCAATGCTGAAGACGGACATCGTTCTTAAGACGTCAATGGCATCGGGATTTTGAATGACCGAGTCCAGATCTGATTTGGCGGCCACGGCAACGGTCTGACCGGTATTCTTGGCCAGCGTGACTGTAAGCAGCCCGACAAAATACTCCAGGTTGATCGAAGTAAGAAACGCAATTCCAAAAGCTAAAAATACGGCAACGCTGGGGGTGAAAACAAAATGCCATAAGGCGCCCGCGAAGGTGCCTGCGGCAATGGCTACGAAAACAGACAAGTAAGTAGATGGATACATGTTGAAAGTTCGATACCGTTTGAGCACCAGCAGAAAAGCTCCCGAGATCGAACCCGCCAATCCTGCACCAGCCGTGAACGCGACCGGGAAGAGCGGCAATGTCGATCGGTTCACCCCAAGGGGCTGCATGGTATTTGGCAATTATGAGCTTGGCCAGGATGATAGCGAGAGTTCCGCTGCTCAGGGCAAAGATGATGAACTCCCATGGATTGTAATATTCCCGAAAACGGGCCCGAAGGTAGGTCTGAAAAGCATTCCAGTCGGCCGGTTGCGAACGGGGCTGTGCCGGAGTCGGATCGGTCGGCTTGACGGTCTTGGTGTCCGGCGGAGGCGTTCTCACATACAAGTAATATGTTCCGGTGTTTTCCGCAGAGTCTTCTATCTCAGCTAATCGCGTGAGAATCGAAAAAAGCGAATACAACAATGCACTTCCGGGAAAGAAGGAAGCGGCCAGCCAGATAAGCGTATCGCCTGCAATGGTCCCCGGCCAATTGAATCCAAAGCAAGTCCGCAAGGTATGCATGTCGTTGGATGCCGGGTGCAATCCCGCGGCTTGTGTCGCCTTTGGCATCGCCGTTCCGACACTGGATGTGCGCTGAATGGCGGCGGAATTAACAGCTTTGTAGGCTGAACAGGGAATGCGGCCGATGCCCAGGAATAGGATTAACCAGGAAAGAACCAAAACTGTACTCGCCAGGTAAGCCTCTTCTTTGGGGTGCGCACGTAAATTATCCACGAATCGCTTCCATCGCGAGCTAACCATAAATCCTCCCAGCAACGCAGAGCGCGAGATTTCGAGGCATCATCTCAGACCGCGATCTATTTGACGAAAGGCCTTCTCGCGCTCTGCTGTCCGATAAAGCCTCCAGAATGCCATCCATTCGACCTCACCACCGTCTTCACCAAGGGTGCTCAGCTGGCTCGTGAAATGTGCTCGAGCAGTTCTAGCGCATTGTTCTCATTTTGAGATAGCAGAGACTTCTTCGACAATTGCGAGGGACACCGACTCGTCCGGGAGGATGATGTCGAGCTAATGTGGATTGCGCTTACCTCGAGCACGTCGGCGCCGAGATCGCCACGCCGGCCATGGAAGGTCTCGCGTCAATCCGCCAGGACTACTTCAATCGCTCGGCGGGGCCGCCTGCCCTATTCACGTGAGGGCCGTAAATGCCGCACGATCGAAGACCTTCTTTTCTAAGGCAGCTCTACTTTGCATCTCTTCTGTAACTTTCAGGCTTTGTTCCACAAGTAGCTCAGACAACCCGCAGCGGATCTGAACTTATTTAGATCAGGTGTCAAGGAATGTGTTCTAGTCGCCGACTACTTCGCAGGAGAAGATGTCAATCACCGGTGGTGGAACATGGTCATAGAAGCCGCCGAAATCATTCCAGGTCACGAAGATGGCAGTCGAGCTCCAGTCGGGACGATCATCGCACTCGATTCCCCACGTAGAACGAAATAGGTGCCAACTTCTCACTCACTTCGCATTCATCTAAACCATGGTGCGCTATATAGATTGCTGTTGTAGAAAGCCATCATCGGATCGGCCACTTTGGTCCATCCGCTTTGCGAGGGATGTGTGAGTCATTCTGATAATCCGCTGGCAACCAGGTCAGGCCATCCGCCCGCGGCATACCTCTCGCTTGCCCAAAAATACGCCCCCCATAAGAGCACCGGAGCTCTGGCGTAACTCAATTTTCCGGTGACCTCGTTAATGCCTTAGCCAGCAATCTCATCAACTTGCGCCTAAATTAGCCACTTCGTCGCAAATCCATACTCATAAGCAAATGGTTTAGGATTCTCGACGGCGTTGGTTTTTCATAGAAGCAAGCGTCACTTTTGGAGTTCTTTTCACAGGCGGTGCGGTCAGGGAGGAAAGGCTGTTGAGGCTGCGATTGATACGTGCCTTCTATAACACAATCTTGACTTGCGCGGCGGTTATGCCTGTAGCCGGAAGACGCGTGTCAAACAGGTCATACAGGCTGACGACTTCAGACATTGCCCACGATTGGTCATCCTGCCCTCCCTGTGCGCAGTCGACCATGACGATGTCCGGACTCACCGTGCCGGCGGCTTGGCTGGCCTACACTTGAGCCTGGAAGGTGCTGCTGACACAACCCGAAGCCGGATCCCGGCTCGCATCGAAACCGACGCAGATTTCGTCAGTCCAGTTCGACATTCCCAGCGCGACTACACCGATCTTCCCGGTCGGTGACGGTTTACCCCAGGAATCTACTTTGCGACAGCTGAGGCGGCACTCTTGGCGTCTATGTCGTGCTGTTAATCGGTCGGACTGGTCACCAAATCGTTGGAACCATTGTAGAGAACACCAGCATACTGATTTAGATATAATTGGCTGCCAGAGAAGTCGGTCAGTGGCGTCGCCGTGAACTGCGCTGGCGGCGACTTTTGAGAAGTCATCGTAGCTGTCGATGCGGTAAGGGCTGCGCTGGTTAGCATTAAGGAGAGGATTGTAATTACCTATGTAGATAAGTGTTACGGCAGAAACTGTCAGCAGAGCTTCTATGCCTCATGCGCCCCGGTCATGTATTTTTCCTATCTATGATAATTCAGACTTATTTGGCTCTAATCCGAATGCGGGCCTTCGATTAAGTTTTCCAGTACTTCGCCGGTCTTGGCATCAATGCCGATTTCGTGCTTGGCTTTGGCATTATCGATCACCGATGAATAGCGCAGGCCGCTGCCGCCAGCCGCCTTTTTCAATATCTCTGCGATTAGCTTACCTAGATAAGTCTTCAACGCGAGCGCCACGATCGCGTATACGTACTATCAAATGGATAATTTATTCATGCAGTCATTCTAGGACAGCTTTAATCTTCTTCCGAATTAACGAATCTTAGGCTTCACGCTGCGCAATTTGTTGGTGGCGTTTATATTGTCTCAACAGTCTGCACCACTAGAATGTGGGCAGTACCCAAATCCGCCGCATTCGTGTAATTAAGCTGAAACGTGCAGTCCGCAATTCATCGCTTAGGCTCGATCAGTACGAATAGTTCCCGTAACTTGCTGCTTTAATTGTGTATTCTTCAATATTCACGAAGCGCCGCGAAATTCTTGCTGCTATATGCGCTTTTGCCATAGCGCTAGTAGCCTTAAGCCAAGGCATAAACGCGCCATTTGCAGGTGCCCAAGAGCCACTTCAGGCACAATGGATTCAGGACATTGTTTGGCACGGGCACTGGCTGATGGCGCGTGACTACTACGGATTGATCAATCTCAAACCACCACTTTATTTTTGGCTTTCAGCAATTCTAGCTAAATGCACCGGCGGCCACGTGACCGAGCCCGTCTCGCGAACGATCGCCTTGTTCGCAGGCGCGGCGCTCGCCACTGAAGTGTTTCTCTGGGCCAGGGCTAAGATTGGATATACGGCAGGATGGTTCGCATATGGTGTCTTACTGGGCAGTTATGGCTTCGCCTCATTCGCAACGGTCAATATCACCGACATGTTGATGAGCTTTCTGCTTTTCAGCGCATACTGCGTTATCTACTCAGTAATCGCACGGACCAGATTTGCCAGCCGTGCGGCGATTGCTGGAATGTCTGTTGGCCTGGCGACACTAACGAAAGGTCCCGTCGCTCCCCTGCTCTGCACGCTCGCCTTGATTTTGTTCATGATACTCAGCGGCCAGAATCCGTTTGTCGCCATTCGCTGGTGGTGGCCTTGGCAAGTATTGATAGCCGCATGTCTGATCGCGGCTCCTTGGTATGTCGCGGCAGCGGCGCAATACGGTAAGGAATTTACTAGGGTAGTAGTCGCGGAAAACCTCGGTCACGCGCTCACAGCGCTTAGTACCGAGGGTACTGGACCTCCTCATGCATGGACGTTTATCCCGCTCCGGCTTATTCGAGCTGCCCTCCCATCCATATTCATGGTGATTCCACTGGCTTTAGCTGCGCATTTTGGATGTATTGATCCGCCAGCCCGCAAGCCGCTGATGTTTCATCTCTCGATGGTAATTGCCGCAGTGCTTGTGTTTTCGCTCGTTCACAGCGTGCAGTCCTATTACATATTGCCGGCCTTACCGAGTCTCGCGATTGTGATTTCAGGTGTCTTCGCGATCAGCGCTAAACAAGGCGGCGCAAGACAGATAGCCGCTGTGAGATTCCGCGATGTAATGCTGATGGGAATCGCCGCGATCGTGCTGCTCCTGGTACTATGTTCCTGGCGGTACTGCGCTAGCGGTCACAGCTTAACTGCCTTAAAGTTCCGACCAGGTTCGGAGGACTGGCTACTCGCCCACTTGTATTGTCGACGCATGATTCATCCGCAGGGCCAGTGTCTTCTGTTTATTATCGGTACAGGTCTGGGTGCCGGATTAACAATTGGCGGTCTGGTCTTCCGACGCGAAGCGTGGATGGGCGCTGGAGTCGCCGTGACGGCAATTACGGGCGTGAGCTTCTGGACGCGAACGCTCAGGACCGAATTATATGAAACCCTTACGAGCAAGTCATTCGTCGCGACTGTGAAAGAGCGAGTAGGCAATGCGCCTGTATACACCGCAACTCAGAATTACGAACTTGTATTCTATTATGGGTATGCACTGCCGATATACGGGCGTCAACCCATTAACGACATGTTTGGCCGCGGAGAGCTGCTACGCAGACTGCCCGACCGAGCGCCTGAAGACCGCTCTCCTGTATACATAATCCTCCGCCAAAACGAACAGTTTTACCTTCGCCCAAGTGAACGGAGTTGCCTGCGGCCTGTTCTGGCCGCGGGTCCCGGGGTGTTCCGTAGCCCGGTTCTTTTCCTGATGATCTGCGCGAGCGACTTTCCAGCTCAACCATCAATAGATATGGCGGAAAAGTCATACATTGCCAGTATGCGGGCCACGTGAGTGGCCGCGGCTCGATTCAGTAAGACCTGCTCGCAATTCGAGGTGAATGCTAGATAGCTTAAAATGGATAGTTCTGATTTAGGAGAAAATGGCCGCGTCTTCACCGGCGAAGCCAGATCGACAAAGCCAACGACGAACGATAACGGAGGACGTTCCGAGAGGAACTGGGCGGCGAGATCGCATGGCCCAATGATCCTTACTTCGAATTTAACCTTCGGCAGATGGGACCCCGCTTTCGCTTGCGACACTATACTCACCGGAGCAATGCTCAATCGAGTCATCTATCACTCAATTAATTATCAACATCAATGGCGAGAGTTTCCGGCTCAAGGACAAACGCAAGGCTGGCCTATATCCACCTGTCAAAGCGCCCAACCAAAAATTACCGCACCGCCCGGATGGGCGGATAAATAGCTGGCGCTGGGTCAATTTTACTTCGGCGGTTTCGTCGCAGAACTGCTCAATATTCAACCGGTGTTGACACCTTGGCGATCGGCGGGGAACGCAATTGAGAAGCTTGCACAGCAATTTAAGATGCCGTGGGCGGCAGATTGATGTAGCCGCTTGATTTCGCCGCGGCGGCACGCTTCCAGCTTGGCCGGATGCCTTCCAGGTGCCAGTTAAGCGAGAGCCGGGCGTGCGGATTGAGCTGCACGAAACAGCGCTGAATGAAGGTTTGCAAGTCGCCCCGCAACAGCTCCCGATACTGCTCGAGGCTCGCCTCGAATCAGCGGGTTCCTGATGGACATTACTTCTGCCCTCCCCGTTCACCGGGAGCAGCGTCCGGGTGCAGGCGTTCATACAACTGGCGAATGACTTCTTCAGCGAGTTGCTTCAAGTGTTCGGTCAGCTGCAGATCGTTTATATCGCAATCTCGGTGAGGCGATTGTCAGCGATCATAAAGGCGCAGGCCGGAGCTTCGCTGAGATGCTCCAGACAGAATGCTCCAGACAGATAGTAGGCACGCTTTTCCAGCCGAGCTGCTGGCAGACTGCGATGCAGCCGAGCCCGGTCTAAGGCGCACGCCTGGAACGCGTGTAGGCTCGAAAGGGTCTGCGGGTTCAATCCCCCTCTCCGCCACTTCAGAACAGAACTGCGAACGCCGGGCGACGGCGGGTGCTTTCCCTTGGCACGTCCAAGTTGCACACGCGGACTATATGCAGGATGAGGTTACTGCGGGATCGGATTCGGGCTTCGGGGCGCTACTGATCGGGACGAGATATAATATGGCGCTCAAAATAATATGGCGCTCGAACATGACGCCCGTCGAGGCGTGCCGCAGTGGCTCGCAGAGATAATGCTTCCCGAACCCACGGCGCTGGAGCGCTGCGAGTTCCCCTAGTCAGAGCCCTTGAGCACTCGCTCTACTATCCTGCTGCTGGGCTCGATGGGCGTCCGGTGCAGTTCATGGGTGGCTTCATTCATAGCTTCATCTATGTGGATTACGGCACAGAGGAATCTGCCGTCGATGCTGAACTGCAGCGAAGAGGCTTTTCGGGTTATCATATTGCAGGCAGCAAACGCCTGAGCAAACGTGATCTTGCCCCAAATGGTTGGTGGCCGCAGGTGCCCCTACAGTATAAGAACCAGATGCAAAGGTTCACTGATATGCGAACCCGAGGTTTTGTGAGAAACCCCTTTGCCCACTGGTACATATTTGATCGCGACGGTAGTAGGGGCGAAGATCACGGCCCGCAGCGATTTAGCCTTATCTACTTATGCGCCGATGGAGTCGCGGCTTATCAGGCGTTGTATTGGCAGTACCATACTGCCCCGGAAGTGCTGACAATCATCCAGCCGGGTACCGGATTCGGCGGCAACTATACTGATTTCCGCGACCCCGATGGCTTCTTCGCTTGGACCGTTTTGCAGGGGAACGCTCGGCATCTGCCGGAATATCTCGTATGTGGCGGGCTTCTTCTCGATTATACACAAGCATTTTGGCCTGAGTCGTATCCCGAGCACGTCGAGTGGTTTCAGCACGAGAATGGAAACGGCGTCTGGCGGCGTCGAACGGGTGCAGACACTTCCGGAAAGGCCAAGTCATAGGGCTATAGCGTAGACATAGTGCTCATCATCGTCGGTCGGCCCGCCGGCTGTTCGCTAGCTCAGATCCTTAATAGTTTTCATAATTGGAAGAGCGGGCGGGCATCCCGCCGCGCCAACAGATTCCACACACGCGGGAAACAACAAGCTGGAAAGCGCCGCAGCAGCGACAAGCGAAACCGCCAGCTTTCACGCATATTCCCGTTATAAAGCCCGATATCAATTATTGCGACGATCAGCAGGAGCGCCGTTGCAAGACACAATGCAAAGGACAATCGCTCTTCTTTCGTGAAGTCCTTCCAATACAGGTAGAGGATCATCACGACTACTGCGGTAAGCCCGAGTGAGAAGCTCCACGACAGCACCGCCAGTCCGAGCGGCCGTCCCGTGAAGCGGCCCGCATCGATTTCCATCTCGACGAGAAAAAACAGGAATCCAAGTCCTGCTTGCCCTAACAATGTAACCGGCTCTCCCAGACGCAGCACGCCGACTCACCCAAGCCCGTGTGGACCCGCGACCAAGCCCAGCACCATCTCGATCACTACGACCGGGACTCGCATCCCGACTGGAATCTCGGCCACGATTGGCGCAACAACTGCAATTACCAGCACGATTAAGATCGGATGATTCAGCTTAGGCCTCCTGCAACGGACAGCAGACCATTTGAGCCCGGATTACGTCTTTTCTTACCAGCTGGATACCTCAACGAACCTGACAAGCTCGGAATTCCGGAGTACGACGTGAGACTCAGGACTGTGATTAGCAGAGCGACACGGCTATGCGCCTCACAGATAATCCAGCTTCAGGTTGAATAAGCTTCGAGCAGCCATGAAGCGCTACTATATGGGTTGGCCGCCACATTGTCAGACTAGCTGGATTTATCACATACGTTCCTATACAGCTAGTTTGTTCCTTTGCTCGGCAATGTGCTTAAGTCGGAAGCGACTACCACAAAAGGGTTAGATAGGAGGCTAACTTCATATCCTTTCTGTGATAGCTTGGAAGGCATAGACGCGATCCGGACGAGGATCGTACCTATGTAGCTGGACGATAAGAGCATCAAACTTACTCGGGGCGACAGCTCCATGGAGGCAATCTTGGACGTTGAAAGAATTGTAAAAGAGTTAAGGCGTGAACGTGAACGTTTGGATCGAGCGATTACGGCTCTCGAAGAATCCGACGGCTCCGGTACTGCATCGAACGCGCGAACAAGCGCTCAGTCGAATGCGCGAGGAAGCACTCAGATGAGTGCGCCGCAAAATGGTCAGGGCCCGGGACGGCATCTAACTCCCGCGGGAAGAAAGCGCCTGTCAGAAGCTATGAAGAAGCGCTGGGCCGAACGCCGCAAAACGAAGTAGTGAGGTCTCGATAGCTCTCGCGCTGTAAGTCAAATGCGATTGCGTGCCGTCATATTTGAGGTTCTTACGTCGAATTGGACCACGCGATCGCATTTGTCGGCATCTCTTTAGAAAACTGAGCTCGCCGCGAGGCGAGAGCTTTCGTCGCGCAAGAATCGTTGGCTGAGATTCTCTGTGATATCTGCCGCAAAGCTATTGCGGGGGTCTTTGCTTATGCCATTCGGTTGCGGCCTCGAATGCAGACCCGGTCTGCAACAGAATACTCTCGCCCAGGCGTCGGCCCACCAGCTGCAAGCTTGGCGGCGGGCCCGATGAACTTTCACCGCAGGGCATCGACAGTGTCGGATTCCGGCTCATGTTGAAGGGCGCCGTATAGCGAACGAGCGGATTGGGTCCAGCGAGCTCTCGGGCGTCGGCAGGCATCGCGTCGGCGGGTAATGAAGCGACCGCCATCGAGGGACAGGCAAGCACGTCGACATCTTCAAAGATCGACTGAAAGCGATTGGCGAAACGTTCGCGCGCCATGTGCGCCTGCGCAAAATCTTGGCCTCTTACTTTCGCGCCAAGTTCAAGAAAAGAACGGAAGCCCGGGCCATACTCGGCCGCTCGCGACGGAAACGTGGCCTCATGTGCGGCGGCAGCTTCGGCAGAGCAAATGGTCATCCAGGCCGCGATGCAATCTTCCGTGTTGGGCATTAAAATCTTGACCACGCGCGCGCCGAGGCGTTCGAGAGTGCGGACCGCTTCGAGCACGGCGGCGGTCACTTCCGGAGATGCATCGTCAGTAATGAATTTTTCATCGAGGCCAATGCGAATTCCTTTTGCTCCCTCCCCGCCCTTTGCCGCGGCAGCCGCGTAGTCTTCGATAGGCGCGGTAAGGGAAGTGTCGTCATTCGGATCGTATCCGGCGATAGCGCTTAGAACGATCGCAGCATCGGCAACACTGCGGGTCAATGGACCAATGTGATCAAAAGATTCGCCGAGCGGAAAGACACCGTAACGGCTAACTCTGCCCCAAGTCGGCTTAAGTCCGACAACGCCACAAGCAGCGGCGGGAAAGCGAATCGAACCACCAGTATCAGTGCCGATTGCAGCGTAAGCAAGTCCGGCAGCAGCCGCAACGCCCGAGCCGCTCGAAGAGGCTCCCGGCCAAAGAGCATGGTCCCAAGGATTAAGCGGTATCGGGAGTTCGGGATGATACCAGGCCATAGCGAACTCAGTAAGATTAAGCTTGCCGAGTAGTACCGCGCCGGCGCTCTCGAAACGCTCGACCACAGTCGCATTTGCTTCAGGACGCCAGTCACGTAGAACGCGGCTGGAGCAGGTGGTCGGGATTTCCTTCGTCCAGCATAGATCCTTAACTGCGATTGGAACGCCATGAAGCGGACCGCGCCAGCGTCCTGCGTTAATTTCCGCATCGGCTTGTGCCGCAGCTCGTAAGGCAAGTTCTTCTGTAACGGTGATATAGGCGTGCAAGACCGGATTCAGCTGGCGGATTCGACCGAGAAGACTACGTGTCACCTCAACCGAAGAAAGTTGCTTCTCACGTAACTGAGCGGCCAGCTCAGTAATCGAAAGATAGGCGATAGCTTCGGCATCCATACTTCTGCTCCGTCCCGAATTGGATAGAGGACGCTTTAGCACACCTGGGGATCTTCTGCACAAGCCTGATTTGTCATCCTGAGCCGGTGAGCAACACGAGCCGTCATTAGCGGAGCGCGTCTCCGCGCGAAGCGAGCACGGGAAGCGGCGGAGTCTGCGACGCGCGGCCAAAATAACCAGTCGGCGAGTTGCGACAGGAATCTGTCGAAGGATCAATGCGAAGCGATGCTAAAGCATTCGTTTGTGCAGAGCTTCCCTAGCCGGAGGAAGGAAAAAAGTCTGTCGTGCATACAATAATCAAAGAGCTGATTAGTTCGCCGAGGGCGGAAGAAGTATCGCAACACTACGGCCGGTTAGCTCGATCGAATCCACACCGGAGCCGCCGACTGACGCCGACGCCAATGCAACGTGGTAGTTAGCCCGCAAGTTGCCAAGCGGAACAGTGCGAGATTCACGAGAGAAATTGAAGGCAACCAGACTTTGTCCCCGCCGCATTACCAGCCATCGCGCATCTTCATTATAGGTGACAGCCATGTTTTCACGGCGTGGATCGCTGAAATCCCGATTAGCTCGTCGCAAATGTATCAGTGCCTTGTACCAGTTCAGCATAGTTCGATGAGATTCTTGATCGAGTTCCTCCCATTTGAGCTTGGAACGTCTAAAAGTCTCGACTGCCTGTGGATCGGGCACCTCGGCTGAATTATGAAAGTGCGCGAACTCGGCTCGACGGCCTTTTCGAACCGCCTCGGCCAAGTCTGGATTGTCAAAGCTGGTGAAGTACTGAAATGGGCTCGACGCATTCCATTCCTCGCCTTGAAAGAGCATCGGAATGAAAGGCCCAGCAATTAATGCCGCCGCGGCAATTTTCAGCGAATCCGTATCGACTAGATGCCCAATCCGTTCGCCGCAAGCGCGATTACCTACTTGATCATGGTTTTGGACGAAACCGACAAAGTGATCATAAGTAAGATTGCTCACTGGACGACCGAAAGTGCGCTGGCGGAACGATGAGTATTGACCATCCATCGCGAAGACATTGGTTAGGACATGGGCCAAGTTGCCGAGCTTGCCGAAATCTGAATAATAGCCCGCTCGTTCGCCCGTGATTAGCGCGTGCAGTGCATGATGGAATTCGTCGTTCCACTGCGCGTGAAGTCCGAAGCCTCCGGCGGCAATGGGAGTCACCAGCCTGGGCTGATTAAGATCGCTTTCCGCGATCAGCACTAGCGAACGGCCAAGCGTAGCCTCAAGCGCATGCACCTCGGTCGCGAGCTGTTCGAGGAAATGAATCGCTGATGAATCGAAAATCGCGTGAACCGCATCGAGGCGCAGACCGTCGAAATGATAATCACGCAACCAGCTCAATGCGTTATCGCAGAGAAAACGACGGACCTCATCACTGCCGGAGTCATCGAGGTTGACCGCCATTCCCCATGGGGTTCGATAGCGCTCGGTAAAATAAGGCCCAAATTGGGAAAGATAAGCGCCGTCAGGGCCGAGATGGTTGTAAACTACATCAAGGATAACGGCGAGACCGCGTCGATGGCATTCGTTGACGAGCCGCATCAGACCCTCGGGGCCGCCATAATGATGATGCGGCGCGAAGAGATCGACGCCGTCATAGCCCCATCCACGCTCGCCGGAGAATTCCGCCACCGGCATTAGCTCGACGTGCGTGATACCGAGATTCACAAGATAATCGAGTTTGTCGATAGCCGAATCAAAGGTGCCGGCTTCGGTGAAAGTGCCGATATGCAATTCGTAGATAATTGCCGATGAGAGCGACGGCGGACGCCACGAGGCGTCGGTCCATTGGAACTCATCGAACGCGACCGGGCGCGAGAATCCATGCACTCCCTCCCGCTGCAATGGGGACCGCGGGTCCGGACGCGGTTCACTACTGTCGAGGCGGAAGGCATAGTCAGCAGTATCGAGCGGTGAAGCAAGCTCGACCGTCCATTCGCCGCGGTCTCGCGGCTCCATAGGAAATGATTGTGAGCCGGCTATGAGTTCCACCTTTTTGGTCTGCGGTGCCCATACCCATCGACGGCTCATCGACGCTCCTCCTCGCGAGTCAATAGCGCGACGGGAAACTTGCGCAACAACCGCTCAATCGAAATGGATTCGCCCAGGAATTGCTCTCCAGTTAGCCGATTACGCCAAGTACCCGATGGCAATTCGATACGGGTCTTCGAACGTTGAACCGGATTCCGCAGGGTGAAACGTGGAGCGATTGAGATGACGTGGTCACCCCGGCGAAAGGCTACTGCTGTCGCTTCGCTGGCATGATCCATAGATAGTGGAACACAAGGAATTCCGGCGGCGAACCAATCTGGATGCTCGTTGCGGAGTCTCAACCCTTGCTGAATAAGCCATAGCTTCGGCAGGCCTTCATCGGCGCGCTGCATAATCTTCTCGACTGTCGCGGACTCAAGCTCGCCGAGCAATCTGCGGCGCAGCTCATAATCAATTGACTGCCGATTATCGGGATCGACCAGCGTCAGGGACCATAGTTCCGTCCCTTGATAAAAGTCAGGCAGGCCCGGGGCGGTCAGCTTGATCAAGGTCTGGGCGAGCGAGTTTACTCGTCCCGGAGCAATAATCCCCTTAACCAGCTCTTCGAGGCTATGCAGGAATTTTCGATTACCTAATATTCCTTTGATAAAGTCATGAAGCGCCGCCTCATATTCCTGATTAGGACTACTCCAGGAGGTATAGACTTTAGCTTCGCGAGCAGCCTTCTCTGCATAGGCCTGAACTCGACCCTCCTCGATAGGCCACGAGCCGAGGAGAGTCTGATATAAATGATATTCCATATTGCGATCAGGGAATGCTTGACCGCGATGAACTTCATTATGAGCGGACCATTCTTTGACGGCATCTCGCCATTGCGCAGGAATCTCGGAAAGTACACTGAGTCGCGCTCGCACATCCTCGCTGCGTTTGGTATCGTGCGTCGAGGTCGCGAGCATCGTTTCGGGCCATCGTTCAGATATCTCAGCAAACCATGAGTAGAACTGTTCTTGAGACACGCCGAAGTGCGCGGGCGAGCCGCCGACTTCGTTGAGCGCTAAAAGCGGTTGTACCGATAAAAAGCAGTATCTTCGTAGCCCTTTGCCATCGCCGCCGCACTGGTTTGTTGAAAGCGCAGCGCGAGTTCGGTCGGCAATTCGCCCGGCACTTCCATCAGAAGGATAGCTTGCAGAAAATCTAATAGACGCGGATCAAGATCTCCGCGCGATTGTTTGGCTTCGGCAATGGCTGCTGAAATCCGCGATCTGCTGAACGGATCAGGTGGTGAGCCTTTTCGCACATAAGTTCGATAAACATCGAGGCAACACAAGACCGTGCGCAAGGTTTCCTGCGCATCGTGGCGCGTGAAATCGCGATAGCGCCAGTCAGCTTCGCAGATTCGATGCAGCATCGCGGTGAGCCGATTAATGTCCCCACCGAGTGTTTCGCGGAGGATTTGGAGCTTGCTGTCTCTGGCGACGGTCTTGAAATCCGCGCGTTCTCCAGTGAATTCCTGATAAAGCTCGGTTAGCGGCGCCTCGCCATCCGGATCGATGAATAGGCCGCCTATCAGGTTCATAAAGTCGTAGCCGCTGGAACCCTCGATTGGCCAGTCATACGGCAGAGTTTCATCAGGCGCGAGAATTTTCTCGGCAACAATCCAAGTATCCGGGCAGGCCGTGCGCAAACGCTGGAAATATTGCGCCGGATCGCGCAGGCCGTCCGGATGGTCGACGCGCAAACCGCGCACTGCGCCCTCCGCGACCCACTGCAGGATGAGTGCGTGGGTCGCCATAAATACTTCCTCATTCTCCATCCGGAGGCCCGCGAGAGTGTTGATGTCGAAGAAGCGCCGATAGCCGAGATCGTGCGAAGCGGTACGCCAGAACGCGAGTCGATAATTCTGTCGCTCGAGAAAACCGTGCAGCGCTTCGTGATCCTGATTGAGCTTGGCGAGAGCCGTATCGATCGCATTGGCCAGCGCCGGATCGCTTTCGATGAGGTCCCCGAGCATCGCGAGCAGCACCCGGCGGTCGCGATGACGCCGCTGGATAGCTTCAAGATCGCGCGCCGTGGGCGACGGCAACTCGGCGAGGACATCCGCCAGGAACGGGATCATCCCGCCTGAACCGTAGCCATTAATCAAATCGAGAATACGCGCAAGGGATCGCGGCGCGACCGGGAGCAGATTATCGTAATATTTGACCAGGATTTCGCGGCCCGACCGGACGACTTCCAATTCGCCGCGCTGGATAATAGCGCCGTAGTGATCGCCGAGCATTGGCAACAACACGAGATTCTCGATGTCGCGCTCGGGCGGGTCCCAATCGACGTCAAAGTAGTTTGCGAATTTGCTCGCCGGGCCGTTCTCTAGAACGTCCCACCACCATGGGTTCTGACGGCCGCTGACCGCCATATGATTCGGGACGATATCGAGCACCTGTCCCATCCTATGGCGGGCCAGCTCTTCGCTCAGATGAGCCCGCGCGGCCTCACCTCCCCAATGCTCGTTGACACGTGAAAAATCAACAATGTCATAGCCGTGAGTGCTGCCTGTGGAAGCCTGCAGGAAAGGCGAGGAGTACAAGCAATCGATTCCGAGAGCTTTCAAATAGGAGACACAATCAGCCGCGGCATTCAAATCGAAGGCTTGGTTGATTTGAGTTCGATAGGTGGAAAACGGAGCGCGATGCGCCCTGTCAGAAATTGTAGTTCGCTGGTCCATGTGCTTGAAAACTTCGCGTGCAAGCAAGCATGGAGCCGCACATTATCTGGTTAATTAAGCGATGCCTTGAGAGAAGTGCTATGTAGTATTTACAAACTGCCCTACTATGACCGATTTGATTTCATCAAATGCTAATGATTCCGACTGCACGTCGGGATATCCGGAAGAGTATCGAGCGCACAACCTCACTGCTGAAATGGAGCTACATTCCGGGTACTCGCTCCAATCCTTTGGCTCAAAACGCTTATAACCGCTTGTCGCGGATGTTTTCGAACTGAAATTGAGCCAATTGCAAAGAGTTCCTTGAACGCTTGTGCTTCATTGCCCAGCGGAAGAAATCCCCTCGCGCTCTCACCGCTGATTATTGTCCCAGTTGCCAGACGCAGTGCTCGTTTCGCCAGAGGCTTGCTCTTTCTCGTTCCAGCTCCTGCCCGCAGGTAGAACAAACCAAAAACTCGATCTCACCGCATCTCGTCGGAGGGCGGCATACGGCTTGCCGCGACGTTCGCATTCGCGCGCCCAGCGATTCAGGACGCGCTCACTGATCTCCGAGCTGACCTCCAACCATCCATGATTCCGCGCCTTGTTGATCGCGGAGAGTTCAATCGGATTGAACAAACATACCGTAAGCTTGACGAGATCGCGGGGTTCATTATGTTCTCTCATGATGCTCCACATTGGCCAGTAGCTGAGATCGAATACTTAAACGTGATTTTTAACCAACGCTATTCTAGCCGGGAGTGGGAAGCGACAGATCAGACTATCGTATTACAGCAAATACGATTCTTGAGACTTTATTTTAGCTTAATTTATAGATTAAGATTATCTGGAATCCGATTCCAGTATTACAGTTATCATCTAGTACGCAGTTGCCTTTGAGGAGATTCATCCCTAAATTGGGAGAGGTCGCCATTATCGGCGTACTTGTCAAACTTCGGGGGCGAACCGGGTTCGACGGGGATTAGAGGGTGGTGGTCGCACGCCGGGGTACTGTTGGCCCGTTAAACAAACAGACTGCGAAATTTACCCGCAGATAATAACGGTTACGCTCTGGCGGCCTAAGGGCCGCTAGCGTCCCGCCGCAATTCGCCCATGATTGCGGGTCGGGGCGTCATTTAGTGGGCTAGGAGCGTCCGTCGTTTACCGATTGGACGGCGATCCGAAATTTAAATCGGCTGGCTTTCGAGCAGCTTGTCCGTGGGCGGCTCGAAGGCGAGCTCCAAAGCGCGGAATAAGCGTGTAGTGGCTGCTGTCTAAAGATCTTCGGACGGGGGTTCAATTCCCCCCGCCTCCACCATCCAAACCCTTGATTTTAAAGGGTTTTTTCTTATTTTTGCAGAGCTGCGTACCCATTACGTACTTAGTTACATGGAAGTGGAGGTTAAGCGAGTTCCCCCACCTCCACTAGATGCGATTTGCCGGTGCGAAGGAAATGTTAAGGGTACTTGCGGGACAAAAAGCCAAAGACGAGGTGATCGGCAAATTGCGAGCAAAGGGGTTAAAAATACCCCCGGTGGTGGCAGAATGAACGGAAATATCACCGGTCTTGATATGGACTCTGACCTCGATTTCTTCGAATGGGCAATGTCGAAATAGCCGTATTTTCTATTAAAGCCCACGTACTCATTATGTACTTGATATCCGCGTATTCCGCGTTTTTAACGCATTGAGAGCATTGAAAACCTTAGAAGCTCAATGACTCTGTAGGATATCAAAAGATCAATTCCCCCCGCCTCCACACCTAAGAAGGTCAGGTAATAGTCGATTCTTTATACCTGAACCGTTTTCCCTTCTGGTCAACTTTTGTGATTCGCCACTGAATTTAACGTTCGTAATACGTTCGACAAGTTATTCTTTAGATTGCTCACATCCAGATGGCAATTGGATTGCAGAAAGTTTTCGATCCCTTATTTCTACACAATGCCGAAAGCCCTCGCGTCGCATACAGATCATAATACGATCAATCACCCGTCTATTGACAGTAGTTCTGCGGGCACTTTGCTTGCGTTATGGATTTTGGCCGCAGCAACAATAAGCAATTTTTGCGCTATTCGTGGCCAAGTCGCGCGGACGGGAGATCTATCTATGCAAGTTCAAGAAATAATGACGGCAGCAGTTGAATGTTGTACACCGAATGAGAAGGCGCAGCGGGCAGCCGAGATCATGCGCGAAGCCGATACGGGCGTTATTCCGGTTTTGGCGGGTGAGAACGACCCTAAGGTCGTCGGCATCATTACCGATCGGGATTTGTGCATGGCGATTGTCGCTGCGGGACGGGACCCTCGTGAGATGCGCGTTCAAGAGTGCATGACTGATCAGGTCGTCACCCTTGGACCGGACGACGATATTAGACACGCCGCCGATTTGATGACCGAAAAACAAGTTAGACGGCTGCCTGTCGTTGATCACAATGGAGCGATTTTGGGTATTGTTTCTCTAGCTGATATTGCGCAGCGGCAGGAATCACCGTCGCAAACAGGCAAAGCGCTGCAGGGGATTTCCGAACCGTCGCAGGAGGCGAGCGCGTCACGCACCAACGGGCATACTAAGTAAGCGGATAGCGATCTATCGCAGTCTCAATCTAATCTCCGCTCAGCAACAGTATTAGAAGTTGGGCGGAGCTGATTTCCAAAAAAGTGAGCAGCGTGAGGGTATTCCGTCAACATTAGCACTTAAAACCAGCATTCATTTGAGCGTGTAGAGGTAAGCAGCGACGTTGCTGGTATCCTGATCGTTTATTCCGGTCTCAGGCATAATCGTTCGTGGTCGTAACTCGTGAGGCTTTTGGATCCAATGCCGTAAGTTAGCGGGAGTGTTCGGAAACTCGCCCGCTATATAGGCTCTCAAGGCAAAATGAATCAATGGCGGTGCGACCGTACTTTTCGATCCGATTACTCCCGGCACCATATGACATGACGTACATCCATATTCCCGCAGCGCTATGCGACCGCGTTGCGGATCTCCTCCAGTTAGCCTCACCGCGATATTGATAACCTGCTCCCGATTTTCCCAATAACGAATTCCCACTACACTTGATGCAATGATGATAACGCCCAGCGCGGTAATTCCGGCGATTCGGTAACTGCGGGCCATCGCGTCTCAATTCCTCAGTTGCTCACAATCCGGGCCATCGCGGAAATCGTCAGTCGCTCGGAGTCACGAAGCCAGGTGGCGAACAGAATTAGACCCGCCAGAGTAAAAATTATACCTGATGGAAGCCACATTATCAGGCCACCCAATTGTTGATCCTGAAGAGCACTTAGGCCCCAGAAAACAGAATGGTTATAGCTGAGATACCAGACCTTGGGCGCAAAGGTGAGCAGAACGCCAAGCGCGCTGGAATGCATCGCAGTGGTAAATAGGTACATCACTGAAGCTCCATAGGCCCCCGAGCCTCGCGCATTGCGGATGATCGCCCACCAGAAGAAAAGTGCGCTGTAGAAGAATGAGGCGTGTTGCAGCGCGTGGAGTGCCTCATGTCTGAGCGCCGCTTCGTATAGCACCGGCACATGCCAAAGCCACAACGCCATTCCAAAGACTATCCATGCAATAGCCGGCAGACGAGTTCCGCGCGTCCTGACCCTACGATAAGGACGCGATCTAAACCACCGCGCGGCACTGTTGCGCAGAGACTGTGGAACTCCCCACATGATCGGTAAAGGGGTTCCGAGCACCAGCAGCGGAGCCGCCACCATCATCATAAGCTGATGCTGCGTCATGTGCGCGGCGAAAAGCACCACACTCAGCCAATCCATCGGCGAACTCAAGGCAAGTATCAACATCGAGCCAACCGAAAGCGAACGTCAGCATCTTGCCTCGAAGAAACCTGATTACGCGCCGGTCGCGCAAACGGTAAAGCCCTCTGATATACAATGCAGCCATCAGAATCATTGGCAGCAGAATGATGAATTCCCAGTTCATGCAACTAATGAAGACACGGGCTCACCAGCCATTTTGGAATCGCGAGTGCGACTATTACGATCGCGAATGCGAGACTTAACCAGATGCCAAGCGTAGCAATCCACTCAACATAGGCAGGCGTCAACGCGATTGAAGATGGCGCATAACTCCTTAAACTCCTTCGTGCATTCGACGCGACAGCAATCCCCGAAGCTGCCATAAGCAATCCGATCGCGGTGAAGAGGTGTACTATCCAATGTCGCCCTTCTTCACAGACCAGCTCCACGCTGACATAGCTGGCAATTTGATCAATTGCCCACCCAAAAGGGCCAGCCAAGACGCTCCAACGAAGTTCCATCAGCAGTCGCCGTGATAGGTGCAACCTCGCCGACCGATCGCTGCTTGGAACATCGACTATAGCCATCGGGCGCACCAATAGATTACCAAGTAGATCACAATCCAACTGACTACGACGAAGTCCCAGTAGATCGTGTTGACATTAACATCATTATAACGTCTGCCTTCCAGTGGTCCGGTAAATAATGCTACCAACAAAACGATTGATTCACCCGTTTCAGCGATCAAGTGAAATGTATGCAGTCCAAGAAGCGTCCATACTATTGAACCGTATGCATTACTCTCCCAGCTACAATTCAAAGCAGGAAACTCCAGATAGCGAATGACTATCGATACAATCCCAAGAGCGACTATGATACCCAGTCCTATCCGCATCATAGACAAATCGCCGCGCTCGGAACGAGTTCGCACCAGCCAGTTAGGAATCTCGCTCAAAAGCAAGATTCCGAGGTTTACAGTTCCTAAAGCCAGTGCTGGAGGCGGAAGTCCGGGCGGCCACTCGTTAATGCGCGTCCGATAGTAAAAATAGCAGGCGATTGCGAGACCGAAGACGGTCCCTTCGACTGCAATCATTCCCCATTGCGCCCACCACGCTGCCGAACTCGCGCCAAAAGCTACGGTTGGCGTGCCGGAAACATCAATTACCGGCGTTCGGTCGCCTGCACTGCCCATATCTCACTCGCTCGGCGGCGTTCAGCAGCTTGTCGCTTCGGCCAAAACCATACAATTAGCGTTATTCCGGTAAGGAGCGCAGTTGGGTAAACAAGTTTCTCAGTAAATATGGTACTGATCAGAAAAATTGATGTAGCAATAGAGGCGATAAAGGGTCGGATGCTAGGCTCCGGAAACTCGTCGCGACGCTCCGGGCTTGCATCTATTAAGCGGGTCATCAAGAACTGGCGTGAATCCTCGGAAAGACCCGTCACGATTGGCTGATCGGGCAACGCTTCCCACAATGCGTCACGCCCATTGACGGTCGGAAGGTCGAGGAAGTTGTAGCTAAGCGGTGGCGATTCAGTCGCCCATTCAAGAGTCGAGGCGCCCCATGGATTACTACCCGCCAACTCACCATGTCTCAGATGCCAAAGGAAGTTAAAAATAAAGATTATGACTGCCGCAGCCATCAACAAGACGCCGAAGCTTGCGAGCAGATTCAATTCACTCCATCCCATACCGGGCGGGTATGTATAAATGCGGCGGGTCATGCCGTGCAGTCCCAGTAGATGCATCGGAAAGAAGGTGAGATTGAATCCGATGAAGAAGAGCCAAAAATGCCACTGGCCAGCGACCTCATTAAGCATCCGACCGGTAAACTTTGGCATCCAGTAGTACAGAGCGCCGAATAAAGGGAAGACTGCGCCGCCAATGAGTACGTAATGGAAATGCGCAACAATGAAGTAAGTATCGTGAATTTGAAGATCGACCGGTACTGAAGCGGCGAGTACGCCGGTCATTCCGCCGAGCACGAAGACAAAAAAGAAGCCCAGCGCAAATAACATCGGCGTCCTGAGCACGACCTTTCCAGTCAGCATCGTGGTAAGCCAGCAGAAAACCTGCGTTCCGGTTGCGATCACGATCATCATGCTCGCAGCCGTAAAGAAGCTTTCGCCCATTTGTGGCAGGCCCGTAGCGAACATGTGATGGACCCAGAGACCGAAGGCCAGAAAGCCCGTCGCGACCATCGCCAGAACCGCCGCGGTATAGCCGAACATGGGCCTGCGTGAGAAAGTCGGGATGATCGTCGAAACAATTCCGGTCCCCGGCAAAAAGATGATGTAAACTTCCGGATGGCCGAAGAACCAGAATAGATGCTGGTACAAGAGTACGTCGCCGCCTTCGGCCGGATTGAAAAATTGCGTACTGACGCTGCGGTCCAGCAGCAACATCGTACTCGCGAGCATCACTGCGGGCATCGCGAACAACACCATGAACGAGACGATCAACTGCGACCAGACGAAAAGTGGAATCCGGTTCAGCGACATCCCCGGCGCACGTAGCTTAAAGACAGTTATGATCACCTCGATCGCGACCAGGATTGCTGATAGCTCAGTGAAGGTGATCATCTGCGCCCAAAAGTCCGCGCGCTTGCCCGGATCGTATTGCGGACCGGAGAGTGGAACGTAAGCGAACCAGCCGATATCGGGACCTGAGTTTATAAACAGGGCTGCAAAGAGCAATAACCCGCCAAATAGATATATATAGTAGCTATACGCATTGAGTCGCGGAAAACATATATTGCGATTACCCACCATCAGCGGCACGAGATAAGTCGCGAGTCCTTCAAACATCATTGGCACGGCGAAGAGAAACATCATCGTGCTGCCGTGCACCGTGAAGAATTGATTGTAGAGGTCCGGCTCTAAGAAGTGATTTTCAGGACGCGCAAGCTGGATGCGCATCATTGAAGCGAGGACGCCGCCGGCGAGAAAAAACATGAATGAGGTGAAGATATAGCGGCGGCCTATCGAGCGATGATTGGCGTGCCGGAACCATCCCCAAAAGCCGGGCGGATCGTCCCAAATTTCTTGCAAACGCTGGATACGAGCCGAATTAGTGCAGGATGGCGCTATTTGCGGTTCTGGACGAGCCACACGACCTCCTATTTCAGCGTTTCGAGGTAAGCCAACAGATCATTGAAGTCCCCGGGATCGAGGAGATTCGGTGGCATCTGATTGCCCGGCTTGATCGCCTGCGGATCGAGGATCCAGCCGGCGAGATTGCCGCGATTATTGCTGAGCGTCCCAGCGCCGAGACTCATCCGGCTCTGAAGATGAGTTAAATCGGGACCGACCGTCGCGTCTGCTTCACTGCCGGCAATCCGATGACACATCGCGCACGGATGAGTTTCAAATATCTGCT
The DNA here is from genome assembly GCA_963831065.1 of uncultured Pseudomonadota bacterium. GTDB lineage: Bacteria > Desulfobacterota > Binatia > Binatales > Binataceae > JAJPHI01. The sequence continues at coordinate 36,278 of CAWHOQ010000006.1, forward strand.
GTCCATGTCGCACGGCCGGATCTGTCGCGATTACGGCGTCGGCACGCTGCCCGGCTAGCCACGACTCAAAGCGGGCGGGCGGCTCTATCACCACATCCAGCGCCATATGAGCATGCTGAAAGCCACAGAATTCTGCACATTGGCCTCGATAGATACCTTCGCGTGTAGGCCGGATTACTACCTGGTTCTCATAACCCGGAATGAGATCGCGTTTACCTGTCAAATTCGGCACCCAGAAACTGTGAATAACATCTCTGGTGGAGGTTTTGATCAAAACCTCCTTGCCAAGAGGCAGATGCATTTCGTTGGCGGTCGTTACACTTAGATTAGGTGCGGTATTGTCATACTTGATTTCCCACCACCACTGATGCCCGATTACCTCGACTGTCATTGGATTGCGCGTCGTCAATTTAGCAATTGCATTACCGGTCAGGATGCTCGCACAGAGCATCACAAAGAGCGCTGCAATCGTTATCACGAGCGCAATTCCAACTATGAGCTTGAGCCGGGGAGTATTATGTTGAGTCAGTATCGGAGGAATGGCGGCGGGTCCGCTTTCATGCTCCGCCCTCGATGTGGCCCTTCCGATACAGATCAACACTCCGACATAAGCGACCAGGCAAATCCAGAACATCAACCACCACTGCGATTCTATGTGACTGGCCTGAATCGCTGCGGGATTTAGCGCGGACTGTCGCCCTTCACAGCCCAAAAACATGACGGCTATCGCAAGGGAGGTAACTGGCAAAGGCCGCGAAAGCTGCATAATTAGCGCGACGGACCAGCAGTCTTTAGATGCTCGCGGGGTGTCGAGGATTCCGGCTCCTTTCCCGCCATCTGTTCCTCACGACCCGGGGCGACATCCCCGCGCAGCTGCCCGCTCATAGAGCGTACGTAGGCAACTATTTGCCACAATTGAAACTCAGGAATCCTCTCGCCGAAGGCAGGCATTCCGTTGGGCCGACCATTCACGATGCTATCGTGGACCTGTTCGGGACTTGCGCCGTATCGCCAATTCGGGTCCATCAGAGCAGGACCCATTCCGCCACCACCATGGGAATGGCACCCGACGCAGTTATACTGCTCAAAATAAAATTGACCTTGGCTCACCTCATACGCGCTGTCCTCAGCAGGATTACCCGTTTTCAGCAAAGCCGAGAGACCGGAGGAATATCCGTGGGAAGTGATCGCGGTCTGATTGAGTGGAACGGGATTTTGGAAATCACGTCTTTCCCGCTCGCATGAGCTACTTTCCGCAGCAATCGCAACGAGAACCGTCGCCAATAGAAATCTATATCCCCTTAGCATCGATCGTCCGCGAGTTCGCGCCTCATGCTCTCTACTTCTGGGACTAAGCAAATTCCTTATCTTATATTCACGTCCTGACTCTTCCTTGAGCCTACCATCCCCTAAAGGTAGTTGCTGAACTTTTTTTATCGCGAAAGATCTCGCTACATACTCAGCTTCGAGCGCTACCTTCTGATCGATTCGGAACTTGCAGGCGGGATCAATAAAGAAATTTAGACTCATTTTGCATTGAGCGATTCGGAGGAATAAGACCCGACCGGTTATCCACAAAGCCTGCTCTCAATCGAGGAGGCACGTTAGCTAATTGATCTACTATGGGTAGGGGATCATATTGACCCTCAACGCCGCCGCTAGGATATGCTGTTGATGCTGCGGGAAGTGGCGGAGGCAAGGGTATGCGTCTAAAAACTCTTGATGTGGTCGGCTTCAAATCGTTTCTTGAACCAACCACTATTAATTTCAGCACCGGAATCACCGCCGTAGTCGGACCCAACGGCTGCGGTAAATCGAACGTCGTCGATGCGATCCGATGGGTCCTCGGTGAACAAGCGCCGACGCGCCTGCGCGGGAAATCGACCGAGGACCTGCTGTACGCCGGCAATGAATCCAACCCTCCTGCCGGGATGGCGGAAGTTACGTTCACGCTTGAAGCAATCGACGGCAGCTTTCTGCCGGAACCTTACGCCAGCCTGAGCGAGGTCGCGGTTACTCGCCGGGTCTATCGGTCCGGTGAATCCGAATACCAGCTCAACCGCATCCCATGCCGACTTAAGGACATCACTGAGTTTTTTATGGCGGCGCAGATTCATAGCCGCGGTTACGCGCTGGTCGAGCAGGGCCGGATTGACGAGATTATCCAGGCCAAACCGAGTGAAGTTCGCGCAATGGTCGAGGAAGCGGCAGGACTCGCATTGTTCAAAGGCCGCCGCGAGATGAGCGAACGCAAGCTTGAGCGCGTGCGGGAGAACTTGTCGCGTGTCGATGATGTCCTGAAAGAGATCGAACGACAGCTGAATTATGCGCGGCGGCAGGCCAAGAAAGCCGAAGCATATAAGATTATCCGTGCGGAATTAGCTGAGCTTGAACAGTTTGCGATAGCCCGCCGAGTGTTCAGGCATCGTGGCGAACTGATTGAGCAGTCCACGCGCGAAGCGGATTTGGCCTCGGATGCAGAAGTCGCACGCGCCGCGATCGAGACATTACGGGATTCCACCAACCATTCCACTGCCGATCTCGCAAAAATTAAGGAGGCGCTGACCACAGCCGCGCGGGAGCTCACAAACCTCACGGTCGCCAGTGAAGAACGCGCGCGAACCCGCACGTTTCTTACTCGCCGCATGCATGGACTCGAAGAGCTTGCGCCCAATCTGGAGCGCCGGATGAGCGAACTCGAGATGCAGGCAACCGCCGCTCGTGCAGCCCGCGCTAGCGCGGGCGCGCAATACGCCCGATTGTGCAATTTCAGCGACGCCGGCGGCGAGGCTCGGTTGAGAACTATCCGCGAGCAGCATCGCGCTCTTGAACAAACTGTCCGCAGCAATGAGCGCCAGCTCGAGCGTCTCAAAGACGAACTGGCGGACCTGATGCGTGATGCGGCTGTAACCCGCGGCCGCCTTGGCGATCTTGCGGGCGAGCGCGCCGAAAACGAAGAGCGGCTCGCTCGCTTTCAGCGCGAAGCGCCTGAACTGGTCGCGAGCGCCGCGGCGGCGCGCGAAACGGTCCAAACTCTGGCTTCTGAGCTGAGTGTGGCGCGCGAAGAAGTCTCGCGATGCGAGCTAACGCAAAATGAAAGCGCCGAACGCGAATTTCAGTTGCGCACCGCGATCGAGCAGTCTGCGCGCCGTCTCGAATCCACGCGTGACGCGCGCACGCGGGCGGCCGTTCGCGCCCAGCCGATTACGCCGGGTGGCGCGGGCCAGCGGCTGCGTGGAGTGCTCGATCATCTTAATGGCGATAGGCCCACTCAGCCGCCTGCGATGCTGCTTGACGTGGTGAAGGCGCCTCCGGCGCTGGAGCCGGCGCTGCGCGCCGTTTTGGGCGATCAACTCGACGCAGCAATCGTGGACTCGCCGAATTTTGCGTTGCGTGCCATCGAGGTATTGAAGGAGCAGGGCAGCGGACGCCTAAGTTTCCTTAATCAATCAATTCAGACCAGCACGAGCGCCCATACGGCAATCGAAGCTCCCGGGGTGGCCGGACGCCTGCTCGAGATGGTTGAGGTTGAACCCGACTTTGTTCCTTTCGTTGAGGCGCTGATCGGTCATGTGATACTGGCAGATGATCTCAACGCTGCGATGGAAGCCTCGAATCTGAACGGCCGGGGTACCGTTTTCGTCACTCGTGACGGCGACTTGCTATGGCCTGATCGCATGATCAGTGGCGGCAGTGGTAATCATGTGGAAGCTGGCGAACTCGACATGCGACAGCGAACCCATGCACTGGAAATCGCTGAACAGGCCGTCGTTACCGCCGAACAGGAGTATGAAGAGCTGCTCCGCTCCGCTGACTGGGCCCGGCGTGCAGTGCAGGATGAACTAAAAGACATCCAAAATGCTCGGCGACGGATGGTCGAGCAGGAGCACGCATTGAATCAGGCCCGCACTACGCTCGCCAAGCTGGAGCATCAGGTGGCGTTTGCTGATGCGAATCGGACGAGTGTTGAACGGCGCTCATCCGAGATCGCAGGCCTGACCGTCTCAGCAAATGCGCGTCTTGAGGAGCTGGCCTTGGCGGAACAGAGAGCGCGAGCGCGATTGAGTGCGGCAGCCGGTGAGCTTGCCGAGCATCGCGCCGACGCGCGCCGTCTGAGTGAGGAAATGCTTGAACTCGGAGCGCAGGTGGAAGCACGCAAAGCAACGCTGGGCGCCGCTGAACAGGAATTGCGTCATCAACGCGAAAACACCAAAAGCCTGGAAGCGCAGCTCCGCAGTCATCGCGATGAGATCGCACGCGCTAATTCCGAGCGTGCCGAATTTGAGCGCGAACTCGCACAAATTTGCGCTCAGGACGAAATCGCGCAAATCCGTCAGAATGAACTTCAGAATGCACTTGAATCTATGAAGGTGCAGCATCGCGCCTGCTCTGAAGCAGTTACCGCAGGTGAAGCGTCGCTCAAAACTGCCGTGGATCGCGCCAATTCAATTGATGTCGAAATGCGACAATGCCAGCTCGCAATTGAACGCGCCCGAACGCTGCTCATCGAGCTGGAACGCAGTTACGAAGAGAGATTTCACGCATCCTTTGATGTGTCTGCGGCGCAACTTGAGGGTCAACTCGCGGGCCGTAACTCAACCCAGGACGACGAACGGTTAGAGGACCTTCGCGGTCGTGCAGAGCGCATCGGCGAGGTCAATCTTGCGGCTGATAGTGAAGTCAAAGAACTCGAAGAACGCGCCGGAAGCATGAGCGCCGAGCGTTTGGATTTGCAGACCGCCGCTGACGATCTCACGCGCACGATCCAGAAGCTCAATCGCGAGGCGCGCAAACGCTTCGCCGAGACTTTCGAGGGCGCGGCGCAGAATTTCGCCGAGCTTTTCCCTAAATTGCTCCGTGGCGGCAAAGGCCATCTGGAACTGACCGGTGCGGACGACGTGCTCGAAGCTGGAATCAACATCCTGGTGCAGCCGCCGGGCAAACGCGTCAAGGAAATCGGATTGCTTTCGGGCGGCGAGAAAGCGCTCTCGGCGATGGCGCTGATTTTCTCGCTCTTTCTGCTAAATCCAAGCCCATTTTGCGTGATGGACGAAGTCGATGCGCCATTGGATGAGTTCAGTCTCGCAGCCTTCACCGGTTTAGTGCGCGAACTCAAGAGCCGCTCGCAATTCATTATTATCACGCATAATCAGCGCACCATGCAGGCGGCGGATCAGATTCATGGCGTCACGATGGAACGGCCTGGAATTTCGCGAATCATTTCACTGAAAATTCCGCAAGCTGCGTAAGTCGCACACCGAATTTTGGCCGATCGGCGCATCGAATTTGCTCGAGAGCGTTTAAGCTTTCCGGCCAAACTTGTTATCGTTGGAACACTTTGAATCGCGCGCCGGACTGACTCAGGTTCGCGTGCGCATAAATCCCTCAGTCGTGCGATTGGGAGCGGAACTTTAGACGCTCATGTTAACACCTGAGCAGATATTATTGATTGTCGCCGGGGCGCAGGTTCCATTACTGGCGCTCGCCTTCGTCATCGAATTCAGCCGCCGCAAGGCGCGACCTACGCCGATACGCGAGATCCCTGCGGCAGCGCCGACCGAGATCTCCGAGCCATCTGAGCGACAAGCCGTTCCCGCCACTCACGTCGAAGAAGTTGTTGTTCCATCGCCTGAACTTGTGGTGACGCCTGCGCCGGCTGCGGAATCAGAACTGATGCCAGAGGAGCCTGCGCCGGAAATCATCGTAACTGAGCCCGAGCAGATCATTCCGGCTGTCGCCGAAGAAGCGGCTCCGCTCATCGAGGCTGAGGCTCCAATACCGGCGGAGGAACCGCCGCCCGCGCCAGTTCATAAACCGGTGCGAATTGGTCTTGGCTTACGCCGTACACGCGAGCATTTTCTCGCCCGGGTCCGCGCAGCGATTACCGGTAGCGCCAAGATCGACGAAATCTATGAAGGACTTGAAGAGGCGCTGATCAGCGCCGACGTCGGCGTCGATACGACTATGAAGATTGTCGAAGCGGTGCGCGCGCGACTTAAAAATGATGCGCGTCCTGACGTCATTCGCGACGCTCTCAAGGACGAAATCGAACGAATTCTCGTGACCGTCGAGCGGCCGATGCGGGAGAGCGATGGCGCTCCGCTCGTTATCATGCTCGCCGGGGTTAATGGCGTCGGCAAGACCACGACCGTCGCCAAACTCGCAGCTTTGCTGAAGGCCGAGCGCGGTCCGGTGGTGGTTGCCGCATCGGATACTTTTCGTGCCGCCGCTATCGAGCAGTTACAAATTTGGTGCGATCGCGCGGGCGCGGAGCTGATCAAGCAGAAGCAGGGTTCTGATCCTGCTGCGGTGGCTTTTGATGCGGTCAAGGCGGCGGTTGCACGCAAGGCCAGCGTAGTACTAATTGATACCGCCGGGCGTCTGCAGACCAAGGTAAACCTGATGGAGGAGCTGAAGAAAATCGCGCGCGTAATTGGACGCGAGCTGCCCGGCGCTCCGCATGAGAATTGGCTGGTGCTCGACGCGACTACCGGGCAGAATGCGCTTAGCCAAGCAAAAATTTTCGGTGAGGCAGCCCAGCTTACCGGAGTCGTTTTAGCGAAGCTCGATAGCACGGCGAAAGGTGGCGTGATAATCGCCATTGCCGAGCGCCTGAAGCTACCCGTGCGCTTCGTTGGTTTAGGGGAGGATATCGCCGATCTGCGTCCATTCGATGCACATGAATTTGTCGATGCACTGTTTACGGACGCAGAAGATAGCTCAGAAGCGACGAGCGGTACTTACGCAGCTTGACAGAGCAATTAACCGAAATCTAAAGTGAAGGTGGAATTAAGTGGCAGCGGAGATTGATGTTCTCAAGCAAGTCGAGGACCGAATTCAGGCCTCGCTTAATCGAATTCAGCAATTACAGCGGGAAAATGAGATGCTTACTCAGCGTCTCGCCGAAAGCGAAGAACGCTTTAACCAAGCCAGCGAGGAACTCAGAGAGCAGCACGAACAGCGTAGTGAAATCCGGGATCGAATCGAGCAAATTTTGACGCATTTCAATGGCTTGGATTTGGGTTGAGCCACTGAGCCAACCCGGATAGGTCAATATGCGAGGTGTCACCGTCGAGATCATGGGGCAGAATCTGACCGTCACTAGTGACGATGGTGACGAATGGGCGCGCTTCCTCGCCGCGGCGGTTGATGAAAAGATTCGGAACATTCGTGCCGGCAGTAAGACCGTTAACTCTATTAACTTGGCAATTCAGGCAGCCCTCAACTTCGCGGACGAGCTCGAGCATCTCCGGCGCGAGCATCAGGCGATGCTGACTCGTCTGGAGAAGTTGAATCAGCGCCTTTCGGAAGCGATCGGCCGGGATTAGTAAAGTGGAGCGGTTCATAACTTCGGCGCGTTGAAATAAAGGATAGGAATGGCGGCGGGATTGATGGGGCCGAACAGCAATATGCGTCAGTCGGCGCTCCTTTGATAGACGGAATTGGGCAGCTATTGTCGTTTATGTACCGCGGCTCCGAGCCGCTCAAATACCGGTGCAGTGAGGCCGGTAATTAGGGCGCTTTCGCCGATTACAAAATGATCATGCAAGCACCCGACCGACGGGCCGGATTGCGTTACTGCTGATTAACTTCATCACCGCCGCGCAAAGCGTGTGGCGGCCGAAAAACAAATTCTTCGCGACATGTTGAGAGCATGTCGCTCAAATCTTCCTCCGGACTATGTCGCCTCAGCTTCGGCTGCGGTTCAGCAGCGCCTATTAGAATCGAGCGCGTATGATGCGGCGCTTGATGTTATTCTTTACGCCGCAAAGGACAACGAGATCGGGACTGAACAAATTTTTGCCCGGGCGATAGCGTCAGGGCGTCACGTCTATTTCCCAAAAATCATCAAAGAGAGTGGGCAGCTTTCCTTGGTCAGGGTGAGCGGTTCGGAGCAATTCCGGACAGGCGCTTTCGGAATACTGGAGCCAACGGGGGCAGAGAGTGTGCCGGTCGCGATTCTGCGACAGGCGCTTATCTGTGTTCCCGGACTGGCTTTCAGTCCTGATGGACAACGTGTCGGTCGCGGCGGCGGATATTATGACCGCTTGCTGACCAAAGCGGGTCCGCAGCTTGTAAGCGCCGGTCTAGCCTATTCGTTTCAAGTGCTAGACCAGCTTCCCCAGTCGTCGGAGGACCGGCGACTTAACCTGATCATTACTGAGTCAGCGTTGTTCGAGATGAGCGCCGAGCCGCACATCTCTACTTCGTTGGCAGGCCAAGGAGGTGTTCCAAGGTGTTGATGACAATTGCATGGCTGCTCCTCGGTGTGGTGCTCGCGGCCGTGGCGTTTCTCCTGCGGGAGTCGATGGCCCGGCGCCAGCGCGCTACCGACGGAATTGCAGCTCGTAGTGAAGCCGAGCGAATGCTTGAAGAAGCTAAAACCAAAAGCGAGCTTCTGATTAAGGAGGCAGAGGTAAAAGCTAAGGACGTAGTCGTGGGCGCGCGCGCCGAAGCGGAACGTGAATTGCGCGAGCGCCGACGTGAATCCGCTGCGTTCGAAACCAAGTTACAAAGTCGCGAGGAAACGCTGGAGAAACGTCTCGAAGCCTTCGAGCGGCGCGAGGCGGATCTGAATCGACGCGATCAATCGGTACGCAATCGCGAGAAATCAATTACCGATAAGGAAGCAGAGCATCAGGCCCTGATTGATGAGGCGCGTAATCGGCTGGAGGCGGTCGCCGGACTGACCCGCGAGGAAGCCAAACGCACCCTGATGGATGAGATGATCGGGCAGGCGCGCCATGATGCTGCTCGCCATATTCGGGTGGTCGAGGAAGAGGCCCGCGAAGAATCTGATCGACGCGCCAAACGAATCGTTTCGATCGCGATCGAACGGCTGGCCGGCGAATTTGTCGCCGAACGCACGGTCTCGGTTCTGACGCTGCCGAGTGATGAAATGAAGGGGCGCATCATCGGCCGTGAGGGACGCAATATCCGTGCAATCGAGGCGGCCACCGGTGTCGATATTATTATCGACGATACTCCCGAAGCGGTGGTGATCTCGTGTCACAATCCAATTCGTCGCGAGATCGCCCGAGTCGCGCTCGAACGTCTGATCTCGGATGGCCGAATCCATCCGGGGCGAATTGAAGAGGTGGTGCGGCTCGCCGAACAACAGGTCGAAGAATCGATTAAAGAGGCCGGGCAGCGGGCGTTAATCGAAGTCGGCGTTCATGGAGTCCATCCCGAACTGACCAAGCTGCTGGGGATGCTCAAGTATCGTTACAGCTATGCACAGAATGTCCTGATGCATTCGATCGAAGCGGCTTTCATCTGCGGCTCGATGGCGGCGGAGCTGGGCCTGAATGAAAAACAGGCGCGGCGGGCTGCACTGCTGCATGACATCGGCAAGGCGCTCACTCACGAAGTCGAGGGCTCGCATGCGCTGATCGGCGGTGAACTGGCGCGCAAGTACGGCGAGTCAGCCAAGATCGTCAATGCAATCGCGGCGCATCATGAGGAGGTCAAAGCCGAGACCATCCTGGCGCCGCTGGTCGATGCGGCTGACGCCCTTTCCGGAGCGCGACCGGGCGCACGACGCGAAGTGCTCGAAAGTTACGTCAAACGTCTCGATGACCTCGAAACAATCGCCAAATCGTTCAAAGGCGTGGATAAGTGTTTCGCGGTTCAGGCGGGCCGCGAGATGCGGGTAATCGTTGAACCGAACCAGGTTTCAGATGAGGACGCTACGATGCTGGCGCGCGATGTGGCGCGAAAGATCGAAACTGACATGACTTATCCGGGACAGATTCGGGTGACCGTGATTCGCGAGACACGCGCAACTGAGCTCGCGCGCTGATTCGAGTTCAGGCTGCTATGGCGCTGCGCATAAAATTCATGCTCAGCGCCATTTTTTCATTCCAAACGCTTGCTGGAGACTTTACGACTGACTGGAAGCAGAGTTAAGATTCTGGCGTGCCAACCACGCGCGAAGTGCTTCAGACGACGATCGCTCTGGAGCGGCAGAGCATGGCGCTTTACGCGCGGTTTGCGAAGCTGTTCCACGCAAATCCCGCAGGTACATGAGTTCTGGTTCGGGATGGCTCGTGATGAAGCCCGCCATGTTGGTGCGCTGGAATTAGTTTCAACGGTGCTTGAGTTCGAGGGCGTGCTCGATCAGCCCAGTCCGATCGCGGTTCAGGCCGAGGTAATTGCGCGACTGCGTGCACTGCTCGAAAGTCATCTTAAAGAAGAAACCGCGGCTCTTCCACTCGAACGAGCGCTCGCGATCGCACTCGAAGTGGAAGAGACCGAGCTTGAAGATCTGGTTGGTGATCTGCTGAAAGCGCTACAACGGCGCGACGAGTATGAGCGCTGCCAGCGCCTGCTGGTCCATGATCTCGGCGAACTTAGCTATATGATTGAGCAGCACTGTCAGGATGCGGATTTATTGCTGCGATGCGACGAGTTGGTCAACCATCACGCGGAGACCCTACGCGCTTCGGCGGCGATCTCTTCGTCTGATTGAGGCGAAGGCCAGCGGATAATTGCGGCCCTCGCCTCGATACAGTTACTTAATCGCGATCGGATTTACTGACGAGCCACAGCCATAGACCAGCTTGAGCGGCGCGCCCGCGAACAGGAAGGTGTATTGGCCGTCCTTGGCGCAATGCTCCGCCAAATCTTTTAGCCAGACGATCTCATTAAAAATTACTCCGAGATTGCAGAGCAGCGCGCCGTGCAGGATGCCGATTCCGCCGAGTTGCTTGTTCAAACCCTGCTCGCATCCGACATTATCTGCGCTGATCGAGACGATTTCCATTTCGTGAAACCACTTGACCAGCTCGGGACTATATTCCAATCCGGGCTCGTCAAACTTGCCGTCGGGAAAAAAGGCGTTGACGCCTTCCTCGTAGTAGCGATTGAGCCAGCCGGTATGGAGGACCAGGATATCGTGCTTTTCGATCGTCACGCCCTGCTTCTTCGCCGCGCCGAGCAGATCATCAAGAGTTACGCCCTCACCCTGATCGAGATGCTTCTTGCCTTTGAAGCGGGCCGCGTCGATCAGAATGCCGCGGCCGACCACGCCATGGTTGCCGATCGGCTGAATGGAGCATTTCTGCAAACCGCCAATCGTGGTCTTCGGATCGAAGCCGTTGTAGAGCTTGTCGCCATACCACGCGTGGCCCAACGCGTCATATTGAGTCGTTGACTGCGGGAACATCGTGATTACGTCATCAGAGTACTTCAGTCCCCCGGGCATTGGCTTATCGCGTCCAGAAATATAGGAGCCTTCATCGTGAGTGAGAGTATGAATCGGTTGAGAACGCAGCGGATGAGTCGGATCGCCTTCAGGACGTGCGACCGGAACACCGAGCATAAAGACTTTGCCCTGCTTGACCGAGCGAATCCCGCGCAAGACTTCTTCGTCGGTAAGAAAGTTCAGACATCCGATTTCGTCATTTGCGCCCCATCGACCCCAATTTTTTGGGGAGTCTTTCAAAAGATCGGTCATTTCGTTTGATTTGTTCGCCATGATTTTCCTCCTCGGGTAATGGTTGAATCGTAGTCAAGGGTTCGCGTTGCCGATCATAAACTCGGATCGAGCGATACGGAGACCGCATTCTCACCCGATATGCGACCGGCGAGAGTGTGAATAGCGCGTTCAAGATCGTCAAGGGCAAAACTATGCGTGTGCATCTTTTCGAAGGGAAATCTGCGCGATTCGATCAACTTGACCGCAGTCTCAAACGAATCAAAGTCGGCGTTCTTAACACCTTTAATTGTCAATTCCTTCGTGAAAATTCGGTCATTGTAGAGATCAGGAATCGGCGCGCGTGGCCCCTTCACTCCCGCCAAGACGATTGTTCCGCCAACTCGCGCCATCTCCACTGCCTTTGCAATCGGATCGAGCGCCTCGGCGGTAACATCCACGATAACGTCGGCGCCTTCACCGTGGGTCAGCTCGCGCACCTCTGCGACGACATCCGATTCGGCGTAGATCAGGGCATCCGCGCCGAACTCCTCGGCAAGCTTCAAACGATGCGCGCTCTGGCGACGAGCAATTACGGCAACGTGCGCCGCGCCAGCCTCACGCGCCGCGGCGACACAGGCAATTCCGCGCTGCCCTGCTCCAAAAATCACGACTGTGTCGCCAATTTTTGTACCGGGAACCCGATGCGCCCAGCTGATACCGGCTGCGATCGGTTGATAAAGCGCGGCTAGTTCTGGCGCGACCTCAGGCGAGACTTTATGCAACGCAACCTCAGGATCGAGATACATGAATTCGGCCATCCCGCCCCATAAGGCCGGTGCGATATTGGTCGGGATGAAGCCGCAAACGGAAATTTTGCAGCCCGGTCGGCCTACGCGACAATTACGATAATCGCCGCGCTTACACGCATGGCAATGACCGCATCCGCGAGTCGGCTCGACGACTACACGATCACCCGCCTGCACACCCCATCGGCGCGCGGCTTCGGGACCGATCTGCTCGATGACGCCGACCGGCTCGTGACCCGGGATCATGGGCAGTGATAGAATATAATTGAGCTTGCCATCATATTGATCGACGTCGCTGCCACATATGCCGCACGCCTCGACTCGCATCAGGGCATCGTCCGTGCCGATTTTCGGCAAGTCGAAGGTACGCATCTCGAATCTCTTGTCGCCGACCTGAACTACTGCGCGTGACTTAGACATGGCGCAGTGTAGAACTTTTCTTTGAGTGGGTGATAGCGCAACGCGATTGCGTGATCGTTTCTGTCGCACTAGATGGTTGCGATAGAATCTGTCATCTGGTCTAGCGGATAACTATATGGGTGCGATCGTTCAATTCCGCCGCCGAACTCCATCGATTCGCAGCAGCACGGTCAGTACCGACGCCACCCGATTGAGCGAGGAGATGACATCTCTCCGAATCCTGCTCTGGACCTTTGGCGGCGCAGCGGTCGCGATGTGCGCGACGGTGGTCATCACGCTCTCACGCAGCTGGACTGAGATGCTGTGGATTTCGTCGTTCGTGCTGGTATTTGCGCTACTCAAAATCGGGCTTGCGAATCTGCTCTTTCTAGTGATGATCCGCTACGACAAAGACCGACGGACGGTTGCTGGCGTTCAATCCGCGCCGGTAAGTTATCGGCGTCCAAGGCCGAGCCTGCACAAATCAGCGCGATTGGCGGGCGCGCTCAGAGTGGCAGGTTCTGTGAAGAAACCCGCCAGGCCAAGCGCGCCTTAACGCTAGAAGCGCGACTTCGGGACCGGCAATCCGGGAATATCGCTACGCGTACGGAATACGCTGCCCCGGAGCGCGCGATCGTTGCTGTTGTTCGGCGTGACTGCGTAAAGATCCCGCATATCCGGTCCGCCGAACGCAACGCTGGTCACCGATTTGGCCGGCACTTTGATGCGGCGATCAAGCGTTCCGTTCGGCTTGAAGCGGACGATCTCCCCGGGCCCCATTACAACGGCGACCCAAACTCCGCCCTCGGCATCGACCGTCATCCCATCGGGCGAACCTTCCGGCAGTTTCGCGAAGAGACGCCGGTCGCTCACCGTGCGATCCGGTTTGACGTCATAAACCCATACGCCCGAAAGGGAATCACAGTGATAGAGGAGCTTACGGTCAGGGCTGAAACCCAAACCGTTCGTTACCTCGACCCCCTCAGCGAGCTTGGTCGCTTTATTCGGCGGATCGATGCGGAATAGAGAACCAGTCGGCGGTTTGGATTTGAAATCGAAGCCCGCATGGATATCAAAGCCGAAGGTACCGAACCATACGCTACCGCTGTCATCAGTAGTGAGGTCATTGATGCCGAATAGTGGCTTGCCGTCCCATTGCGCAAAGAGATCGGTGAGCTTGCCGGTACTTTCGTCCCACTTGGCTAGAGTCGTGCCGCTGACGATCAGTCCACCGCCCTCATTCAGCGCGATACCTCCGACCGCCTTGCGATCACTGATCAGAGTTTCAATTTTGCCTTCCGGATTGCGACGATAGACACCACCGCCACGAATATCACTGTAATAAAGCCGATTCCGTTCGTCGATCCGCGGTCCTTCGACCAGTCCATAACCTGTCGCGAGGGTTTCAAACTCCATAATGATGCTCCCACCCGATACGGACGATTGTGCCGTTCGGCGGTTAAATTAAATTCAATTTCCGGACGAAACTCAGGAGCAAAGCACGTCGTTAGCGTGCGTTGTATCGAGGTATTCCTTGACCTGTTGAATCTTGCCGTCCCGCACGACAAACAAAAAATGGTATTGATTTTGGTAGGTCTTGCCGTTTTTCATTTTTGCATAGGACTCGGCCTCAACCGCGACGCGATCGCCTTCGGCAGTTACGCCCTTCGGGGTAACACGCAGCGCTCCATCGATCTTGGGGCCCAGACTGCCGATTAGCTCAGTGAACTGAGCCTTGGTTTTGGTGCCCGAAAGCGCGAAATTGCCCGCGACCCACCATGTCGCTGAATCAGCCAGAGTATTCAGCACCGCCGCGCCATTGCCTGCGCTCAAATTTTCCAGAAAGCCCAGTACGATTTTTTTATTTTCTTCTGCACCCATAACCAGCCCTCGCTTTGCAATTCGTCGATCAATAAACCGCACGTTACTGCCGAACGCCCCCGGTTGCAAATTCTTCTAGGCCCGCGAGAGAGAAACGAAGCGTACACGTGATCTACATCAGGCACGATCTTGTAAGTTTTTCGCTACTGAAGTTTTATAAGACCTCTACCGTCTAATCTTGCTTCTATTTGTCTCTGTTATAGAGTCGGGCAGTAGAGAGGTGGAGCTATTTGCAGCTCGATTAAACGGTTCTGGTTCTCCAGTAATCTGGATCCTTAAAGGGAGGAGTAAACGATGAGACGACTCGGATTCGCACTGGGCCTGGTGGTTCTCGTGTTGGTCAGCGTTCCAGCATTAAGTAGCGCCGGAGGTAATTCAGGAGGTTCCTATTCTTTCCAAACGATAAACTTTGCGGGCGATACCTTCACGCAACTCTTGGGGATAAATCAAAATCAGGAAATTGCGGGCTATCATGGCGCAACCATCAACAAAGGGTTCACGTTGATCCCGCCGAGCAGCTTTACTGATGAGAATTTTCCCGGCTCGGCGCAGACTCAGGTGATCGGAATCGAGGATGACGGTGACACCGACGGTTTCTATATCGATACTGCCGGAACCACGCATGGCTTCGTCGATACTGCTGGAACCTTTACGACCGAGGATTTTCCCGGCACGACCTTCAATCAGCTGCTTGGCCTAAATAATCGCAGGCAGGCCGCCGGATACTTCGCCGACAGCGCAGGTAATGATCATCCGTACATTCTGAATCTAAACGGAGAAGTTTTCGCCGAGCTCTTCATTCCGGTGGCGACCAGCGCCCAAGCTACGGGAATTAACGATATGGGCGAGATTTGCGGCTTCTATATCGACAATGCCGGGGTCAATCACGGCTATACTCTGAACGGGGGAACCTTTACCACTCTCGATTTTCCCGGAGCGACATTGACCCAAGCGCTCGGTATAAATAATCGAGGGATCGTCGTGGGATTCTATCTGGATAGCGCGGGAGCGTCCCACGGCTTTATCTGGTTGAATGGCGCCTTCAAATCGATCGATGATCCCACTGGCGTCGGCACAACAGTTATCAACGGAATCGACCGGTTTGGCGATTTGGTTGGTTTCTATGTCGATTCCCAAGGCAACACGGATGGTTTATTAGCCACTCGAACCCATTAAGGCAGCATCCGGCGACGAAAGCAGGTTCGCTTCCGGCGAAGTGGGCATTCACGAAGCCGCTCGCGTGATATCATCCTCCGCGAGCGGCCTTTACTTGCAGTGCATACGGCGCGGGTTGATTTACCGGCGCACGTCGTCACCAGTTTCTATTCGCGAATTTTCATGCGATATGTGATCGCGGCTGTTCGGCGCAGAGCGGCGTTTTCGGAAACGCTCAGTAATCCTGACAATAACGGTCGCCACCAGGACGATCACAAATATTAATATGACGATGCCGGCAAATATGGCATAGACGATCATTACGCCCTGCATCGTTCAATCTCCAATGCGTTCTCGAGAGGTTGGATTTAGCGGACGTGCGACTGCCGTCGCACGTCCTTCCGCACTCATGCCTCGAAGCGAAACGCCCCGCTGCGGCGCGCGATATGGCCGCCGGTCGGTCCTGCAAAATGTGTCCCGAAGACCTGCACTGCTTGATCGCAATATCGCTGAACAAAAGCCTTCCGCGTCTCACTGGCCTGCTCCGGCTTATTATCGAACTCGCAAATCCATTCGGGATGCGCAATCTGAATCGGATGATGAATCATATCACCGGTGATGACGGCATTTTCGCCGCGCGACGAGATACGCACGCTGACATGACCGGGAGTATGTCCCGGAGTGGATTCCAGCCACACTTCGCTCGTTAGCTTATGGTCCGGCTCGACCAGTTCGGCCAGTTTCGCATCGATCACCGGACGGACCGAATCATCGATGGGGTTTTTGAAATCGGGCGAGCCATCAAACTTCGACCAGTGGTCCCATTCGGGTTTGGTCATCATGTACTTGGCTTTGGGAAAAGTAGGAATCCAGCGACCATTTTCCAGTACGGTGTTCCAGCCAACGTGATCCAGATGTAGATGCGTACAGACCACCATATCGATTGAGTCGCGCGAGAAAGATTTCTCGAATTCCGTGAGAAAAGGCAGCCGCAGATCGTTCCATTCCTTGAAACCCGGTCGGACTTTGTTGTTGCCGACGCAGGTATCGACCACGATGCGCTTGCCCTCGGATTCGAGCAAAAGCGAGTGAATGCTGAGCCGGATACGGCCCTTGTCGTCAGTAAATGGCTTCAACCATTCGCCTTCGCGCGTGATGTTGTCAGGGGTAGCATTGGCCGTGATCATCGTTCCCGGCCAAATTGGCTCCTGCTCTTGTAGTCGCGTAACGCGCACGTCACCGATTTTCCAGCTTTGCATTGTAAATCCTCCAAGGGACGTTCTCCGGCGCACCTTAACGCAGGCTGTTCGTATCAGCAAATCGGCAGCTGGCTGGTTTAGATTTCGATTGGATTTCCGCTTGCGGTCAGGTTCAGCTTGGGCGGAACGCAGGTAACATTCCGCTCACGCGGAATCGACAATTCGAGCGGCGAAAGGCCGAGGGTCTCAATCGCGCGATTGCCCGCATTGAAGGTCCATCGAGGATCGCGGCGAACGCGCTCGACCAGCCGCTCTTCAAGCAATCGACCGCTACTGTCATAAAGGCCGTCTTCGATTTCTTCGAGGAATCCGACATATTCGCGAATGTTCCGTTCGATATCGTGCCAGAGCACGATATGCCCGAGCTTCCATTTGGCGTCAGCGAGATTTCCGTCGCGCAGCGCACGCAGGGCCTGCCGCGGCGCATAGACGCGGCGGAACGCGCCGATTAATGCGCGCTGCAATTTAGAGGGCGGCATATTCATCGGATAATGCGTGACAAAGTTGCCGTCACAATATTTCCATCCCCTAAAAATGCTGCGGTACCATGGCACGATCGTCTGATGGCCGTGTAGTTGCTCGGGAAAATGGCCCCAAATTGGAAAGAAATAAGCGCTCGAAAGCTGCTGCTCGATCACGAAATCTGCGGTGCGTTCAATTGTTTCGAGCGTGTCTGTATCCGCCCCGACCACGAACGATCCAATCAAGCGAAAGCCGTACGACTTCTGCTTTTTGATCGTCTCGCAAATCTGCTTGAGAGTCTGATGTTTATCGTAGGCCGTCAGGGTTTCAGGCTGGACTGATTCATAACCCTGATAAAGTTGGCTGACGCCTGCCCGCCGCATCAACGCCATCAGCTCGTCGTCTCGAGCCATCTCAATCCGTGCAAATACTAGAAAATTGTAATCAAGATCTTCTTCGATAATGCGCCGAAGTAGTTGTTTCGTCTCATGACGATTCGCCGGAAAATCGTTATCGACAAACATCAAGTTCCGGCCGTATTGCCGTTTGTCGCGCAAATCGCGAATTACACTTTCAATATCGCGTTTGCGATAGCCACTCGGAAACATGGTATTCACGATGCAGAAGCGGCATTTGAAGTGGCATCCGCGTGAAGCCTGAGCCGTGAGCCATGGGGCGCGCCGCTGCCAGAGCATGTCGAACCAGTTCATCTTGCGATAACCGTGAATGAGCGAGAAGTCGGGAATAGTGTCGAACTTGTCGGGACCTCTGCGGGCCGCCGTCCGATATACCTGAAGCCCTTTCCGATACGCGATTCCATCAACAGTCGAGACATCCCGCTCCTCGCGCAAAGCCGTAATCAGCTCGAGGATTGTTTCGTCACCTTCGCCGAAAACTACATAATCGCAATGATCGAGGCACGATTCTGGATAGTAGGTAGCGTGAGTCCCGCCAATAATGGTCGGAATACCTAGTCGGCGGCGTATTTCGTCCGCCAATTGAAAAGTCTTTTCCGCTCCCGCGCAAAGTGATGAGAAGCATACCAAGTCGGATTGGACGATCCTGTCCCACTCCGGCGGCTTGACGTGCTCCATATACACTTTCACATTGTAGCCCGCCGCGGCGAGAATGGCGCCGATCAGCGGCATCCCATAATCCGGCATTACCGAGCGATAGCAGAGATCAGGGAACTCACCGCCAAGCTGAATACAAGTTATCTTCTGGATTCGCATCGCATCCCCCCTTCACGATCAGCTCAACACATTCATTACGTCCGAAGCTAGCCGATAATCCGGTGAATCAAATCCCTCGACAAACCAGTCGCGGATCGGCGCAAGGAACGAACGTGCACCAGGTGCGTCGCCCGCCGTGATCATCAGCCGACTCAGACTTACCGCAGCGCGTAATTCCGGCGCCTTAGCTCGCTGGCGTTGAGCGATTAGCAGAGCCCGTCGAAATTCGCTGTGCGCTTCTTCACTCTGTTCAGTCGATTGCGCCAATAACAGTTCGCCACGCAGACGATGGAGTTCCGCAGCGGCAAAACTTCCGCCGACACTTCCATCCACTTCCGTAGTGGCTTCAGAGATGAGCGTCAATGCGCGGTCGAGTTGGCCGGCTTCACCATAGGCCTGCGCCAGAATTCCGACAAAATGCGCCTGTGCGATACCAGCGCCAATCGCGCGATAACCTTGTAGTCCTTCCTCGATTTCTTTAATGGCTTCGTCGTGCCGTCCAAATTTGGTTAAGGCCGAGCCCTTGAGCATCGTGGCCATCGACAACCACAACGGAAAGCCCTGCTCGCGCGAGATTGCAATGCCGCGCGCGCTATGTGCAAGGACCGCCTCCGGGTCGTTTCGTTGTTGGTAGAACATCGCGGCGAAAGTCCAGGCGAAGGCTTGGCTGAAGGTATGCGCCACTGCGGCAGAAAGCTCGAGCGCCTGCTTTACCCGCTCGATCGCGCGGGCCGGATAGCCCAGATAGCCCAGTGTCCAGGCTTCATAGCTTAAAGCCGCAACGCCCGGGTCTTGCCCATAAGTAAAAGCATGCGAAGCGTGTCGCGTACGGTCATAAATCGCCGTCATGCTCTCGAACTGCGTTTGCGCCGGCGCAAACTCGCCGAGATAGAACATCGCCGCGCCCAAGGCATAGTGCGCCTCAAGCATCAGTGATGGATCTTCCGCGCGGCGCGCTAAAGCTAGAAGCTGCTCACCGATTTCTCGCGCTGTGCTCAAGTCGCCGTGTACGAGGTAAAATGAGCGGAGGCGGAATAGCACCGGAAAAAGCTCCGCAGTATTACCCA
Source organism: uncultured Pseudomonadota bacterium (assembly GCA_963831065.1). Classification (GTDB taxonomy): domain Bacteria; phylum Desulfobacterota; class Binatia; order Binatales; family Binataceae; genus JAJPHI01. The sequence continues at coordinate 55,958 of CAWHOQ010000006.1, forward strand.
GTTGATCACAGAGTTGGTGCGCCCGCGTGAAGGTCTGTTTAACCTCAGGCGCGGAGTAGCCTTTGGTTGCAACCATTGGCGCTCCGAGGGTTAATTGCAATCGCAATTCAAGCCGCGCGCGCTCCGCATCATCCGGCAGCTCGGCAAGTAATTCGAGTCCATGAGCTATCTGGCTGACTGCTTCCTTGTTAGCCGAACGCCGCGTCGACTTCTCGGCAGCACGCAACCAATAGCTGATCGATTTGGCCGGAGCGCCCGCCGCTGCACAATGATGCGCAAGTAATTCGGGCTGCCCTTCCGTAATTGTTGCGAAATTTCGCTCCAGCACTTGTACGATCTGTCGATGAAGCTGCTGACGCCGGCTTTTCAGCAATGACTCGTAAGCCGCGTCCTGGATCAATGCATGACCGAAGATATATCGCGCGTGCTGAGATGCACCGACTTGACGAAGGAGTCCGGCGCTAACCACTGCATTGAGGCCGCGCGTAAGCGCATCTTCATCAAGCGGCCAGACGGCGCGGATTAGCTCATAGCTGAACTCGCGCCCGAGCACTGAGCCTAGCCGTACAACTTCTTTTTCCGCGGAAAGACGATCGAGCCGCGCCATCAATGAATCTTGTAAGGTCGAAGGAATAGCGAGTAGCGGCAATGGTCCGGCGAGCAGGTAGCCGTCGCCGGATTCGCGCAGGATACTCGATTCCAGCACCATCCTGACTAATTCCTCAACGAATAGCGGCACTCCATCGGTCTTGCTGATGATTTGTTCGAGGACCGCCTCTGGTAATGTCCTGCCGCCGGTGAGTTGTGCGACGAGCCGCCTTACTTCTTCGTGCGGCAAACGCTCGAGCAGGATATGAGCACACCCGGGATGCTCGTCCCATCGCGATGTAAATTCGGGACGCGCGGTCGCAATCAACATCAGGCGAACGTCGCGCGCATGCGCGATCACCAGATTCAGCAGCTCGAGAGTTGAAGGATCAGCCCAATGCAGGTCTTCCCAAATACTCAGGAGCGGAGCTTTTTCGGCTTCTTCGAGGAACCATTGCAGCAGCAACTCGTGAGTCCGCTGGCGTTGGCGTTGAGGCGGCAGATCAATCGGCGAGTAGCCCGGATACTCGGGAAGCGAAAGCAGCGCTGCAAACAATGACATCCCCTCGTGCAACGGCAAGCTGGATTTTCGCAACGTACTTTCGAGTTTCTCGAGCCGCGTTTGCCCTGAATCGTCGATATGGAGATCCAACAGTCGCCCGAGATGCTCAATAATGGGATGATATGGCGAGTTCTGATGATAGGGGGAGCAGTGAAATTCGATACACGTCACTTCGCCCGATACAATCTGGTTCTTGAACTCGGCCGCCAAGCGCGACTTCCCGATCCCACCATCGCCGCTGATTAGAAGCATGCGAGCAAGACCGTGACGCGCGGATTCCCAGCTCTGCTTAAGTGCGGCTAACTCCGCCTTGCGCCCTACGATCCCGCGCAATCCGCCAATAGCCTGTACCTCAAAGCGGTTACGGACCGCGGCTTCACGCAGGACGCGATAAACTTCCAGTGGAGCGGAAATTCCCTTCAGCTGATGATGGCCCAGATTCTCACAAATGAAATAGCCACGCACCAAACTATGCGTCTCGGCGCTGATCGCGACGTCGCCTGCCGACGCGAGCGCCTGAATCCGCGCCGCAATATTAAGAGTCTTGCCCACCGCAGTCGGATCACGCGCGGCGCCTCGCGCCATTTCACTGATAACCACCGGCCCGGTGTGAACGCCAATTCGAACCTTTAACGGAGATTCGGCGACACGAGGATTTATTCGACCTAATCGTTCACTGAGCGAAGGCATCACCGCAGTAATCTCAAGTCCAGCCCGCAGCGCCCTTTGCGGATCGTCTTCATGCGCGCGCGGGTAACCGAAATACACTAATAGTCCGTCACCCGAATAACTCTGGATATATCCGTCGAATCGATGGATTATCTCCGCCAAGGCTTCGTGATAATCGTGCAAAACGTCGCGCAGCTCTTCAGGATCCAATCGCTCGGAAAGCGCAGTGGACTCCACCAGATCGCAAAATAAGGCAGTTAATTGCCGCCGTTCCGCGATTATACTTCCAGTCACGTTCCGGAGTTCTGATCTCGCGGAGAAATTTGATGCTTCACCTCCAGGCTCGTGCGGTAAAGATTGATCTGAGGTAGCGCTGATCGCGCGACCGCATCCACCGCAGAACCGTTCGCCACTGCTATTGAGGAAACCGCAGTCAGGACAGGCCGCAGCGTTGAGCGCTTCACCGCAAGCCGCACAGAAATTGCGCTCCGGACGATTCGCAGATTGGCACTTGGGACAGTTCATCTCAGGGCGACTCCAGTGACCCAAAAAAGTTCACTCCCTCTTCTATTCGGAAGCGTCTCAAGAGGCAAAATGCCTGGGACGCTCATTATGCGGCGCCTGGAATCTCGCGCAATCTCTGGGACGGCATTTTCCCAAGTGGACCGTTCGCAGCTTGGAATAGCGTCCTCGCTCTACTCAACACTAGGAAACTCGGCGCGTCCAAGCGGAGATTAGTGGATGTCGCGACTAACAAGCCGGATTATCGATGGAATGTAGGGTCTGGCTTTCGATAACGCGCCCAGCGTGGACCCGGGCACTCTACTTTACCGCCGGATCCCCAACAGCGAAGCTGATGGTTATTCGGCGGATTACCTCATAGCAGCCGAGCGATGGTGGTACTGGTCCCTTACTGAGCATGTTGAGCTACGCGGTGAGCCGTCGGCGGAAGGCGTCGATCAGCGCATCAGTCAGCGGCTCCCATTCGCCGACCAGCCCAAAGTTAGCTCGCTCGAAAATCACCGCATCTGGATCATTGTTGATCGCGACTATAGTTTCGGCCCGTTTGAGTGCGACCGTATGATTCGGCACGCCACGAATTCCGAGCGTAAAATAAAGCCGTGGAGCGATCGCCTTGCCGGTAAGTCCAACTTGCAGTTGATGGGGTAACCAGCCCTTGTCGGTTACACGGCGCGTCGCGCACATCCCCGCCCCGAGGACTCTCGCGAATTCTTTGCTCTTGGCCACGCCGTCCGGTCCGCCGACTCCCATCCCGACACCCACGACGACTTCCGCTCCCTCGAGCGGCACGATCGAGTGATCGACGTTCGCATGCTCGCTAATGAGTCGCGTCAGAGGATTACCAATACTCACGCGAACGGTTTGCAGTGCGACAATCCGCGCGGGATTGGGTTCCGCGAGTTCGAGGACTCCCTGCCGCACGGTTGCCATCTGCGGATAAGTTTTCGACAGGATCGGCGCGACGATATTCCCGCCGAACGCCGGTTTGAGCGCGACCAGCCGCCCGTCTCCGTCACGCTCCAGACCCACGGCGTCGCCGGTTAGCCCCAGCCCGAGCCGAGCGGCAAGCCGCGGTCCCCAATCACGGCCGCGTTCGCTGGCATTCAGAAACAGGCCCCACGGACTCCGTTCACGCACTAAATGAGCGACCGCCTCGGTGGCCGTATCGGGCGAGTAAGGTTGCAGGGCTGGATTTTCAAGGATTACGATCTCGTCCGCTCCGTAGCTCGCGATTAGACCGGCGTGCTGCGCAACCGTATCCGAGAGTCCAATTGCGATCAGCGCCCCGCCGAGTTCACTCGCCAACTCGTCGGCCGCCGAAAGCAACTCCAGCGTGCCGAGCGTCACCCGTCCATCGAGGGACGTTTCGACTATTACCCAAACGTCTTTGCCTCGGGAGGGCTTGCGAATTTGTGCATTGATCGGTCGCCGGTTGTGAATGCGTGGTTTCAGCGCTCCACGTTCCTCAAGTGCGGCGAGCAGCCGCTCTACGGCGCGCTCCGGGTCGCTACAGTCGATCATTTGGCATTCGACTTTGGGCGATTCCTGCGCGCGGACACCCTGTACCCAGGTAGGCGAGCCGGCGAAGCCGAACTGCGCCGGGTCGCTGTCCAGTTCACTCGCGCGAATACTGGTCATGCGCGGAGCCAATTCGGCTTCGTTGAGTCGCGTAAATTTCTTGATTGGATCGATCAGGCGCTCCGCGCAGGTCAGTAGCGCCGGAAAACTACATTCAACTTCATCGTGACCCTCGTCGCTTTCGCGATCGGCCATGATTGTATTGCCTTCAATTTTGAGTTTCCGCACTCCCGTGATCTGCGCAGCCCCAAGCATCTCGGCGATCTCGGGACCGACCTGACCAGTCTCAGCATCGAGCGAATATTTTCCCAGCATGATCAAATCGAAACGCCCACGCTGGAGCCATCGAGCAAGCGCGCGGGCCGTCGCCAGCGTGTCCGAACCGGCAAATGCCCGGTCCTCTAGATGTACTGCATGGTCGATTCCCATCCCGAGCGCGTCAATCAGGACCTCGCGCGCCTGCGGCGGCCCCATCGTAACAACCGTGGTTTCCGCACCGTGAGTGCGTTTAAGCTCCACCGCCTGCGCGATCGCGCGCAAATCGTAGGCGCTCATCACATTGACGCCGTCGCGCTTAATGGTCTTGGTGACCGGATCGAAATTGGCGTCTTCGATTAATGGAATCTGCTTGATGCAAACAGCAATTTTGAGCACTGCGAGCAACCTCGTCGCCTTAACTAAATCAAGCTGACTGGGCGATGCAAATCGATTTATACTGCGTCACTTAACCAGTCCGACTTGATCATATACTTTCCGGTCGTGAAGTTGTTCCGGGTGGTGTTGATCTGCGCAGTAATGTTTTCCATCGGATGCGTGCGCTCCCCTGCGTCCATTCGCACGGTTGATCGCCATCAACGGATCGTTTCCTTAGCCCCGTCAGTAACCGAGACTCTGTTTGCGCTCGGTGCAGACCAGGAGGTCGTCGGCGTGTCGCAATATTGCGATTATCCGCCGGCGGTAAGGCGATTGCCGCGTGTCGGATCATTCATCACGCCCAATATCGAAGAAATTGTGGCGTTACGGCCGACCCTCGTAATCGGGCTTGCCACTTCTTCCGATTTACCCGAAATTCGCGCGCTGAATTCAATGGGGATCGCCACATTGATGGCCGACGACGGTGAAGGCCGTTCCATTGAAGCGATAGAACGAAGCATCATCGTTGTAGGCGATCGGATTGGAAGGAGCGGCTCGGCGCGCATGCTCGTGAACGATCTCAATAGCCATCTTCGAAGAATCGCGACTCGCGCGAAAAGCCGCCCGCCGCGCTCGGTCCTGATGGTCGTCGGCCATCAGCCGATGGTCGCCGTCGGACGCGGCACCTTCCTCGACCAGCTGCTGACGTTGGCCGGCGGTGCGAATATCGCTCCGCAATCTGATCAGGCGTGGCCTCGGCTGAGTGTTGAGTACATTATCGCGTGCCGGCCCGAAGTGATCCTCGATGGACAGATGGGCACAGACCCGACTGATCAGGGAATTTTCTGGAGCAAGTATCCGACAATTCCGGCGGTGAAAAGTCGTCACGTTTTTGGTTATCCCGAAAGCCCGACCCTCCATCCCGGACCACGCATTGGTTTAACCCTCGATTTGATGGCGCAGCTGATTCATCCAGGCCTGTTTCACTCTCCGGCTCACTTTCAGGCCGCACGATGAGCAGCTCGCTAGCGAGCCAGTCGGAACATCATAACGCTGCGCCGTCTGATTGGCGCGAGATCGAAGGTTCTTATCTGACGCGCGGTCGCCTCGCCGGAACACTGATAGTCCTGATGGCGATCTTGCATTGCGCTCGTGCTCGTCTCGACCGCCTTTGGCAGCGTCCATATAAGTTTGATTCGCGCGCTAGCCGATCCGCTCAGTCCTGACCGCGCGATCTTGATCGGCGCGCGGCTGCCGCGCGTGCTGATGGGCGCGATTGTGGGTGCGGTGCTGGCGATAGTTGGTGCAGCATTGCAGGCCTTGGTGCGCAATCCATTGGCCGAGGGCGGTATCCTCGGGATTTCGGGCGGCGGAGCTTTTGGCGCGATCGTGGCGATGGTGCTGTTCTCGCGCATTTGCTGCAGCCGACGCGTTAGTCCCGATTGCGGCGTTTGCCGCATCGCTGCTTTCAACCGGCGCAGTCTATCGTCTCGCGGAAATTGAAGGTCGCCTCGAGCCGCTGACGCTCTTGCTGGTGGGCGTGGTCTTCAATGCTTTCTGGGGTGCGGCGATCATGCTCGTCAACAGCGTGGTAAATTTTTATTTTACGCACAGCATTATTTTTTGGCTGATGGGAAGTTTCGAAGCGCCGACCTGGCGAGAGATCGCAATGGTCACGATTGTCGGCTGCGGCGGCTTTGTCATCCTGATGCTCCGTGCTCGCGATATGAATCTGTTAAGCCTCGGTGACGATGAGGCAGCTGAGCTTGGCGTCGAGGTCGATCGGGTCCGGCGCTTGTTGTTCGTGGTGACTTCAATTCTGATCGGCGCAGCGGTTTCGGTCAGCGGCGTGATTTCATTCGTCGGATTGATCGTGCCGCATATTTTGCGACGCTTGACCGGCGCGGACCATCGATTACTGCTACCCGCTTCAGTCCTCGGTGGCGCCGCCTTCACCATCGCCGCTGATCTGCTAGCGCGAACCGTGATAGCGCCATCGGAACTGCCGGTCGGCGCGATCACTGCTCTATGCGGCGGACCGTTTTTCGTTTACGTGTTGCGCCGCGAAGGACGCAAGGCGCTGGTCGTATGAATGCCGGGAATCATGCTCGCCTTGCGCTGCGCGCTGCCGGCCTGGTCGCCGGGTACAACGAGCGGCCGGTGCTCAACGGCGTCTCGCTCGAATTGCATGAGGGCGAGATGCTTGCGATCGTCGGACCGAACGGCGCGGGCAAATCGACGCTCGCTCGCGTACTCGCCGGATCATTGAAACCTCGCGCTGGTTCGGTCGAGATTTTCGGTAAGAATCTCGATAAATACGATCGTCGCGCATTGGCACGAGTATTGGCCAGCGTCGCGCAGGAAAACTCAGTCGCGTTTCAGTTCACAGTGCTAGAGATCGTTCTGATGGGTCGTGCGCCGCATCTCGGTCCATTTCATCTTGAATCGCCCCGCGATCTGGCAATTGCGCGCGAGGCAATGCAGCGATTCGATTTGCTCGAACTCGCCAGCCGCCCGATCCAGGAACTGTCAGGCGGCGAGCGCAAGCGCGTCTTTCTCGCCCGTGCACTCGCCCAGCAGCCGCGGTTGATCCTGCTTGACGAGCCAACGGCCTTTCTTGACTTGCGCCACGTCGCCGATATCTTCGCCTGTTTTCGCGATCTGCGCGCCGAGCGCGGCCTGGCAGTAATCGCCATCCTCCACGATCTGAATGTGGCGGCCCTATATGCTGATCGTATTCTGATGCTCAAAGATGGTGCGATGATCGGCTACGGAACGCCTGCCGAAGTATTTACCGCCGAGCGCCTGCGCGAGGTGTATGAGGTCCCAGTACGAATCGATAAAAGTCCTTCCACTGGCGCGATGCTCGTTTATGCCGATCCGCCGTGGCTTGCTGGCAAGTCCGGCTAGCCAACCTAATAGTCGCATGCCTGCTTAACATTCCCGTTAATGTGCCTTACGCTCGAAACTGATGCAGCATAGATGACCGCCCGAGTTTGAATCTCATCTTTGACGCCGACGACACATTATGGGATTCAAACCTGCATTTTCTCGAAGCGCAGGCCGCTTTTCTGAAAATATTGAGCCAAGCCGGTCATGCCGATGAAACGCGCATCCACGCCTGCATTCGCACACACGAACTCGCGATTATCGCGGAAGCCGGCTATGGCCGCGCTCCCTATGTACGGGCGCTGCACCGGGTAGTGGAAGAGATTCTCGACCCTGAGCTGCATCATCTCGCCCGTCGCGAGGTGGAGTTGATCGGCGATGCCTTGATGGAGCGTCATTGCGAGCTGCTGCCAAATGTGGCTGCGACACTCGAATATCTCGCCCCGCGTCATCGATTGCTGCTCTTTACCAAAGGCCAGCCGGTCGAACAGCTACGCAAGCTGGAGCGCTCCGGCCTACGCCGATTTTTTAGCCGGATAGGTATTCCACTGGAGAAGGACATGGCGGCTTATAAGCGACTGCTCGCACAGGCTGCCCTTGATCCGCTAAATACCGTGATGATTGGCAATAGCCCGCGTTCTGACATCAATCCCGCAATTCGCGCAGGTCTCCGCGCAGCAATTTACATCCCGCATCCGCAGACTTGGGAGATGGAACACGAGGAACTGGACGAGGATGAGCGAATCGTCACGCTCCCCGCCTTTCAACATCTACGCGAAATGTTCTAAAATTAGGTTAGATGGGACAGCAAGTTTGAAAGTTGTGGAGAACGTACCCAAGCGGCGTCGCGGACGCCGGGGCGTTGATCGTGTCCACAAGCCGCCTGCTGCATTTCGTCCATTACATCGAATGTGGCGCCGCACGATCGATGAGATCGACGTGGTGCCGGTGACCTTACCGGTTCGCCACCTTGCTCCTGCGCTCGAAGGGGTAATCGCTTGCCAGATTAGCGACTTTCATGTTGATCGCGACGAGGATCTGGCGCGGCTTGAAGCGGCAGTCCACATAATCAATCAACAGAATCCTCATCTGGTTTTTCTGACCGGCGACTACTTCTCGGGCGGCAATACGATGCGCCGCTATATCGCGGATTTCCGTCGGGTGCTCGCTGACCTGCATCCGCAGTCCGGCGTATTCGCGATTCTCGGCAATCACGACCATCACGCTTCGTTCACACTGATTACCGATGCGCTCAAGCGTGCCGGAGCGCGTGTTCTCTCGAATGAAAATCAGCGCGTGATCATCAATGGCGAAGGACTCAATATTGTCGGGCATCGACGATTTGTGGGCGCGCCGGGCCGAGCCTGCGCGGGCCTTTCGCGGCCTTGCCTCCGACGAGAGTTCAATCGTGCTCGCCCACAATCCGGACACTGCTCTCTATGCACGGCATCTGTCGCCCGGCGTGATGCTCTCCGGTCATACTCACGGTGGCGTCGTCAGGATTCCGTTTTACGGCTCCCCGATCCGCTCGGTATTGCGAATCGGCAAGAACTATTATGCAGGCCTCAATCGTTACAACGAATTCTATATCTATACGAATCGCGGGCTTGGTACCTTCTGGCTGCGAATTCGTATCAACTGCCGCCCGGAAATCTCCTGCTTTTCTCTCGCTCCACTTGTCGAGTCCACATTAACGGCTAATTCGGAAAGAGAGCATCGCGTGCGTCATCGCCGGCTGCGCGCCGCCGGTTAATCTCCTTTTTCCTTTCTGCAGGCTTCGGCTATCGCGATTCGCATTCAAGATTCATCGAATCGTCGCCAGCCTGCGCCTTGATGAGCGGGGCGGAAGCTGACTCGGGATGAAGAATCTCGGCGAGAATCTCCAGCGAATCGACGATACGCGGGCCCGGACGATTGAAGTATTGATTGCCGTCAGCAAGAAATACCTGTCCCTTTCGCACGCCTCGGAGCTCTTTCCATCCGGGTTGCGACGCCAAGGCGGGCATCTCCGCGCGGGTTCGATTTAGATCGAAGCCGCATGGTATGATCAAGATGACGTCCGGGTCTTTGGCTGCCAGCTCCTCGAACTTCATCCACGGCGAATGCTCGCCCGCGACTCCGAACAGATTCTGACCACCCGCCATCGCGACCAACTCTGGCATCCAATTGCCCGCCGCCATTAGCGGATCGATCCATTCGATGCAGGCGATCGTCGGCCGTTCAGGTGCGACTTTAGCCTGCGCCGCAATGGTACTCATTCGGCGGCTTAGCTCAGTGACGAATTCGATGCCTTGCACGCCGGCTCCGAGCGCCATCGCCACGCGGCCCATATCATTGAGCACGTCGCCGAGCGAGAACGGCGCAAGCGAGACGATCTTCGGCGGCGCACCGCCGATCCAATCCGCCACTGCGACTTCGACATCGCGCATGTTGACCGCGCAGACTTCGCATTGCGATTGCGTCACGATAACATCAGGACGCAACTCGCGCAGCTTGTTCGCATCGACACGATAGACTGATAGTGCGTCACCGACGATCTGCTTCACGCGCTGATCGATCTCCGCGCTGGTCCCTTCAGGATTGAATTTAGGCTCGGTAAGCGCGGGGAGACCGCGTATCGATTCCGGATAGTCGCATTCGTGCGATCGTCCCACCAGCTGATCCTCGAAACCGAGCGCACACACGATCTCGGTTGCGCTCGGCAGCAAACTTACGATTCGATGCGGGTTCGTCATGATGGCTCTCAATTATGCGCGGCGAGTTCTTGCTCATTCCTACAGGCCTTTCAGCTTCGAGCTATGCTATGCCAAAATTCCGGCCTGAACGAAGGTGAGGTCATGATTCATATCCATTATTTCATCACACGGCTTGAGAAGCTCAGCAATGCCGAATTTCATAACTACTGGCGCGATACTCACGGACCGATCGCCGGGCGTATTCCGCAACTGCATCGCTACGTGCAGAGCCATCGGATTCAGGCGGCAGGCGCAGTCGGTGCAGAGTCGCCCTACGATGGCGAAGCCGAGGTGCTGATCGACTCGACGGACGCATTCGCTGAATTGCGCAAAAGCCAGGAGTACCTCGAAGGCGCGCTCGCCGACGAGCGCAACTTTATCGACCTGCGGCGGGTCGAATGGATGGCGACGACCGACCACGTGATCATCGATGGGCCCACCGGCGCTAAATTGATCAAAGGCGTGTGGCAGCTCAAACGGCTCCCGGGGATGCCACTCGATGAGTTCCGTAAATACTGGATCGAGGTGCACGGCGCGATGGGCCATCATTTGCCGGGGGTCCGCCGCTACGTCCAATCGCACCTGATCGATGACGCATATCTCTATGCGACTCCGCTCTACGATGGTGTCGCGCAGTTGTGGTTCGACAATCCGAACGCGATGCGCGCCGCGTTTGAATCGCCGGCGGGTCAGGCGATGGCGGAGGATGGCGCGAAGTTTCTTGACATGCCCTTCACGCGCAATTTCGTCGCGCGCGAACACGTCGTGATCGAGAATCGATAGTATCAGGAGTGCATGATGGCAGGACTATTACATGGCAAGACTGCGCTCGTCACCGGCGCGAGTTCGGGAATCGGGCGAGCTTCGGCACTGGCCTTCGCGCGTGAGGGCGCACAGGTGCTGGTCGCCGACGTGATGGAGGAGCGGGCAATGAAACCGTCAAGCTGATCAAAGAGGCGGGCGGCGAGGCGGTGTTCGCGCGATGCGATGTCGCGCAGGCGGCGGAAGCCGAAGCGCTGGTCGCAACCGCAATCAAGCATTTCGGGCGGCTCGATTGCGCATATAACAACGCTGGCATATCAGGCAAAATCGCGCGGACCGCCGACGAAACCGAAGAGGGCTTCGATCGGATCATGGCGGTGAATCTGCGCGGCGTATGGCTCTGCATGAAATACGAAATCCTGCAGATGATGAAGCAGGAAAAGGGCGGCGCGATCGTCAACACGGCGTCCGCGGCGGGACTGGTCGGTTCGCATGGGATGGCGGCCTACACCGCGTCGAAGCATGGCGTCGTCGGATTGACGAAAAGCGCAGCGTTGGAATATGCGCGCCACAATATCCGCGTCAATGCGGTTTGCCCCGGAGTAATTGATACACCGATGGTCGGCGGGATGGTAGGATCGCATCCGCGGCTCAAGGATATTCTGGTCAGCACCGAACCGGTCGCGCGGATGGGCAAACCCTCGGAGATCGCCGAAGCTGTGACGTGGCTACTCTCGGATTACGCCTCGTTCGTCACCGGATGCGCGATGCCGGTCGATGGCGCGATGACCGCGCGCTAGCGACCCGCTGCATAAGCCTGATTTGTCATCCGAGTCGGCGAGCACCGCGAGCGTGTCGAGGAACCGTCGCGAAGCAATTGCTGCCCTGAGTCTGTCGAACGGTGGCCGCGTTCAAGATAATATTCGCTCAGTTTAGCTTCGTGGCGCCGTCAATTGACGATGGCGGGTCATCTTCTGCTAGACTTTGTAGGTCATTATTACCGATCGGCTGTGCATCGATACCTGAGCCGGTCTATAAGATTATTAATTCCAGGATCCATCAGACCGTCGCGTCGAGCGGCATCTGATAAATTCGCGAGAGCAGCATATGAGTAGATCGCAGAGAACTAAAGCTCGTATTATCAATCAACACGATTGTGCGTAACTGACCAGGCCTAATCCGTGCTATTGGTTGTCAATATGCTCGATGGCAATAGTATCCAGGAAGCATCATCAGAGTCCGACGGTAAATTCTTTGTAGTCGGGATTGGTGCGTCGGCGGGCGGAATTGCTCCACTGCTGGGATTTTTCAACCAGGTACCCGCCGATAGCGGCTTGAGCCTACGTAGTAATCCTGCATCTGTCGGCGGACCATGAGAGCAATCTCGCGGAATTGATTCAGCAGCCAGACTGCTATTCCGGTTACCCAAGTAACCGAGGCGATGCAAGTTGAGCCGAACCACATCTATGTGATTCCTCCGTCAAAGTATCTGGTGCTGATGGATGGGAAGCAATCCGGCTGACCGAGCCGGAGCGTCTTCACGGCGCGCCACACTTCGATCGATTTGTTGTTCCGCACGCTCGCGACGGCGTACGGAAAAGAGGCAATTGCGATTTTACTCTCGGGAACCGGGGCTGATGGAACCCTAGGATAGGCAGCATCAAAGAAGAGGGCGGCTTTGTGATCGCGCAGGACCCGGCAGAGGCGGAATATCCTGACATGCCGCGCAACGCGATCGCGTCGGGGCGCGTCGATCTGGTGATGCCGGTGGCGGAAATGCCGGCCAAACTGGTCGCACTGCATGACGACCACAACGCCTGCAATTACCGCTTCAAAATGAGACCGCTGGCGGTTTCGATGAGGACTCATTACGCGATCTGCTGACGGTCCTGCGGCTGCGCACCGGACACGATTTCACCCAGTATAAGCGGCCCACCTTGCTGCGGCGAATCGGACGCCGGATGCAAGTACATGGGCATTAGCGGGTTGATGCGCACGTATCTCGCGTTTGTGCATGAGAACTCCCGATGAGATCATGGCGCTATTGCAGGATTTGCTGATTACGGTGACGAATTTCTTCCGGGATCGCGAAGCATTTGAGCGGCTGGCACTGGAAGTCATTCCACAGCTTTTGCCGATAAAAGCAAAATGAGTCAGGTGCGGGTCTGGTCAGCAGGCTGCGCCACCGGCGAGGAAGCGTACTCGTTGGCGATGCTGCTGGTAGAAGCACGCGAGGCGGACTGCTGCTACGCAAACCATCCAGGTGTTTGCCACTGACATCGATGACCGGGCGATTGCCGAGGCACGCGAGTGCCGCTATCCAACCAATATCGAGCTGGATGTCTCGCCGGAACGGCTGCAACGCTTTTTCATTAAAAGCGGCGACCGATACGAGGTGAAGGGAGAATTGCGCGAGCTGTTGCTCTTCGCGCCGCACAATCTAGTGCGCGACCCGCCCTTTTCCCGGCTCGACCTGATTAGTTGCCGGAACCTGCTGATTTACCTCAATCGGTCAATGCAGGAACGAATACTGGAAATTTTCCATTTTGCGCTGCGGCCGGGAGGTTTCCTGTTCCTGGGAGCGTCTGAATCAGCGGAAGTGCTCTCCGGCTTGTTCGAACCAATTGATAAAAAGCGCCGTATCTATCGTCGCCGGCTCACGGCGAATACGCGGGTGCCGGTCAACCTGATGTCGGGCGGCTGGCAAGTCAAGTTGCCCGAACCGACAAGCGGTCATAACACCGACGCGATTACGCCCCGCCAACTGCATCAAGACGTCGTCGAGCAGTTAAGTCCCCCCAGCATCCTGATCGATCAGGACTATGAGATTCTGCATCTGAGCGGTGATGCCGGGCAATTTTTGCAGGTACCGGCCGGCGAGCCTTCGCGGAATCTGTTGAAGCTAATCGATCAAGATATGCGTCTCGATCTCCGCGCCGCACTGCTCGAGGCGAGAAGCCGGCCCCCGGAGGCTATCCCGGAGTCGCGACGACTGAGAACCAAAATCGGGGGGACGATACGGTGGGTGAATTTGACAGTCCGGCAGGTTGGCGAGATGCCGGCCGCTGCACGCGATTGCTTCCTAGTAACTTTCGCTGAAGCGAACGAGGCGGTAGCACTCTCCGGCGAAGCTCATGGAGTCGCTACTGACCGTCTCAGATGGTGCGCGAACTGGAGAATGAACTGCAGCGGACCAAAGATCAATTGCGCGTCACGATCGAGCAATATGAAGACCTCGACCGAGGAGTTACGGGCATCCAACGAAGAGTTGCAGGCGATCAATGAGGAATTGCGCTCCGCCAGCGAGGAACTGGAGACCAGCAAAGAAGAGCTGCAATCAGTCAATGAAGAATTGATAACGGTAAATCAGGAGTATCGGGAGAAAATCGAAGAGATCGCGCGCGCCAATAGCGATCTGCAGAACTTGATGGCCTCAACTGATATCGGAACGATCTTCCTCGACCGCAGCTTGCAAATTAAGCGTTATACGCCGCGCGCCCAGCAGCTATTTAATATCACCGGAGCAGATATTGGCCGTCCGCTCGAGCACTTCACTCATAAGCTGGACTATCAGTCGCTGACCGAAGACGCGGGAAGCGTGCTGCGCACCCTGCAACCGACCGAGCGGGAAACCTTGAGCGCCGATGGGCGCTTCTATTTGTTGCGGCTTGCGCCCTATCGCACGCTCGACGACAAGATCGATGGCGTCGTCCTCACCCTGGTCGATATGACGCGGCGCAAGCAGTCTGAAGATACTGTCCGGCATCAAGCAGAAATCCTGCGCGAACGCACCGCCATCCTGAATCTCGCCTACCTGATGGTGCTGGACGAGGATTGGCGGATCCAGGTTTGGAGTGCCGGATGCGAGCGGCTTTACGGCTTCAGCAGCGAGGAAGCAGTCGGGCAATTTTTATATGAGTTGTTGAAAACCGAGTTCGCCCAGTCCCGCGAATCGATAGTCGAGCAGTTGCAGCGCACCGGCCAATGGGAAGGCGACTTCGTCAACACCACAAAAAGCGGGAACGTCCTGATCCTCGCGAGCCACCTGATTTTTCATCGACGCGAGCCGGAACAGCCGCCAGTGATCCTGATGGTCAATAATGACGTGACCGCGTCACGACTGGCCGAAGAGGAGTTACGCGAAGCGGACCGCAAGAAGGATCGTTTTTTAGCGACGCTCGCGCACGAGCTTCGCAATCCTCTTGCGGCAATGTTCAATAGCGTGACCATACTCCAGCAGGAAGGCGTTGATCCACGCGCCTTGGAGCTTGCGCGCAATGTGTTGCACCGCCAATTGACCCATTTGATGCGGCTGGTAGATGACCTGCTCGATGTAGAGCGCCTGATCCACGGCAAGATTAAGCTTGATAAGCGGCCGATTAAACTCTCGGAGATATTCGAGGGAGCGATTGAGACTTGCCGCCAGATGATCAAAGAGAAAAATCAGAGTCTGAACGTTTCACTCCCGCCCGAGCCGCTGATCGTCGATGGCGACGTCACGCGACTCTCGCAGATCGTCGCGAACCTTTTGCACAACGCGGTCAAGTACACGCCTGCCGGAGGAAAAATCGGCCTCGCGGCGGAACACCTCGGCTCACAGGTTTTGATTCGGGTGCAGGACAATGGCATCGGGATCAAGCCGGAAGCCTTAGCTGGAATCTTCGAGATGTATTCGCAACAAACCGTCTCGGGTGAAAATGGCCAGCAAGGACTCGGGGTCGGGCTATCGCTGGTGCGGGAACTCACCGAGTTGCATGGTGGCGATATTTCCGCAGCAAGTGAAGGACTCGGCAAGGGTAGCGAATTTACCATAAGATTGCCGCTGAACACGACGCTCTCCGATGGCCATTTGCGCGGCGGAACGAACGAAAATCCTGATGGACCGATCGACAGCGCAAGAGCTAAACGGGTATTGCTGGTCGAGGACAACCGAGACGTGGCGGATGCAACCGCACAGGTGCTGAGCAGCGAGGGGCATCAAGTTACGGTCGCCTATGGCGCTACTCGCGCCCTCCAACTTATCGATGACATAAAACCGGAAATCGCGATCCTTGATATAGGACTACCTGAGATGGATGGGTATGCACTCGCAAAGCAAATCCGCAGCCGCTGGCCGCACATTACACTCATTGCGCTCTCCGGATGGCGGAGCGACAACCATGAGCCTCGTGCGCGCGAGGCCGGATTCAGTCATTACTTCACAAAGCCGCTGGATCCTCGCAAATTGAGCAAACATATCGCACAAGTCTGATCAGATCGCCCAAATGGGATGCTGCCCTGAGTAAGACGCTGGCGGAAGAAGAGAGCGCCGGCAAGACCAGCCCACCCTTTCGTTGCCATTTTCGGGGGGGACGAAAAACGGCGCTCTCAAGGATCAGCAATGATCTGCCGGCGCAAGATTGATCGGCATTTATGCGGGATCAGTTTTCAGGGCATCGTCTTATAAGACGAACGACCTCCCACGACATAAAGGTTGAAGCCTCGCGGATAACTCCGCGTGGCGCTCAAAACGTTTATCGGAATCGAGCAACTCATAAGCGAAGCTGGACGGTTGATAATGAGCGATACAACTATCGTTTTCAGTTAAATGTTCCAGCAATTTCTGCGAATATCCTGCGCTTCTCCAATATAAATCCAGAGTGCGCTAAAAAGACCATAAACACCCGGCGATGTTCTGGGGCGCTCTTCAAAATCGAATCGCGATCAAACTGAAGCCCTTGATAACGCGTATCCGCGAATGGCTCTGCGTAAGTCTGCTGATGGTGGCGAATGTTTTTCGGATTGAGTAGCCACGTGAGATCAATAAGCGGTATTAAGATCTTGCAATTACACGTTTAGGCTCACCGATGAGGCACGTGCGACTCTATATTCAGTCGTCCAGAACTCGATAAACAAAGTATCCTTACTGCGGGAACTCGGACCGCCAATCTCCGCATAAAGCCCAAATCAAGGGCTTTTCGGCAAGCGGAAGAATCAGAATTGCGGTAATCAGGACCATATGGTCTTCACATCTCGAGCAAGTGAGACCCTCTCCGCTCTGCGCGAGCTTGCACGATATACCGGGCTAACGGCCGCGGGATCCTCGATCAATTCAACGACTACATGATCCTCCTGGGAGCATTCGTTTAATTTGCTTTGAGAATTCGTAGAATTGCTATTAGATCCCATAGATGCTTCTATGGCGCGCGCAGGCCCATCAACCCCCTTCAGTAAGTCTTGACTGAAACGGTTACAAACAAAAGGCATCATTTATTAGCAAAAACTCAAGAGAGGAAATCCCGCAGTGAGAGTACTCATAGTACAACTTTAGAGTTAGTTCCGTAGGCATTCTGACCGTTATATATCAAGCCATGAGCTATATAGTTTACTATCGAGCTAACGATAATCTTCGGGCAGGCTGACCATGCCGGTGCGCAAAGCATAGAGGGTAAGGCCTACGCGATCGCGGATATCGAGCTTTTGAAAGATATTGGTTAGGTGAGTTTTAACAGTGAATTCACTGATAGCGAGCTTCCGGCCTATTTCAGCATTCTTTAATCCTACTGCAACATTGTTAACAATCTGGCATTCTCGCTCGGTCAACTGATTACCGGAAGATGCGTTCAGTTTTTTGGCGAGCAACGATTGCAGAGCGGGTGGCAACCACATCAGTCCGTCAGCTACCGCTCGAATGGCCTCAACCAGATTCTTCATCGCAAATTTCTTTTGCACGATTGCGCGAGCGCCGGCCCGCAACGCACTGAAGGCATCAGTAATTCGTTCGCTGCCGGTCAGCACCAAAACTTTAGTCAGGTGAGGAGAGTGCTTCGACTTCATCAAGAACCAACCGATCCATTTTCAAATCGAGAATCAAAACGTCGCAGGGAGTTGTCTTGAGTGTTGGCTGCAAATCGTCAGCGACGGCAACCTCGCCCATGACAAGAAAATCAGGTTCGAGCGTCAGCAAAGCCTTAAGACCTTCGCGCAGCAGAGCGTGGTCATCCGCGATTATCAGTCGAATCGGAGAAGAATCACGTTTAGAGAGAAGGGAATTCATCGGAGATACCCTCCCTAGGTTGTTTTTTGACTAGAGAGATGGGGATTCATCGGAGATAGCCTTCCCTAGGCAGTTTTTTGACCGCAACTGCCTTGCGCTACGCTAAATTGCTCTTAGGCAATACTAATCTCATAAGGATGCACGGTCAAGCGAGTCAAATTTTTGGCGCACTGCCTCCTGATTCGAACAAATTATACGAAAAGTTCACACGATCAGATTTTAAGTATTAAGTGAATACGCCCATTAGAGTTCAAAGCTAACAAACGCCTCTATTCAGCTTCGGAAGCATATCGCTGAAGCTTATTATATAGCGTTCTTGCGCTGACTCCGAGCACCTGAGCGGCTTTGGCGCGATTACCGCCCGTGAATTTGATGGTCTGAAAAATTGCTTTCTTTTCGATATCATCCAGAGGCGTTCCGACTTTGACTTTAATAAATTCATCATCGGCCGGGGGAATCGAAAACTGAAATTCTTCGGGGAGGTCCTGCTTCCCAATCAGGCGCCGATTGCAGACGATAAGTGCGCGCTCAATGACATTCCTGAGCTGGCGAACATTTCCCGGCCAATGATGAGCTTTCAAGGTTTCAAGGCATTCGTCATCAATACCGGCAACCATCTTGTTGTTAAGAGCTGCATAGTGCAAGACGAACTGGCTGGCCAAAATTGGCACATCTTCCAATCTTTCTCGTAAAGGCGGGAGTTTTATCGTGAAAACATTCAGTCGATAAAAGAGGTCTTCACGAAGCTTGCCCTCTCGCACCGCCTGCAAAATATCTTTATTACTGGCGGCTAGGACTCTAACATCGAGCTCGATTTCAGTGGTCCCTCCGATTCTGCGGAGGCGGCGTTCTTCGATCACACGAAGCAACTTCGCTTGCAACGCCGGTTTCATTTCCGTGATCTCATCGAGCAGCAACGTACCACCGCGGGCCGCCTCAAAGCAGCCTTCGTGACGCCGCTCGGCACCGGTAAATGCGCCGCGCTCGTGACCCAAAATTTCGCTCTCCATCAGGGTCTCGGGAATTGCGGCACAATTGATCCCCAAATAGATTCCCGAACGACGAGCCGACAAATGATGAATGTGGCGCGCTACCAGTTCTTTGCCAGTCCCACTCTCACCAGTGATCACTACCGATGCGCTTGATTGCGCGACTCGCTCGATTTCTGCGATAACTCGTCTTATCGCCGGTGACAAGCCATACAAAACCGGGGCGTCGTGAGCATCGGAGAGCTCTCGTCGAAGCAGTGAGACATTCTGAGGCATATTATGCTTAAAGGGTTTGCGAACTCTTCAGACTATTGAAACCCGCCAAGTCAATCGCGATATGCTGATCGCGGCTGTTCTCATGTCTCCCACCCTTTAGCGTGCCTCTATCGAGTAAACGATCCGCAATATTATTGTGTATTCGTGATCACTTCAGCGACTTACTGCAAGTAGTGGATGACGTGTTCAGTATCTATACTAACAAACAATAGTATAAAGAGTCTTATGATTCTCAGATATCGCTAATAGCATCTTTCTTAACTAAACACGTCATCGAACTGCGCTTCAGTAGAATATACGCGGCTGTCAGGAAGGGGTTTCGCCTCCTTAGCTCTCAACAAGCAGAGCCATCATAAATCCGTCTAAGATTGGATTTAATATAAACTATCGATGATGTCGAATACATCACCTGAGATAATTAAAGTATCTACTACTTTTGGCAGCGGCAAAGGATCCAGCAGATTTATTCTAATTATCGCAAGCTTAAGAGGGCAGCTTTAATGGAACATTAAATCACGCATGATCGAGGCAAGTTCTGTAACGTGTATGCGTGAGGGATATTCCCGGTTCGACATTGGAGAATCGAGCAGCAGTAAAAATCCGCGTTCCCTATGATACCCGCCGCGCCATTCGTCCGGTTTGGCGACAATTTGGCCAAAGATCGGTGATTGAATGCTGCGGACGAGCTGAGGTTGAGGTGCCCAGGTAACGATCAGGTCTGGTAGATAATGAATTCGCGTACCAGTTGCGATCTCACTGATATGACGCACTTCGTCAACCAAAGGTTGATTAAACTCACTCAGAAAACTATTAAAGCATCGTTGTAATTCGGCCAAATACCGGCAACTCTCACCGGTATTTTGCTGTAACATTCCGCGGCTCTCACGTCCCATAAGATTGAATCGGATATAGCCATTGCCGTCGCTCTTGAGAGTTAGCGCAGGCGTTTTGCTCCAATCATTTCCGCCCGCATAAAGACGGTTGGTCAGAGAATCTTTTAGACTCAATGGAAGAGTATTGGCTATACGCGTGGTAATTCGGCGGGGCATTCGCGCACGAAGCGTCTTCAGAAATGTCAGATGTGGCAAGTTTGAAAACTGCCTCGCTTGGGGCGCTGAACCCATCCAGTGCTGATTGAAACGTCGGAGAATCTCAGGAACGAAATGTCGTTGAGAATTATTGGAACCTATTCCGTGCAACGCAAAAATACCAATGCGGGCTTGCTTTGATCTCATGCAGGAAATTATTGCACCTAGACTTGAATCAACGGCGCGATAGACGTCGAGCAGCATATGAGGGTCGCAGTGCGTGTCCGATTTCCAGAGAACATGACCTCCACGGTGAACTTCACCCAGAACTGCGAGCAAAAACTCCCATTCTTGGGTAGTCGCCAGCCAAGTAATCAATTCCGCTTTTCGACGGGCACTCTCGATCAGTCGGTGCCGGATTCCATCACGTGCCGCTCGCGCACTCCATTCAGCCTGGGTCTCCACAGGAATTTCTTTCCCCAAGGAGCTGCTGCCAAAGCGACGTTTTATCTCTTTGAACAGTTCAGCAGGATAAACTGAAAAAGTATTAAGATCCTGATGAGTTCCCCAGCCGACAATTTCGACACTTGAGCCAGTTTGCGGGCGAGAGGACATCGGTACGTCAATCGAGATCACTCTAACCCCTTCACCACCCAGTTTTCGCCAAAATGGCTCTAGTGGAAGCCGCTCCGGCGTAACTCGTCGCAGGCGCATGCTTGAGGGATCCCATGCCATAATAAGATAAAAACCATGCTCCCCCGGGAGTTTTTCTGTGAAGAAGCTGGGCCATATCGAACCAGGTAAAAAGCGCGCATCGGAGTAGAGTTCAACGTTGATTGCGGATGCAAGCGCACTGCGGAAATTCGGAAGATGCTCAAGATTTTGATTGATATAGCTTATCTCGGCAGCATCGACACCGATCATTGCAACCTTGTGCTTAACGAGCGTAGACAAATATTACAGCTCCCGAACTTCAGCTGGCTGTAAAATCCTAGAGGCTGAAGACGCATCGATTCTTGAATAAAGCCGTTTTGGATTATCCCATAGGATTTTGCGACGCGTATCTGCGTCAAATTCAGGCCGATCAACTGTCAGCTTTACGGAAAATGGGAAGCGTCCATCAAAATGTGGATAGTCAGAAGCATAAAGCAGATGTTCTGCACCTATATACTCTGTTACTACCGGCAAAAATGCCTCATCTGGATCGCATGAAATGAAGAAATTCTCGGAATGAATAACCTCGGACGGTTTTCGCGTGAGCAAAGGTACATACTCGCGCATTAATTCGAAATGATCGTCTAGGCGCTCAGCCCAAAAAGGTAACCAGCCCGCGCCAGCTTCTAAAAAGGCGATTCGTAGTTTTGGAAATAGTTCTAATATACCTCCGCCAATAAAAGCAGCTATCGCTCTCATAGATTCGAAGGGATTGATTGCAGCGTGCTGAAGGAAAAGATTAGAACATAAATCGAAAGTCCCGAGGCCGTAAGGAGGCCGCGCCACTCCACCATGAAAGCAGGCCGGCAGATCATTGTTTTCGCATGCTCGCCAGATAGGATGGAGTGAGGGATCATCGAGTAGCCGTTCACCTATATGGCCCGACAGATAAACGCCGACAGCCCATTTTTCTCTTGCTATGTCTTCGATCATATCTGCGGCGCGCGCCGGGTCGCGCATCGGCACTACGGCAACACCGCAAAGTCTGCTCGTAAACGCCATGCAATAGTCTCTTAGCCAACGATGATATGCTTTAATCATAGCAATTTCGAAATCTACCGTCTTGAGTATGCAGAAACTCGAAGCGGCTGTCGCAAATAGTACAGCGACGTCAATACCCTCGCGGTCCATATCCTTGATTCTTATTTGCGGATCACAACCGCCACGTTTATCGGCCAATTCGCGCCGTAAAAATTTTCGAGTGTGCCCGATTACGATTTTCGCGGCAGCAGTCGAAATACCATGCGGTCGCCGGCCCGCACGTCTGAGCGATTTTCCCCGTTGAGTGCGGCCCAAATATTGTCCCGTATCAAGTTGCTGAAAGATCCCAAAAAAATTCTTCGCTTGCAATCGCTGCTTTTGAGCCTTTAATTCTTCCAGCATCGGAAGAAACTTTCTTTCCAGATATTCGTCATAGAGCGTGTCCGGCTCCATTACATGACCATCAGAGTCGATGACTCCAATTCCGTTGAACATTTGTTTTGATTTCCCTAGAAGATTTCCTTGGATCAAAAGCAGATACTATACCGTTTAGAGCGCGTATCCTCATATTTCAACTCAAATTTACATGGATTTCCTGAGATACATGATGTGTAAACGCATTCAATCTCTCTCCCTCTCTCCGCGTACTGTATTACAATACTTCGGCTCATTTAACCTAGATCAAGACGAGACTTGCAGTCGGCAAGTTTTGCTGGCGTCCCTTTGATTTATTTGAGCAAACTTTTCCGAGTTCCATCTCCTATTGAGCAACAGAAAGTTCTAATAGAAGCAACAAGAATGGCACGAGCTTTGATTGTGGTGATGTGCTAGTGCGTTTTCGTTTTCAGAATTGATTCGACTCTAATACGATCGCACTACACTGAATTAGCAGCTATGTTCAGCGGGACCGCCCTTATCAAGCAGGTGCAATGAGAAAGGTTTCCAGGCGAACTTATATTAACTGGTGGAAACAGGTCATAGCGTCGATGACTCTGTTGTTATTAAGCGTTGCGCTATTTAGCTGCTCAAAGAGCGCAGAACAGAGTGATGCACACGCCTCAGACAATCTGCACAGCTCGCGACTTTCACCAGAGCAATGTGCTGCCGGATCCCAGATTCAGCAAGTTGCGGCGATGAGTGCGCCGGATGGCAGCTATTTGATTCAACCGGGCGATCAGTTAACGATTGAGTTTTATCTCGATCCCGAGTTCAATGATGACGTCACTGTTCGGCCAGATGGCCAAATCACTTTACGAATTGTTGGCGACTTAAAAGCTTGGGGCTTAACTCCGGCTCAATTAGCCGTCAACCTTGATCATGCCTATAGCTCGGAATTGCGCTCACCAGATGCGGTAGTCCATGTCAAAAATATGCCGAATCGCCAAGTATACGTGGAAGGACAGGTGTTGAAGCCTGGCGCTTTCCCGCTTGAGGGGGGGATGACGACCTTGCAAGCCATCAGCGAAGCCGGCGGCTTGACTGATGAGGCTGCGAGCCATGCAGTTCTTATACGCCGTGATGCGTGTGGACAACCCTCCGGAATCAACATCGAGGTGAAGGGCGCGATGAACCATCCTGAAAATGATCAAGATCTCGCCTTAATGCCTCGAGATGTGATTGTGGTTCCGCGTAGTAAAATTTCTAATATTGATCTATTCGTAAAGCAGTACATCCAAGGCCTAATTCCGATACCGCCATACCTCAGCTTTCCCGGACCCGCGCTTTAATAGGCAAAGGACAACGTTCAATGGTTCCATATGATCTGCGGTACTGGACTGATTTGCTCGTGAGACGAAAGCGAATCGCACTACAAGTAGGCCTCCTGCTATTTGGTTTAATAGCACTAGGGACGCTCGTATGGCCGCCGACATATCAATCGACCGCGAAAATTCTCGTTCAAGGTCAGCGTGAACAGTACATTGTGTCACCGGACTTGCAGGATGGCCAAGGAGTTAAACAAGCGGTCGTTTCACGGCCAATCACACAGGAAGATCTCAATTCGGAAATAGAGCTGTTCACAAGCACCTATTTGATCGAAGCCGCCCTAGAAGGATTAAAGCCGCCAGCTGAACATCAAGGTGCATTCGGAATGCTCTTGACAACTGCAGGAACGGCATTGAATCTTCCAGAATTAGGATATGACAGTTTGCACAATACACCTTCAATCAACTCGCTTCAGCAATGGGCGCTGAAGCTTGAACACCATCTGCATCCATCCGTGATCAAGATGTCGAACATCATCGAGGTAAATTTCTCCTCACATGACCAGCGATGGTCTCAGGAGTTCCTTTCCCGACTTCTCGATAAATATTTTGAGTACCATGTCAAGCTCTCATCTGATCCGCAGGCAGCGAAGTTCTTCGATCAACAGGCGTTAGTTCTTCAAGCGCACTTAGACTCTTCCGAAAATATACTTCGTGATTTCGAAATCAAGCACGGCATCACGGATGTTCAGGCTCAAAAGCAAGCATTGGTCACGCGATTTTCCGACTTACAAACGCAACACAATCGGATGGGCGCCGAAGTAGCGGCTAATCGCGAGCAAGTGGTAGCCTTTACCGAGCAGCTGCATGCCACGCCTGAGCACATCAGCAGGGAAACGCGCTCCGTACAAAACCAATCATTACAACAGCTCAAACCTCAGGTAATGCAAATGAAGGCGGAGCGAGCCGAACTCTTATCTCGCTATCAACCTACCAGCCAGCGCATCCAGGAAATCGATGCGAAATTGGCGGCTGCTCAGGCCATTTTGGACGCTGAAAATCACCTAGAAGTTCAAGAGAAGAGTTCAGATGTAAATCCTGTATGGCTGTCCCTGGACACCGGGCTGGAGCAGGCGAAAGTTAGTCTGGCGAGCAATGGCGCGACTTTGGAAGCACTGAGCAAAGAGATCCAGAATATCGAGATTGAGCTTAATCAACTAACTAATAACGCCGTCGCCATGGGACGGCTTCAGCGACAAGTGGAGACGGATAAGGAAGCTTACTTATCTTATGTGCGCAAAAGTGAAGAGGCCCGTACTGCGCAAGCTCTGAATTCCAGCAGAATATTGAATGTCAGTATGGCCCAAAATCCTTCCTTACCGTTGAAACCGGTATATCCGAAGGTGTGGTTCAACTTGCTGGTGGGTTTGGTGCTGGGAGCCGGGCTAGGTGTTGGAGCAGCCTACTGGGAAGAGCAACACGACGATGTACTCTACTCGCCAGTCTCAATAGCTGAAGCGAGCGGACTCAAGACTGTCGCCATTTTAGGCGATGAAGCCTAAGGGCTTACGCCGCTAAATCGTGAAACACACCCAGCCAAATCGCAATGCAGTATAGCACAATACTGATTAGCGACGGCAAAGGATCAAGTGTGCTGTGAGCAACTACTTCAAGGCGTTAAGGCGCAACATTCTCGAGCCCGAAGAAAGTACCGGTTTAGGTCGCAGGCCTACACATGATTTGCAGGAAGCAGTAAAGCCGAAAACTTCTGCATTAGTACGCTTACCGGTGCCCCATCCAATGCCGGCGGTGCTAGCGCGCAACTCATCGCTGCAGCAAGTATGCGAACGGCTTTCTCCACTCGCAGTAATAGACAGATCGCTGCGCCTGTTTGTCACTGGATGTCGTCCTGGTGATGGTACATCGACGATCGCGGCTGCGTTTGCACTCGATCTGAGTGAGCGGCTGTCGTTGCGAACTCTTCTAGTGGATGCAAACCCACGCAGTCCTACATTACACCGAGTTTTATCGCGCACAACCGAACGCGATTCGACGCTGGTGCTCGATGGTCCAATGCAGATTCGCTCAACTGGCGGACCTTGGCTGGATTTGGCGAACTGTTGTCTCGGAGCGGACGAGCATCAACTCCAAGAAGCGCTCGCACGTTGTGAAGAATTAGCTAAGCACTACGCTGCGCTAGTTATTGATCTAGGAGTCGTACGTCTTGATGCTCGAATGTTACCCCTCTCGCGCGAGACCGATCCAATTCTTCTGGTAGTACGTTCGGGTCATACCCGCCGCCAAGAACTAGCAACTACTGCAGCCGCCCTACGCGCCGCCAAGCGGAGTGTTGCAGGGGTGATTTTAAACGCGGCAGCCAACTCGGTTGCTCCTTCAGTAAGGAATGTGAAACAGCGATGAGTGATGTTGTGGGAAACGAGGATCATGTGACAACCCGGGCGCAAGCCAACGGCGCGGCTAAGATCGAGCCGGACAAGCGCCTGCGTGGTCTCGGTGTGGTCGGACTCGGTTACTGGGGTCCCAATTGGGTGCGCAACCTCTATCAAGCCCGCCATGCTCGGCGACTGGTCGCGTGTGACCTCGATGCTGGCCGACGTCAGCATGTGGAGCAGCTATATCCCGGGGTGGAGACACAGTCCCGGTTTGACAAATTGCTTGAAGATCCTGAAATCGAAGGTCTAATCATAGCCACGCCTGTCGGCACGCACTATCCACTAGCCCGGATGGCGCTCGAAAACGGCAAATCGGTACTGGTTGAGAAACCTCTTGCTATGTCGTTGCATGATGCGAGTGAGCTAGTGAAACTAGCACGGGAACGGGAACGTGTTCTTATGGTGGGGCATACGTTCCTCTATAGTACTCCAGTTCTTAAGATTCGTGAGATCGTTGAGTCGGGTGAACTCGGTGATATTCTTTACATTAGCTCAACACGCGCGAATCTCGGGCTATTTCAGCATGACGTGAATGTTACTTGGGATCTTGCCACGCATGATATTTCAATCATTCTTGACATCTTGGGCCGCGTACCGCAGTCCGTTAGCTGTCAAGGACAGAGCCATTATGGTAGCGGCATAGAAGATGTAGCATTACTAACTTTGCACTTTGCTCAGAATGTAATCGCGTTTATTCACGTCAGCTGGCTCGATCCAAACAAAATTCGGCGAACCACGGTCGTCGGCTCGCGCAAAATGCTGGTCTATGACGATACGTCACCACAGGAAAAGATCAGAATTTACGATCGGGGTGTAAACGTTCAACGCTACTATGACACTTACGGAGAATTTCAGTATTCCTATCGTTATGGCGATATCCGGATTCCCCGTATTGAAGAATCTGAGCCATTGCAAGCTGAATGCAAGCACTTCGTGGATTGCTTAATTAGCAACTTAATTCCCCGCACCGATGGTTTTAATGGGCTGCAGGTGGTGAGCGTACTGGAAGCCGCTAATCTTTCACTACGTTGTGGACATTCAGTGCCGGTAAATGGCGCTATAAGAGACTAAATGAAATTTGAACTACCGATAATTTCAGAACAGGCTTGCATCGCGAAGGATGTATTACTTGGCGATGAAGTACGTATCAGTCCATTTGTCAATTTATACGGCTGTGAAGTTGGATATCAAACTCGAATTGGCGCTTTTGTTGAGATTCAGAAGAGTGCCCGAGTAGGAAAACGCTGTAAAATTTCTAGTCATACATTCATTTGTTCGGGGGTCAGTATTGAAGATGAGGTATTTATTGGGCATGGAGTAATGTTTATCAATGATCGTTCCCCACGCGCAACAAATGCGGACGGTAATCCTCAACAGGAAACTGATTGGAAGCTGGAAACGACCATAGTGCGCAAGGGTGCATCGATAGGAAGTGGTGCGATCATTATGTGCGGGGTCGAGATTGGCGAAGGAGCAATGGTTGGTGCCGGAGCATTGGTGACTCATGACGTGCCGGCTCACACGCTAGCCGTCGGCCATCCTGCGCGAATTCGGCGGCGCTTAGCAGAATTCAATAGTGGGAGCGAGGCCGCGTGCAAGTAAATAGAATCAAATTTGTTGATTTGGCTGCGCAAAATCAGGAGATTTTTGCCGAGGTTGAGGGTGCTTTAGCAGAAGTCCATCGCACAACCTCTTATGTTGGCGGACCCGCGGTTACAAAGTTCGAATCCGAATTTGCGGCTTATCTGAATACTCCGCATGTAATTGGAGTCGGCAGTGGCACGGACGCATTACGCATCTCACTACTGGCGCTCGGAATCGGAGCTGGCGATGAAGTAATCACTGTTCCAATGACCTTTATTGCCACAGCGGCAGCTATCGTTCAAACAGGCGCTCAAGTTACATTCGTTGATATTGATCCTTTGACTGGAAACATGAGCGTCAATGCGCTGCGCGACTACTTGCATGCTAGTAATTATCGTTCGGTTAATGGGCCTAAAGCAATTATGCCCGTTCATCTTTATGGAATGCCGGCGCCAATGGATGAACTGCGCGAAATTGCTGAGAATTATGGATTGAAGATTGTTGAGGATGCGTGCCAAGCTCATGGTGCTTGGGTGCGAGTAGGTCAGGAACGCCTCCGTGCTGGTACGGTCGGGACGGCTGGGTGCTTCAGTTTTTATGCCGGTAAGAATTTGGGAGCGTGGGGAGAAGCTGGCGCTATCGTGACGGGCGATCCCGATCTCGCAGTACGCGCCGCGTGGCTACGCGATCACGGACGAATTTCTCATTATACGCATCGAGAGTGCGGTTATAATGCTCGATTAGATTCCGTTCAGGCTGCTGTTCTTACAGCAAAACTAAAGCACCTTGATCAATGGAATGCGCGTCGCCGTGAAATTGCGGCCGAATATCGACAATTACTTCATCTTGATTCTATTTCATTGCAGTACGAGCCGGAGTATGCCGAGTCTTGCTATCACTTGTTTGTGATCCAGAGTGATGTCCGTGATTCGTTACAGCAGTTACTCGCCGCTCAACAGATAGACTGCGGCATTCATTATCCAATACCATTACATCTGCAACCTGCTTTTAGTAGTTCCGGCTATCATCTTGGTGACTTTCCAATAAGCGAACATCTCGCTAAGAGAGTTTTGTCTCTTCCGATGCACCCGCATCTCACCAATGCAGAGATTCGACGAGTGACTGAAATCTTAGCGCATGCACTTGAAGGCTCATCCGATCGTCTCAATGCGCCAATGCGACGCGTCATAGATCGCCTGAAATATAACAAAAATGCTCGCGGGTGAACTGCAAAAACAAAAATTGCTCTTTGCGATCGGCGATTGCGCTGCGCTGACATTAGCACTTACGCTCGCCGTTCTGCTGCATGATCCAAATGAATCAATCCGGAGCAGGCTCCTAAACGCCGACCCGACAGCCGTCATAGTTGTAGGGCTTGCGATCGGAGTTCTTTGGGTACTCGTATTTCGCGGCGCAGATTTATATCGCCTGCGCGACGGCGGCATGCGAGAAGCGATCGCGATTCTCAATGCATGTTTCCTAGGTACTTTACTCAGTTTCGTTGTTCTTTTTCTTGCACATATTCATGACCTCTCACGGATAACGGTAGTGCTTGGAAGTGTGCTGAGTGTTCCTTCAGTTCTTTTGATTCGTGGAGTTCTTCGTTCCGGTCTTCGCCGTTGGTATGCGAGTCCGCGAGTCACTATTCCGGTCGTGATCTTTGGCTTCAATCCAATTGCTCATTACCTACTCGATCAGTTTCTCGACGGAATGACTCATTACGAGCCGGTCGGCTTTCTGGATATAGGAGCTGCATCTGGCCGCCAGTATCGTGGCTATCCACTCTTAGGAGGACCGGAGCGGCTTAATGAGATTGCTCAGGCATGGCCCACGCTTAAAGCCGCGATCGCGATGCCGGACACCCCGCGAGAGGAACAGGAACACATCGTGGAGCTTTGTGAGCGCAACCGCGTGCGCTGGTCGACGGTTCCATGGCAGCTTCGTTCACCCAAAACCAGCTTAAGAGTTGATCAACTTGGCAGAGTTCTACTGCTGGGTCCGAGCCGCTCGAATATTCTAGGCCTTAATTTCCTCGTTAAGCGAACGATTGACGTAATAGCGGCTTCGCTTCTGCTCCTGCTGAGCGCTCCAATTATCGGACTTGCGGCGGCGCTGATTTGGTTAACGGATGGATCACCAGTTTTTTTCCGGCAGTCCCGGATCGGTGTTGGTGGTTATTCCTTTCAGTTAGTTAAGCTTCGCACAATGCACCGCGATGCTACCGATACGGTGCATCGGGAGTATGTGCGCCAGTGGATTGCCGAGAGCGGTGCAAACCCTAACGGACACAGTGGCGGCTCCGAAGTTAAGAGCAGTAAGATATTCAAAATTACTAATGACTGCCGAGTTACGCGTATAGGTAAGCTGTTGCGCCGTTTCAGCATCGATGAACTACCGCAACTGATCAATGTCGTGCGCGGCGAGATGAGCCTGATTGGACCACGTCCAGCATTACCCTATGAGTTGGAGCTTTATACCGATTGGCATCGCAACCGTCTCGAAGCAGTTCCAGGGATCACCGGATTATGGCAAGTGAGCGGTCGCAACCAGCTTTCGTTCGATGAGATGGTACAGCTAGATTTGGAATATCTCGAGAACTGGTCGCTTTTTGGAGATGTAAAGATACTTATGCGCACTCTGCCCGTGCTAGTTCGTGGCAGCGGAGTATGAGCGCCATTGACGAGCACAAGAAAAGCGCTGGATCTGCTGACCATCATGATTCGTTATGGTCAGCTTTTGCACGAGGAGTAAGAGACAATCTCGCTGCCGAGTTAATAGTTCAGGCGCTCCGAGTGGGCGGGGTTTTAATATTGGCGCGAGAACTCGCGCCTGCGAATTTCGGTCTGCTAAAAATTCTGCTCATAATTAGTACGTTTGTAGCCATCTTCTCGGAGGCAGGCTTTCCGGATGCTCTGATTCAGCGACTCGAGCTGAGCTTACAGCATCAAGCGACTGCCTTGTGGGTAACGTCGATCTTTGCTGCTTTTACGATCAGCATTCTTTTCCTCGCGGCACCTTTAATCGAATCAATCATGGCGATGAGCGGGTTGAGCTTTGCCGTACGACTTATTTGCGTGCCTTTATTTCTCGAAGGCACTGCCATTGTGGGAGTCGCGCGATTGAGTCGATCTCTCCGCTTTAGGGCGCTGGCGTATGCCGATATTGTCGCAGAAACTGCTTTTTTGATAACAGCTTTCGCGTTGCTTTGGCGTGGGGAACGCCAGTGGAGTCTACCTGGTGCTTTAGCCGTTCGTTTTGGAGCACACGCAACGAGTATTTGGATAGCGGATGCACATATTCCAAGCGGTCGTCCATCTTTGAGCGCAGCGCGTGATCTCGGCCGGTTCGCATTAACTGCGATGGGCGGTCGCCTGATGACTGTAGCATCGGGAAATGCGGATTTTCTGATGGTCGGACGGTTGCTCGGAAGTACGAGTTTAGGATATTACGCTATCGCATGGGACCTTCTTCGCTTTGTCCCTGACCGACTTCATCGTGTCGTTGGACGAGTTGCAGTTCCAGCATTCTGTAAGCTTCAAAATGATAACATAGAGTTAGGGCGCGCTTACTGCGGCCTAATAGGTTACATGGCGCGTGTAATTCTACCAATCTCGGCGTTTGTTGCAGTGACTGCTCCTGAATTGCTTTCGACTATGTATGGACATCAGTGGCTTCCAGCTGCTATGCCTATGCGGATCTTGGCTTTTGGCCTCGCCTTACTGGGTCTTCGCATTGGAATCGGCGCCATCTACTATGCGAAGAATCATCCTGAAACTGATATTTACATAAATGGTTTGCGTCTCCTCCTGATTATTGGAGCGGTCGTAAGCACAGCTCGCTTCGGATTGATAGGCGTTAGCGCTGCAATTAGTATAGTTGAAGCGTTTATTAGTATAATAGGCCAATATGTCGTTGCAGGATTAATTAGATTAAGATTGCGCGACTTTGTTACTTCATTGTTGCCGAGCATTTGGGTAACCGCCGTTTGCGTGCTAGCCGCCATGATTTGTCGAGTGCCAGTTCTTGCCTTCTCAGTACGCAGTCCAGTGGCTCTCATCTGTGTTGCCGTGCCGACGGGGCTAGCTTTCTTGTGGTTCGAAAGTAGCGAACTGTCTCAAATGCTCAAAGGCGCATTCGGACAAGTCACCAGTGGAATGTCTAAATTGCCTGGCGAACGGTCATGGAGCTCACCTTGACCTCGCGATTAGAAACTTTATCATATGATACTACTGCAATAGGTCAAAATTTGACTATTGCTCCTCTTGAGGAAACGAGAGATGAGTGGATATCTCTCGTAAAGCATGTTGCTTCATCGCGGCTGTATCATAGTGAGCGCTGGCTTGAACTTTTATATAAAACCTATAGATTCCGGTTTTTTACGGCATTCTTACGCTCGAAAACCGAAACGCTTGCGGGGTGCGTATTTGCCCGTGCCAAATTTCCATTTGCGCAACGTTTTATTGCTTTACCCTTTTCTGATGCATGCGAACCGCTGGCGACCAATGCAGTTAGCTTAGAAATGTTATTGGCGAGTCTTGCAGCCACGAAGGCTACCGGCCAGAGTCTTGAGATCCGAGGAACCAGCGCGCCTGCCCCATGGATAACTCTCGATTTATTTGTAAACTGGGAACTCAATCTCGCGCTTCCCGCCGAACAACTATATAAAGGTCTCGCTTCGAATTTCCGCCGTAATATCATCAAAGCTGAAAAATCAGGTGTTCTGATCGAATATGGTCATAATTTCGACGAGGTGAGACGATTCTGTACGCTCAATGTGGGCAACCGCCGACGCTTGGGTCTTCCTTCCCAGCCAGCCAGATTTTTTCAAAATGCTCTGCAAGAGTTCGGGTGTACTGACGATATCCAGATCTGGCTCGCCTCGCGCGCAGGAAGAGATTTGGCAGCTATCTTTCTCATCAGACACAATGATCGCATTTATTATAAATGGAGCGCACGCGATGCTTCCGATGTGAGCGGCGCCGGCCATCTCCTGGTTTGGAGCATAATCGAAAAATTCGCAAAAAGCCAAATCGTGCTCGATCTTGGTCGCTGCGATGTCCGGAATCAAGGACTTTGCCGGTTCAAACGCGAACTTGGAGCAACTAGCCTTCCGCTTCCCTGCTCTTTTACACCGCGCGCGCCAAAAATCACCAGTTCGGAGCAATTGTCCGGAATGAGCGCCTTCGCCAGCCGAATCTGGCGGCATCTACCGCTTGCCTTATACGAGCCACTTAGCAGTCCGATTTATCCTTATCTGGCCTAAGTCTCAATTGCATTTCCATGAAAAGAAGATTGCAAAATAAAGAAATTGATATCGCAAATAGCCGGATCGAGATCAAATGAAGAGGCATTAATGATTCGTATACTAATGATTGCTTACTCGACTTATGTCCGCGATGCGCGAGTCAAGCGTCATGCGAGAAGCCTAGCTGAGCGAGGAGACGAAGTAGATGTTTTGTGTCTTAAGAATCCGGAAGAAGGCAGGCATGATGGCGTCAATGTCATAGGTATTAAACTTGCCAAGTATCGTGGCTCTAGCAGGTTCAGCTATGTACGCGCATATCTACGCTTTTTGGCCGTCGCATCATGGACTGCACTCCGTTTGGGATTTAAGCGCCGTTACGATGTTGTAATTGTCTGCACAATGCCCGACACAATCGTGCTATGTGCCCTACCGTTGAGATTGTTCGGCAGCAAGCTCGTACTCGATGTACGCGATACTATGCCGGAATTGTATCGCGAAAAGTTTGGTGGATGGGGGGGAATACTCGCAGCACGGTTGCTCAGCTTGCAGGAACAGTCCAGCACTTTGTTCGTGCATCGCGTGCTGGCGGTACATGAATTACATCGCATGCGCTTGGAGCAAATGGGCGTAAAGCGCGACAAAATCGCAGTCATCCTAAATGTTCCTGACCAGCGTATATTTCGTGTTAAAAGCCCAACACCAATATGCAGCGACGATTTTACAATCGTTTGCCATGGCACAATAGCTGAGCGTCTGGGGCTTGACGTTGCTATTAGAGCAATGAGTTTGCTTCAAAAACGCGTAAATGTAGCTCGATTACTAGTTATAGGTCAGGGGGATTACTTAGAGGGCTATCGTAAATTAGTCGGGCAATTGGAACTGCAACAGTCCGTACAGTTTCTCGCTCCGGTTCCGCTTGAGCAACTGCCGGACCTACTTGGACAGGCCTGTATTGGATTGGTTCCTAATCGTGCAGGAGCAGCAACTCATCTAATGTTGCCGGTCAAATTGCTGGAGTATGCGGCATTGGGCATACCAATCATCGCCGCTCGCTTGAATACAATCAGCCATTATTTTGATGATAGTGCGATCCGTTTCTTCGAGCCTGGTGATGCATCTGATTTAGCTGATGCGATTGAGGAATTATATCGGCATCCAAATTTGCGCAAATTTCTCTCGGCGAACGCACGCGCAAAGATGAAGCCTCTCGCGTGGGAGTATCAACGATTGCAGTATTTTGACGCGATTGATTCGACACTAAAATCTAGTCACGTCACGAGTAACGAAGAATCCGCCAATAATTCTACTTCGCCCAACGCCACGAACGACTTTACCAATCAAGAAAGCAGCGATTCTTTTGAAGGACTGTTGCGCGACGATTAATAGTAGCGTCAAATTTTCGCTTGTGAAGCAAAATTCATCGAACACCAGCTTTCCTTCATCAATAACGAGCATTCGGGAAATCGAAAATTTGCTCCCGATTTGCCGCTCCAAAGATCGCCGCCAGGCTCTGATCATTGATCGGCGGGCTGTGATGGCAATCGAGATGTGCCGCACGCTCGCACGAAATGGATTCGTCGTCAGCGTAGTTGGTGATTCAGCTTCGCCCGCCTTTTACTCACGTTTTTGTTCACAACGCTTCGTCGCTCCAACTGGTAAAATTCCCGAAACTTATCCCAATCTCGTCCGGCAAATCCTCAGAGCCAACTGTTATGATGCAATCTTCATCTGCAATGAAGAAGTGCTCGAAGCACTTTTATCATTGCCACACTTTTTGGAATCGCCGGGTCTAGTACTTTCAACCGAAGACTCTCTTAAGACGGCGCTAAGCAAGCGCGCAATGCTTCAGGTGGCAGCTAATGCAGGGGTCGCGACACCACGAACGATCGTGCCATCCAGTACAGCTGAACTTGGAGAAGCCGCTATCGAATTAGGATTTCCACTGATCGTGAAGGGTGATCGGGGCGAGTCGGGTAATCATGTACGCTTGGTCCGAAAAGCATCTGATCTTGCTGACCACTATCGAGAAGTAGCCGTTCTCGAAGATTCCGGAGAATTCGGACCCGTTTTGCAGGAATATGTGCGCGGGGAAGCTTATTCGATAGGCGGCCTGTTCTTTCATGGGAAACCGATCCGAGTCTGTGCGCATCGCAAGCTTGTCGCTGTCCCGCCCTTGGGCGGGCTGACGGTCAGAGGTGTTACTGAAAATTGCTCAGGACTACTAGAAGCAGCTTTCAAAATCTTTGATGCTCTAAATTATACTGGACTAGGCCATATTGAGTTAATTCGCGATTCTGAAAAACGATTCCAATTTCTTGAGATCAATCCGAGAGCCTGGGGAACTATAGGAGTCGGCGCAGTAGCCGGAGTTGATTTCTTTACTCCATATGTTCAACTCGCAGCGGGAGTGATACCAAAGCCTGACCTGCGTTTTCATGAGGGAGTTAAATTCCATCGATTTGGTCGTGAAGGTAAGATGCTGCGAGCGCAACCGGCGCGACTGCCAGGATTAGTCGCCGATTGTTGCAATCCCTCCATTCGTTCGGATTTTACTTGGTTCGACCCAATGCCTCATATAGCCACGTTTGGCAATCGTATTTTGCAGGCTTTGTTTTATCCTCGGCATTCGCGCTCAATACATTAATATTTACCAAGTAAAATGAGAGAAAGCTAATTAGTATCTTTTGGCTTGTTGGGCGTTAAAAATGGCAGATATACAAGCACAGTTTTTACTGCGTTGTTTCTTTGTCACGCAGCTAGGCGACTTCCAACGATTTTCATTGACCCTGCGGTATATAGAGGCGGCGCGACTGATTTATAGGAATATGCAGCTGTCCTGACTGTTGCTGGAATTGTAGCCTATTCTGCAAACGAAGTGCTTCCTTATAAATGGATGACATGATCTGCAATGCGGGAATCT
Source organism: uncultured Pseudomonadota bacterium (assembly GCA_963831065.1). GTDB lineage: Bacteria > Desulfobacterota > Binatia > Binatales > Binataceae > JAJPHI01. Next base: position 91,825 of record CAWHOQ010000006.1, read on the forward strand.
ACACCCTTAACGCAAATCATCGCGCTGCATACCAGAAAGCCTGTATGAACGGCCTATTACCCTATTATCGCACTTATTTCCGCTATCACTGGTCAGAAAAGGTCAGGTTTATAGGACTATTTTCAATTAAATAAGCGCTAAATTCAGCGCTTCTTCATTGGAAGCGGTACTTAGAGACTGTATAGGGAAGCAGTATTCCGGCGAGTGGTACGATTCCGGCCTTAGTGATTATTTCCGAGGTGTCTGGCACAATCAGTTGACCGCAAATTATGACTCAACAGGTGATATCGGATGCTAATGGCATCTTTCGTGGATTGGCTTTCAGACCATCGCTCGATTGCGGTGAGTCTAAGATTCAATTATGAGTGAAATTCGCCAGGCGAATTCTGCCGACTTACCGAGCACTTTATCTGCGGCGTTCACTCGGAGCGTTCGGAATAATACCGTCGCTGAGATTCTGGTACAGGCGGTACGCGCTGGCGGGTTTGTTTTTCTCGCGCGCGCGCTCGAACCTGCGGATTTTGGACATTTCAGAATTCTGATCGCAATCAGTGTTCTGGCGATGGTGGTTTGTCAGTCCGGACTTCCGGATGCCATGATCCAGCGCGAAGATTTGCGCGCCGAGCACGAAGCGACCGGGTTCTGGCTGACGCTCGTATTCGCCGTGAGTACAGTTCTCGCGCTTTATCTGGCTGCTCCGGTGATTTCGCGATGGATGGAAATGCCATCGTTGCGGACTGGGATCGAGCTGATTTGCATTCCATTAGTTATCGATGGGATTTCTGCGAGTCCGGGCGCGCGGTTAAGGCGCAGGTTGGATTTTCGCGCGATCGCGATTGCAGAAATTGTCGCGGAGTTAGCATTCCTATTAGGCGCACTTTTCGTTCTACTCGCCCTCAAGATGCCCCACTGGAGTTTGCCTCTCGGTTTAGCAGCGCGACTTCTGGTCCATGGCCTGTGGATTTGGATTGCGGATGGCTATTTCCCGACGGTGCCTCCCAGTTTGGCCGCAGCTCGCGATCTTGCGCATTTTGCAACAAAGGTCTGGGCAGGTGCGGCGGTCGAAGTTATTTCTGAGAACGCGGATTACGTGTTAGTTGGTCGGATTCTCGGATCTACCAGTCTCGGCTATTACACGATGGCGTGGGATCTTCTTCGTTTCATCCCCGATCGCCTCCATCGCATGGCGGGCCGCGTAACCCTGCCGGAATTTTGCCGTTTACAGAATTCCAATGAAAAGCTCGGCAATGCTTATCGCGATTTTGTCGCCTACATTGCGAAAATCGTCCTGCCGATTATTACATGTGTTGCGATTGCAGCGCCTCAACTTCTGGCTGTCATCTATGGACAAAAATGGATTCCTACGGCTGTTCCGCTTCGACTTCTCGCTCCCGGTCTGGCTCTAGTAGGGCTGCGAATGGCCATTGGATCTGTCTATTATGCCAAGAATCGACCAGCTTTAGATATTTATCTGCACTCCGGACGCCTGATTCTGATTGTAATAGCCGTCTACGCGCTGGCTATCTATGGCGTGACAGGAGTGAGTGCGGGCATGAGCCTGGTTGAAAGTGTTATAAGTATCGCAGGCATTTATCTCGCCTGCGAACTGGTCGATCTCAGATTGAGGCGATTTGTCGCTGCCGTGGCGCCTGCATTAGGACTCACTATTTTGTGCGCTATCGCAACTACGTTGGGGAAGCTGGGCGCGAGTGCGGCAGGACTTCATGGGGTCGCGGCGTTAGTATTAATCATCGCGCCTCCGGCGCTTACCTTCTGGTTGCTCGAGGCACGCACACTCCGTCGATTCATGACTTCAGCTTCACAGCCCAAAGTTCTAGCGACTCAATAGGTGTGAGGTTCCTACAAGTACCAATGCATTCCAATTATTTGGCGATTACTCCGGCATACAACGAAGAAGCCCTTCTTCCCGGCTTGATCAGGGCGATCTGTGGCGCAAACAGCGCTTCCGTATAAATGGGTCATTATCGATGATGGATCGTCCGACCACACCGGTGCAATAATAGATGGGGCCGCCGAGCATTATCAGTGGATTAAGCCGGTTCACTTACCAAAGCGTCTCGAAAGAGCACCTGGAGGCGAGTCGGTCGTTATGCAGCAACTAGAGCTTAACGGCTGGCGCGAATCGGATTACGTTTTTAGAGTTGATGCAGATATAACACTTCATCAATCTTATGTAGCAACTCTCCTCGATAGATTTGAGCAAGACCCTTTGCTGGGAATCGCGAGCGGAATGCTTTACGAGCCGGTAAACGATAAGTGGTCGCCGAATCCTGAGCCTTCATTTCAAGCTACCGGGAATTGCCGGATTTATTCGCGAAAATGCCTGGAAGCAATTGGCGGTATCGAAAGTGGCTTGGGATGGGATACAATCGATGTAACTGGTGCGCTGATGCTCGGTTTCCATACACGTAATTTCAGTGACTTGGCAATTTATCATCATCGCCCAATGCAGACCGCCAACGGCCGTCGCCGAGGAAGACTCAATATGGGCGAGGCCGCTTACAACGCCGGTTATTCCCCGATTTTTATGGCTGCACGATCCTTAAGGCACGCTTTTCAAGCGCCAAAGATGATGGGTGGGGTATTGATGATGTTCGGGTATCTGCGCTGCTGGTATAGGCGTCAGCCAATTCTTGCTAGTCGACAACTGGTGCGATTTGTCCGTCGCGAGCAATTGAAGCGACTAATCGGTGGCGCTTCAGTATGGCGATAATCTCGATTTTGCCCATAGTCAGTTATTTCGATGATATGTGCTTATCGCGTATTTTTTCTTTATGGCTCGAATTCTAATCATTGCATATCGAATCTTCACCCACGATGCTCGACTCCGTCGCAATGCAGAAGCGTTAGTCCGGCGTGGTGATACAGTTGATGTAATTTGTTTATCGACTAATGGGCACACTTACACTGGTCCAGTCAATGTCATTGCCTTTCCGGCTCTTCGCTATCGTGGCAAAAGTAAGCTGCGCTACTTACTGCACTATTTACAGTTTTTTATTCAAGCTTCGATCGTAACAACTCGCCGTTCAGTGTCACGCAGCTACGATCTGGCAATGGCGATCAGTATGCCTGATGCTGTAGTTTTTGGCTGTTGGGGCGCCAAGTTGCGCGGCAGCAAGGTGATTCTCGATATTACCGACATGATGCCTGAACTTTATCGAGATCGGTTTGGCAGCCGATTGTGGGACATGGGTGCCAGGATACTCGGATGGCAGGAGCGTATTAGTGCATTCGCGGCGGATCGTGTACTTGCCGTGCATGAACTACATCGTCAGCGTCTCGAGGCGGCTGGTATTGATCCGGCGAAAATTCGAGTTGTGATGAATTCGCCCGATCCAATAGTCTTTCGAGATAGTAAGACGCGTCGTGTGCCGAACGATGATGGTTTCATTCTGATCTATCATGGATCGTTGATTCAGCGTTTAGGTATCGATACCGCGATCGAGGCAATCGATTGCCTTCGTCACAAAATACCTAATGTGCGACTATGGATATTGGGAACCGGAGACTATCTTGATGAAGCGCAGCGGTTAGTTGCTCAGCTCAAGCTCGAACAACACGTTATTTTCCATGGCTTCATTCCAGTTGATCAAATTTCGCAATATATCGCAAGCGCAGATGTCGGCCTCGTACCTAATCATGCCAATGAGGCCACTCATTTCATGCTGCCGATGAAATTATTGGAATATGCACAGTTGGGCATACCGGTAATCGCCGCAAAGCTCGCAGCGATCGAATACTACTTCGGACAGGATTCGGTGCGTTACTTCGATTCAGGGGACGCCAAGGACTTGGCTCGTGCAATCGAGGAGCTTTATCGATGCCCCGAAGTGGGTGCAGGCTTATCACGTAAGAGCCGGCAGGTTATCGAGTCCATCAGCTGGGACAAACAACGGGAAGGATTCTATGAAGCGCTGGATTCTCTGCTCGCTACCTGAGGGCTGCCGACTAATGAACATCGACGATCAGCGAGCAGATGAATGGTGTCAAAGAGCTTCCTTCAAAGTAGTCCTTCGGGCGATAGGCGGACAATGAAACCTGCCATATCGGCACCTCAAACAGCGCGAGCGGTCAGCCGAATACCGCGTTTGCAAACGCGTTCGGATGAGCGCGAGCCGGAACATCATAACGATGCATTTTCGTTTTGGAAGCTTCCTGAGAACTGGCGTGATGAGCTTGAGGATATTAATCAGGATTCAGCGCGCGGAGCGGAGCATTATCTTTTCGAGCGCTACTTGTCAGATGAGCACCGTCGGCCGCCAAGCGCCCTGAATATCTACTATCCGATCAAGCAATTCGTACCGAGATATCTACGTCATCGATTCAATGCGATGTTCATTCGTGCACGCCTGCGTAATCGGTTCCCTAGTTGGCCGTGCGAAACCGCATTACTCGAATATTGGAAGGACTGGCTGGGCAATGCTTTGGCTGAGATCGGCGCCCCGGAGGCGCAACGGCTAGCGTTTTGGCCTCAAGCACGTGCTTGTTGCATCGTGCTCACGCATGACGTCGAGAGCCACTCTGGTTTTGATCGCATGGAACGAATGGCGGATCTCGAGGAAAGTCTAGGTTTCCGCTCATGTTGGAATTTGCCTCTTGGCCAATACCGAATCGACTGGAGCCGCGTTGAACGCCTACGCGCGCGCGGCTTTGAGTTTGGAGCACATGGACTCTGCCACGATGGAAAGCTCTTCCGCAGCCGCCAGGATTTTGATCGGTTATCGCCGATAATTGAACAGATTGCGCAAGAACATCAATTGATCGGATTCCGTGCGCCTTCAACCCTTCGTTCGCTTGATTGGATCTCAACCATGAGGTTTTCCTATGATTCAAGCGTTGCCGATACTGATCCATTTGAACCGCAAGCGGGCGGATGCTGCAGCATCTTCCCCTTCCACCTCGGCCCTCTAGTCGAGTTACCCTATACCCTGCCTCAGGATCATACGATGATCCATCTACTTAATCGCAATCCTTTGGTAGTGTGGCTGAGCAAAGCAATGTGGATTGCTTCAGTTGGCGGGATGATACTAATGCTGACGCATCCAGATTACATTGGCTCGGGACGTTATCTTGAAACCTATGCCGAGTTGTTGAAGCGACTACGGAATTTCGAAAGTAAATGGTGCGCGTTACCGTCTGAAGTAGCGGCTTGGTGGCGACGACGTTCTGAGGCTGCTCTATTTATTGAGAATCGAAAAGTCCGGATTGAAGGACCTGATACAGCCGAAATCGTGGCCGTACCTCTAAGTTCGTAACATTCCCCCTGAAGACGGCGACGCATGCGGTATGCGCACAGCTGCTCGGTTCACTTCAGGTAACCTCGCTGAGACTATGGTTACTACTGCCGCTTCGAGCCAGATAGCTCATTCGCCGCAAAGCCACACCCTGCTTGTGGGCATTGCCGAAGAGGGTATTGGCGGGATTGGTACGTATGCAGAATGTGTGGCAGCGGCAGCGGCACTCGCCGGCCACAAAGTAACCTTGCTCGCAACGACCCCGGCTCTGGCTGAGATGCTTCGTGCTCGGACGCGCGGCAATCAAATCGAGGTAATCGATCTTGGATTACGTCCACCGAGCAAACTTCTCGTTAGATGGCGTCAATTCTGCCCCGGCGCAGTCGTGCGGTATCTTCGTGCTGCGCTACATAAGCGGCTTCGAGAACTGGATCGTCAATTCGATCTTGCGCATCTCAATATTCCTCCACTGGCGACCACAGTTCGTCCCTTTGCTAAAGCGGTTTTCGTCGCCGCATGGTTTTACCCGCATAATTTCCGAGCGCGAATGAGAGCCAGCTGGCAAGATACCGGTGGTGCGACCAGAACGAGCGTTTTGCGGCGTATCGTGATCCTTGCCAAGTCGGTTTCATTATATCGAGGCGATCAGCAAGGATTTCGCGCCAGCGACATGGTAATTGCGCCAACCGAGCTCCTCGCCGATCAACTCAAACAATCCGGCGTGCCGTGCCGTTTGTGTCATCCTCCAGTTTGGCTATTGCCATTATCCGACGAAAATCAGGAATTAAGTGTCTCTTATCGAAGAGCCGGAAATCGAGATGAGATTAAGCTAATCGCGTGTTGCGCTGATCTCAGTCATCCACGAAAGAACGTGATTGATTTAGTAAGCGCTGTCAATATTCTGGCGCGTTCTGGCGTTAAAGTATCATTAGAATTAATTGGCGGCGGTTTTGACTCGTTAGAGCAGTCACATAAAAACCTTTTTGCCTCAATAGCTATTGAGGTTTCAGGTTCTTTACCGCGTGAGCAGGTACATCGGCGGATTAGTCAAGCAGATTTATTCGTCACCTCCTCACTCTATGAAGAATGGGGTTACGCCGCGGTCGAAGCATTGCTTTTAGGCATTCCGGTCGTGGCATATCCTGTCTATCCATATCCAGAGCTTCTACGTGATGGCTTGGGAGTAGTTGCAAGTAAATCCACTCCGCAAGCTTTAGCTGAGGCGATCTTACGCGCTGCACGCAACGAGGGGCTATCATCGGCCGTAGGCAACGCCGCACGCGACCGGTTTGGAGCCGCATCAATCGGGCTTCAACTTACGGAGGCATGGTCACTCAGACCATAAACTTCTCATTATCGAATCCGAACAGAATCTGCCCGCAGATAACTCGCGTCTCGCTAAGCTGACAAAGTAAAATCAAGTAGTTTTTTCATATAGCCATCATAATTGCTTAATGCTGTTAATGTTCGGCTACATAGCATGCTAGTTGTGATGAATAGCATCACTATCATTGGCATTTTCTTTGCGCAGTTCCGTCTCTACCTGCAAGTACCACAAGGGGAACTATATGAATGCGGAGAAGCATAAGGAACAAGAAGAATTCAAAAAAGGAGAATTGAAGGCCGATCGGGCATTGAAGGATACCGTCAGCACATATTTGGCAAAAACCCCGATGCAGATCGATGTCGATCAAGTCGAATTGACAATCCGCCAGTACCCTTTACAAAGTGTCGGAGTAGCGATAGCGATTGGCTTCGTAATAGGAGGACTGGCCAGAGGCGCTGGAGTAATTCTCCTCGCCGGACTTGGTCGAAATGTCGCGCGCAAAACCGCAGGAAATTTCGCTTGGCGTCTTATTGGGTTTCGGAGCTGATGGAGCAAGCCGTCGGCTCTCCGAGTAGCCAACTTGGCATCGAGCCTGACGCTCCAATTTTTAAGCTTTTATGGCTTCCCGAACCGACAAAGTAATTGTCACTGCCGCTAGCCTCGGAGCGGTGTTAATTGTCGCGAGAGTCACACGCTCTCCTCTTATTACCTTTCTAGTTAATTCCTTGCTGGCCCGAATTTCGGGCGTCCGGGGCAGAGTTGGACGAGCAGACATTAACTTCATATCGCCACGAATAGTACTTCAGGATCTATCGCTACTATATGATTTGAATGGGGCGGAACAGCGCCTGAAAGTGCGTACGTTTGAGCTTGGTGCAAGCTGGAAGCAGCTACTCAAAGGCTCTATTGAGACTTCCAGCCGAATAGATTCTGCGCGTCTATGGTTAAATCTGAGTCATACAAACAACTCTACTCATAATTCGACTAGCCAGTCTTCGACTCAAAAAGAGGCGGGCGGCAACAATGATTCCACCACGGCCCAGCCGAAGAAACAAACTTGGCAAGATAAGATAAGACAGCTGCCTCCCTTTAGAATCGATTCGATTAGCCTGACTAATAGTGCTCTTAACATAGCAGCTGCTTCTGGTCAGACCGATGCCACCATCCAGATGCACGATCTAAATGTGCGAATTGAAAATCTTGCTAATAGCCGCAAACTAACGCCTACCCTATTAGCCCAAGCTTCGGGTTCTGCACGGCTGATGAATAGCGGCGACTTGGTGTTCCGAGTGGAGGGTTACCCACTAGCCGAATCGCCGACCTTCAACACCGATATGACTGCGACCAATGTCGATTTAACAGAATTCCAACGACCGCTTGAGGAATTAGCGAGTATCGATATCCAACGCGGAATTCTGAACCTTTCTCTCGAGGCAGCTGCTGCCGACGGCGAAATCCACGGTTACGTCAAGCCTACATTCGACCATCTGAAGCTTGAGCCGCCGAAACCTGCCGGATTTATTGCAAAACTTAAAGCCTATGGCCTCAAGCTGCTTGCTAGAATTGGGCGGAACCGAAGGAAAGATCGGATCGCAACCCGAATCGATTTCGATGGCGAACTCCAAAGTCCGCAACTTGATATCGGACAAGCGATAACGAAGTTCGTGCGCAATAGCTTTCTTACCGCCGAACATGCATCCCTGGATCATCGCATCTGGTTCGCGCGGGCCGGACAATCCCCCCAAGAAGTGCGAATCCATTACGGCCGTAAGAAACCGTCGAAAATCGGAGTAGTATTCGGACTTTTAAAAGCCGCTCTCAGCCGATGGAGTCAGGATTCGGCGTCACGGATGGCCGCGGCACTCGCCTATTATACAGCATTCTCAATTGCTCCCCTGCTTCTTCTATCGATTACGATTGCCGGCTTTGTCTTCGGTCGCGAGGCAGTTCAAGGGAAAATCGTAGCGCAAATCGGCGGTTTGGTCGGTACACATAGCGCTACGGCAATTCAAAGTATGATCGAATCGGCCTATCGACCTACTCAGGGGATTTTGGCCAGCATCATCAGCATCATCTCTTTGATTGCCGGTGCAATCGGGGTTCTGTCTGAACTTAAATCCGCATTGAACCAAATTTGGCGGACCTCGGAGCCCGGAAGCATCAAGGACGTAGTAAAAAGAAATGTAGTATTTCTCGGAATGATGTTTGGATTTGGGTTTCTGCTTGCGGTCTCGCTGATAATCAGCACAGCAATAGCCGCGATAGGAGCCTTTTTTGGCGGCTTCTTGCCGGCGCCTCAATCATTTCTACAAATTATCAATTTTGTATTCTCATTCGCCGTAGTATGGGTATTATTCGCGGCAATTTACCGCATATTGCCTAATACCAAAATCGAATGGCGCGACGTCTGGATCGGCGCAGCGGTAACTTCTCTCTTATTCAATTTAGGTAAATTGGGCTTGGGACTGTATCTCGGACGCAGCGCGATGGCGTCAGAATATGGCGCAGCCGGTTCCATCTTGATCTTTTTGCTTTGGGTCTATTACTCAGGCCTAATTTTCTACTTCGGTGCGGAATTCACCGCGGTTTATTCCCAGTCGCATGGTTCGCGCGCAAATCGCGGGACCGCAGCAAAGCATGCGCGTCAGAACGAGCACCAATCTAACTGATTCGTAATTGCTGAATTAGGACCCTCTGGTGCGCGATCAGCCCATCGAATCGCGCACCAGAGAAAGACGCTCTTAAAGGCGTTCGATCAGTGTTCCAGTACCAAGGCCACCACCGCAGCACATCGTGATCAGCGCCCTATGCCGATCTGCGCGTTCCAATTCGTTGACAGCCTTCGTAACTAGTCCACAGCCTGTCGCGCCAAGCGGATGACCCAAAGCTATCGCACCACCGTTTGGATTCACCCGGCTCATATCGGGTTCCAAAGTCTTGGCCCAGCTTAGCACGACTGACGCGAAGGCCTCATTGATCTCGAACACGTCAATATCATCGATTTTAAGACCATTATTCGCGAGCAACTTCCGCGTCGCCGGAATTGGTCCTTCCAGCATCAGCACCGGATCACACCCGACGAGGCACGTATCAATCACCCGCGCCCGAGGCTGGCAGCCCAGCTCGCGTGCCTTGTCCGCCGTCATCAATAGGACCGCCGCCGCACCATCTGCTACTTGTGATGCCGACCTGCCGTGTGGATCCCGTCAGGACGCGCGACCGGTTTAAGCCCGGCCAAGCGCTTCGAGACTGGTCTGACGCGGCACTTCGTCGCGGGTTACATGCCGTGTCTCATTACTCTTTTCGCCGCTGGCGACTTTCACCGGCGCATCGACCGGCACGAGTTGCGAATCAAAACGCCCAGCATCGATTGCGCGCGCCGCACGCAGCTGCGATTCGAGCCCAAAGCGGTCCGCGTCTTGGCGGCGTAATTCCGTACTTGGTCGCGATCCGCTCGGCTCCTTCGAATTGACTGACGAATTCGAAATGGTCGCGATATTTGCGGCTGATTGGCTTGCCCATCCCCGCTTGTGCGCCTGCTATCGCATCCGATCCGATCGGCAGCAGGCTCATATTTTCGACGCCGCAGGCCAGCACGACGTCCTCCGCTCCCGATTTGATCATGTTTGCTGCGAGATTTACGGCAAACTGACTTGATCCGCACTGCGAATCGATCGTCGAGCAGGCCACCTCGACTGGCAATCCCGCCGAGAGCCATGCGGTTCGCGTCACGCTCATCGCTTGCGCGCCGACTTTATTGATACATCCGCCGACCACCTGTCCAACCGTTGATGGAACGAGATTGGCGCGACGTAACACTTCGACCATCACTTGGGAAAGCAGATCGACCGGATGTGCACCCGAGAGTGCTCCGTTCTTTTTGCCGATTGGGGACCGGCCCGCTTCGACGATTACGACTTCTCGCATTGAATTTCCTCCGTCTGTTCTCGAGCCTCGCGGCGTCCATTCGCGCCCTCATTGAGGCGACCAATAATACGCAACGCCAATTGCTCTCGTCGCGAAACTGCCCCAGCGTACAAGGCCGGTGCAGAATCGTCCATACTCGAAGCTCGCGCGAATCAGGTGCGAACCCGCTGGCCTCGCACAGCATGATAGATGACGAGCACAACTACCGCCCCAATAAACGCGACCAGAATGCTCCAGAGATTGAAGCCAGTGACACCGTGTCCGCCGAACATGCGGAAGATAATTCCGCCGACAATACCTCCGATTATGCCGAGAAGGATGTCGCGCAACGTGCCTTCGCCTGATTTATTTACAATACGACTGGCGAGGAATCCGCCAATCAATCCCACAATGATCCAGGCGATGACTCCGGCGCCTTCTTCAACAGGCTGATCATTCGTCTGAGCCAAAACGGGAGCCGCTATCAGTAAAACTGCGAACGCGACTGACTGAGCTTTCAAGATCTTCATAGGTTCTATCACTCCGTCCTAATCCAGTTTCATTTCTCGAATCGTAGCGCATCTGACCTATCGAAAACATTGAAAATCGTAATGTCCTGTACTGCTGCTATTTCAATCAATAGGCGACCTGCTCGTTAATATTCCTAACGTTCCTTCATTGGACCAATCCTATCCTAAGCGCCTGACCGGCGGCACTGTTCTATCTCGTTCCCTCTACCCGGATCCTTGATCAAGCCTGTAAAAGCCTCACAGACATTTTTACGGATCATCTCAGCGCCTTCTTAGTACATATAGATTGACAGAGATTTCGGCTGCAACTATTTAGGTCCAGCTCGCCATACATTCAAGGGGCGAACAGGGCGATGAAGGGAAATCCAACTCAAACACTCGCGGCGTTACTTCTGAGAGGTTTGCTGGGGGCGCTTGGCTAAGGAGTCCGCGCGGTAGCCGGCCTGAAAAAGATGAACGACGATGCCAGCGACAGTAATGCAAGCTCAGCGGATCTGTTTATTGCGTCGCGCCTCATCGTAAATCTGCTGATTGGTTTCGTCGCCGGCATTGTCGCAGGTCTCTCGATGGGCTTGACGGCTCTTTTTAGTCTTGACGGGGACATTAATACTTTGCTGGGAATCGCCGCAGCCGGATATGTTGGTACCGATTTTATCGAATCCTTCGCACCCACCATCTCAGGTAAGATCCCCCCTGTTTCCTCTGCTAAGGACAAAGGAGCGCCGCACCCCGAGCAGATCCAGCCGCAATCAACTTCGAACCACGATTTCAATTCCAACTGGGGAGTTATATTTGGGTCTTTGATTCCAAATGGTTTCTTTAGTGCCGATCCAGACGATCTGCGCAAGTCGCGCTCAATTCGGACGAATAATCCGGGAGCACTTGATTTCGCTGCATGGCAGAAAGCGCGTGTCGGGTATGTCGGAATCAGTCAGCCCGACGACTCATCTGCGCATAATATCACCACGATCTATCGCACGCCCGAGCATGGTATTGGCGCGTAGTATTATCTAATCACTAAAATATAATTCTTCGGGAGGGAACTTTACCTTAACCGATCTCGCCACACGTTATTGCGTATTACTCGTCCCGGAAATTCGGTGTCACCTCTTGCGCGAACAGTTCCAACGATTTCGTCGCCTTGGCCGGGTCTAAACCGGGTAACTGCGTCGCCATCACAAAATGAGTACAGGCGAACGCGGCGCGGAATTTTTTGAGTTTGGTGCTAACCTCATCAGGAGTTCCGATCATCAAGCTCTCGGCAACTGGCGAGTCGCGTAGCTGTGATGGCGATGAAATATCCCAGACATTCCTATCACCTTCGGCGTCGTTCGCCTCGCTCAGCCACTCACCGTACTCTTTCATCATGTAATGCAGATGCGGCGCGGCGTCATTCCAAGCCTGATCCGCACTGGCCGCGACGTACACCGCGCGCAACTGTGCGATATTGAAATCATCAGGATTGCGGCCAGCTTCCTGCAGTGCAGCGCGATACGGTGGCGCGGGGTCCGGTCCCAACGTCGCCAGCAGGTGGAACCCCATCCGTGCAGCGCGCCGCGTCGCAGCGGGCGTGCGACAACCAATCCAGATCGGAGGTCCGTTCTTTTGTATTGGACGCGGATATAGTGTCATCCCCGTCGCCCGATAATAATTGCCCGCGAAGCTGACTTCTTCTTTGAATAGCCGCGAAATCAGTTCGATCCCTTCCGCCAGCCGCTTCGATCGCTCAAGCCGTGGGATGTTCAACGCTGTGAACTCCTCAGCGCGATAGCCCTGTCCCACGCCCAGATCGAACCGACCGTTCGACAGGATATCGACCGCGATCGCATCCTCGGCAACTCTCACCGGGTTATGAAATGGCAGCAGCAGGACGAAGGTGCCGATTCGAATACGATTGGTCCGCGCTGCGATCGCTGCGGCCACCGGCAGCACCGATGGATTATAGCCGTCCGCTACAAAATGATGCTCAGTCAGCCATACATTGTCGTAGCCGAGCTCGTCGAGCCGGCTGATTTCGCGCAACTGCGCCGAGTATAGCTGCGCGTCAGGCTGACGCCACTGCGCCGGATTCCGAAAATCGAACATCACGCCAAATCTCATCGCAATGCTCCTAGTGTCCTGAGTTGAAAATTCGCCGGCCTGATGTCATCCCGACCAGAGCGAGTCCGCGAGCGGAGCGGAGAGACCTCCGCGAAACGATTCTTCATCTCGCGCCACGATCAGAGAGCATCGTTCCGCTCATGTTTCTTCGGCTTCGCTCAGAGCAGGTTCTTTTCTTCCCTTCCACTTTTTAGGGAAGAGGGCCGAGGTTTAGTCAGACTGAGATCCAACTACGATCATGCAGGCTCCTAAACGGCGGTGTAACCGCCATCGACCGCGTACTCCGCTCCCGTCACGAACGACGCCTCGTTGGTCGCGAGAAACAATACCACCGCCCCGACCTCTTCCGGACGCGCTGCCCGCTTCATCGGCGCTAAAGCCGCAATCGCGTCGAGATCCTTATCGGCAAAAATATCGACCATCGGCGTCTTAATCACTCCCGGATGCACCGAGTTGACGCGAATCTTGTCCGGCGCGAATTCCACCGCCGCCGCCTTGGTCAAGATTCGCACTGCCCCCTTGCTCGCATGATATGCCGACGACCCGCCCGATCCGATCATTCCGTAAATCGACGAGATATTAATAATCGAGCCGCCGCCGCGCTGCTTCATCGCGGGCGCGGCGATCTTCATCCCGAGCCAGACGCCCTTCTGGTTAACGTTGATAATCGCGTCCCATTCCTCTTCACTGGTCTCGATAATGCCCTTCGTATTTAGGATGCCCGCATTGTTGACCAATACATCGATCCCGCCGAACTCGCGCTGGCACGCCTCGACCGCCGCCCGCCAGTCGGCCGCGCGAGTCACATCGAGATGGAGCGGGATGGCAACTTTACGATCAATACGCTGATTGATTTCGTCGGCAACCGCCTTGGTTTCACGATCGAGCACGTCGCCGAGCGCGACCATAGCGCCCTCGTCGGCAAACATCCGCGCTTCAGCCGCCCCCTGCCCCCGCCCCGCCCCGGAGATCAGCGCCACCTTGTTTATCAGTCGGTCCATCGAGCCCCCTCCAAATTCCGGCAAATGTACATATAAGAAAGTACTGCCAGCGTGACGATTTTTACAACGCCGAATAGCGCACAAGTATGTTAAACTACAGGTCGTACATGAAGCGAAGCCGCAGACTGTGGAGATAGAAGGTGTTCACACACTTCAGCGACGTATCTCAGATTCAGGTGACGGGCGATTCTGGAACTTTGTGCATCAACCGCTGGTGGGTGGAAAAAATCGCTTGGAGCACCTACTTGTTGAACCTTTCCAGCCAAATGCAGGCGAGGGCATAATTCTATGTTCTACAAATAAAGTGTATCGTCGCCTAGCCTGTAAGTACCATCCCGACCGCCCCTCCGAAAAGGCGGAATTTATGAAGGATCTTAACGAGCTCTGGCAAGCATTGCAAAGTGACTTAAAAAATACATGCTCGGTTCCACGCCAATCGGGTGGATACTAGGGGACGCGCTCACGCGTCCGTCCCCCTCATTACTTAAGATAGACGTGAAGCTCATGTATTGTTAGCAACTACTGCCAGGAATTCAGGAAGGGCATCACCGGCTTCGAGTCGGATATCCGCTGGAGCTTCAATCAGCGGCCTTCGTACAATTGTTTTTGCATCATCTTCGAACATCCAACCGCCTGGAATGTCCTCGCTCCACCAGCCTTCTCGCCGAGTCCGCAAATAGATAATCCGCCACCGCTCTTGGCCCTCCATCCTATTCCAAGCCAAATACTCACATATTTCCTCTGCAAGACTCTCGCCGAATTCTTGACACAGCGCAGGGTCGTCAACACAATGGAGTCGAGCTTCTGCAGCCGCTCATCGAGCGCCCTCTTAGCCTCGTCCGCCGCAAGCTGCAGGCGTTCGTCACTAAATTGAACTTTATTCATTGACGTCCTCTCAGTCAGGTCCTCTGGATTCAACCCATAACTGCCAATCAAGGGTTTATGAGGAGTCATTCAAGGCATAACGAAGCAATTAGCAGATAATTACGATGATCCAAAACGCATATAGAGTCAATGCCATTGGTGGCTCATCAAGGATGAGTTCCAAAAATAGGCCATGTGCCCGCACATGTTTTATCCTTTTCACGTGCCCAAAATGGTTCAGATTTGCAACGTGTCGGATGCCCTCCACCGCAAGCTCAAATCGCGTGCTGCGCTAGCGGGCATATCGCTGTCCGATTATCTGCTCGCTGAAATCCGAGAGGTGGCCGAGCGCCCTACGCTCGACGAAATGCGCGCGCGGCTTGCGCGCCTTCCTCCAGTCGAACTTCCCACTTCCCCGACAGAGGTTCTTCGCGCCGAACGCGATTCACGATGATCGTGGCCGACGCTTCGGCTCTGCTCGAAGTGCTGCTCCGCACCGAGGCTGCCACAGCGATCGAAAGCCGCATCTTCGAGTCAGGGGAAATGCTCAACGCGCCGCATTTAATCGATGTCGAGGTGGCGCAAGTTCTCCGCCGCTATGCGGCAATGGTCATTCTCGATGAAGCACTCGGGCGCGAACTCCTAAATGATTTCGCTTATCTGCCCATGCAGCGCTACCCGCATCACATCCTTTTGCGGCGTGTTTGGATGTTGCGCCACAATCTCACCGCCTACATGATGCAACCTACATCGCTCTAGCAGAGGCGCTTGACGCGCCTCTGCTTACGCATGACCGGCGGCTCGCCGGGAGTTCCGGCCGTCGCGCGAAGATCGAGCTAGTCTGAAATTTGATATCTGAAAGACACCTTAACGAGATGCCAAAACGTAGCAGGGGCGGAGTCGAAAGACTCCGCCCCTGCTCTTTGATTCCCCTGCCGCGTCCTACTCTCCCGACGACTCGCTCATCCCGTAAATCGACGAGATATTAACAATCGAACTGCTGCTGTGTTTTTTCAGCGACGGCTCAGTGATCTTTATCCCAGTCGTACGTCCTTATTGACATTGATAATCACGTCTAACTCTTCTTCGCTGGTCGCGACAATTCCCAGGTTGAGGATGTCAGCGCCATCGACCGGCACATCGAGCCAGCCGAACTCGCTCAGCACGCCTCGACCGTCGCTGGCCAGTTTGAACCATTTATTCTGAGAGCGGAATTACTGTCGAGCGGCAGGCATTTCGCGGCTAAAAGCATTCTTCGCACGCGGTGACTGCGCGCTCATTCAATTCAAGTCACCGTCAAATGATTGCCTCCGCTCAATCCTGAATGCTCCGGCTTGTCTGCTATTTAACGACGTAATTGCACGCTTTTTCTATGTTTTTGATAATTTAAGGTAATTTAAGTGCTTTTAGGCTTGCATAACCATTATTTAATCATTTAGAATTGCTTAAATCAAAATTAACGAAGGAGTCGATCTAATCATGCTGTCAAACGTGATGAGCAAATTTATGGGACAATGCGTTGTTCTGGCGATTGTTTTTATAATATGCGGTTGGTCTCGTGCCAACGCCCAAACTGCTACTCCATACACCTCGACCATTGGAGACTACGCATTCACTAGCGTATTCCCTTCAGGACAATTGCTATTAGGAGAAATGAAGTTTCCAGGCGACGGTACGGTAACAGGAAAATGGACCGTTCAGAAGCATGCAAGCAGTTTACAGGTCTGTAATGACACTGTCGTGGGCACTGTGGTTAAAGACGATTTTTTAACTAACGCCTTCGATATGGTCCTGACGATTACAGGTGACTGTCGGAAAGCAGGAGGAATGACTGTTTCTTTCCGAGCAGAGCCTTATTTGGGTCAGACCGGCTTTTTCTGGACTGCAATCCTGAATCGATATGGTGGGCTCGTACCTTCGAAAGGTGAGGCACACGCGCAACTTGCGGGAGATATTTCTCAAGGCGACTAAAATTAAGGCGCCACTTTCGATTGAAGATGTAGAATCGGAAGCACACCAAAATGTCTGTGCAAAACGCGAGCATGAAATTGGGAAAGTCGCGCAAGATCTCCGTTGCTCATCCCTTATGCGCGATAATCGAGTACGTTATAGACCGTGATCCGCAGGCCGCGGATGCACAGGTTTCCGCCTCTTTCCCTCAGTTCAACTCTAACAATCGAGTGGTAGTCCACGAACCAGAGATTAAACGTGATCGCGAACTATAGCAGTCCTAAAACAAGCAGGGGCGGAGTCGAAAGACTCCGCCCCTGCTCTTTGATTCCCCGGCCGCGTCCTACTCTCCCGTGACGCCTACGGTCACAGTACCATCGGCGCTGGAGGGCTTAACTGCCGTGTTCGGGATGGGAACGGGTGTTTCACCTCCGCTATGACGACCGGAAACTCAGTAACCCTTCGGTCAATTCTGACGCAACGCGCTTCCTCTAAATCTTGGTCCCACGTCACGGACTCTGCCGTCCCCCCATGCCTTCTCCAGTGCTAAAAGCGTCTCGGCGAGCGCTTTTCACGACCGGGAACTCGTTGTCCTCTTTATGACCAAGACGAAACATTAAAATGAGGATTTACATATATTAACAGCTGAAAGTTAGGGTTCTTCAAGTGGGTTATGTCGGACCTTATGATGATCACGCTTTGCCTGCATGCTCCGCCGTAGCGATTAATTATCAGCGGAACCGCATAGCCAATATTCGGAAATATTGGTGGTCAAGCCTCACGGCCAATTAGTACCGGTCAGCTCCACGCCTTTCAGCGCTTCCACCTCCGGCCTATCAACCTCCTTGTCTAGAAGGGGCCTTTAGGGCCTTACGGCCGGGATACCTAATCTTGGGGTGGGCTTCCCGCTTATATGCTTTCAGCGGTTATCCCGTCCGCACATGGCTACCCGGCAATGCGGCTGGCGCCACAACCGGTACACCAGCGGTGCGTCCGTCCCGGTCCTCTCGTACTAAGGACAGCGCCCCTCAAGTATCCTTCGCCCACGGCGGATAGGGACCGAACTGTCTCACGACGTTCTGAACCCAGCTCGCGTGCCACTTTAATCGGCGAACAGCCGAACCCTTGGGAGCTACTCCACCCCCAGGATGTGACGAGCCGACATCGAGGTGCCAAACCTCCCCGTCTATGTGAACTATTGGGGGAGATAAGCCTGTTATCCCCGGCGTACCTTTTGTCCGAT
>CAWHOQ010000006.1:115000-306024 GCA_963831065.1 uncultured Pseudomonadota bacterium
GCCTTTTTAGGGGCGAAGAATCAATTTATAGCTGCGAACTTTCCCTGTCAACTGCCTCACGGAAATTCGGGGAACTTCGCCGCAGCCTTCGCACCAATCCCGCTCAATTCGCGATCCGAGCTTCGATGCCGGCTGTTCAATCGCCGGGCTCCGAAGCCAAATTCCCAAGATTTCAATCGCGAAGCGCGATGTCAGGAGCGAAACGGATAATGATAATGCCGAATCGCGATTTCGAGTTCAAGTACCCCCTCAAAAAATATTTCCGTAGCGTGACAATTGTCGTCGATCGGCTAAAGTTGCTTCGCACAAGGGCTTCACCGATGCAACATTCCGCACGCCGCATTCTGACGACCCACGCGGGCAGCCTCCCCCGGCCCGTCCATCTCGGCGAACTCTTCGGCCAGCTCAGCCGCCGTGAACCCGTTAACCGCGCCGCTCTCGATACCGCGATCGAAGCCGCAACCCGCGACGTCATCCGCAAACAGCTCGAATCCGGTATCGACGTCGGCAACAATGGCGAACAGCCGCGCGAGAGCTTCTTCACTTACGTGCAGCATCGGATGAGCGGTTTCGGTGGCCGCAGCGAACGTCCCCGCTTCAAGGATATGTCGGCCTATCCGACTTTCCTCAAGCAGCTCGCCGCGCTCAGCGCCGGGATGAAAGTCGATCTGCTTCACGCCCCCAAAGCGATCGACGCCGTAAAATACCTGAGTCGCGATGCTGTCGAACGCGAATGTACTGATTATCTGCAATCAGCCAGTAAATATTCACCGGGTTTCGTCGAGTCCTTCATGACTGCGCCCTCACCCGGAATCATCGCCGCCGCGATGCTCAATGATTACTACTCCACGCAGGAGGATTATCTATTCGCGCTCGCGGATGCCCTGCGCGTCGAGTACGAAACGATCATCAATCACGGAATGGTCTTGCAGATCGACGCCCCGGACCTCGCGATGGAACGTCACGTCAGCTATGGCGATCGCTCCTTGAAAGGGGAATTATAACGGACTTGACACCAAACGACAAGCGCACTGCCACACAATCTGTGCGAGTCTCTATTCTTTAGATACAGCTCCTCATGTAGCTTAAAAAAGGAAAAGCCCATGAGATCGTTGCTCATGGGCCTGTCGCGGTCTAGTAACTCGGGCTTGGGCACAAGCAGGCGAGTCGCTATCTTTCTGCCTTTTAATCCTAACGACTAACCTGACTGCCCGCAAGCTCTCTACCGATGCGGCAATGGACGCATAGAAAGAGTTTTGTATGGGTATGTTCAGCGATCTTGTACGTAGGCTTTCGGTCTGGGAAAAAGGTCAGATCATTGTCAGATATGATCCGACCGAATGGCGAATGGACGTGCACAGCGGTCGGATGCGTTACTCCGAATATGGACAGACAACCACCTAGCAGGATGTTGATTAAAGGGTTTGAGTCACGAGTTTGGCTTAGTCTGAGAGCGTGACCAGGTAAGTATTGAGTTACAAATGAGGTAGTTACCGGGTTGGCCATGGCAGATGCGGCTCCTGGCAAGTCGATTCATCCACTGGGACAAAGCTTTGCGATCCTCAGCAGATTGTAGGCGGTGCCCACCAGGTAAGCGGCGAAACGGGTCCGTGCCACGCCCCGGTAGCGGGTGCGCCGGAAGTTGCCGACCGTCTTGATCCAGCCGAAGATCTCCTCGACTCGCTTGCGCATTCGTTGGCTGACGGTGTAACCCGGCCAATTGGTAGTACGACGGTCGAGCGCCGAGCCGCCCGGCCGTCGCTCATTCTGCGCTATGTGGGGAGTGACCTTGATTGCGCGGCAACTCGCCACGAACGCCGCCTTGTCGTAGCCCTTGTCGCCAGCCACCGTGATCCGGCCAGCGCCGGGAAGCGCTTGCAGCATTTCCAGCGCTTGCTCGCTTTTCTCGGCCCGCCCGCTGGCCTGACCCAGGCGCAGATCGATCAGGAGACCATTGCGATTCTCCATCAGCACGCTCTCGGCGTAACAGAGCCGGGCCTCTTTGCCGGCACTCTTCTTTGCCAACCGCGCTTCGGGATCGGTGGTCGACTGGTGGGTCGCATTTTGGCGCCGCTCGCCGCGAAAGTCGACGATCAATTGCCGCATTCTAGCGGCGCGCGAGCACTGCGCTCTTCGCCCTCTTTGGCGCAAGCTCTTGAGCGCGGCCGACGCCTCGATCAGCGTGCCGTCCACCGTAAAGTGCTCATCGCTCGTCAGCCTGAGCTCGCGCGCCGCGGCCACCACCGTGCGGAAAAACTCACCCGCCACGTCATGCTCCAGTAACCGTCCGCGATTGCGGCTAAAGGTCGAATGGTCGAAGCTCGGCTCGTCCCAGTTCAGGTCGAGGAACCAGCGGAACAAAAGATTGTAATCCAACTGCTCACAAAACAGTCGCTCACTACGCACGCTGTACAGCGCCATCAAGAGCGAAGCCTTCAGTAGCGCTCCGGCGGGATCGAGGGCCGGCCTACTTCGCTGTACATCTGTTCGAATAATGGTGAGAGTTCTTTGAGCGCTATCTCCGCCAACTCCTTGATCAGCCTGATCGGATGCTTGGCCGGTACTCGCTGCTCGGGATTCACCAAGGTCAGCATCGTCGTCTGTGGCCGATCATATCCCCGCATCTTCCTCTGCCTCCTCCCCCCATCGATCTCACTGAACTGTAAAGATCCTAAACCAGTAGTCGATCTCGTCGAAGAGGAATTGTTCAACATCCTGCTATGGATGGGAAGTCGATCATATCGATCCTCTCGGGCCTGATGAACTATGGAATCTTCAGCCCCTTCACTGGCGCATTAACCGGAGAAAGAGCGACAAGCCGCCGTCGATTCTTGACCTTCTTGGGTCTTTGAATCGGAAGTGACGGAGCTTCGGGCATCGCGGTTGCCACTTGCATGTACTCGATGCCCGGACACTCGCCGTCTGAATAGATTGGCACAACAAACAAGCCTAAATCGCGGAGATGATGATAGAGGCGTTCATTCCGCGTCCAGCGATCCATGTGTTCCGGAGATAACATTTTACTTTCCATTTGGTAATGGGTCAGTTTGAATTTCCTGCCGGGCTATGAGGACCCTTTCGCGTTGCAGGGATGGTGAATTCAGGTTCAGGGATTCCGCCCGGTGAACGCAGCTCGCAGACTGACAGACCGTGGAACGGAAAGCATCGCTTCGCGGAGGTCCTTCGACTGCGCTCGCAGACTCGCTCCGCTCAGGATGACAGGAAAAGAGGGAGCTCGCGGACTCCCTTCTTTGCCTCCTCAAGGGCAGGCTCTCGCTCGGCTCCGGCGGGAACCGCCGCCGCTAGCGTGCGTTCCGCCTAGTGGCGCGCCAGAAAAGGCGGACGCGCGCGAATCACAGCCCTACTCTCCTCACTTCCAAAATGACCCACTACTTTCCATTTGGACTTACTTGACACCACGACGGGACTGGTGTAAAGTCCGTCTATTATGATCAGCCTTCGACAGATTCACGAAGAGTACAAAACCCAAGATGCGTGTCTCGAATTGCTGGTTAGCTTGCGTTGGCCGGATGGCGTGAAATGTCCGCGATGCAACAATGAGAAAGTATTCAAGGTAAAGCATCGCGACTGGAATTGGGTCTGCAAGAGCGGCGCTGAAACCGTGAATCAGGAGACCGGCGAAGTTTGGACCTGCAATAAAAAGAATGGCTATCGCTTCTCGCCGCTGGTCGGCACGGTATTCGAGAACACTAATTATCCGTTGCCGATCTGGTTCGAGGTAATTTATCTCATCTGTCAGTCTAAGAAGGGGATGAGCGCCTTGCAGATTCAGCGGATGCTCAAAGAGAACGGACGGCCCACCGCTTACAAGACCGCTTTTTACATCTGCCATCGCGTGCGCGCGATGCTTCGGGATGACGGCTTCCCAAAGCTGATGGGGCAAGTCGAGGTGGATGAGACGCTCATTGGCGGAAAGGAAAAGAACAAGCACGCCAGCAAACGTCAGCATCGCGGGACTGGCGGCATTGGTTCGGGCAAGATAGGCGTTATCGGCGCGATCAGCCGTAAGGGTAATGTGGTCTGTAAGATAATCGAGAACACCACTGCCGCTACTCTTAAAAACTTCGTTCGTCAGACAGTCAGCGACAAAGTTGAATTGGTCGCCACGGATCAATATGTAGGCTACAAGCATCTCAATCGCGAATTCCCGCACGAAACGGTTGATCATGCGCGCGGCGAGTACGTTCGCGGGGAGGTGCACACGGCGAATCTGGATAGCTTCTGGGCGCTTTTGAAGCGCGGAATTATCGGCACTTACCACAATGTGTCCGCGAAATATCTGCCGCTGTACTTGAACGAGTTTTCGTGGCGGCACAATAACCGCAAGAACCCGATATTTTTAAGGCGGCACTGGCAGGATGCTGAGGCGACCGAACTGGCGGGCGCTTCTGCATCGTCAGTCCAGTCCAAAGCAATTGGAGTTTGGTTATTCATGGCGAGACCACGAAAAAAGGAAGATGTACCGATTTCACTCCATCCATTGAGTTTCGAGGATGCTCTAAAGCGATTGATGAAAACGCCTCCGCTAAATCGCGCCGAACATAAGAAAACAAGGAGCACTATTACCAAGACCCAGAAACAACAAAGATAAGGAAGAGCATTGTGTCGAAGCAAAAGCGGGAGAAACGTGCATCACCAAATCCCGAGGGAAACGAAAGTCTCAATCAGCCCAAAGGAATAAAGAGCACTACTAGCAAACAGCACGCTCAGACTGATCGCGAGACTCGCCCGTTCGACACGTACCCAAGCCACAACAATGCCGATCACACCGACAAGCAGGGCGGCCATACCAAAGAACAGTTTGGCAAGACGAAGCTGGTTCTGAACATTCTTTTGACGATCGGAACGCTTGGAGCTTTCACCGCTGCTGCTATCTATGCCTGTTACGCGCATCAGCAAGTCGATGCGATGAACGACACCGCCAAAACTACGCGGGAAGCTCTGACGAGCGTTCAGCGGGCATTCGTATTCAAGAGTGAAATTACAATGGGCAAGAAGGTTGGGGGTGATACTGGCAAGGTAATCGGTTGGAATTTCACAGTAGTGTGGCAAAACAGTGGCACAACACCGACGCGAGATGCCAAGAGTCATATCAGTTGGGTCAGAAGTCTGTCCCCATTGCCTGATAATTTCCGATTTGCCGATCTGGGAATGCCCAAACCCCACGAGAATACGCCCTTTGTCCTCGGACCTAAAGCCACCGCTAGCGGCAGTACTATCACCCTTACGCCCAATGACATTTCGCTGATGTTGATGAAAAAAGAACATTTCTATATCTGGGGTTGGGTTAGATATAGGGATGTATTCAAAGACACGATCCCCCATATTACCGAATTCTGCGATGAACTCACCGATTTCGGTGACGATCCTTTCACTCCGCATACCGATTACCCCTACTTTGTCATGACGGAATGTGCGCATCACAACTGCGCTGACGAGGAATGTAAGGATAGCGAAAACACTGGCCTGTCTCAGCCAGAATAGGATTCGGCGGTATTGGTGTCAAGTCCGTTATAATTCCCCTAATTAGGACACTACCCGATGGATCGTCTCCGGCGGCGCGCGTGGGGACGCGGTTCGCTAATGTTCACGTGACTCACTGCGCTCAGGTGACAAATTTGGCTTGTGCAGGAGACCGGGGTGGAGCCTTCATACTCATGGAAAGTCTGGGATACAAAGTCATCAGGTTCCCATAAACAACTTGAGTATTCATGAAATCGAGGGACTTCCGCAAAGCCCTACCTCTCTCAACAGCCTGCTAGGGAGGGGCATCCGGTGATGGAGCTGGCGCGGAGAAGGGATCGATACTCATCAAGAGGTCGCGCAGACACTGGGCGGCGGCCGCGGAAACGCCACCGGTGCGTTCGATCGCCGAGATTTTACCGGCTGCGGCACGCTGAAGTTTGACGAGCCGCGCCTGACTTTCGGCGCGCCATCGGCGATGGTTGATCGTAGTGCGGCTCAGATTGTTGATGATGCTGGTCAAACGGGCCAAATCGATTGCGGCGGCCGGTTTTTCAGTTTCGAGCAGAATACTAAAGAGCCGCTCCTGAACCAGCCGGACCAGCGCCTCGGTCGCCATCGCGTCATCGCCGGAAGCGGCCTCGGCGAGCTCGTGAGCCTGCTCTCTGGCGGCTTGCTGGACGAGATAGCGGCGCTCGAACTGGATCCCGTAACGATTAAGCGCGCCTTTCGAGACGCGGTAGCCGAGCCCATTGAGCCAATGCGTCAGTTCCAAATAACGGCTGAAGCCATAATCGACGAGGCGCTGTTCGAGTTCTTTGCGGACGCCGAGCGGCAGTTTGGTCAGGATAGTGGAGCGCACACCCATCGTTAGAACCAAGAAAGTGGCGGCGCGGCGGCGGGCGCGAGTTGAGTGAGATGGGAGTGATGAGCCATTGCGATTAGCCGCCTGATCGCGGCGGACCAGCAGTGTGGGTTGAGCCGTGGTTATCGACAAGGGTGAAATTCTTCGCTCAGCGTGCTCGGCTAGTCGCCGTCAAGCCAGGGCTCAGGCGCCACCTGTACCTCATTCGCCAGCCATTGGGTAAAGCTTGCGCTTTGGACGGTTGCGTTCAGAATGACAACCGGATCCGGTGAATCTACGAGGAGAATCGGCAATGGATCGACTCAAAGGCAAAGTTGCACTGATCTCAGGCGGCGCGCGGGGGCAAGGCGCTGCGGAAGCCCGGCTCTTCGTGCGCGAAGGTGCACACGTCGTGATCGGCGACGTGCGCGACGACCTCTGCCATACGACCGCCAACGAAATCGATTCCGCGGCGGGGCGCAAAGCTGCCGTCGCTGTCCATCTCGACGTCACTCGCGCCGCTGACTGGCGCGCCGCCGTGGCCACTTGTCAACGCGAATTCGGCGGCCTCGATATCCTCGTCAACAACGCGGGTATCTTCAATATGTCGGGCCTTGAAGACACTAGCGAAGAGCTTTGGGACTCGATCGTCAATATCAACCAGAAGGGCGTCTGGCTCGGGATGAAGGAATGCGTCGCTGCGATGCGTAAGCGAGGCGGCGGCTCGATCATCAACATCTCGTCAGTCGCCGGTCTGACCGGCTCGACCGGTTCGACCGCCTATCATGGCAGCAAGGGCGCGGTGCGACTTCTCACCAAGGCCGCCGCAGTCCAGTACGGCCCCGAGCAGATCCGGGTCAACTCGGTCCATCCGGGGATCATCAATACCGAGATGATCGATATTGTACCGTCCGAGATGCGCGTTGGACTCAAGACAGTCGTCCCGTTGCGGCGCGAAGGCACCGCTGAGGATGTCGCGAAGCTCGTGCTGTTCCTCGCCAGCGATGATTCATCCTACTGCACTGGCGCGGAATTCATCGTGGACGGCGGCCTCACCGCAAGCTAGTGGAGCGATGCCGAACGAGCGGGCAGCCTGCCCTGAGTCCCTCGAAGGGAGTCTGCGAGCTGCGTTAAAGATTAAGAGGCCCGGGGTTGGTCCGATCGCTAACTGCGTTGAGAATAAGCGAGGCAGATTGGATCTAAAAATCAGGAAGACGGAGAAAAAACATGGATCGACTCAAAGGGAAAGTCGCACTAATCTCCGGCGGGGCGCGCGGACAGGGCGCAGCCGAGGCCCGGCGCTTCGCCGATGAGGGCGCGAAAGTCGTGATCGGCGACGTGCGCGACGAACTCACCAAGCAGACCGCCGACGGCATCAACTCCAAAGTCGGTTCCAGCGTCGCCCGCGCGGTCCATCTCGACGTGACTCGCGCCGCCGACTGGCGCGCTGCGGTCGAGCTCTGTGAGAAGGAATTCGGCGGCCTCGACATCCTCGTCAACAACGCCGGTATCGCCAATATGAAAGGCCTTGAGCAGACCTCCGAAGAGGAATGGGACGCGATTATCAATGTCAACCAGAAAGGCGTCTGGCTCGGGATGAAAACCGCCATCCCCGCGATGCGCAAACGCGGCGGCGGCTCGATCATCAATATTTCATCGATTTTCGGTCTGGTCGGCTCTGCAGGCTCGACCGCCTATCATGGCAGTAAGGGCGCTGTCCGACTGTTGACCAAAGCGGCTGCCGTCCAATACGGACCCGAAAAAATCCGCGTCAATTCGATCCATCCGGGGCTGATCTACACCCCGATGGTCGAGGAGGCGCTGCCGAGCAAGGAAGAGTTGCAGCCGGTGATCGATCTGACTCCGATGAGACGCGGCGCCAAGCCCGAGGAAGTCGCCGCCTGTGTGCTCTTCCTCGCCAGCGACGACGCTTCATACGTCACCGGCGCAGAACTCGCCGTCGATGGAGGCTACTCGGCGATGTAGCTAATCGCGCGACGCGCGCATCCACGGCGGGTTGAGCCGCGCGATCGTCGCGTAAACCGGGCAATTCTCAACATGAGCACCGGGTAGATATCCGGTGCTCAATAAAAATTCGCCCGCGATCTCGCCGCCGGTAAAGGCAAACGTCTGCTTGAACAGCTTCACCCATTCCGGCTTCGCCCGCGGATGATGCTGTGCGAGCCACGCCGCAAATGATCCGTGATTTTTGCGAATCTCCGATAGCCGCTGCGCATTTGTGATCGCCGCTTCGATCTTGAGCCGATTCCGGATGATCCCCGCGTCGCAGAGCAGGCGTTTACGATCCCGCTCGCCATATTTTGCCACGCGCTCGATCGCGAATCCGTGATACGCGTTGCGGAAATTCTCGCGCTTGGTGAGAATCGTCAGCCACGATAATCCCGCCTGATTGATCTCCAGCACCAATCGCTCGAACAACGCCGTGTCGTCGCTGATCGGAAAACCGTATTCGAACTCATGATACGGCCCATGCACCGGATGCTCTGGGGCAATCGCGCAATAACTCATCGTGATCGCAATAGTTGCATTTCAGGCCGCTTCGCTGAAACCTGAAGTAAGTACGACATTGAACAAGGTAGCGCTATGCCACTGACGCTCGACGGACTCGTCGTAATCGATCTCACTCAAAACGTCGCCGGGCCCTACTGCGCCGAACTGCTCGGTGATTTCGGCGCGGACGTGATCAAGATCGAGCGCCCCGGCACAGGCGACGATGTGCGCCACTTCGCCCCGCAATGGCGCGGCGAGTCGGCGGCCTTCCTCTCCTACAGCCGCAACAAACGAAGCATCTGCATCGATCTCGATCAGCCGCGCGGTCGCGAAATCGTACATCGACTCACGCGCACTGCCGATATTTTCGTCCATTCGATGAAGCCCGGCAGCGCCGAGACGCGCGGCTTCGGCTATGACGACCTCGCCCGCGAAAATCGACGGCTCATCTATGGCTCGATCAGCGGCTTCGGCGAGGCCGGCCCGATGCGCACTCTCCCCGGCTACGATCCGCTAGGCCAGGCCTACTCGGGAATTATCAGCATGAACGGCCATCCGGGCGCGCCACCCGCCCGCGTCGTGGTTCCGATTATCGATATGGGCTCGGGACTATGGCTCTTTACCGGCATTCTGGCGGCATTAATCGAACGCGCCAAAACCGGTAAAGGGGCGAAGGTTGCGACCAGCCTCCTCGAAACCGGCGTCACTTGGACGACGCTGATGATGACCGCCTTGCAAGCCACGGGCGAAGTTCCCGGTCCCGCCGGTTCGACCTCGCCCGCTGCCGCTCCCTACGAAGCCTTTCAGACCTCCGACAGTTGGGTGCTGATTGCGGCCGGCAACAATCGGTTATTCGCCAGACTCTGTGACGTCTTGGGTTGCGCCGATCTGCCCAAAGATCCGCGTTTCCTGACCAATAATGATCGCGTTCCACGCCGCGCCGAACTCCACGAAATGCTTGAGCGCTACACTCGGCGTTTCACCTCGGACGAGTTGATGAAGCTCCTGCGCGACGCCGGCGTCCCCGCCAGCATCATCAATACGCTCGATAAGGTCTATGCCGACGAGCAGGTCAACGCTCTTAGGATGCTGCCGCCGGTTGCCCCGGATTTTCACATCCCTGAGATGAAATTCGTCGATATACCGGTCTCTATTGATGGCGCACGCGCATCAATCCGCCGGATGCCGCCCCGTCTCGGCGAACACACCGACGAAGTCCTGCGCGCCGCCGATTATTCAAGCGCCGAAATTGCGCGTCTGCGTGCCGATAAAGTTATAAGCTAACTTCACGCTCAGACCGCAAAGAGGAACCCGTGATGAAAAATCTGAAGCTGCTCCTCGCCACCGCTATCCTCAGTCTTGGATGGACCCTGAGTTACGGATGTTCCCAATCGGCCTCGCACAACTACGTCCCGCCGGTTCAGCAGCCGATCGGCACCCCTTCGCCGCAGATTCTCATACCGGGACCTTAGCCGCCCGTGATCGGGCGTTCCGGCTCGCCGACGCATCGCGCGCATCGGCAGAGATCCCTCAGCTGAGTCGTCGTGTAGAAAGTTTCATGGCCATCAGCCCACTCGGCGAAGACCGCGGCCTCGCCCAGCCGCGCAAACTGCACGAGCCGCTGACTCGCCGCCGGAATCTCGCCGTCGATTCTGCCGCCGCATACATTGCATGGACAGTAACGCCGCAGATTTTCGAGCGGGAAGATGCTGTCATGGCCGTCGATCCACTGCACTCCGATCGCGTACCGCCCAACCTCGTTGATCCCGCGGATTTTCGCGGGCGTCTTTGACTTGCTTAACGCCATTGTTGCACTCTGGACCGGAATTATAGCATCGACGCAGGTATCCGGCCCAAGCACCTCGACAATCGACGGTTCTGATCAATCCGGCCCATACCCGTGTCGATTCTAAATCAAACCAGCCAAAACGGAGGCGCTCACATGGACGAGAATGCTAAGAAAAAAGGCTTACGGATGATCCCCTATGGACTCCAGCTCCTCGGCGCGAAACACGGCGATAAATCAACTATCGCGACGATCAACTGGA
Organism: uncultured Pseudomonadota bacterium; assembly: GCA_963831065.1. Classification (GTDB taxonomy): domain Bacteria; phylum Desulfobacterota; class Binatia; order Binatales; family Binataceae; genus JAJPHI01. The sequence goes on from CAWHOQ010000006.1 coordinate 125,888, forward strand.
CCACGCAGGCCAGCTTCGCCCCGCCGCTCGTCGTGATTGGCGTGAAGACCGATTCGACCGCGCACGAACTGGTCAAGCAATCGAAGAAGTTCACCCTCTCGATGCTCGGGACCGGCCAGAAGGACCTCGCCTTCGCCTTTTTCAAGCATGTCGATCCCGAAGGACGGCAAGTTCGGCAACTACGCCTATAAAGATGGCGCGAACGGATGTCCGATCATCACTGACGCGCCCGCCGCAGTCGAATGTGATGTGGTCGAATTTATTGAAAAGGGCGATCACTCGATTGTGATCGGCGTCGTCACCGACGCGCACCTGACCCGCGAGAGCGATCCGCTCACGCTCAAAGAGTGCGGCGTCAACTATGGCGGCTAGCCTAAAATCCTGACGTCCTAAAGTCTAGTCATGGCCTCTCCTCTGATCCCTCTCCCACGCGATGGGAGAGGGTCCGTCGGGGTCGCTGCGACCCGAGCGGCGAGTCCGCGAGCTGCGTAAGGGATAAGTCAAATGCCCAACAAAAAAGTCGTAGTGCTCCCCGGTGACGACACCGCGCCGGATACCGTCGCCGCCGCGATGGAAGTGATGCGCGCCCTCAAGGTCGATATCGAGTTCGTCGAGTTTCCGCCCGGCGAGGAGTGGGTACGCGGCGAGACCGACAAGGCCGCCCGCGCCGCCATCGATGACTCCGATTCCACGCTCTTCGGCTCGACCTAGCGGCAAGACCAACGCGATCGTCTTATCTGCGCTGGGGCAAGGAGACCTACGCCAACGTCCGCCCCTGCCGCTATATGAAGGGCTTCCGCAGTCCGCTCGCCCGTCCCGACGGTATCGACTACGTCATCGTGCGCGAGAATCTCGAGGACCTCTACCTCGGCCTCGAAGGACCGCTCGCGGCGCTCGCTCCGCTCCATCTCAACAGCCGGATACTGCGTCGCGAGCTCGATACTTCCGAACGCGGCATCTACGCCATCAAGGTGATCACCGAGCGCAACACGCGCCGCGTCGCCCACTTCGCCTGCAAGCTCGCGCTCCGCCGCAAGGCCGAGGGCCACCGGGCAAGCTCACCTGCACCTCGAAGTACAACATGCTGCGCGAGAGCGACGGCTTCTTCCGCCAGATCGTCGAGGAGGTCGCCGCCAGCTATCCCGACGTCAAGTACGAGCAGTTCATCGTCGACGATTTCGCCCGCCGCATCGTGCAAAGCCCGCACGAACTCGACGTCGTAGCTGATGCCGAACCTCTACGGCGACATCCTCTCCGACGCTGCCGCCGGCACTATCGGCGGCCTCGGTCTGGCGCCCAGCGGATGCTACGGCGACAGTTATGCCTACTTCGAATCGGTTCACGGCACCGCGCCGGACATCAAGGGGATGGGCATTATCAATCCGACCGCGACGATGCTCTCGGCGGCGATGATGCTCGATTACCTCGGCTTCTGCGAGGAATCCAAGCGCTTCGAAAACGCGATTCGCAAAGTCTATGGCGAGGGTAAAGTGCTGACGCCCGATCAGGGTGGCAGCGGTAAAACCCTGGAGCTGACCCGCGCCGTAATCGATGCGCTCTGAATAGTGAAGCAGCAAAGTCGAAGGCGAGGCGCTTGCCTTTGTCATAAGAGCTTGCTGATTCCCTTCTGTCATCCCGACCGAAGCGGCGGCTTTGCGCCGCGCAGCGGAGGGACCTGCGCGAAGCGATCCGTTTTCTCACACGCACCATCGGAGCGCTTCGCGCAGGTCCTTCGACTTCGTTCGCGTCGCTCACTTCGCTCAGGATGACAAATGAACGTGGTGCATGGAATCGTGCCGCTTCCGGTTTACTTTGCTCCCGGCCGACATTAATGGCCCCAAAGTTTGTCATTCTGAGCGTAGGCTGCCGCAGCGCGGGATCCCGAATTCAGCAAAGCTTTGAAAAATTTGTGCGAAGATTAGCAAATTAAAGATGCTTGATACTATGAAGTACTTAAAAATTTCCTATCATATACCTTATTTACGGCAATTAGATAAGAATAGCTCTTATTAGTAGAATATCGTTGCTGAATAGTTGTCAAGTGTGCTAACAAGCGCAGAATGATAAAAACTCATCTGCCGCTCTGGTTGCTCGTAAGCATATTTCTCTCCACTACGTCCTGCGCTACCCTGTTTCAGGGCACTAACGAGGAAATCGACATAGCTAGCGATCCTCCGGGAGCTAACGTTACTGTGAATGATGGGCGTTCAGGAGTAACCCCGTTTTCTATAAAAGAGAATCATGACTCAGATGTTCAAGTCCATTTTTCGACCTGGTTATGAGCCCTACGACGTTTCTGATGCTTCGCATGTCGAATGGGGCTACGTTGTTTCGGATATATTCTTCACTGGGCTGATTGGATTGGGAGTTGACGGTATAGACGGCGCTATGTTTGAGCATAGCAATAAGATGGTCAGTGCACATCTTGAATCAATATCCGGTCCGATTGCTTCCGTTCCAGTGAGTCCGGCTCTGATGTCGCCTGCAATGGCCACAGCAGCCCCCGCAGCGTCTATCATTCCGACTGCCGCTCACGCATCTGATTTGCCGAAGTAATTCTTGCTGCGCGTCAAAGATCAGGGAAAATATGACGCGCTTTTCCTGATCTTGATGCACCACCTCCAAGGTCACCTTGACTCGTTCCCGCCGGTGCTGGATTTTTTTCCAAACGGGGGAACACAGATATGGGTTCGAGCCTCGCTCGGATCGTTACAGCTTGGCGGCTACTGCTCTTCACTCTGATTCTGCTGACGCTCTCCGCCACCCTCGCCGCGGCGGAGGGCGCGCTCTTCGACCTGGCGGGCGCACCGGTCACGCTCACCGCCAGTATGCGCACTCGCGAGTACGTCTGGAGCTACTTCAATCCCGGCCAAGTCGCCGACCGCAATAATAACTATCAGTATAATTTTCAGAGCAATGTGACGCTCGGCGCCGACGTCGTGCACAAAATCAAAGCCGGTCTCGGCAGCATCGATCTGCTGATTTGGGGCGTTTACCAGATCGGCTCGTGGGGCAAGCTCAACCAAAGTTCCTACGCCTACACCGCGCAAGCCGGCTACCGCTTCGATCAAATCCCTTGGGAGCCGTGGCTGCGCGCCCTCTATACTTTCGGCTCAGGCGACAGCGACGCGCACGATTCGACTCACGGGACCTTCTTTCAAATCCTGCCGACCCCGCGAATCTATGCGCTGACTCCGATCTACAACATGATGAACACTACATGATCTGGGCGGCCAACTGATCGTAAATCCATTGCGCAATCTGGAATTGCGCAGCGATCTCGACGCGCTGTGGCTATCCTCCAGCCGTGACCGCTGGTACGTGGGCGGCGGCGCATTCGATAATCATCTGTTCGGCTACACCGCGCGTCCCAGCTTCGGCGCGAGTCATCTCGGTACTCTGATTGACGCCAGCGCGAGCTGGAAAGTCTGCCCGCATCTCGGATTGTACTTCTATGCCGGTCAGGTCTTCGGCGGCTCCGTCGTCGGCGCGAACTTCCCCGCGGGCCGCGCGCTTACTTTAGGCTACGCCGAAAGCACGATTTCCTTCTGACCTGTCCCCCGTACGTCTTCGCGGCCCCCTGTGCTACACTCCCGCCCGTTTGCCAAAGTGGGTCGCGCGTTTCATGTCGGCCTCGGGACAACCTCAACCTTGCAGGAGAATACGATGAAGAAGTTCGGATTGACGGTCGGCACGGCGCTCGCCGCCACCCTAATCGCGCTCGGTATGGGCGTTAACGCCTACGCCGCCGGTAATGCCAAGGACGAAGCGGCGATCAAGAGTGTCGAACAGAAGATCATGGACGCCACCAACGCCGACCAGGTCATGAAATATTATGACGGGAAGGATATCGTCTTTTTCGATTTCGTCCCGCCGGCTGAATACAAGGGCGCCGACGCGGTCCACGCCGATCTCAATAATTTCTTCAATAACGCCACCGATATCAAAGCCCACTTTCTGGACATCGGTATCGTGACTGACGGCAAAATGGGCGTCGCCTATAGCGTTCAGCACTTCACCTGGAAGGACAAGGACGGCAAGCCGCAAGCGGGCAACTTCCGCGTGACCGACGTCTATCGCAAGGAAGCCGGCCAGTGGAAGGTTATCCATTCGCACGTCTCGGTGCCGGTCGATCCGGCCACCGGCAAGCCTGACATGACGGCCAAGGTCAGCTGATCGCCGTAGTGTCTGTCTTGGGGAGCGCGCGATGCGCTCCCCGCTCCATTGCGATCGATCTTACGCCGACGCGGGCTGCTCCGCGCCGTCAGACTCCAGACTCGGCAGCGCCGGATCGAGCATCACCTTGATCCAGCCCGGCTGATGCTGGCTGAAGTTCTTGTAGGCGTCGATTACCGAGACCAGCGGCTCCTGATGAGTCAACACCAGCTCGGGACGGATCGTCCCATTCGCCACCATCGCGATGAGCTCGTCGATGTATCGCCGATGATTACAATTACCGGCGAGGATACTCAGGTTCTTGCCCATCGCCTTGCCTAACGGGAACTGGTTGAAAGTCGGCGGATAGACTCCGATAATCGCCAGCGTGCCCGCTTTCGCCAAACCCTCGACCGCCCATTCCAAAGCCTGGGCTGGCTGGTCGCCGGGCTGCCAACTCGTCGCCCCTTTCGCAACATTCTTGACTTCCTGTCCGATGGAGCCGGCTTTGCCGTCAGCCGAATAAGCGTCGATTCCGACCGCGTCAATCGCGCGATCAAGGCCGCTGCCGGTCAGCTTACGAATCGCCTCAATCGGATTCTCCTCGTTGAAATTGATCACCTCAGCGCCTTGCGACTGCGCCATCTCGAGTCGCGACGGAATCTTGTCGATTGCGATTATCCTGCCCGCCCCCAGCAAGCGCGCGCACATAATCGCGAACTGCCCTACCGGTCCGCAGCCGAACACGCCGACGATATCGCCATCCGTGATCTCGGCTAATTTTGCGCCGAAATAAGCCGTCGGGACGATGTCCGAGAGCAGGATTGCCTCGTCATCATCGACATCGTCGGGTAGTTTGACCATGCCGACATTCGCAAACGGAATCCGTGCATATTCGGCCTGCAATCCGTTGAATGGTCCGGTTTCAGCCGGACCGCCGTAGAACGCGGTCCCGGCCTGCGGCCCATTGGGATTGGCGTTGTCGCACTGCGCGAAATATCCGGCGCGGCAATAAGTACAGAAGCCGCAGCCAATCGTCGAAGGGATCACCACCCGATCGCCGCGCTTGAAATTGCGCACGTCCTGGCCGAGTTCCTCGACGATTCCAACTCCCTCATGACCCAGAATCGTGCCGGGCTTCATCCCCGAGACCGTCCCGCGAATCATGTGCAAATCCGTCCCGCAGATCGCCGACGCAGTGATTCGGATAATCGCGTCGGTACTCTTTTCCAGCTTCGGTTCGGGTACATTGTCGAGACTGATATCGCCGGTCCCATGAAACACTACTGCTTTCATTCGAGTATTCCTCTTGGAAACAAATTGGGGATACTGCGGCGAATTGGCGCGATCTAAGTAGCTATTCGGTTTTAGAAGATGTTATGAGCAGAGACAAATCCGCTCTGAGTCACGAGCTCCACCGCAGCTCTCCTTCAAGCTTCGGACCGTCGGGGATTCCATTCAAGCACGAAAATGTTCAGTCTTAGCGATTGAACAAATGGTGAGACCGAAACCCTTTGAAAATCGCCACCTACAACGTCAATGGTATCGGTAGTCGCCTGCCGGTGCTGCTCCGATGGCTCGGCGAGTTCAAGCCCGACATCGTTTGTCTTCAGGAGTTGAAAGCGCCGCAGGAGAGATTCCCTGAGCTAGCCATCCGCGCCGCCGGTTATTACGCCCTCTGGCACGGCCAGAAAAGCTGGAATGGCGTCGCGATCCTCGCTCGCGATACGTTCCCGATCGAGCGCTGCCGTGCCCTCCCCGGCGATCCCGACGATGCCCACAGCCGTTATCTCGAAGCTCTGGTCAATGATCTAATCGTCGGATGTCTCTATCTTCCCAACGGCAACCCGGCGCCCGGCCCGAAGTTCGATTACAAACTGCGCTGGCTCGATCGCCTGATCGAACATGCCGACGCTCTGATCGCGACCGGCGCGCCCGTCATTCTCGCCGGTGACTATAACGTGATCCCGACTGATCTCGACGTCTATAAGCCCGAACGCTGGATCGACGACGCGCTCTTCCGGCCTGAAGTGCGTGACGCCTTCACTCGCCTCGTCGCGCAAGGATGGACCGACGCGCTCCGCCAGCTCCATCCGGGCGAGCAAATCTATACTTTCTGGGATTACTTCCGGAATAACTATGCACGCGACGCCGGCTTGCGCATCGATCATCTGCTGCTCAGTCCCCCACTCGCCTCACGCCTCACTGCTGCCGGCGTGGATCGTGTCGTTCGCGGATGGGAAAAATCGAGCGATCACGCCCCTACCTGGATCGAAATCGCAAACGAGCCTGTCAGTCGGATCTAAGTATCCATCCCTCGAATTACCCGATATCCACGAAAACCTCGTCCCCTTCGATCTTTACCGGATACGTCTTCAGCGGGATGTTCGCCGGCGGCGATAGCGCCCGCCCGGTCCGAATATCAAAGGCCGATCCGTGATATGGGCATTCAACCGTGCAATCCTCCAAATCGATGTCGCCCGCCGACAACGACGACTGCGCGTGAGTGCAGTTATCGGCCGTCGCATAAAAGCCGTCATCGAGGCGATAGACCGCGATTGGTGGATCAAGATTCAGTCGGATTGCTTCCCCCGGCTTGAGTTGATCAATCTTGCAGGCCTTCGTTAAAGCCATCGGCGTCTTTCCTCGTACTTTCCATGCTGCGCGTCTCGCGACTGAATTATCCCAGTCATCGGAGCATAATGCTTCCACGATGAAAGCTCAGGCAATCTCCGGCGTCATTGGCTGGACGACCCGCGAAAAGAAAAAAGCCGGCAGGCCGGCCCGCGAGGTGCGCCCGGCGCTCGATCTCGACGCCGTCATCGACGCCGCCCTGCGGGTCTTCAACCAGCGCGGCTACGAAGCTGCTTCGATGCAGGACATTGCGCGCGAGGCCGGACTTTCTAAATCCAGCATCTATCATCACGTCGCAAGCAAGGAAGAACTGCTGGCGCGCGCGCTGGAACGCGCCTTTGTCCCCCTGTTCGCTATCTTCGACGAACCCCTCGCCACCACTGGCGACGCGATTGGATGCCTCAAGTACGTCTTTCATCGGGTCGTGCTGATCACGCTTGAATTCAGTCATGAAGTCGATTTGCTGCAGAGGATCAAGGGTAACAGCCCGACCGAGCGCGCCGCCCTCCAGCGCCGCCATCGGGTTGATCGCGCTGTCACCGCGATCGTGAAAGAGGCGATCCGCGCGGGTCAGTTGCGGCGCGATATCGAACCCGGTCTGGTCACCCGGCTGCTCTTCGGGATGTCCAATTCGGTCACGCAATGGTATGAGCCCGGCGGCAAACTCTCTGCCGCGGCGATCGCTGACGCGATGACCAAGCTGGTCTTCGATGGGATCGAAAGAGCTTGACGAGCGCCGCTGCCGTTGCTACAAATCTACCGACCATCCGGTCGATTATGAGCTATAATCGGCCTGGACGATTGATTCAACTCGGAGCTAAGTCTAATGGCGAATCACAGCTCAGCTAACGGACACAGCGATGCGTTCCTGACGAACGGATCAGCAGCACGGCTCAAGCCGCAACTGATCGTGCCTCGCGGCGGTTTCGAGACTCCGCCCGCAATCGAGCAGCCGAACATCTTCCCGCTCGAATGGCCGGTCGCGACCGCCTCGCTCGCGGCGCTTTACGAGAAGGCCAAAGTGCAGGCCTGGAATCCTTCTGATTTGTCCTGGAACGATCTGGACCCGGCGCAGTTCACCGCCGAAGAGCGCCTCGGCATCATGTACTGGTACGCGGTGCTCGCAGTATTTGACGGCTCGGGACCTGCCGTTTTCTCCAAGGCGATGATCCATACCTACGAAATCCATGCCGAGGATCCGATTCGCAAATGCTTCTTCTCGGTCGCGCGCGACGAAGTCAATCACGAGGAATGCTGCCAGCGCGTAATTGAGCGCGTTATGCCGAATGGTCCATTGCGTTTCGGTGCACGCACCGATCTCGAACGCGCGGCGGTGAACAATATCGAGTGGCTCTATCATAATGGCGGCCGCTATTGGCGGGGTTATTCCGCCTCGCTCGACAAGTATCCACTGTCGATTCTGTTTACGTCGTTCCTGCTGGGCGAAGTCGCCGCTTCCACCCTGTTTTACGGGATGTCGCAGCGGACCTCGCGCCCGGTATTCAAGCAGATTTTCACCAAAGTCGGACAGGACGAGAGCCGCCATCTCGCGATCTGTCTCAAGATGCTCGAGAACGATTGGCCCGGCTTGAACGAAGATTATAAAGCGATGATCACGCGCCAATTGCGCGCCGGTTTTGTCTTCCTCTCGATGATACTGTGGGAGCCGCCGAATCTATTCTGGGAACTGCCGCCTTACTTTATCGAGAACCATCGCGTGCTGGTTGATCTGGCGCGGCAAGGCGGCCTGGGTGTATTGAGTTTCGACGAGCAGGCCGATAACTGGCGTTATGCGATCGCGAAGGTGAAAAAAGTCGTCGAGGATTGGGGCATCAAGTTCCCGGCAATCCCGGAGCTCGATCTAGACGGCGTCGATGTTGGAAATATCACCGCCGCGGATATCATTCCGGTTTTTTGAAAAATGCAAAACGCGTGAGGACATGCGACAAGGTTCATTGGCGCAGCAAGCCATAAGTCGCGACTAGCAAGATCGGGACGGAGGAAATCCCTCCTATCATTACTGGCATGTACCGAAATACCCATCCGGTGGTCACAGCCGAGAGGAAGTAAATCGTCAAGAAAGCGATCTGGATCAGAAGACGTTCCTCGAAGCTTTTTTCATTTTGGCGCACACGTTTTTGCCCGGCGCCCATCGCCACCAGCCCACTCACGAAAATCGTCCAGGTCCCCGTAATATAGGTGGTGATGATGCCCGGCAACTTGAGCGGCAGTAGCGCTCCGCTTTGCAGACCGATGCCGAGAGCGACGCCACCAAGTAATAGCCGTTTAAGTACCGGGTCCGGTGCGCCTCCGACTGCTATCCATACCGCCTCTACGGCGATCAGCAGAAGCGCTTCCAGCAGCAAGGTCGCGGAAATGGACTTCGACCAGAGCGAGCTTGGGTTAACCTTGCGCGTAAGAAATGACCCGACCGCGACTCCGACTGCGTAGAAGATCAGCGAAATCAAAGGATGAAGCGCGTCATGCTTTTCGCCAAACAAACTGATACCCAATAGCACCGTATTTCCGGTCATGTTAGCTACGAAGGCATGCCCGAGTCCGAGATAGCTCCATCCATCAGCGGAACCTGAAGTGATTGCTAATAGCAGCAGCAGTGTATCGCGTTGCGCAGCTCGCACATTGCTCTCAGATCGCTTCGCGTTTCACGAGGGTGATCGATGAACCAGAGTCGTGCGGCGCCTGCACGACAGGTTTTGCGAGCGGCGCGGGTTGCACGCGGCAGCCCCGCGTCCACCAGAACACGTCGAGCAAAACGCCGCAGGCCGGAACATACGTCGACGGCGCACCGGTATGTATGGGCTTCTCTGGCGAGCCACCGACTGCCGCTTCTCTTATCGGGGCCGTGATGGTAATAGCTTCGTCGCTAATTATCTCTCGGTTCATATGGGCAGCTTAGTAAATAAAGTGGCAGCTTAATAGAAACGTTGTTCGCCGGGAGGACGAGTCTTCCAGCGCCGATGAATCCAGTTCCAGTGATCGGGATGTTGCCGAATCATCGATTCAATTACCGCCGTGTAACTCTGTGTGTTCTTCAGCACGTCGGCTTCGCGGTCAGCGCTGCGAACCGTCTCGACTACCGGCAGAAAAGTCGCGCGATGATGCGTACTAACGCCCTCGCGCACCATGAAGAACGGCAACACCGGCGCGCGCGTCGCGAGTGCTAATCGTGCGAGTGCGTCGGTGGTCGCCGCCTTCATTGAAAAGAAATCAACGAATATGCCCTGACGACTATCGAGATCGAGCGGGATCGCCACCATCCAGTTGTCACGCAACAAGCGCATGATGCTGCGTCCTGCGCCGCGACGCGGAATCGCGCGACTGCCGAAACGCTCCCGCCGCGCCATCACTGCGGCGTCGATCACTGGATTGCGATTGGGTCGCTGGACGATCGCGCCGGGTGTGCCGTATAGCGAGTGCGCGACGAACTGCAATTCCCAATTGCCAAAATGTGCGCACAGGACCAGTATGCCGCGACCGTTCGAGACGCGCGCAGCTTCATCCCAATGTTCGCGACCGGCGTACGTGACGTAGCGCGCGATATTCGTCCGATTGAAGTCGAAAGTATGCACCCATTCCGCCATCATCCGGCCAAAATTGCGGTAGGTTCTGCGTAGAATGTCGCGATGAGCGTCGCGCCCCAACTCAGGAAAGGCAATCTGGAGATTGCGCAAAGCTATCGCGCGGTTATGAAAATCGAGCGCCATCACGAGCGCGCCTGTCGCCGCGCCGACTCGCTCGGCAGCAGCTAGCGGCAATCCGCGCAGAACGGCCCACGGGGGCGCGAGCGCAATCGCCTCAATCCATGCTCGGACCGCTCCTACCTGACGCGGCATTGATGCCGCTATCAGGCGCTTGCGCGAGGAGAACGCGGCACGGACACTGGCTCGATCATGCGTGATACCAAATCACGGCGCACCTGAGGGCCGAGGCTGCACGAGCGTTCCGGGCGTTCCGCTAGCCGGCGCGGGCACTGTTCCCGGCATCGGAGCGAAGCCGTTTTCCTGCATTTCCCGCGCGTGGGTCAAGTCTTGCTGCGGTGAGATCGGAGCATTGAAAGTCGGTTTATAGAGCTGCTGGAACTGACTCGCGGGCATGTTATCCACTTCGGAGCGCCCAATGGTACGCACGAACTTTTGACGTTCATCGATCGCCAGCGCCTGCAAGTCGTCGCGGGAACGTACGACATGCGGCGTCAGAAAAACCAGCAGATTCTGTTTCACCGTCGAGCGTGAGTTATCGGTAAAAAGATTGCCGAGCACAGGTATATCGGAGAGGAACGGCACTCCCTGGCGGCTGTTCTCAGTATCATTCGACATCAGTCCGCCGATGACTGCTGTACGATGATTCTGCACCTGTACAGTAGTCGAAGCCGAGCGGATCGTAGTGGTCGGGCCGTTGGTATCGTTCGCTGTGCCGGCGACGACATTCGAGACTTCTTCGTACATGTCGAGCTTGATCATATCGCCCGCCGAAACCTGTGGAACGATATCGAGCGTGATTCCTACGTTCTGCCGATCGACCGAGTTAAAGATCGTGCCGGTCAGGGCGGAATTCGCGCTCGACGAGCCAACGAAGGGCAGATTCTCGCCGACAACGATCATCGCTTCTTCATTATCCGAGGTCAGCAAGGTCGGTGCGGACAAAACGTTGGAATGAGTATCGGCCTCGAGCGCGGTCAGTAAAGCTACATCGCAAGGTACTGAAATAGTGCCGCTCGTGCTGGTAGTATTGCTGCCGGAAGTACCTATCGTGCCGCTGGACGGCACGTTGCAATTCTTGCCCGAGGCTAGTCCGAGACCGAGTCCTGAGAGGCCCAGCGGATTCGCCAACGCATTCTGTAACTGTCCGAAGTTTAGCGAACCGATGCCGAGAACATTTCCAGCCAGCGTGCCTGACGATAGGACATTGACACCGATATCCTTGGCGCGATTGACGCTCACCTCCACGATGATCGCCTGCACGAAAACCTGCACGCGCGGAATGTCGAGCTGATCGATCACCCGATGAAGCGTCTCATAATCTTGCGGCGCAGCGCTGACAATCAACGAATTAGTGGCCGGGTCGGCAGTGACGCTGACCGGGTTTTCGAAATCGGTGCCGCGTCCACCATTGCTGGTCGCGGTGGAGGGTCCCTGGGTATTACCGTTGCCGCCATTTCGTGCGCCGATACCGCCGGAACCGAACGATCCACCGCCCGACCCGCCAAAGCCACTTCCACCACCGCCGAAAGCACCCGAGGAATTGCCAAAGCTGCTATTGCCGAATCCGCTCCCGAAGCTGCTACCTCCGCCCATTCCACCGAAGCCAGAACCACTGCCGGAGCCGCCGAATCCGCTTGCGAAGGACGAATTCATTGAGCTGCCTCGCCCCAATGAATTTCGACCGGTCTGCGGTGAGAGTGTGCCTGGGCCACCACCACCGCTCAATAACCCATTGAGCACATCGACGAGTTCGCCTGCGGGCGCGTACTTCAAGTGCACAACATGGATCCGGAAAGTTTCATTCGGCGAATGGATATCGAGCTTTTGCACGAGGTCTTTGATCTCGCGCATCGCCAGCGGACTAGCCAACACGATCAATGAATTAGTCCGCTCGTCAGGCACGACACTGAAGCTGGTTGAAGCGCCCTGAGCCGAAGGAGCGACGACGCCGATCCCGGGACGCGGGGCCGCCACGCCATGCATCGCGGCTTCGCGCACACTCATAATCTTTTCGATTTGTTGCGCGAGATCGTCCGCAAAGGCAAGTTTGAGCGGAATCACTGCGACATTCTGCTGAACGCCTTGTACATCGAGACTGCCGACGATTCGCAGCAAGCGTTGAATGTTGAAAGCGTCATCAGTGATGATCAACGTATTGTCCTGCGGAAAGGCAGCGACGAGACCGTCATGCGAGATCATTGGCTGGATCACGCTTAGTATCGAAGATGCATCGGTATTACGCAGCTTCACCATACGCGTGACGTATTGGTCGCCTTGAGTCAGGCCGGGTTGCTGAGATTGGGTCAACTCGGCCGACTGGCGAACGTCGCGCGCGGGGATGATCTTGATCACCGGACCGGCTTGAACGGTGGTGAAACCCTTCAATTGCAGGACCGACTGGAAGATCGAGTAAGCCTGCTCCGGCGTAACTCGCGTTGGCGAGATAATGCTGATTTTGCCGCGCACATTTTCGTCGATGACGAAGTTCTTGCCAGTAATTTCACTGATGAAGTGCGCCAGAACGGGAATATCCACGTTCTGGAAATTCATTGTGATCAAATCACCGGAGCCCGGCCGAGGTACGTCGGCAGCGGACGGCGCCATCACCGCAGAGGCCGAGGAATTACTCGGCGCGATCGCCACCGCTGGCGCGTTCGCATTATTGTCGCTGGTGTTAGTTGAGTCGCTCGAGTCACTATTATCGTCATCACCCGAGTCGTCGGCGTGCAATCGCGTTGCCATCAAGCAGATGCAGACGAACATCGCGAGTGCCAGCGCCCACCATGATTTATTTCTGCTGATGGTCAAGGCGGACCCCCGTTTGCGTGCGAGTGTATCGGCGTCCGATTGGCGCCGCAACCCGTACTGCATTGCAAAACCATGACGTGTTCGCAAGTATAAAAATTCATTGGCACGTGAATTTTCCGCTAACACGTCAATGGATGACTTAAAGCAAAATATCGACAGCCTCACGAGCACCTGCTCGCTTCATGCAGAAGAATTGGCTTGTAGTCGATTCTTGATTTGCGCTGAGCAAGCCGAAAGCATCTCGTGCGCTTCGAGTATCTAATCGGCATCCGATATTTGCGCGCGCGGCGGCACGAGCGTTTCGTGTCGTTGATTGCGCTGATCTCGTTAATCGGGGTAGCGATCGGCACCTTCGCGTTAACAGTGGTGCTCTCGGTAATGAGTGGCTTTCAAGAGGATCTCCGCGATCGTCTCCTCGCGTTTAATCCACAAATAACGGCATCTTTCAATCAAAACGAAGCGTCGCAGTCCGGACTAGAAACAACCATCGCGCATATTCCCGGAGTCGCGGCGGTTGCGCCCTTTGCCAGCTCTCAGGTCATGGTGGTGTCGACCACAGCTGAAGGGGTTCCTGCATATGTGTCAGGTGGCACGCTGCGCGCCGTGATGGCGCAGAATAATCCGGTCTTGACGGAGCTGAAGCATACCTTGACGCGCGGGTCACTTGGCGCATTGGACAGTTTTTTTCCAATAACCATTACTGAGAATTCCAAGCAACGGATCGTAAAATTGCCGGGCATGATTATCGGTAAATCACTCGCCGATGATCTCGGCTTGCATATCGGGGACCCACTAATCGTGATTTCACCGGTCAGTCTCGGAGCCGGCTCGACGCCGCGACTGCGACGATTTGTAATCGCAGGTTTTTTCCACTCGGGGATGTATGAGTTTGACTCTTCTTTGATGTTTGTCTCACTGGGGAATGGCGAAGCACTTCTGGCGGATGATCCTCAACTTGAGCGCGGACTCGAGATTCGCACGGACAACTTGTTCGAAGCGCCTGCGATCGCCCGGCAAATTGCGCGCGCGGCGCATGGAAAAATCTCGATCAGCGACTGGACACAGACTGATGCGCCATTGTTCTCGGCGCTGAAGCTGGAGAAATTTACCTATTTTCTGGTGCTGCTGTTAATCGTGCTGGTCGCGGCATTCAATATAATCGCGACTTTGGTGATGGTCGTCATGGAGCGGCGTAAGGAGATCGCGATTTTGCGTGCGATGGGTGCGCGGGCGAGCTCGATCGCCTGGATTTTTCTTTGCGAGGGCGCGGCGCTCGGGTGCGGGAGGCACGCTGCTGGGGGTTGGTCTGGGATTGCTATTATCGTTCCTGCTCGGCCGCTATCACTTCATCCACTTGCCTGCTGACTTGTTCATGGTCAGCACGGTCCCGGTGAGACTTTACGCGGTAAATTTTATCGCGGTGGCGGTTGCGGCGATCGTGCTGTGTATCGCGGGCGCAATCTATCCAGCGCTGCGGGCGCGCGCGCTGCGACCGGTCGAGGTTATCCGGTATGAGTGACGCGCGATCGGCGCACGTCGTCGCAGCTGCGTCCGAACCACTGATTCGCGCCAGCCGGGTTGAGAAGGTATTTCAGGACGCGGGGCGGGAAGTGATCGTGCTGCACAACCTGGAGCTCGAGGTTAGAGCGGGCGAGGAGATCGCGATCGTCGGGCAATCCGGTGTAGGAAAATCCACGCTGCTTCATGTGCTGGGCAGCCTTGAAGCGCCTACTGCCGGAACCGTCTTCTTTGAAGGGCAGGACTTGTTTGCGATGAACGAACGGCAGATGGCCGAGTTCCGCAATCACAAGCTTGGCTTCGTGTTCCAATTCCATTATTTGCTCGGAGATTTCAGCGCGCTCGAAAACGTAATGATGCCGGCCCTGATTGCGCGGCTGAGCGAAAGAGAAGCGCGTCAGCGCGCGCTTGACGGACTTGAAGTAGTCGGTCTGGCCGACAAGGTGCATCGGCGTCCAGCCGAACTTTCCGGCGGCGAGCAGCAGCGCGTCGCCGTCGCGCGGGCGGTCGTGATGCATCCGCGCCTGGTGCTCGCGGACGAACCGACCGGCAATCTCGATCCGCATACCGCCGACGAAGTCCACGAGCTGTTCCATCAGCTTAATCGCTCGCTCGGCCTGACTTTGGTAGTAGCGACGCATAACGAGCGACTGTCGCGCAGCATGCATCGGACATTGCGGTTGCGCGACGGACGGCTTCATCCTGAAAACCAATAATCTGAGCGCCTGCGAAGCGGATTTCGCTCACAAACTGACACCTCGGTTTACTTGGCCGAAACGATTGGCTAGCGTGTACGCGCTTTTGGGGCTGATGGTGATGGTGGCTAGCTGGATCGCGCTCCGGGGAGGGATTCTCCGATTTCGAAGCTTATGGCTAATCCTGGCAATTATGTCAGGCGTTGCGATCGCTCGCGCTCAAACCGGTGCTCCGCTGGTATCGGAAATCAAAGTTGCAGGCAATCAGCGAGTCGAGACTGACGCAATCCGGGTTCATATCACACAGCAAACCGGCCAACCGCTGAACCGTGCGGCCGTCGATACGGACATCAAAGCCATCTACAAGATGGGCTTTTTCGATCACGTCGATGCTAGCCTTGACAATGGTGTTCTGACCTATCATGTGACTGAGCGCCCGCTCATCACGGATCTTCGCTTCAGCGGGATGAAAGCGATCAAGTCCAGTGACGAACAGATTATCAACGCGCTCGCGATCCATGCCGGCGCAGTTTACGATCCGCTGCGCGCCCAGATTACGACTCGTAATATCACTGAGGTGTTTCAGTCGAAGGGTTATCTGGACGCGCAAGTCAATTTCAAATTGATTCCACAGCAGAACAATACGGCAATCGGGTTAATCGAGGTCAAAGAAGGGCCGGCGGTAAAGATTTCCAAGATCGATTTCACTGGTAATAAAAGCTTTTCAGCCCGCACTTTGCGCGGCCAGATCGAAACACGCCAGCACAATCTCCTGAGCATCATCTTCAGCACCGGATATCTGGACCAGAAAAAGCTGCAATCGGATGTCGATCATCTGACCTCGTTCTACTACGAGCATGGCTACGTCAATGCCCAAGTCTTCCAACCAACCATCGTGCGCCGCGGCGACTCCTTGATTGTGACCTTTGCGATTGATGAGGGACCTCAGTACAAGGTGGGAGAAGTAAATATCACCGGCGATTTGAAGGTTCCGGAAACGGACCTGGCCTCAAAACTCACGCTCAAATCGAACCAGGTGTTTAGCGGCGCGGACATGCAGCATGATGTCTTGACGCTGTCGGACTTCTACTCTGACCGGGGCTACGCCTACGTGAATGTCGATCCGCGCACGCAGGTCGATCCGGCGACCCGTGTGGTCAATGTAACCTACAACGTGACCCCGGGCCGCGAGGTGCTGGTCGATCGCATCAAGATTACCGGCAATACCAAGACCTCCGACAAGGTCATTCGCCGTGAATTGACGATTCAGGAACAGGAGCCTTACTCGACCGCCAAGATCAACCGCTCAAAGGCACGCCTCGATTCGCTGGGTTATTTCTCCAATACACGAATTTCCACGGAACCGGGCCCGACTGCCGATACGATCGATCTGGCGATTGCGGTGCAGGAACAAAATACCGCGTCGCTCCAAGTTGGCGGGGGTTACGACAGTTATTCGTCGGTGTTCGGCAACTTCAGCGTGAGCAACAGTAACCTGTTCGGTGGAGGAGAATCAGCTTCGGCCAATGCGCAAATCGGCTTTCTCTACCAAAACTATGATGTCGAATATACGGAACCCTGGTTCCTCGATATTCCGCTGAGCCTGTCGCTCCAGCTTTTCTATGATAAGCTCTACCTGTTTTCTTTCGACCAGACTAATGCGGGCTTTGCGGTAACTGCGGGCTATCCGCTGGAGGAACTGGGTCTCAAGCGCCTCGGACCATTTTCACTGGATGACATTACGGTGGGACTGGGTTATCAATTCGAGAGTGTAGGAATCAGCGGACTGAGCGATTTCACGACCTTCGACATTTTCCGTTACAAGGGATATACCCGCGTCTCCGAGATTACGCCGAGTATTCGGCGATTCACCGTCGATAACCCGTTAGATCCACGCAGCGGCTCGGTCCAGTCACTCAATCTTGAAGTGGCCGGGCTGGGCGGCACTTCATTCATTAAGGGAGTTTTCCATACGCGTTTCTTCTTCCCATATATCCAGAGTCCGCGATGGGGTGAATGGGTCTTTTCGCCCGGTCTGACTTATGGAATTGGAACTGCGCTGGGTGGTGGAAAAGGTAGCGAACTGCCCTTGTTCGAGCGGTTCTTTCCGGGCGGGAATGGCGGCGGTAATGACGTGCGCGGCTACGAGCTCTATTCGCTCGGACCGCAGGTTACGCTCTTCAATCAGCTTGGGCAGCCATTCGCGGTCGAGCAGGTGGGCGGAAGCCAAGAGTTGATTATGAGCGGCGAAACTACTTTCCCGATCTTGCCGTCGCTCGGTGTCCGAGGTGCGGCGTTCGTAGATGCTGGTCAAGCATGGCGCTTGACCACCAATCCTTCAATAACCGGGCTCCAGGCGGCCTTCGGCTTCGGTGTGCGTTGGAAATCGCCCTTTGGTCCCTTGGCGCTGGACATCGCCTTCCCGCTCAATCCTCGTCCCAATGATCAATCCACCGTCTTCGACTTCGGCGCAGGCGCTCCGCTTTGATTTGACGAGGAGAGCCCGATCATCGTCATTTGGTAATGGTGTTGATGTTGCGTGTTCTGATGATATTCGCCACAGTTTACGCTCGAATCGCCCGCCGGCTCCGTCGCGCTTCTGCTCGCCGGTGCAGCAGCATGCGATGGAGGGGTTAGGAAAATATGACCACTCGGTCAAAGTTCGGAAATACGCTAATTGTACTGCTGGCGATAGGGCTTCTCTTTGGGAGTCAAGCTTGGGCTGCCTCTTCCGGCGATATTCGGCTGGCTTTTGTCGATATTCAGCGCGCGCTGAACGATTGCCACAACGGCAAGCAGGTCAAGGTGGAATTTCGCGGACGGATCGAGCGGCTTCAGCAGCGCTTGCAGGGCGAGCAGGAGGAGGTCGAACGAATCAAACGCGAGCTTGAGCAGAAAGGCGCATTGATGCAGCCTGATCAGCGTCAGAATCTCGAAGACGACTACACCAAAAAACTAAGACAGTTTCAGGACGATTACAAAAATTCGGCCGATGAGCTAAAGCAAAAAGATAATGAGATGACCAGCGAGATCGTGCGTGACCTCGCGCTAGTGGTACAGCGAATCAGCCAACGCAGCGGCTACACCATGGTGATGGAGAAGGGCAGCCTCTTGTGGGCGATCCCGAGTATCGATATCACCGACCAAGTAATTCGTGCCTATGATGCGATGAACGTCAGGCCGGGAGCGCTGGCCCAGGAAGCCATGGGTAGTAGCCGAGGCAGTGGTCAGTTTGGTGCGGCGGCGGAGCCTCGCTCGGAGCCCGCTGAA
Organism: uncultured Pseudomonadota bacterium; assembly: GCA_963831065.1. GTDB lineage: Bacteria > Desulfobacterota > Binatia > Binatales > Binataceae > JAJPHI01. The sequence continues at coordinate 144,690 of CAWHOQ010000006.1, forward strand.
AGCAGCTCGCACGGCGGCGCTTCAACCATCACCAAGTAGCGTTCCACGAAGTAGCGTCGTCTTGTCCTCGGGAAAAGAAAACAAGCTCGATCATTTCCTCGGACTGCTGCCCCATCAGTACCCGTTTCTGCTGGTCGATCGGGTGCTGGAACTCAGTAGCGATCAGGTGACGACGTTAAAGAATGTCACCATCAATGAACCTTTCTTCACTGGTCATTTCCCGGGCAAACCGGTAATGCCCGGTGTTCTGATCCTCGAAGCGCTTGCTCAATCCGCCGCGATTCTCGCTCTAAGTATTATCGGCGAGCGCCGCAGCCTGTTCATGCTCACCGGTATCGATAAGGCCCGACTGCGGCGGCCAGTAGTACCGGGTGATCAACTCAAGCTCACTGTGACCCTCGTGAAACATCATCATCCGCTGTGGAAGATGCGGGGTGAGGCGCGAGTCGATGGGGAGCTGGCCGCCGAGACCGAACTCTCGGCGATGGAAGTGGAAGGTCAACTCCCATAACTGGACGGATTCATCCTGCAGCTGTAATCGATCCGCGCGCCGAACTCGATTCATCAGCGATAATCGAGGCTGGCGCGGTGATTGGACCGCGCGTCAGGATCGGCGCGGAGACGATTATCGGCCCGTACGCGGTGATCGATGGTAATACTACGATTGGCGCGCGCAATCATATCTTTCAGTTCGCATCATTGGGCGCTGATCCGCAGGATCTGAAATATCGCGGAGAACCCTCGCGACTCGAAATTGGCGACGGCAACAAAATTCGCGAGTTTACTACCGTCCACCGGGGAACCGAGGGCGGCGGGATGGTGACGCGGATCGGCAATGACGTCCTGCTGATGAACTACGTGCACGTCGCACATGACTGCCAAATCGGTGATCATTCGATCATTGCGAATTCGACTGAGATTGCGGGTCATTGCGTGCTCGAAGAATGGGTAGTCACGGCGGGAATGTGCGGGATTCATCAGTTCAGCCGGATCGGCGCACACGCGATAGTCGCGGCGGGATCGAAAGTCGCACAAGATGTGCCTCCCTATTCAATGGTCGCCGGTGATCGCGCACGACTCATCGGAGTCAACACACTCGGTCTTGAGCGGCGGGGATTCAGTCCGCAAACGATCGGGGCGTTGAAAGATGCGTTTCGTACGCTTTTCTACAGCAAGCTATTGCGTGAGACGGCGATCAAAGAAGTTCTCGCGCAGCATGGTGAAGCGGCTGAGATTCGTCGCTTGATCGATTTCATTGCCAACTCGACGCGAGGAGTGGTGGGCCGTAGTCGTGACTGATTTCGGACTTATCGCCGGTAATGGTGTGTTACCGCTCGAAGTTGCGCGCGCCGCCCACAAACAGGGCTTCAGGGTGATTGCCGTCGCCCATCGCGGCGAAACTCCTGAAGAACTGGTTAGTTTGGTCAGTGAAATCACCTGGATTAAAGTTGGCGAGCTCGAAAAGATGATCGATACGTTCAAGCGGGCCGGCGTTCGCCAAGCCGCGATGGCGGGCGGTATCTCGCGCGCTCGATTAGTAGATTCGTTCGCTCCGGATGCGCGCGCATTGGCGATGTTGGCGCGAATCGGACGCTTCAGCGACGACGCGGTGCTGCGCGGGGTTGCGGGAGAAATCGAAGCGGAAGGGATCGAAGTGATCGATCCGATTCCGATGCTCGATAATATTCTTGCGCCAGCGGGTCCGCTCGCGGGGCCTACACCTACTGCGACGCAGCTTGCAGATTTAGAGCTGGCATTTCGGGTGCTCGATTCGCTCGGCGCCTTCGATATCGGACAAACCGTCGCGGTACGTGATGGCGTGGTCAGCGCAGTCGAAGCGATTGAGGGTACCGATGCGGCTTTGCGTCGCGCCGCGGCGATAGGCGGCAAAGGTCAGATAGTGGCCAAGGCCGCGAAGAGCTCTCAGGATTTGCGCTTCGATCGTCCGGCGATCGGACCAGCGACAATCGATCTGCTCAACGAAATTGGCGTCTCGTTAATTGGCGTGCAGGCGCATATGACGATGATCCTGGAACGCGAGACAACGTTGGAGCGCGCGAATCAATTAAGCGTAACCGTTTTCGGTCATGAGTGACCTGCGCGCGGCGATCGTCGGTGCGGGGCGACTCGGCTCGCTGCACGCACAGAAATATGTCGCGATTCCAGGCGTAAGACTTTCGTTCGTGGCGGATATCGATAAGACCCGAGCTATCGCGTTGGCAGAGCAGACCGGCGCAACGGCGCTGGATGACCATCGCGAGCTTAAGGGGCGGGCTGAGCTCGCCACGATTGCGGTACCGGGCGTGCGCGCATTATCCGGTTGCGCGAGATTTGTTGGAAGCGGGCATCGATGTGTTGATCGAAAAACCGATGGCGGCGACCGTCGCTGAGGCACGCGAGCTGGCGGCGATCGCGATGCGGACCGGACGTATCCTGCAAGTCGGCCATTTGGAGCGCTTCAATCCGGCGATCGTGCGTTTGCGTTCGATACTGAACTGCCCCCGCTTTATCGAGTGCCATCGACTGGCTCCGTTCACCGAGCGCGGCACCGACGTTGACGTCGTGCTCGATCTGATGGTGCATGATCTCGACGTAATCTTGAGCGTAACTAACGCCGCGCCACGCTCGCTTGAGGCGGTCGGAGTCGCCGTCCTAACTGAGCAGATTGACGTGGCGAACGCCCGTATTCGCATGGCTGACGGCCTGATCGCAAACCTCAATACCAGCCGGGTGGCGCCGCGGCGCGAGCGAAAAATCCGCTTTTTTCAGCCCGACGCGTATATCTCGCTCGATTATGAGGCCCGGCGCATCCAAATCTATCGCAGGAGCGCGCCGGCTCCCGGCTCCAGCTATCCGACGATCTCGGCAGAACAGATCGAGCTGAGCGAGGGCGACGCGTTGATGGACGAGATTGCCGCCTTCGTTGCGAGCGTGCGTACGCGTTCGGCTCCGAAAGTCGGTCCCGCCGACGGCGTACGTGTGATGGAACTCAGTGAGTTAATCCGCACCTCTATCAATAATGACGGACAACGGCTGGAACTCAATTAGCGGAGCGGGCTTGCTGCTCCCGAGTTCGCCGACTGTTATGCCTGCCCATATGCGACGAAGAATCCTGATCGTGGCAGGCGAGGCGTCGGGCGACCATCTGGGGGCGGACCTCGCGAACGAACTTCACGTCCTCGATCCCGATTGCGAACTTTACGGCTTGGCCGGCGCAGAAATGCGTGCCGCGGGAGTGCGCGCCTTGATCAAAACCGAAGAGGTTACCGGGATGGGCGCGACCGAGCTGGCGAGGACCATGGGTCCGATCGTGAGCGCCTTTCGCCGTTTGCGAACAGAACTTCGACGCCAAGCTCCAGACTTGGTGGTGCTAATCGATTTCGCCGATTTCAATCTCAGATTTGCCCGGGCCGCCAAGCGTCACGGGGTACGAGTGCTCTATTACGTTCCGCCGCAGGTCTGGGCTTGGCGGCGATGGCGAATTCGCACGCTGGTCGAACGAAGCGACCGTCTTGCCGTGGTGTTTCCGTTCGAGGCGGAGCTTTATCAACGAGCCGGTGGGCAAGTGACTTTTGTCGGCCATCCGCTGCTTGATCGCGTCAAACCAGCGCAGAATCGAGCTGAAACGCTGGCAAAGCATGAGTTCAGTCCGCGCGCGCGCCTCCTCTCGATATTACCGGGTAGCCGTCGCAGCGAGCTTCGCTATCTGCTGCGTCCGATGCTCGAAGCAGCGCGCATTTTATCAAATGATCACGGACTGGAGCCGGTAATCGCATTGGCGCCGACGCTTAAACCTGACGATCTGAGGGCCGTGGCTGGCGCCGATAAATTGGCGCGAGTCCGTATTGTCGAAGGTGACACTTATAGTATGATCGCGGCCAGTGAACTCGCATTGGTTGCTTCGGGCACGGCTACGCTAGAGACAGCCCTGCTCGGATGCCCGATGGTTATCGCCTACAAGATGTCCCCGCTTAGCTATACAATCGGACGGTTGCTGGTCCATGGAGTCGATTTTGTCGGAATGCCGAACCTGCTGGCGGGACGGCGCCTAGTGCCCGAGTTGATTCAATATCAAGTGACGCCGACCAATCTGGTGCGGGCCGCCGAACCGATGCTGGATAGTTCATTGCATGATGCGACCGCTCAAGAACTCAGAGCATTGAGCGCCAAGCTCGGCGAAGTGGGCGCTGCGCGCCGCGTTGCCGCGATCGCGCTCGAACTCATCGGATGAAGCTGCTGGCGCCGCTCCATCGCCGGCTGTTGGGCTATCTCCGGCGGTATTTCTTTCCGTACGTGGTCATCCTGCTCGCGACGATGCTGGTGCTCAGCGCCAGCAATGGCGCGATTACACTGCTGGTCAAGCGATTTTTCGATCAAATCGTCTCACATAATCTGGCGGCAGTCCGCGTGCTTTTGATCGAAGTGCTGGCGCTCTTTCTGATTCGTGCCGCGGCAAATTTTGGCTCTGATTATTTGCAAGCCTATATCTCTCAGAAGATTACCTTAGATCTCCGCTCCGAGCTGAATGAGCGATTGCAGAATCAGTCGCTGGCTTTCTTCAATAGGACCTCGACCGGCGTAATGATGTCGCGAGTAATTAATGATGTAGGGCTGATCTCGACTGGCGGGCTCAATAGCCTGTTCTCGGTCTTTGGCGATGGTACATCGTTGATCGCGGTTCTTGCGACGGCCTTTTATCTTGATTGGAAACTCGCGCTGCTCGCGTTTATTGTCTTTCCCGCCGCGGTGCTTCCGGTCAGTGCTTTTTCCAAGCGGATGCGACGGATGACCCGTGACGCCCAAAAGCAGTTGAGCGGTCTCAACGTCTTGCTGCAGGAGACTTATCAGGGCAATCGCGTGGTCAAAGCGTTCGGGATGGAAGATTACGAGCGCGGCCGATTTCATCGCGAGCTGCGGCGGCTTTTCCGCATCAGCATGCGGGTCTCGCGGATCAAAGCGGCGACTGGCCCGATTATTGAGGTGATGGGCGCGTTCGCGATTGTCGGCATCATCTGGTGGGGATCAATTTCGGTGATTGCAGGCCATCGGACCTACGGTAACTTTGCCGCCTTTATCGCAGCAATGCTGATCATCTATAAGCCCTTTCAGGGCCTGACTAAAACCAACAACAGCATCCAGCAAGGCTTGGCGGCGGCTGAGCGCGTCTTTGAGATGATGGATGCCCCCGTCGAAGTTCCGGAAAACCCCGACGCGATCGATTTGCCTGCGGGAAGTCATACGATCAGTCTCGAACAAGTGAGCTTCCGCTACGGGAATGAATGGGTGCTGCGCAACGTCAGTCTGCAAATCGGCGCCGGAGAGGTGGTGGCGCTGGTCGGAATGAGCGGCGGCGGCAAGTCCACGATTGCCGATCTGATCCCACGATTTTACGACGTTCAAGTGGGACGAGTGGCGATTGATGGAATTGATGTGCGACGCCTAAAAATCGACTCTTTGCGCGCTCAAATCGGCCTCGTCACGCAGCAAACTTTCCTGTTCAACGATACGGTGCGAGCCAATATCGCGTACGGCAGCATGGAGCGGCGACTCGAAGATGTTATCGAAGCGGCGCGAGCTGCGAACGCCCATGATTTCATCATGCGACTACCCGACGGGTACGACACGGTGGTCGGAGAAATGGGGGTACGACTCTCGGGCGGCGAACGTCAGCGCCTTGCGATCGCGCGGGCGTTGCTGAAAGATGCTCCGATTCTGATTCTTGATGAGGCAACCTCGTCACTGGACTCTGATGCTGAGCGGCAGGTCCAAGAGGCGCTGGAGCGCCTGATGCGAAATCGCACGACGCTGGTAATTGCGCATCGGCTGTCCACGGTGCGCAGTGCCGATCGCATCGCGGTCGTAGTGCATGGGCAAATCGTCGAGCACGGCAGGCATGACGAGTTGATCGCGCGTGGCGGCGAATACGGCCGGCTGCACAATCTGCAATTCGCGCCTGCGGTGGACTATGTGATCAACGGTACTTCGGCAGGTTGAGCCTTCTTTGCGTGTCCGACTGTGAGTCCTGTTCGAGACGGCCCCGTAATTCTCCATCGACTGTACAACGCACTCTGGTATCCGGCGCTGCCGTTTGCGCTGCTCGCGAGTGGCGGACGCGACCCGGCGCTAAGGCGGAATCGTCTCGGGTATCTCGACCCCACAGCCGCCGGCGATCCTGATAGTACACGGATATGGATTCACGCTGCGTCGGTCGGCGAGATCGAAGCGGTCCGGCCGGTGATTGCCCGATTGATGCGCGAGCGCACCGATCTGGCAATCGTGCTAACCACGATGACGATTGCCGGGCGCAACGCGGCGCGACGTCGCATTCCGGGATTGGCGGCATATCAGCTCGCGCCACTGGATTTCGCACCTGCAATTCAGTCGTTTCTGAGGAGCTTCAAGCCCGCTCTGATACTGATTGCTGAGACGGAGCTATGGCCGAACTTGTTCATTGGAGGGGAACGCGCTGGGGCAAAGATCGCGATCGTCAATGGCCGGCTCTCAGCGCGCTCCGTACGACGCTATCAGATAGTGCGTAAATTAATCGAACACGCGCTTGTCAAAGCGGACAGGATTTTTGCGCAGACGCCCGAAGATGCAGAACGCTTTCGGCTGCTTGGCGCGCGTTCCGATCAGATAATCGTGACGGGCAATACCAAGTTAGGAGTGGGTCCCGATGAGGCGCTTCTCAGGCCGGCGCTGGCCGGTTTCGCGCGAGGCCATCCAATGTTAGTCGCGGGTTCAACTTCCCCGGGCGAAGAGCGAGTCGTGATCGATGCTTACCGCAAACTGGTCGGGCGCCATCCGTCACTCGCACTGATTCTTGCGCCGCGCCATCTTGATCGCATCGTCGAAATAGAGAAGGAACTTCGCACAGCTTCAGTTTCCTTCATCAAGGCCAGTATGCTTGAGAGCGCCGATGGAGCGGAGCCTTGCAAGGTCCTGTTACTCGATACAATGGGCGAGTTGCGTCCGCTCTATCGTCGCGCCGCGATTGCCTTTGTCGGTGGTAGCCTGATACCGGGACGTGGCGGCCAGAGCCTCGCCGAACCAGCGATGGCTTCAATACCGGTGCTGTTCGGGCCGTATCACGAGAGTCAACGCGAGACGGCTGAAGCACTCCTCGCCAGCAACAGCAGCATGATCGTGAAGGACTCCGCCGAGATGGAGCAGGCATGCCTTGCCTGGTTGGCCGACGATGATGCTCGGCGCGCGGCCGGCAAGCGCGCGCGCGAGGCGATCGAACGGATCGGGAATGGCGATTCGATCACCGCTGATCACTTATTGCGGCTGCTAGCCGGCAAATGAAGCGGCGGTCCACAATCGAGCAACTGTGGCGACCCGTGCTCTCGCCCTCTCAATGGCTCCTCTGGGTGATGCTGACTCCGCTTTCGGTCGCCTATCGCGGAGCACTCACGGTGCATGCGCGATGGTGGCGGCGCATGGCGACGCCCACTCCAGTCGCAACAATTAGTATCGGCAACCTGACCGTCGGCGGGAACGGCAAGACGCCGTTTACGTTGCATCTCGCCAACTTGCTTCGTGCTCGCGGTTACCGGGTGGGGATCGTCAGTCGTGGGTATGGACGGCAATCCGCTGACAGCAGCGCCATCATGGTGGCCAAAGAAGGAAAATTGCTGCAGGATGCCCGAGTCGCGGGTGACGAACCCGTGATGATGGCGCATTCTTTCGAGGGACCGATCGCGGTGGCAAGCGCCGCATCGACGGTATCAACTTGTTGCTTGCTGATGGGCCACTAGACGTCGTGCTGTTCGATGACGCGTTTCAGCATCTGCGACTGCGGCGCGACCTCGATCTGGTGCTCGTCGCCAGCCGAGGCTTCGGCAATGGTTGGGTGCTACCGGCGGGACCGATGCGCGAACCGCTCAGTGCTTTACGTCGCGCCAATGCGATCATTCTGGTTGATGGGCACAAGGATAGTTGCAGCTCACTTTCGCGATCTCAATTGGCAGTTCTCAGCGGAGGTCTTCCGACACTCCGGATGAAGCTGCGGCCGAGCGCATTGGTAAAATCCAGCAATGGACAATGGATCGAAAGCCCGCTCGCGCTGAACAGTCGCCGCGTAGTCGCAGTTTGCGGGCTCGCCGATTCGTCCGGTTTCAGGATGATGCTCAATGAACTCGGTGCAGAAATCGCGAGCCTGATGGAATTCCCCGACCATCATGCTTACGAGCCCAACGACTGGCGCGAGATTTTGGCCGCTGCAGTATCTGCCGATTGCGTGATCACAACCGAGAAAGATTTGGTCAAGCTCGAACGATTTTCACCGATAATTGAATCGATGTACGCTTTACGATTAGCAGTGGTACTCGACCAGCATGACGAGACGCGGTTAATCCAAATGGCATCAGAGTGTATTGATCGCCGAACTCAGGCTGCCTAGATACGCTCCGCTGAGAGATTCCGAAACCAACAACTGGAAGGAGCATCCACGTGGCTTTAAGTCAGGACCTGCTGAATATCCTCGCCTGTCCGAAATGCAAGGGCGAGCTTCGAATTGAGGAGAATCAAACCGGCCTCATTTGCGATGCCTGCCATCTCCGCTATCCGATCGTGGATGATATCCCCAATATGCTTATTGACGAAGCCGAACGACTCGACGGGACCTCCGATGCGAGCGGCGGCTAGAAAAAATCGGCGAAGCGCGTGTGAAACAGTTCCCGGTTTCACCTCCTTCCGAGCTGGCCGAAAGACGCTGTACCTGCGAGATTCGCTCGCTGCCCACGCGCCGTTGATTTTCGCCAGTCTCGCCTCGCTCGATCGCACTCCCGCAACAGGCGCCGGAAACCGCGAAAGTGGTTTCGTTATAAAACTGAACGGCGGCTGCCCCGATATTTTCGTGCGACGTGGCAGACGAGGCGGCCTGATGCGTTCTATTAATCGCGACTTGTATTTTGGTCTTCGGCCACGGCAGCTGGTGGAGCTTGCCGTAGCTCTTGAAGCCGCGCAACGCGGAGTGCCGCTCGCTGAGCCACTGGGCGTTGCAATCGAGTCATTAGCGCCGGGCGTCTATCGCGGTGCGATGCTTACGCAGGCAATGGCAGGCATGACACTCTGGGAATTGCTGCGCACCGACGACGATCCGAGTGTTCGATCGTTTCTAATCGAGGAGAGCCGGCGTGTGATTGATCGCATGCATGAAGCCGGCCTCTTTCACGATGACCTCAATCTGCACAATTTGTTTGTCACGCGAATAGCCGAAAGCTTCACCATCGTGATTCTCGATTTGGATAAGGCACGGCTTTATTCCAAACCCCTCAATTCGCAACTACGCCGTCTTAATTTTGATCGGTTAGCGCGCTCTGCTCATAAACTGGACCGCACTGGCGCGATTTTTACGCCGCCAATTCTCGCTCTGCTAACCAGATGAACCGCCGGATCGTGGGATACCATCAGGACGCAAATTTCGATTGGGTCGCTGAACTTGAATGCGGGCACAATCAACACGTACGCCATCAGCCGCCCTTTCAGCTCCGCCCCTGGGTGACTACGTCCGAGGGACGTGCGACACGCCTTGGGAGCGAACTCGCCTGCAAAAAATGCGACGAGAACGCACCACCCGATTGGCGCACATGAGCTTTATCGAAAGAAATAAAGATTCTAGTTGCGCTGGTGGTGATTGCGCAGGCCGAGCCGCGAGACTCGCATCACTCCGTCGATCGCCGCAATCGAATGCATCAGATTGTTGAGTTGGCCCGCGCTGCTGACCTTCAACTCGAACACCGATAGCGCGCGTCCATCGTTGCCGGTGTTCTTGACCTCCGCGGTCGAGATGTTAACTCCGCCGGCGGCGATCGCCTTGGACATCGCAGCGAGCAACCCGGGACTGATCGACACACATCACTTCGAGCCGGATCGGGCGCGAGGTTTCCTCGCCGTCCTTCCAGACCACCGGCACGCGACGCTGCGGATCGGTCGCCATCGCATGCGGACATCCCGCGAGATGCACCGTGACGCCGCGCCCGCGCGTGATGAATCCGGTGATCGCCTCGCCCGGCAGCGGACTGCAGCATCGCGCAAAGCGCACCAGCATGTCGCCGACACCCGAGACGATGACCGCATTGCCGCTGGCGGCGCGGCGCGTCTCGCGCGCCGCGCGACCGTTGTCGCGACCGACGCGGCGGCGCGGGAGTCTTCTCGCCGCGATAGAGCTTGAGCTCGTCGGGCGTCAGCAGTCTTCGCCAGCAATTGGGCGGCGGTAATGATGCCATAGCCGACCGCGGCCAGCAGGCTGTCGACATCGCGCTGAGAAAATTCCTTGAGCGCCGGCTCGAAGCGTTTGCCGCGCGCGCAGTTGCGTGACCGTCGAGCCCGAGCGGCTCCAGCTCGCGATCGATGAGCGCGATGCCCAGCTCGCGCGAGCGCTCCGCCTGCTGCTGCGCGCAGCCATTGCCGGATGCGGCTCTTGGCGCGCGCGGTGACCGACGAAATTCGCCCAGTCCTTCCCGGGCGTCTGCCGCTCCGAGGTGATCGACTTCGACGGTATCGCCCGATTTCAGCCGGTAGCGCAGCGGCACCATCCGGCCGTTGACCCGCGCGCCAGCTCAGATGTTGTCCGACCTGGGAGTGGATGCGGTAGGCGAAATCGATGACGCGTCGCGCCCTGCGGAAAATCGAGCACGTCGCCCTTGGGCGTGAAGACGAAGACCTCTTCGGCGAAAGAGGTCATCCTTGACAGTCGAAAGGAATTCCTGCGGGTCCTTGAGGTTCTGCTGCCACTCGATCAGGCGCCGCAGCCACGCGAAGCGCTCGGTGTCGCGCAGCTCGCTGGCGCCGCCTTCCTTGTAGCTCCAATGCGCCGCGATTCCTTGCTCGGCCACCTCGTGCATCTCGCGCGTGCGGATCTGCACTTCCATCCGCTGCCCGCGCGGGCCAATCACCGTGGTGTGCAGCGACTGGTACATATTGACCTTGGGCAGCGCGATGTAATCTTTGAAGCGGCCCGGGACCGGCTTCCAGCTGGCGTGGACCACGCCCAGCGCCTCGTAGCATTCGCGCACCGATGCCGACGATGATGCGGAAGGCGACCAGGTCGTAGATCTGGTCGAAGTTCAGCTCCTCCTCCTGCATCTTGCGTATGAATCGAGATAGAAGTGCTTGGGCCGTCCGGTGACTTCGGCCTTGACCCCGGCCTCCTGCGAGGCGCTCGGAGAGAATCGCGATGACTGCGCGAATATAGTCTTCGCGCTCGGCACGGCGTCTCGCGCCACATGCGCTTTCAGCGTGGCGTACGCGGCGGGATTGAGATAGCGGAAGGAGCATCCTCGAGCTCGGATTTAAGCCAGTAGATGCCGAGGCGATGCGCGATCGGCGCATAAATCTCCAGCGTCTCGCGCGCGATCTCCTCGCTGCCGCTCAGGCTGCAAGATGGTCGAGCGTGCGCATGTTGTGCAGCCGGTCGGCGAGCTTGATCAGCACGACCCGGATGTCATGCGCCATCGCGATGATCATCTTGCGGAAATTCTCCGCCTGCTTTTCTGCGCGGCTGGAAAAAGTGATCTTCGAAACCTTGGTCACGCCGTCGACCAGCCGGGCGACTTCGCCGCCGAACAGCTCCTGCACCTCGTCGAGCGAGGCGCCGGTGTCCTCGACCACGTCGTGCAGCAGGCCGGTGATGATCGAGGGCAGGTCGAGCTTGAGTTGCGCGATGATCAGCGCGACGTTGAGCGGATGAATGACGTAGGGCTCGCCCGACTCGCGCTTCTGCTCGACCATGCATCCGCGCCGAGTATTCGTAGGCGCGGCGGATCAGCTGCGACTGTCGGCTTGCGGATTGTACGCCTGAACCCGCCGGATGAGCTCTTCGAGCTGCTCGGGCTCGCTGGCGCGACGGCTAGTTCTTCCACGGTCGCGAAACCCTCGCGACAGCCGCGCCACTCGCAGCCGCTCGGCGTCGACGATCGGCCTTCAAGCTGCGCAGATCGAATCATCGATATCGTCGTTGATAATCAGGTAGTCGTACTCGGGGTAGGCCTGCGCTTCTTCGCGCGCGCGTTGCAAGCCGCGCGGCGATCGCGGCCTCGTCTGTCGGTGCGCGCGTCGGCGCAGGCGCTCTTCGAGCTCGGCGAAGCTTGGCGGCAGGACGAAAATCGTGACTGCGTCGTGCGGATACTTCTCGCGAATCTGGCGCGCGCCCTGGATGTCGATATCGAGCAGGATGTCGTGGCCGGCGCGCGATGGCGTCGATCGAGCGGTGCGCGCGGCGTTCCGTAACTGGCCTCGAACACACGGGCCCACTCGGCAAATTCGCCGCTGCTCAGCGCCGCCGTATGAATTCCTCTTCGCTCACGAAATGATAGTCGACATCCTCGAGTTTCGCCTTCGCGTGGCCTGCGCGTGGTCAGCGAAATCGAAAGCTTCCAGATCGCCGATCGCCTTCAGCGCCGCGCGCGAGATGGTGGTTTTGCCTGCCCCGGAAGGGGCCGAGAGTATAAAAATTATCCCGCGCCGCGAGGCGCCAACCGAACTCCATTACAAGCCATAATATAGCCGCAAATCCGTTGCAACCTGCTAACGGCATTGCGCATCACTCGACGTTCTGCACCTGCTCGCGCATCTTTTCGACTTCGCCCTTCATCGCGACAGTAATCTGCGAGAGTCTGCGCGTCTTGCGATTTAGCGCCCATCGTGTTGATTTCGCGGTTGATCTCCTGCAGCAAAAACTCGATCTGACTTGCCAACCGCTCCTGCTCCGGCCGAGTAGCGGTCCCATCGCCTTGAGATGCACCCGCAGGCGGGTGAGCTTCTTCGGTGATATCGCCGTGCTGGGCCGCGCCAGAGGCCTCCTCGTAGAGCCGCTTTTCGTTGATCGGCGCCTCTCCGAGCAGCTCTCGCATTCGCGCTTCAAAGTTCGCTATAATTCGAAACGCGTGCGCGAGCTGAAAGGCGTCTCGATTCGCGGCAACGCGTCGATGAGATGCTTCAAACGTCCTTCAAAGTCGTGCTTGCAGCCCGTCCCTCGCGGATGCGTTCGGCTCCGAGCGTCTTCAGTGCGCGCCGGAGCGCCGCCATCGCCAATTCCACGCCTATGCCCGGATCGCTTTCTTCTTCTGCTGACCTGAAAAATCTCGGGACGCTGAAGCAGCGCTTCGATGCCCGAGCTTTCCATTCAAATCCAGCTTTTCGCCCGAGACGGCGTAGTTCCTTAACGTACTCGCGAGCCAAGTCTTCATTGACCTGGAGTCTGATCGGCGGGGGCTTTAGCGATAATTGCGCGAATGAACAACTCGACGCGTCCGCGCTCGACGCATTCCTGCACCAACTTGCGTATCTCGTTCTCGCTTTCACCCCATCCGCGTGGAAGATTGAGCTTCAGCTCGAAAAAACGCTGATTGAGCGTGCGGATCTTCGACTGTTACCTGCACACCGTTGCGCGTTCGATTCCGCGCGTCCAAAGCCCGGTCATACTGCGCATGCTAAACGAACCTATCTTCTCCTAACAAGCTGTCAACGTCCTGCAAGAGCTTCACAATAGACATCGAGGGTCCCACGAGCCATCACCTGCATGCTGAAATGATCAAGCGCTCGTGCGCGAGCCCGCGGCGCCCATAGCCGCGCGCATCTCGCGACTTCTCGCGCCAAGGCGATAATCGCCTCAGCCAAAGCCGGCGCGTCACCGCGCTTAACGAGTCGGCCCGTTACGTCCGTCAACTACCGCTTCAGGCAATCCGCCGACTCGCGCTGGCAATTACCGGGATAGCCACAAGCCATCGCTTCGAGCACCGCGATCCCCAAGCCCTCATTGAGGGACGGCATCGCGAATAAATCGAGCGCCCACAAGAGCGTTCGGGGATCATCGAGAGCACCAAGCATCGTGACGCGGCGCTGGCCGCCGAGCTCGCGGGCGACGCCCGCGAGCTCGGCGGCCAGCGGTCCCGCACCGGCAATCAGGCAACGAATCCGTCCACCACGCGCCGCGTCTGCATTATTCATCTGCCCCGCAAGGGTCATCGCATCGAGCAGGACGCGATGACCCTTGCGGGGCACCAGCGCACCAATCGCACCAATCGCCACGTCAGACACATCCAAGCCGAGTCGCGCACGCGCTTGCGCGCGCTGCTCCACCGAAGGCGGAGCAAAGCGCGCGCAATCCACACCGCTTGGCACGATGCGGAGGCGGTCACGCGCGGCTCCGCCGCGCGTGACCGCCTCCGCCACTCCTGCGGAAATCGCGATTACGCGATCGACCGCGCGATTATATAGATACGGCGCAAAATAGCGATTCGGTGGATAGTCCATCCGGCGCGTCACCACCTGGATTCGCGCGGCCTTCCTTGTAAATGGCGCGAGGGAATGTGCTCTTGCCGTATGGAAATGGACGACATCATACGAGCCGCGCGAAAGGATTGCGCGCAGCCGTAGTCCCGCCCATAGATCTATCGAATTGCGCACCCGCAATGGATGGCAAGTCATCTGCTCGGCGCACGCCTGTTTCCATAGCTCGCCCTTAGGATCGCAGACCAGCTCAGCGCGATGGCCCATGCGTAGCAATTCGCGCGTCAGTCCCATCACTTGGGTTTCTCCGCCGCCAAAATTGCGTTCCGGATCGATCCCGACGATCCGTAACCGCTTTGTTGCTGTATCAAACTGTGCAGGGTGCTTCACAATTCGGGGCTTAGAGCGAACTTATCGACTTAATCGCCGACCACCTCATAGCTTAATGACACAATATGTAGCGGCGCGATCCGCTGCGGGCCGCCATCGCGCCGAATCCGCCGCTCCAACATCCCGATAACTTTGCGCTCGACGCGTCGCCGTCGGCGTAGACTCATGTTGCTCGTATAAGAACGTAACAGCCGTAAACGATCAGTACGTGTAATACCGGGTAGCTCAAAACGCCCGAGCTGAACCAGATTGCGTAGTTGTTGCCGAGCGCTGATAGCGGCAATCCGCTTGGTCCGTTCGTGATCGAGCAGTATGAAACGTGGCCGGACACCTTCTACGATGAAAATGTTGAAGGGGGTGAGATCGCCGTGAACGAAACCCGCCTGATGGAGCCGTGCGATCTCACAGCCGAGCGCCTTGAGCAGCGTTCGCTTGCTCGCTTTATCAATCGCAGCAAGTGTACGCAGCGGGCCACGTCCCGCCGCACGTGGCGTGACGATCAACTCGCGCCCGCTTGAAACATGGCATCCATAAGCCCATACAGCTGGAGCATCAAAGCCGGCCGCCATCAGCTCGGAAGTTACGCGAGACACATGTGATGCTGGCGTTCCGCGCAATTTCCGCTTCACCCGTTCAAAGCCGCGTGGTGGATCAAGAACTTTGACGAATAGACTCAATGGCACGTGAGCATCGCTGCACAATCGCGCATTGAAGGTGACCGCGTGGCGCGAGCGGCGCATCGGGGCAACTTCGCGGCCGTCGGCGGTAGCCAAAATCAGCTTGACGAACCGATTGTGAATTGTTGCAAGATCGTCGGGAAGCGCAACTACGAGGCGCCAGTCCGCACAATCGACGCGTTGGCTCACGCAACCTCTGATGAGATTTCGTCTCGAGGAATGGAGCGTGAATCGAAGTTTTCGCGTCGTCGCGCGATTCGCTGCATAGGCGCGACGGATTTCATCCGCGACCATCTCGGGTGTGATTCGGCGCATGCACTCGCGTCCAATCGGACAATTCCGCAGGTAACACGGACTGCATGGAATTGCGCCACGTATTGCATATTCCGCGAATCCCCACGGTGCAGACCGCTCCGGCGCAGTCGCACCCCACAACGAAACAACCGGACAACCGACTGCGGCAGCGATATGCATCGGCCCCGAATCAGGACCCATAGCGACGTCGCATTCAGCAAAAATCGCGGGCAGCTCGCCGAGCCGAGTCTTGCCTGCAAGATTCAGTGCAACTGCTGGAGCTAGCTCGCGCTGGACAGCGAGTGCCAGTTCAGTCTCGTCCGAACCTCCGACCAGAATCGGCGCAAAGCTTTGCGCGCTATTAGAAGGATTGATCAAATTGCGGATAGCCGATGCCATTGCTTCGGGAAAATAGATGCGACTCGGCCACGACGAACCCAGAATCACTGCGACGCGTGGACGCGGTAGATTGCCGATCAGTTGACGAGCGCGCTCTCGCGCTTCCGCGTTCGGCTCGAGTCCAAACCCGATCGGCGCCGCCTCAATACCCAGCAAATCGCCGAAAGCTTGATATTGCATCAGCTTCAGGCGCATCGGCGGCTGCACTGCGATCCGGCGGGTCGAGAATCGATGGTTGAACTCTTTGACATTCGCTGGTGCGAAACCTAACCGGTCCTTCGCGCCGGAGACAAGCCCGATCACTCCACTCTTAAGATGGCGTTGCAGGTCGATAATTAGATCAAAGCGTCCGCGCCGAATTTTGAGCAAAAAAGGCGCGAACGACCACGGTGCGCGCCGACGATCGTACACAATCAACTCATCGAGCCACGGATGGCCCCGCAGGATGGGTTCGGATTTCGGCTCGACCGCCCATGCAATATGAGCCGCGGGCCATGCCGCTCTCATTCGACCGAGCAGTGGCAATGCGCGCACAACATCGCCAATTGATCCTAAAAGGACGATCAATACCCGAGTAGGGGCCATAGCTTCTACCCGGACGGATTGCGACTCGGTCATCATCAACTGCGATTTGATGTCTAATAATAACAGCGCACAAACAAGCGAAAAAGGTGAACCAGTTTATTGGAACGAGTCGATGGCGGGCCGGAGATTCTCTTCAGTCCCAGTCAAGTGCGCCGCGTTGCCAGGCATAGATCAGCCCGACGAGTAGAATCGCAATAAATACCAGCGCCTCGATAAAGCCGAACATCCCCAATTTGCGCAGTTCGACCGCCCACGGATAAAGGAACACCACCTCGACGTCGAAGACCAGGAAAAGAATGGCAGTGAGATAGAATCTCACGGAGAAGCGACCCCACGCGCTGCCGCTGGGCGGGTTGCCGCACTCGAAGGGTTCGGCTTTGATCTCGGTAAGATTGCGTTTGGCCCCAATCAATCGATTGATCGACACCATCACCCCGACGATCAGCGTCGCGGCGACCAGCATCACAGCGATGGGGAACCAGGTGATTAATCCGGATGTCATCTTTTTCCTCTAGTGCTATCACAGCGAAGCATATGCGGCATCGATGAGCGCGCGGGCGCGTGGATCAACAAAAATATAAGGACCCATTTTATTCATGGTATAGCCAAAGCCGAGCTTGGCGTCAGGATCGGCAAAGCCGAGCGATCCGCCGGCTCCTGAATGCCCAAAAGGATGGCTGTTCGGTCCCATTGGATCATGCGGTTGTGTAAGCATGAATCCCGTGCTGAAGCGGGTCGTGACCATCAGCACCTCGTCGCGTCCATGCGATTCTTCCTGATAACAGCGTGCGATCGCCGAAGGTTCGAGCACGCGAATTCCGTCGATCTCGCCGCCTCGCGCCAGCGCTCCATAAAGCCGGGACAAGGCACGCGCCGTAGTATGGCCATTGGCGGCGGGAATTTCCGCGCTACGCCATAAGTGCCCGTTCACGACACCAAGCTTCATCGCCGCAGGCGGATTCATAAAGGCCTTAGCGGTCACTGATTCGGGATGATCCTGAGTGTATTTGAAGATGTTCACTTGATCGGGCGGCGGTGGCGGCGACTGAATCATTTGTCCGCAACGCTCCTGGTCCTTCGCGTTCAGCCCGATATGACAATCGATTCCGAGCGGCGCAGCGATCTCGTCATGAAAGTAGCGCCCGACGGATTTTCCGCTCACTCGCCGTATGGTTTCGCCAACCAGCCATCCGTAAGTAACCGCGTGATAGCCGTGCCGCGTGCCCGGAGTCCACCACGGTATTTCCGCCGCCAAAACTTTGGTCATAAGGTTCCAGTCATAACAGGCTGCTTCCGGCAGCGGCTGACGAATCGCAGGCAAAGCGGCGCGATGGTTCAAGAGTTGTCTTACGCGGATATGGTCTTTGCCGGCTTGGGCGAACTCCGGCCAGTAGCTCGCAACAGTCGCGTCGAGATCGAGCAGACCCTGATCAATCAGCCGATGCGCGGCAATCGCGGTTAATCCCTTAGTAGTGGAAAAAATATTAACGATAGTGTCGCGCGTCCACGGTCGTGAGCGGGCTTTATCGGCGTGTCCGCCCCATAGATCTACAACGGTTTTCCCGTCGAGCGTAAGGGCGACCGCAGCGCCATATTCGTTGCGCTTCGCGAAATTCTCGGCAAAGGCGGCCCGCACTCGCTCAAAACGTGGGTCACAGCTTCCTTCGATTTGCAGCTCGGCCATCAATGCATCTCCGGAACGGTTTCGATAATCCCGCTCATATCACGCCAAGCGTCAGTGCGGAACTTTTCGCGATGGATTTTCACGCCGCGGCAAGCGCGCCGCCGCAACTCGATCCCGCTCCGGCAGTGCATCCGAAGCAATGTGCACCGGTCCCGATAGAGACGCCCTCGAGGCTGCTCAAATCCTCAATGTCCCAGATCGTGCGGGGCATGTTGCCAAGCGGAATTTCGAGCATTTGATTGAAATCGCAATCGTAAAGACTTCCGTCGTAACCCACGCTAATCAGCGTCCGGCACATCAAACTGACAATCGTCGCCGGATTGAAGTGATTGATCAGCAAACCCATGTACTCTTCGTGCCGTCCCCAGCGCGCGAGTTGGTCGGCGAAGCGACTAATCGGCATGTTGGTGATCGTGAGCAGGTGGTCGAAATGAATTCCGAAATTGCCTGCGAGTTCTGCGCGATACTGAGCTTCGAGTTCCGCTTGTGGCGGCGGCAACGCCGCTCCGACCGGGTTGTAAACCAGGTCGAGGACGAGGTCGCTCTTGCCGAAGCCGAGTTGGTTGAGAAGGGACAAGGCCCGGATACTCTTCTCAAAGACTTGCGGTCCGCGCTGCTTGGCGACGTTCTCGGCAGTGTAACAAGGCAACGAGCAAACCAGCCGTACTTGATTGGCGCGATAGAATTCCGGAAGCCATTCCATGCCTGGCTCAAAGAGTACGGTAAGATTGCAGCGAACAATAACGCTTCGCCCGTGCTTGCGCGCCGCTTCGACCAGCGTTGGAAAGTTCGGATTCAGCTCGGGTGCGCCGCCGGTTAAATCAACGCATCGGATTGCCGGATTTGCTTTGATCAGCTCGACAACCCGGGCGGACGTTATAGCCGTCATAATCTCGCGGCGCGCCGGACCCGCATCGACGTGGCAATGATGGCAAGCCTGATTACATCGCTTGCCGACATTAACCTGCAATGTCTCAGGTGCGATTCGACGCAGCCGGTCGATACTATATTGGCGAAAAATCGCATCAAAACAGTCTTTCTGAGCTGATATCATTATCGGCCTTGGTTGCTTTTCGAGAGTAGCACACGGTCGCGACGGCGCATCGGGAAGGTCTTAGCTCAATTTTATGACCTCGCCATATCGCGCCAAGCTCCTCTTTTCGGCTAAATTCGTCTCTACGATATAATCTCAATATGTCTGTGACCGACCATAATCTCCAATCTATAAGTTCCTCTAATTCCCATATCTGTTTTAGTCGCGGATGATGACCCCGGCATCCGGCTCGTCTTGCATCATCGGCTTGAACTTGCCGGCTATACGGTTGAAGAGGCAGCGGATAGCCAATCTACGCTGCAGGCATTGGTCTCGAATCGCTATCCAGTGGCCCTGGTTGACATCATGATGCCCGGGCCGGGCGGTCTGGAAGTGCTGACGCAAGCGCGCGATAGCGGCTCGCGGACGCTGACGATCGTCATCACGGCTGCCAGCACGATGAACAACGCAATCGAGGCTATGCGGCGCGGCGCACATGATTATCTGACCAAACCTTTCGAGAACCTCGATTTGGTGGTTGCTGCGGTGGGTCGCGCCGTCGATGCGTCCGTTCAGGCTTCCGAGCTTTCACACCTGAAAACTGAAATAAACCGTCAGCCGACGGGCGGCGAGATTATCGGACGCAGTCCCGCAATGCAGGAGATTTACAAACTGATCGGCCGGGTCGTCGCCAATGACGCGACCCTGCTGGTCTGCGGCGAAAGCGGCACCGGTAAAGAAATGGTGGCCCGCGCGATTCACTTCAAGTCGACGCGCTGGCGCGGTCCGTTCATCGCGGTGAATTGCTCGGCGATTCCGCAGGGACTGCTGGAAAGCGAATTGTTTGGCCATGAGCGCGGCGCGTTTACCGGCGCGACCGAACGACGTCTCGGTAAATTCGAGCAGGCGGCCGGCGGCACTATCTTTCTTGATGAGATTGGTGACCTGCCGATCGAATTGCAGCCCAAGTTGCTGCGCGTTCTACAAGAACGTGAATTCTCTCGTGTCGGCGGCTTTGAAGTACTCAAGGCACAGGCCCGGATAATTGCTGCGACCAATCAGGAACTCGAAACCGCGGTGGCCGAGCGGCGCTTTCGCGAGGATCTCTATTTTCGCCTTAGAGTCATTCCAATCAATCTGCCACCTTTACGCCAGCGCCGTGAAGATATCCCCGAGCTGACCGATTATTTTATCGCCAAGGCAATCCGTGAGATGGGCGCGCAGACCCATTCAATTTCTGCCGAAGCTCGCGAGAAGCTTCACGATTATGATTGGCCGGGGAACGTCCGCGAGCTTGAAAATACCGTGTTGCGAGCCGCCCTGTTATCACGCGGCGCCGCGATTCAAGCTGACGATTTGGAATTGGTCCGAAGCGCGTCCAAACCGGCGGCAGTGAATGGCGATGCCTCATTGAGCGATTTGATTTATCGGCGGCTCGCCGAGATGGTCGGCGAGGATGGCGCGGAGCCGCGTGACTTGCATCAACGGATTGTATCCGAGCTGGAAAAGCCCTTGATCGAGCTGGCGCTGGAGCGTGCGCGCGGGAATCAGGTACAAGCGGCGCGAATTTTGGGTCTAAATCGTAATACTCTGCGAAAAAAGCTGGCCGATCACCGCATCGCGATCACGCGCACGCTGAGCAACTGAGCATTATGCGCCTTCCCTCGCATTTTTACGCGATGATCGATACGGCTGGCGGTCATCAACCGGTGATTCTCGCGCGCGAGTTACTCGCGGCTGGAGCAACGATTCTGCAATTGCGTCTCAAGCAAATTGCTTCGCGCGACTTCCTTGCCGCAGCGCGCGAGATTGCCGCTCAATGTCGTGATTTCGGGGCAACGCTGATCATCAATGATCGCGTGGATGTCGCGATTCTGAGCAATGCCGATGGGGTGCATCTGGGCCAACAGGATTTGCCGCTAGCTGCTGCTCGCGAGTTAATAGGGCCGAACAAGCTGATCGGCATATCGACCCATTCTGTCGAGCAGGCAGTCGCTGCCGAATCCGCCGGGGCAGATTACATTGGGTTCGGCGCGATCTATTCCGGTGGGCTGAAAAACGTGCAGAACGCGCAGGGTCTGGATCGACTGCGCGAGGTCCGCCGAGCGGTGAGCCTGCCAATCGTCGCGATCGGCGGAATCACTGAGGCCACTATGCCGGAGGTGCTCGCAGCGGGAGCAGATGCGTGCGCGATTATTACCGATGTTGTACGAGCTCCGAATCTGCGCCACAAAATCCAAGCGCTTCTGGGAAAAGCGGATGTCTCAAAAAGGGATGCGATTTGATGCGTTAGTCATGCTAGCGATGCTGGTCGGCTGAGAGAGCGCTAAGCACCATGCGTATAAACGGTTTCATCGGGGTGGGGGAGACGATCACGCTGATAAAATCGCCATAACCGCCCACATTGATCAGGCATACGCTATAACCGCGATAACTATAGAAGAGCAGATGATGACGTTCGGAATGGAGCCCGGGCGGAGCCTGAAATCCGCTGGTTTGTCGGAACATACACATCACACCTGTCTTCGCGCCACGAAACCATGTGTAAGTGACCGGCGTGCCGTCGGACAGGTGTTCGTAGCGGCCGCCCATGAGTTTGAATCCTTGCGAGCCAAAATCCCACATATATGAAGGCATCCCGCGCTCGATATACGCGGTTAGGACCGTTTCGAGCGAGCTCGACGGCACATTCGGACGGAAATTAATGAGCGATTGCTGGTAGTTCTCGATTGCGAGGTCAAAGTCGGGAATTCGGGCTATTCGTTCCGGTTCCCGCCTTAAGAACGAAAACCAACAGTCCTGCCGCGAGGGCGGTTGCCATCGGAAATATAATGCGCTCCAGCCGCACCGATTCATTGGGCGGAGTTACTGATAATACACGGTCCGTGCGCCACAGCCGTTCGGGATCAAGCCACACATCCACCCGCGACAACCGATAATCCCGTAAGGAATGCTCCGGCGAGTAATTGCTCCGGGAGCAAATGACGCGTAGGACCGCTGAAAAGGTCGGCAGCAATGGCAAAACAGGACGCGGCGACCCCGATTATTCCTCCGGTCAGCCGTGGCCGCAGGGGAATTGCGCGCCGCGCGGCCCAGAATAAAGTTAGCCAGGGCAAGGCGGCAAAGCTTAGATAATGAACTAACGTCGAGCGAAAATCATCCGATGAGAGCAAGGAATGGGTCAATGGTTCGACTTGCACGAGCAACGCTGCTGCGATTATCCCGACAGCCAGCATCATCAACTCGCCTGCGCTGATCTCACGACCGGGAATTGAATTTCTCAGGGCCATCCAGGCTGCAGCTACGCTAAGGAGCATGAATCCGGCGGAGTCGAATCCGTAATTGTGGAGAAGCAACATCGCTCCAGCGTCCGCTTGGCCGCTGAGCAACGCGCTCAAACCCAGAATCGCCGTTCCGAGCAGACTCCAGAGTAGCAACTGCACGCTTATCGTCGCTAAGCGCCTGACTGGCCGGAAGTCCTGGATCATGCGATCGATCAGGACTCGATAATTGATTTCGTTCAGCTCCGACATCTCTTTTTTAGCGCAGCATGGATTTTTTCAACGATGCATAGGCCCGATGCACCCGCACCTTCATAGAGCCTACGCTGGTTCCGGCGCGTAGGGCTGCTTCGGCAACGGAAAAGCCGGCCAACTTCGTCAATTTGAGTGCCTCCAATTGATTTGTGGAAAGCTGGTCTAAGCCATCGCGCAGTTCTACAGCTAAACTAGACCCATTTTCGGAAAATATTCCCGGAAGCTCACTCATAGGTTCGTGCCACCTTGTGTGCTGGCGATTACGCTGAAGATGCGCTGCGATGACATTACGGACAATTGCAAAGAGCCATGGTTCAAACGGGCGCGCCGGCTGATAAGTGTGTCGAGACTTGAAAATCGCGAGCAGCGCTTCCTGGCAGACATCTTCGACCCCAGCTTGATCCAGCACGCGGCGGCGCACGAATCGGGTAATTAGCGGGCCGATCTCACCAAAAAGAGACTGAAACGCCTCTTTGTCTCCGTTCTGAGCGCGCTCCATAAGTTGGGCCCGGCTCGCGCTGGTCGTCGCTTCGTCTCGCGCCACTACTTGGTTAATTGCACACAATATGCTGAAAGTTACGAAAGCTTGAAAGGTCGCACTCCGCGGCCATGTGATAGGTCTGATGCCGATCCGCCCCCTCGGGACAGTTAGAGGCTATCCAACGATTTTGCGCGCGTGCTCTGCCTTTTCGGAACTCGTATGATCCGATATCATTGCGGGCTGATCACTTTAGTCAATCTGATGCTCCCGAAAAGAGCAACTTTCCACAGCGTAATCATCACAGTTGCTGTGTTTCTGTTGTAGCGAACGGATCGGCTTTCACGCCTTCGGTCCGGTCCGCACAGATAGCCCTAACGGCCGCTACACCCAGTAAAATCGTTATCACGGCTCATAACTGGCAGGAATATCGCGCGTTCATGTCAGAGGGCATGATCGCGCTGTTCGAAGGGAGCCATTTCTGGCATATGCCAGCTGGGGTCCAGCTCGAAGTGGGTCCAATCATATCGATTCCGTTGCCGAAGAAATACCTCGACGATACGGCGCGGTATGCGAGTCAGGTGAAGCTTACCCGAACTTCCGAGGGCGGCTATATTCCTGTCGGGTACGTGGCAGGACTGCCTTTTCCGCATCCGCTGGAGGGAGACCCGGCCCTGATTGGCCAGCGGATTTTTTGGGATTCCTATTATCGCTACCAACCTCGAGTGCAACGTGCCCAGACCTTCACTTATACGCTCGACAGCTTCGGCAACATGACGCAGACTTCCGAAGTCAAAAGCGTTTTCTCACAACTCGGATTTCTGAGCGACGTCGGCTATCCGCAGACGATAGCTGGTGCGAATGGTTACTATTTCGTGAAGTATAGCGAGCAGATCACTCCTGAGCAGGGAAAATACTCCACTATTCTTGACATGACGCCGGCGGATCCAGCTCTGCTCGACGAGCTTTACGAGTATGTTCCAACGCTGCGGAAGTCGTTGCGGCTGTCGCAAGCCGCACGTTGCGCGCCAGTGTTCGGTAGCGATTATCTAATCGATGACGAAAACGACGGTCCGCCGGGTCTCCCGCAATTGTATCGGATTGATTATCTAGGCCAGAAAAAAATCTTGGCGCTCGAACATGCCACACCCGCCGCGTTTGATTCTCCGGGAGGATCGTCGCAACTCGATAGCAAGTTCTATTATCCCGGTACGCTCGGCGTTGTGCCGTTTCCCAAACCGGCGATGGGTAAATGGGAATTGCGCGACAGTTACGTAATTTCCCTCCAGCGACTCCCAAGCGCCGCAAGGGGCTATTGCTACTCGCGACGAGTGATGTACGTGGATAAGGAAAACTACTTCGGCGCGGGCGAACTCGATTTATATAATCCGGCCGGTCAGCTGTTCAAGTCGCAGTTTGTGCTGCTCTATCCCGCCGAGATCCCCCAGACCGGCGGTGACGTGGTCGAACTTCTCACCGGACCGAACGTGGGGTTCCTGGTGAATTTCACCAACAAGCACGTTACGGTATCTCCCGGCATAAAGTCGTGTATCAATTCGGATTGCGCCAGCGACGGGTATCTCGATATTCGTCGATACGCCAGCCCCGAGGCGCTGATGAAAATCGGTCGATAACGAAGACAGTCGCCTTGAGTAATGGGGCGTGCGCGATGTCAGGAGGCGGTGCGGAAAACTAGATTCCGGAACAGACCGCTGTGATGTGAATTTTGGACTTGTTGCGATTATTACGCTGGCTGCCTGCCTTGATAATTATCGCGAGCGTGTGTGGTACTTCACTCCGGAGCTATGGACAGACGACTAGTGACATAAGTTCGGATATTGGTCGCTTCGCCCAGGGGATTTTCGTCGGTAGTAATGAACCGTTTGCGGATGTAAACGGCTCCAGTCCATGGCTTAGCGGACTGTCGCTTAGCGGGTTTATACAGAACACCTCCGGGATGTGGGTCAACTCCTCAGCATTGACGAATTTTGGCAGGCAGGCGGGAGAGCATCATGGCGCGAATTCCCTCGCCGTTGAGCGCGAACTTATGCAGCTTGACGCAAACTATCTGCTTAATGCCGACAGTTACTTCTTCGTGCGCTTCTGGTTGGTTTACGAGCCGCCTTATCCATGGGAGGCACACAACATAGCAGGACCAAACCTGAACTATGATCGCAGCCAGTCGCAAATATACAACAGATATGACGTTCGCGATGCTTATTGGAAATTGACCACCGGCCCACTGACATTGTTCGTGGGCCGGCAGATCGTCACGTGGGGCGAATCAATCGCCTTCCGCGTAGGCGATGTCATTAATCCGCAGGACTTGAGCTGGAATTTCGGCTTCGCCAACCTTGAGCAGTCGCGGATGCCGCTATGGATGCTGCATCCAATACTGAGCATCCCGAACTGCGGTCCGCTGGAAGGCAATTTTGTCGAGGGCGTCTGGGCGCCGGCATGGCAGCCTCTCTACACAGGAATCAGCTATGCCGACCGACGATATAGCGGTCAGGGCAGCGTCGCCGGCGCAGTCAATCTGTTGGCGCCGAGCGGCGGCCGCTTCGACCCTTACCCTTATCCATTTTCGACACCTGCTCAGACTCCAGCCGGTCAGCAGGCGGCATTTCCCCAGATTCAGAATCTAGCCAGTCCGTTTCAGAGCTATCGGCTTCCGGTCGATACGTGGGCCAATTCGATCGGCGGGGTGCGCATGCATACCCTGATAAGCAACGCGGAACTCACCGCGCTATATTGGCACGGACATCAGTTGAATCCGGCAAGTTTCGTTACTGGCAATGTGGCCACAGGACAGCATCTGCAGTTTCGGTATCCTCAATTCAACGATGTGGGCGTTACGATCAATCGACCGATTTATCTCGCCGGAGAAACTTTATCGTCAGTGCCGCTGGTGTTACGCAGCGAGGGTGTCTGGCAGGATCGTACGCCGTTCAACACTATCAATCCGGAGCGCTCTTCGGCGATCGATTATTCAAGTACGCTTAACACATTGGCAGCATTGGACATTGATGACCTCGCCGCGCCATGGCTCAGTTCGACTGGCGGGCTTACCGCCAACCTGGAGTGGAACAACTACACGATTCTGAGTCCAAACAAGAATTTAGTGTATAGCGGTTACGGCGAACGTTGGCGGCACAATGAGGAAAATCTGCTGTTTAGCGCGAATACTAGCTGGTGGTGGGGCGCGGTTGTTCCGACGTTCACTTCGATCTACAATCCGGACGGCAATACCTGGGAGCTATTCCCCAACGTAGTCTTGACTCCACCGTGGAGCAATAAGTATTCGCTGATGCTGCAGTATATCGATGTCCTCAGCAACGATAAGTACAGCGCGTATGCGGGTGGCGTGTTCAAGGGCAAAAATATTCTGCTGATGCAGTTCCAGTACAACTTCGATCTGATTCGCGGCAAAAGCTAAGCATGCTTTGCATGCGTGCCGCACGATGATAATTGGCACATCTTCGTAGCTTTGGGCACGCCCCGCGGTCAGCGGTCCAGGCTTAAACTTCAATTATCGAAATTGCTATCGGGCGCGACACGCCGCATTAGCGTCCGGGCGATCGTCTGATGGCGGGCGTGAATAAATTTTCGATTCAGAATTTTTTTCGCCTGCTCGTAACCTTCACCATTGTATTTGCCAAATAGCTTCCTGAGAAAGACGTTCCCACCGCATCGAGTGAGGTGGAGAACGCTTCATGAAAGTGGGGAGCATTATGGCGAGGTGGGGTTCTAGCGCAGTCCGACGGTCACGATTTCTTCTCGCCGGCTTGGTTGTCTTGGGATTGATCGGCAGGACCAATGCCTTTGGAACCGAGCCGGACGACCTTTCACAAATTCGCGCACAGCTCCGCGCCCTCGAAGTCGAGGACGCCAACGAGCGGAGCCATGTGGAAAGCGACGACAAACTGATCCACGAACTCGAACAGAAGCTGCAGAAATTGGACGTCCGCGATAAGGCGCTGGCGCAAGCTTCCGTTGACGCCTCGCCGGCGCAGTTCGATTCATTCATGAGTCGCTATCTCGGGACCCATCAGTTCACGTCTGCCGGAGCTGCGGCAGGCGACTTTATTTATGATCATAAAACCAATCAGAACACTTTTGCGCTCGTCTTCGAGCCACTAGTGCTCTATCGACTGAACGACTGGATATTGTTCGAAGCCGAAATTGAGGCGGGCCTGCCTAAAGGCTCGAGTGCCGAGTTCGCGCTGCCCGTCGCGACCGCCCAAATTTTTCTCAACGACTATATGGAGATCAATGCGGGAATTTTCGATCAACCATTCGGTGATTGGTATGAAGCGCAAAGCGCTTTGTGGGTTAATCGACTGGTTACTGCCCCGCTTCCCTATGGAGCCGAGGCGCTGATCCCACCCACCGATTTAGGGATTCAACTGCGCGGTTCCGCTCAATGGGGTCTGCTGGGTCAGGATATTGACTACACAGT
The DNA here is from genome assembly GCA_963831065.1 of uncultured Pseudomonadota bacterium. Lineage (GTDB taxonomy): Bacteria > Desulfobacterota > Binatia > Binatales > Binataceae > JAJPHI01. Next base: position 172,460 of record CAWHOQ010000006.1, read on the forward strand.
ATGGGCGGCAAATGGACCTACATTCGATACTTCCTTGCCAGTACCGGTTGTAGGTCAGGCGCTCGAGTCACCGACGAACATCGGAGTCCAGTCGCATGGCCGTGCGTACGGAGCACGATTCCGAATTTATCCGCTACCGCTCGACGCCAACCTAGGCCGACTCGAGCTGGGCGCCTCGACTTACAACGGCAAGTGGATGGACTCACTGTGGCTGAATGGTTGGGGCGTCGATTTCGCCTATCTGCGCAAGGATTTTCAGGCGCGTGGCGAGTTCCTTGAGACCTACCGCCAGATGCCGAACGGCACAGGCTCCGACAATCGCCAGGGATGGTACGTGCAAGCCGGCTACTTCTTGCAGAGCCTCGGAGATCTTCATCTAGGTGACACTGTCGAGAATGCGATTCATCACCTTGAGCCGGTAATCCGGTATTCAGGTGTCAATCAGCGCGCGATCGTAGCCGATGAAATTCAGAATACACCGGCGCTGGCCTTTAACGGTTCGCCTTCGATCTTCTCCCCTCATGCTCGCGAAATCGCTCTTGGACTGGATTACTGGATTGAGCCGTCAATCGTGTGGCAGACGGAGTTTGATCTTGAGCTGCCGCACGCGGGCGGAACACTGTTCAATTTCAGCGGTTCGAGTGCGATAGCGCATCCAGCGGGCGCTACTGCCAACGACAGATCCATCATTACTCAATTGGCGATTGGCTTCTAACGCCACGCGGAAGGAAATTTATATGAAACCGCACAGGCTCTTCATAACATTCCTAGTACTCGTCATTGGACTGTGGTTCGCCTGGGCGAGTTCAACGCTAGCCTCGATGGAGTCCCCTGAACAGCGGCAGCTTTTCCTGCTAGGGGCGAAGCTTTGGCCGGTTTACTGCGCACAGTGTCACAACGCACGACCCGGCTCACAATTCTCTCCCGCTCAGTGGGACGCGATCACGATGCATATGCGGACGCAATCAATCATGCCCGCCAAGAACATGAGAGCGATCAAGGAGTTTCTTGAAGAAGCTCGTTAAACCGGAGGAGATAGTAATGAAAGCAGGTAGTCAATTTAATGGTTTATCGATGATGACGCGCGGTCTGCTGATACTCGCTGTGGTATCAGCGGCGTTAGCCAGCTCCGTCCATCCAGGAAGGGGTGCTGAATCCAACATTGTGATCAAGATGCTTGATATGCCGCCGAGCTTCGAGCCGCGCTCAATCACCATTAAAGCCGGCGAGACCGTGGTCTGGAAGAACGTCGGCAACGCCGTTCATCATGCCACTGATGATCACGAGATGGCGATCGCAGGCTCGGATGTAGCGAGTCCAAAGGACGCATCAATTTTCGATTCCGGCTTCATGCGACCGGGTGAAACATTTTCGCATACTTTCACCACGCCTGGCATCTACCGATACGTCTGTGTGGCGCATGAAGCGTCCGGGATGGCTGGAGAAATAATTGTTCGCTGAGAATGAGTATCGCGAAGAGGAGGCGCGATCATGTCCGGCATGGTTGAAATTGCAATCGACGTTTCTCGAATAACCGAACTGTAGTGGAGGAAAGTAAGTGGGTATTAAAAAGTTAGTCACTGTGCTTGGGATATGCGCGATGTGGGCCCTTCCGGCGATGGCAGCAAGTTCAGCCCGCGCGGCCACCGGCACTTATGTTCAAACGAACCTAGTCTCCGACGGCGCCATTCCGGCAACGACCACCGATCCGAACTTGCTCAATTCTTGGGGAATAACTTCTTTTCCGGGCGGCCCCTTCTGGATCGCAGACAATGGTTCCGGACTATCGACCCTCTACGATGGGCTTGGCAACATCATTCCGCTGGTAATAAACATTCCCGATCCGACCGGCTCCAAACCAAGTGGTGGAACGCCGACGGGTATAGTCGCACAGACGAATCCGACCTTGTTTCTGATCCCGGGCACCAGCGATCCGGCGCTGTTTATCTTCGCAACTGAGGACGGCACAATTGCCGCCTGGAACAACGTCTTAGATCTGCTGAACGCGCGTATCGTGGTTGACAATTCGCAAGGTGGTAGTTCGAATAGCGCAGTGTACAAAGGGTTGGCGCTCGGCAATAACGCGTCGGGCTCTTTCCTTTACGCGACCAACTTCCGTTCGAGCAAAATCGACGTCTTCGATAGCAGCTTCAAACCCGCAACACTGACCGGTTCGTTTAACGATCCAAACCTGCCGGCAGGCGCCGCGCCATTTGGGATCGCCAATATTAGGGGCAACCTAATCGTTACCTATGCCAAGCAGGATGCTGCCAAGCACGACGATGTAGCCGGGGCCGGGCTAGGATGGGTCGATATCTTCGATACCAACGGCAATTTGATTGAAACGTTGGCGAAGCGGGGAGCGCTAAACGCTCCGTGGGGAATCGCCGAGGCGCCGTTCAATTTCGGGCGCTTCAGCAATGCGATTTTGATTGGCAATTTCGGCGATGGCCGAATCAATGCCTATAACCCGATAACTCGCATGTTTGTCGGCCAGCTCTCCGACTCCTCGAAGCACCCGATCATGATCGATGGACTATGGGCTCTGTCGTTCGGTGGCGCCCAAGGCTCAGATCCAGGGACGCTTTATTTCACCGCAGGGCCGAATAGCGAAGCTGATGGACTGTTTGGCAGCTTGACTCCGCAATAACCCAGACCTCACATGCGACGAGATGCTCTCGTCAGTAATTGTAGGGACCGGCGAGACCGCTCGCCGGTCCCTCAATCGGTAACTGGATCGGTCATGATTCCGGCGCCTAACGGCTCGACCGCCGCGCCATCGCTCTTGTTGGAATCGTAATCGGGCCATCGAATTAGCCCTGATTATCCGATCATCATGTGTATCGGGCGGCTGAAGAATCGCCACCCGGGTAAAATACCCCCCAGTACACCTGAATTTCAGGGTATAATCGCATAATCAGTCCAATTGACACGCCAAACTAGCTCTTGAATCGCGCCACAAGCTTACGCCTATGTCTTTGATTAACTTGATGTTGGGTCGCCCGCTTCCGTCGAACGAGCAATCCGAGCGGAAGATCGGTGCATTTGCCGGTTTACCGACATTCGGACTGGATGGCCTGGCGTCATCGGCCTATGGGCCGGAAGCGGCGCTTACGATCCTGCTTCCGCTGGGCGCGGCCGGGTTACGTTTTATCGAACCGATCACGCTCGCGATCCTTGTACTGCTGACGGTTCTGTACATCTCATATCGCCAGACGATTGAAGCCTATCCAAACGCCGGCGGTTCTTACGTCGTAGCCCGCGAGAATCTTGGCGCGAATCTAGGTCTCTTGGCCGGCGCCGCGCTTTTGATTGATTACATCCTCAATGTCGCCGTAGGCATATCAGCCGGGATAGCGGCACTGGTCTCTGCTGTTCCGGGTCTTCATCCGTACACGCTCGCGCTTTGCCTTTCGGTGCTGGGGGTCATCACGCTGGTGAATCTGCGCGGCACGCTCGAATCGGGTGGGGTGTTCGGACCTCCGACCTACCTCTTCGTGAGCTGCTTCACCGTGGTGCTTATTCTCGGAATTATCCGGGCGATTGGGAGCGCAGGTCATCCGCAAGCAGTGATTTCGCCGCCTTCGCCTCACTCCGCAACCGCATCAGTGACGCTGTGGCTGCTAATGCGGGCGTTCGCCAGCGGCTGCACCGCTATGACGGGAGTCGAAGCGGTCAGCAATGGCGTGAGTGCGTTTCGCCAACCGGCGGTGAAACGGGCGCGTCGCACATTGACCGCCATCGTTGTCATTTTGGCCATGCTGTTGGGCGGCATCGCGTATCTGTCGCGGGCTTACGGCATCGAGGCGATGGATCAGGCCCAGCCCGGATATCAGAGCGTGCTCTCGCAACTGACGGCGGCAGTCGTGGGACGCGGACCCTTCTATTATGTGACCATCGGCAGTGTACTGGCGGTCTTGTCGCTCTCGGCCAATACCAGTTTTGCCGACCTTCCCAGATTGTGCGGCATGATCGCCAAAGATGGGTATCTGCCTGCCGGCTTTGCGACAGTGGGTCGAAGGTTGGTTTTTTCCGTCGGAATCGTGTTTCTCGCGGTTGCGGCTGGTCTGCTTCTGGCAGTTTTCGGCGGCATCACCGACCGGTTGATTCCGTTATTTGCGATAGGCGCCTTCCTCGCCTTCACTCTGTCGCAAGCCGGTATGGTAGTGCATTGGCGGAAGCAGCGTTCGACAAGGGTACGTGGTCTACGCGCCGGATCGATCGGAGTTCATGGCAAACTCATCATCAACGGCGTTGGCGCAATCGCGACCGCGACCGCACTGACCATTATTCTCGCGACCAAATTCCGCGAAGGCGCTTGGATCACGCTCCTGATGATCCCAGCGCTGATCGTGACCTTCAAGGCGGTGCGACACTACTACGATCGCTTAGAGCATGAGACTCAAGCTCTCCAGCCATTGGACCTCAGTAGCAATCAGGCACCTGTCGTGTTGGTGGCGGCCGAGCGGTGGAATCGCCTGACGGCTAAAGCTTTGCGCTTCGGCATGCGTCTTTCAGGAGATGTAATTGTAATTCATCTAAGCGCCGTAGCGGAGCCCCGCGACGACAAGAAAGAAGACCGTTTCAGGGAGGATTGGCGGCGTTACGTAGAGCGGCCGGCAGTGCAGAGCCGGGTTCGTCCGCCCAGACTAATAAGGGTCCGCTCGAAGTACCGTACTTTCGCGTCGCCGCTGATGGAATACGTGAGTAAGCTGGAAAAGGAATTTCCCACGCGCGAGCTCGCCATCATCGTTCCGGAATTAGTGAAAATTCACTGGTGGGAGCACCTGCTCCACAATCATCGCGCACGCCAGCTGCGAACAGCGCTGCTTCGATATGGCGGTCCTCGGTTGGTGCTGATCAGCGTACCGTGGCATCTCGACGATTCGCCGCCATCGGTACCGGATGAATCCTCGGCGACCATAGACGCCAGTTGAATGGAAGTCTCCTCCCCAACACCATCTATGAAAACGGATTAACTCCACTTTACCCAAATCTTTTTCGCGATCGACTCTCCGCCTTGTGCTACGTGGATGGAGTATATGACTAATTATCCTGTTCTCCGCCCATCAGTGAGGCTCGAATGATTATTCCGAACGTCTGGATCGCCTTGGGCGTGTTGGCTTCGACCGCCACTACCGACGCGGTTTACGTGCTGTTTAATGGGGCCGTGTCCGCGCGCCGCAGGGTGAGAGCCGCAAGCTGGAGCAGCCTCTGGTACCTGCTCTCAGCCTTCGCTGTAATCAGCTACACGAAAAATCCCGTCTATATTTTGTTCGCGGCGGCCGGCTCCTGGATTGGCGCTTTCGGCGCAGTGACTTGGCTCGATTGGTCGGATCCGCAACCCTCACTCTCGCCTCAGCGGGTCGGCGTGCCGCAAGCGCCGTCTGCCGCGTTCAGGAATCCGGACAATTGACAAGCGGTTACGTCGAATTGCGCACGCGCGGCGCGTTCAGCTTTCTCGCAAGCGCGAGCAGGCCCGAGGACCTTAGTCCAATGCGCCGCCGCGTTGGGCGATCGCGACGGGCTCTATGGCGCATCGCGTTTTTATCACGCCGCAACGCAACCGGAATTAAAGTCCTTTTGCGCCGCCCGGCCCGAGCACGATTAGTATTATTTTCGCTGAAGCGATTTTCACGCAATGGCAAAGGGGCTTCGTAAGCACGCTAGCATCCGTTTAATCCCAGCCGCCACCTACGAACAGTCTGTGGACGCGTGCAACAAAACAAAATAGACCCTTCTCAGGAACGCACGTAAGATCGCGCAAGCTGATCTCCGATTATGCGGAGGGTCTGACTGATGCTGTTGATCGCGATTCTAATCGGGATTGTGGTAGGCGGTGCGCTCGCATGGTTTGCCGCGCTATCGCGAGGCCGCACGAAATTTGAAGACGCGCTGCGTCGAGCCGAGACGCTCGCCGCAGCGGCGTCAGCCGAGAGCGCGGCGCTACGCTCGGAGCTCGAGGGACGCAAAACTGAAAACGTCGGGCTGCGTGAAAAGCTCGAAAGTGTCACGGGTGAACGCGGCACGATGGCGGCACGAGTCGAGGAGATGCAGCGGCGATTCGAGGAGCAGCAGCAACTACTCAATGAAACCGAACAGAAATTCGCTAATGCCTTTAAATCGCTGGCGGCTGATGCGCTGAAGGCGACCAGCGAGAGCTTCCTGACTCTTGCGGCGGAACGATTCGCCTCGATCCAGCAGCAATCAGTCGCCGATCTCGACGCGCGTCGCACCGAGATCGGGCATATCGTTGAGCCGGTCAAGGACTCGCTCGCGAGCCTCGATCGTGAGATCCGTCGAATCGAGAACGATCGGCGCGGCGCGACTGACGTTCTGACCGATCAGCTACGCTCGCTCAGTTCGCAGACCAATCGGCTGGTCGATGCGCTCAAGACGCCGACCGTGCGCGGACGCTGGGGCGAAATCCAGTTGCGCCGCGTGGTCGAGATTGCCGGGATGATCGATCATTGCGATTTTTATGAACAGGCGCAGGTGACGACTGCCGACGGCCGCCTCCGGCCAGACATGATGGTCCGGCTGCCGGAGAACAAACAGATCGTGGTCGACGCGAAAGCTCCGCTGCAAGCTTATATGGAGGCGATCGAGGCCGACGGTGAGCCAGCCCGCACCGCCAAGCTGCGCGACCATGCGCGGCAGATTCGCAATCATATCGGGCAGCTTAGCGCGAAATCTTACTGGGACGCCTTTGATCGAGCGCCGGAGTTTGTCGTGCTGTTCCTGCCCGGCGAGATGTTTTTCAGTGCTGCGCTCCAGCACGATACGAGCTTGATCGAGGACGGCGCGGCGGCGCGTGTCATTCTCGCCACTCCCACTACCCTGATCGCCCTGCTCAAATCAGTTAGTTATGGCTGGCGCCACCAGCGTCTGGCGGAAAATGCCGAACGGATTAGCGGACTCGGACGTGAGTTGCACGATCGCATCGCTAAAATGACGGAACACTTCGCCGGGATGGGACGCGCCTTGCGCAATTCGGTGGACTGCTACAATCAGGCGATTGGTTCAATCGAAAGCAGGTTGTTGCCAACCGCTCGCCGCTTCCGCGAACTCGGCGTTACGAGCAAGCAGGAGATCGATGAGTTGAAACCAGTTGATCTGGTCCCGCGGGAGTTGGCCGCCGTCGCTTCGAATGGGTTGTCGGAGGGAAAATAACGGGACGTGCCGAATAGCTCGCCCCGCATAATCCGTCTTGAATACGTCTAGGCGGCTTTGGCCGTGACCTTCGAGGGCGTCAGATCACACTCGACGAACTGACCGCCCTTCATCACGACTTTCAGATTCGCGCGATTTTGCAAGATTGTGATATCCGCTGTCGGGTCGCCATCGACGACCAACAAATCGGCCAGCTTGCCTGATGCGATCGTCCCGAGATCGTCCTTCATGCCGAGCAATTCCGCGCCATTGCGGGTCGCCCAATTGATCACGTCGAGCGCTGGGATGCCCGCGCCTTTGACGTAGGCTTCGAGTTCTTTGGCATAGTCGCCGTGCGGCATCGCCGAGGTGCCGAAATCATCGCCGACGACGAATTTGACTCCCGCAGCCTGCGCTTTGGGCAGAATCCGGTATGATTGTTCGAGGCCGCGTTCCATCTCCTCGACGCCGGGGAAAGCAGCTTTACCGGTGCGGCGCTTCTGCTCGACCATCATGTACGGGAAGTAGAGACTCGGCACGACAAACGTGCCCTGCTCGACCAATCGATCGATGCATTCTTCGTCCATCATGTCGCAATGATCGATAACGTCGAGCTTCGCGTCGAGCCCGGCGAGGATGCCGCGTTTGGAGATGATGTGACCGCGAATCTTCTTGCCGCGTTCATGCGCTGTATCAGCCGCCGCGTTCAATTCCTCCTGCGTCATGGTCATCACGTCGGCAGGCCACGACAGGCCATGTCCGCCGGTCGGATAGAGCTTGATGATCTCGACGCCCTGCTTGATCTCGTCGCGCACGGCTTTGCGAAATTCGTCGGGTCCATCGCAGATCAAGCCGAGTCCTTCCATCCCGAGCTTCCACCATGACGGATGGAAATCGACCGAATCGCCGGTCGTGACAATATCGCGACCACAGGCGAGGAAGCGCGGCCCCTGGATGAGTCCATTGTTGATCGCGCGCTTCAGCGTAACATCAATATTGTGTAGCGCGCCTGCGCCCACCGCGCCGGTAAACCCGGAGCGCAGCAATAGTTCGGCATTACGCGCGGCAATCAATGTGAGATAGGTCGGCGGATGCTTGAGATCGAGATCGATCAGACTGCCAACATTGTCGTAAGCGACGTGGTAATGGCATTGCACCATCCCGGGCATCAGGGAGCGGCCGTTTAGATCGTAAACGGTATCTTGCGTGGAGGGCTTGGGCGCGTCGCCATTCGTTCCGACCGCGGTAATGCGATCGTTCTCGACGACCACGGTAGTGTTTTTCTTTGGTGCATTAATGCCGTCGATCAGGTTCGCCCGGCGAAAGAAAATCCGTCCCATAGGAAACACCTCCCGCTTCTGACCAATCATATATCCGCTTTATCCGTCCGGCTGGCATCCGATGTCAATCAAAGACTCTTGACGAATTTGGTCCTGATGGGTGACGCTTTGATACATCGAGGCTGCGCGGCTTCGGTATAAATAAGGATAGTGCGATTGGAAAGCGATCACGATTGGGACCGGACGGCAGTCGAGCAGATAGCGCGCGCACTCAAGCATGAACCGGGCGCGTTGATGCCGATTCTGCGCCGGATTCAGGATGAACTCGGCTGGGTGCCGCGCGAATGTGTGCCGATGCTCGCGCGAAATCCTGAATCTTTCGCGCGCCGAGGTGCACGGCGTCGTCAGCTTCTATCACGATTTTCGCCACGCACCGCCGGGACGCACGGTCGTAAAGCTGTGCCGCGCGGAATCCTGTCAGGCGATGGGTGCGGTCGAGCTGGCCGAGCACGTCAAGCGTCGTCTCGGAATCGATTTTGGCGAGACCTCGCGCGACGGCGGCTTTACGCTGGAAGCGGTTTATTGCCTCGGCAATTGCGCCTGCTCACCAGCCGGGGTGATCGACGGTGAGCTCAAGGGGCGGCTGACACCTGAGCGGTTCGACACGATTATGGCGCATCGGAGCGGGGCACGCCGATGAGTTCGACGATCGTCTATGTACCGCGCGACTCGGGTGCGGTTTCGATGGGCGCGGAGGAGGTCGCTGAGGCGATCGCGGGCGAGGCGCAGCGTCGCAACCGTGAGATTCGACTGATTCGCAATGGATCGCGCGGCCTGTATTGGCTGGAGCCGATGATTGAGGTCGTGACATCGCAAGGCCGGGTCGCTTATGGGCCAGTTGCGACCGAGGATATTGAATCCCTGTTTGCGGCAAATTTCCTCGACGGCGGGGCGCATCGGCTCGCGCTCGGGCCGACTGAGGAAATCCCTTATTTGAAGAAGCAGGAGCGGCTAACTTTTGCGCGCGTCGGAATTATCGATCCGGTCTCGTTCGACGATTATCTCGCACATGGCGGGTATCGCGGACTTGAGCGGGCGCTCGCGATGTCCGGTGCAGCAGATCGTCGAGGAGGTCACGTTGTCCGGCTTGCGAGGGCGCGGCGGTGCGGGTTTCCCGGCAGGAATCAAATGGCGGACCACACTCCAGACTGACGCGCCGCAGAAGTACATCGTGTGCAACGCCGACGAGGGCGATTCCGGCACCTTCTCCGATCGCATGATCATGGAAGGCGATCCTTTCGTGTTGATCGAGGGGATGACGATCGCGGCGATCGCGGTCGGCGCGACGCAAGGCTATATTTATTTGCGATCGGAATATCCCGCACGCGTTGCAGACCCTCAATCAAGCGATCAGCATCGCGGAGCAGCGCGGGCTATCTGGGTGACGATATCTCTGCGGCAGCGATAAGCGATTCAAACTCGAAGTTCGCGTCGGCGCAGGCGCTTATATATGTGGTGAAGAGACCGCGATGCTCGAAAGTCTCGAGGGCAAGCGCGGGATGGTGCGATTCAAGCCACCGCTGCCTGCGATCGCGGGGCTGTTCGGGCGTCCGACCATCATCAACAATGTGATTACGCTGGCGTCGGTTCCGGTCGTCCTGGAACGAGGCGGGGCATTCTACAAAGATTTCGGGATTGGACGTTCGCGCGGCACACTGCCGATTCAGCTCGCCGGTAACGTCAAGCGACCTGGTCTAATCGAAAAGGCCTTCGGCGTGACCTTGCGCGAGATCATCTACGAATACGGCGGCGGCACGGCGAGTGGGCGCCCGGTGCGTGCGGTACAGGTGGGTGGACCGCTCGGAGCCTACTTTCCCGAATCGATGCTCGATACTCCCCTTGATTACGAAGCGATCGCAGCGAAAGGCGGAATGCTCGGTCACGGCGGAATCGTCGTGTTCGATGATACCGTCGATCTCGCGCGACAGGCCCGCTATGCGATGGAGTTCTGCGCGATCGAATCGTGCGGCAAGTGCACGCCCTGCCGGATTGGATCGACGCGCGGAATCGAAGTAATTGATAAAATAATCGCAGGACGCGACGCAGAGAAAGCGGCGCAAGCCGGGTTACTGCGTGATTTATGCGATACAATGACGGCAGGATCGCTTTGTGCTCTCGGTGGACTGACGCCGCTGCCAGTGATTAGCGCGCTGCGTCATTTCCCTGCTGATTTCGGCTTGCCGGAGAGCGATCAACCCTGATTGCGCGCGAACGGAAGCAATATGCAAGCAATTGACGACAAGGATTTTGGGACGCCGGCACGAAAGTCGGACCCTGCGATAACGCTCGAAATCGACGGACGGGAAGTCACGGTTCCGGCAGGGACCTCGATTATGCGCGCGGCGGCGCTCGCCGACGTGATGGTTCCGAAGCTCTGCGCGAGCGATTCGCTGGAAGCGTTCGGCTCGTGCCGCTTGTGCTTGATCCAGATTGAAGGCCGCAACGGCTTCCCCGCCTCATGCACTACGCCGGTCGAGTCCGGGATGAAGATTCGCACGCGCAGCGACAAGCTCGACAAGCTGCGCCGCGGCGTGATGGAACTCTACATGTCGGACCATCCGCTCGATCCATTCGAGTGCAAGGCCGGTGGCAAATGCGAACTGCACGAGATGGCGCGCGTTGTCGGACTCGAACAGGTCCGCTACGAGGGCGGATGCAATCATCACGAATCTGCCGGTTGACGACTCCAATCCTTATTTCAGCTTCGATCCCTCACGATGCATCGTGTGCTCGCGATGCGTCCGGGCGTGCGACGAGATTCAAGGTACCTTCGCACTGACGATCGACGGACGCGGCTTCGCCTCGGAGATGTCGCCGGGCGAGCATCAAGCCGTATATCGACTCGGAATGCGTCTCTTGCGGCGCGTGCGTACAGGCCTGTCCGACTGACGCGCTTGATGGAAAAGACGGTGCTCGAAAAAGGACGGGCGGAGCGCGCCATCGTCACGACCTGCGCCTATTGCGGCGTTGGATGCTCGTTCAAAGCCGAAGTGCGTGGCGATGAAATCGTGCGGATGGTGCCGAACAAAAATGGGATGCCGAATCATGGTCATTCCTGCGTAAAGGGACGTTTTGCATGGGGCTACGCGACCCATCCGGATCGCGTCACCAAGCCGATGATCCGCAAACGGATCAGCGATCCGTGGCGTGAAGTTTCGTGGGACGAAGCACTGCAATATGCCGCCGGCGAGTTCAAGCGGGTCCAGCGTAAATATGGACGCGGCGCGGTCGGCGGAATCACGTCCTCGCGATGCACCAACGAGGAAGCCTACCTCGTGCAGAAGCTGGTGCGCGCGGCCTTCGGTAACAATAACGTCGATACCTGCGCGCGCGTATGCCATTCGCCCACAGGCTATGGGCTGAAGACGGCGTTCGGCACGCCGGCGGGTACCCAGGATTTCGACTCGATAGCGGCGGCAGACGTGATCTTTGTCGTTGGGGCGAATCCGACCGAAGGCCATCCGGTGTTCTCCTCGATCATGAAGCGGCGGATTCGCAACGGCGCAAAATTGATCGTCGCCGATCCGCGGCAAATCGAGCTCGTGCGGATGCCGCACGTTGAAGCCGATTACTTCCTGCAACTCACACCCGGCACCAACGTCGCGCTGTTCAATGCGATGGCGCACACCGTCGTTACTGAAGGACTTGTCGACGAGAAATTCGTCGCTGAGCGCTGCGAATCGCGCGAGTACCAGCGTCTGGCGCGATTTCATCGTGAAGCCTGAGAATTCGCCCGGAGTCGGCGGAGAAGATCACCGGCGTACCAGCTGAACAGATTCGCGGCGCGGCGCGCCTCTTCGCCCAGGGACCAAACTCAGCGATCTACTATGGACTCGGCGTGACCGAGCATAGTCAGGGCAGCACGGCCGTCCTGGCGATGGCGAACCTCGCGATGCTGACAGGTAACCTTGGGCGGCCCGGCGTCGGCGTTAATCCATTGCGCGGGCAGAACAACGTACAAGGCTCTAACGATGTCGGCTCATTCCCACACGAGTTGACCGGCTATCGGCACGTGTCTGATCCCAAGCTGCGCGCGGACTTCGAGCATGAATGGCGAGTGACGCTCGATCCGGAGCCCGGACTGCGCATCCCGAATATGTTCGATGCGGCGCTGGACGGCAGTTTCAAGGGGCTTTACGTCGAGGGCGAGGATATCGCGCAATCCGATCCGAACTCTCATCATGTGACTGCGGCTTTATCCGCGATGGAGATCGTCGTCGTGCAGGACATCTTCATGAACGAGACGGCTAAGTTTGCACACGTTTTTTTGCCCGGGTCGTCGTTCCTCGAAAAGAATGGAACCTTCACCAATGCGGAGCGGCGCATCTCGATGGTGCGCAAGGTCCTGCCCGCGCTCGCCGGAAAGGAAGATTGGGAGGTGACCTGCGATCTGGCGCGCGCGCTGGGATATCCGATGGACTATGCGCATCCGTCGGAAATCATGGACGAGATCGCGCGCCTCACGCCGACTTTCGCCGGAGTGAGTTATGAAAAACTCGAACGCTTAGGCAGCGTCCAATGGCCCTGCAATGACGTCGCGCCGGAGGGCACTCCGGTCATGCATGTCGATGAATTCGTACGCGGCAGAGGACGCTTTATGCCGACCGCCTATGTGCCGACTGAAGAACGTACCAGCAGGCGTTATCCGCTGATCCTCACGACCGGGCGCATCCTGACGCAGTACAACGTCGGCACCCAGACGCGCCGCACGAAGAATGTGACGTGGCATGAGGAAGACCGTCTGGAGATTCATCCGCACGATGCGGAACAGCGCGGGATCCGCGACGGCGACTGGGTCGAAATCGCGAGCCGCGCGGGTGAAGTAGCCTTGCGCGCGCGAATCACCGAGCGGGTGCAGCCGGGCGTCGTCTATACGACGTTTCATCATCCGGAGAGCGCGGCCAACGTCGTGACGACAGAAAATTCCGATTGGGCGACGAACTGCCCCGAATATAAGGTGACAGCGGTGCAGGTGAAGCCGACGATGCGACGGCCCGAGCGATTGCCCGCCAGCCAGATGCCGGAATCGATGCGGCCTGCCTGACGATTTGCGCGAGCACTGACGATGGAAGTGCATCATCTGGTAAAGATGGCCAATGAAATTGGGGGATTCTTCGCGCAGATGCCCGACCGCGATGAGGCTATCAGTTCCATATCGGGCCATCTCAAGAATTTCTGGGAACCGCGGATGCGTCGCGAGATAATCGAGTACGCACATCGCGACGGCAGCGAATTGACCGAACTCGTACGCGATGCAGTGCTAAGCCTCAAACTTCCCGAGAGTCGGGCTGAGTGGCGTGAGCGAGCTGATCAAGGAGCATCCCGCCCTGAAGTGGCGGGCGGGCGCGGCCGTCAATCGAGGCGAATCATTAGCGGTCGAAGAGCCGTTGGAGATTCGATTAGGTGGGCGCCGGTTCACCGTCACAATGCGCACGCCGGGGCACGACGAAGAACTCGCCGCGGGCTTTCTACTCGCCGAGGGTTTCATCGGCTCGTATCGCGAGATCAGCGAAATCCGACGAGTTCGCGACGCGAAGGGTGCAGCGGAACCTAATGCGCTCGATATGATTCTCGCAGTACCCGCAGTCCCTGCTTAGAGAGCGGCTCAAACGCAACTTCGCCATTTCTTCGAGTTGTGGCGTCTGCGGCAAGACCAGTATTGAAGCACTCGAACGCAGAATCGCGCCATTGAACGGAAATCTTCGAGTGCGCGCCGACGTGATCCTGCAACTGCCAGCGTTGATGCGTCCGGCGCAGGCGGTCTTCTCAGCCACCGGTGGACTGCACGCAGCCGCGATTTTTAGAAACGCGAGGGCGAAGCGGGGGCGCTCTCTCACTGAGAGTCGTGCGCGAAGACGTTGGACGCCATAACGCAGTCGATAAGACGATCGGCTATGCTTTGGCGCATAATCTGGTTCCTTTGCACGATTCGATGATGATGGTCAGTGGACGGTTGAGCTTCGAGATTGTGCAAAAGGCAGCATCCGCGGGTATTCCGATCTTGTGTGCGGTATCCGCACCCTCGTCGCTGGCGGTGGAGTTGGCGGAGGAGATAGGCGTGACTCTGGTGGGCTTTCTGCGTGAACGTAGCTTTAACCTTTATACGCATCGCGAACGGATCGTCGCCTGAGCATGATCATCCGCGACGGAAATCGGAGATCGACCGAGTGAAAAAAGCCGTACCCCAGCAAACCAACGATATCGCTGAAATCAAACTGCCACGCACGCTCGCCATGGATATCGGCGGTAGCGGCATCAAGGCCGTAGTGCTCGATGCCGAGGGCAAGGTGCTCAAGGAGCGGCTCCGGATGCCGACGCCGCGCAAGGCCACACCCGAGAAGCTGTTGGACGTAGTAGCTGACTTGGCCAAGCAGCAAGGCGACTTCGACCGAGTATCGGCGGGCTTTCCGGGAGTCGTGAAGGACGGACTGGTTTATACGGCAGCAAACCTGGGCAAAGGATGGAAAAATTTCGACCTCGGCAAGGCGCTCGGCAAACGCCTTAAATGTCCTGTGCGAGTCGCGAACGACGCGGACGTTCAGGGGATGGGTAGCGTTAGCGGCAAAGGTCTCGAACTCGTGATCACGCTCGGCACCGGTTTCGGTTCAGTGCTGTTTGCCAATGGCGTACCGATTCATCTGGAGCTAGGGCATCATCCATTTCGCAAGGGTAAGACCTACGAAGAGGAACTGGGAAATCGTGCGTTGGTCAAAAAAGGCCGCAGAAAATGGAACAAGAATTTGAGCGAGGCGCTTAAGGATCTTGCGCGGACGTTCAATTACGATCGCCTCTATATCGGCGGCGGCAATACCAAGTACATCAGTATCGAGCTTCCACCGAAGATCAAGATAATCAGCAATGAAGAGGGCATGCTCGGCGGAATCGTACTGTGGCGTGAGCCGCAGGATGCTTCGATGAAGTTGGCGTCCGATCCCGAGCCGGTGACGACGGCACGCAAGCGGACCCGAATTACAAATGCTATAGCTCCGATCGAAGAGCAAGCCCCTGCGCCGGCCGATTCATCGGATTCTCCTTAACCGCCGATGGGCGCGCGGGTTCATCAGTTCTATGCCGTCGCGTTTGAAGAAAACCTCACATTGCGGCAGTTAGCCCGCGCATTTCCTGAAGCTCAGGTATCGCCGCTCGAATTGTATATCCCGGTCGAAGTCGGCGGTGGAATTTATATCTTTTCGTTCGGCGCGGTCGTGACCCACGATATTCCGCCGGAAATTCGGGAGACGGTAATTGCGCGTCTGCGCCAGTTAGTGCCCAAGTTGACCACGCAGGCAGTCCGGGAAGAGTACAGCGTTGAGGAAAATCCCGCCTTTCAGATTGGAATAATCGGCGGAATGCTGCGAGTTGATCGTTTCACGCAAGGACGCGCCGCGATCGTCGCGTTGACTATGGCTCAAAGCGCCGCGATGGAATACTACGAGCGTATTGTGGACGAGATGTTCGCGCGTACTGGAAAATTCGTCGAGCGGCTCGAAGCAAGCGGCGGGGTACCCTTCCGGACTCGCCAACTGCATCGCTTTATCGGTCAGGCGATCGCCACGCGCACCGAGGTATTATCCGTGCTCCATCTGCTCGATAAGCCGGAAGCCGCGTGGGACGACTCGGCGATGGATCGGATTTACGCGGATTTGCGCGCCGAATTCGACTTGGCCGATCGCTATGCCGCGCTGGAGCTTAAGCTGCGTAGCATTCAGGAAGCGCTCGAATTGTTGGTCGGCGTCGCCCGCGACCGGCAATTGCTGCTGCTCGAAATCGCCGTCGTCATCTTGATTCTGCTGGAACTAATCTTGAGCCTTCCCTGGCTCAGAAAATGATCGTAGTGAGTGCCCTTACTTGTGTTTCGACCTCTGGCGGGGGTCGTCAACAAGCAGAATTCAAACTTTCGTAACCTTTTCCTTACATCGACGATCGCGATCTCGCGATACCCCTGACGAGCGTCGAATCAACGGCGCAATCAGGGAGGATCTCGGATTTGAAACAACGCAAATGGTTGAGAACGGCACTTGCAGCCGGCCTGTTTACCGCTGCACTGCCGGCGGCAAACGCATTCGCTGGGGGAAAAATCCAGCACGTATTATTAATCAGCGTCGATGGGGTGCATGCGCTGGATTTCCAGAACTGCTCGAAAGGCATCCCCGGAGTTAACGGCGGCGCCCCATACTGTCCGACTCTGGCGACATTGGCATCGACCGGCATTAATTACGTCAACTCTTCGACCTCGAAACCATCCGACTCCTTTCCGGGCCTGATGGCGCTCGTGACTGGCGGTTCGCCGCGCACGGTCGGAGCTTACTACGACGTGGCTTACGATCGCGTGCTCGCGCCACCGCAGAACACGACCGGTAATGGACTGAACGGCGGCACTTGTACGCCCAATCAGGCGAATGGCACGCGGACGGAATACGAAGAAGGAATTGATATTGATCAGACGCTACTGAATGGCGGCGCATCGAGCGGGGATGGCGGCGCTAATTCGATTGATACAACCAAACTGGAGCGCGATCCCATGAAAAATTGCGCCCCGGTGCAACCGTATAATTTTGTCCGCACGAACACGATTTTTGGCGTAATTCACAAGGCGGGCGGCTATACAGCTTGGGAGGACAAGCATCCGGCGTACATCGCAGTTGCGGGTCCGGGCGACGGCACTAATGTTGACGATTTCTATGGGCCGGAGATCAACTCCAACTCGGCAAATTATATTCCGCTGCCCAACATGACTGTGCAGAATTGCAGTCCGCTACCGGATCAGGCGGCGGTCGCGGCGGGCGACGACTACACTGGCAGTTTCCAGAATATCCAGTGCTACGACAGTCTGAAAGTACAGGGCATTGTCAATGAGATCGACGGGAAAACCCACAACGGGAGTGCCTCAGCGAAGGTCCCGAACATCTTTGGGATGAACTTCCAGGCCGTGAGTATCGGTCAAAAGCTGATTTATCAGGATGCGACCACCGTGCCTGCGGGATATAGCATCACGGGTGGCTATCTGGATGCGCAAGGAACGCCAAGTCCCTCGCTGCTTCAGGAAATCATCTATATAGATCATTCGATTGGTCTGATGGTAGCGGAGCTGCAGAAGCAGGGCTTGTCTGATTCGACGATGATCGTGATTGGCGCGAAGCACGGGCAATCGCCAATTGATCCAGCACGCTTCTTCCCGATTCCTGGCCATAGCCCGCTCAACAATGGCATGTCGCCTTCGGCGATTCTCGGCAGCAGTTTCCTGCCCGACTCGGAGATTAATCAAATCGGACCAACCCAAGACGACGTTTCATTGCTATGGTTATCGCCCGGCGTGAGTCTCTCCTCTGCGTTGGCGATTTTGGAAACTCCGGCGAATGAGACCGCGGCGGGCGTGGGCGAGATTTTCTCGGGCAATTCGCTTAATCCGATTTACAATACGCCCGGTCTTCCGCCGAATGATCCGCGTACGCCGGACATTATCGTCGCGCCGAATGTCGGAGTGGTTTACACCGGCAGTAACAAGAAGGTATCCGAGCACGGCGGCTTCGCGCATGACGATACCAACGTGATTCTGCTGGTCTCGAACCCGAGCTTCACGGCCAGTACGGTCACCAGCCCAGTCGAGAATATGCAAGTTGCTCCGACTATTCTGAAAGCGCTCGGGCTTAATCCGCAGGCTTTGCAGGCGGTGCGGGTCGAAGGCACGCAAGTACTGCCCAAGATACCCTTCTGACCCAGTTAGAACGGCATGCATGAGGCGTGAAGCGGGTGTTCGTCGGACGCTCGCTTCCGCCGCATCCTGATATCAGCGTGAACCTTGCTGGTCGAAAAATCACTCACACGAATTACATCAATGATGACAGTGCGGGCTGGCCCAGCTACGCTGGAATAATGCGGCTAGCCGCCATCGATGTAGGTTCAAACTCAGTCCACATGATTATCGCCGATGTGACCCGAGAGGGTCATATCGAGGTGGTAGATCGCGTTAAGGAGATGGTGCGGTTAGGGCGGCGCTCCTTCACTACCGGACTCCTGACCGATGAAGCAATGGACTTGACGGTGCGCACCCTCGCCTATTTCCGGCGGCTCGCGAACGTGCGGCAAGTTAAGCGCATGCGCGCGGTGGCGACCAGCGCCGTACGCGAGGCGGCAAATCGAAGCGAGTTCATCCGCCGCATCCGGCGCGAAACCGGCATAACCGTGGAGATCATCTCGGGCCGCGACGAAGCGCAGTTGATTTTCGATGCGGCGCGCCACGCGCTCGGGCTAGAGGGCGGTCCTTATTTGCTCGTCGATATGGGTGGGGGCAGCGTCGAATTGGTTCTGGTTAAGGATGCCCGACCGCTCTGGATGAAAAGCTTCAAGTTGGGAGCGGCGCGGCTTACCGAGCGCTTTCTCGCCGACGATCCCCCGACCAACGCGCAACGCAAGCATCTGTTGGAACATCTCGAAGCCGAGATCGGCGACTTGATGCGTCAGGCGCGCAAAGCGGGCGTGGTACGTGCGATCGGCACGTCGGGAACGATCAACGTATTGATCGCAATGGCGCGGGCGGCGCGAGGCGAAGAGCTTGGCCGTCTGCACGGCGCGAGCGCAACTGCCGCCGAGATTGCAAAAATCACCGAGCAGGTGCTTGGGGCGAACGCCGCGTTGCGCGCAGACTTACCCGGTTTGGACGCCAAGCGGGTGGATCAGATCGGAGCTGCCGCGATGCTGGCGGATTTCGTTTTACGGCGTTCGGGAGCGCCGGAGCTGACCGCATGCACGTGGGCGATGCGCGAAGGCGTGTTGCTGGGGTTGGTGCGTCACGACCATATACATAAGGCGATCGCGACGCGGCGGCGTTCGGTCGAGGCGCTAGCGGCGCGCTTTGCCGGTGAAAACGCGCACGGCCGTCATGTTGCAAAGCTCGCCCTCAGCCTCTTCGATGCCACTGCAATGGTGTTGGGCCTGAATGGTAATTCACGCGAGTTGCTGGAGTACGCTGCGCTCCTGCACGATATCGGACATGCGATCGAGCACGACCGCCACAATCGCCATTCTTACTACCTGATCAAGAATGCCGAGCTGTTGGGTTTCGATCCGGTTGAGATCGAAGTCATTGCGCTGGCCGCCCGCGGTCATCGCAAGCAGGGCGCGCAATATGACTCAGTTGAATTGCGCGCGCTCAGCGCGAGCAATCGGCGCGTGGTCCGCAGTCTCGCCGCTATTTTGCGGATCGCCGACGCGCTGGATCGCAGCCATTTCGGGGTCGTCAAGGGTATTGAGACCCGCTACTCGCCCGGCCGCCTGACAATCGAAGCGATTACTCGGCAGGATAATGGCGATCTCGAGCGATGGACCTGTGAGCGGCGGACTGATCTGCTGGAGAAGTTACTCGATCGTCGCGTTATTCTGCAGCAGCATTGATGTGTCGCCGAACAAAGGCGTGCTAGAAAGAAGCGACTCATAGGTAAGGATTTATTTTGCTCCGGGAATCATCGCCGAACGGCAAATCACCTGCTGAAATCCTGCCCGGACTTCGTTTCGAGCTGACCGATTCGGCTGATGTGGCCGCCAGACAGGCGCTGGAATCCGGCTTGGCTGCCTTGCAGTTTTGCACTCGCGGAACTCTGGCCGGCGAGACTGACGCGATCCATCAATTTCGTATCTCGATCAGAAAGTTGCGGGTCGCAGTCGAGTTGTTTGCGCCGCTCCTACATGGGTCGCGGGTGCGCATATACCGCTTCGGATTAGCCAGAATTGGCGCGGCGGCCGGCGCGGTGCGCGACTGTGATGTGATCGCGGATTTGATTCGAGAAAATACACGACGGCTCGATCCGGAGCTGGCGAGAGCGTTGTTGCCGATGTATCAGTCATTGACGGATCGTCGGCTTCGGACGATGCGCGCGATGCATGACTTACTTTGCTCGAAATACTTCTCTCAACTGAGCGAGCGCTTAGCCAATCCATTGACGAGAAAGACCAACCTGGATCAATCACTTCGGCTGCTTAGTGCGATTCTGCTGAAACCTCTCATACGCGGAGTGGGCCGGGCCGGATCGGGTCTGGGGCCCGCCTCTCCGCCGTCGGCATTTCATCGGCTGCGGATTCGGGTCAAGCGCCTCCGTTATGCATTCGAGATGTTTGATCAAATCTCGGGCAAGCGCATTGCTAAAGCGCTCAAACGCTTGCGCCGGATACAGCAGGAACTCGGTGAATATCAGGATTTGTCCAGCGCATCGATTTGGGTGCGGGAGTTTGCCTCACATCGGCTCGTTGATTCGCCTGAGACGCTGGTTGCGTCAGGATCGCTGCTACAGTTATTCAATCAACGTCGCGAAAAGCTTGCGGCGCGATCTTTGAAAATCTGGGACAAATTAAAACTAGAACGGGCCATGATTAAGGCAAGCGCGGAAATTGATCAGCTGACGCGCATGGAAATGATCACGGAATCCATAGAAGTTAGCCGGACATGAAGCTTTATATCGTCCGGCATGCCGAGGCAGAGGAGCAAGAGAATCCTGCAAAGGATGCCGCGCGACAACTCACCGCGCGGGGCCGCGAGCGGATGCGCGCGGCAGCCGCCGGAATGCGGCGACTGCACCTGACTTTCGAGGCGATCCTGACGAGTCCGCTCGCGCGGGCTGCCGAAACCGCCGCGATAATCGCCGAGGCGTACGACAACAAGCCCTCTCCAAAGAAATTTCCGTCGCTCGAAACCGGCATCGCACCGGCGCAGGCGCTCACCGCGCTTGCGCCCTTCGCCCACCATCAGCATCTGATGATTGTCGGACATGAACCTCAATTGAGCGGATTGCTGTCCTTGCTACTCAGTGGATCGGCGGAATTGATCCACTGTGATTTCAAAAAGGGCGCCTGTGCCGCCGTGGAAGTGCCGGACCGCTTCGAGCGCGACGCCGGCACTCTGCTCTGGATGCTCACCGCACGGCAATTAAGTAAAATGCGGAAATAGGCTCTTGAGCCTTCGTACTGCTGACCGGTAAGCTTGAGGGCCAGCTCATGTTTTTGCGCAAGCGGGCGATCGAGCGATTCGCCAAAGAAAAATTCCTTTACCAGCGTCAGGCAGGCGGAGATATATCGGCGTGCGTCGTGTATCCGAATATCTACCGGCTGGCGATGGCGAATCTCGGTTTCCAGTCGATTTATCATATCTTTGAGTCCGACTCGCGCGTTGCCGCAGATCGCGCCTTCTTACCCGAACGCGATGAGATGATGGCATTCGAGGCGCGTGCCGAGCAGCTCTTGTCATTCGAGACGCGGCCGCCCGTTGGTTGATTTCGAAATCATCGCTTTCTCGATTTCGTTCGAGACTGATTACCTGAACGTCTTGACGATTCTGCGACTCGCCGGTATCCCACTGCGCCGCGAGGATCGGATGACGCGCAATTATCCCTTGATAATTGCCGGCGGTTCCGCTGTGTTTCTGAACCCCGAACCGATCGCCGATTATATCGATCTATTCTTGATCGGCGAAGGCGAGGAGATGACTCCGGAATTTCTTGCCGCCTATCAAGTGGCACGCGGTCAGGCGGGTTCCGGACGCCCGCAACTCGAACCATTAGGGCACGTCGGCGGCGCTTATTTGCCGGGCGATTCTATCCCGTCGTATGACGAGCGCGGCTATCTAGCTGGTGTGAGCTATCGCGGGACTGGCCAACCGGTCGTTAAGCGCCGCTTGGTCCATGATCTCAATCGCTTTCGGACGGCATCGCTGATTCTCACCGACGAATCAGTATTTGGCGATATGTATCTGGCCGAAGCGAGTCGCGGATGCCAATGGGGATGTCGCTTCTGCGCCGCCGGTTTCATGTACCGGCCCATCCGTTACCGCAGTCCCGATAAATTGATTGCCGAGGCCACGCGCGGCTTGTCTGAACGAAGCACGATCGGGCTGGTCGGGGCCGAGATGGCAAGTGTGCCCGGGGTAGCGTCCATAGCTCAGGCGGTCGCCGATAGCGGCGGACGTCTCTCGCCATCGTCGCTCAAGGCTGATTGCATTTCGCCGCAATTGGCTGCTGCGCTCGCGCGCAATGGGAATCGGAGCGTTACGGTCGCGCCGGAGGCCGGCAGCGAGCGGATGCGCAAGGTGATCAATAAGAATCTGACCGAGCCGACATTTTGCGTGCTGCGGAAATGCTGGTGGGCGAAGGCGTCGAAAATCTCAAGTTATATTTTATGATTGGTCTGCCCGAGGAGCGCGACTCCGACGTCATGGAGATTGCTCGGCTGACTGGAACGATCCTGGCTCAGATGCGCGAGCAGAAAAAGCGGGTCGGGCATGTCACCGTCTCGCTCAATCCGTTCGTGCCGAAACCCTGGACGCCGTTTCAATGGGATCCGATGGAAGCAACCGGGTCCCTTAAGCGCAAAGTCGCCACCCTGCGCGCGGAGCTGGGCAGGCTGGTGGCGCAAGCATCGAGCTCGACGCCGAGTCACCGCGCGACGGCATACTTCCAGACCCTGGTTTCACGCGGCGATCGTCGCGTCGGTAAAATCCTTGAACGGCTTGACCACACCGCGAGCCATGATTCAGGCGCGATCTGGCACGAATTAGGCAAAATCCGCAGGGACTCGCTATCCGACTCGTTACTTCCGAATCCCGATCTTTTTGTCACTCGACGCTACGAGTATGACGAGCTTCTACCGTGGGATTTCATCGATCATCATGTTCATAAATGGTTTCTGCAATCGGAGCGCAAGAAGGCGCATCACGAGCATCAAAGTAAGCCGTGCGACGTAACTCGCTGCACCGTATGCGGAGCCTGTTGAGATAAGCGAGGAAGACATGATCAGGGGGGTGCTGGACTCGTTGCGATCGATATCGCGCGCGACAGCTTGGGGATTCCCGTTTTGGGCAAAAATTATTGTCGCTGTGTCGGCGACAGCTCTGATATGCGGGCTGTTGACCGTTTTTCCGGAACGTCAGGCGCTAGCTCAAGTCAGTTCGGCGCCGCCCAAGACCTTACCACTCACCACGATTGCTCCCGCCGATGAGGAACCCCCTTCAGAACCATCGGAGAACGATGCGGAAGCTCCTCCGACACTTTCTGCGCCCCCCACAAGCCACCACTCCGGTGCTCCGCAGCATCATAAGGCAACCCGTCCGGCTGATCTTAAAATCGCGTCTTCTTATGCTGGTCCGATCGAGCCGGCGCAGGCGCGGATGATGATCAAACAGGATAGCTGGACCTATGCCTCGCCGGCGAAGTCGTCGCGCCAAATCGAGCAGCTCCATGCCGCGCAATTCGTCAGCGTCACCGGCCTGACCCATTATTTCGCGCGAGTGAAATTGAAGGATGGGCAGACCGGATACGTTTTGCTTTCGAATCTCGAACTAAGCCGGCCCACCGACAAGATCTTCCAGCTGACACGAGACACTCCCGTGCTGTCACAACCGAGTCATTACGGCCAGAAGCTCGCGGAGGTCCATACCGGTCATGACGTTCATGTAGTGGGCACATCGTTGAACTACCTGAAAATCAGAATGAAGGATGGCCTTGAAGGCTACATCACGACCAGCGCTCTCGAATAGCTACTCGGCAATCCAGGAGGCGATAATCGCCTCCTCTGAATTGGGCCTTTTCTCACACGCGAAGCGGCTCCGCCAGCGCGGCGCAGATCTGAAGAATCAGTTTACCGGGGATGGCGTTTTCACGGCATCGGTCCGTTTTGTTTTCTTGCACGCGTCCACAGACCATTTCGTTGATGCTGGCTGAGGATTAGACGGATGCTATCTTGTTTACGAAACCCTGCGCTCCGTGAAAAATCTCTTCAGCGAAAATTCGATACTTGTGGTGCTCGGGCCGGGCGGGGTCGGCAAGACGACCGTCTCGGCGGCGCTGGGGATTACTGCGGCACAGACGGGCCTCGATACAGGAGTGATCACGGTCGATCCCGCGCGAAGATTGCGCGACGCACTGGGGATTCGACAACTCGGCGCGAAACCCCGTCCGCTCGATCCGCGATATTTGAGCGCCGCTGGTCTCGA
The DNA here is from genome assembly GCA_963831065.1 of uncultured Pseudomonadota bacterium. Lineage (GTDB taxonomy): Bacteria > Desulfobacterota > Binatia > Binatales > Binataceae > JAJPHI01. The sequence continues at coordinate 196,925 of CAWHOQ010000006.1, forward strand.
TCCGCAGCTCAAATTCGCGGCGCTCGCGCTGGACGTCAAGCGATCCTGGGACGCTCTGATCGAACGGCTGCTGCCTGATCCCGAGGCGCAGCGCAAAATTCTCGCAAACAGTTTTTATCGCAATCTCACCGAGCATTTCGCCGGAGCAGAAAGCTATGCCGCGATCGAACAACTGCTCGTAGTTCATGAAAGCCGCCGATTTTCGCTGGAGATCGTCGATACTCCGCCAGCCGAGCACGTCTTTGATTTTATTGAGGCCCCATCACATCTGTTGCGCCTACTCGATTCCCCGACCGCGCGATGGATCATGCGGCTCAACGATGCGGGTCAACTCCCCGGACTGCGTATCGCCAATCGGGTCGGGCGGCTTGTCCTGGAACAATTGGAAAGCGTAGTCGGCGCGCGGCTGCTCTCATCGATCGCAGATTTCTTTCAAGCGGCCGCGGATGCCCGCGATAGGATCGCTCATCGGATGCGCGCCGCTGACGCCCTGCTCCATTCGTCCAATGTGAAATTCGTGCTGGTGACTACGCCGGCGCAGGATCGTCTCAAGGAAGCATTGGTAATCGCGCATCGAATGAAAAAGGAACATTTGCGGTTAAACGCGATCGTGATCAATCGCGCGATCGGCGGATGTTTTCCTGAGGCTCCTGCGGCGGCTTCCAGGAAAATTACGGGCTGCCTGCGAGAGATCGAGATTCTGCATGACGAGTTCCGCGAGGTTGGGCGCTCCGGCGCAGGACTCAACTCGATGCTCGATTTAGTAGCGGAGCGTATCCGCGAGCAGCAGGAGGCACTCGATCGCGTCGCTGGTTTTGTTCGCGCCGCGCCATCCGGCGTCAGAATCGTTGTACTGCCCGAGGTGGCGAGCGCCATCCGAGACCTGCGCGGCCTGGCCGAACTAGCCGCTTATCTCAAGCCGATCGCATCCTGAAAACGCCCGCCTCAGTTCTTCGCTTGAACCGGCGGAGTCGTCTCGCTCATCCGCTCAAAGATTTCCGCATCGCTCATCGAGTAGATGCGCTCGCGGCCAGGCGGAAATTGCATCGGCGGATTCGCCAAGTCCACTTTCGGATTCGGTACTGCTCCATTGCAGGACGCGAACGGCTCCGGATGCTTATAACGCTGAAGCTCCGCCGGACTGATTCCGCTCAGTTTCATCACTTCGGGATCGATCCACGCTTCGGCATCAATAGCATTACCTTCGGAGGTGGAGAATTCGAGCATGATCCCCTCCGGCGCAGCCAAATAGATCGACTTGCAGAAACCATGATCGATCGGTCCCATCACCCAATGGCCATGCGTGCGCACGCGATCGCGAATCGCCAGCAGGTCAGCTTCGCTATCGACATTAAGCGCGAGATGTTGCATTACTCCCGCCGCGACCGGCGCCGCCGTCCAAGCTGGATGAGACACACCTTTGATCGGCTGAATCTCGCCGATTTCCGGTCCCTGAACAAACGCAATCGACGAACTCTTCCCCAAGCTAACAAAGCCGTGGAAGGTCTTGTCAACTCCATGCATCCAATAGAGCGCGACCAGTTCGGCGCCTACTACCTGCGTGAAAAACTCGATCTGCTTCTTGATATCTTTAGTGCAGATGGCGAGATGGTGAACGCCTTTGGCTAATCCCATAACCTGCCCTCCTCGACGACTTTATGTTGGCCAACTGTAGCGCGATCGCATCTCAAGGGGGTAATGCCGGAGTGAGTCTGTAAGCCGGGTTCTGTACCTTTACGGGTGGCGATCATTCCTCTGGGCCGGCGATTGCTCGCCGGCTCTAGCGACCATACCCGAGGGATTCGAACGGGCCGCTCATCCCTCCTATTTGGTCTTGCTCCGGATGGGGTTTAGCATGCGTGCACGATCACTCGCGCGCCGGTGGGCTCTTACCCCACCTTTTCACCCTTACCCTTGCGGGCGGTATTTTTTCTGTGCCACTTTCCGCGGATCGCTCCGCGCCGTCGTTAACGGCCATCCTGCCCTGTGGAGCCCGGACTTTCCTCCCCGCGTTAGCGCAGCGATCGCCCGACTCACTCCAGCTATTTTGAGGCTAGCATGGAAGATCAGGTACGAATACCGTCAGCATTATCGCCCTGTGTTACAATTATCATTGGCATGCTGCTATCGAGTGGTTCGCGTTCAGGAGCGATTATGTTTCGGCAGTTCAAATTCGAAGACGAGGTCCATCAGACTTTAAGCTGCGTGCCGATGGCGGTGCGGCGCAAGCTCGATCGGATCGGCGTTAAATTGAGCCTCGATCAATGGCAGCATCTCGCACGCAGCGAGCGCCTCGCGATCTGCCATCTGCCGGCGGAATCCGGCGAAGAACGCGATGCCACTCGAACCTTTATCGAGGAAGCGGTGTTGAGCCGCTCGAATAGTCCGACGAAAGAACTATCTGAAGAAGTACGACGCTCGGCGGAACCGCCCTCCATGCCTCCGATGTCATTGACTGAACTGGCTCGCACCCATGGCGTCACGCTCGGGCAATCCGAATGGGATCGCCTCGACAGTGATGAGCGTTACGCTCTGATCAAACTAAGCGGCGGCCCCACGCCAAGTCATAACCTCGCCGCCGCATTGCACGAATTTCTGGGTTAATCGGCGCGACTCAATCCTCCTGCGAGATTCCGGTCATATGATCGAGCAAAAATCGTCCAGCGCCGAGGCGGAATCGATGAATTAGTGCGCGTGTGACGAATTCCTTTGCCCGTCGCACCGCGGTCTCCAGCTCTATGCCGCGCGCCAGCTCCGCCGCGATCGCCGCGGAAAATGCACAGCCAGTTCCATGCGCGCCATCTCCCGAGACCCGCTCAGCGGCAAGCTCTATAAATTCCTTGCCATCGAAAAATAGATCAGTTGAGCGGCTCGCTGTGATCTGGTCTATACGCGCAAACTGATGGCCTCCCTTGATCACGACAGCTTGCGCGCCTCGCTTATGGATCGCCTGAGCTGCCGCGCGCATCGCATGGACGCTATCAATCCTGATCTCGCTCAAGGATTCCGCCTCCGCGAGGTTCGGAGTGACGACTCGTGCGAGCGGCAATAGATGCTCGGCAAGCGCCTTCTCCCCGGCAACGTCGAGCAAGCGGCTGCCGCTGCTCGAGATCGTCACGGGATCGACGACCGGTGCGGGCAACCGCAGTTCTCTGATCACGCGCGCGACGGCTTCGACATTTTCCGCAGTCGCGAGCGCGCCAGTCTTGAGCGCGTCGGGACGATGCTCTTCAACAAGAGTTTCAATCTGCGCTGTGAGTAAGCGAGGCTCGACCGGAACCATACACGCGACGCGTCCACTGTTCTGCGCTATAATCGCAGTCACGGCGGAAAAGCCATGAACTCTCAAAGCCGCGAAGGTTTTGAGATCCGCTTGCAGGCCCGCGCCACCGCTCGGGTCGCTGCCGGCAATTGTCATTGCAACTTTGTATTCGGAGGCCACGATTTCTCCACGCGCAAGCCTGTTCGTCACACCTGATTATAGCGGCGCAACGAAAAAATCTCCCTTGGCACGTTCACTCACCTTGATCGCGCGCGGATTCCCAGAGTAGCTTGCGATGAGGATGGGACGGCGTGATCGTCAATTATGCAGGATCAGAGGCAAGACTTTCTTAATCTGCCCTTTCAGGAGAAACTCGAATTTCTCTATGGATTACCCGCGCGCCAGAAGCTCGATCTGATTCTGTCCGCGCCGGAAGCCGAGCGGCTGGTTCAATCTTTTGCGCCGCAAACCCTTTTCTATACGCTCAAGGAGATCGGTATCGCCGATGCCAGCGATCTCTTGAGCTTCGCGGTTCCCGAGCAGATCAAATGGCTGTTCGATCTCGATTGCTGGGATAAGGACCAGCCGAATTTAGCGCGCATGCGCGAATGGATCGAAGCTATCGCCGAAGGTGGCCGGCGCAGGTTGGCTGACGGCCTGATGAGCGTCGATCTTGAACTGGTTTCGCTATTATTGCGGCAATATCTCCGGGTTCATCGCGTGGATGAGCCCAAAGAGAATACCGATGCACCATCGAATCGATTCGTCCAATTCGATGAGCATTATTTAATTGAGTTCATTCGCCACGACTCGATTCAGCCGCATCTGCTCGACTTCATCGAAGAGGCATTTGAGCGGGATTACAATTACTTCGCCAGCTTGATGGAAGAAATCTATTGGGGCGTCGAGGCCGAACTCGAAGAACAGGCCTATCAATTTCGCAACTCGCGGCTGGCTGATCATGGCTTTCCCGATTATTACGACGCACAGGCGGTGTTCGCCTACTTGAATCCACGTCAATTCGTCGAGATTCGCGCCCAGTACGTTCCGCCGTTGCGCGACTACGATGAATGGTGATGAAAACGGTACGTTACCGCCGGAGCTAGCCCCAACTCTACCGGATGTCGAAAGTTCGCTTTTTAATACTGCTTTGACGGCGGGATTTGCCGCGCAGGGGGCGCGACAGTTGCGCAGTGAAATGGCGCTCGTGAGCAATCAGGTGCTGGTGGCGCGAGCGGTCGATTTCGGCGATCTCGAAGCAGTCCGCAACGCAGTCGAGATGACGCATGATTACCTGAATCTAGCGCTCGAACATCTGGCCGGCGGCGAACTCGATAATGCCATCGAGCATCTGCGCGATACCCATTTGAAGCTGCTATTTCGCCTCGGCGTGAGCCTCACGATCGATCTGCGCAAACGCGCAAGCGAGATCATGAAAAGCCTCGGTCTCGACGCCAATCGGACGCGCGAAGTCCCATATCTCGACTCACCTTATCGCGAGACATTAGCCGGCCTGATCCAGCGGCAGCCGCAATACTTCAGCGGTCTTGATGGCGGCGGCGCAATGACCATGCGGAATTTTCGCGCAATGCGCGACATTCACCTCAGTTATGCTCTGCTTGAGCAAATTGAGGCGGCATCCGATTTGTTCAAGCAGCTCCTCGGTCTTGACTTGGCGAGCGCCGCATTCCGTGCAAGCGTTGCCGGGCACGAGATCCGCCTGAGTCAAATTCTGCTAACCGCGCTGATTCACAACGCGCTTGAACATCGGCTGCACGTTGCGCCGGTCGCCGCAGACCAGTTGAATGCGGTCGCCGCCGCGATTATGACACCTGGCCGCCCGTCCCGGCTCAATGAGGGTTTTCGGGGTGTCACGGAAGACGTCCTGGCGCGGACGGTTGATGAAGTAGCGCGGCGCCGCGCTGCTCCCTATGTTGATTCGTGTCTGCGGATGCTCGAAGAGGAATTTTCGGAACTGGACCTCTCCGCCAGAATCGATCCGCGTTTCATGCGCAGTTTTTTATTACGCGCCTAATCCTCATCGAGCGTTAATCGCCGCGTGTCGGCTGCGAATCGCGCAGGCGTTTTGCGACGATATAAAGCTCCGATGAGCCGGGCCGGCTGGCTTTCGCCCGCACTATTTCAACGTCGATAAAGGTGTCGCGAAATAAATCTCGCAGAGCTTCGAACTCGGCGCCCATGAACAGCTTCGCAATCATCGCGCCCGAGGGCTTCAGCATCTCGCGGGCGATCATGATTGCCATCTCGATCAACTCTCGATGCTGCGCCTGATCCCGTTCCTTGATGCCGCTGAGTTTCGGCGCGAGATCGCAGGTCAGCAGGTCCGCCGCGCCTCCCAGTTGATCGGCGATTGCCTGATGCGCCTGGGCCGTTCTGACATCGCCTACCAGCGTGATTACATTTGAGGAAACTGGCCGGCACTCGACGAGATCGACACCTACGACGCGGCCTCGATGCCCGGCGGCACGCGCCAAAATCGCGAGCCATCCGCCGGGAGCGCATCCAAGATCGAGTATGCGGGCGCCGTCATGGATAATCCGAAATCGCGCGATTATTTCTTGGAGTTTGAACGCCGCGCGTGACGGGAGTCCTTGCTCGCGCGCTCGCCAATAAAATTTATCGTGTGGTTGATAGCGCGCCATGATCGAAAATTGTGGACATTCTGCGCGTGATCGCTTCCCGTTGCAGTGGCGAGCCGGTATGGTGCGAGTACCGCATTGATTCGAACTTAAGTTTCTCCAGTTTACACGATGCAGTCGATTTCGCTCGTTGATTTGAATCCGCCGCAGCGCGAAGCGGTGCTGGCCCCCGCCGGACCGATTTTGATCCTGGCCGGTGCAGGTTCCGGTAAAACCCGCGTGCTCGCCTATCGTATCGCGCATCTGATCGCCTCGGGTGAGGCGAGCGCGGCGCAAACTCTCGCCGTAACTTTCACCAATAAGGCTGCCCGCGAGATGCGCGAGCGGGTAATGATCCTGTTGGGCGAGAATGCGCCCTTCCCGTGGGTGAGCACTTTCCATTCAGCTTGTGCCCGTATCATGCGACAGGATGCCAGCGCGATCGGCTATGATCGCAACTTCTCAATTATCGATGAATCCGACGTACTCTCGTTGATTCGCCGGGTCTTAGAAGAAGCACGCTTGGCCGATTCGCCCGCACCTGAGATCGTGCGCGCGCGGATTGATCAGGCGAAGAACGAAGCGATGCTGCCGGCGGATCTCGCCGCCTCCGCGACGAGCAGCCGCGAGCGGTCGCTTGCGCAGGTCTATCAGCTCTACCAGGATCAGCTTCGCGCGATGAATGTGCTCGATTTTGGCGACCTACTGTTGCTGACGCATCAATTATTTACGACCTGCCCCGAGGTGCTGGCGCGATGGCAAAGTCGCGCCGCCAATCTGCTGGTTGACGAATATCAGGATACCAATCGCGTTCAGTATCTTTTGGTACGGGCGCTCTCAGCAACTACTGGCAACCTGTGCGTAGTCGGCGACGAAGATCAATCGATCTATCGATGGCGCGGTGCGGACATTCGCAACATCCTCGATTTCGAGCGCGATTATCCGGCCGCTCGCATCATTAAGCTCGAGCAGAATTATCGCTCTACCAAAACCATCCTTGCCGCAGCCGGCACGGTTATCAAGAACAATCGCGAGCGCAAACCCAAGCAGCTCTGGACCGAAAATCCGGCTGGTGAACTCGTTACCTATTACACTGGTCTGACCGAGCGCGACGAGGCGGACTATATCGCGCGCGAGATTGGCAAGCTCATTGCCGACGGGATTCGCCCCGCCGAGATCGTGATCTTCTATCGGGTCAATGCGCAATCACGCGTGCTCGAAGAAGCGCTGGTACGGCGTCGCGTGCCATATTCGATAGTCGGCGGCCTGCGCTTTTATGACCATCGCGAAATCAAGGACCTAATCGCCTATCTGAGAGTGATCGCTAATCCGGCCGATTCGCTCAGTCTCGAACGGATGATCGGGACGCCGCCGCGTGGAATTGGCGCCAGGACGATCGAGGTGATGCGTGAAGTTGCGGAACGCGAGGGCATCTCGATGTTTGACGCACTGGGACGGCTCGAAACCGAATCGCGCGTTGCGCTCCGGATCGCAAAGCAAGCAGGCAGCTTATACTCGCGGATGCGCGAGCTGGCTGCACGCGCCGGATTCGTCGAGCGTCCGCACGATTCTCGATGATGTTATCGCAACGAGCGGTTTTGAGGATTATCTCGCGAATCTTCCCGACGCTGACAACCGGCGTCAAAACGTTGCCGAACTATTGACCGCAGCGAACGCGTTCGACGCCGAGCGCAGTACCGGCGGACTCGGCGAGTTTCTCGAACGTGTCGCCCTGGTCAACGATACCGATCAAATTGCAGCTAGCGGCGGGCGCGTCTCGCTGATGACGCTGCATACCTCGAAAGGACTCGAATATCCGGTCGTGTTCGTCGCGGGGATGGAGGAAGGGCTGTTCCCGCACACGCGCTCGCGCGACGACGTGCATGAAATCGAAGAGGAGCGGCGCCTTTGCTATGTCGGGATGACCCGCGCGCAGCGGCTGCTCTACCTTACTAATGCACTGTCACGCGAGCTGTATGGCCAGCGCAACGATGCGACGCCGTCGCGTTTCCTGCGCGAAATCGATTCCAGTCTGTTACATCGAATCGCACCTGAAGAACGTTCCTCAGGTCTCGTCCGTCCGGCTTCTCGTGAGCCTTACGTCGATTATAGCGACAGCCAGTTGCCGGAAAGTGATGCCGCGGATGGGGGTGACCATTTTGCGATTGGAGCGAAGGTCTATCACGCCTCGTTCGGGCGCGGCGTCATCAAGCGACGCGAAGGTCGCGGGGACGCGGCGAAGGCCTGGATTCTGTTCGAGCGCGGCGGCCTCAAGCTGTTGGTGCTCAAGTTCGCCAATCTGAAGCCCGTTGCTGGCTAGCTCCCCATCACCTACAATTTTCGGGACTACGCTCTTTTAAGGGCGAGCAAGCGAAGATGTGGGGGCGACTTATGCGATCGGAAATTTACTTCCTTCGAGGAAGACTGACAGTTCTGGTCGCCGATGGGCGCGAACTGTGGCGCAGGTCTGCTTGGTGGCAGATCACGATAGCGATATTGGTCGTCCTGCTAATCGTCCCGCTCCTCGGGTTCGCCCGCACCTGGCCTGAAGCTGAGTTTGCTCATCGACCGATGATGCCCTATCCCATGCCATCGCCCCATAATGGCCTAATCGGCGCACCCATAAGCTTTACTATCGAGAAGGGCGACACATTGCTCGATATTGGCCGATGGTATGGGCTATCGGGCACTGAAATTTCTGACGCAAACGGCAAGATCGATTGGTGGGCGCCACCTGCCGGACGCCAGATCATCCTCCCGACCGAGCACATCCTGCCTGAAGGGCCGCGCACCGGCATCGTGATGAATATCCCCGAGATGCGCATCTACTATTATTATCCCTCGCCGGTAGTCGGACGGCGGCATCGCGGCAAGGTCACGAAAGCCAGATTGAAGGGGGCGCAACCACGCGTCGTTTATACCTTTCCGGTAGGACTCGGCCGGTTTGACTGGAAGACTCCGATCGCGAATTGGAGGGTCACGGGTAAAATCGTCAATCCGACCTGGGTGGTTCCGCAAGACATCTATGAGGAGCATCTGGAACGCGACGGCGAGGCTGACCATGTCGTTCCCGGCGGTGATCCAGACAATCCGCTCGGCCATTACAAGCTCGCGCTGAACCTTCCTGAATACGCTATCCATGGCACCGATGTTCCGTGGGGCGTCGGGATGAATGTCAGTCACGGATGTATCCGGCTGTATCCCGAAGATATCGAGCGGCTCTTCAACAAAACTCCGGTGGGCACGACCGGGCAGGTTCGTCTATCAACCAGTCAAATTCGGATGGCGCGGAAATAATTTATACGTCGAGGTTCATGAGGACCTGTACGCGGTCTATCCGGGTCTGTGGAATCATGCGATGCATGAGGTGAAGCGCTTACATCTGGAGCCGAGCGTGGACCTCAACAAACTCGAACAAGCGATCGCGGCAAAGAATGGAATGCCGACCTACGTGATGAACGGCCCAGCGCCGAGTCCAAATATCGAAAGCGCGAGCGCCAGTTTCTTCCCACCCCCGCCCGGAGTCAGCGGGCCAATCATTGCAAGCGGAACAACTCCGGAAATCACACGGCCGGAGATCGCTCCAGACGTGACTAAGACAATGACCAAGAGAATTGCGCCCGAGCCTGACGTAGATTCGCCGTCCAGCATCGATCTCGATACGCCCCCACCGGCGGATTCGGGCGATTTGGGTTCGGCTCCTTCGACTGATTACGCAGCGCCGGCAGCACCAGAAACTGATCCCACAGCGCACGATAACTGGTCGCGCCTGCCTTCGTCACATATCGTGAACGATGACTCATCGAATTAGCGACCTGGTTATTAATCGCAATCGCGGGCAGGTGATTTAGGCGCTCAAGCGCGCTTGCTATTCTGCTCGGATGCGGCAGATTCCGTTTCATCGACCTGCAATCGGCCCCGACGAAGAGCGCGAAGTACTTGAAGCTCTGCGCTCCGGATGGATCACGACAGGCCCGAAGGCCAAACGCTTCGAACAGGAGTTCGCGGCCTATGTTGGCGCGCGCAACGCCCTCGCGGTGGCGCATTGCACCGGCGCGCTTCATCTGGCGCTGTTCGCAATCGATATTCAGCCGGGCGACGAGATTATTACTACCCCTTTTACCTTCACTGCGACCGCTGAGGTGATGGGCTATCTCGGCGCGCGACCGGTCTTTGTTGATATCGATCCGGCAACGCTGAATATAGATCCAGAACGGATCGAGACCGCTCTGAGTAGCGGCAATTATCGAAACGTGCGCGCAATTATGCCGGTCCATTTTGCGGGACAGGCTTGCGACATGGATCGGATCATGGAGATAGCGCGGCAGTACAAACTGAGAGTAATTGAGGACGCGGCGCATGCGGTCGATTCGTCGCGCCGGATGGGCGGTCGCGGGATGACGAAGGTCGGCACGATCGGCGACCTGACCTGTTTCAGTTTTTACGCGACTAAGAATATCACCAGCGCCGAAGGCGGAATGATCACGACTGAGGACGACGCGCTCGCGCATAAAATTGCCGTCGCGAGCTTGCACGGGATGGATCGTGATGCCTGGAAACGCTACGACTCGAGCGGTTCGTGGTTTTATGAGATTCACGATACCGGCTTCAAATACAACCTGTCCGATGTTCACGCGGCGATCGGGCTTGCACAGCTACGCCGATCGGGCGAGTTGACCGCTCGGCGACGCGCGATAGCGGCTCTTTATAACAAGGCCTTCGGATCGATCCGGCGCTGGAAATACCTCATGACTGAGCCGGACGTCGAGCACGCCTGGCATCTTTACGTGCTGCGACTAAGACCGGAGCGGCTGCGAATCGGGCGTAATCGGTTCATCGAGATGTTGCGCGAGCGCGGGATCGGTACGTCGGTCCATTGTATCCCGCTCAACACGATGGCCTATTATCAGGCTCGTTATGGTTATCAGACGGGGGATTTTCCGATCAGCGAGGACGTCTATAGCCGCTGCCTATCGCTGCCGATCTATCCGATGATGTCGAACGAAGATGTCGGCTATGTGATCGAAAATGTGCTGGCGTTGGCACGGGAGTATCGGCGCTGAGTTAAATCGCCGCGTCTATTTGTCATTCCGATCGGAGCGCAGCAGAGAGAGGAATCCTTTCGCACTTTCACGATAGATGTAGGCGAATAACACAAGTGACGGCTACTTTACCGGGCGGAACTTCACGAGGGTCACGTCGGGGGTGACGTCGTCGAACACGGCCTCGACCGGCATATCGATTTTGACCTGGGTCGGCGGACAATCGACAATATTAGTGAGCAGCTTGACGCCTTCGTCGAGCTCGACCCATGCGAGCACGTAGGGCAACGAATCGCGGAAGCCGGCACTGCCGTTCTGATTGGTTACTGTATAAGTGTAGATTTTGCCGCGACCGCCGGATTTAACCCACTCGGTGCGCGACGACATGCAACTCGTGCAGAGCGCACGCGGATGGAAGCGCAGATCGCCGCAATCACGGCATTTTTGGATATATAGCTCGTGACGTTGAGCGGCTTCCCACCATGGGCGCATCTCTTCGTCGATATGCGGAAGCGGTTTGGCGTAGCGCTTTTTGTTTTTTTCGTCAGGCATCGATGACTCACTGATTGCTGAGAATCAAAGTAGCGCCGGAATGACGCGTGCCGAGTTCGCCGCCGGTTCCGTGGCATAGCGCGAGCTTGCAATCCTTGACCTGACGGGGCCCGCATTCGCCACGCAGTTGCTTGACGGCTTCGATCACGAGGAACATGCCGCGCATCCCGGGATGATTCGAGGAGAGGCCGCCGCCGTCGGTGTTGATTGGGAGTTCGCCGCCAAGCCGCAATCGTCCGCCCGTAACGAAACTGCCGCCTTCGCCGCGCTTGCAGAAACCGAGATTCTCAAGAGTCGATAAGACGGTAATCGTGAACGAATCGTAGATCATCGCCATATCGATGTCCTTATGGGTGACGCCGGCACGCTCGAAGGCGAGGCGTCCCGATTGATTCGCGGCGATTTCAAGAAAATCGCGTTGGCCACGCGCGGCATGGCGCGCGGTCTCACCCGTTCCAAGAATATAGGCGGGCTTCTTCTTGAGATCGCGCGCCCGTTCCGCCGAGGTGACCACGAGCGCGCCGCCACCATCGCTGATGATGCAGCAATCGAGCAAATGGAGCGGCGACGAGATGATGCGTGAGGCGAGCACGTCTTCGACCGTGATCGGATCGCGATACTTGGCGACTGGATTGAGCGACGCATGATAGCGCATCGTGACGGCGATGTCGGCGAGTTGCTCGGAGGTGGTGCCGTAGTCATGCATGTGCCGCTGCGCGACCATCGCATAAGCGCCGACGGTGGTCGGTCCATAGGGAAACTCGAACTGATGGCAGGGATCGCCGCCGCCGAGTCCTCCGCCAGTCCCAACTGCGAAGCGCGCCGAGGCCGCGGTCGAGCCATAGACGATCACGGCGACATCGCATAAACCGGCATGGATCGCGGCGGCAGCGTGTGCAGTATGCGCGACGAAGGACGAGCCGCCCATGTTGGTGCCGTCCATGTAGTTGGGCGTGAGGTTCAGATAGTCACAGAGGCCGACGATACCCATCATGCTCATCCCGATGCCGGCGGAGAAAATCCCGTCAACGTCGCGGATCGTCAGCCCGCAGTCGTCGAGCGCGCCGCGGATACTCTCCGCCATGATCTGATGCATGCTTTTGTCAGGCGCGAAGCGGGTCGGATGCTCATAGGCGCCCGCCACGGCGGTTTGGCGAGATAAACTCATCGAGGTTCTCCGTTCAGAGGGAGGCATAATGAAGCGCTTCGCGAAGGTCCTTCGACTTCGCTCGCGGACTCGCTTCGCTCAGGATGACAACAAAGCAGCAGCATAGATTCTGGATCATTCAGTTCAGGGTATCGAGGAATTTGCCGAGCGCGGCATTGACGATGTCGGGTTGCTCGGTGGTGAGATTGTGGGATGCGTCCGCGATCAACTCCAATCGCGCATCTTTGATTTTGCTTTTGAGTAATTCGGCATCAGCGGGCGGCGTGACAGTGTCATCGTGACCGGCGAGAATCAGAGTGGGCTGCTGGATGCGCCCGATGGTCTCGCGCAGATCAACTTGCGAAGCGGCGACCATATCGCCCCATCGTACGCGCGGGTCGGTGCGAATCTGCTCGCCCCAACCTTCGCGAATAATCTCGGGATGTTCGGCGATGGTTTTCGGCGAATAGCCGTCATTGTTGAAGGGCTGTCCGGCGCGGCCCATCGTGACGTTGCGCCAGGTCTCGATGCGCTCGGCTGGGAGGTTAAACTTTGCGGCAGTAGCGAGCAGGAGCAGCGCATCCACACGACTGGGATAGCGTATTGCGAGGTCCATCGCGATCGCCCCACCCATCGAGCGCCCGGCGATGACGGCTGAATTGATTTTCAGGGCGTCGAGGAAGGCGACCAGAAAATCAGAATAGTCTTGCACGGTGCGCAATCCTTCGACGCCGGAGCTACGGCCATGACCGGGAAGATCAGGCGCGATCGGACTGTGCGCTTTGCCCAAATAATCGTACTGATAGTGCCATGAATGGGCGTTGGAGCCGGCGGCGTGAATCAGCAGAATCGTCCGACCGCGCGAAAAATCCGGCGTCACGTCGGGCAAGGTGGTCTTGCCAATATAGTAATAGTAGCTAGCGTACGAACTTACGTTCGCGTACTTAGTCGGCATCGCAGCACGAACTCCCGGTCGTCGTTGCCCGTTAGCTATGCGGTTCGCGGCGCGATTGTCAAATGAATGGGAAGAGAAGACTATGGGAATCGCTTCGCCTTTCCACTTCGCTCCGGGTAACTCCGGTCTCTCTACGCATCATCTTAATGCAGCTCGCAGACTCCCATCGAGGGACTCAGGGCAGGCTGTCTGCTCGCTCGGCGCGAGGACGCGCGTTCGCTAGTGTTAGAGCTTTCTGGGGCGCCCGCGGCCGGAAGGTTCAAAAATTGAACGTTGGGCAAGTTCCCATTGCTCGATTGCGGCGCGATTAAAACGCCAATTGCTGCCCACGCGAAATCCCGGGAGCCGCCCCTGTCGCAGCAGGCGATAGATCGTCGTCGGATGGACGCGGAGATGCTCCGATAATTCTTTAATCGTGAAAATATCCGACTGACGGTCCATGCTACATCCTGGTTATCAGGTTCAGGATGACTCAAGACCGTGCACTGTGATAGCGAGCCGACAGATTGTCAACTGGACGTTCATTTTTCACGTCCCTCACTGACGCTTTTACAGCGGGACTGATCTTTAATCCAGCTTGTAGCGTTTGCGCTTGCGCCAGAGGGTCGAGACGTTGATGCCGAGAGCTTGGGCAGCGTCCTCAAGCGTAGGCGACTCAGAGAGCACGCGGCTGATGTGGTCGCGTTCGAGGTCTTCGAGGCTGTCGGGGGTAGAGGTGGCGGTTGCGGCAATGGTAGGTTCACCAAACAAGGCATCGGGGAACTGCTCAGGAGTAATCGATTCTCCAGTGGCGAGCACCGCTGCGCGCTCGACCGCATTGCGCAACTCGCGGACATTGCCGGGCCATCGATAGCGCGTCAGCGCGGCCGCCGCCTCAGGCGAAAATCGAAAATCGGGCCGTCGATTACGTATCGCCGCCGAGCGCAGCAGCTGCTCCGCGAGCGGCAGAATGTCTTCCGGACGTTCGCGCAAGGGCAAGGCACGCAAGGCGATCACGTTGAGCCGATAATAAAGATCTTCGCGGAATCGATGCGCCGCGACCTCGGCGGTCAGGTCACGATTCGAAGCGGCGATAATTCGTACGTCCACCTGAAAGGTTTGTGTCCCGCCGACGCGCTCGAAGCTTTGTTCCTGCACGAAGCGCAGGAACTTGGTTTGCAAAGCAGGCGTTAGATCGCCGATTTCATCCAAAAACACCGTGCCCCTATCGGCCGCTTCGATTCGTCCGGGCTTGTCCTTGATAGCGCCGGTAAAAGCTCCACGCACGTGTCCGAAAAGTTCGCTTTCGAGTAGGTGTTCGGAGAGCGTAGTGCAGTTAACGGTCACAAAGGGGCAATCGGCGCGGCGGCTCCACAGATGGATTTGGCGGGCGAGCACGTTTTTGCCGGTGCCGCTTTCGCCGGTCAGCAGGATGGTCGCGTCGCTGGCGGCGGCCTGACGCGCCACATCGAGCAGTTGGCGCATCGCGCGGCTGTTCGATTCGAGGAGCGGACGCTCTTCCAGCGTGTTGCGGAGGGCGCGATTTTCGGCGCGCAGAGTATGCATCTCCAGCGCGCGTTCAACTACGTGCTGAATTTGCGCGAGTGAGAAGGGTTTCGCGATATAATCGTGCGCGCCGGCCTTCATCACATTGACGGCATTCTCGACGGTTGCGTACGCGGTCATCAGGATGACGGCGACATCGGGCGTCTGGCGCTTGATGCGCTGCAACAGTTCTAGGCCATTAAGTTCGGCCATCCGATAGTCGGTCAAGACAACGTCGGCTGGTGAGGCTTCGAGCAATTCCAGCGCCCGACGGCCATTTTCGGCGCTTTGCACCTCATAGCCGCAGCTTTCGAAGAAGGTGACGAGATGGGAACGGATATTCTTCTCGTCATCGACGATCAGGAGTCGGGCCATCCATCCTCCGTTGTCCCGTTGAGTTCGACAATGAAGCGAGTGCCCGGGCCTACGGCGCTTTCGACAAAAATCCGGCCGTCATGCGCCTCAACGATCTCCTTCGCGATGGCTAGTCCGAGGCCGGCCGAGCCAGGCTGCGCCCCGTTAGCGCTACCCTGTGCGAAACGCTCAAACAGATGCTCCCGCAGGTCGGGAGCGATGCCAGGACCAGTATCGCTGATAACGAGCCGGAGCACGCCGCCAGTTTTGCTCGTGGTGAGTGAGATTGTTCCGCCGGGTGGCGTGTAGCGTATCGCATTAGCGATCAGATTCGAGACCACCCACGAGAGTTTGAGCGGGTCCGCCAGCACCATCAAGGGAGAGCAGCCGCCGATCACCTCCAATCGAATGCCTTTCTGCTCGGCTTGCAAGGCAAAGGTTTTAGTGACTTTCTCCGATAGTTGCACGAGGTCGACCGGGCTGGTTTGTACCGCGATAGTAGCGCCGCGGCCGTGCGCCAAATCGAGCAGATCGTTAGCGAGGCGCGTCATGCGGCTGACATCTTCGCGGATTGAATCGACCAGCTCGCGCTCTTCCCCGGCCAGCGTGGAACACCGCGCCAGCAACTCGGCCGAAAGCGCGAGCGAGGTCAACGGCGTTTTTAGCTCATGCGAGAGGGTCGCGACGAGATTGGTTCGGGCGCGATCTTTATCCCGCAAATAAGTGATGTCCTGCAGGATGAGAATTGTGCCGAAAGAATCACCGCTTTCCTGTCGCAGCGGCACCGGTTTCAGCACGTAAGTGTGGCTGCGACCGCGAACATGTAGATCGACCTCCACTCGACTGAGCTCCCGACCTTGCGCGGCGGCAGTACGAAGCGCATCGCGCACCCGCAAATAGTGCGGACGATTGCTGTCGAGATCGTTGAACGAACTGCCGAGCGCGTCTGCACGCTCGATCCCGAGGACAATCGCGGCGACCTCATTGATATGCGTCACGACACCTTTGGGATCGATCAGGATGATTCCATCTTCGAGACTTTCGATAATAGCTTCGGTTTTGGCCTTCTCATAAATCAGCCGATCGACATTGAGCTTTTCGAATTGCTCGAGCCGCTCGGCCATCCGGTTGAACTCCGCCGCTACTGCTTGTAACTCGGCCAAGGGCTGCTCGCCGAGCCTGACCGAAGGGCCGCGCAAGCTGAAGCTGCGTAGATGATCCGACAGTTCGGCCAGCGGCTTGGAAAGATTCCAGGCCAGGGTCCACGCAAGCATAACGCCGAAAATCAACAACAAGAGCAGACCGGCAGCGAATTCGTAAGCAAGGCGATCACTCATCCGCGACGCGCGACTATCCGCACGGAACATCGCGCGCCGATTCATGTCGATGAGGTCGTCGAGCCGAGCATGCAATTTTGCGAATTCCACCCCGGTGACGGAGGGGCTCGCGCCACGGCTCAAGTCGCCGAACAGCCGCGCGCCACGATGCTGTATATCGCCGGCTAAATCCGCTTCGCCATTTTCGGTGATATCGCCCAGCTCGACGCCGATCCAATGATCGAAGATTTCACGACTTGGGGCGAGGGTCTGGTTGAGAGAGCCGTTGCCTTGAGCGAGTTGGACGGCATATAAGGCGGCGTGCATGTGTTGCGCGGCTTCAATACTCAAATAATTGCGATAGAGGGTTGCGCGGATTGCGCCGCCGAGCCGATGCACTGAGGGGACAGCAAATGCTCCCAGGGTGACGGTCACCAGCAGCATCAGCAGAGCGCTGTTACGAATTCGCGTGCGCAGTGTCGGTGGTGTCATCGTCCCTCTCGCTCACTCTCCTGGCCGACGATTTCCAGATCGAAATCGCGCGCTTCGAGCAGCATCCGGTCGCTTACCGAACGGCCTGAAATTCGGTTCCACAAGGAAGGGCGTGCACGCCCCATCACAATCCGGGTGATTTTCTTATCATGCGCGAAATCGAGTAAAGCTCGCGTCACATTGTCTGATTTGAGCCAGACCGTCTCGGCGCCTAAATCGGCGGCAAGATTGATATTGTCCAGCAGTGCGCGAAATGCGGCAGTGCTGATTTTTTGCACGGATTCCTTCGGCGTCTCAATATGAACCGCATACCAATCCGCATTTAAGCGGTTAGCCGTACGCGCAGCTTTGCGGAGCAACGCCTGACTGCCCTCGGCATTGGCAGACAGACAGACCATGATCCGATCGCTGACCGCGCTGCGCCGTCCCCCGCCACGCTTGAGCTCCTCCGATTCCTCGCGATGACGGCCCTGATCGCGCGCCACCTCGCGTAGCGCCAGCTCACGCAGCGAGGCGAGATTGGCCGGCTTGAAAAAAGTTCTTGAGCGCTTGATCGACTCGTTCGGCTGGATAAATCTTGCCCTCACGCAAACGATCGCGCAGTTCCTCGACTGAGAGATCAACCGTTACGATTTGATCGGCACGGGCGAGAAATGTGTCGGGGACGGTTTCCTTAACTTCAACTCCGGTAATTCGTTTGACTACGCCGCGCAGGCTTTCGAGATGCTGAACATTGACGGCGGTGATAACGTTGACGCCATTGTCAATCAGGTATTCAACGTCCTGATAGCGTTTGTTGTGGCGCGAGCCGGGCGCATTGGTATGCGCCAGTTCATCGACAATAGCGTATTCGGGCCTGCGCAACAGGAGCGCGTCAACGTCCATCTCTTTGAGCGTCACTCCCTTATAAGAGAGCTCACGCAGCGGGACCAGTTTCGAGATCGCCAATTCGCGCCGCGGTCTCGGCACGATTATGCGTCTCGACGAACCCGAGCACGACGTCATGCCCGCGCGTGCGGAGCTGATGCGCCTCATCGAGCATCCGATAGGTCTTGCCGACTCCGGCAGCGCCTCCGAGATAGACTTTCAGCGTGCCATTGCGGATTCGCCCGGCGAGGTCAAGGAATTCCTCGGGGTCGCGGCGCTGCTCGTTATTCATTCGGTACTCGCGGTTTTGTCACCTCGATAATCGTGCGGGCCAGCGGCCGCATCAAGCGCCAGATTCAACTGCAATACATTAACGCCCGGCTCGCCCAGGATACCTGCCCATCGCGAGCGCGTGTGCTGCTCGATAAGTGCGCGCACCGCTTCAGGACTCATCGCGCGCGCCTTGGCCACTCGCGCCACCTGCACTGCCGCGGCCGCCGGAGTTATTTCCGGGTCCAAACCGCTGCCCGACGCCGTTACCAAATCCACCGGAATCGATTCGTGATTGAGAGCCGGATCAACTTCGCGCAGGGCTTTGACCCGCGTTCTTACCGTCTCGATAAAGGCCTTATTGGTTGGACCGGCGTTCGAGCCGCCCGAGCTGGTTGCATCGTAGCCCTTGTCTCCGGCCGCCGACGGTCGTGGATGGAAATACCGATCGGCAGCGAAGTTCTGCCCGACTATGCTCGATCCGATCACGTGGTTATCGCGTGTGAGGAGGCTGCCGTCGGCTTGGGCCGGGAAGAAAAGGTGCGCTAGCCCAAAAACAATCAATGGATAGATGATGCCGGTAAGCAGCGTCAGGATCAGAGTCATTTTGATTGCAATCGCGATACGCATCGAGGTGCTCCTTAAGGGGCTCTGCACAATTGAGTTTGGCTGAATCGCTTCGCGAAGGTCCCTCGACACGGCTCGCGTTGCTCGCCGGCTCGGAATGACAAAAGGCGCGCCTATGCATACATCCACTACGCAAGATGGAACGCCGCAACCACCAGATCGATCGCTTTGATTCCGATGAACGGCACGATTACACCGCCGAGACCATAAATCAGTAAGTTACGGGCCAGGATGGAGGCAGCGCCGACTGGGCGATACCGGACTCCGCGCAGCGCCAGCGGAATCAGCGCAATGATGATCAACGCATTGAAGATGACCGCCGATAAAATCGCGCTCTGTGGCGTCGCCAGATGCATCACGTTAAGCGCCTGCAGTTCCGGATAACCGAGCACGAACATCGCCGGAATGATCGCGAAATACTTCGCTACATCATTGGCGATGGAGAAGGTGGTCAGAGCGCCGCGCGTAATCAGCAACTGTTTCCCAATCTCGACGACCTCCATGATCTTGGTCGGATTGGAGTCGAGATCGATCATATTGCCGGCTTCGCGGGCCGCCTGCGTGCCGGCATTCATCGCGATTCCGACGTCGGCCTGCGCCAGCGCGGGAGCGTCGTTGGTGCCATCGCCGATCATCGCGACGAGCTTGCCCTGAGCCTGTTCCTCGCGAATCAGCCGCAGCTTGGTTTCGGGCGTGGCTTCAGCGCGGAAATCATCAACGCCCGATTCACCCGCGATCGCCGCGGCGGTGAGCGGATTGTCGCCGGTGATCATTACGGTGCGCATGCCCATCGCACGCAGACGGGCGAAGCGCTCCCGGATACCCTCCTTGATCATGTCTTTAAGATAGATGACCCCGAGGACGCGCCGATCCTCGGCGACTACCAGCGGCGTCCCGCCGCTTTTCGCGATCCGCTCGACAATTCCGTTCAACTCAGCGGGGGCATGTCCGCCGTGATCTTCGACGAATTTGACTACTTGCGAACCCGCGCCCTTGCGAATCTGCCGGCCCTGGATGTCCACGCCGCTCATGCGAGTTTGCGCCGAAAATGGGATGAACTCGGCGTCAGTAGCGGCCAGCTCGCGGCCGCGCAGATTGTATTCGCGTTTGGCCAGCACGACGATCGAGCGGCCTTCGGGCGTCTCATCGGCGAGGGATGCGAGTTGTGCGGCATCAGCGAGTTCGGCAGCAGCTGATATCGCCGACCGGAATAAATTCCGACGCCATGCGATCGCCCAGCGTGATCGTGCCGGTTTT
This sequence comes from uncultured Pseudomonadota bacterium, assembly GCA_963831065.1. GTDB lineage: Bacteria > Desulfobacterota > Binatia > Binatales > Binataceae > JAJPHI01. Next base: position 217,229 of record CAWHOQ010000006.1, read on the forward strand.
GTCGAGCAGCAGCGTATCGACATCGCCCGCCGCCTCGACCGCCCGTCCAGACATCGCGAGCACGTTGTGCTGCACCAGACGGTCCATCCCGGCAATACCGATCGCGGAGAGCAATCCGCCAATCGTGGTTGGAATCAGGCATACGAGAAGCGCGACGATCACCGGCAAAGTGAGCAGGGTTCCGCTGTATAGCGCGAATGGATAAAGGCTCACGCAGACTAACATGAAGATGATAGTCAGTCCGGCGAGTAGAATACTCAGTGCGATTTCATTCGGCGTTTTTTGACGCTGAGCGCCTTCCACAAGACTAATCATACGATCGAGAAAGGTCTCGCCCGGATTGGCGGTAATTCGTACTTTGATCCAGTCGGAGATAACGGTGGTCCCGCCGGTCACGGCGCTGCGATCGCCGCCGCTCTCGCGAATCACTGGAGCAGATTCGCCGGTAATCGCGGCCTCGTTAACCGCGGCCACGCCTTCGACCACTTCGCCATCGCCCGGGATCACCTGTCCGGCGCGCACGATGACGACGTCGTCGCGGCGCAGGGACGGCGCCGGAACCGCGATTTCCTGTCCCTCTTTGAGCAGCGTGGCTTGAGTCTCAGTTCGTGTCTTCCGCAAGTTCTCAGCCTGCGCTTTGCCGCGTCCCTCGGCCATCGCTTCAGCAAAGTTGGCAAAGGCCACTGTGAACCAAAGCCATAGCGCGATTTGCAACTCAAATGAGACGAGATTGCTATGACCGGCCAACAAATCACGCAACAGGATCAGCGTGACAGCGAGTGCGGTCACTTCGACCACGAACATCACAGGATTGTGCGCCTGCACGCGCGGATCGAATTTGCGGAGCGAATCGCCGATCGCGCCTCGCACGATTTTGCTGTCCCATAATGAAGTTGCTTTGCGATCTGCCATGTTTTGTCCTTCTTCAGTGTACTGAGGTGGAAGTCGGTCGAATAAGTTCATCGCTTGCTGTCATCCCGACCGCAGGGAGTCTTCGGGCGGAGTAGAGGAACCTCTGCGGAGCGACTCTTTTGGTCATGCGCCGCAATCGAATGGCATCGCTTCGCGCAGGTCCTTCGACACGGCTCGCGTCGCTCGCCGGCTCAGGATGACAACGGCGGAGACCAGTTGGACAATGGCTATGCGAACTATGAAACATGACGCTAATAGAGTTTGCCGGCACGCATCGCGAGGTGCTCGACGATGGGGCCGAGCGCGTCGACGGGGAAGAAGGTCAATGCGGCGACGATCAAGATGATGCCGATGAGCAGAATGACGAAGATGACACCATCGGTAGGAAAGGTTCCTGCGCTGGGCGGAACGGCTTTCTTAGCCGCGAGCGAACCGGCTAAGGCAAGCACCGGCACCTTCATCATGAAGCGTCCGAACAGCATCACAACTGCCAAGCGTGACATTATAGAAAGGAGTGTTCGCGTTGAGGCCGCCGAAAGCCGAGCCATTGTTGGCCGAGGCCTCCGAGTAGGCGTAGAGAATTTGGGATAAGCCGTGAGGTCCCGGATTACTGATACCGGCGAGACCCGGCTTGATCTACCATCGCGATACCGGCGGGGAGCAGAATCACGGCAGGGAAAATCAGGATAAAAAGCATCGCGAGCTTCATCTCGCGCCCTTCAATTTTCTTACCGAGATACTCCGGCGTCCGCCCGACCATCAGGCCCGCGATAAAGACCGCCAGCACCGCCATCACGAGCATCCCATAAAGACCCGAGCCGACGCCGCCGAAGATGATCTCGCCGATCTGGATATTCAGTAGTGGAATCAAGCCACCCAGTGGCGTGAAGCTGTCGTGCATCGAATTGACCGCGCCGCATGACGTGTCAGTTGTGACAGTCGCCCACAGGGCAGAGTTGACGATGCCATAACGGACCTCTTTGCCTTCCATGTTGCCGCCGCTTTGTGTGACGCTGGCGTGCTGATTAATTCCCATCGTGGCGAATTGGGGATTGCCCTTCTGTTCGGCCCAGATCGCGACCGTCACACCCATCAGGAAAAGCAAGCCCATCGTCGCGAAGAGCGCCCAGCCTTGTCGCCGATTGCCCACCATCTGGCCGAACGTATGAGTCAGGGCGGCGCCAATCGCGAAGATCGCGACCAGCTCGATAAAGTTAGTGAGCGGCGTTGGATTCTCGTACGGATGCGCGGAATTGGCGTTGAAGAAGCCGCCGCCATTGGTGCCTAGTTCCTTGATAATCTCCTGCGAGGCGACAGGACCTTGCGCGATTATCTGAGTTGCGCCTTCGACTGTTTTCCCGTGAGTGTAAGGATTGAAGTTGTCGGGGACGCCTTGCCATACCAGCACCAGCGCAAAGACCAGACTGAGCGGCAACAGGACCCATAAAATCGTGCGAGTCAGATCAACCCAGAAGTTGCCGAGGGTTTTGGCGCTGCGCCGCACGAATCCGCGAATCACCGCGATCGCGACGGCGATTCCGGCCGCGGCGGAGACGAAGTTGTGGAAGGCCAGCCCCGCCATCTGGGTGAAATAGCTCATCGTCGATTCGCCGGCATAGGCTTGCCAGTTGGTATTGGTCGTAAAGCTCGCTGCGGTGTTGAAGGCGAGATCAGGAGCAGGGGCGCCGAACTGCTGGGGATTCAGCGGCAGATAGTATTGCAGCCGCTCGACGGCATAGAGCAGCAGCATCCCGGCGGCGCTGAACAGAAGCATCGAGACGGCGTACTCGATCCAGGTTTGCTCGGTACCAGGATGAACTCCGGTCGTGCGATAGATTGTCCGCTCGATGGGCCGCATGATGGGATCGAGGAAAGTACGCTGGTCGGTGAAGACGCGCGCCATATATCTGCCGAGCGGCACGCTGATAACGGTGACGACGAGCGCAAACAATCCCACTTGAAGCAGAGCATTTAAGAGCATTGCGGAACCCCGAAGTTCAAAACTTTTCCGGACGTAGCATCGCGTAAACCAGATAGATGGTCAGTCCGGCAGCCATCGCCGAGCCCAGAATCAATTCCCAGATACTCATAAGCGATCACATCCTCGGACGTAGGCGAGCGCGACCACGAAGAACGCCAAGGTCGCAACAATGAAGGTTAGATCGAGCATGTCGGAGTATCGGAGCAGCAAACATGCCGCGAGCCGGAACCTTCTCGGAGAACGACTTTTTTGATCGCGGTGCCGATATGCATTGCAAGATGCGACGACGAGCATTGCCAATCGCAATGCTTGGGCGGTTCCGAACGGATAAGCGAACGCATGTACGTGGTGAATACGCGCTCGTTATGTTATGCAGGCAGAAAAGGACAGGTGAACCGAGATGAGCGCTGCGGAAAATCGCCGGTTGATCGAAGAAGCGTTTAACAAATGGAGCCGCGGCGATGGGGGCGCGTTCTTCGCGCTGCTCGCCGATGATGTCCGCTGGACCGTGATCGGCAGCACACCGGTTTCGCGCACGTACACTAGCAAACGCGCCTTTCAGGAGGGCGCAGTGCAGCCGCTCGGCACGAAGCTGAGCGGACCGATTCAGCCGACTGTGCGCGATATCATTGCGGAGGGCGAGAAGATCGCGCTGTGTTGGGAAGGGCGCTCCACCGGCAAGAATGGCACGATCTATCATCAGACCTATTGCTGGGTGATGCGCTTCGCGAATGGGAAGGTGGTCGAAGGCACCGCGTATCTCGATACCGAGCTGATCTCGCAACTGTGGAAGTAGGCTAATGCGTACCAATCAATTGCGCACCAGGCTGAAGTCGGGTGGCATCGCGCTCGGCACGATCATGTGGGAGACGCGAGCTCGCGGCGTCGTCCATACGCTGGCGCAGGCCGGCATGGATTTCGTTTTCATCTGCTGCGAGCATTCCTCATACAACCTCGAGACGGTAGTTGAGCTCGTCGCGCACGCGCATGCGGCGGGAATTACGCCGGTCGTGCGTGTCCCCGACCTTCAGTATCAGTACGTCACGCGGCTGCTGGACTCAGGATGCCAGAGTCTGATCGCGCCGCATCTGCGGACCGGCGAAGAGGCCCGACGGTTTATTGAGTACGCGAAGTATCATCCCGAGGGACGGCGCGGGATGGCGATCCTCAATAACGCCGGAGTCGATTACGAGAATGTCGAGCCGCTTGCGGCGATGGCGCATGCTAACAGCAATACGTTGCTTGCGGTGCTGATCGAGATGCGCGAGGCCGTTGAGAACGCTGAGGAGATTCTCATTCCGGGGATTGATCTCGCGTTAGTGGGCCATCAGGACCTGGCGCAGAGCCTCGGCGTGCCGACCCAGTATGGGCATCCGCAGGTGCGCGAGGCGGCGGCGCGCGTGAATGCGATCTGCAAAGAGCGCGGTATTGCGACTGCGGCGGCGATGAATCAGCCGGAGGACGCCAAGAAAGCAGTGGACAGTGGCGCGCAATTCCTGTTGTACGGTACCGATCTAATCCTGATGCGGCGTGAGGCGGAACGGGCGGCACACGCAGTCGCGCCCTATCGTAAAGCGCAGACATCATAGTTTTCCGCAAACGTTCGTTTGAATGGAGAAACACAGTGGCAGGAATTTTGGACGGCAAAGTCGCGTTGATTACGGGTGCGGGTTCGGGTATCGGACGCGCGACTTCAAAGATCTTCGCGCGTGAAGGCGCGAAGCTGATCCTCGCAGATATTCAGGACGCGGCGGTAAACGAGACTGTATTGGCGGTCAAACAGATCGGTGCTGACGCGATCGGCGTGAAAGCTGACGTGTCGAAATGGAGCGACGTCGAGGGATTGGTCGCCAAAGCCGTCGCGACCTATGGCCGTCTTGATTGCGCCTTCAACAACGCCGGTATCGAGGGCGAACCGGCCTTGACCCACAAGTGCAGCGAAGAGAATTGGAATCGCGTTATCGCGATCAATCTGACGGCGGTCTGGTACTGCATGAAAGCCGAGATTACCCAGATGCTCAAGCAGGGCAATGGCGGCGCAATCGTCAACACTTCTTCCGTCGCCGGAATCGCCGGATCGGTCGGGGGGCCGGCTTATGTCGCTTCCAAGCACGGCGTCGCCGGTCTCGCGCGGGCCGCGGCGCTCGAATACGGCAAGCATAATATCCGAATCAATGCGGTCTGCCCGGGACCGATCCGCACCCCGATGCTCGGGCGAATTATGGATTTCACGAAGAGCGGCGAGCAGGGCTTTGCTCGCTCCGAACCGCTCCGGCGACTGGGCGAACCGGAGGAGATTGGTGAGGCGGTCGCGTGGTTATGCTCGGATCGCGCGTCTTTCGTCACCGGTTTGCCGATGCCGGTCGATGGCGGCTTTTTTGCCCAATGATTTAAGGAGCAGCCATGTCGTCGTACACCCAACTCCTTTACGAGAAGATCGAGCGGATCGGTCGAATCACGCTGAATCGGCCACGCTATCGCAATGCGCAATCAACGGTGTTGCTGAAGGAACTCGACCGCGCGTTTGAAGCGGCGGCGTTGGATGATGAGATCAAGGTGATCATCCTGGCCGGTGCGGGAGAGCATTTCTCGGCCGGACACGATCTCGGTACACCGGACGAGAAAGACGATCCGAACAGTTACTACAACACCAAAGGGCTGAAGAATCGGCACATCCGTTCGTGGGAAGTCTTCCTCGATAACACGATGCGCTGGCGCAATCTGCCCAAGCCGACGATCGCGCAAGTGCACGGCTTTTGTATATTCGGCGGCTATATGTTTGCCTCCGCCATGGACCTGATTGTGGCGGCCGATGACGCCAAGTTCCTGCCTTCAATCACGCAGTATTTCTCCGCGCCATGGGATGTCGGCGTGCGCAAGGCAAAGGAGATTCTCTTTCAAAGCCGCTTTATCGACGCTGAAGAGGCGCTCCGCACTGGCCTTGCCAACATGGTCGTCCCGCGCGCCGAGCTTGAACGGGAGACACTGGCATTGGCTGGGCGTATTGCCGAGACCGACGCTTTTACGCTGCGAATGCTGAAGTTTGCGATCAATAACGCGCAGGATGAGATGGGCTTTCATACTGCGGTGCGCAATGCACATTCCCATCATTTTTTGACGCGCGTGCAGGAATATGCGGCGTGGGACAAGGGCGAGGGTCGCAGCGGTCCGAAGCGGATGCCCGGGGTCGAACAGGCACTGCGCAAAGGCCGATAGAATCATACAAATAAATCAGGCTATCAGCACGTTTATAAGGCATTAGCCTACAATTCCAGCATTAGATACCTGTCGCCTAAGGCTCATTCGCTCGGTACGCCTCGCAATCAAAGCATAATATAGCGTAAAGAACGCTATTTGTTTCTTTTATTGTCTTTACTTAAACAAAGATACAAATATATGCTTTATTATCTTAAAGCTCTATACATGAGCAGATCGGAAGAATGAGGCTCTGACAGTTGAAAATCAGTGCTATCGTGCTCTCAATCGTATTTATTGCTCTCGTTCGACCCGAATTTCAGGCTAACGCTACCTCATCTACCGATTTCACAAGTGATTGCCTGCAGGAGCAGGCAAATAGCGCCGCAGGTTCCAACTCGCTGGTCGTAAGCTTCAATGGACCGCCAGCACTGGGCGATACAGTCGTCCTGATGCTCGCGTATGGCAACAAGGCTAATCGCAAGAACTTCAAGGTTTCCGGTTTAGGTTCGGGCGTAACTTGGACTCCAGGATATGCGCCAGGGCTGAAAAAAGGCTTCGGCATGGCTTTCTTCTATGGCACCGGGTTGGATGGGATTAGTGATTCCGTAACTATAACTGCGCCGCAAAATGACAATCTAGTCGCGACGATTCAGGAATGGACGAATCTCGGAACGGTTGAAGACACTAAAGCTCACAAAACCGCGACCAAAAATAATACGACGCCAACGATTACCGTACATACCAAAAATGCCAACGACATAATCTTCAATACGGTTCTTTACGGCGGCACTGTACCCCCGCAGAGTTCGCCACCGACGGGCGCTTTTCTATTCCACGGCAATGCGGGCAATACCTTCGCGCCAATCATGCAAGGCGCTTATCTCAAGACTCTCGCCAAGGGCAAATACACCAATTCGTTCAATCTTCAGTCCGCAACTACTTGGGTAAGTTTCGCGACCGCGGTAAAAAGTGTTCCCGGACCGAATCAGCTCTTTTCGGCGGCCACTCCGCTGACTGATTATACCTCCAGGGCAACTCTACCAAGGATTTTATCAAGGCCTTCTTTACAATGGCTCGAATACTGATGTGGGGCAGCATGATGTGGATGGAAAAGTTATCGCGCAATCAATTGTGCCGCTTGATTTGAACGGCAATCCATCGGCGAACGGCAAGATTGTCATGGTGGCGATGGGACCATCGAACTGGACCGAGGAGATGTGCACCGCCACACCGATTACACCGGCTACTGGCACGAATATCTGCGAACCGAATACCTTCTTTGACCAAGCCGAAAACCAGATTGACGACATTGTTCCCGGGCAAAGCGCTCAATCCCAAGCTTGCTGCTCGTGAATTGCGCGAAAGGTGGCGCCTTTATCAACAATTGGTTGGATATCACTTCAACCGATTGGGTCGCCTGTGAAGATGGCGGCGATATTATGAAAGCTTATGGCACCACTCAGGCTCAGGTCCAGATCATAGCTTTTCTAGACGACGATAAAGGCGGCACCATAGGTTTAAGTGGACAGAACTGTCCTGCGAATCCGATCTCAGGTAGAGATCCCAATGCTTGCATTTATGAGCAGAATCTCGGCCTGTGGGCGCGGTTGGTCAAGCAGCAATTCCCGAATCTCAAGATGATCTTTCTGCAGAGCAGAACCTTTGCCGGCTATGCGAGCAAGGAACCGTTGCCCTACGAGACCGGATTTTCGATCAAGTGGCTGATTCAAGCTCAAACTCGCAGTCAGCTCAATGGCGCGATCGATCCGGTGGCCGGTAATCTCGGCTTATTCCGCTAGCTGGCTCGTCAGGCAGTCCGACGGCGTGGATTGGCTGGGGGGCTTATGAATGGGGCGCGGGACCGATTCCGCGCGCCGACGGAAATAGCTGGCCCGGTGGGAATTTCGCCTTTGATGGAATTCACCCCTCGAAATGCAATTATGCATCGCCGGTCAGTTATTGCGGTCGCGGCCACGACGCCAATCTGATGATGGATTTTTACACCAGTAGCCTTTATACCACTCCGTGGTTTCTCGGTCCTTCATCCTGATCATATCTTTGTTCTAGCATTATAGCCGCAAAACTGCTTTTCTCTCCTTTCGTGGAGCGGGGTTGCCGGCGCTGGGACGTGTCTCGCTCGAATACTAATTCAAGCGATTATGGCTCAAGATGAAGCTATTAAGTGCTGTCCTTAACAGTTGTTTGCTAAGCGCCATGTTGTTCTTGTGGGTGCCACCGGCGTGGGCTGCTTTGGGGACGGTCGCGAGTTTTGATTCTCAGGAGACGTCGGGATCGGCGCAAACTGCGAGCACCGTCAGCCTGACTTTTCCTAATCCAGTGCTGGCTGCCGATACCGTGGTAGTGATGGTGGCCTATGGTAATTCCAAGAACAGACGGCATATCACGCTCAGCGGGCTAGGTGCGACCTGGAAGAAAGGCTATGCGCCGCCATTGAAAAGCGGGCTGGGAATTGCGTTTTTTTATGGATCGAACAGCGTGCTCACTAACAGCACGCTGACAATTACCACAAGGCATCTAGACAATCTGTCAGCCTTCGCGCAAGACTGGCCGGATCTGACCAACGTCGAGGATAAGAAAGCTCGCTCGATAATCAGCGGCAGCGGCACAACGATAACCTCGAAGGGCAAAACCAAAAATGCGAATGACGTAGTATTCAATTTCGTGGCGTACGGAACGAGCGCATACCCGTCCCCTTCGATCACTCCCGGCAACCCTTTACAGATCGGTCCGTTCCTGAATATGGGGATTTCGACTAACGCGTTCGCCCCCTATACGACCGGCGGCTATCAGATTGCCAGTACCGCAGGCCCATTTACCAATAGCTTCCTTATGAATGGAACGGTGACTTGGGCCAGCGCGACGATGGCGCTCAAATCAACGGGTAGCAACGCTCCTTTTGATCAGCCCGCGCTAACCGACTACACGAGCGATTCACAGCTCTATCTTAATCGATTTCCGGGATATCTTTACGACGGCTCAAATACGCCCAGCTCACAACATGACTCCGATGGCAAAAATTTTGCCGCGCAGGTTCGGCCACTTGATGCGGACGGCAATCCCTCGTCAACCGGCTCGATTGGAGTCGTAGGTATAGGCATTTCGAATTTTGCCGAAGAGCTATGCACCAGTTCGGACTTCACACTGACATGCGATCCCAACACCTTTCTCGACCAGGCCAGCCATTTTTCCGGAGTGAACCCATCGATGAAGCTGGTGGATTGCGCCCAGGCTGGCGCCTATTCAGTCGATTGGGATGATCCGACACTCCAGTCAACGGCCTGGACGACCTGCTTCAGCCGGCTGTCCTCGCCGAATTACAATTTGACCCCGGCGCAAGTTGAGGTCGTGATGTTCGAAGGGGGTGAGAAGAATCCGGCGGGGTCGCTGGCACAGCTAAAAGGTTCGGTCTGTCCGGCAACTCCGAACCCGCTGACCGACCCGGACGCCTGCGTTTACGAATCTTACCTCGCTGGGATCGTGCGAGTCGTCAAGAGCGCATTTCCGAACGTGAAGCAGATTTTCTTGCAACCGCGAATCTTCGCCGGCTACGCCGCCAGGGAGCCATACTCGTACGAGGTTGGCTTTGCGACGAAGTGGTTAATCCAGGCCCAAGTCAATCAAATCGCCGATGGCACAATCGATCCGCTCGCCGGTGATGTTGGCTACACGTCCGCAGCATGGCTTGGATGGAGCGCCTATACTTGGGGTCCTGGTCCGGCGGCGCGAGACGATGGAATCACATGGCTCGGCGGAGATTATGAATGGGACGGAGTTCATCCGTCGCAATGCCGATTCGACGGGATTGCATGCGGGCGTAGCCAATCAGCGACTTTGATGTTGGACTACTACACGACTAGCCCTTACACGACTCCCTGGTTTCTGACGCCTGTGAATTAACCGCTTGGGTGTAGTCGCGTCAAAAGAGAGCCGTGCGCTCGCCAGAGCATTAGTTTGGGCGGACTTCGCCGCTCTTATCCTTTTCCTCTTTGCATGTAAATCCACAGCCGCCACCCAGAATTTTGCGGCGACGCCTCTGATCGATCACCCGTCCGGTTTCTATCAGGAGGGGACGAAAAGTTTCCCTCTCGGCTTATACCGCGGCACGAATCGACTGTTCGACGGATCGCCAGCTCATGATCGGCGCGCACGCGACGCCGCCGCCATGATAGTCCCGCTATGTCACGACGGACGCCCTCCGGCCTCGACCTGCAGCGAAGGTAGTGAGGGGAGAATTGGAGTAGTCGCGATTGGATTTTCGAACTGGCATGACGAGATCTGCGGCGCTTCACTGCTTGGCTTCGGCGCTGCAGCGCGTAAATGCAGCGCAGGAAGCTTCATCCAACGGGTTGACGATGGTCTCGCGGCTACGCCGCCGACCGTAAATGCTCATATTACTGTGGTGGACTGTGCACAGAGTGGAAATGCAACCCGAAGATGGGCGCTTGGACGCGCAACGCCCTTGTGGGTCCAATGCAACGATCAGCTGGAGGCAAGCGGACTGACTCCGAACCAAGTCGAGGTGGTACTGTTCAAAACTGCGGACGGCTTTCCGATAGCGTCGCATACGCTCGCCAATCTCGCGGGGTCGCAGTGTCGCAGCGGCGATATCCCCAATGTTGACGCTTGCGAAGATGAGCAAGGGAACGGGGCGGTGGCGCGCTTCGTAAAATTCGAGTGGCCAAACACGCGTCTAATGTTTTTGCATTCGCGGATTTATGCCGGGTACGCTCGCGACTCACTCAATCCTGAACCATTCGCCTATGAATATGGCCTCGCGGTCCGGTTCACGATATTCGCGCAGATTAGTCAGGCCGATAATGGCGGGCCGGCAGACGAAGTCGCCGGAGACCTGAATTACAGAAAATCGCCAGTGCTGCTATGGGGTCCGTATTTTTGGGCTAATGGAAAGCACGCCAATAGCGATGGTACTACGTGGGTGCAGGCAGATTTTCGGCGCGACGGCACTCATCCGAGCCGCAGCGGCGTCATCAAAGTAGGCAAAATTTTATTTGATTTCTTCGATGGCGTTAGTGCACAAGGGCATGACGCCATGCCCTACACGATCTGGTTCCGTCCGCATCCAGGAGCCGTTATCGACAACTCGCTGAATCGGCCATCTAATGCCATTTTGATCATTGTAGTAGTGACGCCGCGCGGCGAACCGCGCATCAGTTGAAAGAAACTTTCGATACGATGGTAGTTGGCGCCCAAATCGCCGGTGCCGTCGCGCGACTTCGAGCGCATCTCGACCAGGCTCGCGCCGCCTTCCGCCGGGCGAACCTGAATAACGAAATCGTCCTTGAAATGAAACAGCGCTGATGTGGCAACCCCTTCGAGGGTTCGGTTCGGCGGGTCGCGACTGGTAATTTGCCAATCCGGAATCTCCCCGGCAATAATTTCGACTTTCTTGTAAACGTCGTCCGGCGTCCCATCGACGCGCAGGGGCGCGAGCTTCTGATAAACGGGCGCGGCTTCCTGAACCCTTCCAATCGCCGGATTGTACGCCATGTCGCGATTGGGATTAGCCTGAAGCTGCTGCGCGTGCTTGAACTCGGGCGGGTTCTTCGTGTCGGTGGTGATGTCGTTGATCACCGGATAGCGATGAGTGACGAAGACCACAAGCGTTGGCGCCAGTACAATCAGGGCGATTACTGCGCCGATTATTGCACGCGGCATCGCAATGCGTTTCGCGGGCGAGAATGCCATTACGATGAAGGCGATAATTGCGATGACCAGCGCGAGCGCGGCGAAAAGTAATCCACCGGCGAACATCGTGAAGCCAAAAAATGGCGTCGAGAAATCATAATGCGCCGCGATAATTCCCGCCGCCGCCAACGCAATTGCGACCAGCGCATCGAAGAATGCGAGCCACGCCAATATCATTGGTTGAGTAATCTCCTGTGCGTCTGAATTATTCTTGCCGGATGAAGTACGCGCTGTAATTTGGTAGCGGAACCTCGAGGCGATTACAAAGCTTTGATCCGCGGCACGCAGGAAAAGTCGCGCAAGGTGCGTAATTAGCTTCTCTTAAGCGCGAAATTGCTACCACCAGATTGCCGGTATAAAATGCGAGGATTACCTAGTAATCGCTTTCCATCAATGCTTAATCAACGCCTCCAAACCTTGCGCGATCAGATCGCGAAGCGAATCGTCCTGCTGGACGGTGCGGCGGGCACCTCGATTCAGGACATGCAGCTAAGTGCGGCCGATTTCGGCGGCGCTCAATTCGAGGGCTGCAATGAGAATCTGGTGCGCACCCGTCCCGATAAGATCCATCAACTGCATCGCGGCTTTCTCGCGGCCGGCGCCGACATTATCGAAACTAACACCTTCGGCGCGACGGCGATCGCCTTGGCGCATTATCGGCTTGAGCACGACGTTCGTGAAATCAACCGCCTCGCCGCCCGGATCGCCGTTGAAGAAGCGCGACAACGCCAGTACCGTAGCATGGCCGCGCTTCGTAGCTGGTTCGATGGGCCCGACCACCGCCAGCATCTCCGTGACCGGCGGCGTCGACTTTCGATCAGGTGGCAGCAGCTTATCAGGAACAGGCCGAAGGCTGATCGAAGGCGGCGTCGATTTGCTGCTGCTTGAAACCGTGCAGGATACGCTCAACTGCAAGGCCGGACTGGTCGGAATCGAACGCGCACTCGCAGCGACCGGTGTACGAGGTTGGAGTCGCCATCTCCGGCACGATCGAGACGATGGGCACCCTGCTGGCCGGGCAGGATATCGAGGCCTTCTACACTTCGATCGCGAATCACGAGCTGCTGTGGATCGGACTCAATTGCGCGACTGGCCCGGACTTCATGACCGACCATCTGCGCACACTTTCCGAAATCTCGCGCTTCCCGGTCGCCTGCGTGCCGAACGCCGGCCTGCCCGACGAAGAGCGGCCACTACAACGAGACGCCGCAGGTGCTCGAACATAAGCTCGAGCGCTTCGTTGACGCGGGCTGGATCAATCTGATCGGCGGATGCTGCGGGACCACGCCGGCGCATATCCGGGCGCTCGCCACGATGGTCGAGGGGCGGCCGCCGCGAAATTGCGTCGATCTCCAGCGCTCGGTGGTTTCGGGAATCGAGACGCTGGCTATCGACGAGAGCACGCGCCCGGTGATCGTCGGCGAGCGGACCAACGTGCTCGGCAGCCGCAAATTCAAGCGGCTGATCGCGACCGGCAAGATCGAGGAAGCCGCCGAGATCGGACGCTTGCAGGTGCGGCGCGGCGCGCACGTCCTCGACGTCTGCGTGCAGGATCCCGATCGCAACGAAAGCGCCGAATGTTAAATGCATTCCTCGAAGCGCTGGTCAAAAAAGTCAAAGTCCCGTTGATGATCGATTCAACCGACGCGCGCGTAATCGAAGAGGCGCTCAAGCGCGCGCCCGGCAAGTCGATCATCAATTCGATCAACCTCGAGGACGGCGAAGAACGCTTCCAGCGCGTGGTCCCGCTCGCGCGCGATATGGCGCGGCGCTGGTGGTCGGCTGTATCGATGAGGACAAGCAGCAGGCGCAGGCAATCACGCGCGATCGCAAGGTGGCCATCGCCGAGCGCTCCTTCAAGCTGCTGACCGAAAAATACGGCGTCGCCCCGGAAGACATCATTTTCGACCTGCTGGTCTTTCCGGTCGGTACCGGCGACCGCAACTACATCGGCTCTGCCGTCGAGACGATCGAAGGAATCCGCGCGGTCAAGGCGGCCCTGCCGCGCTGCAAGACTATCCTCGGAATCTCGAATGTCTCCTTCGGTCTGCCCGAAGCCGGACGCGAAGTGCTGAACTCGGTGATGCTCTATCATTGCGTGCAGGCCGGTCTCGATCTCGCGATCGTCAATTCAGAAAAGCTCGAGCGCTACCCGTTGATTCCCGAGGAGGAACGGCGGCTGGCCGAAGATTTGATTTGGTGGCGCGGCGACGATCCGATTGCGGGTTTCGCCGCATACTTCCGCGAAAAGAAGAGCAAACCCGACCCGCGAAGAGCGCAAGTCGCTGCCGCTTGACGAACGCCTATCGCTCTACATCCTCGAAGGCTCGAAAGACGGACTGCTCGAAGACCTGGACGAGGCGCTCGCGAATCGCAAGCCGCTTGAAATCATCAACGGCCCGTTGATGAAGGGCATGGACGAGGTCGGCCGGCTCTTCAACGCCAACCAGATGATCGTCGCCGAGGTGCTGCAATCAGCCGAAGCGATGAAGGCCGCCGTTGCCCATCTCGAACCGCACATGGAGAAGACCGATAGCCTCAGCAAGGGCACGATCGTGCTCGCGACAGTCAAGGGCGACGTTCACGATATCGGCAAGAACCTGGTCGATATTATTCTGACCAACAACGGCTATCGTATAATCAATCTCGGCATCAAGATTCCGCCCGAAGAGCTGATCAAAGCCTACGAAACGCATCAGCCGGACGCTCTCGGCCTTTCCGGACTGCTGGTCAAATCGGCACAGATGATGGTGGCGACGGCGCAGGACCTGAAATCCGCCGGCATTCGATGCCCGATTCTGGTCGGCGGCGCGGCGCTGTCGAATCGTTTCACGCGGATGAAGATCGCGCCCGAGTACGATGGCGTCGTGGCCTATGCCAACGACGCGATGGCGGGCTTGGACCTCGCACATCAGATCGATGGATCCGCAGCGGCGCGAGGCGCTGACCGTCGCGCTCGCCGAGCAGACGCGCAAGATGCTCGCCGCCCCGGCAAAGAATCCTAATCCCGTGCATCAGCCGCTGCGTCGCGGTCCGGCGGCAATCTACGAGGGACCGATTCCTGAGCCGCCCGATCTCAAGCTGCACCTGATTCGTGACTACGACCTCGAAGAGATTTTCCGCTACATCAATCCGGTGATGCTCTACACGCGGCATCTTGGGTTCAAGCTGTTCGAACAGGCGATTGCCGCGAGCGATCCCAAGGCGCTGGAATTGCGCGCCGCGGTCGATGCGGTCGAAGACGAGATCCTGTCGCGACGCGATATCACGGCGCGGGCCGCCTATCGGTTCTTCCCCGTTCACTCGGATGGCGATCGCACAATGATGGTCTATGGTGGGGACGGCAAACACGTTCTCGAAAGCTTCCGCTTCGGCCGTCAGTCGGACGACCCCGGCCTTTGCCTCGCCGATTACGTGACGCCCGTATCAAGCGGGCGAACCGATTATGTCTGCATGTTCGTCACGACGATCGGCGACGGAGTACGTGCGCTGGCGGAAGAATGGAAGGATCGTGGCGAGTATCTGCGATCGCATATTTTGCAGATTCTCGCACTGGAAGGCGCCGAGGCCTTCGCCGAATTGCTGCATCAGAAGATTCGCGCAGATGTGGGGATTTGGCGACCCGGCGGGGATCTCACTCAAAGATCTGTTTCAGGCGCACTATCATGGCAAGCGCTACTCGTTCGGGTATCCAGCCTGTCCGCGGCTCGAAGATCAGGCGCAACTGTTCCGACTGCTCGAATTGGAACAGCATGATATCGGCGTGCGGCTGACCGAAGGCTTCATGATGGACCCGGAAAGCTCAGTCAGCGCGATGGTGTTTCACAATCCGATGGCGAAGTACTTCAGCTTGTCGCAGTCAGATATCGAGAGTTTGGAACGGGAGTTAGGAAGCGCTCCGGTCTCTGCGCAAACCTAATCGCGCTACTTTGTGCGCGTCTGGCTGCTCAGCTTGGCTCGCTAAATCTGAGCGACATAGTTCGCGAGGCGAGTATTCTTGCGGAACTGCGTTATGAATCAAAGGTACGATCGCGGCGAGAGATCTCTGCTGAGCGCCGCGGCTCGGCTTTGATCAATCCGAAGAGCTTCGCAAAATCGACTGGCTTAACCATGTGCTGATCGAAGCCGGCCGCCTGAGAATTCGAGCGGTCTTTGGCTTGGCCATAGCCCGTCACCGCAATCAAAGTAGCATAGCCGCCATCGGGCAATTCGCGGATGCGCCGCGCAACCGCATAACCGTCCATATCGGGCAATCCGATATCAAGTAGGACGATGTCCGGGCGATAGTGGCGGAAGCGCGCGACGGCAGCAGCGCCGTCACGTGCGATATCGGTATCGAAGCCGCGCAGGCGGAGCAGCTCGGCCATACTATCGGCACAATCCGGATTATCATCTACAACCAGCACCTTGATTGCGCTCGGTGCAGTGGCGACGGATTTGGCGGAAAAGACCTTCGGCGCCGACTCGATAGTCATCAGAGGCAGGCGAACGATAAATTCGCTGCCCATGCCGATTCCGGCACTGAGCGCCTCGACCCGTCCACCATGCAGCTCGGTCAATCTGCGGACCACGGTGAGGCCGATGCCTAGTCCGCCTTGCGAGCGACCGGGCGTCCGTTCCGCCTGCGTAAAGAGATCAAAAATATAGGGCAGCAGGTCCGCGGAGATGCCATAGCCGGTATCGCGTACACGGACTACTGCGTCGCCATCCTCACGTTCGATACTCAACCTGATTGCGGTGCGTTCCGGGCTGTACTTGGCTGCATTGTTGAGCAGATTGGTGACTACCTGCATCAATCTTATCGGATCTGCCTAGAACCTGGACGGTTGCGGGCGAGGCGGCGATGTCGAGGGTTTGCCATCGCGAGGCGACCAGCGGCTTGACTGCCTCGGCAGCTTCTTGCGCGACGAGACCAAGGTCAACCGGCGTCTTCTGAAGACTGATCTTGCCGGTCGTGATGCGTGAGACGTCGAGAAGGTCATCGACAATCCGGGTGAGCATCGTAGTTTGGCGGCCAATCATCTCACCTATCCGGGTCAATTCCGCGTCATCGGGCCTCGCAATTTTTAGTAGCTCAACGGAATTGGCGATGGGCGTGAGGGGATTGCGCAGCTCATGCGCGAGCATCGCGAGGAATTCGTCTTTGCGACGATCGGCTTCGCGGAGCGCATCCTCCGCCAGCTTTTGAGTGTGAATCTCGAATGCCGCTCCATAGAAGCAACGCAGCAGCCCCTGCCCATCGAGTTCCGGGTGGACACGCGCGGCAAACCATCGATAAACCCCATCGGCACGACGCAGGCGGTATTCAAAGTTAAAGTGGGCCAGGTTAGTGGCAGCATCACGCCAAAGATTCCGAACTCTTTCGAGATCGTCGGGATGAATCAGTAGTTCTAATTGCAGATCGCTGTCATCGCTCGGGAGTATGCTGACATTTGAAGCTTGCTGACCCGTAAAATCATAGAAATAGGAGGTGAGATATTCAAGTTTCAGGTTAGGGAGGGTCTTGAATAAATAGGCCGGAGCGCCCTCCGTCATGGCGCGCAGTTGACGGTCGCTCTGATGCAAGAGTGCTTCGGCGCGCTTACGCTCGGTCAGATCGAGGGCAAAAGCGATCCAGCTCGGGGGTTCGGCAGTGAGCAATGATGCCCCGACCATCACCGGCAATCGAGTTCCGTCGCGACGAACGTATTCCTTTTCGTATGGTTTAGAAGCGCCTTCGGACAGTACCTGCGCTCGCGCGGTATAATCGCGTTGCCGATATTCGGGCGGGGTGAAATCTCTCCAATGCAGCTTGCCGATTTTCAGCTCTGCGGGCGTACAACCCAGCATTTCCAGATAGAGCCCGTTGGCATCAATTATTCCCTCATCGTTGGCGACCGCGATACCGATGATGTTCGAACCCATCAGGCGCCGCCAACGCTGTTCGCTCTCGCTGATTTGGGCATCGGCGCGCTTGCGCTCGGTCAGATCCAACAGAAAACTCAAGCACCTGAACGGAGACTTCTCCAGCAACACCGTTCCGATCAGGACCGGAACTCGAGAACCGTCCTTGCGAGAGAATTCTTTCTCAAACGGCTCACACGCGCCGTTCGCAGTTATCTGTCCGAGCGCTAGATCATCGACCTTACGATATTCGGGTGGCGTTTGCTCATACCAACTCAGTTCGCCCGCTTCCATTTCGGCGCGGGTAAAACCCATCATGTCAAGGAAGGCCCTATTCGCGTCTAGAAATCGATGGTTGTCGGCAACCGTTACGCCAATAATGTTGGAATCCATCAGGCGGCGCCAACGATGCTCGCTCTCGTGCGCACGCTCTTCGGCGAGCTTGCGCTCGGTGATGTCAACGACCGAACCCATCATGCGGACCGCCTTACCGGAGTCGTCGCGCCTGATACGTCCGCGCGCGTCAAGCCAATGGACGCTCTCATCGGGCCAAACCGAGCGGTACTCGGTGTTGTATTCAATACCATCATGGATGATGGCTTGAATTACCCCGTTAACGCGTGTGCGGTCGTCCGGATGCAATGCGGCGAGGAACCGTTCGTAGGTGACTGCGTCGTCGCGCGCAAAGCCGAAGAGCGCTGTGCACTGATCATTCCAGACAAGCGAATTCCGTTTTAAGTCCCAGTACCACAGGCCGACGCCCGCGGCTTCGAGCGCGAGGTGCAGATGGTCTTCGCTGAAATGCGCGATTTCGTGAAGATCTGCACCATCGAGCGATGTTGCTTTTACGTTCATCTCAGGATCCTGGATTGGTGTCGAACCGCGCGGCCGAATAGACCACCCCGCATCCGCATCTCGCTCGTGAACATCGAAGGGATAGTACAGTTGTCTCCTTAGCTCAAGACGCCCGAAAATGATCAGTATCAGCATGAGATACGTGAGCGGGTCGATTCGCGCCAGACCTAACTCCCCACTCCCTTCCCATCGCGGCTGGAGGGGCGTTGCGGGTGGCCTGCCAAATCGCGAAGAACGGATTCGAGGGATTGGATTTCGCTAATTCAATGATCGCTGCGATCGTCGCACGGAGGTCGCCGTGATGGATTCGTTCGAGGGCGGCGAAGTTTTTCAGATCGTGGAAATAGATCAGATAATTGAGCAAGACCGCATTATTGAGCTTGATCTTATCCAAATCGAAACGCTCCAAACCTGAAAGTGACGGTTTAAGTTTGGCGTAATCCGTGTTGATCTCGGCAAAGACTTCGACGCGGCGCGCGAGGATCTGATCACGTGGCAGACCGCTTTGATAAAGACGCAGCAGCCGCGCCTCTTCCTGCAAAAGAAAATCGGCAAACTTCAAATCGCTTTCGTAGATGCCTCGCGCCGCGAGCGCATCCTCAGATGACGCGCCTTCAGTATTGGCGAAGAACGCCCATCCGCCGCGACTGCCCACCCAGGTCGCCGCGGATTCGTCAAACATGATATCGCTGGCCATGAAATAGGTGCGATGAAAAAGCTCATGGGTAATTACGCCCGCCAGCTCGACGCGATCCAGCGCGAGCAGATTCGAGAGTAGCGGGTCGTTAAAGAAACCGAGGCTGGAAAAGGCAATCGCGGAGCGGACATAGGTATCGTAACCCGCAGCTTCCATCTTGGCGGCTTCGGCTTCGGCGGCATCCTTATCGAAATAGCCGCGATAGGGCACGTTACCGACGATTGGAAACCACCAGGTGTACGGAGTGAGTGAATCGCGCGGCGCGGCCATCACGACCCAGATGATCGCGCGCCGATCGACCTGTGTGACGGTCTGATAAGCGCCGCCGACTTTGAGGCCGAGCTTATCCTGATCGAATTTGCGGACGGCAAGCGTGGTTTCGAGTCTCGCGCGAATATCGGCGGGAAGATCGGAACGGGCGAGAACCGTCGCGATCAGTTTTCGATGCCATAACAGGCGGCCACCCTCGAACGCAGCGCGCGAGAGATAACAAACGTCGGAGCATCCAGTGAGCATCAACAGCAGTAGCACGAGACCGGTCCACACGCTGCGCCGTCGAGACAGGATGAGCGATTCCTCGCTGCACTTGGAGTGAGAGACGGATCGACGATGGGTGGTGCGAGCGGTCATGCAGGGGACATCGTAGCGGTTTTCGCGGGACAGATCGGTTGTTTCGCCGTTTGTAACTCTGCGATATTCAGCGCGAGCAGTAATAATCGGCAAATCGCGAGCGCGGAGAGGCAGAGATGAGTTTCACCGCAGAGCCCGACAAATTTCGTTTTGAGCAATCGATCGCCTCGGGAGTGGCAGGCAAGCGGGTGCTAATCACCGGCGCCGGCAAGGACTGCGGCCTTGGGCAGGCCTTTGCTCTGGCCGCCGGATTGAATGGTGCGGCGAGCGTGGCCGTGCATTTCCATCAGAGCTACAGTGACGGCTTCGATTTGGTCGAGGCGCTGCGCAAACAGGGCGTCAATGCCTTTCCGGTGCAGGCGGATGTGACCAACCTCGGCGACCTCTGGGCATCACGCAGTTACGTAATCGAACAGATGGGCGGCAAGCCGCCGAATCTGCTGATCTGCAATTCCGGGCTGACTGAGAAGGGCTATACGCTCGGCCGCGCGTTGCGGGAGGTCGCGGGCGAGCCGATCGCGGTGCGACGGGCGCGGACGCGGCAGCACTTTATCGATAATCTCGGTGAGTCGCGATTGGTGCTCAATACGAAGATCGATGGCTTTCTCGCACTGACTCATCTGTGGGCAGGCGAAGCAGTGTACCATCGCGAACCGCTGCAGGTGATCTATGTCTCGTCGCGGCAGGCGATCGATCCGGGAGTTTCGGTGCCGGGATACGTGATCAGCAACTGGGGGGTGCTGGCGCTGCCCAAGTTGCTTGCGGTTAATCTGGGGCGCGACGCCGGTACGGTGACCGCATCGTGCATCCTGCTGCCCTTCGTGCGCACCGGCATGACCGGCGATTACGCGGATAATCCGAAAGTGTTCGGACGATGGCAGCCGCGAATGCTCGAGACCTGTGAGGCGGCACAAGCGTTCATGCAACTGATCGCGCGACCGGCAGAGGAGTTGAATCGCGGTCTGTTCGAGCTGATGGTGGACGGCGAGGCAGATAATTTGCGGGTGAGCTGGAAGCAGGTAAAGCTCGACGTTCGCGAAGAGGCGCTGGAATGGAGTGAGGGCGCCGCCCTGCACTTTGGAAGCTCAGCAAAAGCTTAAGCGAAGAACGATACGAAGAACCAATATGATCAAACTGATAATCTGTGCGAGCCGGAGAGCCGATCTCAGCTTCGAGGAATTCGATGCGTACTGGCGCGACAAGCATGGCCCGCTGGTCAGGAGCGTCAGCGAATTTGCGCGACACGTCAGGAAATACGTGCAATGCCATCGAGCGGTCAACGCGGTACCCTTCGGTATTCCCGGAACATACGATGGAGTCGCCGAGCTTTGGTTTGACAGCGCGGAGGACGCGGCCAAAGCTTTCAATGAACCGAAGTATCTGGAGATTATCCGTCCGGATGAACTCAAGTTCGTTGATCCGCACAGGTGTATCTCGTTCGTGACGGAAGAACTTCAGGTGATCTAGCGTGGTGTTCCGCAATAATTTTCACAAAGATAATGCGCGCAAAGTCATCCTGAGCAGAGTTTGCGAGCGAAGAATCTCGTCTGGCTGCAAGGTCAAGAATATAGCGCGTGAGATGCGAGCCTAAGAGACCGCTCAGATTCTTCGCTGCGCTCAGAATGACAAACCCATTAATCGCAGGGTGCCTGCTAAACAAAATCGCTTAGCTGGCGGCTTCGCGAGCCGGCTCGGTTTCGCGTGCGTACTGCAACTCGAATAGGCGGCGATAGAGACCCGGGCGCTTGAGCAATTCTTGATGCGTGCCGCTCTCGCGCAAGACGCCATTGCTCAGGACCAGGATGCGATCGGCCTGCTCGATAGTCGAGAGGCGATGAGCAATCACCAGCGCAGTGCGATCAGCGAGGAGCTGCTGGAGCGCGAGCTGGATCAGCCGCTCGGTCTCGCTATCGACGCTCGAGGTCGCCTCGTCCATCACCAGAATCCGGGGATTGTAAGCGAGCACGCGGGCGAAGGAGAGCAATTGGCGCTGACCGGCGGAGAGATTCGCGCCGCGCTCATGAATTTCTTCATGCAGCCCATGAGGCAATCGCTCGACGAAGCGCAGCGCCTGCGCGCGGGCGAGCGCTTCGCGCACCTCGCGCTCGCTCAGTTCGGTCCGGCTGAGCCTGACGTTATCGAGAAGATCGCCGGCGAAAAGGAAAACATCCTGCTGGACTAGACCGATCGTGCGGCGCAGTTCGCGCAGGTCCCATTCGCGCACATCGATGCCGTCAACCAGGATGCGCCCCGAAGTCACGTCGTAAAATCGATTGAGCAGCTTGATGATCGTGGTCTTGCCCGAGCCGGTAGCGCCTACGATCGCGATCTTCTGGCCCGCAGTCGACGTGAAAGCTCAAGTCGTTCAGGACCGGTTCGCCGCGCCGGTATTCGAAGGAGACGTGCTCGAAGGCGATCGCCCCGAGCGGATGGGTGACGCGGCGCGGCATCGCTGGGCTGGCGATTGACTCAGGGATCGCCATCAGAGCCTCGATCCGTTCGACCGCGGCCAGAGCGGATTGCAGAGTCGTGTATTTCGAGGAAACGTCGCGCAGCGGATTGAAGAAGCGCTGGGCGTAATCGAAGAAGGCGACCAGCGTGCCGATCGTGAGCAAGCGATGGATAACGTCGCCGCCGCCAACCCAGAAAACCATCGCGACTGCGACCGAGCTGAGCGCCTCGACCGAGGAGTAAAGCACGCCGTCATAGACGTTCGAGACGCTTTGGACGTCACGGCTTTGGCGATTCAGTGCGTCGAACTCGCGGCGGCTCTCATCCTCGCGCGTAAAGAGCTGGATAATCACCATCCCGCTCAGAGCTTCGGACAGATAGGCATTCAATGCGGCGAGCCGGTCACGAATCTCGCGAAAAACTATCCGCATCCGGGTGCGAAAGAAGTTGATCACGAAAATCAGCGGCGGCACGCCGCACAGCGCCCACAGCGCCAGCCGCACATTGAGCGAAAACATGATCGCGACGATGCCGCCGAGGGTGAGGAAATCGATAAACAGGGTCAGCGAGCCTGCCCCGAACATCTCGTTGATCGCATCGATATCGGTGGTCATCCGGCTGACCAGGCGGCCCGCCGGAGTGCGATCGAAGAAAGACATCGGGAGCCGCTCGACGTGGCGGAACAGCGCCACTCGCAGATCAGAGAGGCTGTACTGCGCGACGATCATCGTCAGATAGAACTGCCCGTAGAAGCTGGTGACTTCGCCGAGCAGCAGAATCAGGTACATCGCGCCCATCACGAGCAAGCCGTGGCCGTGCGAGGCGGCGAGGATCGGCGCGAGCCAATGGGGAGTGGCGACTTTGTGCGACGCGAGGAAGATGTCGATCGTCAATTTGAAGACGTAGGGCTGAGCCAGCACAAATATCGAGTTAAGCGGCATCAGCATCACGGAGAGCCAGAACAGTCCACGATACGGACGCACGTAGCTCCAGACGAATTTCAGGAGGCGCAAGTCGTACGAGCGGACGCCGCGGTCTTCAGTCGATGCAGTCATCGTTAGTAGCGGGCAAGCTCCTCTTCGAGCAGTTGGCGGCGGAACAGCTCCGCGTAGATGCCGCGCCGCGCCATCAGTTGTTCGTGGGTGCCGCGCTCGGCGATCATGCCTTCGTCGAGCACGACGATCTCGTCAGCGTCGCGCACGGTTGAGGCGCGATGCGCCACGACAATCGTGGTACGCCCTTTGACGCTCTCCTCAAGGCTATGCAGCACCCCCTTCTCGGTTTCAGTATCAACGCTGGAGAGCGCGTCGTCGAGCACGACCACATCGGGGTTGTAAGCGAGCAGACGCGCGATTGTGACGCGCTGCTTCTGGCCGCCCGAGAGCGACATCCCGCGCTCGCCGACGACGGTATTGAGGCCGCGCGGCATGATCGCGAGGTCGCCGTCGAGTCCCGCGATATGGGCCGCCGCAGTAATCTCCTCAAGCGTGGCGTCGAGATGGCCGAAGGCGATGTTGCGCGCGATCGTGTCAGAGAACAGCGTCGGCTCCTGCGGCACAACGCCGATTGTTTTACGCAGTCCGGCGAGGGGCAATTCGCGCAAGTCGTGATTATCGAGCAGAACGCGCCCCCGCGTAGGCTCGATCAGGCGCGCGAGCAGCTTGACCATCGTGGATTTGCCGGAGCCGGTGCGACCGACGATCGCCAACTTTCCGCCTGCCGGAACTTTCACCGAGATGTCGCGCAAGGCCCACTCGCGCGGAGCCGCGCCATTGGCGGAAGAAGGGTCGTTCGCGAAATAATCGAAGGAGACCCGATCCCACTCGATCGCGCCCGGAGTCGCCAGACGTACCGCTGGTCCGTCCACGGTTTCCGCCGGAACTGCCGTAAAAATCTCCTCAAGACGCTTCATCGAAGCCTTGGCGCGCTGATAGATCGAGAGCATCCAGCCGATCGATACAGTCGGCCAGGCAAGTTGGCCGAGATAGGCCATGAATGCGACGAGATCGCCGATCGAGATTCGATGAGCTTCGATGAGTGCGCCGCCATAGACCAGCAAAATCATCATTGAGGCGGCCACCGCGGCGCGAATCAGCGGCATTAGTGCGCCGCGCACGCGAGCGAGCGCTAGTCCCTGCTCGTTGTATCCGTCGTTTAGATCGTGGAAGCGATCGGCCTCGCGATCTTCGAGCGTATAGGCCTTGATCAGATGGATACCGGAGAGGCTCTCCTGCACCTTGGCGCCCATCGCGCCGAGTCCCTCCTGAACTTTCAGGCTCCGCTCCATCATTGCGCGCGTCAGAAACCGGATAATGATAAAGAGCAGCAGATAGGGCGCGATTGTCGCGAGCGTCAGGCGAACGCTCAGCGAGAACATGAAAAGTAAGGCAAAGACGTAAGTGACCGGGGTGCTGGTGAAACTCAGCACGCCCATCCCGACCATCATGCGGACTGCCGTAAGATCGTTGATCATGCGCGACATCAGATCGCCGGTCTTGAGCCGTTCATAAAAGTCGGGCCCGAGCTTCGCCAAGTGATCGAAGAGATCGTTGCGCAAGTCGTATTCGATATTGCGGCCGGTATTAAAAGTGATGACGCGCGAGAGCGCCCGCGCGAGTCCCATCAGGAGCGCCACCGCGACCATCAGCCCGGCAATATTGATCAAGCGATGCGGCAGATTGCTATGGACCGCATCAACGGCATCCCGCATAAGGAGCGGCTGGAGCATCTGCAAAATAGCAAAGGCGAAGTGCAGACGATGCCGAACGCGTACCGCTGGCGATACCGCCGGATGTAGAAGAAGAGGCGTTTCATATCGCCAAGCTGAGATTATGAGATTGGCCGCTTCGCGTCCACTAAGCGAAAGCACTCGAGCAAGAGCATGAGATCGCGAATTGAGTGAGGAGGTTGCAGGGTTTACGCTGTACTGATTCGACATCACGAGCGATTTTTACGCTTCTGCAAGTCAACGATGGCTGAACTGAGCAATTGTAAAGTTTCCGGGCAAGAGTTTGCACGATTATTAAGCCTGCATCATGATAACCCGCATTCGATTCTCGGAGCACATCCGGAAGATGGAAAGGTTATAATCCGGGCGTTGCGTCCCGATGCACGCGAGATGGCGGTAATTACCGAGAACGCCGCACCGCGCGCGATGAAAAAAATCAACAACGCGGGCCTGTTCGAGACAGCCTTTGAGCGGCGCGAAGTCTTCAAATACCAGCTGCGTGCGACCTTCTTCGATGACGCGGTGTACACCTTTCACGACCCTTACAGCTTTATGCCGACGCTCGGGCCGACCGATCAATATCTGTGGAATGAAGGCCGGCACGAGGCGATTCATCACAAGCTCGGCGCGCATCCGCACGAAATTGACGGAGTCCAGGGAGTAGCGTTCGCGGTATGGGCGCCCAACGCGCGCGGGGTGAGTGTAGTCGGCGATTTTAATAGCTGGGACGGACGCATCCACATGATGCGCTCGCTGGGTTCGTCGGGCATTTGGGAACTGTTCATCCCGGAGCTGCAAATTGGCCTGCGATACAAATTCGAGATTCGCACTGCAGAGGGAAATCTGCTGCTCAAGGCTGACCCATTTGCTGAGGCGACTGAGCAGCCTCCCGCGACAGCCTCGCTTACGTACGCGACGAAATATCAGTTCAGCGATAATCAATGGATGGCGGCGCGAGCGGCGCGTGAGCCGATGCGCTCGCCGATGGCGATTTACGAGATGCATCTCGGATCGTGGCGGCGGGTACCGGAGGAGCATGATCGCCCGTTGACTTATCGCGAGCTTGCGCCGGCGCTGGCCGATTACATCAATCAGATAGGCTTCACACACGTTGAGCTGCTGCCCGTGATGGAGCATCCGTTTACCGGCTCGTGGGGCTATCAGGTAACTGGCTATTTTGCGCCGACGGCCCGTTACGGCAGTCCCGATGATTTCCGCTACATGGTCGATTATCTCCATCAGCGCGGCATCGGCGTGATTCTCGACTGGGTGCCGGCGCATTTTCCGACTGACAGCTTCGCGCTCGGGCGATTCGATGGAACCGCGCTGTATGAGCATCTCGATCCGCAACAGGGCTATCATCCGGAGTGGAACACCTACATCTTTAATTTCGGCCGCAACGAGGTGCGGAACTTTCTCGAAGCCAGCGCCCTATGCTGGCTGGGCGATTATCACGCCGACGGCTTGCGGGTGGACGCGGTCGCGTCGATGCTCTATCTCGATTACGCGCGACGCGCGGGCGAGTGGCGGCCCAACAAGTACGGCGGGCGGGAGAATCTCGACGCGGTCTCACTCCTGAAACAAGTTAATGAATCCGTGTATCGCGCGAATCCGGGAATCATGATGATCGCCGAGGAATCCACCGCGTGGCCCGGCGTTAGCCGCCCAACCTATCTCGGCGGGTTGGGCTTCGGCTTCAAGTGGGATATGGGCTGGATGCATGACACGCTGAATTATTTTTCGCGTGACCCAATCCATCGCCGATATCATCAGCGCGATCTGACGTTCGGCTTTCTGTACGCGTGGACCGAGAAATTTATCCTGCCGCTATCGCACGACGAAGTGGTCTATGGGAAGCGCTCGATGCTCGCGAAGATGCCGGGCGACGTCTGGCAGAAGTTCGCCAATTTGCGCGCGCTCTACGCCTATATGTGGGCGCGACCGGGCAAGAAAATGATCTTCATGGGCAGCGAATTCGGCCAATGGAACGAATGGAATCACGATCAAAGTTTAGACTGGCACCTGCTGGAGCGTCCGGAGCATCGCAAACTGCAAGGCTTGGTGAGCGAATTAAATCGGCTGTATCGGGCGAATCCGGCGCTATGGGAAGCTGATACGGAGCCGGCGGGATTCCATTTTATCGACGCTGACAACGCGGACGAGAATGTGATCGCGTTCATGCGGATCGCGCCATTAAGCGGCGCCTCGCGAGTGATATGCGTGTGCAACTTCTCGCCGGTGCCGCGCGAAGGCTATCGCGTGGGTGTGCCGAACGCAGGAGAGTATCGCGAAATACTCAACACCGATTCGGAGCTGTTCGGCGGCAGCAACGTCGGTAACTCAGGCGGAGTTTACGCCGAATCAGTCCCATGGCATGGCTTTCCGCACTCAATCAGGCTGCGCTTGCCGCCTTTGGGCGTCTTGTGGCTGCAAGTCCCTCAGAACTAGGCCCCTTTGGACTCTCCTGGGCGATCCTCTCGATAATACCGCTTGATTCCGAGTGCTTTCACGGAGCGGCGCATTAATGTAGCAAGGATAAAAGTTCACCGAGGCAAGTGCACAGCACGCGAGAGGGGGAGCTATGGGGGACGAGCAGCCAGATGGCTCGAAGGGGGAAGAGCGTCGCGAGCTAAGTCGCTCGGAGCGGTCGCTGGTGCTGCGGCTGTCAACTGCGCTGCGCTTCGCCGATTTCATGGCGCTACTGATGGTCGCGGCGACCGCATTCAGCGCCTTCGCCACTTGGCGTACCGCGCAGCTCATGAACTCAGTGTTTATGGTCTCCGAACGGCCTTATCTCGGAATTGACCATATCGGCTTCGATTCCGTTGATGGCGACGCCGCGCGAATCGCTGTCGATTGCCGAAATTTCGGCCATGTTTCCGCGAGTGATGGCGCCGCCCAGATTCGCCTATTGCTGGACGGGCAACAATTGCGCGGCGCAGAGCTGCGCGATTCAGTTGCAAACCTCGGAATGGTCTCACCGAGCGTCCCTCACGTATTTTACAGATTCATTCCCGCGGACGTTTACCATCGGTTGCGCAGCGGGCAAGCGAAATTAGTCGTCGATGTCCTGATGACGTATCGCGGACCTGACCAGCGTGAGTTTTGTTACAACGAGATTATGACTTATGATCGCCGTACGGATACTTTCAACGCGAGCGGAGGCGGCGACCGCTGCGACGGTCAAATCTTCTGATATAATTGAGCTGTAACTAACCAATACCATTTCTGAGTAGTACTTCGATGCGTTGTCCAGTCTGCCGTCGCGAAGCTGAATATTCATCGTCAAATCGATTCCGGCCATTCTGTTCGGAACGCTGTCAGATGATCGATCTCGGGACCTGGGTCAGCGAGAATTATCGCGTCGAGGGCGGCAAGACCGACGACCATGAGCACTCAGACGATCGCTTGAAGAAAAAGTCCGAGTCCTGAGTCGTTCGATTTATCCAATTACTAAAACTGCCGCACCTGACAACTCGTCGTGCTTGAGCAGATTAAGCGCCTGATTTGCCTCCGCAAGTGGCATCGGCACAGTCTCAGCGCGGATTGGTATTTCGCCAGCGAGCCGCAAGAACTCGGCGCCGTCGGCACGCGTATTAGCCGTCACGCTGCGTAGTTCTTTTTCGTAGAAAAGATGCCGTTCGTAATCCAATTCGGGGATCGGCGTTAGATAAATTCCCGCGACAGCCAGAACTCCTCCGCGATCGAGCGCCTGCAGGGCGGGCAATACGAGATTTCCTGCCGGTGCGAACAGGATCGCCGCATCCAGCGCCGCGGGCGGCGGTTCCTCCGCGTTGCCGACCCATTCCGCGCCCAATTTGCGAGCCAGCTCCTGATGAATACCGCCCCGGCTCATCACGAAAACGCGGCATTCCCAGTATTTCAACAACTGCAGCGCAAGATGCGCCGAGCCGCCGAAGCCATATAAGCCTACCGTCGCGCCCGGTTTGATCGCGGCGCGCTTCACCGCGCGATAAGCGATGATTCCGGCGCACAACAGCGGCGCGACCTGCTGGTCAGGAATCGAGGCGGGGATCGGATAGGCAAAGTCTTCCTGCACGGTCGCGAATTCCGCGTAACCGCCGTCATGGTCCCATCCGGTAAAGCGCGCGTCGGGACAGAGATTCTCATCGTCTCTCAAGCAATATCGGCACTGCCCGCAAGTCTCACGTAGCCATGCAATGCCGACGCGCGCGCCCCGCCGAAAGCGTCGGCATCCCTCCCCGAGTTCTTCAACCATACCTACTACTTCATGGCCCGGGATAACTTGCGGGTGCTTCGGCGGCAGGTCGCCCTCGGCCACATGCAAGTCAGTCCGGCAGACGCCGCATGCGCGCACGTGGACCAGTATCTCGCCTTTACCGGGACGCGGTTGGTCGCGATCGATCAGAGCCAGCGGGTTGCTCTCGATCGCAGCGGGTGTATTTACGACTATCGCGCGCACGATGATTCCGTCGAGAACAAGCTCGCACAAATTCTCACTGCGCGTGAGCAGGGCGCAGCGACCAGTAATCATAAGAAGCTTTGAGTGCAGCGGCGGCGCGTTCGAAATTATCGAACACCACCAGCCCGCGTTCGCGCGCAAGCTCACGGGCGCGGATCACGATCGTCGGGACGTGCGCCTGATGCATAATCACAACGAAGGGTTTTGCACTTTGCACAGCGAAAGTCGAAACTTTATCGAGTAACGTGATCAGTTCGTCTTCGTGCGTTGCCCAGCGCTGCGCGGCAAACCCGGTGCCGATTTCGAGCACGATCGCGTCGATCACCGGGTCGCGATTCAAAACATCCAGGATACGTTGCAGGTTGCCCGTATGAACGGTGCCGCCGCCGATCGTGCCGCCTGCATCCATCGGATTCCGATAGCTGCCGCCGATGATATTGAAGAAACTTTTCAATTCTTCATAGGAGGAATCGGACAACGCCGGAATTTCCAGTCCGGCCGAAGCAAAAGTATCGGTGATTACCACCGATTGGCCGCCGGTCATCGCCACTAGTCCCATGCCGCGACCGGTTACCGCGCGGCCACGCGCCAGCATCTCGACTGCATCGAGCATCGGATCGAGGCCGAAAACGCTAACTGCCCCGGCCTGACGAACCATCGGATCCCATACGGCGGCGGGCGTCGCCAGCGAGCCGGTATGCGAGAAAGTCGCGCGCGCGCCCGCGTCGGTCATCCCGCCTTTCCATATCGCCACCGGATGCTTCGCCGCGGCGCGCTTGAGACTCTCGAAGAAGCGGCGGCCGTCACGCACGCCTTCGACATACATCCCGATAACTTTCGTCGCCGGGTCGTCAGCCATCAGATCGAGATAGTCAGCCGCCTCCAGCATCAGGACATTGCCGATCGACGCGGCATTGTTGACACGGATGCCGCGCAAGCGGCGCTTGCGGTCGAGAAATTGATAGTGTGCGTACCGCTTTGCGAAATGAAGCAGACGTCGCCGCGCTCGCCGGTTTTCAGATCGGGGAAATTGCAGAGTCCGACGGCGGGGCTATAAAGCCCCATGCAGTTGGGCCCGACCAGCGCGATGTCGGACGCAGTTGCGGCCTGCCGCAATTCGTTCTCAAGCCGGATGCCAAGCTCTTCGGTGGTTTCGGAAAAACCCGAGGTGAAAAACCCGATGCTGCCGACTTTGTTCTCGATGCAATCCTTGAGGATGCGCGGGGCGACCTGTCGTGGCACCGCGCTGACCGCATAGTCGATACGCTCTTCGGGAATTTCGGCGAGCGACTTGTAGTTGACCACGCCCATCGCTTCGATGCCGGGAATCTCATTGGGATCGATCTGCACGGAGTAGAGCTTGCCGGTGAAGCGCTTCATCGCGCGCAGCCACATATAGCCGCCCATCCGCTTGTCGCCGATTACCGCGACGGTATGGGCATTGAAAGCGCGCTTGAGGTTTTCGACCCGGCTGGCGTGGTTCGGATCGACATTCGCCACATGATTCGCGTTGCCGAGCAAAATTCGCGCGTCGAGCACCGCAATCCCGTCGGGGTACGCGACGATCGGATTGAGGTCCATCTCCTTGATTGCTGGATTGGTTGCTGCAAATTCGGAGAGCTTCACGAGCAGTTGCGCGACCGCGTCGAAGTCGATCGGCTTTGCGCCGCGCGCGCCGTGCAGGATCGCGCTGCCGCGCAACTCGTCGAGCATTTTGCGCGCCTCGCGATGATCGATCGGGGCGAGCCGGAACGCCGAATCTTTGAAGACCTCGACTAAGACTCCGCCCAAGCCAACGACAACCATCGGGCCGAAGCGCGCGTCGCGAAGGATGCCGACGAGCAACTCGACGCCAGGCCGCGCCATGCGATCGATAGCGACGCCCTCGAATGGGGCATCAGGCGCACGCTCGGCGAGATTACGGCGAATCCGCTCGAAGCCGTCGCGTACTTCGCGCTCGGAACCGAGACCCAGCATCACGCCTCCAACTTCGCTCTTGTGGCTAACAGCCGACGAAAGAACTTTCAGCACGACCGGAAAACCCAACTTGGCGGCGAGCTTCGCAGCCTCTTCGCCAGTGCGGGCCTGCTCCGGCATAGCGACTGGTACTCCGAGCGCGCTCAGCAGCCGCTTCGATTCGATCTCGGAAAGGGCGTCTCGACCAGCGGCTCGGGTATCTGTGATAATCTGCTTGACGGTTTTTGGATCCACGATTGGCGTATAGCAAAGGTCAGCCTCGGATTGAAACTGTGATGTCATCGGCAGGCGCAAAACGGGTCTTCGTCACGCGTCCGATCGCGGAAGTCGCGCTGCGGCGTCTCGCGGCAGTGGCGCGCGTCGATCTGTGGGACGATGATTTCGCGCCGCCGCACGACGAACTGATCAGTCGCTTGGCGCGCACCGACGCCGTGATCAGCATGGTATCGGATCGTTTTGACGCCGCGACAATCGCCGGCCTGGAACGTCTTGCAGTTATCAGCAATTTCGCGGTGGGACTTGATAACATCGATCTTGAGGCGGCGACGCGGGCCGGAATCGCGGTCGGACATACCCCCAATGTCCTCGCCGAGACCACTGCAGACCTGGCTTTCGCACTGCTGATGGCGGCGGCGCGCCGAGTCGCGGAGGGCGATCGCTATGTGCGGGCGGGACGCTGGCGGACCTGGACGCCGCGCCTGATGCTTGGTCGCGATATTTGGGGCGCCACCCTCGGCATCATTGGATGGGGCGCAATCGGTCAAGCGGTTGCACGACGCGGAGTCGGCTTTGGGATGCGGATACTCTATGCGAAACATAACTCGTCGCGGATAGAGACGCCGTCCAATGCGCCTTCGCAGGCCGAGCCGATGGAACTGGCGCAATTACTAGCTGAAGCTGATTTCGTCTCGATCAATGTGCCCTTGACGGACAGAACGCGACATATGATCGGCGCACACGAATTCGCGTCAATGAAGCGCGAGGCGATCATCGTGAACACGGCGCGCGGCCCGGTGATCGATCAAGACGCGCTGGTCACAGCGTTGCGGCTGGAGCGGATTGCAGGGGCGGGGCTGGACGTCTTTGCCGAGGAGCCGATCGCCGCGGACCATCCACTGCTGCAATTCCCAAATGTGGTCGTCACTCCGCATATCGGCAGCGCTAGTCATACGACGCGGCTCAAGATGGCCGAACTGGCGGTCGATAATGTGCTGGACGTGCTAGCGGGGCGACTGCCGCGCCGATGCGCCAATCCAACAGTCGTAATGCGCTCGGTGAATCGAGGCGCCTAACTGGTTTTCCTATTGACGCGAGCAGCTATCGCTTGTTGAATCGAGAAGCGTTCCTCGTATATCGCCCGACCGACGATCACACCGGCCACACCGATCGGAAATCGTTCAGCCAGTGCACGGATATCGTCAAGTGAGGCAACGCCGCCGGAGGCGATAATAGGGATACCAGCTTGCGCCGCAATCTCAGCGTAAAATTCGGCATTGACGCCCGACTCTGCGCCGTCGCGCGAGATGTCAGTCAGCGTGATCGCGGCGACTCCCGCTTGACGAAAACGCGTGATCGCGTCGGCAATGTTCAGCTCGCTGGTCTCGACCCATCCTTTGATGGCGAGACGGCCGTTCCGCGCGTCAAGCGAGCCGAGAATCCGACCAGGAAATTCGCGGCAAGCGTCGGTAATCAGCGCGGGATTCAGGAATGTCGCTGAACCGATCGAGACTACATCTGCACCCGCATCGATTAGCTGATGTAACGACTCAAGCGAGCGCACGCCGCCGCTTACGTCAAGACGGCATCGGACGGCGGCGCGGAGGCGCCGGATTGAATCGAGGTTGCGCGGTGCACCCGCAATCGCGCCGTCGAGATCGACGACATGAATTAACTCCGCCCCCTCGCGCTCGAAAGCCGCGGCGGTCGCTGCCGGGTCATCGCCGTAGGTCGTGGCGCGGCTCATCTCACCGCGCAGCAGGCGCACGACCTTGCCGCCCTTGAGATCGATCGCGGGAATAACAGTGAATCGAGGGAACAGCGGGGTGATCATCCTGAATTGGTAGGCAGGCGAGATTCTTCGGTCGCAGACTCCCTCAGAATGACTTGGAAGGGGCTTCTTTGAATATGCATACTATGGCTGCGATCAAGGACCGGGCACGGATCAGGCGAGCGTTCCCTTGGTCGAGAGCGCACCGGTGACGCGCGGCTCGATGGTAGTCGCCATATCCATCGCACGCGCCAACGCCTTGAACGATGCCTCGATTATGTGATGGGGATTGCGGCCAGTGCGCATAATTAAATGGAGATTCATGCCGGTCTCGTCCGCGAGCGCCTTCATGAAGTCGTGCAGCAGGACGGTTTGGAACGTGCCGACCCGTTCCTGTTCGATGACGACATCATAGGCGAGATAGGCACGCCCGCTGATATCGACTACTGCGGTGCAGAGCGCCTCGTCGAGCGGTACGGTCGCTTCGCCAAAGCGCCGGATTCCCGAGCGATCGCCTAGCGCGTCGCGGAAGGCGCGGCCGAGAACGATTCCGACGTCTTCGACCGTATGATGATCGTCGATGTGGAGGTCGCCGGTCGCATTGACGTTCAGGTCAAAAAAGCCGTGGCGCGCGAAGCTGTCGAGCATGTGATCGAGAAACGGCACGCCAGTTGAGATTGCCGACTTGCCGCCACCATCCAGCACCAATTCGATTGCGATCGAGGTTTCTCGAGTCTTGCGAGTAATCGATGCTTTCCGGGACGGCGTCTCACGGCCTTAGCGCCGGCATCGGTGATAACGGACGCGAGTTGCGGCTTACTTTGATTCGGCATCGATCGATTTAGCTCTATGAGGTTCGGATTTACTCGTTCAGCCGCATCTCAATCGCGCGAGCATGGCCCTCGAAACCTTCCATCCGCGCCAACCGGGCGAGTCTCAGGACCCAACTTCGCCAGCCCGCGCGCCGACGCCTCGATTATACTGGTTCGTTTCAGAAAATCGTAAGCCCCTAGCGGTGAGGCGAAACGGGCCGCGCCTCCGGTCGGCAGCACATGATTCGGGCCGGCGAGATAGTCGCCCAGCGGCGCCGGCGAGCGGCTGCCAAGAAAAACCGCGCCGGCTGATTCAACCCGATTGAGCCATCGCGCCGGATTCGCAATGTCCAGCTCCAGATGTTCCGGGCCGATCTGGTTGGCCAGAGCGAAGGCTCGGTCAAGGCTCTCCACGACCACTGCGGCAGCGCGCGCCGCCATCACCTTGCGGACCGCTGGCGCCCGCGGCAAATCCTCAAGTGAATGTTCAAGTTCGGCTGCGACTGAAGCGGCGAGCGTACGCGAGGGCGTCAGCAGAATCGCCGATTCGTCACCGCTGCCATGCTCGGCCTGCGCGATCAGGTCGGCGGCGACCCACGCCGGCTTCGCGTGCTCGTCAGCGATGATCAGCACCTCGCTCGGCCCGGCCATCTTGTCGATATCGACGACGCCATAAACCATCCGTTTGGCCGCCTGCACATACGCGTTGCCCGGACCGACGATCTTATCGACCGGGCGAATCGAAGCCGTGCCATACGCAAGCGCGGCGATCGCCTGCGCTCCGCCAATCCGATAGACCTCGCTGACTCCCGCGATTGCCGCCGCCGCCAGTACTGCCGGATTATCACCCTGCTCTCCTACCGGCGAAACCATCGCGATTTCCGGTACCCCGGCGACGCGCGCAGGAATTGCGTTCATCAGCACCGATGACGGATAAGCGCCCTTGCCGCCGGGGACGTAAATGCCCACTCTTCGCAGTGGCCGGACCATCTGACCGAGGCGCATACCCAATTCGTCGCGATAGCTGAAGGATTTATCGAGCGTCCGTCGATGGAATGCAGTTATTCGGCGTGCGGCTAGTTCGAGTGCGCGCCTTTCCGCAGCCGGCAATTCAGTGCGCGCTGCTTCCAGTTCGGCTTCGGAAACGCGCAGACGCGCGATCGGCAGCTTGACTTTATCAAAGCGTCGGACGGCCTGAACCAGCGCACGATCGCCGCCGCGCCGCACCTCGTCAATAATCTCGAGCCGCGGTCTGATCCGCTTCGCCCCCTGCTTCGGCACGCCGACTCGAAAGCGATTTGAGAAATCGATCGCAAGCGGTCGAGCTGGAATCGAGAATCCGCAAAATCATCCGGCTATTCCGGCACGCGCTCGATAACTCGCGCCGAGCTTTTGCAGTTTCTCGTCGAGCGCCTCGTAGCCGCGATCAAGATGATAGACGCGGCTCACACGAGTGGTATTGTCTGCCGCCAAGCCCGCCAGGATCAGACCCATCGAGGCGCGCAGATCAGTCGCCATCACCGGCGCGCCGCTCAGATGCGATGGACCGCGTACTACAGCCGTCGCGCCTTTCATCACGATGTCCGCGCCCATTCGAATCAGTTCCGGGGCATGCATGAAGCGGTTTTCAAAAATGGTCTCGGTGATGACTGAAGTGCCGCCGGCCTGAGTCAGCAGCGCCATCATCTGAGCCTGAAGATCAGTCGGAAAACCGGGATAAGGCAGCGTGCGCAACTCGACCGGGCGCATGGGGCCACTGCGTGTCACACGCAAGCCGTCCCCATCCTGTATCACTTCTGCGCCAATTTCGCGCAGCTTGGTAACGACCGCATCAAGATGCTGTGCGGGAGCATTATCGACCGTGACGTCGCCGCCGGTCACTGCCGCCGCGATCATCAAGGACCCGGCTTCGATGCGATCGTTGATAACCCGATGCTCCGCACCATGCAGCCGCTCGACGCCTTCGATTTCAATCACGTGAGTGCCCGCGCCCTTGATCTGCGCACCCATCGCGATCAGCATCGCGGCGAGGTCCTGGACTTCGGGTTCACGGGCCGCGTTCTCGATAGTGGTGACGCCTTTAGCGAGAACCGCAGCCATCATGATGTTTTCCGTTGCGCCGACGGAAGGATTATCGAGCCATAAGCGCGCGCCGAGCAGACGCTCGGCGCGACCTTCAACATAGCCGTTGCGCAACTGGATACGTGCGCCAAGAGCGCGTATCCCGATAATGTGTAGATTCACCGGACGCGCCCCAATCGCGCATCCGCCGGGCGTCGAGACGCGAGCGCGACCGGTCCGCGCCAGCAGCGGGCCGAGGACCACGAAAGACGCGCGCATCGTCTTGACCAGATCGTATGAGGCCTCGTAGCCGCACAGCTTAGGCGCGTGCACCTCTACACTATGCTCGCCAGTCCAACGAGCCGACGCGCCGAGATTCTCGAGCAATCCAAGTGCGGTGCGTACATCACGCAGCCGCGGGACGTTATGCAAGATCATGGG
This sequence comes from uncultured Pseudomonadota bacterium, assembly GCA_963831065.1. Lineage (GTDB taxonomy): Bacteria > Desulfobacterota > Binatia > Binatales > Binataceae > JAJPHI01. Next base: position 254,013 of record CAWHOQ010000006.1, read on the forward strand.
CTCGCTAGTCAGCAGCGAGGCCATCAGGAGCGGTAATGCGGCGTTCTTGCTGCCGCTAGCCGTCACGGAACCGTGCAGCGGCCGGCCCCCTTCGATTATCATTTGATCCATTAAGGCATTACTCAAAGCCGTCGCAGGGATTCTCGTCTATTGGGCGATTGAGAACTCTATAGGACGATGACTTCTGCGCCAATACGTTGTGTATTGAATGAACCTCAGTTATCCAATCGAATTAGAGGACAGGAGATTGATCATTGCTGGAAGAGGAGAGCTAAATGGGAATAATCGCATGGATTGTATTGGGACTGATCGCGGGCTTTATCGCCAGCAAAATTGTCAATAAGAGTGGCGAAGGACTGATTGGCGATATTATATTGGGGATTGTCGGCGCGCTCGTCGGCGGGTTTATTTTCCGTATATTCGGCTACCACGGAGTTAATCACATCAGCATCGGGAGCATCATTGTCGCGGTAATTGGTTCGATCGTCGTGCTGGCGATCTATCATGCGGTGATGGGACAAAGAACCTAGTAAATGGCGCGGATTACTCGCGCGACGCCGGACAGATCGGCAATAACGCTGATTTTGGCGGCTCCTTTCGTGCGCAAAATTGCACTCACTGCGTCCGCCTGACGATCATCGATTTCAATCATGACGCATCCGTCCGGTGCGAGATGATCCGGCAATTCTTGCGCGATCCGTTGATAAAACCGCAGGCCATCGATTCCTCCGGCGAGCGCGATTCGCGGCTCCCAGTCCGCGACTTCGGGTTGCAGAGTCGCAATATCGGCATCGCAAATGTACGGCGGATTCGAGAGGAGCAGATCAAAGCGGCCAAGACCCTCGCCATGGTCCAGAATCTCAAAGCAATCGACATGGCGGAATACAACCCGCTTTTCGAGACCCAGGCGGTACGCGTTCCGGCGCGCAATCTCGAGCGCATCGGCTGAGTAATCTGCTGCGACTATTAAGGCTTCCGGCGCATTCGCCGCAATCGCCAGAGCAATTGCACCGGAGCCGGTACCAAGGTCAAGCAGCCGCGACCCCGGTCGCGCGGCGAGCCATTCGAGCGCCGTCTGTGACCAACGTCTCGGTCTCCGGGCGCGGAATCAAAACCTCAGGCGTTACTTCAAGATCGAGCGAATAGAATTCTTTGCGTCCAATGATATAGGCGAGCGGCTCGCGAACCGCGCGGCGGCGCACCATCGCGGCGTAACGGTCTCGCATTGCGCCATCGATTACCCGATCACTATCTGCGAGCACTGCCACACGCGAAGTCTGGAGCGTCTCAGCGAGCATCACTTCGGCTTCAAGGCGTGGGTTCTCGATTCCCGCAGTACTTAACTCGGCCGTCGCCATCGCGAGCAATTCTCGCAATCGCGGCGCCATAGATGAGGTTGGCGGTATCAATCTTTGGCGCAGCTCGCGGACTCGCCTGCTCGGCTCCACTGCGTTCCGCCTAGCGTACGCTAAGCGCCGAGTAAAGCGGATTGTTCTTTGGTGGCGAGCGCGTCGATCACTGGATCGAGCGCCCCATCAAGAAATTGATCAAGTTGATGAAGGGTCAGGTTCACCCGATGGTCGGTGATACGTGATTGCGGGAAATTATAAGTGCGGATGCGTTCCGAACGGTCGCCCGAACCGACCATCGAGCGGCGCGCATCGGCAATCTTGGCATCCTGTTCGGCGCGCGCATTCTCAAGCAGTCGTGCGCGCAGGATTTTCAATGCACGAGCCTTGTTCTTATGTTGCGACTTTTCGTCGCGGCATACGATTACCATCCCGGTCGGAATATGCGTGATGCGCACCGCGGAGTCGGTCGTATTTACGCTTTGACCACCCGGGCCCGACGCGCGCATCACGTCAATTCGCAAGTCTTTCTCTTCGTTGATATTGACTTCGACTTCGTCAGCCTCAGGCAGCACAGCAACAGTTACGGCGGATGTATGAATCCGGCCTGACGACTCCGTCGCCGGTACCCGCTGCACGCGATGGACCCCGCCTTCGAACTTGAGGCGACTGAAAGCGCCGCGTCCACTTATGGACGCGATTACTTCCTTGATGCCGCCGAGTCCGGTGCCGCTCAGACTCAGCGCTTCCACTTTCCAGCCATGGCGTTCGGCATACCGCGAATACATCCGGAAGAGATCGCCGGCAAACAACGAGGCCTCTTCGCCGCCGGTTCCAGCGCGAATCTCAAGTAATACATTGCGTTCATCATTCGGATCACGAGGCGTAAGCAGTTGTTTAAGCCGCTCTTCCATCGCGATCTGATTCCGCTGCGCTGCCGGAAGTTCTTCTTTGGCGAATTCATGCAATTCGGCGTCGTCGCTGTCGAGCGCAGATTTCAGCTCGACAGTCTCATCGAGGATCTTGCGATATTCATGCGCGCGCCGCCGCAATTTCTTCAAGTTGCGAACGTTCACGTGCGAGTTGCGCGTACTCGCGGTTATTCCCATGATTGCAGGATCGCTGAGCAAACGACCAAGTTCGTCGAAACGCCCTTCAATCTCCTTGAGCTTATCGAGGAACGCGTTCACAGTTCGCCTCCGGCCTGGCTCTTGGCAAAGCCGAGGGCGTTCGCGCTCGTGATCAAGCTAGGCAGCGGGCTGTTTTTTGATGCCGTATTTACGATTGAAGCGCTCAACGCGTCCGGCGGTATCGACCAGCCGTTGCTGACCCGTGTAGAACGGATGACAATTCGAGCAAACTTCGACCTGTATCGTGGGCAGCGTCGAACGTGTCTCAAAAGTATTGCCGCATGCGCAAGTCACTACGCATCGGCGGTAGTCGGGATGAATTTCAGCTTTCATTTTAAGTTATCGGCCTCGGCCGACAAAGGAAGTATAACCACGCCTTGCCCGATGCACAATTGTCGCCCAATCGACAATCCGGTTGAGAAAACTTTTCAGAGGCGCCCGTTCCGGTTAGAATCGCGCCTTTCGCGAATTAATCAATAAAAGGAGGTAGGCAGAAGAATAGCACGATGGGCCGAAGCCGGACGCGCAATTGGATTAGACTAGCCCTCGGCGCTATCGCGCTCGGTGGACTGATCGACCTAGCTGCGTGCGTTAATCCTCCTCATCCGCCTGATGCCGACACGACTTCCGTGCCTTCAGCAATCGGAAGTGGACCGGAACGGCCCGAAGTTCTCACTGATTTATCGAATCTCTCAGCGTCGAATACTGTTGCGCTTCCCACCGCGATCCAATTGCGGGAACCCGAATCAGCGGCAGCTCACGGCAAAGCGCCATCGCGAAATGAAACCGTAACCCAACAGCTCGCAGCCGAAGCGCCGGTCACGGTCTATAGTCAGGAGACGGCCTCGTCGGCGCCACACGGCACGCGGCTGCTCAACGATAAGGCCCGTAAATACGCCGAGTTCAGTGATATTCTGCTAACTCAAACCTTGAAGGCGGTACAGCAACTCGAAGCCGAGAAGCTTTCGCAACGCAGAGTTCGCGACGACCTTAATCCCGTCGTCCTGACTGCCGTGATGGACTCGCAGGGACGATTGAATGAGATCGCGATTGAGCAGCATTCGGGCGACTTGGCGATCGATCATCTATTTATCGACGCATGCAAGAAGGGTATCTGGTCGCGTAATCCGCCGATCGCGGCGCGCGGCAGCGACAATAATTATCGTGTCCGCATCCAAGGCGTTATCTACAATTCGAGCTTTGATCGATACGGGCAGTACACCTACGACACGGAGTTGGGATTAGGACTACTCTAAAGCGAGCAGGAAAATTGGCATTGTCTTCGAAAGTTCAAAGTCTGCGCCCCGCCACCTTGATGGGCGCGGCATCGTCAAGTATCTGGCGGTCGCGCACGCGCAATCGCTATTCTCCACCGAACGGCCTCTCTGTGCCGATAGTGACCGTGCTCGACCGCGCGGGGAACATCGTCGATGGCGAGCAGCGCGCGGTAATCCGCTATGCGATCCAGGATGGTGCGGGCGCCAATATCATTTTTGCCGCGGGCACCACCGGCGAATGGAATCGGCTAGATCAGAAGCGGATGCAACGCGTCGCGCGGATCGCGGTTGAAGAATGCCGGCGCGCCGCGCGCGAAGGCCGTACGGTCGAGGCTTGGGTCGGAATTACCGCGCATCATGCGGCAGATACGCTCGCAAACCTGGAACATGCAATTGAGCTCGGGGCGGATGCGGCCGTGATCGCGCCATTGGCAATCGCCGATCTGGAAAATCCCGTAGATTTTGTCGAACGCAAGATCGGCGAAATTTTCGTCCGCTACGGTCGCAGCCTGCCGATCTTCCTATACGACAATGCCGACATTGCGAGCGCCGGCAGAACACCGCATCTGCACACCCGCGACGTCAAGCGGATGAGCCAATTGTCCTATGTCCACGGGATCAAGGTGACGGCGAGTAAAGCGATGTTGGGCAACTACACGCGGGCCGCCGCGCACTTCAAGCACAAGGGTCAATTCGCGATCTATCCCGGTAACGCCTACCTGATCTTCGATCTGTTCCGCCCCTCACGTGGGATCGCGGGACGCGCGCGGGGCTACTGGAATCGCTATCTCACGCGTAACTCCCTGCCCGACGGCATCGTCGCCGGAGCATCCAACGTGATGCCGCGCGAATGGCAGCGCTCGTGGCAGGTTTGCCGTCGCCATGAGCTGACCCTGATGATGCGTTATCGCGCCGTGCTCGAGCAGTTCCGTGAGGCCTGTGAATTCTTTCATGGCGAGCAACCGGCGCGACTTACGATTGCCTGTCTCAAGACCGCGCTCAAAGAGCTCGGGGTTTGTTCAAGCGATTTCGTGGCGCCCGGCACGCCCGAACTGGATTCCGGCGAACGGCGCGAGTTCCTGCGCCGTTTTCGAGCGCTCCGGCGGATCGCCGCTACCACCCTCGAGCCGGAATGGACCAGCACATCGGAATCCTGGATAGCGGCGGAGCGCAATTACGCCGACGCCTAAGATAAAGCTCGACGCTGTCGGATGCGGCAGCATGGTGGTCGATCTTTTCTACCGCACACCGCGCATCATCGGACCTGATGAAAAAATCCTGCTCGCTCCGAAGCCGCTGAGTCCGCAAGCCACGGTCGGCGGCGTCGTGCTGAACCATCTCGGATGGGCCCGCGTGCTGGGGCTCGACGTCGGCATCTTCGGGAAAATGGGCAACGACGCTAATGGCAAGCTGCTGCGCGGCGGAATGCGCCGACTAGGCATCAAATCTCAGCTCACAACCGACGGCTCAGCGAGCTCCTTCGCCGCAATTTTTCTCGATCCTGACGGCAATCGCGCAATCTACATGGCGCGGGGAGCGACCGCCGAACTCACGCCGAGTGATATTGAGCGGAACCATCGGGGCTTCATCGGCAATGCGCATATCGTGACGACGGAAATTTCGCAGCTTCCGCTCCGCACCGTGATTGCGATTCTAGGTGTTGCGCGGGATCACGGTCTCACCACCGTTCTCGACGTCGATGTGCCCCCGTCAGACGCTTGCGCGACGCTCGGAAGTCCACGCGAGCTGGATCGCGCGCTGCGATTGGCAACCATTCTGAAACCAGCGAAAGCTGCCGCCCGCGAGCTTGTCGGCAGCCGCGCGGCGCAGGATTCGAGCGATTTGGCATCGCTCCTCCGCGAGCGTTACGGCAGTCGTGCCGTCTTCCTGACCGAAGGCGATCGCGGATGCGCGATCGCAACTGAATCCGAAACTCTGCGCATACCTGCATTTCGGGTCAAACAGGTCGATTCCACCGGAGCCGGCGACGCTTTCATGGGCGCGATCATCGCGGGACTCCGATGGGGATGGCCATGGGAGCCGATCGGGCGGCTCGGCAATGCTGCCGGAGCTGTTTGTGTGACGCAGATAGGTGCGTTTCCTACCCACTTAGGCCTATTTAAGAAAATTCAGCGATTCTTTGGCGAGGCTCTGCCGACTTCTAATTCGAGCCGCCGCGACCTCAAAATCAATAGTTGACTAACTTACTCCACTAAGTTACTTTTTCTTTTATCGGACGTTCCCCCCACAGGAGTAATTATCCCGCCGTGCCGAAACGCGAGCCGCCTTCACGAGAATTGGTCCTCAAGCGCAACTCGGTTGAGCGGCTCAAGCACGAGCTTTTCCCGACCGAGCTTGAGGGACAGTGGCAACGCCTCGTCGATACCACTTACGAAAAGCTCCCTGAAGAAGACATCGTCCGGCTGCAATGGTTCGGGATGTACCACGACAAGCCGAAGATCGGCACCTTCATGATGCGCGTGAAGATTCCGAGCGGTATCCTTAGCGCCGCAGGTCTGCGGGCAATTGGCGAGATTTCAGAGCGCTTTGGCCGCAATCAGGGCGAGTTGACGACGCGGCAGAATATTCAGCTCCATTACATCACTCTCGATCACTTTCCGGAAATTCTTGAAAAGCTCAAGACGGCTGGCCTCACCACTATGGGTGGATGCGGCGACGTGGTCCGCAATATCACGGGATGCCCCGTCGCAGGCGTCAGCCGCGACGAGCTTTTCGACGTGACCGGTTTAATCAGCGAAGCGGCAGGCTTCTTTTACGGCAATCGCGATTATTCCGATCTGCCGCGCAAGCACAAAATCAGCATCTCGGCCTGCCGCTATCAGTGCAATGCGCCGGAGATTAACTGCGTCGCGATGGTCGCAACGATGCGAGACGGTCGCGAGGGCTTTGCGGTACGCGTGGGCGGCGGTCAATCCTCAACGCCCCGACTATCCCGGCATCTCGGAGTGTTTGTTCCACGCGCTGAGGTTATTCCGGTTTTACGCGCGATCCTCGACGTGTGGCGCCTGACCACCGAGTATCGCATCTCGCGCGTCAAGGCGCGGCTCAAGTTCATGATCGACGACTATGGGGTCGAAGCGTTCCGCGGCTTGGTCGAGCAACGCCTCGGCCGAGCGCTCGAAGACTTACCTGAGTTGCCGTTGCCCGACTCCGAAAGCGACCATCTGGGGATCCACGAACAAATACAACCCGGCCTGCTTTACGCCGGTTTCCCAGTTTATCTCGGCCTGATGAGCGGGCAGCAGATGCGCGAACTGGCCGACCTAGCCTCAGACTTCGGCGGTGATATCCGGCTCACCCGCCGTCAAAACTTTATCCTTACGGGTATCCCGCGCGAGCGGCTCGACGAGGTACTGGGACGTGTCGCCGAGATTGGCTTTCCAATCGATGCGAACGGGCTGTACGGCTCCTCGATCGGATGTATCGGCGATCCGCATTGCAATTATGCAGTCACGCCGACCAAGGAAAAGCTCGCATCGATTATCAAGCGAATGGTCACACAATTCGGCGATCAGGTCGCAGACCTCAAGGTAAATCTCGATGGATGCCCCCACGCCTGCGCCCAGCACTGGACTGGCGATATCGGGCTGCAAGGCACCACCGGTCGCGGGCCGAATGGCGAGCCACTAGAAGCCTTTGATGTGATTCTGCGCGGCGGCTTGGGCCGCGACGCCGCTATCGGCAAGCCGCTACTCCGTCGCGTACCCTCGGCCAAGGTCGAAGAGACTGTCGCGCGGCTCTTCGCCGGTTATCTTGAAGAGCGGCTGCCGGGCGAGTCTTTCACCCAATTTTGCGTTCGCACGCCCGACGCTGCCTTAGTCACGATGGGCAGTGCCGAGGCGTCCACGAGTCTGGAGCAGGCGCGCCTCTAATCCGATGGCGCAAGAATAAGGCTGGCCAAGCCGAAAGGGCCTTCACCTATGGATACGCACGCCGACACCGCTGGAAATCACGAGACCGAACATATCCTCATGGACGAGTTGGAGGCGGGCGAGGCTGCCGTCGAGCTCGATTCGCAGGAGCCGCAGGAAGTGCTCGCCTGGGCGATCGAGAAATTTGGCCGCCGGCTCGGCCTCTGTTCGAGCTTTCAGGCCGACGGCGTCGCGCTGATCGATATGGCGTGGCGGATCGATCCGGGTATCCGCGTTTTCACGATCGATACCGGCCGGCAACCGGAAGAGACCTATCGGCTGATTGATAAGATTCGCGACAAGTACGGCGTCCGTACCGAAGTCTTTTTGCCCGACACCAACGTCGTCCAGCAGATGGTCACCAAGCACGGCAATAATCTCTTCTATCGCGAAGTGAACCTGCGTCTGCTCTGCTGTCAGGTACGCAAGGTCTTGCCGGTGCGTCGCGCCCTGATGAACTACGATGCCTGGATTACCGGTCTGCGGCGCGATCAGTGGGCGACCCGCTCGAATATCCGCAAGCTCGAAATCGATCACGATCATGGCGGGATCGTGAAACTCGCGCCGCTCGCCGACTGGACCGACGAAGAGGTCTGGGATTATATCCGCGCCAACGATGTTCCCTACAACGAGCTTTACGACAAGGGCTTCAAATCAATCGGTTGCGCTCCCTGCACTCGCGCCGTGCCGGAGGGTGAAGACCCCCGCTCGGGCCGATGGTGGTGGGAAACCGGAGCGCCGAAAGAGTGCGGGATGCATTGCGCGATCGAGACCGGCGGCTTCGAGCATGAACTCGCCGCCTTGCTTGGTCACAATGGCAATGGCCATCACGACCCGGCGTGAACAACTCGCCTTTATGGCTCCATTGTCTCATGTTCCGCAAATAGATTTCTCGAAGCAGGTTTGTCATTCTGAACGGAGTCTGCGGAGTGAAGAATCTAGCGGCCTCTTATGCTCGATCTCACGCAATATCTTTGACCTATTTGGCAGAGCAGCCGAGATTCTTCAGTCGCGGACTCCCTCAGAATGACGTGAGGCGCTCTCGATCGGGTTGCGAGACTCGTGACTTCCGAACAATCGATCAAACTCGATGAGCTGCAGCGCGACGTCTTGACGCCGCAAATCGACGCGTTTTTGGCCGCTGCGCCGGACGTCGTCTGCGCGCGAGACCTACTCCGCACTTCGCCAAGCAATTACGGCGCTCGAAGTGCCGCCGGCCTCAGCGGGTGCGCTGGGCACAATTATCGAAGTGCTGCTGAGTTCAGGCCGCGTCCGCAAACTCTACGGACCGGGAGCGGAACTGTCGCTGTGGTCGCTCTTCCAGAAAACCCCGCGCGGTCTCGAATTGACGGCTTCGATCGCCTCGATAAATGCCGCGCTCGGTTCATTACAAGGGCAACCACTTGAATTCATTAGCGTCGTGGCGCGCGCGCCGGGAGCCTATGGCCTTACGCTCCGCACGGCTCAATATCAGATGGTGCTGCGTTTCGAGCCGTCAGGGGTGCGCGTCGAAAGTATCGAGTTGGGCGGGGAATAGCTCAGAATCCCAGCCCCTCGGCGCGATCGGAAAGCTCGGGAATCCGGTAATGTTCGCCGCGATACGCCTTGTACATCAGGAAGACCCAGTAAATCGCGAGCAGCAGGTTGAGCAGGTTTCTGATTCCAGCGAGCAGCCATCCGATACTAGGCGGCAGTACGGCGATAAAGACCGCAAAAATGATCAGCATTGCGATCCATGCGACCGAGAAGACAATCGATTGACGCGCATGAAAGCGGACGAATTCATCCTTGTCGTATGGATCGAGAAATAGAAAGATCAATCCGGTGACAAAGAACAGTAAATAGCTCAGCGCCGCAACCGTCCGGCTCTGCGGAGTAGTTATTATCGTTTCCATCAGTCCTCCATCTGCATGCGCCGCCCGCACCCATCATCGCATCTAATAATAATCAACCAGACGCTGCCGCACACGGCAATCACCGGAATTGACGCGACGTTGTGGTCAACCGCTCAGGTTTGCACAATACTAGCAGAACCGGTTCTTTTGCTTGCCGCGGGAACTCGCGCTCAAGAGGGACAAACGAAATGCAGGATAGCCGAGCCGTCGCTCTCGATTTGCGCCGATATGCGCGATTTCTGTGGGTCGGAGGAATTGCACTCTTAGCAATGCTCGCCGCCTCACCGGTACTTGCCGCGAGCCTTAATTTTCGCAATGCCGATTTCGAGATCCTCGATGCGCGCAACCAGCACGTGATCGGCTCGGCGCATTTCGACGTTGGCCCGAACCGGATGGGCGCTCAGGTCGTCACCAGCGAGGCCCGCTATCGCAGCGGCGATTATGATATCGAACGGGACGCTTTCGATACGCAAGCGCCAGGCTCGGTCCCAGTAATGACGGCTTACGTCCACACCTTCTATCATCGCAATGGGACGATCTTTCTAATCAGCAAAGTTGATTTTCGCAGCGGCAAGGCTGCGTGTACGAGTTACTCCGGCGGCAAGCCGGTAGTCACCGCCCAGACCTTCCATTTTCCGCCGGATTCTTATGCCGGCGCCGCGATGATTCTGCCATTACAAGGCTCACTCCGTGCCGGCGACAATGGTCCGATCCTAATGAACGACTTCGTCTGCATGCCGGGACCGAAACTGGTGAAAGTCGAGGCGCGAGCGTATCCGCCTGCACCATGGATCGACTATCCGCACGCGGTCATGCGCACCGATATCAAGCCGGACTTCGGCTGGCTCGATTATCTGATCGCGCCGTTCCTGCCTGAGATGCACGCTTGGTTCAGCCCGGCCAACGACTTGGAATTGGTCGGCGCGCAATTCTCGCGGTACTACAAAGGACCGGAGATAATTCTCAGGCGCATCGATTCCGCTTCCGCCGCAAGTGCGCCGGAAAATCAGATGCAAGCGCTGCGCTCGCGCTGATCACTGGCACTCACAATCGCTTCTCTATTTGAGAAGTAGCGAGTCTCGCAATCAGTTATGGCTGCTGGGGGCGGGTCGCAAATGCGCTCCGCCGAGAAGTTAAAAGTGCGTCGCGCCTTCACCGCTCGCGTGTTTGACGTGCGAACGCTGCGGCTTCTGATACTGGAAAATAGTTTGACAGTTGGGGCAGGTGCCTTGAGGCTGCTGCTCGCCATTGCGACGAACCAGCTTGATGTAATGCACCACGTCATCGCTGCATCGATGGCCAGCGACGGGAAAATCGTAAACCGTGCGGATAACCGGATTTTCCATTTCTTACGCTAACGCTCCCTCATGCAAGTGATCCTTTTAATGTTTAACGCCTGCGGACTTGCAGGCGCGGCATCGAGTGACAAAAACAAGATATTCATTTCTCGCGCTCGATCAAGATTTTTTGACCACGCGACGATTTTTTTTGTGATTTTTTTCCGCACGGCCCTTCGACGCGACCCTCGCCGCAGAACTTTGCTCCGCCGGACGCCGCGCAACGAGCACCCGCCGCCGCAATGTCAGCACCACTGCGCCCTCCTGATTGACGCCGTGCGTCTCCACGTAAACTACGCCGCGATCGGATTTACTCTGCGACGGCGTGACCTCCAGGATTTCGCTCTCGGCATACAGTGTATCGCCGTGGAAGCTCGGCGCGACGTGCCGGATCGATTCGTATTCGAGATTTGCGATCGCGTTTTCGCTCAAGTCCCGCACTGTCATCCCAGTCACAAGCGAGATTACAAGCAGGCCGTTGACGAGCCGCTGACCATGCTGGCTGCGCGACGCGAAAGCAGCGTCGAAATGAATCGGATTCGTATTCATGGTCATCAGGGTGAACCAGGTATCGTCGAACTCGGTGATGGTTCGCCCGGGCCAGTGCTTGAACTTCTGTCCGACCGTGAAATCCTCGAAATAATTTCCCATCGCAACCGCCTCGCTCTGCTTGGACATTGCGCCGAAGCAAATAATCCAATGCGATCGAGGTTGCAAATACCTCGCGCGGCTTGTCGATCCGATTGCCGGTGGTTACGCTCCTTCGATGCCCTCCCACCCGATCAGAAAATTGCTGATTGCCAATCGCGGCGAGATCGCACTGCGAGTGATCCGTACGGCGCGCACGATGGGGATTCGGACGATCGCGATTTTTTCCGATGCGGACGCTAAAGCTGTCCACGTCACCGCGGCCGACGAAGCGGTCCATATCGGGCCTTCTGATCCGCGCGAGAGCTATCTCAATATCGACGCGATTATCGCGGCTGCTCGCGCCGACCGGCGCCGACGCGATTCACCCTGGCTACGGCTTCCTGTCGGAACGTCCGGAGTTCGCGCGCACGACAGCGCAAGCCGGACTGATTTTCGTGGGGCCGCCTGCCGACGTGATGGCGGCGCTCGGCGATAAGCTGACCGCACGAAGGCTCGCACTAGAGGCCGGCGTGCCGGTCGTTCCGGGGCTCGATATCGCCGATCTCGTCTCAGCGCGCAAATTCGGCGCGACGGCCGGTTATCCGATTCTGGTCAAGGCGGCAGCCGGGGCGGGGGTCGCGGGATGCGCGTAGTCGAGGCCGAAGCGGACCTCGAAGCATGCGCTCGAAGCGGCCGCGCGCGAGGCGCAAGCGGCCTTCGGCGATGGCCGGGTCTTTCTGGAAAAGTATCTCGCCCGCCCGCGCCATATCGAGATTCAGTTGCTCGCCGATAATCACGGGCAGATCGTCGCTTTGGGCGAGCGCGAATGCTCGATTCAGCGGCGTCATCAGAAGCTAATCGAGGAATCTCCGGCACCCGGATTGAGCGACGCGTTGCGCGACCGCATCATCGAGGCGGCGCTGCGCCTCGCTCGCGACGCCAACTATCGCAATGCTGGTACGGCAGAGTTCCTCGTCGATGGCGACCAATTCTATTTTCTCGAAGTAAACGCGCGCCTGCAGGTCGAGCATCCGGTAACCGAGATTCGCTTCGCGCGCGACCTCGTCGCCGATCAACTTACGATCGCGGCAGGCGATCACGTCGCCGAACCGGTCGCGCCGCGCTATAGCGCGCTCGAATGCCGGGTCAATGCCGAAGATGCGGCGCATGATTTCCGGCCCGCGACCGGCATCGTGCTCGAACTCAATCTCCCCGGCGGACCCGGTGTGCGGGTCGATACGCAGCTTGCGCTTGCCGCTCAGATATCACCCTTCTATGACAGCCTGCTGGCAAAGGTGATCTGCTGGGGTAACGATCGCGAGCAAGCGCGCCATCGGATGCTCGGGGCGCTCGATGAATTCTCGTTACTGGGCGTGCATAGTACTGCTGCGTTTCTGCGCGACGTCATCGCGAGTGCGCCGTTCGCCCGCGCCGATCTTTCGACGCGCTTTCTTCCAGAATTTTTCCCGCACTGGCGCCTGATGAAGCCCAGCTCAAAGCGGCGCTGATTGCCGCGCTGCTCGCCGCCGAGGACAAAACCGGTCTGGTATCTGCCGGACGCAGTCACGCAGCCACGAAAATGGTCATGCCGCGAGTGCTGTCTGATAGCTCTGCAACTTCGCCCTGGATGGCGCTCGGCGGCTTCGAACCCTGGAGCCGCCGATGAAGCTGCGTTTAGACCGGCGATCCAAAGATCTATGAGGTCGAGATGATATCTCGCGATGACGCGCAAATCCGCGCGCGAATTGACGGCGAGGAGATCGAAGCGCAACTCGATCCCGCGGCGACCGGCGCAATTATCCGAATCGGCGATCACTCGACGCGCTATTTTGCCGCGCGCCAACGCGACACGATTCTCATCGCGCTCGGGCCTGCACAGTTCGAGTTTGCTCCGTCAGAATCAGACTGCTCGCCGCCGGAGCAGCACTTCGATAGCGCAAACGATCTCCGCGCCGATGCCCGGCAAAGTGCTCAAGATCCTCGTTGAAGAACGACAGCAGGTCGAGGCGGGTTCGCCGCTGCTCGTACTCGAAGCGATGAAGATGGAGACGACGCTCTACGCGGAGGCGCCCGCGGTTGTCGCGAAAATCCAGGTCTTAGCCGGCGCGATGGTCGATCATGGGGCGACGCTGATCGAGCTCAGCCCGCTTCCTCCGGCGACTCCGCCGATGCCCGACTCCGCTCGATAATAGGCCGCCGTGGACTGTCGTTCAGTTAGCGGCGAGGCCGATAGAATTTTCGGATGTCCTGCACCAACTGCTCGGGCTCTTCGCTGGGTGCGAAGTGGCCTCCGGAGGTCATCGGCGTCCATTGCTGTAAGTTGAAATAGCGCTCCGCCCATTTTCGCGGCGGGATTAGCAATTCGCGCGGAAACACTCCGATGCCGGTCGGCGCTTCAACCACCGGCGTACGATCGTGTATTGGCGCCCACGGATGCTCCCGCGCCTCATAGTAGTAGCGCACCGATGTCACGAAACACTCTGTTACCCAATAGAGCATGATGTGGGTCAGCAGTTCGTCCTTGGTATAGCGCTGCTCAACATTGCCGCCGCAATCGCTCCACGCGCGCCGCCGTTCGAGCATCCAGGCCAGCAGCGCAACCGGCGAGTCGTGCATCCCATAAGCCAGCGTCTGCGGATCGCGCGTTTGGACCGCGACATGACTGATGATACTCGGGCGCGCCTCACGCGTGCGCGCCAACGCTGCCTGTTCATCAGAGCCGTAATCGCTCTCCTTGAGACCACCGCCGCTGAAAAAATCCAACGGAATAGCGAGCGTCAGGTAAATTCCGATCAGATGCTGCGGATATTTGTGACCGAGTTGAGCGGTGACGAACGCCCCCCAATCGCCGCCCTCTGCTGCGAACTTCGAATAGCCCAAGACCTCGCGCATCAACGTGAGCCACAAATCCGCCGTGCGCCACCAATTGATCCCGGGCGTGACCAGCGGCGTCGAAAAGCAGAATCCCGGCAACGACGGCACGACCACGTCGAAGGCGTCAGCGGGATCGCCTCCGAAAGCCGCCGGATCGGCTAATGGCCGAATCACCTTCTGCAAGTCCCAGAAGGTCCACGGCCAGCCGTGCGACAGAATCAGCGGGATCGGCTTAGGACCCTTGCCCGGCTCGTGGATGAAATGGATCGGTATTCCCTCGATCGTGGTGCGGTAATGCTTGAATTGATTGATCTCGGCTTCATGCTTGCGCCAGTCATACTGATCCCGCCAATACGCCACTATCTCTTCGAGATACGCGCGATTGGTTCCATAGGCCCAATTCTCATTGGCGAAATCGTTCGGATACCGCACTTGCGACAGCCGCTCGCGCAAATCGGTCAGTACGCGCATCGGGAATCGCGATTTTGAAGGCTTCCTTGTTCATCGCTCCTCTATTTTTCGGCCCGATCACACACGATACTGCGCCGCTGGATGCGGTGCGCGCAGGCGGGCGCGGCCGGCGCCCGTCAGCTTTTCGCGCAGCGTGCCGGGCTGATATTCGGTCTGCATCAGACCGCGTCTCTGCAAAACTGGCACGACCCCGTCGATAAAATCGACGAAGGATCCCGGCGTCACCATATAGGCGAGATTGAAACCATCAACGCCCGCCCTAACCCACTCAGCAAATGTATCGGCCAGTTGCTCCGGCGTGCCCATCAGGAGTTGACCGCCGCCGCTCAGACCGACCATCTTGACCAGCTCGCGCAAGGTCCATCGACGTTGCGTCTCGGGACGATTGAGGAACGACTGCATGACCGTACGCGCCGCATTGGTTTCGACATATTCGAGCGGCTTATCCGGGTCGTACTGGCTGAAATCGATGCCCGCCCAGCCGCTGAGCAGCGCGAGCGCCCCTTCGTAACGGATGCTTCGCGAGGTAATCGTCGTATTTTCGCTTGACCTCGGCCTCGGTGCCGCCAGTGATGACCTTCGCGTAAAGGAAGAAGAGGATGTCTTCGGGGTTACGGCCCGATCGTCGCGCCAGCTCGCGTGTTTCGCGAATTGATGCGCCGACTCTTTCAGGATTGAGGCCCGAGACAAAGACGCACTCGGCATGACGCGCGGCGAACTCGCGGCCGCGCGGCGAGCCGCCCGCCTGATAGAGCACTGGCGTACGCTGCGGCGACGGCTCCGACATATGGCATCCGTGGCTGCTGAAATACTTACCGTCATGATGGACGTCCCGAACCTTATCCGGATCGGCGTAGATGCCGCGCTCGCGATCCTTGACTACCGCGTCATCCTGCCAGCTCCCCTCCCACAGCTTGTAGCAGAGCTGCGATGTAGTCCTCGGCGGCGTCGTAGCGCTCATCGTGCGGTAACAGGCCCGGCTGACCGAGACTGCGCCCGCCACTCTCCAGATAGGAAGTGACGATATTCCATGCGACGCGCCCTTTGGTCAGATGATCGAGCGTCGAGACCAGCCGCGCAAAAATGAACGGATGATATTGCAGAATCGAGCTGGTGAAGGCGAAGCCGAGATGCTCGGTCGCATACGCCATTGCGGGAATCAGCAATGCCGGATCGTTCGCCGGCGTCTGCGTCGCCTGCGTCAGCGCGGCGACTCGATTGCCGCCGTAAACGTCATAGATGCCGACGACATCGGCGAGGAACAGCGCGTCGAAGCGGCCGCGTTCCAGCAACCTTGCTAATTCGACCCAAGTCGTGAGGTCGGTATAGTTGCACATCCGGTCGTCGGCTCGGGTCCAAAGTCCCGGCGACTGATGAACCACGCAGTTCATGTGAAACGCGTTGAAGAAGATGCGCTTGCTTGATTTGCCGTTCATCTCGCTGCCTTGACGCTGCTCACCACGCCGACGCTAAAAGCCTCAGTTGTGGATCAGGAGGGTCCGAGACCATATAGCACCCACAGATGTATTTTTCGCA
Source organism: uncultured Pseudomonadota bacterium (assembly GCA_963831065.1). GTDB lineage: Bacteria > Desulfobacterota > Binatia > Binatales > Binataceae > JAJPHI01. The sequence continues at coordinate 270,444 of CAWHOQ010000006.1, forward strand.
AACAGATGAATGGAGCTGAAATTCCGACTCTGCCGGTGAGAGCCTCAGTCCTCGTCTTCCGGCAAATCCATCAATGCTCGAATCCGAGCCTCAAGGCCACTCAGCCAGTACGTCGAAATCCGCATCGCGCTCGACCACAATTTCGAGCTTGCCGCCTGCAATCTGCCGCATTCGCCCCGGCTGCTCGGTGCGCAATGGGATTACTAGCGCCTCACGCGAGATTCCGAGAGCGTCGGTGATCGCAAAGATTTGTTCGATTTCTTTGAGGGTGACTGCTTTCGTCACTGCACGACCCTATTTGACCTGTGACGCGCACGGCCTAAGCTAATTACGGTCGGCGGACGAGCGCGAAGGAGATCGCACTGATGTTTGGCACAATCAAGAAAGTAATCAAGGACAAGGGTTTCGGCTTTATCGTTCCTGACGACGGCACTGACGAGGTTTTTTTCCATCGTTCGCGGCTTGCGCCTAAAATTTACTTTGAAGACCTGCGCGAGGGGGCCGAAGTTCAGTTCGAGGTGCGCCCCGGAGAAAAGGGCCGCCAAGCCTTCAATGTGAAGCTGCGCTGAGCAGAGCTGCGACTCATCAGGAATCGGCGCAGGGTCAACGCCTGCGCCCGCTCGATTACGACCGCATCAGTTCGGCTTCATCCTGCGCGAGTGTCGCGTACACCTCGCGATCGATCTTGCGATAACGCCCGAGAATTTCGTCTGCCTGTGCTTCGCCCCCGCCACCCTCTTCATGCGCAATCTCACGCATCTTCTTCTCGATCCATGAGAGATGCCACGTTTCGTCCTCGGTTACTGCCTTGAGCGTCTCGAGCGTGTCCGCATCGACGTTAGGCAGCGCCGCATGCGCCATATACCGGCTCTGTGCGCGCTCCTCGACAACTACCGTCAAGCCTAGAATCTCGACGACTCCCTTCGGCACGCCGGTCCTAAGTCCGAGCCGCCGCTGATAGCCGTCGGCAACCATCACCGGAGCGCCGCCCAGATCGGCTATCCGCCGGGTCCACAACCATGCATGGCGAGTCTCGTCGGCCAGATGCTTCGACATCTTGAGCTGCGAATCGGCGTCTTTAATATGTCCGAGCAGATTGAAAAGCAAACGCGCGCCTCGCAATTCGGCGTCACGATAAAAACTAAAAATCAATATCTGCTTCTCATTAGCAGACATTGCACTCAAATCCATCAGGTAATTTCTCCTCCACTGGTTGCGATCGCTTGAGTCGAACGCTCACGAGTTGCTGACGGGCTGCGGCTTATAGCGGCTCAAATTTAAGTATTTGATCCGGTTCGGCTGGTCAATAATGCCCTTCCGCGCTTTCCACAGGTTCAATTGCGATTCAATTCTAAGCTTATCGCTTGTCGGCGTCGAACTCGGAATAATGCCGCCATCATGCAATGGACTGCGATCGCCTTCGCCTGGATGAGCTTCGTCTCGACCGGATTGGGCGGCGCAGCCGCGATCCGGCTGCGCGACCGGTTGCATCTGCTGCTCGGCTTCAGTTCCGGCGCGGTGCTAGCCGTTGCACTGTTCGACCTGATTCCCGAGGTCTTCGCGCTGGGTCAGGGAGCCTCCGCGATGCCGATAGCAGCGCTCGGCTTCCTCGCGTTTTTTGCGCTGGAGCGGTACACCGCGATGCATCGGGCGCGGGAACATGCCCATGCCACTGACGTTCACGTTCAGGAATTCGGTATTGTGATGGCCGCTGGACTGTCGGTGCACAGCTTTCTCGATGGGGTGGCGATCGGCGTTGGATTTCAGACCAGCGCGCATATCGGCCTGCTAATCGCGATGGGAGTAATCGCACACGACCTGAGCGATGGGCTGAACACGGTTACGGTCGTTCTCGCGCACGGTAATCCAATTCGCCGCGCAGCCCTGTGGCTGCTTATCGATATGGCAGCGCCAGTTCTCGGCGCGGCGTCCACGATCCTGATCGGGATAAATCATGCCGTGCTGCCGTGGGTGCTGGCGTTCTTCGCCGGCTCCTTCCTTTATATAGGGGCTTCGGACCTGCTGCCCGAAGCCCGCGAGCATGATTCACCGCTGGTTGCGGTCGCCACCGCGGCAGGGATTTTGGCGATTTATTTCACGACCCAGCTCATCGGGCGATAGCTTAGAGGCTGTCTCTAAAATCCTGCTACTTGCGTCATCTGCAACTTATTGTAAGAAATACGCGCATCCTCATGGAGGTGTGATCGAGCATCCGACTCTTGATCCTAACGGCATAACGATGGCTCCGGCGGCTGAACTATACTGGATGGCTCTTCGTGGCGTGCGTGGCGTCGGACCACGTACGGCGCGGCTTCTGCTGGAACGCTTCGGCTCGGCGGAGGAGATTTTTCGTCAACCCGCAGACGTGCTGATTGAGGCTGGGATAACCCGACCGGTCGCACTAGGTATTACCAGTTTCGGCGATTTTTCGCCGCTCGAAAAAGAATTCTGCGAGCTGCCGAAGATCGGTGGACGCTTCGTAAGATGGACCGACCCGGACTATCCGATTAATCTCCGCGAAATTGCCGATCCTCCACCTTATTTCTTTTTACGCGGGACGCTCACGCCCAACGACTCGAAATGCGTCGCCGTGGTTGGCGCCCGAACTGCCAGTGACGCGGGCCGCCGGATGGCGCAGCGGCTCGGTCTCGAACTCGCCGCCAAGGGATTCACCGTCGTTAGCGGACTGGCTCGGGGCGCGGACTCCGAAGCGCATCAAGGCGCGCTTGACGCGCATGGTAAGACGATTGCGGTTCTAGGCAGCGGTGTTGATGTAATTTATCCGCCGGAGAATCGCAAACTAGCCGAAAATATCGTCGAGGCAGGTGGAGCGTTAATCTCAGAGCTGCCGATGGGTACGCCGCCCATCGCCGAGAATTTCCCAGCGCGTAACCGGCTGATTTCCGGGATGTGCCTCGGCGTCGTCATCGTCGAGGCCGCCGAGAAGAGCGGCTCGCTTGATCACTGCCCGGATGGCGCTCGATCAGAATCGGCAGGTCTTCGCGGTTCCCGGCAGCCCGCTCAATGGCAAAACCCGCGGCAGCAATCGTCTGATCAAAGAAGGCGCGCGACTCGTTGATTGCGTCGAAGACGTGCTCGAAGAGCTACTGCCGCAGCTCGGCCCCATAAGCGCGCGTAATAATGATTCTGCGAGCATCAATAATGCGGGACGGACCGTCATCGACGATCAGGCGATCGAGAACGAAACTGGCGGAAGTTAAAAAGGTTCTATCGTACTTAAAGAATGCTGATAAGCTTCATGTTGACGTGCTGATCGAAGGCAGCGGGCTGAACGCCCAAACCGTGCTTAAGTTATTGCTCGAACTTGAGTTGCGTGGACTCGTGACGCAGCATCCAGGCAAGCTGTTTTCACTCGCATGATCCAACTAACCTGACGGATTCGATCCGTAGTTTCCGTTGGCAGCAGAGGGTCTGAAGGTGGCAAAAAATCTCGTTATTGTTGAGTCTCCGGCTAAAGCCAAGACTATTAAGCGTTATTTGGGGCGTGATTTTATCGTTGCGCCCTCGGTCGGCCATGTCGTCGATCTGCCGAAAAGCCGGCTTGGCGTCGATGTCAAAAAAGGCTTCGAGCCCGAATACCAGGTGATTCCGGCCAAAGCCAAAGTGATCGAAGGAATCAAAGCCGCGGCCCAAGACAAGGAGAACATTTATCTCGCCACTGACCCTGATCGCGAAGGTGAGGCGATCGCGTGGCATATCGCGCAGCATCTCGGCAAGCTTTCCGGCGGAATCCATCGCGTGCTGCTCCACGAGATCACCCAGCGCGCGGTGCGCGAGGCGATCGCCAATCCTTCGCAACTCGATCAGCATCTGTTTGAAGCGCAACAGGCGCGCCGGGTGCTTGACCGGCTGGTCGGTTATCAGGTCAGTCCGCTGCTGTGGGACAAGGTCAAGCGCGGAATCAGCGCCGGCCGGGTTCAATCGGTCGCCCTGCGGATCATTGTCGAGCGCGAAAAGGAGCGCGAGGCGTTCCGCGCCGAGGAATACTGGACTCTCGACGCAAACCTCGAAGCCGGGAATCCGCCGCCCTTCAAGGCCCGGCTTTACAGCTACAAAGACGAGCGCATCGACAACAAGGCCAACAAGCTGTCGAAGCCGGTTGCGCGACGAAATCATCGCCGCCTGCGAGCGCGAGACCTTCACCGTCCGCAAGATCGAGCGCAAGGAGGTCCGGCGCAGTCGCTGCCCCGCCCTTTATCACCTCGCGCCTGCAGCAGGAGGCCTCACGCAAGCTCTATTTCTCGCCTTCGCGCACGATGAAAATCGCGCAGCGCCTCTATGAAGGCGTCGAACTCGGCGATCAGGGCGCAGTCGGCCTCATCACCTATATGCGGACCGATTCGCCGCGCGTTTCCGACGATGCTCTGGCTTCCGTTCGAGGCTATATCGAAGGACGTTACGGCAAGGACTATGTGCCGGAGAAGCCCAATTTCTACCGCTCCGGCAAGTCCGCTCAGGAAGCCCACGAGGCGATTCGTCCAACCGCGGTCGAGCGCGACCCCGAATCGATGGCGCGTTATCTGGATAAGGACGCGCTGGCACTCTACACCCTGATCTTTAATCGTTTCGTCTCGAGCCAGATGCCGCCGGCGGTCTTCGATCGCACCACCGTCGATATTAACGCGGACGGCGCAGTTTTCCGCGCCACCGGACAGGTGCGCAAGTTCGACGGCTTCATGCGGGTCTATCTCGAAGGCGAGGATGATGCGTTAGCCGGCGATGACGACGCCGCGATGCTCCCGGCGATGACCGAGGGCGAGATCCTGAAGTTCCTCGGCTTCATTCCCGAGCAACATTTCACCCAGCCGCCGCCGCGTTTCACCCAGGCTACGCTGATCAAGGAGCTGGAAGATAAGGGCATCGGCCGACCCTCGACCTACGCGGCGATCATGACGAGCATTCTGAGTCGCGAGTACGTCGAGGAGGATGAGAGCAAGCGGATGCGTCCGACATCACTTGGGCGCGTTGTCTGCGATCTGTTGGTCGCCGCCTTCCCGGACATCCTGGAAGTCGGCTTCACCGCCGCGATGGAGGGCGAACTCGACGGCGTCGAAGAGGGGCGCGAGAACTGGGTTAAGACGCTCAAGCGCTTTTATGGTCCGTTCGAGAAGCGGCTCGGCGAGGCCAAAAAGAAGATGCCCGCGGTGAAGCGCAACGGTCTTCCGACTGATCTCAAGTGCGAGCTGGACGGCGGTGCGATGGTGATCAAGTTCGGGCGCAACGGCGAGTTTCTCGCCTGCTCCAACTATCCCAACTGCACCAACACCAGCGAGTTCACGCGCGACGAGCAAGGCAAGATCATCCCGCAGGAGGCCAGCGCACCGGTTCCAAGCGATGAGAATTGCGAGAAGTGCGGCCAGTCCGATGGTACGTCGGCGTTCGCGTTTCGGCGAGTTCCTCGGATGCTCCGGCTATCCCGATTGCGACGGCATCAAGCGAATGCAATCCGAGCCGGTCAAAACCGGCGTCGCCTGCCCGGATTGCAAGGATGGTGAAGTGCTCGAACGCCGCAGCCGGCGTGGTAAGCTGTTCTTTGGATGCGGGCGTTATCCCAAATGCAAATTCGCGAGTTGGGACCGGGTCGTGCCGCGCCCCTGTCCCGAGTGCGGCTCGTCCTATCTGGTCGAAAAAGTCACCAAGCGCCACGGCGCGCGATGGCTCTGTCCGAATAAGGAATGCGGTTACGCCGCGCCCGCCGAAGTCGCCGCGACGGCACCGGCTATCGAGTCAGCGACACTCCCCAACGCATAAGTACGCGCATGAGGTAATCAAATTGAATCTGTCGAAGGGCAACATTATCAAAGGGCTTTTCGGCATCGGCGGCGCGACGATGCTATACGGCTTGTCGCGCGAGATGCTCGATACTGCGCGCGAGTTTAGCCAGCTCGTGATCGATCCAGTCTTTTTCGGGGCCGATGTGCCGCGCGGTGACGGGCACCCAGTCGTGGTAATACCGGGGTTTCTGGCGAGCGATCATTACCTGCAAACAATGCGCGAATGGCTGGAGCGAATGGGTTATGCCCCGTATGCCTCAGGTATAAGGCGCAACATGGGACAGATGAAATCCCTTATTAATCAGGCGATGACGGTCTGCGATGCCGCCACGCGTGAGCATAATGGGATGCGCCCGACTCTGATCGGCCATAGTCTCGGCGGCGTGGTCGCGCGCCGCGTCGCACAACAGCGACCTGAGGCCGTCCGTCAGGTGATCACGATTGGCTCACCGATCTCGCGCGATAAAGTCCCGCTTAGCCCGTCCATTCCTTTCGCTGCGCTTTATAGCCGCGCTGATCGTGTCGTGCGCTACCCGCGTGCCCTCGACCCTGATGATTCGCGCAATGTCGAAATCCCCGGCTGCCACATCGGGATGGTCTTCAACTCTCAGGTCTATCGCAGTCTCGGCGACCTGCTTAATCAGCCACGCCTGTCCTGATCGCGAGCACGCTCTTCAATCTCTTTGAGGCGGCGCGTCAGGAATTTCCGCTCGGGTTCGCTGTTGACCAATTCGAGCGCCCGACGATAGGACTCTGCCGCTTTCTCCCAATCCTCCAGCCGTCGCAGGAGGTCGGCGCGCGCCGACCACATGAGATAATAGTTGTCGAGTTCCTCGCGGCCTCGAATAGATTCGATCATCTGAAGTCCATACTGAGGTCCGTGCGCCATTGCGACCGCGACTGCATGATTCAGCTCGATTACCGGCGAGGGCTGAAGCCGCATCAAATAGGCATATAGCGCTTCGATCTCGTGCCAGTTGGTTTCACTCGCCGATGCTGCTCGCGCGTGCACTGCTGCGATTGCGGCCTGAACTGCGTAAGCGCTGATCGGCCCGATGCTCAACGCCTCCCGCACTAGACCGAGACCCTCGCGAATCTGCTCGCGATTCCATCGCGTTCGATCTTGCTCCTCAAGCAACATGATCTCGCCGCGCGAGTTGAGCCGTGTTGCACGTCGCGAATCCTGCAGTAGCATCAAGGCGAGCAGTCCACATGCCTCGCTACTTTCAGGCATCAACTCGTGCAGCATTCGTCCGAGCCGAATCGCCTCGGCGCAAAGCTCGACCCGCACTAGCGTATCGCCTTGCGTAGCTGCATAGCCCTCGTTGAACACGAGATAGATGACCGCCATGACCGCATCAAGACGCTCAGGCAAGAGGTTCGTCGATGGAACCTCATATGGAATGCCAGCTTTGCGAATCTTGCGCTGTGCGCGCACCAACCGCTGCGCCATGGTCACCGGTGCGACAATAAACGCACGCGCGATCTCATCAGTAGTCAGCCCACATAACGTCCGTAAAGCGAGCGCGATCTGCGCGTCACGCGCAAGCGCCGGATGGCAACAGGTGAAGATCAGCCGTAGGCGCTCGTCCGCGATCGCCGCGTCGCCCAAACCTTCCGCGCCTGAATCCGACTGCAACTCGATCATTCTGGTCAACTCGTCGCGCCGCTCGCTGAATCGTACATCCCGCCGAATCTTGTCGATCGCTTTATGCCGCGCCGCACCGATAATCCACGCGCGCGGATTGTTCGGCACTCCCTCGCGTGGCCAAGTCTCGACCGCCGCCGCAAACGCCTCCTGCATCGCGTCCTGGGCTAATTCAAAATCATTGATTAGATGGATTAGCGAGGCGAGAATCCGCCCGAACTCCTCGCGATAGACTCGCTCAACGATTGCAGCATGCATGGCGGCGATCCGAACCTAGCGCATCGAATCGCCGCCTGCTATCCGGTTTTTTCGTCGAAACGCACCTACGCCGAATTACATCGGCGGGTTCTTTTCAAACTTCGGCAACTCAGGATTCATCTGATCCCACGGCAGTGCGCGCAAGGTCCATACGTCCATCATCGGGCGGAACCAGCCCGGATCATCCAGACTGCCCGCCATAATAACCACCGCATCCGGCATCATCGTACTCGTACCCATCACGCGTGATCCGCACTTCGGACAGATGCCGCGACTGACGGTGTTCCCGCTCTCCGCTTTGCAGTCGTAGTATTTCAGTTCGCCGGTTGTTCTTACGGCGACTCTAGGTACTGCGAAGAATGAGGCAAACGCAGCACCGGTCGCCTTTTGACAATCGCGACAGTGACAATTAGCCGCCAATATCGGGGCCCCCGCACCTTCGTATCTGATCGCTCCGCACATGCATCCGCCTGTAAACGATGCCATGATCGATCTCCTTGTTCGCTTAAGTAGTCCAAAATCTGTCTTATCGATTCATCTGCCAGACTGGCCGTACCTCGATCGAGCCGTGACGCGCACCCGGAATCTTTGCCGCGATTGCCAGCGCCTCATCGAGGTCCTTCGCTTCGACCAGGTAATAACCGCCGAGTTGCTCTTTGGTCTCTGCGAACGGTCCATCGATCGTAATCGACTTGCCGTTGCGCACCTGCACGGTGGTCGCATTGGCGGTCGCTTCGAGACGATCGCCCGCCTTGAACTTCCCGGACTTCACGATGTCCTGCGTAAAGGTCATGTAATCCTGGAGCATTGCGGATTCCTCCGCCGGGCTCATCCGGTTCTTCTCGTTGTGGTAAATCAACAGCATGTACTGCATCGTTGTATCCTCCGTGAGATTTGCTTCTCGATCCTTAGTCGAATAGCCGCGCCCCGGATCGACACGCATTTACATGAGCCGACAAACTCGTCACGATCGTCACTTCAATGCGCACGGCTGACGTAACTATTATTGGCGCGGGACTCGCGGGCAGTGAGGCGGCTTGGCAGCTCGCCCGCCGCAATCTGCGCGTGCGACTCTTCGAGATGCGTCCTGCACGGATGACCGAGGCGCATCAGACCACAAGGTTCGCCGAGCTGGTATGCTCGAACTCACTGCGCAGCGCGTCATTGGAAACCGCTGTCGGCTTGCTCAAGGAAGAGATGCGGCGCCTCGACTCGCTGATCATCACTGCAGCACAGCAGGCTCAGGTTCCCGCCGGCTCCGCCTTGGCAGTCGATCGCGACGCCTTCGCGGAATTCATTACCGCAACTCTCGAAAGCCATCCGATGGTCGAAATTGTTCGCGAAGAAGCCGTCTCGATTCCCGACGGTCCATCGATCATCACGACTGGTCCGCTCACCAGCGCTGCTTTCGGTGTGCAGCTTAACTCGTTAATCGGCGAGCGGAACTTGTATTTCTACGACGCGATCGCGCCGATCGTCACCGCCGAATCAGTCAATATGAATATTGCTTTCAAGGCCTCGCGCTATGACAAGGGCGGCGAGGATTACCTCAACTGTCCGATGGATGAGAATCAGTACGACGCCTTTGTCGCTGCCGTGATGGACGCGGAAAAGATGCCGCTGCATGACTTCGAACGCCCGGTCTATTTCGAAGGCTGTATGCCGATCGAGGAGTTGGCGCGGCGCGGCCAGCGCACGCTCGCCTTCGGCCCGATGCGTCCGGTGGGCCTGCGTGATCCGCGCGGCGGGGCGCGTCCTTATGCCGTGGTGCAGCTCCGGCAAGATGATCACGAGGGCCGTTTGTTCAACATGGTCGGTTTCCAGACGAAGATGACCTATCCGTCCCAGCGCCGCGTGCTGCGGATGATCCCCGGCCTTGAACATGCCGAATTCGTGCGCCTCGGCTCGCTCCATCGCAATACTTTTATCGACTCGCCCCGCCTGCTGCGTCCTACACTGCAACTTCGCGCCCGTAACAATCTGTTCATGGCCGGCCAGATGATCGGTGTTGAGGGTTACGTCGAGTCCGCCGCAATGGGTCTGCTCGCCGCGCTCAATGCTGCGCGGATGACAGCCTCTGCGCCAATGATCATTCCGCCGTCCGAAACGGCGCTTGGCTCGCTGGTTGCCTATATTACCGATTCCCATCGGCGCGATTTCCAGCCTATGAATGCGAACTACGGCCTGATGCCGCCGTTGACAATTCGTGAACGCAATGCCGAGAAAAAGCGCGCGATGGGCGCTCGCGCGCTCGCGTCGCTCAATGGATGGATCGCCAGCAATCAGATCGCCATAACTGATACGCCCCACAAATCATTCGATCATCCCCTCGTCGGGTCGTGCGCAAAACAACTCTCAAAGGAGGGATTGTCATTCTGAGCGCAGCGAAGAATCTAGCGGCCTTATGCTTGATCTCACGCACTATTCTAACTTCGATTCTTCGGTCGCAGACTTCCTCAGAATGACTTGCAGGGAAAGTGCTTATGATTGGAACATGTTGCTTCTCTGCCGCGCTAATCATCCACTGGTAAAGCTATGAAATTTGCTGCAATCGACGTTGGCACCAACACGGTCCTGATGCTCGTGGCTGAAATGACGCCCGACGGACAGTTACGTAAGCTCGCCGAATTTTCACGCATCACGCGCCTTGGCCGCGGCGTCGATGCGACCGGCCATCTCGATCCCGCTTCGGCGCTCGCCACACTCGATACAATCGCGGAGTTTGTCGAGCAGGCGCACACGCTCGGCGCGGAAAAAATCGTGAGCGCCGCAACCGCCGCCCTGCGCGACGCGAGCGACGGCGCGGATTTTATTGCCCGTGTTAAAGCGCGCACCGGCCTCGAACTCGACGTGATCTCCGGCGAGACTGAAGCCCAGCTCGCCTATATCTCCTCCGTTAAAGGCCTGAAGCTGGACCTCGCAAGCAATCTCCTGATCGTCGATATCGGCGGCGGCTCAACCGAGCTCGTGCGCGCCCAACCTGGCGGCACGATCGATTACGTCAGCCTGCAAATTGGCTCGGTCCGGATGACCGAGCGGATTATCAAGTCCGACCCGCCGCATACGCGCGAAGCCGTCGAGTTGCGCGTCGCGATCGATGAGGCGCTCGCCACACTTAAATGGAATTTCCAGCCCGACGTGATGGTCGGGATCGCCGGCACGGTCACCACCGTATGTGCGGTGGCGCTCGAGCTTGCGCAATATGATCCGGCGCGCGTGCATGGCCACGCTCTTACGCAGGAAGAGGTCTTGCAAGTGATTGCGAAACTCGGTCATGTACCGCTTGAAGAGCGCAAGCGCATAGCGGGGGTCGAGCCGGGCCGCGCCGACGTCATCTTCGCCGGTGCGGCAATCCTCGAACGGATTATGTCGCATTTCAAAATGAAGCAGGTCATCGTCAGCGATCAGGGTGTCCGCTGGGGCCTGCTCTGGCGCGAGATCGAGAAATCTCATCCCGCATGACCCGCGTCCGTGAATGGACTCTCGGACTGCTCGTTATCGCGCTAGCAGCCGGCGCATACCTGCGCTTCGCGGGACTGAATACGACCGAGCTCTCGGCTGACGAGGGCGCATCGTGGGCTGCCGCTTCCGCGCCCTCGCTTGCCGAGGTCCTTCGTCGTCAGGCGCACCTGAACCCGGGTGGGCTCGGCCTGCACGATCTCGCCCTCCACTTCTGGATCTGTTCCTTGGGCGACAGCCTTGCGGCGATGCGCTCGCTGTCGGCGCTCGCAGGCGTTATCGCGATCGCGCTGGTCTTCTTCGCCATTCGCGAGATTTTTTTTCTCGCCCCACGCTCAGCCGATACCTCAGAGAACAGGGAGGATGACGCGGCAACTACCGAATCCGCTGCGCTTGTCGCGGCGATAGCGGCGATACTCATCGCGGTCAATCTCGTCACGATTAAATATTCACGCGAGGCGCGGATGTACCCGCTGGCGCTCGCGTTAACACTCGCGCAGCTCTGGTGCTTCCTGCGCACGCTCCGCGAGGGCAGAATACGCGACCTCGTCGGCATCACGATCCTCACTGCATGCGCCATTGCCGCAACCTTCACCACTGTCCTGATTCTCGTGCCGGAGGGTCTCTATCTGCTCATTCTTCTCCGCACGAGTTGGACCGGCAATTTTCCGCGCGTCATCCGCACTGGTCTGGCGATCTTCGCCGGTTTTATCCTGCTTTTTCCGGCGATTCTGGTTGATCTGCACAATCGCGGCGGCGCACCGAATCCCGATACTTGGAGCTGGATTTCGCCGCCGGTTCCGTGGGATTCAATCACGCTGTTCAACAAGGCCACCGGAACCTATGTCTTTCCATTGATGGCAATTCTTGCGATCTCAGGCGCGCTGCGCAGTTGGCGTACTCGCTCCGGTGCGGTGCTGTTCCTGCTCCTCTGGATGCTCGCTCCGCCGCTCCTTCTAACCATACTCTCGTATTTGTTTCGTCCTGCTTTCGTCGAGCGTTATCTGCTCTCCTGTTTCGTACCATTCTTCGCCTTGGCGGCGCTCGGCATTTTGGAATTGCAGCCTGCGGCTTTCCGCCCCGGCGCGCTCGCGATTGTCGTGGCGCTCGCGCTCGCGCATGTGCGAGACCTGGGCGAGCGAAGCCACATATCCCGCAATGGGCCGAAGCGACCGCGATTGCCGTTAATAACCTGAAGCCTTCCGATTCTATCGGCGTAGCTCCGCGTTATGCCAGCAACGTCGTCCGGTACTATCTGCGTGACAAGACACCCGCGCCATCCGTCACAACGCTCGACACCCGTCCCGCGCCGGTTATCGTCATTATTGCCGATTCCTTTGATTCATCAGCGCATGCCTCACTCGTCGGCAATTATCCGCAGCTTCTGGCGCATCTCCGCGACCTCACTGTCCGCCGCCGATAGCGGATTCTACTGCAAGATTTTCGAAATGGTTTCAAATCAAGGGGAGATTCGCTCTTGACGATAAAGAGTCAGAAGTCTATTCGAGCAGGGAGGAAAGCTAATGCCATCATTGCTTCAGAATAAGGTGACGCTCGTAACCGGCGCGGGCGGCGGAATTGGCCGTGCGACTGCTTTGGTGCTCGCTCGCGAAGGAGCGAAAGTCTTCGTCTCGGATATCTCGACCCGGCGCGGCGAGGAAACCGTCGCGATGGTGCGGCAGACGGGCGGCGAAGCCGAGTTTCGCAAAGCCAATGTCGCGACCGGCTCCGATGTTGAAGCGCTCATCGCGACGGTGGTGGACAAATGGGGGCGACTCGATGGGGCGTTCAACAACGCGGGCATCTCGGGCAAGCTGCTTTATACCGCCGAAGATACTGAGGAGAACTGGGACCAGACTCTTGCGGTCGATCTCAAGGGCGTCTGGCTCTGCATGAAGTACGAGATATTGCAGATGCTCAAGCAGGGCAGCGGCGCGATCGTCAATACAGCTTCGACGGCGGGGCTGCTCGCGGCGCCTAAGATGGGCGCCTATGCCGCAGCCAAGCACGGTGTGATCGGGATCACGCAGACCGCGGCGATTGAATACGCCGAGAAGAATATCCGGATAAACGCGGTCTGCCCGGGCGTAATCGGCACGCCGCCGATACTGGAATGGATGAAGGACGAGAAGACAAAGAAAGCCTTACTCAGCCAGGAGCCGATTGGACGACCCGGGCGTCCCGAGGAAATCGGTAATGCTGTCGCATGGTTGTTCTCGGATGCGGCATCGTTCGTGACGGGTGCATCGATCCCGGTGGACGGCGGTTTGACCGCACGCAGTTAGGTAGTTTTCCCTACTTACCATACATTCGGAAGGCTTAGCGGCCCGTGTGCATTCGGAGCTAACTCGCGTACTCAATCCACCTCATTATTGATGTTTGGTATTTAACGATGATTCAGGCATACCTTGACGATGGCGGCACAGACGATCACGCAAAAGTTGTGGTAATGGCTGGGTTTGCTTCGAGTTTTAAGCGATGGCGCAAGTTCGATCGTGAGTGGGATAAAATTCTTAATCCGCCAGACATTTTTCGTGAAGAAAAACTCGTCTTCCACGCAACTGATTGTATGAACAAAAATGGCTATAGGCAGTTCGCCGGATGGCCAAAGCAGCGCGTAACAACCTATTGACGATTGCATAATATAGTTACAGGGGAAACAGATCCGCTTGCTCCCAGAAGGCCATCACTAGCGTGGGCCGGCGGCGCATCCGTCGCAGCGTGTGTCGAGCGTGATAGCTGAGCTGGCTGAAGTCATGCGGGCAGAAGTTAGGCAGCTCGTGATGTTTCCAATAACCCCAGATGTATTCCACCGGATTGAGTTCCGGGGCGTAGGCCGGCAGGTAGTCCAGCGCCAGGCGGCCCCGCTGCGCGGCGACAAACTCCCCGACTAGGTGGCTGCGATGAGTCTTGGAGCAATCCCAGATTACCAGTAGTCGGCCCGGCAGATGACGCAGCAGATGGGCGAGGAAGTCCACCACCTGCGGGGCGCGGATGGTGCTTTGGTAAAGCCCGAAATAGAAGTTCCACCACGTGATGCCAGCGATGGCCGAGAGCACCTTCCAGTTGAAATGATATTGCAGCACTGGGGTCTGTCCGCGCGGGGCCCAAGTGCGCACCCGATGGGGCCGCTCGCTCAGCCCGCTTTCATCGATGAAGACGATGGTGCGCCGCTCGCAGAGCGCTTTTTTTTAAGCCGTGGCCAGCGCACTCGCTTCCAATACCGAATGGCTTCTTCGTCGCGCTCCAGCGCCCGCCCGGTGGGTCGCTGGCAGCTCCACCCGAGCTGGCGCAAGATGCGCCAAACGTGAGCTTCGTGATAGCGCACCCCGCACTGGGCCTCGATGAGTTCACGCACGCGGCCCGCAGTCCACAGCCCGCTGGCGTAGCCGAGCGCCTCGGGACCGCGCTTGAGCGCCTGCTCGATCTTTCGCAGTTGGCTGGCGCTCAGCTTGGGCTTCCGCCCGGCCCGGCCAGCCTGCTTCAACCCCGCCCGTCCTGCCTGGGCCAGCTGCCGCGCCCAACGAATCACCGATTGCCGATGAACGCCAAGGCGCCGCGCCACTTCATTCCGGCTCACGCCCTCCTTGAGCAACTTCGCGGCTGTCATCCGCCGCCGTTCCAGTCCCTCAAAGTCCCGCCGCACACCTGCTGCATTACCCATGGCAGTAGGCTATCATATGTATCTATATTATGCAAGACTCAATAGTCGACAAGCTCATACCAATTGTTCGGAAAAGAACTCTGTTTGGATTCGCAGCAGCATTCAGCATCCGCGATTATAACGACGTCGTGCCTGAATGGATTAGGCAAAAATGGGAACATCCCTCATTACCTGTGCTTTTTTCATATTGCGCAGGTGCTCGCTCTCAGCAGACCACAATTCACTTTTCCTGAAGCTGAAAGAATTGCGTTTGTGATTGCTCATAAGCCAAAGTTTGTTGGCCTGATGTCCGAGCTTTATGATCAAGTGCGAGAGAACGAAGATGTTGGCAAAATTCTCGGGGAACTGACGCCTCACGGTCAGCCTAAGGAGGACATGCCAATACAGGCTGCCGATTTCATCTGCTATCTGGTGCGGACCTTCTACGAAAAGGAACATGCTACCCCAGGGTCCGCCCATCCGCGCACACGGCAACTGATGGATGAGCTCCTAGGAACGGACCTGAACGAACGTACTCGCTTTTTAGAGCATGATTTCTTAACTAGCATCACTTAAGGAGATTGTGCGGGTCTACGAAGAAACGCATCGGGAAATTGGCAAAGATCGGGAATGGAACTCTCGCAAAAAGAGGGAACGCTCGCGGCAAAATTAGTCGCTGAGCGAGCAAGAGGGATTCTGGCAACCGTGTTGGACGAGAGATGTCGAGTATGTTGTTACTGAGATGGACCCGATCATTGAGACCAGGATCGGCGTTCTTAAGGTGGCACGCTGCCCGAGTTTACGGTTCATTGTTGCGCCTGCGGCGGGAACGCGCCAGCGTTTATTCCCCGCGCCGAACTGGCACCTCGCAGCGCTTGCTCGAAGACCTGGCGCGGGGCGCGGTATTCCAGTGCCTGGTGCAACCGTTCGTTATTATAAATTCCAAGTAGGCCGTGATAGCCTGGCGGGCCTCGGCCACGCTCTCATAGGCTTTGAGATAGACCTCCTCATACTTGAGGCTGCGCCAGAGCCGTTCGACAAAGATGTTGTCGCTGAACCGCCCGCGACCGTCCATGCTGATGGCAACTCCGTGGTCACGCAGCACGCCGGTGAAGTCCTCGTCGGTGAACTGGCTACCCTGGTCGGTGTTGAAGATATCGGGGTGCCCCTTGCTCAACGCTTCCGCCAGGGCCGCGACGCAAAAGCTGGTGTCGAGCAGGTTCGACAATCGCCAAGCGAGGACGTAGCGGCTCACCCAGTCCATGACGGCGACCAGGTAGAGAAAGCCGTGCGCCATTGGGATGTACGTTATATCGGCGGCCCACACTTGGTTAACCCGCGTGATCGCCAACCCGCGCAGCAGATACGGGTAAATCCGATGTTCGGGCGCCGGCCGGCTGGTCCGCGGGCGTTGGTAGATAGCCGCCAAGCCCATTCGCTGCATCAAGTGCTGCACCCGTTTGCGATTGACCATGTGGCCCTGCGTCTGTAGCCAGGCCGTCATGCGCCGCGAACCGTAAAACGGCGTGCGCAGGTACTGGCGGTCGAGCAGCGCCATTAGGTCAAGCGCGGCAGCCCCGGCTTTCACCGGATGGTAGTAGAGTGCGGCGCGGTGAGACCCAGAGCACACACTGGCGTCGGAGCGAAAGCGGGCCTGGTCGTTCGATCATCGCAAGCCTCTGCGTCCGCGCTACAGAGCGGACTTGCGTAACAAAAAATCGCGTTCCACCATTAGCCGCCCGACCTGCTCGTAGAGTTCGGCCACTTGGCGCTCGCTATGCGGATCGGCCTTCGTGAGACGGTCGGCGAAGACCTTGGGCGCCGCTTCCACCAGCGCCTTCTTCCAGTTGTAGATCTGGTTGGGATGGACCCCGAACCGCGCGGCCAGCTCCGCTACTGTCGCGTCGCCGCGGAGCGCCGTGATTGCGACCTTGGCCTTGAACGCCGGATCGTGTTGGCGTCGATTCGTTGACATCTTCTGCCTCCTGGGCCGGGCCGCTTTGGCTCGGCATCTTAGGCGGCAGCATCCACCTTAGCCACTGGTCTAAATTTCGGGGTCCATCTCAACCACAATCACTATGATGACGGCGTCTAGTGTTTTCGCGACAAGTCGGAGAGACAGGCGCGGAGCAACACTGGCATGCTCACCACGCGTACTGGCCCCTCATCCTAGCCCTCTCCCATTTGGAGGGACTTTTCTGAGTGCAGGTCGCGGATAGCCCCTTCGATAGGCTCGGGGCAGCAAATCGCTTCGCGAAGGTCCCTCGACACGGTTCGCGTTGCTCGCCGGCTCGGGATGACACAGAGGGGCTGAACTTCATCGGCGAGTGTCTAACTCAAATAATGGCGTCACAACTTCATCGCGGGTTCGACGAAGTCCTTGGCCATCTGCTCTATGCGCTTCGTGAGTTCCTGCACCGAAGACGGAATATCGAAGACCACCAATACGACTTCGTCGGCGCCGGCGTCGCGATAGCGCTTGAGGTCGTCGGTCGTGATTGGTTTCGCGTAGGGCGAGACCGAGAGATAGACGTCGGATCGTGAGCGGCCGCTCGCCTTGAGGATCTGTTCGATGCGGCTGATTTTTTCGGCGGCTCCATCCGGCATCAGGTTAAAGCCGATCCAGCCGTCGCCGTATTCTCCAACGCGGCGCAGCGCCGGGAGGAGTTTCGCCGCCGAACCATACCGGCACGCTGCGATTATTGTGCGGCTTTCGGGAAGCTCTGCACTTCGGGAAAGTTGACGAACTCACCGCGATGCGAGCTTTTCCGCTCGGTCCACAGCTTGCGCATCACATCGATATATTCACGAGTTCGCTGCGCGCGACGATCGAAGGAGAGGCCGAGCGCCTGAAATTCTTCGGCGAGCCATCCGATGCCGACACCGAGGATGAAGCGTCCGCCGCTGAGACAATCGAGCGTCGCGACAGTCTTCGCCAGTACGAGCGGATTATGTTCGGGCACGAGACAGATGCCGGTCGCCAGCTTGATCCGCTCAGTGCAGGCCGCGGCATAGGCGAGCGTGGTGAAGGGATCGGCAAACGGGGTATCGGTGGGCATCGGGAACTCACCGGCCGAGTACGGATATTTCGACGCGTACTGTTCGAGCAGCACGACGTGCTCAGGCGCCCAGATGCTGGAGAAGCCGAGGCGCTCGGCAGTGGTCGCGACGGGTTTGATCCATTGCGGATTGGTCAGCGGTCCGATGCCTAGTGCGAAATAGCCGATATCCATATTGTACCTCTCGTTGTTTAACGGCGGACCCTCTCCTCTGATTCCGCTCCCTTCAGGAAAGGGATCAGAAAGGAGCCTGAATGTTCACAGGCGCGACGCGGGTTCGACCCAGTCGCGCGCGAGCTGCTCGATATCCTTTACGGTCTCATCCTCAGCGCGCGGCGGGCGGAGATTAACGAGGACTAACTCGTCGACGCCCGCGTCGTGATAGCGCTTGAGATCGTCGGGAGTGATTTTTTTGGTATACGGCGAGACGGCTAATTCAACATCGGAACGCTTGACGGCCATTGGCCTGCAACAGTTCCTCGATTTTTTTGATCTTTGCCGCAGCTTCGTCAGGCGTGAGATTGAAGCCGCACCATCCGTTGCCGTATTCGGCGACGCGGCGCAGCGCGGGACCGCTTTCGCCGCCGAAGAAAATCGGGAGCTTCGCGCCTTGCGCCGGTTTCGGATAACATCGAACACCCTCAAAGTCATAGATTTTGCCGCGATAGGCGCTGACTTCGTCGCCCCACAACTTGCGCATCGCGTCGATACATTCGCGGGTGCGCTGAGCGCGATCTTTCCACGGAACTCCGAGCGCCTCGAATTCCTCTTCGAGCCATCCGATGCCCGTACCGAGAATCACCCGGCCGCCGCTTAGGAAATCGAGCGTGGCGACCACTTTGCCGAGGACCAGCGGATTGTGCTCGGGAACGAGACAGATGCCGGTGGCGAGGCGGATTTTCGAAGTCGCCGCCGCCATCGTAGCGAGCGAGATAAACGGATCGAAGATCGGCGCGTTGGTCTGCGCCGGGAGTGAACCGTCATTGGAGTAGGGATATTTCGAGGAGTATTTGTCGAGCAGCACGACGTGCTCGGGCACCCATAGAGTAGCAATACCGACACGCTCGGCGGTGGTTGCGACAGTCTTGAGCAGTCCGCCGCCCGCCATTTTGTCCAGTGCCTATCGCGAACAGACCTATCTTCATGATCCATCTCCATAAAGGCATGATACTGCGCGACCATTACTACGCCACTCGGCAGAACATCAAGCGCACACTTCAAACGTGATTGCGCAGCATCAACTCTTTCGGATGCGGTTCGAGATAAACCTGCTCTTGAGATAATCGACGTCGAACAATCGAACGTAGTGGCGGATGAGAGTTATGGGCACGATCAGCGGCACGAATTCCTTGCGATAATCCTCGATCAGTGCGACGAGTTCGGCACGTCCCGCCACGTCGAGGAATTCATGGAAATAGCCAGAGATATGTTGCAGAACGTTAACGTGACGCGCAGGCGTGGCGAGCTTGCTGAGCGCAGTCATGAAAGCCGCTTCATACTCGTGTCGCAAGTTGTCGCGGTCGCGGCGGCGACCATTCGCCACGAGTCGTCCGAGCTCACGATACACGCGCGGCGAATGCGCCATCAGCTGTAACTTGTGCGCGGTATGAAACGCGATCAAATCGGCGTGCGTCCAATTTTGATCAAACAGTAAGCGCATCCGGCGATAGGCGAACACCCGTTCGATGAAATTCTCACGGATGTGCGGATCGTTAAGACGGCCCTCTTCTTCCACCGGCAGATGGGGAAATTGACGGAGCAACTCGGCGGCAAACAGCCCGCGACCATCCCGCGAGGGTATCCCGTTCGGCTCGATAGACGCGGACTCGTTCCATCCCGCAACTGGGCGAATTTTTTTTGAGCACATAACCGGAGAGATCGTGCGTGGCGAGTGCGCTGACGCGCTGCGTTGCATACACGCGCATCGCGGCAGTGTGATCGATACGGCTTTTATTGCCGAGCAAATGGATGTCATCGTCGTGACGTTCCAGCCGCAGACTCTCGCGCGGGACACCGAGGCCCAACTCGAATTCCGGGCAGACCGACACGAATTCGACAAAGTGGCCCAGTGTTTCAAGGAGGAAAGTGTCACGCTTATGGCCGCCGTCGAAGCGGACTTCTGCGCCGAGTAAGCAGGCCGAGACGCCGACACGGAGCGTCTCGCGAGCGGGTGGTTGAGCGACTGGCGCTACCCGCCCCATCGCGCGATATAGGCGCGGCTGTCAAATTTACGTCCGGTGCTGGCCGCCGACATATAGCGGATTTTGCCATAGATCGGGCGCTCACCCCATGCACGCTCGGGACAATTACGTCGCGTCAACAGTTCGAATGGATGTTGGAAGCCATCGGGAAGGAGCTCCCGCCAGCCATCGAGCCCGGCAAGCGGATTTTCGTCGGAAATAACGAAGGCCGGAGAGATCTCTTCGCAGAGCCGTCCAAATTCGTCAGCAGCGCGGCATTTCGCATGCCGCATGATGAAGTCGATGCCGCGATCTCGAAGCCGCTTGGCGGCATCAATCAGCCCTTCGAAGATAAAGGTGGAGTGGCGCAAACTCGCATGCGGAATCGACGTACGCAGGAAAAAGAGGACTATGACCGATCGCTTGATTTCGTTCACGAGTGCGATAGCAGTTTCGATCGCCGGATTGTCAAACGCACGCTGCGTGCCGTATCCAGTAGAGGATGCAGCGACCATCGGAATGCGGCGGGCCAGGAATCCTTAACGCAACGCGCGGGTCGGATAAAATCCCCTCAGTCCCCAGTTAACTGTCCGGCACCGCAGTCTTGACTAGGCAAGCGCTTTCCGCAAGGCGTCGCGATCGAAGCCGGTGATAATCTCGTGACCGATGATTATCAGCGGACGCTTAATTAGATTTGGCTCTTTCGCCATTAAGTCCAGCGCCTGCTTCTCGGTCAAGGTTTTACCCTTCAGACCCAAGCTCTTGAAAGCCGGGCTTTTGGGATTCAGAAAGTCACGCGGTTCGCGCCCGGCGAACAAATCTTCCAGTTCCAGCCTAGTCAACGGCTGCTTTGCATAATCCCGCTCGTCGAGATCGGCCTTCAACTCGTCGCGCAAGAAACTTCTTGCGTTGCGACAAGTGGTTCAAGTCGATTTCCAGAGAAAGCGCGCCGACTTCATCGGAATTGCTCCTACTATTCGATACTGGTATCCGGGAGCGGCGCGGTTTTCGTACTGCCTGCCGGTTTGGAGGAGTTCCCCGAGGTTACCGGACCAGCACCGCAATCGATGGAGTGAGTCGCCGGGGCTGGGGCGCTCGGCGGAACGCTTGATGCGGCGGCATAGGATGAGGATGAATCCGCAGCGCCCGTCGTTGCGGAACCGGGTGCTTCGTTTCCCGCAGGAGACGCAGTCGAAGTCGGTCCATTGAAATGGAGACGCTCCTTACCGGTCAGCATATCGGGGGTAACGATGTAGTCGCCGCCTAGAGAACTCCGCCAAATAGTGTTGGCGACCTGCTTATTGCCTCCGGTGAGGGCGTAAGCTGCGCCGCCGCCAATTCCGCCGAGGATTCCATAAGCGAGCTTGGCAGGCATGTAGAAGACATTGCTGGCTATAGTACCTGCGCCGATTCCGACACCCTTCCAGTTCACGCCTCCCTGCTCCGGCTGAGTGACTTGGGGTCCATTGGCCGAGGCTGCCCCAGAACTATTTTGCGCTATTGCGCACGGTGCATAGGTGATCAAACCAAGCGCGACTATTCCGATCAATTTATGGGCCTTCATGATTCTTCCTCCACCATATCGTTGGTAAGATTCGTTGGTAAGAATTACTTCGGGAATGAACTATTCTACTTTCACTACCGCGTTGCGCGGTAACAATTGCATCAGATTAGCAAAGGCACGCTCAAGATAATCACGATCCTTGGATTCAAGCGTCAATTTGACCCGGTATTCGGGATCTTCAAGGCGCGGATAAGAACCGAGCAATAACGCAGGATACTCCTTTAGGCAGGCATTCAGAGCCTCGGCAATTACGCCTTCGCCCACGCGGGTGTAGATGGAGCGCATGAAATAGGGATCAGTTGAGAAGCGCCTGATTAAACCGGTTAGCTTGCGCTCGAAGATTTGCGGAATACCGGGCAGGATATAAATATTTTCGAGTTGGATCGTCGGAAAGCGCAAGTCGCCAGTCGCGTTCAAAACCGCGCCTTCGGGCGCAAGGGCCATCTTCATACCGATTTCTATATTTTCCTTGAAATGATCACGGATCAGGCGTTCGAGCTCAGGATGGATTACCAGCTTGCGGTCGAACGCGATTGCGACTGCCTCAATCGTGATGTCGTCGTGAGTGGGTCCCACGCCGCCGGAGGTAATCACGAAATCATAGCCGCGCGCGCATCCGGCAACTTCGTCGCCAATTGCCTTGAGATCGTCGGGCACGACGGCGATACGATTTAACGCAACGCCGATTTTGCGCAACTCGCGGGCGGCGAAAAACGCATTCGTGTCCTGAACCTTGCCGGACAGAATTTCGTTGCCCACCACTACCATCGCACAACTACGTTCGTGCATAAGCTTTTGCTCGACGTCACGATTATTATCGCAGCCCGCTCAAGTTAGTCTCAAGCCCCAGCAGAAAAATTACTAGAGAACCAAGACAGCCCGGCATTTGCGACTATGCGCCGGGCCGGATGGTCAGCATGGAGCCTCGATTGCCCTTCGCCGAAAAGATTCTCGCGCAGCGTAGGGCCGTCAAAGCCGGTCCGCATCCGGCCGCGCCGCTGGAGTTCGGGGACGACTAGATCAATAAAATCAGTGAAGCTGCCCGGCTGTTCGATCGGCACCAGATTGATTCCGTCGACGCCGGCCTCGTCGGCCCATCGCTCAAGCTGATCGGCTACCTGAATCGGATTGCCGACTATGAGATGGATAAGGCTGGCGAGCTTCATTTTCTCGCGCATTTCAGCAATCGTCACGCTGCGTCCAAGCTTCGCTGCTGAGAACCAATTTGCCGCGGCCTTGATACCTTCGGATTCGAAGCCGTCGAGCACCTCGTCATCGCGATAAGGCGCGAGGTCGATGCCGGTCCATCCGCCGAATAATGCAAGACCTCCCTCGGGGCTCGCGTAGGAACGCAGGCGCGCCTTTTTCAGACGAGCCTCTTCGGCGGATTCGGCCACGATTACCGCGACGGCGGCCAGAATCCTGATGTGATCGGGATTGCGCCCTTCAGCTGCAGCCGCAGCGCATATCCGGGCGACTCGCGGACGCGCGGCTTCAACGGTCGGGTAAGTCACGAAGATAGCTTCGCCGTGGCGAGCGCCAAACCTGATTCCGCGGCCGGATTGCCCGGCCTGCAGCAACAATGGGGTCCGCTGCGGCGATGGCTCGCACATATGAGGGCCAGCCACCTCATAATACCTGCCGTGATGATCGATTGAGTGTACCTTGGTTGGATCAGTATGCATGTCGCGCGCACTATCGCGCACAACCGCATGCTCTTCCCAACTTGCCTCCCAAAGCTTGTACACGACTTCCATGTATTCTTCGGCACGATCGTAGCGCTCGTCGTGCGGGAGCATAGCGCCGAGTCCATTGCGCGCAGCGCTGTTCAGATAGGAGGTAACTACATTCCAGCCGACACGGCCATCGGTGAAGTGATCGAGAGAAGAGAACAGCTTGGCGGTGTGAAACGGCGGGTAATAGGTCGTGCTGTAAGTGGAGATGAAGCCCAGATGGCGTGTTACCTGCGCCATCGCCGGGAAGAGCATGGTCGGATCATTGCCGGGGAATTGTACGGCATGTCTGATTCCTGCCGCTGCTGAACCGCCGTAAACATCATAGACGCCGTGAATGTCGGCAAAGAAGATCGCATCAAAGCAGGCCTCCTCCAGCATTCTTGCGATGTCCACCCAGTGCTCTGTCTGCTTGTAGTACTTCGAGGTGCGGTCACGCGGATTACGATACTGTCCGAACGATTGAAGTCCGGCGGCGCATTGGGTGAATGCAATCAAATGGATTGGTTTCATGCAGCGGACCTACTCTGATCGTATCCGTAGACGTTCAGTAGCGTATAATATCGAAGCAAGCAGTTACGACTAGCTTAGACGATTCATGAGAAGATGCGGGTTCGCTTGTATCGTGTTCATTCTGGCTGGATTACTTTTCCCAATTATTCCTGCAGCGGCGCAGACCATAGGAGCGCGGAAGAACCAAGACGCTGCCAATTCAGTTAAGGGGCAAACTTCCCTGACCGTGTCTTTCACGAATCCGGTTGCTACCGGGGATACCGTGATCGCTATTGTGGCTTACAACAAATCCAGCAATTCCAACAATATACAAGTTGCGGGTCTCGGCGCGACCAATGGTTCGCTGAGCACGTGCACGCCCGGCTATGCCCCCACTTTCATTAATAAAGTTGGTATTGCCTTTTTTTATTGCGCGAACGTCCAAAATGCTGCGGCTGACAATAGGGATTTGAAAATTACTTCGCTCAACAAAGACAATTTGGTTGCCTTGGCACAGGAGTGGCAAAATTTAACAATCTTTGAGGATCCTGATCCTTTGAATCGCTCTTTCAACTCGGACAAAAGTTCAGCTCCGTCCGGTTCAAGTATTATCAGCAACTCCAATGACGTAATCTTCAACGCGTTCGCTTACAAAGGAGGGGCATTACCCTCGCCGCCACAGCCTACGCTTCAGCCTGCTCTTAACTATATCGATAGTTTTCGCGCGATGCCGACCAATACAAATCTATACGCTCCTAGTTTAATCGGCGGCTACTATATCGCTGGAGCGACCGGGACGTATGTTGATAACTGGATCCTAAACAAGAAGAAAAAGTGGCTAATGGCAAGCGTAGCTCTGCAAGCGACAAATCCGCCAAATCAACTTTTCACAGCAACGCCGCTGATCGATTGCCCAGCAACCGGCGATAACTGCTACAATCCTAGCGGTTCGCTGGCCTTTCCAGGTCTTCTCTATAAGGGATCAAACGACTTATCGGTGGCCTCCCCGCAGCATCATGGTGATGGTGCGACGATCGCGAATAGCGTCATACAGCCGCTCGATTCCGCGGGCAATCCGGCTAAAAAAGGCAAGATCGGCGTCCTGATCATCGGAATGTCCAACTGGACTGAAGAGAACTGCACGGGAAATCCTGGCCAGCTTCCGAAATGTGATCCCGATACATTTTTCGATCAAATCTCTAAGAGCGGCAATCTGAATCCGCGTGTGACTCTCGTTGACTGCGCGCAAGGCTCGGCATTTCCGACTAACTGGATGAATGCCTCTGATCCGGTCTGGACGAGCTGCTCTGATTTGCTTTCCAAGACTTACAAACTCAATCCCGAGCAAGTTCAGGTTGTACTGTGGAAAGATGCGGATGACTCGGCTTTCCAAATCCAGCCGCCACTGCTTGGTATGAACGTCCTAAACCGCCAAAGTTGTCCGCCGAATACAACGAATGATCTTACCTACAATCAGAGCGCGCCTGATGCCTGCGTCTATGAGTGGGAAGTCACGAATATTGCACGGCTGGTCAAAACCAAATTCCCGAACACCCAGATGATGTTCCTACACTCGCGTATCTATGGCGGATATACCGATTCACGCTCGCCGCATTCGGAGCCGTGGACATATGAATATGGTTTCGGTACGAAATGGCTAATTCAGGCGCAAATCGATCAAGTCGCGCCCGGCGGTACGCCAGATCCATTGGCAGGCGATCTCTGCTATCAAGCGCCCTGCCCGAATGGAGAAAACCCGGTCGCGCCGTGGCTCGCGTGGGGCCCATATTTCTGGGCTAATCCTCCAAACGTCGCGGCGCGATCAGACGGTTTGCAGTGGTATGCCGGAGATATGACTTTCGACGGAATCCACGGATCGTGGTGCCGCTTTTACGGAATCGAATGTGGGCGCAAAAAGGTCGCTGACCAAATGATGGCTTTCTACACGACCAGTCCTTACTCGACGCCGTGGTTTTTGAAGGCCGGGGCAACACCCTGATCGTTGTATGAGGCGACCATCACGCGGATCAGGTTTCGGCGCGATCGATGTCGGCGGCCTGTTCCTGAATAAAGTCGCGCAGCCGCTCTTTAAGGCGCGATTCGATCTGGCGCACACGTTCGCGGCTCACGCCGAGGCGATCACCGACTTCCTGTAGTGTCGGCGGCTCTTCAGCCATCAGACGAGTGCGGAAAATCTCGAGTTCCTTATCTTTTAGAGTCGCGGCAAATTCTTCAACCTTATCATGTGCAAAGGCGCGCCACTCGGCCCGTGAGGCGCGCTCTTCGGGATTCCAGTCAGGATCGGGGATAGCATCACCAAGATGCAAGTCCTCATCGGAGCCGATCGGCTGATCGAGTGAAACTTCATTTTGCGCCATCCGCTCCTGCATCTCGCGGACCTCACTCTCTTTCACGCCCATCCGCTGCGCAAGCAACTTCGGCTGAGGCGTGAAGCCTTCCGCTTCGAGCCGCTCGGTTTCCTTGCGTAGATTGAAGAAGAGCTTGCGTTGCGCCTGCGTGGTGCCGATCTTAACCAGCCGCCAATTGTTAATCAGATAGCGATAGATATAAGCGCGCACCCACCAGACGGCATAAGACGGAAAGCGGATATTCCGATAGGGGTCAAAATTTTTGACCGCCTCCATCAGGCCGACGTTGCCTTCCTGAATTAAATCGAGCAGGTTGCGCGACGCACGGGCAAACTCGTTGGCGATTTTGACAACCAGCCGCAGATTGGCAGTAACCAGCCGATAAGCATCGGCAGGATCATGGTGCTTGACGTATCGGCGAGCGATCTTTGTCTCATCTTCGCGGCTGAGCAGCGGGAAACGGCGGATTTCCGAAAGGTAGCGACTCAGCGGATCATAAGGAACAACTGCCCCGCTCGTCTCAGGCGATCCTTCGGCCTCATCGCTACCAGGTAAACGGCTTTCGAGCACCGCCTCGTCGCCGATGACCTCCGTATCGTGTTCGGCGGATAAAGCGACCGGCTTGGCCGCTGCGGTATCGTTCAGTTCATCTTCGACAGGAAGCGGAACCGCTTCGGTCTCGATAAC
Organism: uncultured Pseudomonadota bacterium; assembly: GCA_963831065.1. Lineage (GTDB taxonomy): Bacteria > Desulfobacterota > Binatia > Binatales > Binataceae > JAJPHI01. Next base: position 297,331 of record CAWHOQ010000006.1, read on the forward strand.
GCTGTCGTCCTCTTTTGGAACCGGACGCAACAGTCGCGGGCCAGTCTTGCCTTTTGGCTGTCGGATTGCGCGTCGCTTTGCAGGTTTGCGCGCCATTCTTGTTCCCAGAAGTCAGCGCCAGCCGAATCATAAGCAGCCGGACGGAATTTGCTCCATCGAGCGGGCGACAGAATTATTCTGTGCCGGGTTCGACCAAAGTAGCTTTGCCGGCGGCGATCTCACGCAACGCCGTCACGACTTCTTTGTTGTCGGATTCAACTAATGGACGAGCGCCTTTGAGGAGCTGTTTGGCTCGTCGCGCGGCCCCGAGCACGAGTTCGAACCGATTCGGAATCCGATCGAGACAGTCTTCTACAGTAATTCGCGCCATTTGTTTTAATTCTCCGGCCCGCCGGACGGCTTGTCAACGCATTACGCGGCGGAATTACTTTTCCGCCGGTAGATTTGCGCGCGACCATTCGGCCCATGAGCCGTCGAACAGCCGCACTTTGTATCCGGCTTCGCGGAGCGCCAGATAGCCGAGTGCGGCACGCGGTCCCGAGCGGCAATAGGCGATGAACGGTGTATCGCGCGTAATTCCCCGCTTCGTCAGCACCGATTCGAGCGCCTCGCGGGACTTGAGGATCGTTTCAGGCGGGTTCCCCAATTCGCGCCATGCGAGGTTGATCGCGCCGGGAATATGACCGGGCTGATCATCGGCGAGCGTGCGGTCGCCACGGAACTCCTCGACGCTGCGGAAATCGACGAACTTTGCACCCTGTGCAGCGCGTGCCTCTTCGAGCGTCACGCGAACATCGGGATTTGGACGAATCTCGAAGTGCTGCGGCGGAGCTTCGACCGGGCGATAAAGGACTTCACGGCCAGCGCTTTTCCATGACTCGAAAAAATCGCGTATCACGTGAACGCCGGTTTTGCCCAGATACTCGAGCGTCCATGCGATCATCGCGGCGTTCTGTCCCTCGGGGGAGTCGTAGATGATCGGCGTCGCGGCGCTGCTCAGACCGGATTGGCCGAAGAACTCGGCGAGCGCTTCAGGGGCGAGCAGGCGGCCATCCGCGCCAAAGACTTTATAAGCCGGAATATTAATCGCTCCCGGCAGATGGCCCGCGAGATACTTCATTGGGCGGCGCGGATCAACCAGCGTGAAGCCACTTTGTGTCATTTGTTCTGCAACCCAATCCGCTGAAACTAATGTCGTCAAGTTCGGGCCTCCAACTGTTCTCATTAAAGCGTTTTGAATCGAATCGGCAAATGCTGGACGCGCGATACCCAACTCTCCTAACCTGCGAGCATCAACAATGACGAATCAAATTTCGGAGGCGAACCGATGGAACTACTGAAAGACCGTATCGCGATGATCACTGGAGGAACCGGCGCGCTGGGCCGCGCTGTCGCCGAACACTTTGCCGCCAATGGCGCTAAGCTCGCCGTACCATGGATCGTTGAACCTGAAGTACCAATGTTCAAACAACGCCTCGGCAATCGTTTTTCGGAATCCAACGTGATGCTTGGGAAAGTTGATCTTGGCAGCGAGGGGGAGGTCGCCAAGTTCGTGGACGACGCGGTCAAGCAGTTCGGACGCGTCGATATTCTGATCAATCTGGTCGGCGGCTTTTGGGGTTTCAAGACAGTCGCGGAGACCACGATGGCGGAATGGCAGGCGATGTTCGATCTGAATCTCAAGCCGACTTTCCTCTGCTGTCGCGCGGTCGTGCCGATCATGCAGAAGAACAAGTATGGCCGGATCGTTTCGGTCAGCTCACGTACCGGGCTGACTGGTGCGGGCGAGTTTGCCGCCTATGCGATCGCCAAGGGCGCGATCAAGACGTTCACCGCGTCACTCGCCGAGGAAGTGCTCAATGACAATGTGCTGGTCAACGCGATCGCACCGAGCACGATCGATACCGAGGCGAATCGCACGGCGATGCCGAAGGCCAAGCACGAGAACTGGGTTAAGCCGGAGGATATCGCGAAGACGCTGGCGTTTTTGTGCTCGGATCAGAATCAGGTGACGTCGGGAGTTGTGGTGCCGGTTTACGGCCGCGCGTGATAGTCATTAACGAGAGCCGGATTGCTGACGGTGGGCGCAATCCGGCCTCGCCATCTTATTTCCGCGATCTAAATCTGGAAGTGAATCGCCTTCTTGCGGCGTTCGGTGAGTGACTGGAGGGTGGTGCGCGCGAGGATCGCGGTGACGCTGTCGCGCACTTCGCGCCAAACCTCGCGCATCGCGCAACCGTCACCCGGATGACATAGCGTGCTGGCGGAACCTTCTTCGAGACATTCGACCGGCGCGTAGTTGCCTTCGATAATCTGGACGACTTCGGCCATCGTGATCCGCGACGGATGACGCGCCAGCAGATAACCTCCGTTCGGGCCTTTTTGGCTAGTCACAAGGCCGCCGCGTTTAAGCTCGATCAGAAGACGACGCAGGTAATTCTCGGGGATGTTCTGCGCCGCCGCGATTTCCTCGACGCGCTGCGGTTGCGCTGTATGAAAGCGCTCCGAAAGCACGATCAGGGCCTTGAGGCAATAATCGACGCCGACACCGAACTTCATCTATAGAGTTGTAACACGGAGGGCAGGCTAATCGGAATAGAAGAGTGATCTACTCACTTATTATCACTTTGTTCTCCGGCCTTCGCCGAGGTGCTCCAAATGAAATATGGAATCGCGATTCGCAATATGGGCCCGCAATCAACCCGCGCGACGATTCTCGCCTGCGCCAAAGTCGCCGAGTCGCTTGGCTTCGATGCGGTCTTTGTCTCGGACCATCTATGCATCCCGCCGGATCAAACCGAAGGATCGGGCGGACGCTATCTCGATGTGCTCGCGACGCTGGCCTTTGTCGCGGGTGCGACCGAGCGGATTCGGCTAGGTATCTCAGTGCTGGTGCTGCCGTATCGTCCGGCGGTGCTGACCGCCAAGCAGGTCGCCACAATCCAGGAGCTTTCTGGTGGGCGGATGATCCTCGGCGTGGGAGTGGGCTGGATGAAATCGGAGTTCGAAGCGTTGGGCGCCGACAAGCGGATGCGCGGCCGAACGAGCGACGAAACGCTCCGCGTGATCAAGCATCTCTTTACCAATGAGGCTGCCGGCTATCAGGGTGAACTGGTGAAATTCGCGCCGTTCGTGTTTGCTCCTCGACCGGTCTGTCCGCCGATCTGGATCGGCGGCAATGGAGATCCGGCGCTCAGGCGAGTGGTCGAATTCGGCGACGGATGGCATCCGATGCTGCCCGCAGAGAAGCTCGGTCCGGCGGTCGCGCAACTCAAAGAGAAGTTGCGGGCGAAAGGACGCAGCAAGAATATCGAAATCGTCGTGCGGCGCGGGATGAAGTTCGACGACCTCGGCGCGGCCAAAGCGAAACTCGAAGCCGAGCGCGCCGCCGGTGCAACTTATTTTATTCTCGATTTGGGGCGCTATCCGAGCGAGAAGGAATTCGCAGGCGCAGGCCGAGACATTCATGAAAACGTGGCGAAGGACTGATTTACGGCTGTCGTAAGCCGCGTTCGATTTTGCGCGCCCGTTTAGGACGCGGCGGCGGCTCGCTCAACTCATCGAGCAGGGCTTTGGCCTCCTTCAGAGGAGCGGTATCGAACCCTTCAGTGAACCAATCGTAAATTTCGGAGAGCATCGCCCAGGCTTGATTCCGATTCCGCATTTGCGCAGTAGTTGAGCTGAGACTAATCGTCGCACTCGAGCATTCAAGCGAATTGTCTGTTTGACCGCGGGCAATCTGCAACGACTCGCAAAGAAAGCTCGCGCCTTACGGTTTCGTCCGGATATCAATTGTAAGCAGTAGATCACCCTTGAACCGAAGGATTGCCAGGGAACGAGATAGCGATCCTCCTTTGGGCGACGAAGCCAAGGCGTCGTCGATTGTCACAAGACGCAATCTACGTCCCAGGCGACGATAGGCCTGCCGCCAGCAAGCCGAGTTTATCTGCGCGTAAGCAGATTTAGCGATCTCATGTCCTTCCTGCATGCGGGCGACTCGCCTGAAGCCTCTCATTGCGACCGCACCTCATCAGACCCTGCAGAGCCATCGCGTCTTCCAAAAGCTCGTCGAAGCCGTGATTGGTGCAAAGCCTAAGCCATCTCGTCGACAGCGAGGCAGCTTCGTCCACCTCGACCCCGCTCCATGCGAATGAGGATGCGCGTTCAGGACCAACGAGATGCAAGACATCGGATGAGATAGCTGACGGGCCAATTGGATCGACTCATCGGCATGCCGTAAGGCAAGATCGGGATAACCCAGCTTGCAAACAACGACCATGCCAAGTTAAGACAGACCACGTTGATCCCGGTCTCCGGACGAAACATAGGAGCTAGCTCGAGTACTATTCATAGAGCGCGAGACTGCTCCAAATGCGTCTCGCGCTTGCTGATATTCTCCGCGATTTGAAGAGCGTTTGTCCTAATAGCATAATGCGCCACTCCAGACAGATCGGATTATTGCGTCCGCACTGCGTCAGCAGCTTCTGTCGCGTAGTCGATGCGCGACTCGATACAGACCCCGCATGTAAGATTGAATCGACCAAAGGCCGTATAATGCCGGAAAAAGCTCCGGGACGTCGCCCAGCCGCTCGGCAAAGCTCGCGCACTCGATTAAAACACTGCTCGACTTCCCGGAGCTGCCCATCCTTTGATAGGCATAAATGGTTGGCCTAATGCCATTTATAATGGCAGCTCCTGGCTCATAATTTCCGCGCTCTGCGTGAAGGTAAGAGAGCTCGAAGGCCGCCATGAAATGCCGATAGCGTCGGCGTGTGCAGAGCGTTCGATTGCTTGTTTTCCGGCGAGCCGGCGGAGATCGCCTGCTTTTGTCGTTCTGCCGCGACTGTTGTAATGGTGTGCGAGTTCGGGGGCGATTTCGCCGACGCGTGTGCCATAGGCGGTTTCTTCACGATCGGCGATTCGTCGGTGGAGCTCGATCCGGTTTCCCGCCGGTATGCGCGCGTACAACACCTCGCTATAGAGGGCGTGATGGAAACGGAAACGTGACGCGATCGTGCCGTCGGGCCACTCGCTTGCGCCAGCGCCTTCGATAAATTGTTGCTGACGGGCCAGCCGGGTACAGCAGTTCTCGACTTCGCTGAGCGGCTGCTCGATTGCCGCGGCGATCGCAGCCGCTGAGAATTCCGCGCCCGCCGCGCTCGCCGCCTCCAGTATCGATTGCTCGGCCCCGTCGAGGCGTTCGAGGTTGCGCTCAATCATTTGCTGAATGGTGCGCGGCGCTTCGATCGCTACGGCGTCAAACAGTGAGCCGCGCTCGACCAGATAATCGACTACGTTGACCATGAACAGCGGATTGCCCTCGGTTCGCGCATGAATGATGGACGCGACCTTCGCTAAGGCATTCGGCTGGTCCGCTGCAAAACGCTGCATCAAGTATGCTTCAACGTCGTGTAGATTCAGGAGTTTGAGCCGTAACTCCTCACAATGATGGTGCAGTTCAAGTTCCGCCTTAAGCGCGCGTAGCGGATGCTCGCTGGTCAGAATTTCGACGGGCCGATAGGTGCCGAGGATCAACAGCCGCGCCGGTTCGGTGCGCCGCGCGATCGACGCGAGCAGTTCCAGCGTTGAGGAGTCACTCCAATGGAGGTCTTCGAGCAGCAACACCAACGGAGCTTCGGCAGTGATCGCGTCCAGCGCCGATCCCATCTCACGCAACATCCGAGGCTGCGTCACGCCCTGCGCGGCGGACTGCAACCGCTCGCGTTCGGAGTCGCTCAGCAACGACGGCATTTGGGCCAGCCAGCTCGGGGCCTGTTGGTCCAACATCTCGATTATCTCGCCGCCGCCGGATTGCTGCCCCAACCGGGTCAGCGCCTCGAGAATTGGCATGTACGGCTCGCCCGCGCCATACTGCTCAACGCACTGTCCGCGCCCGATCCGCACTTGCTCAGCATCGAGCGAGTTTAGAAACATTCGCACGAAGGTGGTTTTGCCAATACCGGCTTCACCCGCGACGAAAATCACGCGACGCGAGCCGGCGCGCGCTTCCTCATACTTGCCGCGCAGCCACTGAAATTCTTGTTCACGACCAACCACGATCGGGATCGGCTCTGTGGAAAGAAATAGCTGAGACACGGCGGGCGGTGCTCCCCCGAGCGTCACTTTCGCAATAAAGCGGTAGCCACGCCCATGCGCGGTCTCGATTAACTGTGGAGTCTTGACATCGTCATGCAGCGCCTTACGCAGTTCGCCCACGCAAATAGCGGGCATAGAATCACCCACCGCGGCGCCCGCCCAGACCGTGTCGAGAAGCGCGTCCTTGGTCACAAGTTGCCCAGGATGCTCGACCAGATAGCGCAATACATCAAAAGTTTTGCGGCGCAGCACGATCTCCTCGCTATTATGCCAGAGCTGCGCGTTCGCCAAATCGAGGCGAAACGAATGGAACCGCAATGACTGCTCGGTATGCATGGAGAATTATAAGAGCCAACAAAAAAATTAAATCGAAGTTATAGCGAAGTTCTAAGACAGAATCGCCTACCAAGTCTAGCCTTCGACTCATCGAGCAAAGCTGTGAACAGCAAGGCTCGCGAGGAGGACAGGGTCATGACTATTTCAAACAAAGTAACGTCCGGTGTGTTGAGCGGCTTCTTGTTAATGGCGGCGTGTGTTCCGGCGTTGGCTGGGCCGGGTAACCAAAGGGCGACCGTGAGCACCCAATCGACGACGGCGGCTAACCGGGATCAGGCCATCCTGGGCTTTCTCGAATCGATTACGCCCGCGTCCGTGCAGCCCCGGGTCCAGCGATGCAAGCCAGAGACGCTGTATTCACAGCACGACGTAATCGGCGATCCGGATGCGTGCTTCCTCAACCACTTTGACGTACGCGCAGGTGGGGTGAATCAGGGCGCTGCGCCGACCTTCTAAAACATTGCCATGAGGAAGGCCCATGGTGATCCCAAGGGGCGCGGCCATTCCGGCCGCGCCCGTTCATTTTGAAATTGGTCAAATCCTAATATCGTTGCTGAAAAGGTGCAGAACCTCATCCAAGCCAATAGGATGAGGTTCTGCTAATCGAATTAATCGCTTCGAAGTTAAGCGGCTTTTTCGCTGGTGTGGAGTTCGGCGCCTTCTTTCAGCGGCTCGGACTTCCACTTTTTGAGTTCAGGCATCACCTTCTCGGCGAAGCACTTGAGGTTGCGCTCGGCCTCGTCCCACGGCATCCCGGCGTAACTGAAATTGCCCATCACCGCGTCCATGTTGATGGTCTCGTGCATGAACTTCAGTTTTTCGAGCACCTGCGCGGGTGTCCCGAACGGCATCAGGTTGGCGAAATCCTTGGCTGCACCTTCCATCCCGTGCTTCGCGATATACTTACCGACGTGGCTGTAGAATTCGTAGCTCTTGTACGAGCCGAACTTCTCCGCGGTCATCTCATAGTGGCGCATCGCGGTGTGATAATAGTCGGTGATGTATTTCATCCCGAGCTCTTCGGCGCGTGAGCGGTCCTCATCGACGAAGATAAATCCGCCGCTTAGCGGATGAGGCGGCTCGGTGCCGTTAACTTCGCGCCAGACCTTGTGATAGACCTCGAAATCCTTTTTGACGTCGGCCCACGGCTTCTGCGGGATTACGAGAACACCGACGCCAAGCTTGGCCATTATCGGCATCGATTCCGGCGAGACCGCCGCCGCGTAGGTACGTCCGCGAAACGATCGGGCCGGCAACGGGCGAATCGAGCGGCGGGGTTGCTTGGTGAAAGCGCCGCCTTCCATGTAGCCCTTTTCAAGTGCGCTTATTACAAGCTCGGCATACTCGACGAACAGGGCGCGCCCTTCGTTCTGGTCAAGCCGGAAGCCCTCGTATTCGATGCGTGCGAGGCCGCGACCGAGTCCGAGAATGAAACGGCCATTCGACAGGTGATCGAGGACGGAGACCTGCTCGGCGACGCGGATTGGATCGTGCCATGGCAGCACCACGACCATCGAACCGAGCTTGGCCTTTTTGGTGCGTCCCGCCATATAGGTAAGGAACTGTAGGGGGTCGGGACACATCGTATAATCGTCGAAATGATGTTCAATCGACCAGACGGAATCGAAGCCGAGCGGCTCGGCCATCTCGGCGAAACGAACTTCGTTGAGCCAGACCTCGGTATCCGAGCGAGCGTTTCCGGGATTCTGAAAAACTGCACCATATCCTACGTGCATGGGAGCCTCCTGAGGATCGCCATAATTCGCGTACAGCCGAAGTGCCGTCGCGGCCGGCGCCGAATAGTAGATTTGTAGCCTAATTGACTACGAGATTTCCAGTCTTCGGTGCAGGCTCCCGCCTATCATAATATCCGGGCCGCAGAATGGAGCGTCGGGGTGAGACTCGGGTAATTTCCGTCAATACTTAAGATCTGGACTAGTAGAGTCGCGCCGCATAGTGGAATGCGATAAATGTTGAAAAATTCGTTCCGGAGGGGTGGCCGAGCGGTTGAAGGCACCGGTCTTGAAAATCGGCAGCGGCGCGAGTCGCTCGTGGGTTCGAATCCCACCCCCTCCGCCAGTGAGTCTTAAGATCCCCAATCATTTCTAATAGATGCTGAAATGATGCGCGATTGGCGTATCTTTCGGCGGCTCAGGTGGACCGGACAGGCCAGCTCAGAGGAGATCCGAGCGCCATTTTTGCGATTCCTCTCCAAAAGCGCACCTAGGCGGTGGACTTGCCCGAGCGCGGCTTCACCCGCCA
>CAWHOQ010000007.1:0-32652 GCA_963831065.1 uncultured Pseudomonadota bacterium
TCGGTTTGCCGCTACTCTTGGTTATTTTCCATTACGGCGGGACCCGATGGCGTGAACGCGCTGTCCGCCTCTTGCTCGCGATACTCGTGATTGTCCTGATCTGCGCGCTCGGCCCACGCCTGCGATTTGCCGGATTCACTGGCTTCGGGATGCCGTGGAAGCTCGCAATGCATCTCCCAATGCTTAAGAGCGCATTGCCGGCGCGCTTCATGAACTATGCTTTTCTCATAGCGGCGATCATTTTTTCCCGCTGGCTCGTCGATAACAGAATATCCTTCGCGCTACGCGCCGCTTTCGCAGTTCTGATAGTTGCCTCGATGGTCCCGAATCTCAACGCTGCAAGCTGGATAACTTCTGCCAAGGTTCCGGAGTTTTTCACGCAGAAGGATCGCACCACATACGTCAATCCCCGTGAGATCGCACTGGCGATTCCTTATGGAATCCGGGGTGACTCGATGCTCTGGCAGGCGCTCAGCGGTATGGATTTCCGGATGGCCGGCGGCTACACCGGAATGACGCCGCGCAGCTTCGAGCAGTGGCCGATCGTCAATGCCATGCTGACATCAACCTATATCCCCGATGCGACCGATCAGCTGCTGGCATTGATGGCCGCGAAAGGCGTCACCGTCGTGATAGTCGATGATGCCCATCAGCGATTCTGGAAGCCACTACTATCGGTGATCGATTCTGCGCCGCAGCGCGTCGGCGGAGTTTGGTTGTATCGTCCAAAGCCGGCCGAACTTGCGCGCCGCGCAGCGATCGATCCAGTCGAGATGGAGCAGCGCAATGCGGTATTGCGTTTTGATGCTCTGCTTGCGGCGGCCAATGCTTATCTTAAAGCCGGCGGCAACCTCGCGACGCTTACGCCGATGCGTGCGCAGCAACTCGGCTTGTTGCCGCCGCACTGGGTCACCGATCCCGACCTGCGGACCAATAATGGCCTTTACCTCGGGCCGTGGAATCACGGTCAAGTCGCGGTCGGCGTGGTCGGCTCCTATCCAGCGCTCCAGCCGCTTATCGAGCAGTATAAGAAGAAAGCATCAGCGATTTTCTTTCCGTTCCCGAAAGAGCTTTCCGGCACGCCATCAGGGGATACTTTCATGCGTTTGTTAGTTATGACGTTCGACGCGGGCCGGCTGAGCAATTAGCTATTCTTGTTGAGCGCGCGACGTTTGTGCCGCGCCCGCATCCGCGCTACAAAAACACGGAATCGCGCATCGCGCAGGAGGAATCAGAATGTTGAAACTACATGGTACGTCGAAATCGCGCTCGGCCCGTTCACTCTGGGCGATTGAAGAGCTCGGCGTTAAATATGAGCACGTTCCGGTTGAAGTTCCCAAGGCCAAAAGCCCGGAAAATTACAAGCTGAATCCGAACGGGCATATTCCGGTGCTCGAAGATGACGGACAAGTAGTCTGGGAATCGATGGCCATCAATCTCTATCTCGCCAAAAGTACGGCAAGGCTCCGTTTTGGCCTTCAACTCCTGAAGGCCATGCTCAATGCATCCAATGGAGCTTCTTTGCGATGACCGAGATTGAGCCGCATCTCATGGCGTTGCTCACGCACAAGATTTTCCTGCCGCCAGATCAGCGCGACGAAAAGGCCGTGCAGAAAGCGACTGAGGCGTTGAAAGCGCCGCTTAAAGTGCTGGACGACCAACTCGCGAATCGCGAGTATCTGCTTGGCAATGAGTTCAGCGTCGCAGATCTCAATGTCGCTGCGGTCCTCAGCTTCGCGATGCTCGTGAAGCTCGACATGAGCGCCACTCCCAAGGCGCAGGCATGGCTGCAAAAATGCCTCGGACGTGAGGCCAATCAGCGCGTACGCAAATTGGCATAATCTCCGCATTAACCGAGCGGGCTGCCGGAGAACTACTCCGCAGCCCGCTGCTCTTCCGGGGCTTATTTTTCTAACGTGACCTGCAACGCATTGAGATTGCGCGCCATCATATTCCAGAAGGCGATTGCGCCGGTCAGATCCACCATATTTTGCTTGCCGACCAGCTTCTCGGCCTTGCCGTAAAGATCGTCGTCAATCCGTGCGTTCATCGTCAGCTCCTCGGCGTAACGCAGAATTATCTTATCATCGGCAGTGAATCGTGAGCTCGATTGATAGTTGCCGATATCATCAATCTGCTCCTGACTGAGCCGCAAGCCTTTGCGATATCGATATGACGGACAAAGCCATACTCGCAGTTGCAGCGCTTCATCAGCATCAGCACCGCGAGTTCGCGCACCCGCTTATCGAGAGCCGACTGATTCATAAAGTAGTTGGCGAGCGGGAAAACTTTAGTTGCGAGACCCGGACTGTTAGCCGCGCTTTCACTACATTCGGCGTCTGAATCCCGAATTGCGATTCGAATCCTTCATATAGTTTTTTGAGTTCCGGCGAAGCGGCGTCCTTCTCGATATATTGAACTCGCGGCATTTGATTGCCCTCCAATGTTAGTGCGCGACCGGGCGGTTGGGAATCGAATGTGGCTCGCGCCTCGATGCTTCTTACGCTCGATGATTGCAAACGTCAAAGACGATTAGCTTTTGACCCGATAGCTCGGAGAGGCGTACTGTCGCGATCACGGGAACCTGCGTTCCCGAAGAAAAATCCCAAAGGTAGGTGCAATTATGGGCGCTGCAGAAAACAAGGAAATTATTCGCAACATGTTCGCGGAATTGTCCAAAGGCAATGGCGAAGCCTTCATGAACACGATGGCCGATAATGTTCGTTTTACAATAATAGGCTCGACTAAATACTCCGGCACCTTCAACGGCAAGCAGGAACTCGTTAGCAAGTTATTGGGACCGCTGACGGCGCAATTGGAAGGCGGACTTACAATCACGCCTGACAATCTGATTGCTGAGGACGATTATGTTGCGATGCAAGCACGAGGCAAGTCGAATACCAAGGCCGGCGGCACTTACAACAATACCTATTGTCAGATTTTCCGCCTGGCGAATGGCAAAGTGCAGGAAGTAACGGAGTATCTCGATACCGAACTGGTCACCAAAGCCTTCAAGTAATGGTAGCCGGCTTCGGCGGGCTTATCTCTCCGTCGAAGCCGCTTTTACCGGAATATTGCTTAACGACATTAGCGCCTCTCGCGATCAACCCTCGCCCTTATTCACTAATGCCCCGTATTCCTGGAACGTGATAGTTCCACCCAGTTCCTTTGAAACGTCCTTCTCACGAACGGGCAGCACCTCCTGAACCGCATCGATACGCTTCCACTGCGGCGGTGGCGGCGCTGAGCATCCTTCTTGTGGCGCATACTTGGAAGTCTGGACGCGCTGATACTTGTGAATGTAACGCGGACAGTTGATGAAGATTTCTTCGACGGTTACGCGCACCAACAACTCCGCCCCGCGAAATTCCGCGAGCAACGCATCATTGGGATCAACCCGCGCGACGCCGTGCACCCGTACTCGATGCGGCGTCTCAAAGTCGATGAACAACATCCCGACCTTGTTATTACCGCTAATATTACCCATCGACAGGAACATGCCGTTGCCATTGTAACTCGGGAACGCGATTGTTTTCGCATCCACCACCCGGATGAATCCTGGCGCACCGCCCTTGTACGAGCAGGTCGGATAACCTCGATGATCAACTGAGCTCAGAAAAAACATGTCGCGCGATTCGATAAACGCCTTATGCTCTTCGGGAATTTCCGCTCGCACGATCGCTTTCTCCACCCAGTCGGCTAGCCGCGAGGTGTCAAACTTCTGCTGTAGAGCCCGATGCTGCTCTCCGTAAATTATGTTCTTCATTCCCACCTCGATTGCTTGCTCCCGATTATCTAAATCAGGCCGCGGCGCACGACTGAGTGAAACGGATCGGCATGTGCTTGATGCCGGCGATCAGGTTTGATTGCAGCCGTTCGACTTTCCCGGCCAATTCGATCTGCTCGACCCGGCTCAGCAGGTCTTGCATCATCAGGCGCAGTTCGAGTCGCGCCAGATGCGCTCCGGCGCAGAAATGCTCACCTTTGCCGAACGCAATGTGCTCGTTCGGGTTTCGCGTGACATCGAACTTGTATGGTTCGTCAAAGATTTCCTCATCGCGATTAGCCGAGGGAATCCATAATGCGATCCGGTCTCCCTTCGCGATCTGCTTCCCACCTAGTTCGGTATCGCGTGTGGCGACCCGTGCAATATGAGTGATCGGGCTCGACCAGCGGAGAATTTCTTCGACTGCGATCGGTAGCAGCGTCGGACTCGCCACTAATTGCTTGAGCGCACCCGGATGTTGAATCAAGGCGAGCAAACCACCCGAGATTGCGTTGCGCGTCGTTTCCAATCCGCCGGCTATATACAGGAATCCGTTATGGATCAGTTCGCCTTCGGTCAGCTTGCGTCCGTTGATCTCGGCGTTGCCGAGAACGCTTAGCAGGTCCTCGCCATTGCCGCCGCGACGTTCCAATGCGAGTCGCGCGCAATACATCCCAAGATTCATCGAACCGTGTTGGCGGGTTTCCAGCGGGGAACCGGATTCGAGCTGGTACTCGGGATCCGCAAAGCCGATGGACATGTTGCCCCACTTGAACATGTTGGGCCAGTCGCGCCGGGGAATACCCATGATTTCGCAGATGAACGCCATCGGCAGTCGCGCCGCGACATCGACTACGAAATCGCACTCGCCACGATCGAGTACCTCGTTCAAAATCTCGGTGACTAATTGCTCGCCGAGAGTTGCGTATTTTCCGACTGGACGTGGCAGAAAAAGCCGATTGAACGCACGGCGCATGGCTCCATGCAACGGCGGGTCGGTCATGATCATCATCTGACCGGCACCCATCATCTCCGGTGTCAGCGCTTCCATTTCTCGATTCGCCGGGATGACCAATGTGCGAGTGGACGTAAACAGTGCGGGTTCACTGAAAACCGCGACGATGTCCTCGTAGCGGGTGACTGACCAGAAGCCGTAGCTGAGCAATCCTGTCGTCCAATGCACCGGGTCCTCGCGCCGCAATTCCCGCCATAACGGATGCGGATCGTTATCGGCAAAGAAACCCGGATCAGTCAGAGCACAATCGATATCGATTGCTGAGTTCTCCATAGCTGCGTGTCCCCACACGCTTAGATAGTGAAGGGTGAGACGGCAACTGCCATCTCACCCTTTGTTACGCTATTGGATTGAGCACTCGCGATCAGCGTCCGGCAGCCGCGGCAGCAGTATAGTTCACCACCGAATCCCGCTTGCCTGAAGCAGGCAGCGGACGGGTACCTGGCATCTGCTCGAACGGTCCGCGCAAATCGAGCTCCTTCGCGATTTCGCGTACCGCCGGCATCACCTCCGTACCGAGCAGCCGGAGTGTCGTCCGTCGATCTTGCACCGTCATCGGACCGTGATGATACCAGAAGGCCAAGATACCCGGACGGAGTGTTTCGAGCAGCGTGCGCAGACGTTTAATTACCGTCTTCGGCGTGCCCGCAATGATCAGGCCCAAGTCGCGCGACGCCTGGTAGTTCGTCTCGATCGTGCCTTGATCTTCTGGACGTCCACTTCGCCCGGAGTGAAATGCAGAATCTCTGCGCCGGTCCGCGGATCGGTGAACTGCTTCGCAAGCCGCTTGGTCGCTTCTTTCGAGTTGTATCCGGGCGGGAACATCCATTCCGGTCGCGCGAACGATCCGAAGCCGCCGCCATATACGAAGCCCCGTCCCAGCTCGGTCGCCTTCTCCTCGGTCTCCGCTACTACGACATTCTGCAGATACCGAAGTTTTCCGGTCCCGCCTGATAGCCCATCCGCGCCGCTGTATCCGCATAGAGATTTGACAGCTCGACCGTCGGCTCCAGATTGGTGCATAGCGCGACGTACGGATAACGATGCTCGGCGCACCACACCACGGTCTCGGGGCTGATCAGTCCGGGGATCCAGATTTGCGGACGCGGTTTCTGAATCGGCAACTGCCACGGATTCACGAAGCGATAATGGAAATGCTTGCCCTCGTAACGCCAACGGGCCGGGCGTCGTCCACGCCTTCACGATAAAGTCGTGCGCCTCGTTAAATCGCTCGCGGTTGTAGGCCGGATTGATATTGTTGGCGATCTGCTCGCTGCCTGCGCCGCGCACCAACCCCGGCACCAGCCGCCCGCCCGAGATCATGTCGATCATCGCGAGCTCTTCGGCCAGCCGCAGCGGATCAGCGACCGGCAGCGGATTGCCGAGCAGCACAATCTTCACTTTCTTGGTGATGCGCGCGAGCACCGCCGCTTCGACATCCATCACTGAGCCCATGCAGAACGGTGTCTGATGGTGCTCGTTGAGCATCACGCCATCAAATCCTAGTTCCTCGGCATAAATCCGCT
This sequence comes from uncultured Pseudomonadota bacterium, assembly GCA_963831065.1. Classification (GTDB taxonomy): domain Bacteria; phylum Desulfobacterota; class Binatia; order Binatales; family Binataceae; genus JAJPHI01. The sequence goes on from CAWHOQ010000007.1 coordinate 6,308, forward strand.
CATCAAGGTATTCGTTGTAGAGCTGGCCGCCTTTGACCGGATCGACGAACGTGTTCGGCAGGCCAAAGTAGCTACTGCCATTGGCAATGATTTCGTCTTCCGGAACGTCGAAATATGGCCGCTCCGAGAAAGTCATTATATGCATGACGCTATCCTCCCGAGCCTTCGATTCCTGAGCAAACTTTCGCTCGAATCGTTTACTTTTTCAATCTTTTCGCAAGTGGCCGAATCAGCCGCCGAAATAGCTGCGCGGATTATCGACGGTCATCGTGCGGATTTTCTCTTCTGTCACACCGCCTTTGCGCAGCGCAGGAAGGATATGCTTGCTGATATGTGAATAGTTCCAGTTCGGCGACGCTTTGATCATCTCCTCTGCGCCGTGAGTCATCCGGCCCAGCCAACACGCAACTGCGTCATGTGACAGCATGATGCGATCGAAACCCACCGCCAGGAGTCCAAATAGTGATGCGAGGCGCATCTTGTCCGGGCAGATCGGTTCGATTCCGAAGCGATCAAAGCCCAGCCATGCCCGCGATTGAGGATATCGAAGTAATAACGCATATTGCCGACGCCGCAGGCATGGCCGATCAGCACGCGATTGAAATCCACACCTTCTTCCTCAAAGATGTCGAGCGTTTCGCGTCCAAACGGCGCAAGCTCGTTGTTATGACAGAGAATCGGCGCGCCGGTCGCCTTATGCGCACGAGCGGCCGCACGCAGCGCCTTCATTTCCTGCTTCGTGATCTCTTTATCATCAGTCCAGCCCGGCACTCCGCCGGTCGCCGTTTTGATAATTCCTGCCTTGATGCCGGTCTTGCCGATTCCTTCACTCAGCTCACGCACGTAAATCTCGGCCATATCGTCTGCGCCGATCATCCGCATATGCATCGGATAGCCGAGCGCTTCGTTATATACGCCGGTCGCGATAACAACACGTACGCCCGATTTATCGGCAGCCTCAGCTGCATATTCGGGGTCGCGCCCCAGCTCCATCGGACACGGATCAACCATACTGGAGACCCCGAGCCCTTTTATCTCTTTGAGCTGCTCGACCAGCTTCGCCATCTCTCGTTTGCGATCGAAGCCCGCCATATCGAACTCAAATCCCGGCATCCCGGCAGCCAGATGCTCATGGATCAATGTGAATCCCAGATCCCGCGGCTCGCATTTTCCCAGCACAGTATTAATCGACATACGTTCTCCTTGCCCCGACGAGGGTTGAGGACAGGTCTAGTACAGCCAGTGGAGTTTGGCGAGTCTGGTGAGTTGAGCCGCGACCGGCTTTCCGCAACGATTGCAGATCATGGAATACAAGACGATTTTGTTCGAGCAGCACGGCCCGGTCGCCAAGGTCATCATGAACCGGCCACGTTATCGTAACGCCCAATCTCGCCTGATGATCGAAGAGATCGACCACGCCTTCACCGCCGCCAACAATGACGAGAAAGTGCGTATCATAATTCTGGCGGGAGTCGGGGATACATTTTCATCCGGCCACGATATCGGTACGCAGGAAGAACGAGAGGACATGCGGCGGCGCCCCTTTCCGCCGGGCGTGCGCGGCGAGTATGCGCTCTCGCGCTATTTGTTCCTCGACAGTACGCTGCGATGGCGCAATCTCGACAAACCGACTATCGCGCAGGTGCAAGGCTTATGCATCGCGGGTGGATGGATGTTCGCCGCGGCGATGGACCTGATCGTCGCCGCCGATGATGCGAAGTTTCTGCCGGCGATGCTGCAGTACTTCTCGATTCCCTGGGATTTGCCCATCCGCAAGGCTAAAGAGCATGTGTTTCGCAGCAAGCTCGTCGATGCGGACGAAGCCTGCCGGCTCGGATTCGTCAATCAGGTTGTTCCGCGCGCTCGTCTCGAACAGGAAACGATGGCGATCGCGAATGAGATCGCCGAGAACGATCCGTTCACAGTGCGGATGCTCAAGTGGGCAATCAATTCGGCACAGGATCGGATGGGCTTCAGCGATTCGATCCGCAATGCGCATTCGCATTACATGGTGCAGGGGCTCGGCACGCATACCAAGGACAAGCTTGAGGGCAGGGGTTTCCCGAAGGTAATGCCGGGGGTCGCACAAGGCGCTCAAGCAGCAGAAGAAATAAAAACGGGACGTTCCCGCCCCGCTCACAATTGCTTACTCGTCAGTTTGGACTACAGAAGCGATTCGGCTGAACAGTTTTCCATTTGTGCCGAAGCTGCCGGAGCCGGTCCGTTCAGCGCTTCACATGCATACATCAACCATTTTGCGCTCGAGAGCTCATCTTGCACATAGAGCTTGAACAGTTCCTTGGTTTCGAGGTCGTCTTTCAAATTCTCGGCGAACTCGAGAACCGGCTTAAAGAATGCCTCGGGATCAGAAGTCAGATTAGCGATATAGAGCAACTTCTGGTTATCGGTCGTTGCCGGGTCGCTCAGCGTCTCAGTGATCTTGCGACTGGCCTCCGAGATCGGCGCTTTGCACTCAGCGCCGAGATCCTTCAAGCGGCGCTCAAAAATCCGCGCATGATACGCCTCGCGCTCGGAGATCATCCTGACGCCGCTGCGGATACAATCGGTGGAAATGTGCTTTTCCCATCCGCGGAAAGCCGCTTCGCCGTTGGACTCGCCCGCCCGGAACCGATCGAGCATTGCCACAACTGCCTCGCGCTCGCTGCTATAGGTTTTCCCTAGGGCCTGAAAACCACGCCCGCCATTACCATTGGCGCTGCCATGTTCAAGCGCGGCCATTTCGGATTCGAAGGTTGCTTCAGTGATAATTCCGGCGCGGTAGGCGCGCAACAGCTGCTTAAATTCGAAATCGCGATTCATGTTAGAGATTCCTCCAAACCCGAATGGGCATTTTTTTAGACCCTACAACGTACTTCCGTTAGCTGATTCCTGTCAAGCTAGACTGACGCCTCGATTGAACGAGTGGTAACTCTGAATAGACTGGAGAAACGAATGATGTCATGGCTTGAACCAATAACTTTACCTAGCCCAATTGTCACTCTCGTACCGCTCGAACTGCGGCATTGCGAAGAGCTGATCGAGGCGGTTCAGGACGGCGATCTGTTCAAGCTGTGGTACACCTCTATTCCTGCGCCGGAGACGATGAGGTCGGTAATCGAGCAGCGGCTCGAGCAGCAAACGGCCGGAGCGATATTGCCCTTCGCGACCATCGATAACGCGACCGGCAAGGCCGTGGGCATGACCAACTATTTGAACGTTGATGCGATCAATCGCCGTCTGGAGATCGGTGGGACCTGGTATCGCAAGCAAGTCCAGCGGACCGGCTTCAACACGCAAGCCAAATTGCTACTGCTCGGGCATGCTTTCGAGACGCTGAATTGCATCGCGGTCGAGTTCAGAACGCACTTCTTCAATCATCAGAGCCGGCGTGCGATTGAGCGTTTGGGCGCGAAACTCGACGGCATCCTCCGCAGCCATCAACTCGCGGCGAATGGCACACTCCGCGATACCTGTGTTTACAGTATTATTGCGACCGAATGGCCGACCGTGAAGGCGCATCTGAGCTGGCAACTAACGAAGGCGAGGGATTCGAGATGATCGATGGGTAATTCCGGCATCCCTTGCAGATCACCCCGCAAAGCGCGCCGATACTCAGTCGTCGGCCAAATGCACTGACTTGAGCCCGCCAAGTCCGTCGATGCTCACGTGGTTATGCGACTGGCGATACTCGACGAGTCCGTCCGGGCCTCGATGCTCGCCCCATTCCAAGAGTTGCGTGCGCTCACCCATATATTCGAACATTGGAATCGCGTAACCACAGGAATCGGCAATCCGATCCAGTGATACGATCACGATTGCTCGCGTTCCGACGAGGTCTGGGAACCGCGGCAGTAATTCCTCAAAGCGGCTGTCGCCCGATTCGACCGCCTCGCCCCGGCCATACAAGCGAAGGATTTTCGGCGGACCTTTGAACGCACAGAACATCAGCGTGATACGGCGGTTCTCGCGCACATGTGCAATGGTTTCGACTCCGCTGCCGGTCAGATCAAGATACGCGACGGTGTTCGGGTCAATAATCCTGAAGGTATCGAGCCCCTTCGGCGACAAATTGACGTGACCATCACGATCGAGTGGCGCGGTCGCGACAAAGAACATGTGCTGTTTCTTGATAAAGCGAACCAGCGTGTCATCGAGAGATTGATAGGTCTTGCTCATCGTGTGACTACCGACTTGCTAGAAGCGATCCTTGAGTTCGCGGGCCTTGGCGAAAATCGCGACGCGATCATTGGCGAGTGACGGATCGATTTTCTTTAGATTAGCGCGCAATTCATCGTTATCGGTGCGCAGGAATGGATTGAATCTGTTTCTCCTCGCCGATCGTCGAGGGAATCGTGTACTTGCCTGCGGCGCGCGCCTTCACCGCCCAATCATGCTTCGATTTGAGCGCCTGATTGCTTGGCTCAAGAGTTAACGCGAAGCGCAGATTCTTTTCTGTATATTCGTGTCCGCAATAGACCTGCGTGTCGAATCGGGCAGAGTGGCGAGTTTGGCCAAGCGAATCGACCATCGTTTGCGCCTTGCCTTCGAAGACCCGGCCGCATCCGGCAATGAACAGTGTGTCGCCGGTGAAAACCGCATTGAGCTGCGGAAAATAGTATGCGACATGCCCATTAGTATGCGCCGGGATTCCGATCACGCGTCCCTTGAGGTCCCGATCTCGACTGTACTGCCATCATCAACCTCGTTGGTCTGAGCAGGGATACGGCCGTTCTCGCCGCGAGCGCCGTACACGCGAAGTCCGGGAACTGCGCGGACAATATCTTCATTCCCCCCGACATGATCGAAGTGATAGTGAGTTGGCAACACCGCGACCAGCTTGAGACCATGTCTGCTTGACTGCCGCGAGCACTTTGTCGGCTTCCGCGCAATCGACTACACCGCATTCTTTGCTGGCGTCATCGACGACCAGATAAGCGTAATTATCGGAAAGTTGCGGGACTGGAATGATAGCCATCGCAGGATCTCCTCCTATCAAGCACGGCGACTATGTTCCCATCGGCAGTTCAATGGATCACGCACCGACAATACTGTAACCCATATCGACATAAACCGTTTGGCCGGTGACGCCGCCCGCCATATCACTGAGCAGGGCGGTCGCCATCCTGCCGGCTTCCTCTGGCTTCATCGCGCGCTTCAGCGGCGAACGTTGTTCGACCTCATGCGCCATCGAATGGTAATCGCGGATCGCGGACGAAGCCAACGTTCGTGCCGGCGCCGCGCTGAGCGCGTTGACGCGGATATTTTTCGGACCGAGATCGAGCGCAAGATACCGCACGCAGGCTTCGAGCGCAGCTTTGGCCACGCCCATAACGTTGTAATTCGGAATCGCCCGCACCGCGCCAAGGTAGGTGAGGGTGACGATCGAGCCGCCGCCGCGAGACTCCATCAGAGGTTCCGCTGCCCGCGCCATCGCGACGAGTGAGTAGGCGCTGATTTCCATCGCACGAGCAAAGTTCGTTCGATTAACATTGAGGAAGCGATCACGCAGGTCTTCGCGATCGGCAAAAGCAATCGCATGCACCATCATATCGAGCCCGCCCCAGAGTCCCTTCAGATTGGAAAAGGTCGATTCAATTTGCGCGTCACTGGTGACATCGAGTTCCCCGACGATTCGCGCGTCAATTTGCTCAGCCAGCGGCCGCACTCGTTTCTCCAGTATCTCGCCCTGATAGGTCAGCGCGATTTCGGCGCCCTGCGCTTTGAGTTCCTGCGCGATCGCCCACGCGAGACTTTTGTCGTTCGCGACTCCAACAATCAGGGCGCGCTTGCCCTCCGCTATTCCCATCCGGCATCAACTCCTGTTGCAGCTCAACGCTTCCATTCCCATCGACGGCTAAATCTGCTGAGCTTCATCTCTAATCCTACCTGCTCATCAGGAGCAAGTTGATGTCTGATAAGCCCGCGCCGATCCCGCGAGGTGTGAAGTGCGGGATCGGACAATCGATATCGCCGTCGCTTGCGTCAGTGCGACATCGTGCTCTCGTGCTGGCTGATTTTGGCCTTCATCTGTGTTTCGATAGCCGCTCGTTCTGGCGGCGTCAGATGCGCCAGGTGGCGGACCCACAGTACGGCGCGCCACATATCGTCAGGTGAATGATTCTTTCCGAACGACGGCATCGCGGTGTTGCGGATACCTTTAGCGATGATGAAATACATCTCGGCATCTGAGAGTTGCTGGACTCCACCGGTCAACTTCGCGACTGGCGGAGCAAAGTCCGCCTCCAATTGATTACGTCCGCTGCCATCGAGGCCATGACAAATCGCGCAATGCGCTTCGTACTCAGTTCGCGCCGCCATTAGATTCTCTCTAATGGGCGCATCACAGAGGATTGGGCCTGGAGCCCACGTTACGACGAATCCACCGGCCGAGAACATTCTGCGCCAACTTTTGCTCGATTGTTCCCCGGTGGATTGATCGAGCGCCCGAAGTCCAATCGCGGCATCACTATCAGCCAGATGATCGCGCCAATGATCACGGCGAATAGTATTAAAGCGAGTACCCCTGTAATGAAATTGCGCACTGCCGCCTCCTAATACCAGAGGCGGATGCCAAAAATGGCGCGCGGATCGTTGGGGCTGCCGCCTTCCAGACGGGTGAAGGTGGCGGTGTCCCCGAACGTGCCGGTATAAGCGACGCCGATATACGGCGCGAACTTCCGGGTGATCTCATAACGGATGCGCAAGCCGGTATCGATATCGGATAAGCCCGCGCCGATCCCGCGAGGCGTATCACGTTTGCTGTAGAAATTAATCTCGACTTCGGGCTGCGCGATCAATCGATTCGTGATTAGCAAATCATAGGAACCGAAAATCTTGCCGGCGACGCGATCGTTGCTGAAGTAAAAAGTCGGCTCGAATTGAAACCAATAGGGCGCCAGCCCTTCAACCCCCAGCGCGCCCCAGGTCCGCCCGCGATTCGAATCGAGGTCGTAACGTACTCCGGCTTGCACATCGAAGTACTTGAAGTGCGGGATCGGACGATCATACAGCGCCTCGGTGTCGCCGTCGGTCGCCTTGCCGCGTTCGACGAACCCTTCTGACTTGAGCCACAACCGATTCATGTCGGTGCCGGCCCACGCCTCGCCGTCCCAGCGAAACTCGGTTTCGGTTCCATTAGTGCGGCCTTCGAGTTCGTCGAAAAGGGCATGATAGAAAATGGAGTTGTCTTCCACCGGAGGCTCGCCGTACTGAGTATAAACCGGCGTCCCGGGACTGATCGGTTGTGCGTTTGCGAGCGGGCCGCTGCTGATCGCCAACGCAGCCAATAACAAGGCGATTTGCCAAGAACGCCGATAGCAAAGTTGGGCAGCGGCATTCATGACACAATCACGGCGCGAAACATGCCGGCCTCCATGTGGTAGAGCAGATGGCAATGGTAGGCCCATTGACCAGGGGTATCCGCGCTAACCAGATAGCTCAGCCGCTCGCCCGGTTTGACGTTGATGGTGTGCTTGTAGGGCCGGAATCCCCCGTTGCCGTTTTCCAGTTCGCTCCAGAGGCCATGCAGATGGATCGGATGCTCCATCATCGAATCGTTGACCAGGATTATGCGCACGCGTTCGCCGAGTTTGAGCCGGATGGGTTCCGCATCGGTGAATTTTTCCCGTCGAAACCCCAGATGAAACGCTCCATGTTGCCCGTCAGATGCAGCTCGATCTCGCGACTCGGCGGGCGCGGATCAGTGCCGCGATAAACGGCGCGTAAATCAGAATAGGCCAGCACCCGGCGTCCCGGTGGAAAGCCCTCGCCGGCGCTTGCTAACCGATTGGTAGGCGCTTCCGCGACATTATCGACTTGCGGACCGGGCCGAAGTTTCACATTCTCGGAAAGTGGCGCCTTCATATCGCCCATATCCGGCCCGACGACTTCGGCGCTGGTGCGCGGTCCCGGCTGTCCCGGGGCATTCTCACCAGTCATTTGAGCGCGTACCGCGGGCGTGATGTCCCGCTTATCCGGTGTAATGCTCATGCCCGGCATTCCGCCCATATTCATGCCGGCCATCTGATCGTCTGAGCTCTTGCCGGAGGCCTTGGCCATGCCTTGCATACCGGACATGTTCTCCATTCCCATGCCGGACATCTTCATTCCCATGTCCGTCATGGTGCGCTGAGGCAGCGGGTCCATCGAGGGGATTTCCGCGCTCATCCCGTAAGCCGGTGCGAGTGTCCCGCGCGCGTAGCCGGTGCGGTCCTCAGCCTGCACAAAGATCGTATAGGCGCGTGCATCGCGCGGCTGCACGATCGCGTCGTATGTTTCGGCGACCGAAATCCGAAACTCATCGACCTCGACCGGCTCAACGTCGTTGCCGTCGGTCTGCACGATCGCCATCGGCAGGCCGGGAATACGCACATCGAAGATGCTCATCGAGGACGCATTGATGAAGCGCAGACGAACGCGCTCGTGCGGGCGAAACAAGCCAGTCCAGTTGCGCGCCGGCGGCTGCCCATTGATCAGATAGGTATAGGTCGCGCCGCTCACGTCGAGGATGTCGCGTGGATTCATATTCATCCGCCCCCACGCAAGGCGGTCCGAAACCGTCGGTCCGAGCCCCTTATTGTGAACATCCGAGGCGAACGATCCGACCGTCCGCTGATGAAAATTGAAGTAGTCGCTCTGCTGCTTGAGATTGCTGAAGAGCACCTCCGGGTTCATATCGGTCCAGTCGGAAAGCACCACGACGTATTCGCGGTCGTACTCGATCGGATGCGGGTCCTGCGGCTCGATGATCAGCGCGCCGTACTGGCCGGTCTGTTCCTGAAAGCGGCTGTGACTGTGATACCAGTAGGTCCCGCTTTGGCGCACCGGAAAGCGATAGACAAACGTCTCGCCGGGAGCGATTCCCGGGAAACTCAGGCCTGGAACGCCATCCATATCCGACGGCGCTCGGATTCCATGCCAATGGATCGAAGTGGTCTCTTTCAGCCGGTTAGTCACCGCGAGCGTTACCATGTCGCCTTCACGCCAGCGCAGCGTCGGCCCGGGAACCAGTCCATTAACGGCGGTGGCGTACGAGCGCTGTCCGGTATAGTTAACCGGCACTTGTTCGATCGTCAGGTTGAAGAAATTTCCGGAGAGGATCGGCGGGCCTGCAGCATCCTGCGCAGCGAACGATGGCCACTGCCACGCTCCTAGGCCAGCAATCACTCCGCTCGCGGCAAGTCCTTGAACGAAGCGTCGCCGCGTGATGCCGCGCGGATTTGTCCTGCCGCGCTGCGCTGGCCCGAACTGGCCGTCGCGAATCTGAGATGACATCGGATGAACCTCCAATCAAACACCAAGGCGCGGGCCTTGGCTCATTCCAGATCTCTCCCCGAAGCGGAGACATAAGTGACCGCCCGAAGGAAACAGGATTTCTGGATCAGAGGTTCAGAGCAGGAGAGAATGAATCGCGATAAAAACGGGAACAGGCCAAGGCGGTGAATGCGCTTCCGCGAGCTGCGTCTGTCTGGCTGCCGCGTTGGTCAGACCAAGCAGCGGCGCACGGATCGTGGAGCACAGCGGCAAAAAGACGTGATTTGCCGTATGTGACTCCGGCTTGGCACGGAACTCCGCAGGGCTGCTGCATTCCGCCGTTTGACAGCAGTCATGACCTGCGGGCGGATACTGATGCTGCCGATGAAGGGGACAGGTCCCCTGTTGCTCTTGAGCGGGGCAGGACTGCCTGGAGCAATTGGACCCGCTGGCGGCACACAGGCCAACGCTGTTTATGAGAAGTGCGAGTATCGCGACAATTGATACTTGAATGCGCCAGCTCATCAGAATGGTATAGGCCCATTCTCAGCCTTCTCGCGCGCAAGTCAAGCTTCAGTACGCGCGTAAGTTGGATCGCGGTATTTCGACCGCCAGTATCGAAATTGACCACCTGTACTAGCGCATCAATGACAGCAGCTATCAGTGTTCCCGCCAGTATTCATACACGGCCCTTTGCTTTGTGCTTGAATATCTCATGCCGCGGCAATTCCTGGAGCGAAAATCGCTTCGTCGCGAAGATAAGAAGTTTCCCGTCCGCAATCGTACAGACTCACAACATTCGAATCGGGAACAGCAGCTACTCGAAGGTCATTCGCATCGTACCAGCAAAGTGCTCCTATTGCTCTCCCCGGATTCAGGCTGCACTGCGGCGCGCTGAGGGATTGTTCTTCAGGGACGGAAGTTCGCCAGTCTCCGCCAGAGACTTGAACCGCATCAGCGCTTTCCAGAGCGCTGTTTTCGGAATTGAGGGAATCAAGGTGAATGCCGCCTGATGTAATATGTTTGCGGAACTCTCTAATTTGAAGCGTAACGTAACCTCAGTTCCGCGATCGCCCGGAGCAGGGCGGAACAAAACCTCCCCTCCATTTGGGGGGACTGCGCCGCTAATCGATTTCCAGCGTATTAATTCGCCCGGACGCTGTTCCACTGATTTGGCATCAAATTCATACACGCTCCCCATAAAGCCGGGGATAACCCAATGCATGTGCTCTTCGTCGATTTTTCTTACTTCTGCGAAATTACCCATCACCTGCGACATTATCTGCGGCTCGCGCCAGAGGTCATAAAGTTCCCTAGGCGATTTACCAATAGTGACGGAACTTTCGAAACCAGTGTCGGTCGCAACCTTGGTATAACCCTGAGCGCACATGACATCCAGAGCGGTTACTCCGGCCACAGCCGCTACCGCAGCAATCCGCTTCGCCGTCCCGCGCCGATCGGTATTGAAAGCCCACCCCAGTGACGCGAGATCCAGAACATCGCCGGCTACTCGAGCCCATAGCCATCCGGCGGGCTGATTTGGATGAGTCAGAATTCCAATTCCGGCAGTGGCTTCGCGTGCGCCGAAAACTCGCATAAACACCGGATGGTAACGGACCCCAATCATTCGCGATAAAGTGCGAGGAGCAAGCATCTCAACAATCCCCAAACCGATGCTGAACCATCCCAAGCCTTGTGTGATTTGCTCTGAATCCATGCCGGCAATCAACTCGGAAAAGGTTTGGTTTGCTTTTCTCGCGCGAGTCTCAGAATGGAGATCATTTTGTCGCGAGGGCATAACTGCCGGTGCATCCCCATTACCGCTCGGCTGCTGATGGGGAAAATCCTCGTTCTTTACTTGATCGAATTGGTCCGCCATCGGTCTCTCCGTGGAGAAATGGGAATTTGGCGCGCTTTGTGGGCGGCAGCACCGATTGCGCTACAACGATCGTGCCATCGATTCGGTTGTGTGAGTACCGCGTGCAATTACAACTTTTGACATCATCATGACGCAAAACGTAACTGGTATTGTGTGTTCGTGACGATTGCTGTTCGGAAAATTATTCGAAACCTACACTAGACTACGTAATACTGACTTGCCGAGTGAGGAAGAATTCGCAACCAGCAAAGCGCTTTCAACTCTGCGGTTAAATTAGAATCCGGAATTAAGAGAGGGCGATTGAAATTTAATCAGTTGACGTGTTCCCAAGCGTGATATGAACTGCGCACCAGCGGGCCTGACTCGACGTGGCGAAAACCTAATGCCAGAGCCTGCTCCCTCAATTCGGCGAACTCATTGGGCGGAACATAGCGCACCACTGGCAAGTGATCCTGCGATGGCCGCAAATATTGTCCCAGTGTAAGGATATCGCAGCCAACCGAGCGTAAATCCTCGAACACCCGGAGTAACTCGTCACGCTCCTCGCCCAAGCCGAGCATCACGCCGGCTTTGGTCAAAACCTCGCGATTATGCGCTCGCGCCAAATATTTCGCATCAGTAAGCACCCGGAGCGATACTTCATAGCGGCCGCCGGGACGGCACTTCCGATAGAGACTCGGCACGGTCTCGATATTGTGGTTGTAGATATCGACCGGCGCAGCGACGAGGGCTTCGACGCTGGCCTTCGACCCTTTGAAATCCGGCACTAACACTTCGATGCGCGAGGCGGGCGAAGCCGAACGGATCGCGTGCGCAGTCGCGGCGAAATGCCCGCGCCGCCATCGGGAAGATCGTCGCGATCAACCGAGGTTACTACCACATGTTGCAGACCGAGGCGCGCTACCGCTTCGGCGATGCGCCGCGGCTCATCCGGATCGAGCGGCCTGACTTGGCCATGAGCGACCGCACAATAGGGACAATTGCGCGTGCAAACGTCGCCCATCAGCATGAAAGTCGCCGTACGATGTCCGAAGCATTCCCCGATATTCGGGCAGCACGCTTCCTGACAAACCGTATGGAGCTTGAGCTCGGCCAGCATCGCACGCGTACGAAAGTACTCGGGCGAAGTGGGGGCCCGCACTTTAATCCACTCGGGATGTTTCCGCTCGATCATGACAACGCGGGCACTGGAATGCTCGCCATTCATCTTGCTCGCGAGATTCGATATTTTTTCGGGATCGATTGGTCTGGTTTCCGAGTAGTCGAAGAGTTGCGCAAACGTTCGCTCGACAAGGTCAGTAAAGGCGGACATTGGTTGCTCGGCTCTTCCAAGCTTCGCTATCGAGGTCATCCGGCAGCCCGCAATCCCGCACGGGCACGATCCGGTCGAAATAGCTAAGATCAGTCGTGACGTTGATCGCGAAGCCATGCAAGGTCGTCCAGCGGCGTATGCCGACGCCGATCGAAGCGATCTTCTCACCAGCCAACCCACACGCCGGTCAGGCCATCGCGCCGGCCCGATTGGATTCCATATTCACCGAGCGCCTCGATAATAACCTCTTCGAGCTTGCGCAAATAACGGATGTACGTCGCGATCTGCACCCTCCAGCTTGAGGATCGGATAGCCGATTAGTTGTCCGGGACCATGGTAAGTCACTTGCCCGCCCCGCGACACACGATGCACCTGAACGTCAGGCGAGGGATTCAGCAGAAATCGCTCGTCCGCGCCACGCCCTAAGGTGAAGACGTGTGGATGTTCGAGCAGCAGGAGCGTATCGGCAATCTCGTCGCGCAAGCGCGCTGTCAACAGCGCGTGTTGCAAGTTCAACGCGTCTGCGTAATCAATCTGGCCGAGCCGCGCGACTTCAAGAACACGTTCGACTCTCGTTCGACTCGGATCACGATCGAACGATTTTCCAGAGATGATCCCGCGGTTTGCTGAAGCACTGTCCATCGATGCTCGAATCGTCAGAAGTTGATTGCCTCGCCCTCGGCGGCGAGCGCGGCTTCCATGATCGCTTCCGACAACGTGGGATGCGGATGGATGCTGCGGCCAAGCTCGGCGGTTGTTGTTTCAAGCGTCTTGCCCAGTACGACTTCGGAGATCAAATCGGTCGCATGATGCCCGATAATCTGGCAGCCGAGCACCTCGCTGTATTGCTTGCTCGCGACGATCTTAACGAAACCCTCTGTCTGGTTGACCGCCACGGCTTTGCCATTAGCGCGAAATGGCATCTTGCCGACTTTGACTTCGATACCTTGCGCCTTGGCCTGCGCTTCACTGAGACCCACTGTCGCGACCTCCGGCTCGCAGTAGATACATCCGGGAATCGAAAGTAGATCGAAGCCGGGCTCGCGCACTCCCGCCATGATCTCGACTGCGGCGATCCCTTCGGCCGACGCCTTATGCGCCAGCAGCGGCGGATCGCGCGACATCGCCGATCGCGTAGATACTCGGGCAGACTGGTGCGGAACGAGTCGTCGATTTTGATATAGCCGGCGCGATCGGTCGCGATACCGACCTTATCCAGTCCCAGCTCGCGGCTTAGCGGTGCGCGTCCAACCGCTATCAGCACCGCCTCGGCCTCTACCGTCTTGGCTGCGCCATTCGCATCGAGCGCAACCGTCCATCCGTTATTTTTGCGCGCCATCGACTTGTAGCCGTGACCGAGCATCACGGTTGACGCCGCGTTTTTCGAAGGCTTTGCGCAATTCTTCGGCGATCTCCGCATCAAAGCCGGGAAGCATCTGCTTTTCCAGCTCGATGATCGTCAGTTTCGCGCCGAACGCCTGATAGAAGTAACCGAACTCCAGTCCAATCGCGCCTGCGCCGATAATTACAATACTTTTCGGCACATGATCGTAGATCAGCGCCTCGCGGCTGGTCATCGCGCCATCACCCACGCTCATCCCGGGAAACAGCCGCTCACCCGAGCCGGTCGCGATCAGAATCCGCTCGGCTTCGATCGCTTCGGCGGACGGGCGCGGTTTTCCGGCGACCGGCGCAAGCGCAACCGTATGCGGTCCGGCAATCGCGCCCTGCGCCTCGATATAATCGATCTTGTTCTTGCGCAGCAGGAAGCGCACGCCCTTCGAGAGCTTATCGGCAGCCTCGCGGCTGCGCGCGATCACGCGCTTGAAATCCACGCGTACGTCGCCGACCTCGATCCCATGTTCATTGCGCGGCGCCGCGAATCGACTCGATCGTCTCGGCCGAATTGAGCAGCGACTTGCGACGGGATACAACCCCAGTTCAGGCAGACGCCGCCCGGCAGATCGCGCTCGACCACCGCCACGCGCATCTTGAGCTGGCTCGCGCGGATCGCGGCGACATAGCCGCCCGGCCAGACCCGATCACCGCCAGATCGTAACGTTGAGTAGGCAAAACTTACCTCATTCGAGCCGTGAGCTCGTTGATTCTTAAACTAATAGACTTGCCGGATTTTCGAGAAAACGCTTGATTTCGTTCACGAAACGCGCGCCGATTACCCCGTCGATTATCCGATGATCACAGGCGACAGTCAGCATCATCGTCTTGCCCACGACCACCTGATTGTTGCGCACAACCGGTTTATCCTTGACCGCGCTAACCGCGAGGATGCCGGCTTGTGGCGGCACGATTACCGCGGCGAAGTGCTCCACGCCCAGCATGCCCATATTGGAGATCGTGAAGGTCGCACCTGAGAGGTCGTCGCCGTTGAAGCCGCCGCGCGCCGCTTTGCCTACCAACCGCCGCGCTGCCTCGGAAATCTCGGGCAACGACAAGCGCTCGCAATTGTGGATCACCGGCACGATTAGTCCGTCTTCGACCGCAACCGCCATTCCGATATTGATATTTGGATAGATGACGATTCCGTCGTCTTGATAGCTCGCGTTCATCCGCGTGTAACGACTCAGCGCCAGCGCGGTAGCCTTCACGATGATATCGTTATAAGTGATGCTCTGTTCGAAAAGTTCTGTCACCTCAAACGACTTCTTAAGCCTGACCGACTTCCTCCATATCCACTTCGACAGTTACATAGAAGTGCGGAATTTCGCGCTTGGACTGCGCCATGCGCTGCGCGATCGTACGACGCATCTTCGAGAGTTCTTCGCGCGTGCCGGGCAAACCCTCGCGCGGCGCGACCAGCCGGCGAAAACGGAAGAGCTGTTGCTCACGTATAAAATTGTCGATGTCGCGCTTGGTGACCC
Organism: uncultured Pseudomonadota bacterium; assembly: GCA_963831065.1. Taxonomy (GTDB): domain Bacteria; phylum Desulfobacterota; class Binatia; order Binatales; family Binataceae; genus JAJPHI01. The sequence continues at coordinate 21,630 of CAWHOQ010000007.1, forward strand.
GTCCCTCCGGGCCGGTGCCGTGTACCTGCGCCAGATCAATGCCCGCCTCTTCGGCGGCGCGGCGGGCGAGCGGCGAGGCCCGCAGCTTCCCATCGTGTGGCTTCGGCAGGTTTGCGTCAGCTGTCTTCGGAGCTTCCGTCAGTGCCGGTGGCGCTACGATCGCGGTCGGCGTGGCCGAGGGATGCGCACTCAGAGCGGGATGGAATTCCCGAGACATGGGGAAAGCCGCGCCATTCTCGTCTGCGTTCGTATCTTCGATAGCGGAATCCCGCTCCGGCGCTGGTGGCGCAGAGGATTGTTCAGCCCGCGTGTCAACCGTCTGGGCGCCGCCGTTGCTTTTGCGACGGCGTGCCGGGCGCAAGGGCGTTACACGTTCAGGTGCGCGCGTCGTGACCGCCGCTTCTGCTTCGGCCTCTTTCGACGTGCCGCCGGAAGTCACTTCGGCTAAATCCTCAGCCTCATCCGAGACTTCGGCCATCGCCTCAGGTGCTGTCTTAGTGGCTTTTTCGCCAGTGCCGCGCAATACCGCGATGGTTGCGCCGACCGGCGCCGACTCGCCCTCTTTCAGGCGAAGCTCTTCTAAAATACCGTCGTCGAAAGACTCCATCACCATGTCCGCCTTATCGGTCTCGACTTCGGCCAAAGCGTCGCCATGATGGACCTGATCGCCCGGATGCTTCAGCCAACGGATTATTTTGCCTTCCTCCATCGTGTCGGAAAGCTTGGGCATCGTGATCTCATTGCTCATCGAAACGGTCCCTTCTCCATCACAGCAGGCGTTCCGTCACCTTAACGATTTCGGCAGCGCTTGGCAGCGCCGCTTTCTCCAGTCGCGCGTTATATGGCATCGGCGTATCCAGCGTCGCAATCCGCTCAATCGGTGCATCCAGATGATCAAATGCGGCTTCGTAAAGTTGCGCGGCAATTTCAGCGCCCGCGCCGCCCGTGCGCCAACCCTCATAGATCACGACGGCTTTGCCGGTTTTTTTTACTGACGTGACCATCGTATTGAGATCGAGCGGATTGAGCGTGCGCAGATCGATCACTTCCGCATCAATACCTTCGTTTTCCAGCGCCTCCGCCGCAGCCATCGCGTCATAGACGCACTTCGAATAAGAAATCAGCGTAACATCTTTGCCTTCGCGCATGAGGTTAGCCTTGCCGAGCGGCACCAGATGCTCGCCATCGGGCACTTCGCCTTTAACTCCATAGAGCGATTCGTGCTCGAGAAACATCACTGGGTCATCCTGCCGGATGCAGCTCTTGAGCAGACCCTTGGCGTCAGCCGGGGTCGCCGGAATTACGACCCGCAAGCCCGGACAATGCAGGAAATAGGCTTCGAGACTCTGACTATGCTGCGCGCCAAGCTGATGTCCCGCACCTTGCGGCGCGCGAATCACCATCGGCACCTTTGCATTGCCACCGAACATATAATGGATTTTCGCTGCGCTATTGACGATCTGATCGATCGCGAGCAGCCCGAAATTGATCGTCATCAACTCGACGACCGGCTTCAATCCGCCCATCGCCGCGCCGACCCCCGCCCCGACGATCGTCAGTTCCGAAATAGGCGTATCGCGGATCCGCTTTTCGCCATAGACGGCCAGCAACCCATCAGTAACTTTGAATGCGCCGCCGAAATAGCCGACCTCTTCGCCCATGACGAAAACGCGCTCGTCGCGATCCAGCTCTTCGCGCAAGGCCTGATTGAGCGCTTCGCGATAAGTAATTTGCGCCATTTATGAGGCCTCGCTTTCTTCGGCGTAAACATACTTGCCCAGTGTATCGAGGGTCGGTTCCGGACTCTCCTCGGCAAACTTCACCGCATCATCGATCACCGCAGCAACCTCCTGCTCGGTCTCAGTCAGCTTCGCCTCGGAAAGGCGGTTTTCATGGAGCAGTTTGCGTCGTAGATTTTTGATCGGATCGCGTTCAGCCCAGATCCGTTCCTCACGCCGCGATCGATACTCCGCCGGATCGGACATCGAATGTCCGCGAAAGCGATACGTTACCGCCTCAATCAGTGACGGGCCGTCGCCTTCGCGCGCGCGTGCTGCCGCCTCAGTCGCCGCGCCATACACGTCCAGCACATTCATTCCATCCACGCGTACGCCCGGCATCTTGTAAGGCTCGGCAAAGCGATACAGCTCTTCCTGGCAGATGGCATTCTGGACCATCGTGCCCATCCCATAAAAATTATTCTCACAGATGAACACGACCGGCAGCTTCCAGAGCGATGCCATATTCAGCGATTCGTGAAATGCGCCTTGCGGCAACGCGCCATCACCGAAAAAGCAGCAGACCACTTCCTGATCTTCCTTGTAGCTAATCGAAAGCCCGAGGCCCGCCGCGATCGGCAATCCGCCGCCGACAATCGCGTAGCCGCCCATGAAGCGCAGATTCGGATCGAACAGATGCATCGATCCGCCATGGCCGCGTGATAAACCGGTGGATTTACCAAACAACTCCGCCATCACAGCGCGCGGCGACGCGCCCTTGGCGAGACAATGTCCATGTTCGCGGTAGGTCGAGACCACGTAATCCTTATCATAAAGCGCCGAAATTGCGCCGACCGCGACGGCTTCCTCACCGGCATACAGATGGCAGAATCCGGTGATCTTGCCGCGCGAATACATTTCAGCGGTTTTTTCTTCGAAACGGCGAATGAGCACCATCCGCCGATACAGATCGAGCAGCGTCGCTTCGTCCATTGTAAGCAACGCGCGCTCGGCTACATGCTTGTCGCGTTCCAGGGCCATCCAACCCTCCAGCGCCTTTAGCGCTCAACAACCTCACCTAAACACTAACGCAATCAGCACAATGGCGTAAGGTGGTGGTCATTTCTTGCGAAACCAATTCAGGCCATTATTTGCTTATTGGCGATCGACTGATCGATAACGCGCGGCTACAACTGACCAGTCCAAATGATCGAGAAACCGCTCTATGTAGCTCTCGCGATGAGCATAGTCAGTTGCCCATGCATGCTCCGCCACGTCGCACACCACCAGCGGATTCGCGCCTGCCCACCCGCCGGCGCTTTGCGCGTCCGCCGCGACGTTATGCCAACGATCGTCGTAAGGGTCATAGACTAATATCGCCCATTCTTCGGCGGCTCGTGCGCAGGCTAGGAAATCCTCGCGCCAATCATCGAGCGAGCCCATGTGCTCATGGATATTTGCGAGCACGTACCGCGAGGGCGATGCGGGCAGCGTCGGGGAGAGATTGCGAAAATAAAATTCATGCAGCAAGGTCGAGTTCGCTGCAATCAACTGCCGTTTACGCAATGCGGCATACGATTGCGCGGCCGATGCGCTACGTGACGCGACAGCCAACGCCTGCTCGGTCGCGATCAGATCAACGAACGCCGTCCGATATGCAGCGTAGTTCTGCGCCAGCTGGGAACGCGACAGGAAACCCGGGATCTCGTTGTGAGGCAGTGGCGCAAGCTGTCGCGGATGGAATCCCGATTGCCCTTTTAGCAGGCCTTCGAAGGCAAGTCCGGTTTCTTTCGGGGCTGCGGCGAACAGCGCGCCCTTCCAGCCCAGTAGAGCTGTTCCTGCAATACCGATTTCCCGCAATAACTGACGGCGGCCGATCACGCTGCTATTGGCCGCCACAATTACGTCCTCATCCATCTTCTCGATCCTCCCTCTCATCGAGCGGCAACGCCGACTTAAATTGAGCAAGCAGGAGAAGATCATAGAGCAGCTTCAGTCCGCCGGCGCAGATCAATGGCCAGCCGAAGTTTGATACTTCGAGCAGCGCGCCCGACGGCAAAGGCGCGAAAGCGCTCGCTAGACTCCGTGGCACGTTCGTAACGCTCGCCGCGGCCGCACGTTCCTCGGGCGGTACCACCGCCATCACATACGATTGTCGCGCGGGCACATCCATTTGCGACATCGACGAGCGGATTAGGAGGCATGCGATAGCTGACTTCGGACCCGGCATCAGCGCGGCGAGAATCAGAAATGAGTTCGCCGGGATATGGGTATACGCCATCGTCCGAATCCGGCCAATCCGCGCAGCGACCAATGGAGAAATCAACTGCGACAAAGCGCCGAGCAATCCGGCTGCAAAAAAGAACGTTCCTGCCGTCCCGACTTTCATACCGAATCGGTGGAAGAGCCAGAGTGCGAGCAATGACTGCACGACAAAACCCCCGCCGAAAGCATCGATACTGAACAGCGCCGAAAGCTTGATCACGATGCCACGCGACGTGGTCAGTGCGGAGCCTTGTCCTGCACTGCGCTTCAAAGGCTCAGTTTTTTGCAGTCGAGCATAGAAAGCTGCCGCCATAACTGCGATTAAGGAGTAAGCAAGAAACGCGAATCGCTCCGCCCGTGGCAGCTGCCATCCGAATCGCGCCGCGACGATCGCAGGCAGTCCACTCGCGAGCGCGCCGAGTGCTCCAGCCAGCGCTCCCGACACATTATACAGCGCAAAGATCGAAGTAAGATCGCGCGTGCTCACGGTCTCAGACAACGCCGTCTGCTCGGCTGGGAGAAAGAGACTGACATCGCCCGCAGAAGGGTTCAGCGTGCCGACAATTGCAACTGCAAACAGCGGCCAGAATCCCGTGAAGATATAAAATCCGACGCCCGTCAGGAGCATCAGGACGCTCGCCCCCAGCAACACTCGCCGCGCCGTGATATGGATGTTAGCCAGCCCGACCCACAGCGTCAGGATCGCTGATCCCAGCAACATCCCGAACACGATCGTGCCGATCTGGAATGATCCGTAACCAAGCGCGGCCAAATAACTCGGCAGGATTACCGAAACCGCACCGTCGGCAAAACCGCGCAGCGCGCGCGTCGTTAATAGCAGTTTCGCATCGGCTGACGCGGTCGCTGGAAAGACTCCCGCCATGTGATTCGAGTGGTCGAGTTCTTACAGAAGACGGCGTTGGGCGGCTTCCCAGACCGGCGTAAATGAACGTCGATGGACTGGGCTTGGCCCCAGTCGGTCGAGCGCCGCGAAATGATCCGCGGTGCAGTAACCCTTATGCCTCGCGAAGCCGTACTCAGGATATTGCGCGTCCAGTTCGACCATCATGCGATCACGCGTCACCTTCGCAATGATCGATGCGGCGGCGATGCAAAAGCTCTTGCGATCTCCACCCACGATCTTGGTCTGCGGCAAGCGAAGCTGGGGAATTCGGCGACCATCCACCAGTACATGATCCGGCGCGCGGCTAAGCGCGAGTAACGCTCGTTCGCTCGCCGCCATCGTTGCCCAAAAAATGTTGAGTTGATCGACCTCTGCCACGCTCGCGACACCGACTCCGATCGTCAGCGCGCGTTGATGAATCTTGGTAAAGAGCGTCTCGCGCTGATCGGGCAGGAGCTGTTTCGAATCGTTAACGCCTCGGATGAAAATTTCCTGCTCGAAAATTACCGCTGCCGCCACCACCGGACCGGCCATCGGACCGACGCCGGCCTCGTCCACCCCGGCGATAGCTTGTATTCCTTCGCGCCACAGCTTGCGTTCGTACCGCAGACTCGGATGCCCCATCAGCCGCCCTCTACATCCTTCACGTACCAATTTTACCGTGAATCGAGCTCACGCGAGCCGTTTGAGCCGCGCTTGCCGCAGCATCTCGGCTACCCGCTCCGGGTCCGGGATATTACTCAGCCGGATCAGAAAATCGGTGCTTGCCGCCGACGCGATCATCACATTTCCGAGGCCGACTATTCGCTGCATCAGTGATTGTGCGACCTCGATCGAGCGTACATCCGCCAGCTCCATCTCGCGGCGCCGGCTCGCCAGCAGTCCGCGCCGTTCGATCAGTCGATCGGATGTCAAGCTCCACGTTGTGTAGCGGCGCGCCAGCGTGACCAAGCCAAATGTGGCCGCAGCACCAGCTACTAATCCGACACCTGCCAGCGCTGAACCGTGCGGCGATATCAGCAGGTAGATACCGCCGCCCAGCAATGCGATCGCAATCACCAATTCTCGTGCGAAGTGCCACCACGATGGACGAATCCGGCTGAGCGCATACTCGCGCACCGCCTCCGGGCGCGGCGCCATCAGCCGCGTACCGCATCGCGAGCAGAAACTTGCCCCCTGAACTGCCTCGGCGCCGCACTGAGCACATCTCATAATCTTCTAATCGCGAACAGCGCGAATTATGAAAGAGCAATACAGGATCGTCAAATCGCTATCCCCGCCCGAGGGTTTCACTGGCGATTGGATTGCGTCGCGTGTTACTAATCGCGCATGAAATTCGGACTTTTCGGCATCAACATGGGTCCTTGCGCGAACCCGGCGACCGCCGCCAGCGTCGCGCGAGCGGCCGAGGCAGCAGGCTTTGAGAGTTTGTGGACCGGCGAACATATCGTTCTCCCCGAGCCGCAAGCGCCTCCCTCACCGGTGCCCGCAAATACTCCATTCATCGACTCGGCGGTGGCTCTCGCTTATGTCGCCGCCTGCACCACGAAAGTGAAACTCGGCACGGGCATTATAATCTTGCCACAGCGCAATCCGGTCGTGCTGGCAAAAGAATTGGCCTCAGTTGACGTACTCTCCGAATGGCCGTCTGATTTTCGGTATCGGCATCGGCTATCTGAAACCCGAATTCGACGCGATCGGCGCGCCATTCGATCATAAGGGTCCGCGCACCGAGGAGTTCCTTGCCGCAATGATCGCCCTATGGAACATGGAAAAACCTGAATATCGCGGCCGCTTCGTTTCGTTTGGCGGTATCAATGCGATGCCGCGACCGGTCCAGCGCCCCCATCCTGAGATAGTATTCGGCGGCCATACCAAGCCGGCCTATGCCCGCACTGCCCGACTCGCTCGCGGATGGTTCGGCTTTGCGCTCGATCTGGCGGCTACAACCGCGTGTCTTGACGGACTTAAATCGGCTTGTCGCGAGACCGGACGGAAATTTGAAGGTCTGGAGATCTCCGTTTGCCCGCGCGGCGCAATCGATCAGGACACCGCGAAACGCTTCGCCGACGCGGGCGTCCACCGGCTAATCTTGCTTCATCGAGCGAAAGAGCAGAGCGGAATCCTATCGATGATCGACGAGACCCGAGAGCATCTAATTGGTCGAATGTGATCGCGGATGCTGAAAGACTCCACGGAGCGATTCGGAGGTGGCTTTTGCCCTCTGCTACATCGAGTGTCGCAGTATGAGTCAGATGCAATCGTTTCGGAATCACTCAACAATCATGCGCCGCTGACGTTCCACAGAGACGAGAACTCTCAGCTCTTGATCAGCTGAAGCCCCAATAATGAGTGCCAAGCGGATGTCTGGATAGCGGCCAGTTACGGTCGCGTTCGACAAAATCTTGACGGTGGCATCAATCAATCAGACTAAAATGCGCCATTACTGGGAAGTTAAGCTCCAATCGAGCTCGGCATATCGATTGCTCAGAAGTCCATTAGTCGCATCTAAAAGCCATAAAGCAGCGAATGGAGGAATCAAGAAGATGAGAATCGATAATAGCCAAGTTATGACCGTGAAAGAACTTTCTGATTACTTGAAAGTGCATCCCTCGACAGTTTATCGGCAACTGAAACGTGGCCAACTGCCAGCCTTCAAAGTAGGCAGTGACTGGCGCTTCAATATCGAGTCAATCGACCGCTGGCGTCTTGAGCAGGACAGCTTCGGCAACGGCGAAATCGGCTGAACCGAGGCGGCGGCATGGGAGAAGGGGGAAGGCGTTTCAAGCGACGCCTTTCTCCGCCGCCGCGACGATTGTGCGCAAATAATTGAGACTAAGATGCCCATGCACCGGATCGACTCGTCCGATCATTACTTCAATTTGTGCGTTGACCGGCAAGTTTGGCGCTCCATGTAAGACTCCGCGCACTGCATAAGCGGTGAGTTCGGCACTGGCGCCATCGCGCATCACGGTAGCTTCGAGTGATTGTTCAAGTGCGTGGCGCTTTAGATAGGTCAACGTCCAGTAGCGCTTGGCGCGACGCTCTAGTTCACGGCTTTCGGCTTCGGTGGCTTCAGCTGCGGCGAGAATCGTTAGCAGCTCTTCCTGATTATATGCGGGTGAAGCCGCATCGCGCAGTATCGAGATAAGTTGGCGCTGCAGCACGAGATCAACATATCGGCGAATCGGTGAGCTTGCCTGCACATAGCATTCGAGCCCAATTCCTGAATGAAATTCCGGATGTATCGATAACCGTGCGCGTTGCGCGAACGCCTCGTCCCCAGCATTTGGCTGGACCCGAAAGATCATCGGGACACCCCGCTCGGCGGCAAAGCGCGCAGCGACGTAATTGCTCAAAACCATGAGTTCCGCAACGAGCTCGCGGCCCGGCGAAGCATTATCGATAATTCGAATATCAATTTCGTCACCAATTACAGAGACTTTCGGCTCACGCCGCTGAAACAGACGTGCACCCGCCATCCGCCGGCGCTCGCGCAGCACGGATACCAAATTGCTCGAAAGCCGCATCAGTTCAGCGCTGTCCGCGTCCTGCCCCTTTTCGGTGCACGTAAGCAGCTGATCCGCTTTCTCGTAGGTGAGACGTTCATTCACCAGAATCTGTTCAGGATAAATCCGATAGTCGAGCAGCTCGCCTGACTGCGACAGGCGCACCTCCGTCGTCAGCACATGACGCTCGACTCCAGCCTGCAAGCTCGCCAAATTGGTTGAGACCGGATCAGGCAGCATCCGGATAGTGGTTTCGGGCAAGTAGATCGTAGCTCCACGCGATGCCGCCTCAACATCCATCGCGCCGCCCTTCACGACAAAATCAGCTACCAGTGCGATATGCACTCGCGCGCGAAAACCACCGTCGGGCAGCGCCTCGCACGCAATAGCATCGTCAATTTCGATGGTCTCCTCGTCATCGACTGTCACTGTCCAGTGCGGCTGAGCAGTTTCGCGGGCGGGCGGCGTCAGGCGGGACGTTTCCCGCTCCGCTTCCTCGCTGAAGCTCGTCCGTAATCCGCCAATCAGCGCAAACCGGGGTCCCGGGGGACGCGCCCCCAGCCGCAGCAGGATTTCATAAGCCGCTTCAGCCGGAGTGATCTCTCCGGCTACTGCTTCGAGCAAGCCGGTAATCTCGCGATTGCGAGTGAACGGATTTTCCAGATAACGGGTTAGATCAACAATGAGTGAGGACACCTCTTCGCGCGACGGCAGTGGGCCATCAGATAAAATTCCGCTGAGCAATCGCCGACTCTGCTTGCCGCTTTCACTGCGCAACCGGATTTTGTCGTATTGTGTCCGCAGCCGCTCAACCTGAGCCTCGTCGCGCGCCACGAATTCCATGTGCCGCCGCACGAAGTACAGTCGATCATTCAGTAAGGCGTCCAGCATCACCGCATGTTCGAGCGGAGTGGACCGGCCGAAAAAAATCTCAGCCAGCGCCGCCGCGCTGTAGCCGCGCTGATGCTCGCGAACGATCTCCCACAACAAATTGAGATCGATTTCCGCGCTGAGCCGCTGCCGTTCCTCGCTCAGCTGGAGCAATGACTCGCGCAAATGCTCGCGCGACGGATGCCGATCGGTATGCCGCACCAGCACCAATTCGCGTGAGATTTTGCGTTCGTTGCCGCTGGCGTCAGCGACTATCACCTGATTACCGTACTCGCGCGTCGCTAAGGCGGCACGCATACGACCATCATCAAGGTATTCGACAATCGTGCCCGCAGATTTGTCTATGCCGGCCGGAGTAGGAGTTCCCATCGTCTGTAAATGAATCCTAACACATCCGCCAGCCGCGTCGTGCTCGGAGCTTTGGCTGCTTTGAACGCGAAACTTGAGAGGTGATAAAAAGACCAAATGAATCAGTGGAAGCTCGAATTGCATCTGCCGATCGAAACTCTTCGCGAGCTTGAGCGGATCGCCCAAGCCGCAGACTTGATCGATGCGGTCGAAGCGGCGAAGTTCGGATTACTAGAGTGGGTATCGCGCCGCAAAGCGGAACTCGACAATCAGGATCCGGCGCAGAAATATTTCGTCAATGAAGCACTTGACGAGCTGTTCGCCGCTAAAAAGTAAGTCCGAAATTTCGAACGCGTTCGATCAAAGCCGAACCGCGCCGTACGCTTGTTACGATCATTTCCACGGACGCTCGATTGTCTGCGTATCTCCGCTTTCCGCATCGACCAGCAACAATTGCAATTGCTTGTAGTCGCCTTTCGGAAAAAACACGTAACCACTCACCGTGAAATCGTGCCGTACTTCACCCGGCTGAAGCGCGAGCGAGCTCAGCTGCATTTGCGCTTGTTGATCGGCTTTTCCCTGGCCGGCGCCCACTCCCTGCAATCCGGCTTGTCCAGCCCCCAGCGCAGCGCCGATTCCGGCGCCCGCCAGCTCCGTTGTAGCCATGAATCAAGGAACCGGCAAGCGCGCCAATTCCTGCCCCTACCGCTCCGCCGAGCACGCCACTCGTGGCGCCGCTATACAATGCGCCTTTGAGCTCCCCGGCCCCGCCGGCTTGCCGTGCAGCTTCACCAGGCGGCAGCGGCGCAACCCGATCACCCGCTTCGTTCAGTGCGAAAACCTGGCTCGGCACGACCGATCGTGGAATGTCGGTACCATTGGCGATGGAAATATAGACCGGCTGCACCGTTCCGATTAACTCACCCGGCTGCGAACTGACCGCCACTTCACCCGCAGGCGCGGTTGCTACCACTTGAGGGGTGCTTTTGATCGGCGCGCTGGCGACGGCGCATCCGAAAAGCGTAGAGATAATGGCGAATGCCATAACCTTCGCGCTCAATTGGCAGCAACGTTTTCGATGTGTCCGGTCTTTGAGCGAAGCCATATAGCTCTGATGACGCAGCAAACTCGATCACCTCGCGCGTGCGACTACCGGCAAGCATTTTCCTCTGGGCGGAAGCGCTCGGCTAGTTAATTATATACGTTCAACTCGCGAATCTGTTTACGCCAAGACGCGGTAGATTAACGCAAAAGCCGTGTAGGAGATTCAGCAAAAGCCTGAATCAAGTCATTCCGCTTGCCGAGCGCGACTGGTGCTGAAAAAATTGAGCGCAGTCTCAGCTTCGCGGCGGCCTTCGCCGGGGTGGTGGAATGGCAGACACAGAGGA
>CAWHOQ010000008.1:0-146957 GCA_963831065.1 uncultured Pseudomonadota bacterium
GTCGCGATTCCGATTAGAACGGACCCGGCAAAAAAAACGAAACACTTTCACCGTATTGTCGAAATTTTCCTTTGCGACATAGAAAGCGACGCGCTCCAGCACCGGACCAGGCAGACCGACATGTTCGATCTGCGGGAATAATTCTCGCGGTTCTCTTGCCAGGCGGTCGCCTAAAGTTGAACCCTATCAGCTCAACCCTCTCTTATTTCTACGCCCAACTTGTCCAAAGCAACCCCTTTCGACGACATACAGGCTTCAGCATACGCCAGACTTCGAGCGCTCACGCCGCTTCGCCGCAAAGTTCAGATGTTGTTCGGACATATGGAGGGCACTTCCGGTTTACGCGACTGAAGCTGCGGGTCGAGCGGAGCACGCGAGGAGTTTCTGCTGGTGGCGACGGTGGGGTCTGCGGCGCTTCGTCCGCATCCGGCGACCCCACATCCCATCACCGAGCTGCGCCCTAGCCGCCTGAGGCGAGACCTACTGCATCGCCCTAAGAACAGGACTGGAGCGCGATAACCTTAACACACCGGCGGGAACCCAAGCCAAAACTTTCGATGCGGGGGCCGAAGCTTCTGCAGGGGCATGCCTCGCCGCATTCACGCACTGAGTTTTTCAGCACTATCTACCCATTTCGCATCAAAGCAAAGAGGTTAGTTCGGGTGCTTTGCCGCCTTGGGTCCTTGGCTGCAACGACCGTGCGGGCGCTGCGCCGCCAATTGGCGAAAACGACGCGCTCGATGGAGGCGAGGCTTTCCCAAATGCGGAAGACGCAACCGCAAGCATTAGGTTATTGCACTTGAGCGCCGAGCAGTTTCCAATCACCCTTTTTCCGCGTGGATTATTAAGCTGCTTCGCCGATATCTTGATGAGGCCTTAGAGTGTAGCTGTGAACCTGCAAATGGAGCGCGGAATTTGTATGAAAAGTCAGAGAGCGCACGCCAACCGCAACGACCATCTTGACCCCTCATTGAACTCTATCGACCTTCGTGGCTGTCGGCATTTTGTCGAGCAAGCTCGCTTATCAGCGAAACTGGTGCGTGATGAGGTAGAAGCTGCACGCCGCCTGATCGAGGAGAGCCGCCGACTCCTGCGAAAAATCACAAGCACTGACAATTCTAATTTAAATTAGGACTCCGGCTCTCAGTAGTCCTCAATTCTGTCCGTTGTGAAACTTGGCGGCGACTCGGCTACCGTCCCGATTATAAGGGCGACTGGCGGGGGCTTGATTTTTAGGTACCTCCTCGCAGCGCTTTCTGAGCCATGCGACTCCTACGCATAGCGCACGAATCGTCTCATCGGCGACTACACTGATAGTCGTAGTTACGTTCACAATTTGTTAGTATCTAAGCATATCAATGCCGTGCGGCAGGTGGTCCCAGAAAAAAAGGGGGTTCTGGACCACCACGCCGCATTGCTTGCAGCTCTCAATGATTTAATCTCGGAGCAGCCTGGTACTCACAGTGCTTTTAAGTGCCTGACACGGAATGTTCGCGGCGGGTGAAGCCGCCGTAATTGGTCAAGCATTTCTTGCATATCCACTAATATTTCCCACGCACTGTTGGGAGTTTCATCCTGCTGCACAAGAAATTGCTTGAGCAGAACAAAAGACTGGTCCACCAACCGGATAATCTCGGCCTTCGGATTATCAGTCGCTGGCGGATTCTGAGCGATGTGTATTTGGCGGGAAGGAATGTATTCGGCCATGTACGCCCCCATGGGTTAAGGTCGTTGCGTACCTACGGCGCGAAGCCTTCGGAAAATCACCCCAGAGATAATTGGAGAGAATCTAGCGAACCGTCGATCGCCAGCAGAGAAAGGCCCCTCGCCGAGAGGGTCAACCAGCGTCGGTGACGTGAATCTATGTCGTTGGTGCTAGCTGTGTCAAATCGGGATTCACTGATTTAAAATGACTGAAACACAACCAACCAGCCCTTTTCGGAGCTTGGCGGGTTGTAGGGATTCCTTCTGAGGATATTGTGCTGCACTCATATCGCTCGCGCTCTGAGCCACCGATTTAATCTGCCATTGATAATGAACATCGATCGCGGCGATTAGACTGGGAACGCTGCTTGAGATGACAAGGGGCGCGCCGGAGAATGCGTCCGTGAACGAGTCGGGGGGGAATGACCTGCAGCGTTCCGTTGTTCGCGCTAGCCCAACAGAAGCAATTCAAGGCTTGCCTGCAGATCGCCGAGCGTTATTCTAAAGAGAGCGTATTGACTGCCATTTAGAATCAAGCCTGCATGAGAAAATGTAAGGTTCACAACTGAATGCTCCGGACGCAATAATCCTCGAACCATTCATTCTTAAGGCAGGCGCATTATGACAGGAGCCATGAAAATCAGTGAGGTCGCCGTATATCTCTGGGCGCACCGATATGTTTTATCGTCTGCTCAAAAGAGGCGAAATTCCGGCCTTCAAAATGCAGCGATTGGCGCTTCGATCGGGAGGCTATCGATCGGTGGCGCGCACAGGCCCAAACTAACTTCACGATAACATATAAATCCACGCGGGGCGGCGGCGCGCCCACGAATTCTTTGATCTCCGTGCGAATGTTGCTGACTCCTACTAATAGCTGCTAATGGTTAACTCGTGTAGCTAATTATATATAAATATAGCACATTGTAGCAGAATAATGCGACAGGCTTATTGTTTTGCTGCTTTACAATGGTTATTTTTACCGCGCTATTGATGGTCCATCACGCCATCGCAGCTGAGCGGACTCAAACGCGCCTTGCTGGAGAAAACGCAAAGCTTCAGTCAGGGAACAAACCATTCGGGGGGAATTCTTAAGTGACGGATGTCAGATGTCAAAAGTGTGTGCAGGCCCGACATAAGAACTGTACCCGTGGCGCATGCCTGTGCAAATGCCGGAAGCTGCCGCGGAGAAATTTGTCCAGGCCGTTTCCCAATCGTCCGGTCGGCTTCGTCAAATGCGCATAAGTGCCGTTACGTAAACCCATCAGGCCAAATCTACCCGAGGGGGTGTCGGAGCAGCTCTTTATCACTTCCGGCGAGTGTGCCGGCGCGGCGCAAGCTAATAGCGCGATTGCAAAGATTAATCAGGACAGGGCGTTTTGTGGCGGGCGGTCCATTTGCCGCCTGCCGCTTGATAGACGGCAGCACATAAGTCGGCGCGGATCTCCCGATGGCAGAGCTCGCAAGGCGGCAGACAGTGTTCGTGATAATTCGCGAACAGCGGTTGGCAATTATCCAGCACCGCGCCGCAGACCGGGCAACTCCCATAGGGATTACGCCAACGAGCCATGGAGAAGCTCCGGACCTTCGTTTTTGACGGTAGTGTCTTGAAGGTTCAGCAAAATCGCGCGAGGCAAAAGGTCATGGTATGCGGGTGATGCGAAACGTCACCGAATCCTTTAGCGAGGATGCACACCATGACCGTCAGCAAGCATAAGGCTGAAAGAATCGATTTAAAAGCATTAGTCGGCAACGACCGGGAGTTTCTGCGCCAGCTCATCCGGACGACGCTGCAGGAAGTGCTGGAAGCGGAGATGACGGAGGCGCTGGGCGCGGCCAAAGCGAACGCACGGCGGGGCGTAACGGTTATCGCTCAGGCTATTACGGACGCCGCTTGATCACACGGGTGGGCAAGCTGGAACTACGCATACCGCAGGATCGCCATGGTCAGTTTTCGACCGAGCTGTTCGAGCGCTATCAGCGTTCGGAACGGGCCTTAGTAGCGGCGTTGGCGGAGATGTCCGTGCAAGGGGTCTCAACCGCAAGGTCAAGGCGATCACGGAGGAGTTATGCGGCCACAGCTTTTCGGCCTCTGCCATCAGCACGATCAATAAACGCCTGGACCAAAGCCTGGCCCAATTCGCCGCGCGGCCTTTGCACGAAGCCTTCCCCTTGTATCTTTAGCATTCCAGCGGTTTGAGTAAGTCCGGGTGTGACAAGACCGTCCCTTCCCGAGGTTTTCAAGACCGTGGGCAGCGCTTGGTCATCACGCCCGGATACAAGGCGCAGAGGCCCGAACAGTCGCCAGGGTTAATAAGCCCGTATCGCGCAAGGATGGGCTGGCGTCTGGAGGCAGCGATGAAAGATCACCTGTTCATCGGTATTGATGTGTCTAAAGCGAAGCTCGATGCCGCTATCCGGCCGGGCGACCAAAGCTTCAGCGTGACCAACCATCAACGCGGCATCACGGCGTTGATGAAACAACTGAAGACGTTGAACGTCAGCCGCATCGTGCTCGAAGCCAGCGGTGGCTATGAAATCGCGGCGGCGAGCGAATTGGCCGCAGCTGGCTTGCCAGTCGCCGTGGTCAATCCGCGCCAGGTCCGCGACTTTGCGCGCGCCACCGGCCGGCTGGCGAAGACTGATGCGATTGATGCCCGTGTCCTGGCGCATTTCGCCGAACTAATCCAGTCACACGATCCGGCCCTTGCCGGACGCGCAGAGCCGGGAACTGATGGCGCTGGTCGCACGGCGGCGACAGCTTATCGAAATGCTCACGGCCGAGAGCAATCGATATGGTCGCGCCGCGGCAATGCTTAACCGGGGCATTGCCGCGCATATTCGCTGGCTGCGCAAACAGTTAGGCGAGCTCGATGCCGCCATGGAGCAGGCGATTCGGCGCTCGCCGTTGTGGTCGGAAAAGGCCCGGCTGCTGCGCAGCGTACCGGCGGTGGGGAGTGTCACGGTGACTACCCTGCTGGCTCATCTGCCGGAACTCGGCACGCTTAGCCGCCGCAAGATCGCCGCGCTGGTCGGCGTCGCACCGTTTAATCACGACAGCGGCAAGCTGCGCGGTACACGTACGATTTGGGGCGGCCGCGCCCAAGTCCGCGCGGTGCTCTACATGGCTGCCTTGGTAGGGACGCGCCACAATTCGATGCTGCAGGCGTTTTACACACGCTTGCTGAATACCGGCAAGAAACCCAAGGTGGCGCTCACCGCTTGCATGCGCAAGTTGCTCATCCTGCTCAACGCCATCCTACGCCAGCAGCTCCCGTGGAATTCTGATTTCGCCTGCGGCCCTACCCTTTTCCCCGCCGCTGATGTTCGCGGCGGCGCGGTAGTTGGCTTGCGATCCGGCGCTATGGTTTGACATCGGAGACAGTCGCTGCGGCAAGCATTGAAGTTGTCGTAACTGCGGCTTACACCAACTTGACCGTCGCCCCCCGCAACAACAAAGCTTAACCCAATCACAATGCTCAAGCGCCGAATTGCGCTAAAGCAGTCGACTTACCGCTGCCATATTTGCAAGCTTCCGATCGGTAAGCTCCCGCATCGAAGAGGGTCAGTTTATGTTCCATCTCGCATGCCACGCCGCCGGTAAACCCATGCCCCTCCCTCCACCAAAGCTGACTGCTCAATAACTCAATAACTTGGTCCGTTGTTGACTGCAGGTGGTCTCGACCAGGGTGATGTCCTGAACGCTATTGAAAATAAAGTGGCGGCAATCCCCGCCCAATCGCGGGGGATCCACAAGACCGCGGCAAAATGTGCTTTCTGCGAGAATCAACGATTCGCCACACACAGGTTTGAAAGCTTTACTGGACCAAATGACCGGATTGATAGAAAGACCGTGGTCGCTTGACTGGCATTACCGCAGTCTAGACGAGTGTCTGATCGCTTTTTCCAATCGGTACATTTACGGCGATCGATTGGTAACGTTTCCCGGCTCCGGCGGACCGCCAGTACTCTCGCACGTCCTGGTGCCGTTTGTTGGGCAGTCGCGCTGGCTTGGATCGTCGCATTCGATTCGAATCATCGGGCGCTCAGCCTGCGAGTCTTCCGTTTTCAGCATTCTCTCTGTAACAGCTTGAAGAGCGTTGGCTTGCCCCGAATCGCTCGGCAACACGATTGAATAAGGATCTCGAAGATTGGCGGTGCATGATCGCCGAAAGCTGCTAGGCCGCGCCCCAAGCTATTGAGCTTTTGCAGTTAATGATGCATTTGGCCGCTCAATAATCCGCGGTCGCCTACCGAGCACTTGAAAGACCTCGATGACTGAGGGAGCGGCGAGGAAACTGCGGATAAGAATGTCCGTCTTAAGCGCCCCAGCGATCGACTCGATGCTTACGGCCGCGGTGTTGAAGGCGACTTCGGCTTCCCTATCCTTGCCGAGTCTTATCAGCAGCTTGCCGAGGGCGAGGGCCCCCATCCATTCGTCGCGCGGTACCTTAAGGCCCTGCGCCAGCTTGATCGACGCTTCCAGTATAGGAGCACTTTCCTCAAGGCAGTCGGTTGCGGCGAGGATTTCACCTTGCAGACGCTGCGCGCGTGCCTCGTGCTTACGCGAGTACGTTCTCCGGGCTAGTTCGAGCGATTCGGTGGCGAACTGAGCCGCCTCATCGTGATGGCCGCGGGCCAGCGCCAACGCACCGCGAGCGTAAAGCAAGGGGATGTGCCATCGGTAGCGGCTGACATCGTCTATCTTGAGCAAACCCCAAGCGCGTAAGAAGAATTTTTCAGCCCGACCATAATCGGTGCGTTCCAAATGCACCAAGCCTGCTTTCAACAGCGAATGCCCGCGGGGCTCGGGCCAAGCTGAGTATTTGCGCGCCGCCTCGTCGCCCTCGAGCTGAAGTTCGAGCGCGCGCTCAAGGTCATACAACTCTAAAGAAACAGCACCGGTGCAATTCGGTACACGCGCCAGCCAAAACACATCACCGGCAGCTCGGGAGTAATCGGCTAGCTGCTGATACCAACGGAGGGCATCTTCGTATTCGCCGCGGGACAACGATAGGTTACCGAGAGAAAATAGACTCTGTCCGAAAGCGAATGCCGAGTGCGCCTCGCGCGCAAGTTCGAGTCCTTCGCGAAGATGGCCGAGGGCGCGCTCACCTTCACCATTCCATTGAAGCAGCTGACCAAGCGTCACTGTCGTCTGGGCAAGCAGCCGCGGTTCTGTGAGGGTCTGGGCCAGATGTACCGCTTCTTCCGCCTGCGCGATTATCTCTGGTGTTGCGCCGTCACAGATGCCTTTGGCCAAGGCGCTGGCGATCTGTGCTGGAAGCCTGGATTGCAACCTCGCCCAGCTCTTTGGCGAGCGCGCCCGATCGTTCGGAGGTGTCCAGCATCGCGTCGATTTGGTGTGCGTTGAATTGCGCCAAACTCAACCCGAACAAGAATCGACACTCTCGCGTTCGATCATTCCCGGAACTGGCGTAGTCGAGCGCGTGAGCGTACTCGGCGATCGCCTCCTGATGCCTGCCGATAATGCTTAATACTCCGCCGCGGGTCGCGTGGAGGTCTCCTACGGCACCTGACGCACCGACAGGGAGTTTCGCGGCGGCGTCAATTGCCTGGGCATAATGCTCTATCGCCTCAGCATTGGCAAAGGAGTGCGAGCATCGGTCACCGGCGAGCCTGCTGTATTCTATCGCTCTGGACCAGCCCTCGCCGCGGACAAAATGATAAGCCAGTTCGGCGTAGTGCTCCGCGAGTCTATCGCGATAGACTTCCTCGATCGTTGCCCCCACAGCCCGATGCAACTCTTTGCGGCGCTGCAGTAACATGCTGGCGTAAGTAACATCGTGGATTATCGCGTGCTTGAAGGTGTATTCGACGTCACCCGGCGCCGGCTGCTCGTAGACAAACTCGCCCGCCTGCAGGCCGATCAGCAAACGATCGAGTTGGTCGGACGGCAGCTGGACGACCGGACGCACCATTGAGAGCGGAAATTCTGTTCCGATCACGGCGAGCGTCTGCAGCAACTCCTTCTCTTCCCGCGGCAAGCGATCGATGCGGGCGGCGAGGATTCCTTGCACCGTGAACGGAATCTTCAGTTCGACTGAGCAGTCTGGTCAGCTTCACCGCGCCGTTGCGAACTAGTGCGCCCTCATCGAGCAGCGCCTGCACGATCTCCTCAATGAAGAGCGGATTGCCCCCGGTGCGCTCGATGATCAGCCGCTTGAGCGGAATCGAGTTCTGGCGAATCGCCGAGCATCACGCTCAGCATCTCGCCCGCGCTCTGCCTTGCCTAGCGGGTCCAGCCGGAGCTGCGAATAGTAGCTCTTGTTGCGTCCACTCGTGCCGATACTCGGGCCGATAGTTCACCAGCAGCAGGACGCGGGCACATGGCGACGCTGTCGGCCAGCAGATCGAGCAGCGCCTGGGTCTGCTCGTCGATCCAGTGCAGGTCCTCGAAGATCACGACCACCGGTTGTTTGAGGCTTTCGCGCAGCACGATCCGCTTGATCGCGTCGAGCGTCCGTTGGCGCTTGATCTGCGGGTCCATCTGGGCGAGCGGATCGGGACCCTCGACGATGCCGAGCAAGCCGAACAGGTACGGCAGCGTGTCATCCAGTGCCGGGTCCAGCGCGGTCAGCGCAGCACGAACCTTCGCGCGGCGCGCTGCCGCATCGTCGGCGTCCTGGATACCGAAGTAGCCGCGCAGCAGTTCCAGCACCGGCAACCACGCCGACGCCTTGCCGTGCGAGACCGAGTAGGCTTCGAGCACTTTGCAGGTCGCCGGGATCGTCGCCTTGAACTCATGGAACAGCCGCGACTTGCCGGTGCCCGCCTCGGCCATCACCGCGACGATCTGCCCGTGCCCGTCGATTGCCATGTTCGAGCGCATGCTGCATCTGCTCAAGCTCGCGCTCGCGCCCGACGAACTTCGTCAGTCCGCGCCGCGCCGACACGCTGAAAATGGCTCCGCAGCGGCCCCGAGGCCCGAGCACTTCGTAGACGTTGATCGGCGCGCTGAGGCCCTTGACCGTCATCGGCCCCAGTCCACGCAATTCGAAATAGCCCTCGCACAGTTTGCGCGTGTATTCGCTAGTCGCAATCGAACCGACCGGCGCGAGCGACTCCAGCCGCGAAGCGAGATTGGCCGTATGGCCGACCAGCCGGTACTCAAGCTTCCCGCTGGTCTCGACCGAATACGCCACCACTTCACCGGTGTGGACGCCGACGCGGGCTTCGAGTGAACGCAACCCCTTCGCGGTGCGCCGCTGCCCATCCGCGCGTAACTCTTGCTGCATCTGGAGCGCCGCATACAGCGCGCGCTGCGGATGGTCCTCATAGGCCGCCGGCGCGCCGAATAGCGCGAAGATGCCGTCGCCGGTCGATCCGCGCGACGTAGCCCTCATAGCGGTGCACCGCTTCGATCATAATCCGCAGCAGCGGAGCGACGATCGCGTGCGCCTCCTCGGGGTCGAGATCCTCCATCAACTGCGTCGAGCCTTTAAGGTCCGCGAACAGCGCGGTCACGATCTTCCGCTCGCCCTCGAGCGTCGTCGAAACGTCCGGCTGTTCTGGCGTGGTACGCATCTCGGGAGCCGTGGGTGAAGGCTGAGCTGAACTGGTAACGGCCGACGCTCGGTTAGCCGCGAGCGCGCTGCCACACTCGCCACAAAAATCCTCTCCCGGTTCGTTCGGACTACCGCAGCGCGGACAGGGTTGCACAAGCCCCGCGCCGCACTTCGAGCAGAACTTGCGACTCTCCCGGTTGTCCGTTCTACATTTCGTGCAGCGCATCTTGTCCCCGGTTCTACCTGTTCAACTCGGGTTGCAAGGCCTCGTGGCCTCCAGATTGGCGGTGCCCAAGACTTCGTTTAAACCAGCCATGGCTACCAATCCCTGTTTTGATCAGCCAGACTCCCACCAAAACGAGCGTTTTGCAAAGGCCACTCTAAGTTGCGGCCAGGTCCGAGATCTTCAGAGCTGGGGCTATTGAAATGCTTGCGTCAGCGGTGAAAAGAATCCTCTTTGCCAAATTGGATTATTAAACTTAGAGCGCAGCATCGAACGGACCTTGTCTCGCACGAGGCTAGAACGGATCGACCTCTTCTTTCTGCACGGCCAGATCGTTCCCGACGTACTGGCTGGGAAAGTCGTGCGCACGCCGCGGCGCCTTTTCGTCGAGATAGTGCGACCGGCTTTTGAACAGTTGGTAACCCGAGGTGGGGAGCATCTGACCTGTCCCCGAAGTTCGGACCAGTTGCAAGCAGAGAAACGGACCTGCTGACCTGCCCCTGAAGTTCGGACCGGCTGCAAGCAGAGAAACGGACCTGCGTGATCCAGTTAAGGCCGGTCTGACCGGCAGTTGCTGCACTCCACAGACTCAATTGAGCGACTCCAGTTCTGGTTGCACGGCATTGTGCAGCCCGTCGGGTTTTGGTTGAGCAATCCTATAAAGTGCGAATTCGACGAGTCGCTCAGGCCTCTGATCGTACGTAATAAACTCGGCGCAGATCCTCTCGATGTCATGGATGGTGGTCAAACGTAATTCGGCGCGCCGCTGGCACGTCCAATTCCGATGTTGAAAATAGGTGGTCAAGAGGGAACTGATCGCGCCACCCGTAATGCCGACAACAACATAGCCAATCCAGTTCCACATAGGCGTTAGTCTTGGCCCTAGCGTGTTTGTTATTCTACCGATAGTGTTGAAAAATTCGGACTGACCGAACATTCGCGACGACTAAGCGCGCTGAGGGTTTTAAGAGCGTGTATTGGATCAGCTGTTGCTATGGTCAAAAACCCTTTTCAACAGTATCTACCCTTTACGCAACGTTGGGCGCATTCATTGGATATAATCACAGTGAGGGCCAGCATCCATCCCTGGGATCAATCCTGAATAACAGTCCGCCACCTTTTGGAGCCTGGTAGTAGCGGCAGTCATTTGGGCGAGCTGGTAGCCTTCTTGGCAGACATCGATTAGCTGTTCCTTACTGTAGCTGCGGAGTTTCTTACCACCATCTAGGGAAGCTCTGCACAGGTCTTAACGGGGCCGCTATTCGAGATGGGAGTGCGCACTATCAAGCAGGAAAGGCGACAGGGCCGCAAGTTGTTGGCCGCTCGGAGCGGTCACTCGCATTACTATTTTCGCTTAGCCGGGTCACAGGGAGCACCTCGCTCCGGCCGGGAGCAGCTGATGCCGGACTTGGTAAAGGTTGGCCAGCGCGAACATGGTCTGCGCCCGCGCCAGATTCTTGGCCAGGCCGCGATAGCGCACCTTGGTGAAGCCCCCACAACTGCTTGATCACGCGAAACGCGTGTTCGCCGCCCGCGCGAGTACGCGAACGCGCCCGATTGATCATGCGCCAGCGCTCACTTAACGGGCGGCTGGCAGGCGGGCGCCGATTGATCCGATAGCGTATGCCCCACAACTCGAGGAACTCGCGATCGTTCTCTTTCCAATAAGCCTGGTCACCGAAGAGCTCGCGCTCCTGCCAATGCAACAGCTCGGGAAGCTGAGTGATGTCGGCCACCGCCGCATCGGTCGCTCTGACGGTGTGCACGATGCCGCGTTCGACTTCGCGCGTAATCCCAAGATCTCGGCGCAGCAGATTCATGAACTCGCGCGAGGCGATTACATCGCTCGTGCCGAGCCCATCATCTTTATCGGCGACAGTGGCACTGGCAAGACTCATTTACTCACTGGCCTGGCGGTCGCGGCCTGCGGCAGAAGCGCCGCGTGCGTTTCACCACTGCCGCCGGACTGATCAATGAAATGGTCGAAGCCAAACATCAGTTGCAGCTCGGCCGCGCGCTGTTCCGCTGGACGCGCTACGATCTAATCGCACTCGACGAAGTGGGATACGTGCCGCTCGCTGAAGTCGGCGCCGAGTTCCTGTTCCAGGTCATCGCCGAACGAGCCGAGAAGGCCGCCGTGATCGTTACTACCAATCTACCGTTCTCCGAATGGACCTCAGTGATTCTCAACGCCCGGCTGTGCAAGGCCCTGATCGATCGCGTCACCGATCGCGCCAATATCATCGAAACCGGCACCGAGTCCTACCGCTTCCGACGTACGCTGGTAAACGCAAAAACAAAAACTGTCGAGGTCAAGACTTAATACCGCCCGCTCAAGGGGCGGGAAAAATTAGCATCTCCGGAAGCTGGATCATTTAAAACGCGAAATGGAGAAGCGATCAAACCACGTTGGGAGGTGGGGCCAAATCTGATTATCAAACGGGGCCACGCCGCATTGTCAAAATCACCCGCATTCTGTCCGCATTTGTCAAGCGCAGATAAAAGAGTGCTTAATCCCAATTCCATTGCCCCCGGCTCAAGGGCTATCACACGATTCCGAAGTTTCGGATAATGAGAGAACGGTGATGCAGCAATCCGAAAAAGCGCAGCCGCTGCGTGGCATTCCTGGAGTTCCAGGCTGTTACGGCAGCCCAAATTTCGAGTTTTACGACTCGGGACTCGAAGTAATATGGCCGCGGTCTTTTAGGCCTTTAAGCCATGGAATATCACACTCGCGAACATCTCGGCCAAACAAAATCCCTCAAACACTGGAGAAGTCGCAATCCTGTTTAGCTTCCAGAACGGTCCGGCTTACGTTCAGCGTCGGCATCGGGGCTTCCACGCTCCTGGTGACAAATCCCGATTGGTCTCAAGAACAATCGTCTCTCAAATCGCGAGGCGGGCTTAGGCGCAGTGCAATCCGGTTGTGGAGTAACCTTCCGACAATACCTGATAAGCCTACTGATGCATGTGAAGCCGGAGAACCGCGCGTTGAACGAGATCTCGGCTGACTTTCTCAAAGTGCAATCACCTATAATTTCCACTGCGAAGATCAAAGCTCGCGGGTTTTCGGTCTATGCTGAAGACTTCTCTTGGGTCGTTGATTCTTCTGCCATGTATGATGGAGCGTTGTTCCTCAGAATGGTGAGGAGTTTCCAGCCATGCGGGTACCTTCTCGGAAATGGCGGCAAGCTTGAGCGAGCAGATCAGAACGAATTACTAGGGACATTACGTTTGACAGTGGATTAATAATGCTAGGCGCTCAAACACTTGGCGGCGGATCTCAATCCCCGATCTCGATGGAAGCTCAATTGCCCCTCAACGGCATGAGCTTAGGAAAGTCAGAGTTGCAGGTCGCTTTAGGGAGGAAAGACAAGCCTTGGGCATCGCAGGCTTTCTCTCTGCAGCCGGGAACGGTACCGATGGGCGCGGCTTCTCCGCGTCTTGGCGACAGTCGCATCTTAAACCGAGAGCGTTCACTGAAGGGAATCGCTCCGAAAGGATCAGAAAATCGCTCGCGGCCGTTAGCGCGACTCAGGCAACGCGGCTGAGCGCGTCGGAATGGAAGTGCGTTGTCGAGGCGGATATCGAAGATCAGTATTGACGTGCCGATGCGTTCGCTCAGAGATGTCCCCGGGGGAAGCGATCTATTCATCGACGCGAACATTTTGGTTTACGGTCTCGCAGGGCAATCAAATGAATGCAAAGACTTGCTGCTCCGATGTTCGCGCGAGGAGGTAATCGGTGTTTGCCCTTACGAGACCGTTAACGAGGCAACTCACAGATTCATGTTGGCGGAGGCTATGGCAAAGCGGACGTATTCCTTCTGAGATGGCTCGCGAGCTTCGCGGCCGCCCAGGGGTTGTCAAGCGTTAAACGATTACTGGCAAAACACCGAACGCGTGCTGGCACTCAATTTGTTGTTCCTTGCGCTCGACGAGGACATTTTCAGGAGAGCGTTCACCGAACGCCAAGCAGCGGTCTCCTCACGAACGATTCGATGATCGTGTCGTCGATGCGCTTGCTAGGCGTTCCTAACCTAGCAAGTGCCGATGTAGATTTCGATCGGTGGCGGGTATTACGGTCTTTGGTCCTGCTCGACCTTCTATAAGAGAAGGATCACTATGTGTTGTCAGCGGCAGAGTCCGTGGCTTTCGCCTTGCTGGCCATCGGCATCGACTGGCAGCGCCGCTGCCAAATCCAGTTCTGCAAGTAAGTATCCGGATTGTCCGGGGCGACTTTGCCGGCATAGGGATTCGTATTCCCCGGAAAACTGAAGTTGTTGTATGGATTGCTATCGGGCGCGCTTCGTTCGTAACCGTGAACGTAAGTCCCATTGCTTTTAGTATAGCCGTGAACCCATTCGCCCGTGAGTCCAGCCCGTCGGAGTGACACTCGCACGATGGACTGAGAGAGATCCGTCACAGCATACATCGCGACCGTTTGAACAGCCGCACTCGCCGCCATGCCAGGAGCAGCATCCGCGCACCTGTGGGACAGTTGAGATCGAGCAAACTCCGACGTCTGTTTGATTGATGCAGTGCGCTTCGGTCTTTCCGACCGCGAAGAATAACGAGATTAACGCCAGAACCAGCCATAAGATTTTCATTGCTATTAACGCCCCACAAAAAATTCTTAACGCTTTAATAGCGCGGGGCCGGAGGTGCGTCTATGAGAAAACTTTGGAGGAAAGTCAGTCGCGGCGTGAGCGCAATCTGCTTACATTTGTAACGCTGAGGGCGATGGAACTTGGCTCTCATGCTCCCCTGTAAGCGGTCCGTGGTCACCAAGTGGCAGGAGAGCCTGACGAGGAAGCCGATGAGCAGCAGACTCAGAATCACGAAAAGAATTAGTCGAATCGGATCGTCGCGGACGATTGGCTTTCCACGGGTCCAGAGCGGCCGGCCTGAGCGTATGCCACCTCGAAAGACGAAAAGGAGCAGGATAACAACGAGCAGCAGTTCAACCACGGACATCAGCGATTAA
Organism: uncultured Pseudomonadota bacterium; assembly: GCA_963831065.1. Lineage (GTDB taxonomy): Bacteria > Desulfobacterota > Binatia > Binatales > Binataceae > JAJPHI01. The sequence continues at coordinate 14,440 of CAWHOQ010000008.1, forward strand.
CCGACGGGAAGCAATGATTCAGCCTTCGAAGGTACCGGATGCTAACGTCTGGTGTATATGCCCGCCCCGATGAGAATGATGCCTAACGCCAATACGCCGACGCTCAAGCCCGGTGGAATGACGTGCGTAGTCTGCTCGGTTGACTGAACCTTTATGTCGCCCAGCTTGGCAACGTCTTTCGTCTGAGATGTTGTAAAGGCCGGAATCCCCAACCCGAGGACCCCCAGCAGGGCCAGCACTACTCCGAGCCATATGATGGATTTCACGGTTTTTCCTCGTGGTGCATCTTTCGCCGCTGGTTCTCCTGGAGCTGCTGAGCCTGAGCTGCTTTCTCATGAGCTGCTTTGTCGTCAGCATCCCGACGACGGAAGCCCTCCCTTAAGCCGTTTAAGATCGCCGACTCCCAAGCTTCGTCGGGATCGTATTCCGGCTTCTGTGAGTTGTCTTGCGGGTTCGCCTTGGGCGACATTGTTGTCATAGGCCGGATCATACCTCCGCCAGATCCAATCCGCCCTCTCGAAGTACCAAAATTGCCATATCGAGATACTCGTCTTCGACGTGAATCGATGCGTAGCCATTCTGTTCTATTCGAGCATTGATAATCGCGACCTGGGCGTCGGCGAGCCGCCTCTTGCACGTGTCGAGGTCATCTTTCTCCCTGATGACCACGCCGATTCGTTTCATCGCGCTTTTGATTTCTTCCATGCGGTGCCGCCCCTCTTCATCTCGACTGAGCGCTCTCGGGACTCAGCGTGGCCTAATAGTGAGGAGTTGGCGGCTCATCCTGGAGTCGATGAAAATCCGCATGCCACATGCGTACGCTCGGAGCACCGGGGACCGAGATTTCCTGTCGCGCTTGGATGCGGATGACGTCTGAAGACTCAGCGGTCGCTAACTCTTCGTCTGTGAGCGTGTACAAATTCGACATTGGAAGGACCCAGAAGAACATCTCGGTCACTTTCATCGGCACGAACGTGCGTGAATTTGGGTGTTGGTTACTGCGTAGATCTGCGTTGTAATGCCAGCGGGATCGAGCTTGGCGAGCGTCAGCCCTAGACCGAGATGCAGAAGAACGTCTTTTATCCAGTCGCCAATTCCGAAGTGAATTTTAGCCTCAGGTACCTCGATGCGGTTTTCGCGATAACAAAAAATAATCTCGCCCGGCGAGCCGATCGTTGCTGAACCGAAGGAATCGACGATCATATCGAATTTATCCGGCTTCGCTTCCCAGCAACCCAAGAAAGGGGATGGAATTATTGGTTCAGCGATAGGCGGCGGTGCCAGGGGCAGTCGGGGGCCGTGCAAGGGTGCCAGCTCCAGCACCTGATTTGCCGGCACTTGCTCGGATGTTGGCGCGCTCAGCCTCGGAACAGCAGGCTGTGGAACATACGTTTCGCTCTGCGGGCCAGCTAATGTGCTTCGGGGCAGCGTTGCCCCAATGATTATAGCGGCAAGAACAGCCCTTAAACGCCTCATTTAATGCAATGAGTAGCATCCCAGCGGCGTTATGAGAATGTTATTTATTTTCCGTTGCGAGCAGTTCGGGGCCGTCGTGCTTGACGCTGTTGACTAATGGTGAAACCTTCCGTAGTCCCAGCAAGTCATCGGGCGCGGGAGCGAGCAGGCCGGGCAGATCCTTTGCCGTGGTGTTCGGATTCAGCCAGAGCGCGAGCGCATCACGTTCGAGAATCGCCGGCATACGATGGTGAACCGGGGCCACCATGGCGTTTGCGGCCATCGTCACGATCACGAAGGTTTGCAGGTAGCCTTCGGTATCGTGATACCACTGGCAAAGCCCAGCTATCAGGATCAGGCCATCATTCGGGCAGTGAAAGAGAAAGGGCTGACGTACTGAGCCCTATCGTGGATAAAATAATGCCCCGCCCAGAGCATCCGCCGGGCCAACGCAACGTGCCGCGGTTCCGATGGGACGGCGGCACTCTCACCGGAACCACTATTTGCTTGCGAGTCGGCGGATGCGCGCAAAGGCGCACTACCTGTGGCCGATCCAAAGTTGAGAATTCCCTCTGCAAGCGACTTCCCATAGCGCCCCGACAGAGCAATGTGTGTCCAGGCGGATCGTGGCGTTGAAGCCGCCGTCCCTGAGGAGATCCCAGGTGAAGAGGAAACCCGTGCTGAAAGCACTCGACGGCATTGACGAGAAAGTGGCTAGTCCAGCCAGCCCGGCGTCAGATGACGAAGCGGTGGCGACCGCCAGGAAGCCAGCCGCGGCGCAACTCAAGCCAGGTGCGCCGGGCAAGGCGAGTAAGGCCAGGAGGCGTCCGCCGCGGTCATCGCGGCCGGTATCGGCGGCAGCGAAGCTGGTCTGTCGTTATTGCGGTAGCGCTGATCTGGCGCCGTCCTTCGTCAAACGGCGCGATGCGCGCTGCCGCGCCTGCTTCAAACAGCGCTATAGTTCGGCCAAGGACGCGAACGCTAGCCGGCCGCCGAAGGCCCGCGCCGCAAAATAGTTTCGCAGCAAGGCAGTACAACAGGGCTGGAGTCGTCAAACGAGTCCGGCCCCGTTCCCTTTTGGCAACGCCTTGCTCGCCCGGGGCCGCGTCGTGCCGCAATGGGGTTTTTCCCGCCATCGCGTTCAAGCATTTCGCTGGATCAGAGCGCGCCCAACGACTGGCTTTGCGGCGCGATTCGAGCGCACATGGACGTATGTAGGAGGCTTCCATGAGGCAAAGACGAACCGCGGAGCGACGGGCAAAAGGGCGCGCCGTCAGCGGGAATCTGGCGGAGCTGGCGCGGGAGGTTGCAAGCCTTCCAGCACTCGATATGCCGCCCTACGGCAGCGCTGGGCGGCGCTCGTGGGCGACGCTCCAGCGCCCAACTGGGGACGCGCCCTGCTGATGAGAGCGCTGGCGTACCGGCTGCAGGAAAGGTCGGCGGCTGGCCTGAAGCCAGCAACGCAACGGCTCCTCGACCGGGTCGCCGAGAATGGTACCCAGGCCGTCGCCCGAGACCTGCGAAACCCGCGGGCCAGCGCCGGGAGCGTGCTGATCCGCGAGTGGGGTGGCGTCCACCACCGCGTAACCGTGCTCGACCATGACGTCCTATACCAGGGTCGCCGCTACAAGTCGCTCTCGGAAGTCGCCCGCGCGATCACCGGCGCGCGCTGGTCGGGGCCGCGGTTCTTCGGTCTGAAGGGCCGCGATCAAGGAGGCCATCAATGGCTAATCCAAGCAGGCGCTGCGCAATCTATACCCGTAAGTCCTCGGAAGAAGGGCTGGAGCAGGACTACAACTCGCTGCATGCTCAACGTGAGGCCTGTGAGGCGTTCATCCGCAGCCAGACCGGCGAGGGCTGGCGGCTGCTCAAGACCGCCTATGACGATGGCGGCTTTTCCGGCGCGGGGATGCAACGGCCGGGACTCCAGCAATTACTCACGCATATTCGCGACGGGCTGGTCGATACGGTGGTGGTGTACAAGGTCGATCGGCTGACCCGCTCGCTTACCGATTTCGCCAAGATGGTCGAACTGTTCGACGCCAAGGGCGTCTCCTTCGTCGCCGTGACCCAGCAGTTCAACACCACCACCTCGATGGGGCGGCTGACCCTCAATGTGCTGCTGTCGTTCGCGCAGTTCGAGCGCGAGGTGATTGGCGAACGCATTCGCGACAAAGTGGCGGCCTCCAAGCGCAAGGGCATCTGGATGGGCGGGGTGCTCCCGTTGGGTTACGAGGTCCACCAGCGCAAGTTGGTCGTCAACCCCAGATGAAGCCGCCATCGTCAGAGGGATCTTTGAGCGCTATCTCGAACTCGGCAGCGTTCGGCGGTTAAGCGATGACCTCTGTCAGCGGGGGATTGTTTCCGCCGCCCGGGTATCCAGGCACGGCAAGGCGCGGGGTGGCCAGCAGTTCTCGCGCGGCGCCCTCTACCACCTACTCTCTAATCCCATCTATCTGGGCGAAATCCGGCACAAGCGCGAATGCCATCCCGGACAGCACGCGGCGATTGTCAGCCGTGAGCTGTGGGAGCAAGTCCAGCAACGGCTGCGCGAACGAGGGGTGCGCAGGAGCGAGGGCCGGAAGACCGCGGCGCCAAGGAGTCCGCTCACCGGCAAGCTGTTCGATGAAAGCGGCGAGCCGCTGTATGTGCAGGGGGCAGCCAAGGGTCAACGCCGTTACCGCTATTACGTTTCCAAGACATTGGTCAGGGGCACTGCGGAGGACACCGAACAGGGGTGGCGCATCGCCGCGCCCGAGCTCGAGCAAAGAGTCATGGCCGCAGCGCGCGGTATGCTCGGCGACCGCCCGGCTCTCGCGCTCGCGCTGGAACAGTCCGGGCTTGAGCCGCATCGGTTGCCTGCGGTGCTGAAGGCGGCGCATACCTGGACTGAACGGCTGACCTCGAAGGACGAAGCCGTGGAGGCGTTGGGTGGGCTCGTTGAGCGGGTCCAGCTCCGTCGCGAAAGCCTCCACCTCGCGCTCCAACTGCCGTCGGCGTCCCACCGCACCCTCTGACCTCAATGAGCCCGGTAAACCTGCCACTCTCCAAATCCGTACCGATGCAGATCAAACGTCGTGGTAATGAGACGCGCGTCATGCTGCAGGGCTGCTCCACACCTAACCGGGTGGACTTGCCGCTACTGAAGGCGGTCGCCCGTGGCCGCAAGTGGTCGCAGGACCTGCTCGCCGGTCGCGTGCCCTCGGTGCGCGCGCTCGCCCGACGCGAGCAGGTCGCGGCGCGCTACGTGCGCGAGCTGTTGCCGCTCGGCTTTCTCGCTCCCACTATTGTTGAAGCCATTGTGGCAGGCCGCCAGCCACCCGATCTAACTGTGATCCAGCTGCTCAGACGGCTCGATCTCCCGCTGCTCTGGAGCGCCCAGGAACAGGTCGTCGGCCTGCGCTGCGATCCCAGTTAGCCTCCCGCCGATATCTTCCTGCAGCCCGGAAATCAGCGGATGGAACCACCACAATTGCGCCCGGAGAATTATCGCCCGATTCCGCCAGGAAGCGCCGCTCATTGAACGCTCTCTGGTTCCACCTGAGCGAATAATCGCGCGCACACGCGCGGATTTTCCGCAATTCTCCGAAACGCCCCAAAGCTCGGGACTGGATGGTGGAGCAGAAGGGATTTGAACCCTCGACCCCCACGTTGCGAACGTGGTGCTCTCCCAGCTGAGCTACTGCCCCATCGCGGAGTTGATAATACGTGAGAGCGGTGCGCGCGCCAATCAGCTCGACATCACGGTCGCGCGGCACCAACGTCAAAAATGGCTATTGAGAGAGCTTCTTGAGGTCCTCGGCCCAACTTTCATAGGGTCTGAGGGGGACGATCTCCAGATCGCCGACAATGTGCGAATAGCCGAGTTTCCAGATCGGCAGCTCGTTGATGGCATGATCGACGTCGTCGGCACTAGGTAGATCGAGGATCGCAAGTACGACCGGCTTGCCGGCGACCTTCCAGATGCCTTTGATCGCCCCGGCCTTGACAGCGCCGAGCGCAGCTTCGGATTCCTGCCGCCAGACCGAATAAAATTCTTTGTTTGAAACGTTGGCAGGCTTGTTGATCGTCGCCTTTAACATGAACAGCATCTCAGATTCCTCAACTTTAATGATGATTGTTGCTGAAACGCAGGTTAGCCCTTGAGCGCCGGAATCAGCCAATCGCGCAACCTAGCAGCGAGCTCGGGGCGCTTCAAGCCATAACCGATCTGTGCAGTCAGGAAGCCGACGCGATCGCCGAGATCATAGCGGACGCCCTCGAACTCATAGCCATAGAGCTTGCGTTTGCGCGAAAGGGCAAGCAGCGCGTCGGTTAACTGGATTTCACCTCCAGCACCGGGTTTGACGTGAGCGAGGAAATCAAAAATATCAGGAGTCAGAATGTAACGGCCCATGATCGCGAATTCACTGGGAGCCTGATCGATCGGCGGCTTCTCGACCATCCCGGTCAGTTCGAAAAGCCGCGGACCCGCTGGTTTGACCGCGACGATACCATACTTGGGGATTTCGCTGCGCGGCACGCGCATAAGGGCCACGACGGGCGAGTCGGCGGATTCGGCGGCGTCGAGCAACTGGCGAAGACAGGGACGGGCACTGTCGAAGATGTCGTCGGGCAGAATCGCGGCGAACGGCTCGTCGCCCACGGCGTCGCGCGCCTGCAGCACGGCATGACCAAGCCCTAGTGGTTCGTATTGCCAAGCGGTGGTGAAGCGGGCGAGGCGATTGGTTTGGCGGACAGTTTCGAGCAGGTCGAGCTTGCCGCGACTTTCGAGTTGGCGTTCCAGAGCTTCCGCGGGCTTGAAATGGTCGAGCAGAGCTTCTTTGCCGGGTCCGAGCAGGAGCACGATTTCCTCGATGCCGGAAGCGACCGCTTCTTCCACCACGATTTGGATCGCGGGTTTATCCACTACCGGGAGGATTTCCTTGGGAACCACCTTGGAAGCGGGGAGCATCCGCGTGCCCAAGCCCGCCGCCACAATTACGGCCTTACGAACCTTCATGCTTTTAAGATGGCGGCCCGACTACTTACAGGCAAGCAAAAACAATCAAGAATTCGCGAGCGGCTAGCGCGGAGGGTTCAGGCGCTCACGCGCTTCCTGCGCGGACTTGCAATCAATGCAAAGTGTGGTGACCGGACGTGCACGAAGGCGTTCGAGGCCGATTTCCTCACCACATTCGTCGCATTGGCCGTAGCTTCCACCGTTGAGGCGGATAAAGGCTTCGTCGATTTTCGACAGAAGTTTGCGTTCCCGATCGCGGATGCGGAGCAGCAGGTTGCGGTCGGATTCGTGAGAAGCGCGATCAGTCGGATCGGAGAAGCCTTCAACAGGCTTCTCGTTCATCGAATCGAGGGCACGCTCAGCTTCAGACAGGAGGACCCGTTTACGGTCTTCGAGCAGACGACGGAAGAGCTGGAGTTCCCTTTGCCTCATCGTGATGGCCGGAAAGTTTTTTGATTCTAATTGCGCCTGACTGCTATGTAAATGGAGATGAAAACCGCTTATTTTGACGCCTTTTCGGGACTGAGTGGCGATATGATCGTGGGCGCGATGCTTGACGCGGGCGCCGATTTCGAACAATTGGATCGCGCGATCGCGACTTTGGGATTAGAGGATTATCAGCTCTCGACCCGAGCTAAATCCGCCAGCGGAATTATCGCAACCAAGTTTGAGGTTGAGGTGACGCAGCTGCAGCCGGAACGTCATCTAGCCGAGATCGTGCGGATGATCAGAGGCGGCGGACTGGTGACGGCAGTAGTCGATAAAGCGATTGCGGTATTCGAGGTATTGGCCGAAGCCGAAGCGCGAGTCCATCGCACGACCCCGGATAAGGTTCATTTTCACGAGGTAGGTGCGGTCGATTCGATTATCGATGTCGTTGGGGCTGCGTGGGCGATCGAGGAACTTGGAATCGAGACCATCCTAGTTTCGGCGCTGCCAATGGGCAAGGGCTTTACCAAGTCGCGTCATGGGGTGATTCCGGTGCCTGCACCGGCGACGATCGAATTATTGGCGGAATTTCCGGTGCGGATGAACGATGGGGAATCCGAAATGGTGACGCCGACCGGCGCGGCGATCGTAAAGGCGCTGGCGAGGCCCGCGCCGATGGATTTGCAATTCGCGATCGAGCGAATTGCATATGGAGCAGGAACCAAGGATTTCAGCGATCGTCCGAATCTGCTGCGTCTGATGATCGGACACGAATTGATGAAGCTCGGCGTCGATTCGATGGTCGAGATTGCAGCCAATATCGATGACCTGAATCCGCAGATTTACGAGCATGTGACCGAACGCCTATTCGCCGAGGGTGCGCGGGACGTGACGATCACGCCGACAATCATGAAGAAAGGGCGGCCCGGAGTGACGATCTCCGTGCTGGCCGAAGCCGCGTCGCACGAGCGGCTCGCGGAGATATTGTTTGCTGAGACTTCGACGATCGGCGTGCGGTTCTATCCGGTGGAGCGGCTTAAATTGGAGCGCAAGGTAATCGAAGTCGGCACACGCTTCGGGGTGATTCGGGTGAAGATGGCGGGTGAGCCGTCCAATCCGGCGACAATTACGCCCGAGTACGAGGATTGCCGTCGCGCGGCGAGCACGCATGATGTGCCGCTCAAGCTCGTGATCGAGGAGGCGGCGGCTTGCGGGCGACGCTTGCTAGCCTGAGAGTCTTTGTAAATCGCAGAAAGGTGCTAACGCTGCAGCCGATCATGGCCGGCCCGGAAAAATCAGAGATACGAGATAAAGGAACCAGCACGCAGCCGAGAGTAGATTGTGGCGACCTTGTCTCGCGAGTTTCCACCGAATCACCGCATGGTACTTTCCTTCAGATGAGCATATACTTAACACACTCGCCTTCGGATCAGGCCCTCCCCAGACCACGACGCGTCGCGTATCGGGGCGATCCGAATTGCTCGGACAGACAGGAGACTTGTCAGATGCCTAGAGTATATGTCGGCAATCTTGCCAGCTCGGTTACCAGTCAGGACTTGCTGGAGCATTTTACCAGTGCCGGGGAAGCCTTGGGCGCCCTTGCGATAACTGACAAGGTCTCGGGGCTTTGCCGCGGATTTGGGTTTGTGGAAATGGCGGAGTTGGGCGATGTCGCAGTCGCCTTCAGCCTGTTGAACAACAGCGAGCTGCACGGACGCCGGATTACGATTGAGGCCGAGCCTTCACTGAAAAATGGGAAAGCGCGTAATCGTGCAGTGGCTAGATAATGGTGGTGCGGAAAGTATTCTTGCTGAGGTGGAATAATGCTTAGGCTGAGCGAAGATCTATGGAGCACGCACGACTTCAAAGTAAAAATGCTCGACTGGTCGGCGGCACGGGGATCCCGGCTGGCCCATACTTGCCGTCGTTGCAGTCGTGGGTTCTGCCGTTTCGTCCTCCTGATTCATGGGGTATGGGCAATTGACGCAGACGGTCGCGTTCTCGAAGATGCGGTAACTCAGCAGTGGCTGTCAGAGGCGTGTCCGCGGGTTAGCAACGAAGGCGACAATGGCTCCCGCGCACGGCTGCGAGATTCGGCTGTCCAGTAAGGTTCTCACCATTCAACATGCATCGGTCGCGAGGCGGGACCCGCTATTGTAAGATGCGATGAATTCTCACGCCGTGCGAATCTGAAAAACGTGACGGGACGGCTGCGGGTTAACGAGATCTTCTACAGTATTCAGGGCGAATCGACCCGCGCGGGACTGCCTTGCGTATTTGTGCGGCTTACCGGATGCAACCTGCGCTGCGTCTGGTGCGATACGGAATACGCATTCCATGAAGGCAGTCAGATGGCGATCGACGAGATCGTCGCGAGGGTGCGCGGTTATGGATGCAAGCTGGTCGAAGTCACGGGCGGCGAGCCGATGCTGCAGAAGGGTATTCATACCCTGTTCAGCGCGTTGCTCGACGAGAATTACACGGTAATGGTTGAGACATCAGGCGAGCGCGACCTCGCGAGAGTCGATCCATGGGTGATCAAGATCATGGATCTCAAATGTCCGGGCAGTGGCGAGAGCGAGCGGAATCGATGGAGCAATCTCGAATGCCTGACACCGCGCGACGAGGTCAAGTTTGTCGTAACTGATCGTCACGATTATGAATGGGCGCGTGCCGTAATGCAGGAGAATCGCATTGCCGAGCGCGTCAATGCCGTGCTGATCAGCCCGGTATTCGGCAAGCTTGACGCGCAGACACTGGCGTCGTGGATACTCACAGATAATCTGCCGGTGCGCATGCAACTTCAGATGCACAAGCAGATTTGGGGTCCCTCGGTACGCGGAGTGTAGGAATCGTTGAGGCTTGATCGCTGAAGGGGTTTCGTTACGCTCGGACCATTATGGCAGCGCCGCTGATCAGTGAAGTTATCCCGGACTTTGTCGAGGAAATCGTCTATTTGTTGCAAGGGACTGGGGCGGAGCCTTTAGAAGAACAGCTGCGGACGCTCAGGATTGAGTCAATTTGCGATTGTGGTGACGAGAATTGCGCCAGTTTCGCGACGGCCAGCGAAGTCAAAGTCGCGAGCGTAGTTGAGTTACAATCGATGGAAGGTCATCTGATTCTTGACCTGAACGAGGCTGAGCAGATTTGTTTTATCGAGGTGCTCGGACGCTCGGATGTCAAGTATCTGCTGGAAGAGCACTACCCGGAAGCCGCGAAGAAAAGCTGATTATTCGTCGGGATGCTCAAGGGCGTGGCCGAGCAGCCTAACGAGGCTTTCGGCGGGAGCACGCTTAACTGCGTCCACGGCGAAACCTGCGGCTGCGGCATGGCCGCCACCGCCAAAATGACGCGCCAGTTCGGATAGATCGACCTCGCAGTCGGCGCTGCGGCGGAGGCTCACACCAAGACTGCGGAGATCGAAGAGGGCGATCACGGTCTGATGCTGCTCTTCGTACAGTTTGGCGGCGACCTCGCTGCTATAGCCGAGGCAGCAGGCGCTGCGGAGCTTCAGGCCATTATCGAGGGTGCGCTCAACGATCGTGCTGCGAGCGACCTCGATGCTGCGTTCCATCGCGGCGCGGCCGTCTTCGAGGGCTGCTCGAAGCCGGCGGCTCATCAGCGGCTCTTTGAGCAAGATAATTTCGCGATAAGATTCGATTCCGCCGAGCGTCTGAACGGCTAGCGCCCAATCTTCGGAACCGGGAATCTGGTGAATCCAGCGATCGTGGTCGTCAGCGAGCGCAGCGAATGGCGCAAAGCTCTGGCCGATTGCGAGCCAATCTTGTCGGCCAGCCTCGAGCGCCATTTTTTCGAGGAAATTGAAAGTTAGCTTGGCCGCGGAGAATTGCTCGGTCAGAACGATCGCGGCGAAAGGGATTTTGAATTCCGGCGCTTCCCGCCGTGATACCGCCGTGCGATGGTGGTCAATCCAAAAGACCCGAGTGCCGTCACGAGTTAATTGGCGGAGGTGTTCGGCAGTATCGAGCGACGTCCAGGAGAGGTCGGTAATCCAAAGCTCGTCAAGCTGGGCGCCAGTTTTGGGCCGCACTGCCTGAATGATGCGATCACTGTCGCCATTAGCGGCAAGCGTCAAATGAACCTGCTCACCGGAGTAGAAACGCCGAATCGCCGCCGCCGCCATCACGCCGTCGAGGCAGGATGGACCGTGGCTAACAATTTGGACATTAAGAGTGCCGCGCTTGACCATGGGAAGATTATTGTATGGCATACGATATCGAGATCGAAGTGGCGGTCCCGATGACTATGAATGGCGACGGAATCTCGTGTTAGGTTTCACCGGCGGTGGCGTGGTGGCGATTGGGCCTGAAACAGTGCAACCGACGATAATTGAGCGAGCGCAGCATCCGCTTTCGCGACGCGACATCGACCCGAACGTACTGAAGGTCCTATATCGTTTGATCGGGGTCGGACACATTGCCTATCTGGTCGGCGGCGGTGTTCGCGATCTGATGATGGGGCGGCGGCCCAAAGATTTTGACATCGCCACGTCGGCTCATCCGCAGCAGGTCCGCGATCTCTTTCGCAATTCACGCTTGATCGGGCGGCGCTTCCGCTTGGTGCATGTTTTCTTTGGCAGCCAGAACGTAGAAGTGGCGACCTTTCGGCGCCGCAGCGAAGAAGTGGCCGATAACGGAGATCCGCTGATCCGTCATGATAATACTTTCGGCACACCCGAAGAGGATGCATTCCGGCGTGATTTCACGATTAATGCTTTGTTTTACGATCCCGCGACGTTTCACGTAATCGATTATGTAAATGGAGTGGCCGATCTTGAGGCCCGGTTGATTCGGACAGTGGGAGAGCCGGAGCTACGGATGCGTGAAGATCCGGTGCGGATGATCCGCGCGGTGCGATTCGCGATCAAGCTGGGATTCGAGATTGAGCCGGCGACCTACGCCGCGATGGAACGGCATCGGGGCGATTTGATGAAATCATCGCCGCCGCGACTGGTCGAAGAAACTTATCGAACGCTCGAAATAGATGGTGCAGAGCGGGCGCTGGTTCTAATGGAGCGTCTCGGGATTCTCGATTTGCTACTGCCGTATCTTTCGGAACATCTGACTACAACCGCCCTGGAAACTTCCGCTACGGTGGGAGCCCTCGGCGCTATCAGCCGGGCACGAACAGAGGGGCAGGAGTTCTCACGTTTCTCAGTGCTGGCGGCGTTGTACACAGATTTTTATCTTTCGCGTAATCGTGGACATCTAGCCGAAAATCGCTTTGAGCTGGTTGAAGCGTTGCGTCGGCGCGGGTTTTCGAAAGCGGATACCGAGCAGATGCGCTTGTTGCTTGAGGGGCTAGCGCAAATGGCGACGCCCTCCCGGACACTGCGACGGCTTATGAGGCGGCCTTATTTTGGTGAAGTACGGAAGCTTTTCGATGTGCTTGCGCCGACTATCGGAGCAAACCCCGCCGCGATCGATGAGGCGCTCGTGAGTCCGCAGCGACCGGCGCAAGAGCCGTCCCGCAGTCGTCGCCGTCGGCGGCATCGCGGGGGACGCGGCGGGCGACGAGGGCGGGGGCGCGCACCGGCTGGCTATGTCGTCACGGCGTCCAATGACGGCGAGATCGGCGGATCCGCTAGCGAAGCGCCTGCGACGAGCGAAGCAGTCGTGGCAGAGGCGGCAACCGGGGACTCTAAGATCGTCGAGAACTGATGCGGAAGCTATTCGCTGCTTGTTCTCGCCAATTCCTTCAATTAACTTTGAGGATTCATGGCTTGAGCGCGTGACATAGTGGTTTGGAGCGCGCTGCGAGCAATTATCGACAGCGAGGTGCATCTTTTGGCTGCTAATGGCCTACGCACTGATAAAATCTGGATGGATGGTGGGATGGTGGCTTTTGAAGAGGCCAACGTCCATGTACTGACACACAGCCTTCATTATGGATTAGCGGTCTTCGAGGGGATGCGCTGTTACAAGTGCGACAACGGAAGCTCGGCGATCTTTCGCGCGCAGGAGCATATTCGGCGGCTGTTCGATTCGGCGCACATCGTCGAGATGCCGCTGCCGTTCAGTCAAGAGGAGATCATCAAGGCGTGCGCAGATACCGTGCGCGTCAACCATCTGGCGGAGTGTTATATTCGGCCGATCGCATTTTATGGTGAAGGCCAGATGGGATTGTCGGCGCGCGACAACAAGGTGCGAGTAGCGATCGCGGCTTGGCCGTGGGGGGCCTATCTCGGTGAGGAGGGCACGACCAAAGGCGTGCGGCTCAAAACTTCATCGTTCACGCGATACCATCATAATTCGCTGCCGCCCAATGCGAAGCTCTCGGGGCCTTACGTCAATTCGATCCTGGCCGGCTACGAGGCGCGCCGGCACGGTTATGACGAGGCGCTGCTGCTCGACGTGATGGGCTTTGTAGCTGAAGGCAGCGGCGAGAACTTTTTTATCGTGCGCGACGGAATCGTGAAAACGCCTCCGGTGACCTCCAGTCTGCCCGGGATTACGCGCGATTCGGTGATCAAGATTCTGCATGACGCGAAGATTCCGGTCGTCGAGCAGCTCTTTCCGCGTGACGCGGTCTATATTGCCGACGAGGCTTTCATGACCGGCACTGCAGCCGAGGTCACGCCAGTGCGCGAGCTGGATGATCGGCAAATCGGCGAAGGAAAGCCGGGGCCGATCACGCGCAAGGTGATCGAGATATTTTCGGCGGCGCTGCACGGACGAGACTCCCGCTACAGTTCGTGGCTCCATCAAGTCTGATGAATTGGGGCGTGGATAATAACGAGTACATCTGACTTCGCTAGGAGAGCCTCGCGTGGCGGCAGAACGGTTGCATAATCAACTGACACCGGCTGTCCTCCGAGCGCTTGATATGCTGTGGGCATATCGCGAGGGAATTGCGGTCGTGATCGGGCTGATTTTACTGGTAATGATCGTCGATAACATCTCGGCAGTGCATAAAGAGCTGGCGCAAATGCATCGGACACTGGAAACGATGGCGAAGCGCGCAGAGGGACGGCAGCTATCATCGAAGCCGGAAAGCTTTACGCGGGATTCGGGAGAATGGCGCGCCGATTAGGCATATCCAATCTTTGAGATCGAGCGCACTCATTGGTTAAGCGACTAGGAGCGATAATCGTCATGGGTGGTTTTCTTTCAACGCTATTCCCGTGGCTGGCGTACAGCGAGATGCTCAAGCCGGGCGACTTCGCCCCGGATTTTTCGACGAGCGCAATCGTGGAGGACCAGATCGTTCCGCTCAAGCTCAGCGACTATCGCGGGCGGAAAGTCGTGCTCTACTTCTATCCCAAGGACGACACGCCGGGATGTACCAAGGAGGCGTGCACCTTTCGCGATGGTTATGCGCGACTCAATGGATGGGGAATTGCGCTGCTCGGATGCAGTGTCGATAGCGCGAACGCACATATGAGCTTCGCGAAGAAGTACCATCTTCGATTTCCGCTGCTGCTCGATCCGGACAAGAAGATTGCAAAGGCGTACGGCGCAGACAATGGTATCCCGATTCTCGGACTGGATCGGCGTATCACTTATGTGATCGGCGAGGATGGGAAGATTCTCAAGGTTTATCCGCGCGTCGATCCGTCAGTGCATGCGTCCGAGATCCTCCGCGACTTGGGGGCAGAGCAGCCTCCGCCGGCAGCGGTCGTGACGCCGATTCCGTCAGTTGTAAAAACGCCCCGAGGCAGATCGGACGATGATGTGGAGTAGCGCGTCCCAATCGTCACTCTGAAAAGGGTTCGGCGGGAGAGTAGCCGAGGCTGACGGCGAGCATCACGGCGGTGGCTGCAAGAGTTGCCGCATGATTTTCGTCAAGAATGAGTCTGGCGAGCGCGGCGAGATGGGCCGCGACGGTTTCCTCGATGGAATCGCGCAGGCAGTCGAGGGCATCCGGATCATAGAGCGCGTCAATTAGAACGTTCGGATCGTAGTTGGTTTCAGCGAGCGCCTCGCGCGTGGCGCCGCGCCAGAACTCGCGAGGTTCAATCACGTCGAAATCGACCAACTTGGCAATCCGTTCGCGTATTAGGGGAAGCAATCCGCGATAGGCCTCCACTGCGTCGAGGTATTCCCGGACGCCCTGAGCATCGAGGAAGTCGGCGACCGTCCCATTCGCGCTATAGACGCCGAGCGAGCCGGGTGCGGGATCGAGGCGCACAAAGGATTCTGGGCCGGCGGGGTCGCGTTGTAGTCCCAAGGGATAGAGGCGGCAGGCAAGCGGGCGGCCCTGATGGATCGTGCAGCGGGTTCCCTCCAGCGCGACGCACGCGCCCTGATCATCAAATTTTAGGATGGAGCCGCGTCGAATCGTGTACCGGCGTATCGCATCGGCGGTGGAGATTCCGGCGGCTCGTGCAATCCGAATCAGGTCGTAGGGCGAGAGCGTGATTACCTGGTCGTGGCAGCAGCGCCCGCATTGATAACAGGTGTAAAAGACGACCTTCTTGAAAACCTTAATCTAAGATGTAAGCGTAGCCTTTAATTCCCTCAATCGAATATAACAATCTTGCAAGACTATCGCAGACTGCGGCTGCAGTACGCGGTCTCCAACCTGAATTTCGATCTCCTTCTAGTACAAATTCCGTGAGCCTAGAGGAGTATGCTGGACCAACAAGACGACCACTGCTTGCAGTCGGCACTAAGTCTTCACGGATGTCTCGCCTTCGCGACGATCTCCCCAGTTTACCCTCATGCGCTTAGTATCAATACTATTCGGGATCCGGATGGATTTGATGGGCGCGCTTGATCCATTCAATTACTGTTTGACGAATGCGAGGCCGCTTAGTTCCCAACCTATCATCACCCAAGTGTCAAGCTTCATTTCGTAATACAACCGGAAAAGTATTCCGGGAATGAATCAGGCAGCCACTCCTTACAAAGTTGGGCAGCACATGTATAATCGCGATCTAAATCGACCATAACAATCCATGGGCCAAATGCGCAGCCTTATTACATCCTTCCCATTCGTTTTGAAGATAAGATCTGCCTTGCTTTCCATGAACTGGGCCTAGCATTCCGCCGATGTCCTCAGGTAATCGCTGAAGCACAGCTTGGACAAGATACCATCAACCGCAGGGAGGATCCAAGAACTCTCTTTCAAAACGCTCGTTAATCTAGCTTGAACGCGATTTGCTGCCCATCAATGGTGGTTACGGGGCAGAACCGCCTCGGCCAAGTTCGACCCGCCTGCCCATTCCATGATTCACCGAAATCTGCCGCAGCTTTGATTTCAGTACCTTCCGTACCAGGAACAAGAAGCAGAACTTCGTTTAGACCAATACCCTCATCCTTGAGAAGATCGCTGGAATGAGTGCTGACCATCACTGGCGCACCTGAACGCCGCTGCACTCTTGTTAGTAACTGGGGAATATACTGTATAACCTCAGGATGAAGTGAAAGCTCTGGCTCTTCAAGGAGTAGTGGGCCCGAACCGCCGGTGACCGCCCAAAGAAGGCCCATAAGTCGCAGAGTGCCATCAGAAAACTGGTCTTCCCTTTGCCATTCTCCATTAGCTCTCCAATGTTGATATCTTCCGCGCAGATGCGGCACTCCGCGGTTATCACGCTTGAGCTCCAGAGCATCGAGTTGAGGAACCGCCACTCGCATGGCGTTCAGTATGCGCCGGAGACGGGCGTCGCGTGTTTTTTCTGGTGTGCTGGCAACCTGCTCCAAAAAATCGCCGCCGAAAGGATCAGCGCGCCGTCCAACCGAACGCTCGGGATCACGCACCAATTGAGGAACCAAGTGGAGATAGCGAACGGAGTTGAAGAAATCTGAAATGTCGCGAAAATCGCGATTCACATTAACTTGCTCTAGGTGTGTCTGTTGAAGCCTTTCTGGGTCGTTCTTGTTATCTTCGTCGGGGCGATCTAATACTTGGACGTCTTCCTTAAATACTTGCTCACTTCTGATTAGCTGGCGCCGAAGCTTATCTTGGTAAAAGGCAACCTGGTATCTCCAGAGATGCGGCTTTCCATCAGTGCCTAGCGATATTTCGATCCCAATCTCTGGGTACCGCCGGGCCGCGTAACATCTTAGTGAAGATACTCCCCCGTCGTCTCAAAGCTTCCTGGAAGCCACCGCCAACGGATACGATGTCATGCAGAAATCGAAACACGTCAAGAAAATTCGACTTCCCTGAAGCGTTTGGGCCAACAAGGAAAACCCTTTTCTGCAATGTCGCTGATGCGCGAGAGAAGTTTCGCCAATTGTATAAATTAGTATGGGTAAATCTAACGCCTGGTTCCAAGACTGCTCATTTGCCCATTTCAGCACGGGTTCTACTTGCCAAACTATATCACTTTCCGCCTATAATTGCTTGTTGCGATTTAACTTATTTACGGCGAAGTTCTGGAACAGCTTCAACTCTGACACACCTATCCACCAGGCGAGGCCGAGATAGATCGCGCCGTAGGTTGGGATCACCGCGAGGGCGGTTAGGCGGGGGCCGGTATGGAGTTCGTGTTTGAGGGCGAAGGCGACCGCACCAGCGGTCAGCGCCATCATCCAGAGGCGTGCGAGATAGGTGCGGTTGAGGCCGGTCCAACCGAGGCGCTGGTTGAGACTCCATCGAAGTAGCGCGAATTCAACCCACGCGGCGACTCCGGCAGACGCGCTCAGCCCCGCAACACCCCATCGGGGAGCGATGCCGAGTCTCGGCGGCAAGATAATCGCGCATACGTAGCCGAGGATCAGCGTCAGCGCGACCCGCACCAGCGCGAATTTGAGCGGCGTGCGCGTGTCCCACAGAGCGTAATAGGTCGAGTTGTATAGACGGCTCATCGTGGCGGCGAGCAATCCGACCGCCGAGCCTGCGAGGATCGCCCAAACGTAGAGGGCGTCATGATGGGTGAATGCGCCCGACTGGAAGAGCATCGCGACGATCACATCACCGAGCATCAGGAAGGCGGCGGCAGACGGAACAACCAGAAATGAGATTTGGCGGAGGCCGGCGTTGAGCCGCGCGGCCAGCGCGCGTTCGGCGTTGGCGTCGGCGGCGACGGTCACGCGCGACATCGTGGGAAGTTCGGCGGCTGCTACCGACATCCCGAACAGGCTAACTGGCAGGAGGTAGAGAATCTGCGCATAATTGAGCGCCGCGACCGCGCCGGTCGGCAACAGGCTCGCGAGCAGATTATCGATATAGCCGCTGACTTGTGCGACGCCCCGACTGGCGATCACCGGGGTTAAATTGTTGAAGACGTTGCGCAACTCGCGCCGTACTTGCGTGAAATGAAGCCGTAGCCGACCAAGCAGCGGGAGTGTCTGCGGGAGTTGTACGAGAATCTGTAACGCTGCTCCCGCAACTGAACCCCACGCGGCTTTGAGCGCGAGCCCGTCCATCGAGGTGCGCGGGCCATAGAAGATGAGCGCCGCAATGATCGCGAGATTCCAAGCGACTGGCGCGGTGTACGAGGCGAAGAATCGATGGTGACTATTGAGAACGCCGAGGCACCAGGCCGAGATCACGAGTAATCCTGCACCCGGAAAGAGAATGCGCACGATTTGGATCGTCAGGTCACGCTTGTCGCCATGAAAGCCGGGCGCGATCGCGTCGATTAAATATGGCGTGAAGATGACACCCGCGACGACCAGAATCGCGATCGCGAGGCTGAGAATCGCGCCGACCGACCAGGCCAGCAGATCGGCAGCTTCCGCATCGCCCTCGCTGAGCAAGCGGCTATATACCGGAATGAATGAGGCGGACAGCACGCCTTCGCCGAACAGATTTTGCAAAATATTGGGGATGCGAAATCCGGCCTTGAAAGCATCGGCAGCCCCGGAATTGCCGAGATAATGAGCGAAGATGCTTTCGCGGATCAATCCGGCGATGCGGCTGAGCAGGATACCTGCGGCGACCAGAAACGCTAGATTCGTACCGGCAGCAGCAGGCTGCTGGGTGCTGGCCGGCGCTATTACCTCCGGAGAGCTATTCATGGCTGCGGCAGGCGTCGGAGGCGGGTTGGCGATGCGATTGACTAGCGACGAGGGCACTCCCGAGCGCAATCGCGCATCAGTATAGCGGTGAGCGCGGGCTGCTTATAGCGGTTTTGGCGGCGCGACATCGCCAGCGTATCCGGATATGATCATCGGTCAAGAAGGATGGCGTTCTCGCTCTACATACATATCCCGTATTGCCACTCGAAGTGTCCGTACTGTGATTTCAACTCGCATGCGGCGTCGAGCTGGCCGGAGGAGACCTATACACGAGCGCTGATTGCGGAGATGCGTCAGCGGGCTATCGAGCGACCGTTTGTAGGCGAGCGCGCCAAGACGATTTTTTTCGGCGGCGGGAACGCCATCGTTGTTCGCGCCAGAATCGATCGCCAAGCTGATCGAGGCCTCGGACCAATGCTTCGGGATCGAAGGCGACGCCGAGATTACACTTGAAGCGAATCCGGGGACGGTCGATCCGGCCAAGCTGGGAGGCTTCCGAATGGCGGGAGTCAATCGGATCAGCTTTGGCGCGCAGTCATTCAATCCCGCGATTCTCAAATTTCTCGGTCGTATGCATAGCGCGGATGAGACTCGGGAGGCCGCACGCAATACACGTCGCGCCGGTTTCGAGCGTTTCAATCTCGACCTCATTTTTGCGGTTCCGGGCCAGTCGTTAGCGGATATTCGTTACGATATTGCTCAGGCGGCGGAACTCGAGCCGGATCATATCTCGGCTTACAACCTGACTTTCGAGGAGGGCACGGTTTTTTTCGCGGAGATGAAGCGCGGGCGGATTCAACCGCTCGAGAACGACGAGCAAGCCGCGATGTACGCGATGGTGCGCGAGGAAATCCCACGTCGCGGCTATCCGATGTACGAGATTTCGAATTATGCGGCGGCGGGTCACGAATCGATTCACAACTTAAGCTACTGGCGCGCAGAGAGCTATTTGGGTTTGGGCGCCGGGGCGCATAGCTATGGGCGAGCAGGTTATGGCGGCCGCCGATGGTGGAACGAGCGCACGCCGAAGCGCTATATCGAGCTTGCTCTAGGGGATGGGATAGCTGAAGCGGGAGCAGAAACAATTGATCACGCAACGGCAATGAGCGAATTTGTTTTCCTCAATCTCCGGTTGCGCGCAGGATTTGAGTTGAACGAATTCGCGCGGCGATTCGGACAAAGCTTTGATGATCGGTTCCACATTATCGGCCAGCGACTAATCGATACCGGTCTTCTGATAAGTGACAATCGGTCGCTGCGCTTGAGCGAGCGCGGGCTCGAAATGGGCGATTCGGTATTCGCCGAGTTCGTCTGAGCGCTTGTGCATGCAATGATAGGCGGTTGCCTCAGCCAGATCGATTTGTAACTATTGCGAGGTTTGGTCGGCGTGGTGAATTTTCCAGCCGTCATGTGCTCGTGCGATAAACTTTGGGGAAGCTTGGAAAGTAGCGGGAGGAGTGTTCGGATGAAGAAGATAGCGGTTCTGCTCGGAGCGATATCATTGGCGGCCTTTGCGGCGGCTTGCGGCACCACCGAAGCCAATACCTCGGCGGCAAAGGCCGAGCTCGACGCATCGAAGGCGTCGTCCGATGCGACCAGTGCGGAATCGGCCTCGCAGCAGGCTCAGGCGGCCGCGCAGAAGGCCGATCAGGAAGCCGCGTCAGCGGAAGACTCTAGCCGACGCGCGACTGATGCGGCTGATCGGGTAGAAGCCGCATTTCGTACCTCAGTCACAAAGTAAGCGAATCTGAGGCAAATCAGCTCGATTCCGATGCGGCGGGCGCCTGCGGGCTCCTGCCGCATCGCTTTTGAGAGAAGCGCGATTTATCGTTGTTTTGAGCTGTTTGCAGTAGGCAAAGCTACGGGAGAGGCATGAATGGCTGAGTCCTGGAGCTCATCACGGGCATGTTGCAGGGCGGCATCGTCGCGCTGGACGCGATTTTCGAGCGCCCGGAACGCCGCAACCGTCATTCCCTGTTGAGCGGCGGCTTGCTCGACGGTCAAGCTCCGATCTCGATGCATTGCACGGTAAACCGCCACATATTTTTCAACCTCGGCGGGAGTGATTTCTGAGTTGTCATTGTCGCCCTCGTCCTGAACGAGAATGATTGAAGTAGTGGGTTGCAAAACTAGCGATTTGATGTCGCCCATCGTGAGAGCGACTGTCGGCCATCCGCCAACGGCGATCGCGATTAAGGCTGGAAATCCAAAGATCAGCGCCTGAGTGGATAATGGAACGGAATTTTCGCGCAGCAGTCTCATAGTTGTCTATCCTACACCTCATCAGGATCGCGAAAAGCCCGCAGCACGCTTGCAAAAACATCATGTATGATTAAGTTTGCATTGGTTTGCGTCTTGAGAGAAAGGCGCATCCGCCAAATCTCATAAATAACTGACTCGGAGATCGGACAAGATGCCAGCCAAAGTCATTGAACTACATGAACGAGCCCGCAGTGGAATTGTGAAGGGCGCAACCCTCGTTGCGGAGGCCGCGCGAGTTACGCTCGGACCCAAGGGCCGCCATGTGCTGATCGAGAAAAGCTTCGGGGCGCCGTTGATCACCAAAGACGGCGTGACGGTGGTGAAAGAGATCGAGCTGGATAACAAGTTCGAGAATCTCGGCGCCAAGCTGATTCGTGAAGCTGCGCAGAAGACCTCCGATGTGGCGGGTGACGGTACCACCACCGCAACGATTCTCGCCCGCGCGATCGTGCGCGAGGGAATCAAATTGCTGGCCGCGGGCATTCCAGCGATGGAACTCAAGCGCGGAATCGACACGGCGGTGACTGCTGCAGTAGGGGCGGTGCGCCAAATGGCGCGCCCCATCGAAGACCGGACCCGGATGGAGCAGGTCGCCACGATCGCAGCAAACGGCGATGCTACTATCGGCAAAATTCTCGCCGACTCGATGGACAAAGTGGGCAAGGAAGGCGTGATGACGGTCGAGGAGGCGCGCGGGCTTGAAACTACGCTCGAACTAGTGGAGGGGATGCGCTTTGATCGCGGGTATCTGTCGCCGTATTTCGCGACTAATCCGGCGCGGATGACAGTCGAGCTTGATGAGCCGCTGATTCTGTTCCACGAAAAGAAAATCTCGAATTTGCGCGAACTGCTGCCGCTGTTGGAAAAAGTCCTGCAAAATGGCCGCCCCTTCTTGATTATTGCCGAGGAAGTCGACAGCGAGGCGCTCGCCACGTTGGTGGTAAACAAGCTACGCGGGTCGCTTCGGGTGGCGGCGGTCAAGGCGCCCGGCTTCGGTGATCGGCGCAAAGAAAACCTGCAAGATATGGCGATTTTGACCGGTGGTCAGGTAATTGCCGAGGAGCTTGGGTTCAAGCTCGAAAATGTCCAGATCGATCAGCTCGGCAAATGCCGCCGGGTGATTATCGATAAGGACAACACCACGATCGTGGGTGGTCAGGGCAAAAAGGCCGAGATTCAGGGACGAATCGAATTAATTCGCAATCAGATCAAGCAAACTACCTCAGACTACGATCAGAAAAACTCGAAGAACGCCTCGCCAAATTGACCGGCGGAGTCGCAGTAATCAAAGTTGGTGCGGCCACCGAAGTTGAGCTTAAGGAAAAGAAGGCGCGCGTCGATGACGCGGTGCATGCACTCAAGGCGGCGGTTGATGAAGGCGTCGTGCCGGGCGGCGGAGTCGCACTGGTACGCGCGATCAAAGCGGTAAAGGAATTACAGCTGAACGAGGAGCGTGCGGCGGGCGCAGGTATAATTGCCCGCGCAATGGGCGAGCCGCTACGTCAAATCGCCTATAATGCGGGTCACGATCCGTCGATAGTTTTCAATCGAGTCGTTGAGGGCAAAGGCGATTTCGGCTTCAATGCCGCCACAGAGCAATATGAAGATCTCTTTAAGGCTGGAGTTATCGATCCTGCTAAAGTGGTCCGTTCGGCCCTGGAGAATGCCGCCAGTGCATCATCGTTACTGCTGACCACGGAAGCAGCGATCGTCGAAAAGCCCAAGAAGGCTATGCCGATGCCAGCGATGCCTCCCGGAGGAATGGGCGGTATGGGTGGTATGGGCATGGGAGGAATGGGTGGCATGGGCGGAATGGGAATGGGCGGTATGGGGGGCATGGGCGGTATGGGCGGTGATGATTTCGGTGGCGATGATTTCTAAGAAGTTCCTCGCCGAACCGAAAGAATCGCTAATGCAATAAGCTTGATTGCTAGCCGATTACTGATTCTGTATGCTGGCGGTCGCTACGTTCGGTAGATATGGCGAGAGTTGGGTTAAACTGCGGTCATCATCTGGCGCCGCATGCCCCGGATAATTTAAGGAGGAACGGGATGAAAGGGTTAGTGGGAACGACTTCTAAACTGATTGGGCTGGCGGGGGCTGTGTTGGCCCTTTCCCTGATGGCAGGATGTGGCGCTAACGATGCGGCGCAGAAAGCGGCCAACTCGGCAAGTCAGGCTGATGCGGCGGCGCAGCGCGCCGATGCAGCTTCAAGCAGCGCTCAGCAGTCAGCTGCGGCGGCGCAGGCAGCGGCCAGCAAGACCGAGCAGGCTGCAGCAGATGCCAAATCAGCTGCGGATCGTGCTGAAGCAATCGCGATGAAGACGTCTGGTGGTACGCATCACGTTCATCATGTGCATCACCATCATCATATGGCCCCGGCCGCTGCGGCTCCCGCACCATCAGCTTCCTGACGCATTAGGACAGAGTTTCTTCGATAATAAAGGACGCTCACTCACGGTGGGCGTCCTTTTTCATTGAGTCGCTGATTCCAGAATTCAGTTCTCGAACGTTATGATCACCTTCAAGGCTTCCGGCTGCTGCGCTTGCGCGAAAGCTGAATCGATCTGCTCCAGCGGAAAGCGATGGGTCACCAGGTCTTGAGCGTTGATCACGCCTCGCTGGACCAAGCTGAGAGCTTCGCGCGTATCATCGGGACCGCAGGAATAGCTAGGAATTAGTCGTGTCTCATTGAAATAGAGATCATGGGGGCGCACAGCTAATTCGACCTCGGGCGGCATCGCGGTGAACTGCACTACCGTCGCTCCCTTGCCCGCCGCAGCGATACCGGAAGCGAGCGCTGCCGGAGTACCAGGACCCACGATTACAATGTTCGCCATCGCACCGTGGGTCAGGTCAGCAACTTGTTCGGAAAGGTTTCCCTCACTCACGACGACTCCGTGATCGGCTCCGAGTTCCTCTGCGCGGCGTGCGCGTTGCGCGAACAGGTCAGCACCGATGATCATCCCGGCGCCAAGATGACGCGCCAGCCGCACATGCATCATCCCCATGATTCCGAGTCCGATGATCACGATGGACTCGCCGGCTTTCAGGCCGGAGCGCCGCAAAGATTTGACCACACAGGCGGCCGGTTCGATCAGGACGCCATTAGCGTCGTCGATGGTGTCAGGCAGGCGCAATGTATCGCGTTGATTCGCCGCACTGACGCGAAAATACTGCGCCATCCCGCCAGGCGTAATATTGGTAGAGCGCCAGGTCGCACATTGGACATATTCGCCACGGCGACATGATGCGCACGTAAAGCACGGCGCATGATGATGTACGAAGACACGCTCACCCGGGCGAAAATCACGAACTGACGCGCCGATCTCCTCGATTACCCCGACCGGCTCATGACCGAGCACCAGCGGTGCTTTGCGCCGGATGTACCACGGCATGATATCGCCCGAGCAAATTCCGCAGGCGCGAGTGCGCACGAGGAGATCATCGGGACCAATTTCCGGGCGAGCCGCCTCCTCGAGGCGGATGTCGCCGAAGTCGTAGAGTCGCGCAACTTGCATCATCACAGAAGAACTTTGGGTGGAGGGGGCTGCGAAGTCAACTTGCGGTAATCAGGTCTGTCTCGAATCCGTCGGCATGTTAGATTTAACTGATGCCGAAACCAGTCTGTCCGCCGATTGCAGCCGACATAATTGCTGAAATCGGCAATCGTATCGTTTTGATCGAGCGCAAGAATTTTCCGTATGGATGGGCATTGCCGGGTGGTTTTGTCGATGTGGGTGAGACGGTTGAGGCGGCGGCAATCCGCGAGGCGCGCGAGGAGATTTCACTTGAAGTCGAGTTGCGGGCGCTGCTCGGGGTTTACTCACGTCCGGACCGCGATCCGCGTGGTCAAACAGTAACTGTGGTGTATGTTGCGCGCGCCTCGGGCGAGCCGAAGGGAGCGGATGATGCCCGCGAAGCGCGACTATTTTTGCCGAGTGCTCCGCCTACGCCGCTCGCGTTTGATCACGCTGAAATTCTCGCCGACTATATCCGCTTTTGCACGACCGGAGAGTATCCGGCTCCATGGCGTCGCTGAACTGTTCCGATCCTTCGATTTGCGCCTTACAGAAATAGAACTGACATCGCTTGATGTGCTAGGTTTACGCGGTTTGTTAATTGGAGGGATCGGATGAAGCGGGCGAGATCAATTCTGGAGTTCTGTCTTACTCTCGCGATTATCAGTGTCGTGAGCGCATGCGGAGGAGAGCGTCGGGAAATTCCAAAGAGCTCCGCGAGCGCCCTCTTGGTAATCGACTGCCAGCGCGATTATCTCCAAGCACATGGCCGGATGCCGGTCGCGCAGGATCAAGTCGCAGCGATGATCAAGGCGGTCAATTCAACGATCGCAGCCGCGCGCAAGCAGGCGATCCCGGTGATCTACACGATGAATGAGTTCGCGCCGTGGGACTTTATTGGTAATGCGAAGCGTAACCATGCGGCGGCTCGCTATACGTCGGGACAAACGTTCGATCCGCGAATCGACGATACGGCGGGTGTGTACTTCACCAAAGACCATCACGACGCGTTCTCCAATAAGGAAGTGGAGAGTCACTTAGCGATAATTGAAACCTCGCAACTAGTTTTTGCCGGCGTTTATGCTGAAAGCGCGGTACTCGACACTGCGAAGCAGGCGCTCAAGATGGGCTATAAGGTTACTGTGATTAGCGATGCGGTTGCGGGGGCGAGCGATGCTGCGCGCGAAAAGGCTCTGAATGAGCTCAAAAGTGCGGGCGCTGAGATCAAGTCGAGCAGCGAATTTATTTCGGGCCTTGGCGCTTCCGCCTGAGAGACGGACAAAACTAATCTCATTTAGCGCGTGACTCGCTTGAGTAGCTGCTCGAGTCGATCGAATGCGGTGTTGAGATTACTGAGGGAGGTAGCGTAACTCATCCGCACGTGGTCGGGCGCGCCGAAATCGTTGCCACCGACCAGCGCCACATGCGCTTCGTTGAGCGCTAACTCGGCGAACGAATTACCGTCGGTAATCTTGAACCCATTGAGGCTCGAACCGATCAACCCTGAGATATTCGGGAACACATAAAAAGCGCCTTGGGGGACGTTCGGTAACCCAAAGCCTTGGAGTTTGCGCGTACGCTCGACGACAAGTTCCCGGCGCTGGCCAAACTCATGCATCATCATCTTGATGTCGTCCTGAGGTCCGGTAAGCGCTTCGATTGCCGCAACTTGAGTAATCGAATTGGGATTGCCGCTGTTCTGACTTTGCAGGCGAGACGCCGCGCCGATCACCTCGCGCGGGCCGGCAGCGAAACCAATGCGCCATCCAGTCATCGCATAGGCTTTTGATAGCGAGTTAAAAACGATGCCTTTGGCTTTAAGACGTGGCTCAATCTGGAAAATATGCGGCATCGCGCCGTCATAAACGATGTGCTCGTAAACGTCATCGGACATTACCCACAGGTTGGCTTCAACCAAAACACGTGCGAGCGCCGCGAGTTGCTCAGCTGAATAGACTGCGCCGGTCGGATTCGACGGCGAGTTGAGCATGATGCCTTTCGTACGCGGCGTGATGGCTCGGCGCAAGCGCTCGGGATCAAGCATGAACCCGTTCTCCTCAGCGCAGGGGATCAGCTTGGCCTCCGCTCCGCTCAGATTGACCATCGCAACGAAGCTGACCCACGCCGGAGTCGGGATGATCACTTCGTCGCCTTCATCAAACAGCGCCGCAAGGACGTTAGCCTCGGCTTGTTTGGCGCCGGCTGATGCAATGATCTCGGCAAGCTCGTAATCGAGTCCGTTGTCGCGCTTGAGTTTGAATCGGATTGCGTCTTTGAGCGCCGCCGTGCCGCTGACCGCTGTATAGTGAGTTATTCCATCGGCCAAGGCCCGCGTAGCGGCTTGCTTGATGCGCTCAGGAGTGTCGAAATCAGGCTCGCCGGCGGCCATCGATATGACATCAACTCCGGCTGCTTTCAGTTCGATGGCGCGAGCTTCCGCGGCCATCGTGGCAGAG
This sequence comes from uncultured Pseudomonadota bacterium, assembly GCA_963831065.1. Lineage (GTDB taxonomy): Bacteria > Desulfobacterota > Binatia > Binatales > Binataceae > JAJPHI01. The sequence continues at coordinate 41,495 of CAWHOQ010000008.1, forward strand.
GTCTTAAGGGCGGCTATTCTGCGGTTCAGTTTGAGCATCTCGTTAATTCATCGAGCGAAGATTCAGCACGTGAGAATCTTAGCGGATGCGCACCGGTCGGCGAAATCGGATCGCCGAAAATCTCGGTTTTACGAGGCGGTTTGCGCGGAAAGGCGAGTCAACTAATCAATCTTTAGCTTGACTCTCAGCCGATTCATCACGGCTTCGGGTACCAGCTCCGGTAGGCGTTTGCCGTAACTCGCGACTTCCTTGATCAGGCGCGAGGCCGTGAAGAAAAGCTTGGGATTAGCGAACAGGAAAACCGTTTCGAGCGTCGGCTTCATTTGCTTGTTCATGTGCGCCATTTGGAGTTCGTAATCGAAATCGGTGACGGCGCGCAGACTACGGATAATCACATTGGCGCCGATACGCTCGGCGTAATCAACGCTTAAGCCACTGAATTTATCAACGCGAGCCTTGGGTTCGAGATCGCGGATGCTCTCGCGAATCATCTCGACGCGTTCATCGGCGGTAAACAGCGCCGAGTCCTTATGAGGATTATAGGCAATCGCAACGATAACCTCGTCGAAGATCGCCACACCGCGTCGAATGATGTCGATGTGACCGTAATGGATCGGGTCGAAACTGCCGGGATAAATCGCAATCAAAGGGCTATGTTCGAGGCTTTTATTCGCCATTCCAGCTCACACCATCAACTCGGCGGTTCAGGCCGCCGGTAAAAGGCGATCCGATGATCGCCGATGACTGCAACATTTAGGCGCTCCAATTCGACGACCTCCAACTCGGGAGCGCGGTGGAATTGCCGGACAATCACAATTCCGTGAGGGTTTAATAAATCCAGATGGGTAAGTTTGGCAAGGATTTCGCCACTGCAATCGTGCACGAACGGAGGATCGACAAAAATCAAATCGAACTTTTCGGCTGCACGCGCGAGTATCGGCAATGCCCGATTAAAATCAAAATTCACGATGCGCGCCCGCGCGGTCAGATCGAGCTCGCGCAGATTTCGCGTGATCGTTGCAGCCGCCGCACGAGAGGAATCGATAAAAACCACGTAGGCGGCCCCGCGCGACAGCGCCTCCAAGCCTAGTGAGCCACTGCCGGCAAAGATGTCGAGGATGCGTGAACCTTCGATATTGCGACGTGACGTGATGCGCGAGAAGATCGAAGCGCGCACGCGCGCGGTTGCCGGACGCGTCTCGAAACCGCGCGGAGCACTGATTCGCCGCCCGCGCGCCGTTCCACTGATCATGCGCATCGCGCTCGGCCTCTAAGTGACATGATGGAAACAATTATCGAGCATCGCGCGCAATCACAACCGGCCTTCAGACGAGACGATTTGGTTAAAAGGTATGATGGTCACGCTCTAGCGCGGTCGCAAGATTTACGTTACCTCTTATGAGATTTTTGCAAACGCCGGGCTGTTTTATTTGAGAATTTCTGCAATCGTCTCAAAGAATCCAGTGTCGGGCCGAGCGAGACTTCGAGACCTCCAGTGGGCATTGAACTTCTGATCGGCGCGATTAAGGCGCTTGTTATCCTGATTCTGGTGCTGAACCTGACTGGCGTAATGCTATGGTTCGAGCGCAAAGGCGCGGCGTTGATTCAGGATCGAATCGGCGCGAATCGGGCGGCAATCTTCGGTATTGGTCGCAAGCTGGGGCTGCCCAATTTTGGGATCGTCAATACGCTCCTCGCTGATCCGATCAAGCTGTTCACCAAAGAAGATTTCGTGCCGGAGGGGGCTGATCGTTTTATCCATAGCCTCGCGCCCTTTCTGGCGCTATTTCCCGTGCTGATAACGTTCATCGTGGTGCCGATCGGCGATGTACTCAAAATTGGATCGCGCTCGATCAATCTACAAGGGACCGACCTGAACGTCGGAGCGTTGTATGTGTTGGCGGTGCTCGGTTTGGGGGTGTACGGCGTCGCGCTGGGCGGATGGGCGTCAAATAATAGATGGGCTTTGCTGGGCGGCATCCGCGCCAGCGCACAGATGATTTCCTATGAAATCGCGTTAGGTCTGGCATTTATCGCGGTCGTGATCACGTATGGCACGCTCAATTTACAGAGCATCTGTCACGAGCAGGGCGGGGTATGGTTTGGATGGCTGCCACGATGGGGGATTTTGCTGCAACCCGTATCTTTCATCCTTCTGCTGACAGCTGGGATGGCGGAATCGAAACGGGTGCCTTTCGATCTGCCGGAAGCTGAATCAGAGCTGGTGGCGGGTTACTTCACTGAGTATTCGGGCGGCAAGCAGGCGGTCTTTATGATGACGGATTTCGCCGAAGTGGTGCTCGTATCGACGCTGATCACGCTGTTTTTCTTCGGCGGATGGCAAGTGCCCTGGCTGTATCCAGACGGGTTCCATTTTCCTGGGCCGCATGGCGCGTTTTTGCATCTGCCAAATCTGGCCGTGGCGATTCTTCAGATAATCGCTTTCTGGGCTAAGGTCGTCTTCTTCTGCCTATTTCAGATTTTGGTCCGCTGGACTCTGCCGCGCTTTCGCTATGATCAGGTGATGCGCTTGGGATGGAAAGGGCTCGTGCCGCTCGGCTTGGCAAACCTGCTTGTGACAGCCTTGATCGTGGTTCTCGTGGGAGGGCGGTAAGCTATGCCGCTCTGGCTATTCGCTTTTCTGGCGGCGCTTGCCTTGATCAGCTCATTGGGCGTGATTCTTCAGCGGAACCCGGTGCATTGCTTATTGTCACTCGCGCTAACTTTGCTCGATATCGGCGTGCTGTTCATGGGTCTGGGCGCGGAGACGGTTGGTTTTCTGCAGATTATCATTTACGTCGGCGCGATCATGGTGCTGTTCCTGTTCGTGATATGGCTGCTGAACGTTCAGGCCGAGTACGTCCGAGGCCATCTTGGAATCAAGTTGGCTCGGCGCGCTGGGAGCGGCGGCGTTATTAGCGGAGCTGTTTGTCTCGATCTTTCGCGCGCCGGCGTTATCGACGGTGATCACGATGCCCGCGAATTATGGATCGATCGGAAGTCTTGCCCAGCTACTTTTTTCAAATTATCTGATCGCATTCGAAGTGACTTCGGTCTTGCTGCTCGCAACCGTGGCAGGCGCGATCGGCCTTGCGCGGCGAATTCCGCAATCAGCGGTAGTGCCGGAACGCGCTCTCGAGGCGGAGAATCTCAGGAGCGTGGTGGAATGACGCCGCTCGGCTATTTTCTCGCGCTCAGTGCAGCAATCTTCGCAATCGGCGTGACCGGAGTCATGATCCGGCGCAACCTGATCGTGATGTTCATGTCAATTGAGTTGATGCTCAATGCGGTGAACCTGGCATTTATCACCCTCGGACGGCGGATTGGCTCGATGGATGGTCAGGTGATCGTGTTCTTCGCGATGACCGTCGCGGCGGCGGAGGCAGCGATCGGACTCGGTATTATGATTTCGGTGTTCCGTAATCGCGCTACGGTCAATGCTGACGAACTAAACCTGATGCGCTGGTAAGCGCGTCCGCCACCTTGATCTGAAGACCCGCGATGAATCCTCTAAAACCAGTCTGCGAGGTGGAGCCTGGATGATCTCAGAATCTCCATTGCTGGGGCTAATCCTGCTCTTTCCGGCCTTGGGCGTCCTCTTCAATTTGTTTCTGGGCAATCGCGTAGGTCGGGGGATAGTCAATCTGGTGGCTCCTGCGATGGTCTTTCTTGCCTTCGCAATGTCGCTTTGGGCGCTCATTACATTGCTGGTATTGCCTGCGGGTTCGGCGCTGACGTTGAATTTATGGCCGTGGATTAGCTCCGGCGGGTTTCACGCCGATATCGCCTTCCGATTCGACGCACTTACAGCGGTGATGACGCTCGTGGTGAGCGGAATCGGCGCGCTTATCCATATGTATTGTATCGGTTACATGGCGGATGACGCCGATTACGCTCGCTTCTTCACCTACATGAACCTGTTTACCTTCTCGATGCTGTTGTTGGTGCTCGCTGACAATCTGTTGCTGATGTTCGTCGGTTGGGAAGGGGTGGGTCTTTGCTCCTATCTGCTCATTGCGTTTTGGTACGAGAATCCGGAATTTGCGTATAACGGACGGAAAGCTTTTATCGTTAACCGAATTGGGGATGCGGGGTTTCTGCTGGGGATCTTTACGATCGTTGCGGCGCTCGCGGCACATGGGATCTGGACGCTGAACTTCGTCGATTTGCATGCTCATGCCGCGTTGCTTCAGCCGGTAGCGCTTGCCGCCGGACTATTGCTCTTTCTTGGCGCGACCGGAAAATCCGCGCAAATTCCGCTCTATGTATGGCTGCCGGACGCGATGGTCGGTCCGACGCCGGTCAGCGCGTTGATCCATGCCGCGACGATGGTCACGGCAGGCGTTTATATGATCGCGCGACTCAGTTTTCTTTATGCGCTTTCCGGCGATGCTTTGATGGTGATTGCGGTGATTGGCGGCGTGACCTCGTTCTTTGCCGCGACGGTCGCGATCGTCCAGATGGATATCAAGCGAGTGCTCGCTTATTCGACGATCAGCCAGATTGGCTACATGATGCTGGCGGTGGGCGTCGCCTCGTACGCCTCCGGTATCTTTCACCTGATGACCCATGCATGTTTCAAGGCACTGTTGTTTCTATGTGCTGGTTCAGTGATTCACGCGCTCAGTGGTGAGCAGGACATGTCGCGGATGGGCGGCCTGCGTCGTAATTTGCCGATCACCTGGATCACGATGCTGGTCGCGGCGCTTGCGATTAGTGGAATTCCGCCTTTCTCCGGTTTTTTTTCCAAGGATCAGGTGCTGGAAGCCGCCTATGCGAGCGGTCATATCGGGCTTTGGGTACTGGGGCTGATTACCGCGGGACTGACCTCATTTTATATATTCCGGCTGATTTTCCTGACCTTTCATGGCGAGTCACGCGTTACGCCGGAACGGGCCCATCACGTCCACGAGGCGCCGCCCTCGATGCGGTTACCGCTGATCGTGCTCGCGATTCTTTCGCTAGGGGCGGATGGGTAGGATTGCCGAACAATATTTCTCTGGGGCAATGCTTTCTCGCACTTCCTCGATCCGGTGTTCGCGATTCATCTCACGCCTTCGGTGAACGAAAACCCGGTCTTTATGCTGAGTGCGGTCGCCACACTTGTATCGCTTGCCGGAATTCTTTTGGCGTGGGTCTTTTATCTTCGGCTGCCCGGGCTGCCTCATCTGATCGCGTATCGGCTGCATGCCTTTTACGAGATGCTCGCGCACAAATACTACGTTGATGAAATCTACAATACGTTGATTTCGCGTCCGCTCTTCTGGCTCTCGACGGTCGTGCTCTTCCGCGGAGTGGACCGCGGGGTAATCGATGGAATCGCCGATGGGACCGGAATCGCGGTCGAGGATAGCGGTGAAGGGCTGCGCCGAGTCGAGACCGGCAATGTTCAAAATTACGCGTTGGTCTATTTGCTCGGCGCGATCGGAATCATTGCCTACTACGTCTGGATGGTGGTCCACTGATGGGTGGCTTTGCGCTGACTGTATTAATTTTCGTGCCGCTGCTCGGAGGCGCGGTGGTCCTCCTTCAGAGCGAGGATGAGGCGATTTGGCGCTCGGCATTTATCTTCTCCCTGATTCCGGTGGCGATCAGCTTTTACTTGTTCGCGGCCTTTGAACCAGGACGGGCGGGCTATCAATTTGTCGAGCAATATAGCTGGATTCCGCAATTCGGCATCACGTATCACGTCGGCGTCGATGGCATCAGCCTATTTCTTGTCATCCTCACTACGATTCTGATTGCGCTATCACTGCTCTATTCCGGCGGTGGCGATATCGCGATGCGTCCGCGCGAGTTCTGTTTCCTGATGATGGTGCTCGAAAGTGGATTGCTCGGGGCATTTTTGGCGCTCGACCTGTTTCTGTTCTACGCTTTTTGGGAAGTGATGCTGGTGCCGATGTACTTCATGATCGGCATCTGGGGCCATGGGGCAAAGCTCTACGCTACTTTCAAGTTCGTGCTGTTCACCATGTTCGGATCGCTGCTGATGCTCGCGGCGATTATCTACCTGGTAATTGCAGCGCGAGCGCACCTCGGTCACCTCAGCTTTGATTTGCCGGACCTGTATGGAGTTCCGTTGACCCGGACCGAGGCGCGATGGCTCTTCGCGGGTTTTGCGATTGCCTTCGCGATTAAGGTGCCGATGTGGCCGGTGCATACCTGGTTGCCGGATGCGCATACAGAGGCCCCCACCGCGGGCTCGGTGATCCTCGCGGGAGTGATGCTCAAAGTCGGGAGCTATGGTTTTCTACGCTTCGCGATTCCGCTTTTCCCGGTAGTAGCGGTCGAGGCCACACCGATCTTCATGGCGCTCGCCGTAGTCGGAATCCTTTACGGCGCGCTGGTCGCGATGATTCAGCCGGACTTGAAACGATTAGTCGCGTACTCCTCGGTCAGCCATTTGGGTTTTGTGATGCTCGGGATTTTCGCGCTCGATCGGCAAGGCGTCGATGGATCGATCTATCAGATGCTCAATCATGGGCTCTCGACCGGTGCGCTTTTCCTGCTGGTCGGGATGATTTACCTGCGGCGTCATACGCGCGAGATCGCGGAATTCGGCGGACTTTGGAAGACCGTCCCGCTATATGCCGGCGTATTTATGTTCGTGATGCTCTCATCGATCGGCTTGCCGGGGCTTAATGGATTTGTCGGAGAATTCCTGATCCTGCTGGGGACTTTTCTAAGTCTCAAGCTGGCCGCTTATTTCGCCGTTATCGGGCTGATTCTAGGCGCGCTCTACATGATGTGGGCGTTTGAGCGTGTGATGTGGGGGCCGGTGACCAATGCGATCAATCGTACGATTGCGGACCTGAGCGCGCGGGAAATCGCCGTAGTCGCTCCATTAATCGTCCTGATGCTGTTGCTGGGCTTGTACCCCAAGCCGATTCTTTCGCGGATGGAGCCGTCGGTCGCAGAGTTGCTCGATCGGATTCACACAGCAGAAGCCCAGCAAGCTCACTCGTCGCAATATCAACTGGCCCGTTTTTCGCCGCACTCTCCAAGCAAAGCAGTTGCAAAATGACTCCGTTCAATCTGGCTTCCGTCGATTTCGCCTGGCTGCCGATTCTGCCGCTGATTGCTATCTCAGTCGGCGCGATGATCGTCCTTGTCGCAGGCGTTCGCGTCGAAGATGAAGACAGCGCCGGCCTCGGCTTCATCTCATTGATCACGCTGTTGGCGACTTTCGTGCTGGTGATGTTCACGTTTGGCGAGAACAGTCGCGCTTTTGGCGGCGCGCTGGTCACCGATGATTTCGCAGCCTTCTTCAATACGCTAATCGTGATCGCGACTGCGATTACGGTCGCAGTATCACTTGCCTACGTCGCCGACCAAGGGATCGCCGGAGCGGAGTACTATGCGCTCATCCTATTCGCGGCCCTCGGCATGATGCTGATGGCTTCAGCGGGCGACTTAATCATCATTTTTCTAGGCCTCGAAACAATGTCGATCTCAGTCTATGCGCTGGCCGGGTTCATGCGGCGCGAAGCTCGTTCGAGCGAAGCCGCGATGAAGTATTTCTTGCTCGGCGCCTTCTCGACCGGATTTCTGCTTTATGGGATCGCGTTGATCTATGGAGCGACCGGAACGATCCGGCTCGAGGCTATTCGCGCCGCGCTGACCGGGGCGATGACGTCAAATCCCTACTTGATGCTCGGTCTGGGCATGATGCTGATCGGCTTCGGGTTCAAAGTCGCCGCAGTTCCGTTCCATATGTGGACGCCGGATGCTTACGAGGGCGCGCCCACTCCGGTGACCGGGTTTTATGGCGGTGGGCGTGAAGCTTGCCGCTTTCGCGGGCTTTATGCGGGTCTTCATGGTTCATCTCGGGCCGATTAATCCGCAGTGGACAGCTGTGCTTTGGGTAATTGCGGTCCTCACGATGACGGCCGGTAATCTGATCGCGCTAGTGCAGACAGATATCAAACGAATGCTCGCCTATTCGGCCATCGCGCATGCGGGCTACATCATTGTTGGCATGGCGGCATCGCCGGAGCATTCCGCTGGGGGAGCAATTCTCTATTATCTATTGGCATACGCGTTCACTAACTTGGGTGCGTTTGCTGTGGTGATAGCACTGGAACGGCGTGGCGCGCCGCATGATCTGATTGCGGATTTTCGCGGTCTCGCGCGAAGCCATCCGGGATTGGCGGCAGCAATGGCGATATTCATGCTATCGCTGACCGGAGTTCCGCCACTCGCCGGCTTCGTTGGCAAGTTTTATATCTTTTCCGCGGCGCTAAATGCCGGACTGGTCTGGCTGGTGGTTATCGCCGTGCTGAACAGCGTGGTCTCGGCTTACTATTACGTTCGCGTAATCGTCGCGATGTATATGCAGGAGGGCGGGGTAACCGTCGAGCGAATCAGCAGCCGGCCCGGATTATTAGTCAGCGTGGTGATTGCCGCGATCGCGGTCATTATCATTGGGCTATTCCCGCAACCGTATATGACTGCCGCGACTGACGCCTATGTCGCGGCGGTTGGACGGCCATCGCTGCATACTACTGCGCTTGCCCGCTAGTCACGCGCCCGAGTGCAATCAGCTTCGGCGTGCTTTATTTCAAAAGAGCCTGCAAGCTATCGGTCGCTCGAAGGCCACACCTCTTCCATCTCGCGCTCGACCGCGCGGCGAGGGGGGCCGATGACAATTCGCCCAAGTGGCATTAACCATCGCATCAAGGCAATCATTCGCATGGTTGACGACGCGCGAGGCTGCGGCCTATGCATGTCTATTTCAGGCTCAACAACTCGATTAGAGCTAATGGATGGTTGATTCAAAAACGCAAGACTCCGCATCACCGCCACTTACCCGCCCTCCTGCGTACCTTTACAACGTTCGGCATATTTACACGTCGTCCATCATTAAGCAAAAACTTTCGCGTGAGAGGCTCTCGCATGCTATTCTTAAGGAACCGAGCGGCTTTGGTCGCGGACTAGCTTGAAGTTAAAGCTAGCCTTCAGTATTCTGACGCCGATTTGACCTCTGCGCGTTCAGCCAGCGCGGATGCACAAAGGAGGAGATGATGCGCAAGTTCCTGGTTCTGGCTCTTGTTTCCATGTTTTTCGCAGGAATGGCCTGCAACAAATCTGATGAGGGTTCGGCCACGTCACCCGATACCTCAGCCTCGGCGGCAGCTTCGGCAGCCGCCAGCGCGGTCGAGTCCACTGAAGCGACTCCGACTGATACGCCGACGGAAGCGAGTCCAGCTGCTTCACCGGCAGGTTCTTAAGCTGAATCGACCAACTTCTTTATGCGTCAAGTTTATGCGTCAAGTTGAATTTGGCGCATAAAGAAGAAGAACTTCCCCGCTCTGCTCAGATTTGTTAGGCCCGAGTGAGTCGCCTTGTAATCCGGAGTTAACCACCGGAGGCGATCTTTAGTCGAGCTTCTCTCAGATCTCATCGAAGCTTAGATGCCGCCTTACCAGCTTCAACGGCGGCTTTCACTGCTTGATTCATTAATGATTGTCTCCGGCTCGATGATCGGGTCGGGCATTTTTATCGTTTCGGCGGATATCACACGCCGCGTCGGCTCGCCATTCGGATTATTGGCAGTCTGGCTCGTTAGCGGTCTGATGACGCTGGCGGGCGCCTTAGCCTATGGGGAATTGGCAGCAATCATGCCCGACGCCGGCGGCCAATACGTGTTTTTGCGCGAAGCGTATGGAGGAGCGGTAGCGTTTTCCTTTGGTTGGACGTTATTGCTGGTAATTCAGACCGGCACAATAGCGGCAGTGGCTGTCGCGTTTGCGCGCTTCGCTGGTGTGCTCTGGCCGGTACTCGGCTCAAGGATTTTTTTCGGAATTCGCAACTTCGGGTTCTCCGGAGAACGAATCGGCGCGATAGGAGTTATCGCTCTGCTGACAGCGATCAACCTGCGCGGATTGCGTCTTGGTACCCTGGTCCAAAATCTCTTCACTAGCGCGAAGTTTCTGTCGCTGCTCCTGATCATCGTGGTTGGTTGCCTGATTGAGCCGAATCTCAGCGCGATTCAAGCGAACTTCGGCAGCGCCACGGCATTCTTCGGTACACAGCCATTTTCCGCCGGCATAATCGCGACGTTTGGCGCAGCGATGGTCGGTGCGCTCTTTTCTTCTGACGCATGGGCGAGTGTCACCTTTGCTGCATCCGAGGTGCGCGAACCGGGTCGCAATCTGCCGCGCGCACTTGCGATCGGCGCAGGCTTGGTCATCGTCCTGTATGTCTTCACCAACATCGCTTATTTGTGTGAACTACCCGCGCTAAGGCCCGCTGATCCGCATTTCACGAGTATCGCCGAGGCCGGCAACGATCGTGTTGCGACTGCGACGATGCAGACGATCTGGGGCGGCAGCGGCGCCGTCTTCACCGCTTTGCTGGTGATGATATCGACTTTCGGATGCGCCAACGGACTCATCCTGACCGGAGCGCGCGTAATTTACGCGATGGCGCACGATGGCGTTTTTGCGAAGACGACAGGCAAGCTCAATCAGTCCGGGGCGCCTGCGGCTGCGTTGATACTCCAGGGATTATGGTCGGGATTACTTGCGCTCTCCGGAACTTATTCTGAACTGCTTGATTACGTGATTTTCGCGCAACTGCTTTTCTATGCGCTTACAGTTGGAGCAGTTTTTATTCTGCGTAAGAAAAAGCCCGATGTGCCGCGTCCATATCGGGCGTGGGGATATCCAACTGTGCCGTTAATCTATATTGCTTTAGCTATTGCCCTAATGCTGGACTTACTATTCCTGAGGCCGCATTACACGTGGCCCGGTCTGCTGATCGCATTGAGCGCTCTGCCGGTTTACCGGATGATCGCAACTCGATCGTTCATCAAGCAGACGAAGGTTGACGATCTTTACGGCACAAGACCAAAGTAGAATCGGAGGCGAGTATGATTACTGGTGGATGCTCATGCGGAGCCGTGCAGTACGAGGCTGACGGAAACCCATTGTATGCGGTGCTCTGTCATTGTCGCGATTGTCAGCGAGCGTCTGGAACCGGGCACGTACCGGTGATGGGTGTGCAGAAATCGTCGTTCAAAGTTCGTGGGCAAACCAGCAGCTTCACTGTACGCGGGACGAGCGGATCAAATTCCGTACGTCACTTCTGCCCGCGCTGCGGCAGCCTTCTATTCGGCACGCCGGAGATTGCCCCTCATGCAGTCAGTATCTATGTAGGAAGCCTGGACGAGCCATCTCTATTCAAGCCGGAGGCGATCCTGTTCACGCAGTATCGCCATACGTGGGACAAGACAGAGGGGACACTCCCGGAATTCGAAAGGATGCCCCCTCCCGCAAGCGAAGCGAAATCACAATAAGCGTGGTTGCCGCTTAACTGCTTCACCAGCTAGGCAGTCAGTTCTTTGACCTTCTGGGTATCGACGTATTCGCGGACGCGACGAATTTTGCCCGCTTCAATCTCAAAGACAAAGCAGTACTCATTTTCGTAATCGCGGCCATTGAAGAGCTTGCTCCGATTTGTCATTTCGATTAGCACCGTATCGCCATCGCCATAGACGCGCCGGATCTCGCTTTGCATCCCGCCCGGAAACATTTTGGCGGCAGTCCGGGCGAAATCGAGAATCGCGGTCTTGCCTTTGCGCAGCCCTGAAAGATTGGGGAGGTTACCGGGAATTAGCCAACTAACCTCGTCGGAGAGGCTGGCGAACGCGGCTTTGATATCTCCTTTTGAGAAAGCGTTCCAGAAATTGAGGGCGAGTTCCTTATTGGTTTCGATGCTCATGGGCGCTCTCCTTTGTGACTAGGCGTAAGCGGCTTCGAGTAGTGACACGATCTCTTCGCGCGTAACCGGACGGTCCACGACTTTGGAACGCTCGACCTCATCGAGCACGGTGCCCGCGATTTGCGTTATTTCGCCGTGCGGTGCGCCCGCCTCCTTGAGCGAGTGTGGAACGTCAAATTGCGCAATAAATTTAGCGACACGATCGGCACATTCGAGCGCAGCGGGTTTCGGGTTTGAAGGGTCAAAGCGCATACCCAGTCCCTCCGCGATTGGACCGAAACGACTGGGCGCAATGTCCGACATGAAGCGCATCACATGCGGCAAAGTGATGCACGAGGTCACACCATGCGCGATATCCCATTTGGGGCCAATCTGATGACCGAGCGCGTGCGAGACGCCGAATCGCGTGTTCATCCCGCCAAAAATCGAAAGCCACGCGGCCATCTGGCAGTATCCGCGATGCGCTAATTGATCGGCGCCCTGGGTTTTGATTGAGGCGGGAAGATGTTCGAAGAGCAGGGCGATCGCTTTCGCGGCTAAAGTATCACTGATGAGTTGATGGCGGATGGAATAGATTGCTTCGACAGCGTGGTCGAGTGCGCGCATCCCAGTCGCAACCCATAGCCAGGTAGGCGTCTCGACCGTCAACGCCGGATCGTTGATCACGGTGCGGGGTTGCAGACGTGGATCGATGACGGCGCCCTTGATCTTGGTTGATTCATCGGTCACGCCGCCAGCGGGCGTATATTCACCGGCTGAGAGGGTGGTCGGTACTGCAATTTCAACCAGATCGCGGCCGGGATCAGTCTTTGAGTTAGCTCCGCCGAAATCGATATGGCGCGCACCCTCACCGGGATTGCGACCGGTCAGAATTGCCTCGGCAGCTACTTTGGCGGTATCGATTGGGCTGCCGCCGCCGAAGCTGATCAGACAGTCAGCGTTGACCCGCTTGATCTCTGTTACCAATTCGCGGACGGTGCCGAGCGGCACATGCTGCTGCGAGCCTTTGAAGACGGCGACACATCGTGTGCCCAAAGCTCCCGTTACTTTGTCGAGGAGCTTCGAGCGCCCCAGCGATTTGCCGGTGACGATAACCGCTTTGCCCAAGCCCCGTCGTTCGAGCTCGCGGCCCAACGAATCGACTTTGCCGGGACCGAAAATAACCCGCTCAAGACGAGTGAAATTAAACTCTCCGGTAGGTGCGTCCAACGGTAATCCTCCTGTGGAGTGTCTTTGCGGCGGAGCTTATCTCACGTTTGCACGGCAACGAAAGACATCTCAGGGATTGATTACCACGAGAGTGCCGATCGGCAGAAGCCGCGCCATCTCGTCGATATCTGCATTGTCAACCGAGATGCAACCGAGAGTCCAATTTACATTGCCGAGATTCAGAATAGGGCTATCAGTGCCATGGATGCCGATCTCGCCGCCCAGATGTGCTCTCATACCGATCACGTGATCGACTCGAAGAGTTCGGAAGCGCTCCTGATCAGTCGCATTGGGATAGTTGATCCGTAAGAACCAGTTGAACCTTGCGCTGGGATGTTTTGCGACGATCAGATAAGCGCCTTCAGGAGTTCGCGAATCACCTTCCCATTGCTTGCCACCGGTCTGAGGGTTCCGACCAAAAACTGCATGAAAGGTCCGAAACAAGTGATTTTTATAATAAATTTCCAGCAGGTGGCGTCCCTTATAGATATGTAGCGACCAGTTGAACGGGTCCATTTCCGAGCCGTCATGGGTCTGATCAAAGAGTCGCTGGCCCGGCTTGATCCCGTCACTATGGATAGGAGCTGGTGCGATCAGGGCGGCGGCCTGAACTGAGCCGTTCGGCACGACCTGCGGACTCGGGCTGGCAATCAGCGGAGCTGCGGGAGTAGTCGCGATCGCGATCTTCTGACCGGGCGAAGCGCTCACCGGAGAGAGCGCTGGGGAAGGGATCACTTGAGCGGCAGCCGGCGAGAGGAACACGAGCAAAGTCCATGAATAAATGCAGAAGCACAGTACAGCGGTTAGTAACTGCATCGCTTTTCGCATCGGCAAGTCCCCTCCAGCCGACTTGCTATTCTGCGAGCCGAACGTGACTGCGTCAATTCCTTGGGGTACGCGAAAGCCTGGCTTCCGGCTATCGGCTCGCAGGCTCTTCGAGTTAAAGTAGATAACAGGAAATTCAAGATGGAACCTGATCTAGCGCAGGCGCTCGCGGCATTAACCACTGGAATTTACGTACTTACGGTGGCGGAAGGCGAGTTGCATCACGGGATGTCTTCTTCGTGGGTTTCGCAGGTCTCGGGTGAACCACCGCTGTTCAGTGCGGCGGTGGATAATCAGCATTTTTCTCACGCGATAATTATGCGCACGAGTTGCTTTGGGATGAATATAGCGGGAAGGCGCGGCAAAGCGCTCGAAGATTATTTCTATTCGCCGCAGGCAAAGCGCGCCGATAATCTGAACGGATTGATGTATGACTTATCGCCTAAGCTGAAAGTTCCCTGGCTAAGACTGGCGATGGTATCGATTGAGGCGCGCGTTGTGAACTCGCTGACGGCCGGCGATCATACGATCTTTGTCGCGGAGCCAGCCGGAGTGAGAATCAGGGAGAATGATCGTCCTCTCACCTCTTTGGATCTCGACTATATTTATCTCGGCGGAAAATCTATCATCAAACGCGATCGTATTGGGTGGTAATCCAGCGAGTGTATTGGGCGGGCGCCGGCTCGAAGTTGTAATTTGACCTTCGCCAAAATCCTTTGCTAGCATCCGCGCCGAAGCTGGAGATTAGGAAAGATGCCGATTGAGCGGAATGAATTACGCCGTGTGATGGGTCATTTTGCCACTGGCGTGACAATTATCACGACCGTTTCCAAGGACGGTGAGCCGTTTGGACTTACCGCGAACTCCTTCACCTCGGTTTCGCTGGATCCTCCGTTAGTCCTGATCTGTGTTGATAAAAAAGCGGAGAGCTATCCGCATTTCGAGCAAAGCCGAGTTTTTACGGTGAATATCCTGAACAACCAGCAGGAGGCGCTTTCGCGTAAATTTGCGGTAAGTGGCGGTGACAAATTCCAGGGTGTCGCCTATCATACTGGGGCGAATGGAGTGCCCATCCTGGATGGGGCGCTGGCCTATCTTGAATGCAAGCTATACGCGGTACACGACGGCGGCGATCACACCTTGTATTTAGGGGAAATCGAGCAGGCCGAAACGGTCGAGGGTAAGCCGCTATTGTTCTATCGAGGCGGCTATCGCGCGATTAGCGATTAAACCCGCGTTACGGAAGCTTGCGCCTGGATTAATCGACGATGGCAGGTTTGCTGCCATGCATATTTAATGTTAGCTGGCTGACTCTGAGGCAAAAGCAAGAGGGGGAAAATGGAGCGATTGCCTGGGTTGAGTGTCTTTTTGCCTGCTCATAATGAGGAAGGCAATGTCGAGCGCGTGGTCAAAGGCTTTTGCGCCGAACTGCCGAAAATCACCGATGCCTACGAGGTAATCGTAGTTGACGATGGCAGCCGCGATCGCACTGGGGCGCTCGCCGATCAAATGGCCGCCGCCGATTCGCACGTCAAGGTCGTACATCATCAGGTGAATCGAGGATATGGCGGTGCGGTGATTTCAGGCATCCGGGCCGCTACGATGCCATACGTTTTGCTGAGTGATGGCGATGGCCAATTTGATCCTATGGACGTTGAATTGCTGGCGGCCAAAGTTCCTGAGTATGACGTTGTAGTTGGCCGCCGAATCCATCGCGCGGATCCGTTTGTTCGGCGCCTTAATGGTAAGGCTTGGACAGTCCTAGTCAGAATGATGTTCGGGTTACGGATTACGGATATGGACTGCGGATTCAAGCTGTTTCGCCGTGATTTGCTGGAAAACATGGACCTACATGCACATGGTGCGATGATTACTACTGAACTGATGGCGCGTTTGGCAGGACGGCACGCGCGCATCTGTGAAGTCGGCGTCAAGCATCTGCCTCGCATTGCGGGCGAGCAGACGGGTGCAAATATGAAAGTAATCGCGCGCGCATTCAAGGAGCTTTTCGAGTTATACCGTGAACTGAAATCAGCGCGCGTCAATAATGCCGGAACCGGCAGCGCGTAATAGCACTGACGTCTGTATTTGCGTATAACTTAGCGGAGTGGGAAGGTTGAGTGGGTGGATAGCCGAAAGCGTCGAGACCGGCGACGCATTGCGTAACTAAACTTTGCCGTATAGATCGGATTCGTTGCGGAATGAGCACCGCTTGCGGTGGCACGGCAATAGCTTGAGGGGAATATGAGGTCTCGAAACGAGAACCTCACGACAAAGGAGAAGGATATGAAGCGTACCGTTTCGATGTTGACTGCCGCGTTGTTTGCTGGCGCGATTGCCATGCCAGCTTTCGCGCAGGCTCCAGCGGAGTCGCCCGCGGCGGCCCCGTCGATGGCGGCGCCTGAGGCCTCGCCAGCAGAAGCCGGCAGCGGCATGAAGATGCATCACCATCGTCATATGATGCGACATCATCACAGGTCTCATAAGTCAATGTCAGAAAGCAGCCCGGAAGGGGAAGGCTCGATGGCAGCGCCCGCGGCTTCACCTGCAGCGCAGTAACCTATAACGGAACTCTGCCTCAAAACCCGTCGAGCTGTATCTAGCGTCTGGCGAACGCAGTTCGACGGGTGAAATCTTCGCCTAATTATCCACAAAACCACTTTCGACTATCTATCCATTCAGCGCATCTTCCTGCTAACATTCCGCTCAGTCGCACGCCGAGAAGCCGCAGGAAAACACGAACTTGTCCAGATGTTCTTGGTTCGTACTTACATTAGTTCTGATAACTTCCTTGACAGGCTACCCGTCTGCGCCGTTATTCGCATCCTCGCGAGCCACCGAAGACTCTGAATCCAGCTTTGTAATAGACAAAAGCGAGCAGGTTTGTGATCCGTTAGCGGATTACTATCTGGGGATGGAAGACTATCCTAAGTCAGTAGCACTCCATCGCATCATTCTTCAGAAGCATCCTGACCGCGCACTCGCCTATTATCATCTCGGTTTTGCATATGGGATGATAGGCGATCACCCTCGCGAGCTGGAGGACTATCAGAAAGCAATTGAGCTTGGGTTGAATGACTGGGCGCTCTTTCTGAATTTGGGCAGGCTCTATCTCGAAACTGATCGCCTCGAACAAGCCAGCAGCGCATTTCGGCTCGCCACTTTGCTTGCGCCCTATCGTTCGGAAGGTCATTACAATCTCGGTCTTACCTATGAACGTTTAGGGATGTTGCAGAAAGCGGAACAGGAAACTCTCCTGTCACTAAGGCTGCGGCCGGATCAAAACGATGCACGCAACACCTTGGGCATAATCTACGCGGAAGAAGGCGATTACGTTCGTGCCTCTCAAGAATGGGAGGAGCTGAGTCGTGCAAATCCCGACTACAGGCCTGCGCGCGCCAACTTGGCGACTCTCAGCGCGTTGAGCGAGGAACGGAAACTCGCACTCGGCAGTCAGGAGGCTTTGCTCAAGCGCCCTGACTGCCGGGCATGACAAGGTCGTCTCAAGAGTGGGAATTGATGGGTAGGTGAGGAAATTGGGGCGTCGAACGATTTGGATTCGAGGAAGCGCGTTGATCGCGCTACTGGCGTTAGGATTGTTGAGTGACATTCGTCCAGCGTTGGCCGTTCGCGTCGTTCATCACCGGCGCCGTCATCATCACATCATCAGACATTCCGCGGCTCCAATGTATCACGCGGTATTATTGATGGACGCCGACAGTGGCAAGGTTCTGTACGCCCAGAACGCCACGATGCAGTGGCCACCGGCGTCTATGGCTAAGATGATGTTGCTGGCGGTGGCCGAGGATCAGATTCGCGCGGGTCGCGTCAGTTACAGCGATCCTGTCAGGATCTCTGAACGTGCAGCGACAACCGGCGGCTCGCATATCGGTCTGCACGAAGGTGATGTCTATTCGCTCGGCGAATTGATGAAAGCGGCGCTTATTCGCTCGGCTAATGATGCGGCGGTGGCGATTGCCGAGAAGATCGGGGGCTCGGTCGAAGGCTGTGTCCGCATGATGAATCAGAAGGCGCATGCACTCGGTATGGATGCGACTTACTACGGCACTCCCGATGGACTACCGCCGCGTCCGCTGCATGATGTTGATTATACGACTGCACAGGATCTAGCGAAGCTTGCCCGCTCTTTGATCCTTAACACACATCTGCTGCGTTGGTCATCGATGGAAGTTGCGCCGTTCGATGGCGGCAGAATCATGTTGCACAATACAAATCATCTAGTCGGGCGGCTCGACGGCTGTGACGGATTGAAGACGGGTTTCACCGTGCAAGCCGGCTTTAATCTCACGGCAACGGCTCAGCGGGGCGACATGCGGCTCATCTCGGTGGTGCTAGGGGCTCCGTCCAATCCGCAACGTTTCTTGCAGAGTGCGCGGTTGCTGGATTGGGGGTTTGATAATTTTTCCAAGGTCCATCTGATTAGCCGCGGTGAGGCGTTGCCGGTGCATGTTCAACTCGAGTCGGGGCAGACGATCCAGCCAGTAGCGGAACACGAAGTGTCGGTGGTATTGCGGAAGAATCAGACGCCCAATGTCAAAGTTGAGTATGACGTGCCGCAGATTCTGGATCGGCCGCTCGCAGACGGCGAACCACTTGGCCAAGTTATCGTGTTGCAAGGCGGCGAGATCATGGACCAGGTGGATGCAGTTTCGCCGGTTGCAATTGGCCGTCCAGCCGGTAGTCTGACAGAACAATCTTTCAGCGTAGTCGAAGGCAAAGAAGCGGCCGCGGAGACGCCGAAAATATCGCAACCAGCGTTACTTTCCCGGGATACCGTTTTAAAGAGTTCACAGGAGAACAGATGAATTCCGCATCAAGACAGCGAAATCGGCGCAACCGGAAACTTTCTCTCAAGCGCCGCACCGCAGTCAGTCAGGTTCGGACGCGCAAGCGCCGAATGCGCCGAGCGCGCATCCGTACCAGCAAATAAATACTAGTTTTATCGTTTGTTCGGTCTTTCCCACTTTTGCGACTGACCGGCAGTCACTTGAAAGCGCCACGAATCATCATTGCTGCGACTGGCAGCGGGGTGGGCAAAACCACGATAACCGTAGGTTTGATCAAGGCTTTGCGGGCGCGCGGACTAAAAGTCGCACCGTTCAAATGCGGACCGGATTATCTCGATCCGACCTATCACGCCCGCGCCGCTAAACGGCCTTCGCATAATCTCGACACTTGGATGATGGGACGCGCGGGCGTGCTGGAGACGTTCGCGCGTGGCTCACAAGATGCCGATATCGCAATTATCGAAGGTATGATGGGCTTGTTTGACTCGGCTGACCCCGCATCGGATGAGGGCTCAACTGCCGAATTGGCGAAATGGCTCGACGCGCCGGTATTGATCGTGACCGATGCATCGGGAATTGCCCGCACGATCGGCGCGATTGCGTTGGGCTTTGCTCGCTTTGATCCCCGCGTCCGGGCTTCTGGACTGATTTGTAACAAGGTTGGCGGACGAGGCCATCTGGAGTTGCTGCGTGCCGCGGCGCCTGAGATTCCGATCGTTGGGGGAGTACCAGAAACGCAAGACGCGGCGTTTCCGGAACGCCATCTCGGGCTGTTCAGCGCGACAAAGGATCGCGTGCCGGATGTACTTTTTGATCGATGGGGTGCTCTGATCGCGCAATGGCTAGATCTCGACGCAATAATCGAAATCGCTCAGTCTGCGCCTGAACTCGGTATCGACACGGATTGGACCGTCCGAGCGAGGTCGCGGCGATGCCGAATCGGAATCGCTCATGACGAGGCGTTCCATTTTTACTACCAATTTAATCTCGCACAGCTCGAAAAGGCTGGCGCCGAATTGGTGCATTTCAGTCCGATGCGTGATCGTGAGCTTCCCACAGTTGACGGTCTTTATTTCGGGGGCGGATATCCTGAAGCGGCCGCCCGTGAGTTATCAGGTAATCGCGCGATGCTCGATGTGATCCGACACTTCGAAGCTTCGGGACGACCAATCTATGCCGAATGCGGCGGGCTGATGTATCTCAGTGATGGCATCAAGACAGTTGACGGAGAGTCTTTTCCGATGGTCGGCTTGCTCCCCGGAATTGCAATGATGCGCGATAGGCTGCAGGCGATCGGTTATGTCGAGATCGAAACTACCGCGCCATCATTTCTCGGTCCAAAGGGTACGTGCTGGCGGGGCCATCAGTTTCGCTATTCGACTCTCGAACTGCCGCCGTCCGAGGCCGTTCAGCGCATCTATGATGTGAAGCCGCGATGGGGCGTAGCACCGTTCAGCGAGGGTTATCATCGCGGCAATCTGGTGGCGTCCTACGTTCATTCGCATTGGGCATCGAATCCGGCGATCGCAACGAATTTCGTCGAAGTATGCGCCGCAAGGAAATAGGCGGGCGCTTAGCAATCTAGGGTTTCCGGATTACAATCTGCGCTTGTGAGTAACAGGACTGAATCAGCAGCGCGAACCGCGGAGGGTTCCAATCCGGCGCCGAATACGCTAGAGGGCCACTTCGTACTGCATCAATTTTTTCATTTACGGCGACTACAGCTAAGGGCGCTTGAGGCGGACATGCGCACGACCATCTTTCGTGAAGCAGCGGCGGCGCTCATCGAAATGGGTGCTCGTGAAAATGGCGATTCTGCACTCTTTGCGCAGCTCGGGCATAAAGGCGATCTGATTTTGATCCATTTCCGGCGCAATCTGGACGAGCTTGCTGAGGCGGAACATGCAATTGCGGATTTGAGGATCAGCGAATTTATCGAGCAGTCAAATTCCTACTTGTCAGTTATCGAGATCGGTTTGTACGAAGCGACGGTGAAGCTCTATCGGGAGTTGCTGCAACGCGGCGTCGAGCCCAATTCGCCGCAGTGGCGAGAAGCGACCGAAGCGGAATTGCAAGCGCAACGTGAGAAAATGGGCGCGCGACTATGGTCGAAAATTCCTGATCGCCGCTACATCTGCTTTTATCCAATGAGTAAGCGCCGGTCGGGTGCCGACAATTGGTACTCGTTACCGCTCGAGGAACGGCAGCGCTTGATGCACGAGCACGGTCTGATCGGACGGCGCTACGCTGGGCGCGTGAATCAGGTGATCTCCGGCTCGATCGGGTTTGACGACTGGGAATGGGGCGTCGATTTATTCGCGGACGATCCGATAGTTTTCAAGCAGCTAGTCTATGAGATGCGCTTTGATGAATCGAGCGCGCGCTATGCTGAGTTCGGGCAATTCTTTGTGGGCATTCGGGTTGAACCGGCAGAATTAGAACGTGCTCTGATCGGGCAATTCAAACCTTGATCTAATGGAATCCGGCCGCCTGCCAAATCGAAGAAAGCTAGTGCGTTAAATCGAGTATAAGAGACCGCTAGATCCCCTTCGTCGACTCTCGCCTCATCCAAGGCATGCCTCGCTCGACTAATCTTAACGCAGCTCGCAGACTCGCCTGCTCGGCTCCACTAC
Organism: uncultured Pseudomonadota bacterium; assembly: GCA_963831065.1. Classification (GTDB taxonomy): domain Bacteria; phylum Desulfobacterota; class Binatia; order Binatales; family Binataceae; genus JAJPHI01. The sequence continues at coordinate 62,694 of CAWHOQ010000008.1, forward strand.
ATTTCGCCTAGCGCCGCTCAGAATGACAAACTTGCTTCAAATGATGCTTGATGGAGCGTCGCACGCGCGGATTATTAACCGAGCGCGTGAAGCGTCAGATCGCGGGCCTGCGTGCGAAACGGCTCAGGCAATTGAACCTCTTGTGCATCACTCCAGTTGTGATCCAAACGATAGAACTCGCGCGCGGGCTCAAAGAAAACATGAATTACGACATCGTCGTAATCGAGCGCGATCCAGTGTCCGTGATTGAAGCCTTCGATCGCTAGCGGATGCTCACCCTCGTGGTCCATTCGCTCCTCGATGCCGCGGGCGATCGCTTGCACCTGTACGTCGGAGCGGCCGGTTGCAATGAGGAAATAATCCGCGATTGAGTTCAGGTGTTCGACCTGTACGACGCGAAGATCGTAAGCTTTTTTGTCAAGCGCCGCTTCGACTGCGGCAAAGGTCTTATTCAGCGAATCCACCAGCACTCAATAAAGGTTATGCTGCTTAATATAGTCGGCAACGTCGGCGGGGAGCAAATAGCGAATCGATTTCCGCCGGTGCAGGATGCCTCGAATGAGGGTAGCTGAGATAGGCAAAAATGTTGTCTGAACGAACGAAAGGCAATGGCCGCTCGGATGCACGTAATGATCTTGGCTCTGAGCATAGCCGAAGCGGTTGAGCACAGCAAGCGCAGGATGCGCTGACGGTCCGGTATTATCAGCCTGCCGAGTATGGACCACAACGTTGCATAGGCGCGCGAGTTCGTCGCAATCTTTCCAGGTTTCCAGCTCGGCAAATTGGTCGCCGCCCATCAATAGAAAGAACTCGGGCCGGCCGCGCATCGTGGCGATGAAATGGCGAATCGTGTCAATTGTGAATGAGCGTCCGCTGCGCCGAATTTCCACGTCAGAGACCATAAAGTGACGATTGCCCTTGGTGGCGAGCTGGACCATGTGTAGTCGATGGTCAGGTGGGGCCAGCGTCGCGTCGGGTTTATGCGGCGGGGAAGCGGCGGGAATGAAATAGACGAGATCGAGCGCCAGCGCTTCGCGGACCTCCTCGGCGCCGCGCAGATGGCCGAAGTGGATCGGATTGAAACTGCCGCCGAACAGACCTATCCGCATAAAATAATGGACGCGAGCTGAATTGGCCAGTTTGTCATTTCCGCACTTGGCCGTTCCCGTGGACCACGTACTTGTAAGTGGTCAATTCGCGCAGCCCCATTGGACCGCGCGCATGCAATCGATTAGTCGAGATGCCAGTTTCCGCGCCGAAGCCGAACTCGAAGCCATCGGTAAAGCGAGTCGAGGCATTGACATAGACGGTGGCGGAATCGACTTCATGCTGGAAGCGCTCGGCGGCGATGGGATCGTTAGTGACAATCGCGTCGGCGAGTCCGGAGCCGTGCCGTCCGATGAAGCTGATCGCGTCATCGAGTGAATCTACGGTTTTGACCGCGAGAATCAGATCGAGATATTCAGTGTCCCAATCTTCCGGGTTAGCGGGTTTGGCATTTGGTATAAGCGTACAGACTTGCTCATCACCGCGAATCTCGACATTGGCCGAGCCCATCCGTTGCGCAATCAGCGGGAGATAATCGCGGGCAATCTCGCGATGCACCAACATCGTTTCCATCGCATTGCACACCGATGGGCGACTGCATTTGGCATTGAAGCAAATCTCTTCCGCCATGCGCAGGTCGGCTGCGCGATCGACGTAGGTGTGGCAGATGCCATCAAAATGCGGAAGGATCGGCACGGCGGAATCATGGAGAACCTGCTTAAGCGCATTACCGCCGCGCGGGATGATCAAGTCGATCGCCTCGGGATGCTGCTTCATAACCTGAATCGCCGCACGGTCGGGATTATCGACGAACATCACGCTTGACGGATCGAGGCCGCCTTGCTCGAGCGCCTTGCGGATTAGCCCGGCGAGCGTCGCATTTGTAGCGAGCGCCTCGCGACCACCGCGCAACACTACTGCGTTGCCCGCCTTAAAACAGAGCACGGCCGCATCGACGGTCACGTTGGGACGTGATTCGTAGATGATGGCGATCATGCCGAGGGGTACTCGCATTTGCGTGATTTCGAGACCGTTGGGGCGGGTCCAGCGCGTCATGACCTCGCCCACCGGGTCGGGCAGAGCAGCGACTTCCTCAACGCCATGTGCTATCGCCTCAATACGCGCGGGAGTCAGGGTCAGGCGATCGAGAAAAGCTCCCGAGATTCCCGCATCACGAGCAGCGGCGATATCTTTTTCGTTGGCATTGAGGATCGTAGCGGTGGAAGCGCGCAGGTCATTCGCGAGCCGGTACAACGCCTGATTCTTCTGCTCGGTGCTCGCGAGCGCGAGAGTTCGCGAAGCCGCGCGCGCTGCATGGAGTCCTTCGAGAATCTGCGCTTCGAGAGTCACGCTAGCTCCTCGACCAGCACGAAGTTATCGCGATGGATAATCTCGTCGGCGAGTTTGTAGCCCAGCAGTCGGGCGATTTCGGTTGAGCGGCGGCCTTTAACCCGGAAAACGTCATCGGAGGGATAGTTGACCAGGCCGCGTCCGAACTCGACGCCTGCGCGATCGAGCAGGCTGACGCAATCGCCACTGGTGAACTCGCCAAGCACTTCGCGAATACCCGAGGCCAGCAGACTGCGACCTTTTAGCCGTAGTGCCTCCGCCGCGCCATCGTCCACGGCCAGCGCGCCCGCAGGCCGTAAGGCGAAAGCGATCCATTGCTTGCGGCTCTTGAGCCGGGTCCGCGACGGCAGAATCAAAGTGCCGATTTCACGAGCGGGATCGAGCGCCGCGCGCAGTGTGTCACCCTCGCGTCCGGGGCCGATAATCACCGCGATACCGGCGTGGGCGGCCTGACGGGCGGCCTTGATCTTGGTCGCCATCCCGCCGCTGCCTAACGGTCCAGCGCTCTCGGCCACCAACCCGCGCATCTCCGATTCCGGGTCAGTGATCAGCGGAATCAGCCGCGCGTCAGGCCGCTTGCGCGGATCGCCGGTAAGCACACCCGCAACGTCGCTGAGGATGATCAAGAGTCCCGCCTGCACCATCCCGGCAACAAGCGAGGACAGCACGTCGTTATCGCCCATCCGAATCTCTTCGACCGCAACCGTATCGTTTTCGTTGATGATCGGGATCACGCCGGCTTCGAGCAGCGCCTGAATCGTGTGGACTGCATTGTCGCGACGTTTGCGTTCGGCCAAATCCTGATGAGTAAGCAAAAGCTGCGCGACAGTTCTACCCCGGCGAATCGAAGGCTTTGGCCCATTGTCGCATCAACTCGATCTGCCCGGTAGCGGCGGCGGCCTGTCGCTCGGCCATCGTTGCGCCTTTGCGACCGAGACGTGCGCGGCCGGCGGCGATCGCGCCGGAAGTCACCAGCACGACCTCGCGGTCTTCGCGCATTATCGTCTCGATCTGGCCGGCCAAATGATCGATCGTGTCGATACGGAGCCCGTTCGTATCAGACAGGACGGCGCTGCCGACTTTCACGACGAGGCGGCGTGCTGATTCGAGCAAAGCTAGCTTTGTAGTCTAGCTGTGACATTCCGCCGAAACTGTTCCCCCTGCTTTTAAGCGGCGCGCGATAGCTGCGAGCAAGGGCTCAAGCCCGATCCGCTCCTCAGCCGAAACCACCAAAACTTCGAGGCCGGTGCGTGCCTTCAGAGCGCGTGCTTGCTCGGCTGCTCCGGCGGCGGTCACCAGATCAAGCTTGTTGAGGACGACCAGCGCGGGGCGTTCGGCCATTTCAGGATCGAAGCTCGCGACTTCCCCGCGCACCGCCATAAAATCACTCTCGGGATTGGCCGAGAGATCGAGCACATAGACCAGCACGCGAGTGCGTTTGAGATGCTTTAAAAAGCGAATGCCGAGACCGTGGCCGAGATGCGCGCCCTCAATTAGACCGGGAACATCGGCGAGGTTGAACGCCTGCTCGGCATCGATGTACACGCGGCCCAGATTAGGCGTCAAAGTGGTGAAGGGATAAGGCGCGATTTTTGGATGCGCGGCGCTCAAAGCTGCAAGCAGGGTCGATTTGCCCGCATTGGGCAGTCCGACCAAGCCCACATCGGCGACCAGTCGCAACTCGATTCGCACCCAATATTGCTCGCCCGCGGTACCGGGTGTTGCAATGCGCGGGCGCGCGGCGCGTCGAGGAGACGAAATGCATATTGCCTTGCCCGCCATGCCCGCCTTTGGCGATTACCGCCTCCGCACCTGGGGCGATCAGAGTCGGCGAGCAGGCGTCCCGAGGCTTCCTCGAAGGCGAGCGTGCCGGGCGGCACACGAATGATCGAGATCGTCGCCGCGATGCCCATATTGCTGCTTGCCGCGCCCAGATTCACCATCGCGCGCGACGAGCCGCGGGTTGTATTTGAAATCGAGCAGAGTCGAGAGGCCCTCATCGACCTTGAAGATCACATTGCCGCCACCGCCGCCGTCGCCGCCCGCCGGTCCGCCGAACGGGCGATATTTCTCGCGGAGAAAGGCAATCGCGCCATCGCCTCCCTTGCCGGCCTGGATATAGACGCGCGCTTCGTCAATAAACCGCATGACGAGCACATTATAGCAGTCGGCTACGCGTCAGGGACGCAGTTTTGGTGAAGGATGGATTATGACTGATCGCCAAGATTGCGGAAGAACACGGTCGTACTGCAGAGTCCGCCTTTTGGGAATAAGGCGTATCCGGGAATCACCCCGACGCGTTTCCAGCCTAAGCGCTGGTAAAGGCGTTCCGCATCGCTGCCGGTTACCGTATCGAGCACCAGCAGCGTCTTCCCGCATTCCTGCGCCGTAGCCTCCGCCGCGTGCATCAACGCTGCTCCCAATCCTTGGCGGCGAGCGCGACGATGCACGAGCATCTTTGCTACATCCGCGCGATGCGGTTGGTTTTCGGGCTGCGCTAGGAGCAACTGCACAGTGCCGCAAATTCCTCGTGCGTCTTCCGCGATCAACAGAGCTCGTTCGCCCCCCGCAACAGCTTGCACGACAGCTCCCAGAATACCGCAGTGCGCCTCATGAGTCAGCGGATGCATAAATGCTCACCGAGGCGCCGCCTTCAACGCAGTCGATCAACACATCAACAAGTCCAGGCGACCTGCGCATTATCTACTGAAAGTAAACGTCGCAGTGACACAAATCGACGTGTCCATCGCCTAAGCTCGGTCGCTAAAAGCATAGCTCCGCGAGCGTCTTGAGCGCCTCGGGTTGGCTGGTGCCGATCAGCATCGTGGTTACCGGCGAGGCTTTCCAGCGCGTGAGCTGATCGCGGATATGCTCCTTCGGACCAACCAGTGCGACCGCATCGACCAGTTCATTCGGGACGGCATCCTGCGCTTCGTTCTTTTTGCCGGAGAGATACAGGTCCTGCAGCTTGGTCGCGAGTTCCTCGTAGCCGAAATTACGGACGTAGCTGTTGTAGAAATTCTTGTTCCGCGCGCCCATCCCGCCAATATAGAGCGCGAGACTCGCCTTGATCGGCTCACGGCACTTATCGAGATCATTGCCCATCACGCAGGTGACATAAGGTGAGAAATCGAAATCATGCGGATTTTTGTTCGCTCCAGCTTTAGCGAATCCGGCTTCAAGATGCGGTTTGTATAACTGACCGTACCAATCGGGACTCATCCAGACCGGCAGGATACCGTCGGCGAGTTCCGCGGCAAGCTCGATGCCTTTCGGGCTGATCGACGCGGTGTAGATTTTCATGTCTGGGCGTCCATGCAGGATACTTTTGAGCGGCTTGCCGAGTCCGCTCGCGCCCGGCCCGCGATAGGGAATCTGATATTCCTTGCCCTCGAAGCTGAGCGGCTCTTCGCGCTTGAGAATCTTGCGGAGGATCGCAATGTATTCGCGATAGCGCTGGAGCGGTTTGCCATAAGGCACGCCGTGCCATCCTTCGATCACCTGCGGATTCGATGGTCCGATCCCGATTAAAAAACGGCCGTTGGTGAGCCCGTCGAGGGTCATCGCGGTCATCGCCGTCATCGCCGGCGACCGCGCCTGCATCTGGAAAATGCCCGCGCCGAGCTTAATTTTCGAGGTGCGCGCGCCGACGAAAGCAAGGAACGTGACGACGTCGGAACCCCACGCCTCGCCGGTCCAGACCGAGTCGTAACCCAGCCGCTCGGCTTCCAGAATCAAGTCCATGGTCTCGCGCATCCGCGGACCCGAATAACCGGATACTATTCCCAAGCGCATCGAATTAGCCTCGCCAGTTACATCGCATAATCGCGCGCGATCGCGCTAGTGAATTCTCTGCCGTTAAGCTCATCAAATGAGGAGATCGCTACGCGAAGGTCCATCCATTGATTCTTAACGCAGCTCGCAGACTCGCCTGCTGGTTACGCTCCACTCCACTGGCGTACGAGCGCGCAAAGCCATCGCTCCGGTCGGGATGACAAACAGTTTGAGCACGCTAGCTGAGACTCATCGTTCGCGGTGCTGGATAATCCAGACGCTCATATCCCAGGCATTGCGGATGCCCGCGAGCAGCAACAAAATCAAAGCAATCGCCAGCGCGTTCAGGGCTGCGTCGATGCGTAAAGTGAGGCTCGCGCCGACGGCGACGATTAGTAAATAAATCAGGATCGGCAGGCGCGCGTACCACAGTCGATCAATGAGATCGATCGACGCAGTAATGCCGTGCCTGCTCATCCGGCGGGAATTCCAAATCGAATAGGCGGCGCCAATCAGACCAACAATGCAGAGTAGTACGCCGAGCGAGTCCCAGGTTTCGGTCGGGATCGTGGCAAGCAGGCAGATGAAAAGAACAGCGCTGAAGTGCAGCACCGTCGGTGACAGGAAGGAGCGCATCGCGACTTTACCGCGTTCGCTGCTGAATGAGCCTGCCCCGATCGAGATCGCGACAAAGATCAGGCCGACCAGGGTTGCCGACGCCGCACCCATCAGGGTGTAGAAGTCGTGCCATAACCGAAGAAGCTCGGCGAGAGATAATTGCATAAGAGAGCCAGGATCGAATTATCGCGGCGCAAGTGGCGCTCGACAAGATTCGAGCTTTCGATTACGAGCGATGAGATTAGCTCTGACTAATGCGGAGGTTCAGCCAAGATGAAGTTCATGCTGCATTTGACGCCGGCGGTGCCGGCTTCGCCGATCGAGCGTGAGAGGCTGCGGCCGATCGCGCATCGCACTGACAAGACTCAGCAGATGATCGACGAGATGGTCGAGCTGGCGCAGCTTGCCGAAGAGTTAGGGTTCAGCGCCGTTACTTATTCAGAGCATCACTTTTATACCGAGGGTCTTGAGGCGGGCGCGACGCCGACGCCTCATCTGATGAACCTGCTGCATCACACGAAGCGGATCAAGGTCGGTCCGGTAGGCTTCGTGCTGCCGACGTGGGATCCAATTCGTCTCGCGCTCGACGCAGCCTGGGCGGATCAGATGAGCCGCGGTCGGGTACTGGTCGGACTGGCGCGCGGAGTTTTTCCGCGATGGGTCAACGTGCTCGGCCAGCATTATGGAGCGATGCCGGGCGCGCTCGGACCGGAGGCCGAGCGGCACAATCGCGAGGTCTTCGAGGAACTGTTCAAGGTGATGAAGCTGTCGTGGGGAGAGGAGCCGTTTTCCTTTAATGGGCGCTTCTACAAAGTGCCGGTTCCGGCTGAGGGTCTCGAATGGCTGCCGCACGAAGCCACCGCCCGCTATGGAGCTCCGGGCGAGCTCGAAGGCAGTCGAGTGCGCAAGATCTCGCCGGTACCAAAGCCTTATCAGAAACCGCATCCGCCGTTGTTCATGGCTTTGACTACTTCTGAGGAGACGATCCGATGGTCGGCCCGCGAAGGAGTGGTCCCGCTGATTTTCTTGCCATTTCCCGAGATGGCAATTAAAGGAGCACAGTTCTATACGGACGAGGCCACCAAGGCAGGCCATTCGCTCAGACTAGGCCAGAATATCGGGATGGCGCGACTGATGTATCTTGGTGAGACCCGTGAAGAGGCGCGCCAGCGTGCGCAAAATGGAGCCATTTTCCTGTTTCGCCAGTTCCACGCCAAGTTTATCTCACAGATTCCGACCACGATCGAGCCATTTATCGATGCGGGTTTGGCGTTCACTGGCACGGTCGCGGATGTCCGCGGCCAGATGCTCGACGTACAGGAGCGGCTGAATCCGGAATGGTTTATGGTCCTATGCGATCAGGGCTTTATGCCGCTGCATGAAGTCAAAAAGCAAATTGAGATGTTTGGCACGAAAATTATGCCGGAGTTCATGGGATAAGACGCTCGAAGCATCGGAAAACAAAAAGCCCGGCGGACGCTCCGTCGGGCTTTTCAGTTTAATCGAAGTTGTATCTAGCCGCCCGCGGCTGCGGACACGCTCTCGGAAGTTGGAAACGGGTCAACACTAACGCGTCGTTTGTTTCCTCGATATGATTCGTATTTCGTTACGCCATCGATTTTGGCATAAATCGTAAAATCGCGGCCAAGACCAACATTGCGTCCCGGATGAACCCGGGTGCCGACCTGCCGCACGAGGATATTTCCTGCTTTGACTGATTGACCGGCGTAAACCTTGATTCCGCGCCTTTGACCCGGACTGTCACGCCCATTGCGGGTCGAGCCTTGCCCTTTTTTATGCGCCACTGCTGGCCTCCTGATCGGTTTCCGTGCCGCTCGGCGAAGAATTTGTTGCGCCTGAATCCGCAGTAAGTGTCGCAGCGGTACCGATCTCTTCGATTCTGAGGACGGTCAATTCCTGACGATGGCCACGTTTGCGGCGATAGTTCTTACGCCGCTTTTTCTTGAAAACGATTATCTTACCGCCACGAGGCTGCTGCACGATTTTCGCGCGTACCGACACGTCAGGAACGGTCGGACGTCCGATCGTGCTCGCCTCCGCGTCGCCGATGGCGAGCACTTCACCGAGCGCGATTTCACTACCGACCTCGCCGACGATCCGTTCGACCGTGATCTGGTCGCCCGGAGCGACGCGATACTGCTTTCCGCCTGTCTTTACGATTGCAAACATCAGTTGAACTCGAACCGAAAAACCTATCCAAGCTGCAGAGGACTGTCAACGCGCCGTAGATTAGTCGATGCCGAGGCGCTCGCGACCGGTCGGCGAGATCATCTGTGGATTCCAAGGCGGATCCCACACCAAATCGACATTGGCGTCAATAATTCCCGGGATTGACATGATCTTGTGCTTGGCGTCGATCGCGATCGTCGCGCCCATCCCGCAGCCCTGCGCGGTCAAGGTCATCTTGATATCAACCTTCTGGCCGCCTTCGGGCGCCTCCGATAATTCCAGACCATAGACCAGACCCAAATCTACGATATTGACCGGAATCTCGGGGTCATAGCAGGTCTTGAGTTGCTCCCATACCATCGATTCAAGGTCCCCAGCTTTGATTTCAGTCGCTGGAGTGTCCTCGGCCGCAAGTCCTAGCGCATCAGCGTCCTTGCCCTGAATGCGAAAGAGCCCCCCGTGCGCCGGTACCTGCAAAGTATGAGTGCCGCCCAGCGATTGGGTGATGAAAGCTTCGACACCCTTCTCCAGCCTGACGGTATTGCCCGCCGGTATTTGAATCGCGTCACAATCGCGCATCAGTTCGATACGTTCCATTGGCTTTTTCCTTTTGTATGACCGTCAATTCTAAGTGTTTTGACCCGTCCGCGCCAGCACGTCGCGGCGAGACGATACGCTTCCCGCGTCTCGCGATTATCGATATGTAAGAGAGCGAACATTGAACGAAAGCGACGGAGCTGGAGTGGATGGGTGAGCAGGAACGGAGTCTGCTGGAAGAGGGCAGGGATTACGATGAGTTGCGCGAGCCCTTGATACGCGTGACGACTGCGGCGCGCCAATTCACGAATATCACCGCGCGGGAGAAGCTTTATGGCTATCTCCGCGAGCGACCAGCGGGCGCCGACAGCCATGAGTTGGCGGGCGTGTTGTTTCAGGGAACGGGTTCTGATCCTGAACTCGCTGCCAGGCTGGTTCGTGGTCTGATCGGCGGCGATATCAATTTCAATCACGACGCTATTACGGGTCTCTGGTTCTTGCGGGAGATGGAAGCGCTAAGAGCGCCGCTGGATCAGGCGGAATTCGTGATAGTCGATCTTGAAACCGCTGGCGGACGTCCGGCGCCCGATTCGATTATCGAGATCGGCGCGTACCGGATGCATGGGCGTCACATTCTGGAGTCATTTCAGAGCCTGATTCGCCCGGGCATACTGGTCCCCCGCTTCATTACGCGGCTGACCTCGATATCAAATGAGATGCTCGCGGATGCGCCCTCGATCAAGGACGTGTTCCCGTCTTTTCGCGAATTTCTCGGCGGGGCGGTAATGGCCGCACATAATGCGCAATTTGACCGCTCGTTCCTGGATTTCGAATTTCGGCGATTATTCGGAATCGGGTTGCAAAATCCGGTTCTGTGTACGATTCGTTTGGCGCGACGGCTGCTGCCGTCGATCAAGCGGCGCAGACTCGATCTGCTTGCGGAGCACTTCGGATTATCGACGGCGGGACGCCATCGGGCGCTCGGTGACGCACGGATGACCGCGGAGTTGCTATCGATCATGCTCGAAATAATCGAGCGCATGGGAGTGAATCGGCTCGATCGGCTGATTGATTATCACGGACGCGGCCAGACTGGTCGGCGCATCGAACGTCATGTCCCACCCGAAAGGATCGCGGCGATTTCCCGTTCACCGGGCGTGTACTTGATGCGAAACGAACGGGGCGAGCTGCTCTATATCGGCAAGGCGACCCGTCTCCGCGAGCGCGTCGTGTCCTATTTCAGTCAGGCGAATCTCAACGCCAAAACAGCCGAATTGATAAGCCACGTATGGACGATCGAGACGCGCGTGATGCGTTCGCCGCTCGAGGCTGCATTGATCGAAGCGCGGCTGATTCGTCAGCACAAGCCGCCCTACAACAAGATGCTCAAGTCAGCGGCTCCGGCTTTTGTAATTCAGCTTGATCTTGATGACCAGTTCCCGCGTCTCAAAGTCGCGCGCAAGCTGACCACAAGACCGGGCGTGATGCAGCTCGGGCCATATATCGGGAGGCGCAATCTCGATCATTCTGTCGAGGCGTTATCAAGGCTACTGGGTTTGCGCATATGCGCGGGACGGCTCACGCTTGACGAGGATTTCTCACCTTGCATCTATGGGCAGATGCGGCACTGCGCATCGCCATGCAATCTGAGTATCGATAAGGAAGCATACAATGCTCAGTTTCAACGTGCAGTCAGCTTTCTCCGGGGCCGCAGCGGACCAATTATGGGCGAATTGGCGCGGGCGAGAGATCAGGCGGCCGCGGCGATGCGCTTCGAGGAGGCCCGCCGTCACCATCGCGAGCTCGAAGCACTCGCGGCGTTGGCGGAGCGGACCGGGCGTCGCAGCCGGATACTCGCCGAGAACAATCTGATTATCGTGCTGGGGGCGGAGACAGCAGCCGCTATAGCGGCTGCTGTCTCCGCCCCCAATGATGGGACAATGAGTGAGGCGATAGCAGAGGCGGGCGGCATGCCGACCGCCTCTGCTATCGCCGTCGCGTACGTGGTCCTGAGCGGACGGCTCGCGCTGACGCGCGAACTCGACGCGACGACGGCTGCGGGCGAAGTAGCGGCCTTTGTCGCGGAGAACTATGAGCATTACAAAGTACGCGCGGTGACGCGTGACGAGTTGGAACCAATGATGATCGTCGCGCGCTGGCTCAAGGAACGTAGGCCGGATGACGGTCGGCTGATTTATCTCAACAGTCCTTTGATCGATCCGGCAATGATTTTCGCCGATGCGCAAACGGGGCCCAACCTTGGAGTTCGGCCCCCGCCTGAAAAGCCTGTTAAAAAATTATCAGGGGCGGATGCGATCAATCGGGCGATCGGCGAGTTCCGACGGCTTCGCGCCAACTGCTTCGCGACGTTCCTTATAGTCCTGGATTGATTTCATCACGGCCTGCATCGAATTGCCCATCAGCATGTGGCGCTTTTCAGACGTCCACTGATTCGAGTAGGCGATCGGCGTAACCGTGCCCTGGAATTGCGGCGCGACGTAGCGGGCCCAAAGATCGTACGAGCGCAAGGTTTGTTCGCGCGACGCCCATTCGTGCGCAAGGATCAGAAGTCCCCCGAAGCCGCCGCCGGAAGCCTCGATCGCTTCATTGATCTTCTTGATGGCGTCGTCGGGCGTGCCCGCGATTATGCCGCCGCGATCAACCATCCGGTCAATCGTAAGTTCATTGGCTGGCTGTCCCGGATACTCCTCAAACTGGATATTGGCCGCGAGTGTCTCGACGAAGTACTTCTGAATCCAGGTGTTGCCGCCCTCGCGGATCTCATCCACGGCCTGCTTCTTCGACTCAGCGAGATGCACCGGGAAGACCAGTCGCCAATTGTTACGATCGACGGTTTTGCCATTCTCAGCGGCAAACTCTTCCGCCATCGCCCACCTTCGTGGCAAGTCGGAAAGGCCGCCAGGCGTGAAGGTCGCGATCGAGAGAACGCCAGCGCCGAGCTGCCCCGCCGCGACCATCCCGGAAGGCGAAAACGTATTCGCCACGAAGATCGGCATGTGCGGCTTCTGAAAAGGCTTCACCTGAAGATGGGCGTCGCGCAGCTTGAAGTACGAGCCATCGATCGTGACGCCGCCTTCTTCGGTGAACAACCGCATGATCGCCTTAATGCCCTCGACCATGCGGTCACGCTGAGTGGTAGTCTCGATGCCGAGCATGTACGCGTCGGAGGAAAGCGCTCCGGGACCGCATCCGAGGAGCACCCGTCCGCGCGTGAGTTGATCGAGCAGCGCGAAGCGGTTCGCGATATGAAACGGGTGGTGATACGGGACGCTGACCACGCCCGAGCCGAGCATGATTCGTTTCGTCCGAGTGGCCGCGACCGCCATGAAGACTTCCGGCGACGAGATGGTTTCCCATCCGGCGGAATGATGCTCGCCGATAAAGGCTTCCTCATAGCCCAACTCGTCCAGCCATTCGATCAGTTGCATATCGCGCTCAAAGGCAAGCGACGGGTTTTCGCCGACTCGATGGAACGGCGCCATGAAGATGCCGAATTTCATAATGGATCCTCTTCGCGCCGATGAGCGCTATGGCTGAAATTACGATGGAGTCTATCGAGGGTGCAACACTTTTGTATTGCTACCTGATCCGCGTGCGCCAATAGCCGGGTTGACGTCGTACGTGCGCGACCGCGAGTACGACGATCTCTTGGCCCAGCGACAAATATGCAATGGCGAAGGGAAAGCGGGCGAGCAGAAAACGACGTATTTGTGTATCGGCCTTAAGACCAGGCCACAGTGGCCATCTTAGCGGCTGTTCTGCGACAAGGTCGAGCGCACGGGTAATTTCGACGAGTAATGCAGTACCCAAGCCCTCTTGGGCATTTTCATACCAGTCCGTGGCAGCGATTAATTCGCGCGTTGCCTCTGGGTGGAACCTGATTGTCAAGCGCCTTGAAGGCGAGCTTCAATCTTGTGACGAACGCTATCCCAGTTTTCCATACCTGACGTTTTCCCCGCATCGACCGCTCGTTTCTCTAGTTCGGTCAGCCAAGCCTCTGCGGCATGTGGGTCGTTGGAGTCGTCAAGACTGCGGATCAGTTCCAAAGCGAGGTGACCCCGCTCAGCAGTTGATAACTGAAGCAGCCTCGGAAGAATCTCTTTTGCCTGATTCATTACTTCCCAGGTTATCAAGATAGCGGCACTACGTCACGACGCCTTTCGCCTAGCGGGTCATCACGTCGCGATAGTGACGCCAAAGGCCGCGCTGAGTGGTTTCGTCGGTTTCGTGGCCCGCGACGCCGCCGTTTTCGCGCACCTCGCGATGAAGTCCGCGGCGCAGCACCAGCCATTCATTGATTCGCGCCTCGAAGCCCGCCTGATTCCGTTCGTAAGCCTCGAAATCGTCAGGTGCGACCCGTCCTGCCGGTCCATGGATCAAATACGTCTCAGCGAGACGGCGCTGATTCATCTCCGCGGGCGCGCCTTTGAGCAGGGTAGGATAGTAGTGCACGACAGTCTCATCGACGCTGACCGGCTGAATCACGCGAAACTGATTCAGGATGAAAATAAGATTCGGGAAGATGCAGAAATGAGGTGGCCCTTCGGCGATGATCTTGTCGGCGACGTTCCTCGCCGTAATGATTAACCATCGCGGTGCGATATTCCGCGAACGCCTCTTTGCTCCATCCAGGCGGCACCACACGTCCGCCGTTTTTGGTCTGTACCGGATTTAGATCGAGTTGCTCGACGCCATGCCCATGGTCCCGCGCGAGCGCCTCACTGCTCTCGCCGAACACGGTGTCGATATCGGTCTTGCCCTTCATCATCATCGTAATCGCGGCATGATGAAGGATGTTCGGATGGTAGCCATCGACGGAGTTCTCCAGCGCCATTTTCCAGTTGCCGCGATATGAATGCTTGAGGACGCCGGAGCGCAGGATGATTTCGCCTACGGGGGAGAGATTGACGAATTGGTCGATCAGGCGTTTGGCCGGGCCGAGATGCCCTTCGAGCGACGGTCCTGTCTGGCTCAAGCTGGCGAAGATGAGCCCGCGATAGCTTCCGACGCGCGGAACCTTGGCGAGAGCGAATTCATTTTTGCTAAATGATTCATCGTAGCCGCCCGCATAGGGTACGCCGACGAGATCACCGCGATTATTATAGGTCCAGCCGTGATAAGCGCATCGAAAGGCATGCGCATTGCCGCGTTGGCTCTGGCAGACTGTGTTGCCCCGATGCATACATCGGTTGAGCAACAGATGAATCGTATTGTCCTCGTCGCGTGAGACGATGACCGGCTGCAAGCCAATGGTGCGCGTGACGTAGTCGCCGGGCTCGGGAATTTCGCTCTCGTGCGCGACATAGATCCATTCACGATGCCAGATTTTATCGATTTCGTCCTGGAAGATTGCGCGATCGTAATAGACGCGTCCGTTGATGCGCTCATTGAGAATCAAATCAGCGTAATCAGGGATGAGTCTTACTATCGCCGTCATGAGCAATCATCTCGCCGAGGCTACTAATACTAGTCAAGGCTTAATCGCGATTTCTCGAAAAGTAAAAGCCGAAAATCGCTCCGATAGGTCCGATTTCCATCGCCGCAATTCGCTCGATGTAATCGATTGCATCTTTCGAGAAGGACTTGCCGAACAGTGCCGCAAAGATTGGCGGCAAAACCGTCAGCGCGAAAATCGCTAATGACCCACCCGCCAGCCATGCCGCGGTCCGCGCATGAAACGGCCCGGAGGTCACGCTGGCAGGTGAATTCTCGATTCGGGAGATAACTCGCTCCCTCGTTCGAGGAAGTGATGTCGTCCGCTTCTACGATGGCCGGCGACCTAGATCGTCACGATTTCTTTTCGCGAGTTGTCTCGTTCGTTTTCGACGATCAGTCTGCCGCCTTTTTCCTGCTCACGGACTACGAAATTTACTAGATTAAGGGCCTTGCGTATCACTTCGGACTTGGTGTTCACGCGGAGCGCCTTCTGGATTTCCTTCAGATCGGACTCTGCCTCGGGTGTAAAATCAATTGTGAAGCGCGCCATCGGTGTTCTCCCTATTTGGCCGTGTCTTCTCGTTTCCATCGACGCGTATGATCCTGGCCGCTTGCCCGAGATTTTTGATCACTCCATCCGTTTTCCCATCTGCTGGTCCCCCTTCGATGACCTTTACTCCCGACCAGTCCGGAACTACTACGCTTTGTTTTATCCACGATGTCATAGCAGCCAGCATAGCAAACTGGCTGCACCATCCATACTGCAATGTAGCAGCAATTATACTGCAAATCTACGGATTTTCAACAGTCATATTAACAACATTTTTTAAACATATGTGGGTAGTTTAAACTTATGATAAACAAACTAAAGTAGATACGGGATGCTGACGTGGAGAAAATCGTCACCAGTTATTAGCAACTTATCAAACTTCGCTTGTGACTCATTTTGTCCCGTCTTGGCGACCCGGATCGAGGAATGGCAGCAGATCGTCGTGGCGGGTCCAGGCCAGCGCGGCAAGTTCCAATGGATCGAGGAACACGCATCGCCCGCTGCGCAGATCACGGATCATCAGACGCGGGCCGTTGCCGTTATCGTCGCGATCGATCTCGACTGCGGCGAACTCACTATTTAATTGAATCGGCATGATGTAGAACCGGCTCAGATCAGAAACAGCATATTTGGCAGAGCCTCATTATTGTTGAGCAGCAGGACTTTCTTCGATTTGATCCTGAAGCTCTCGCCTTCGGCAATCAGCACGTGAAGCGCCGTACCAGCCCAGATGACCTGTGAACCGCGATGTAACTCGGCAAGAATGAAATTCGAGCTGACGGTCAGGTCGTGCTCGCTGGCGGATTCCATCACGATATTGCCGACAATTCTTTTGAGCCGCGGCGCGCGTTCCTTGAGCCATAGGGTCTCTTTCAATCGCCGAATCCGGTTTCGGATTTGCCCGCCGCGATCGTAGACGATCGAGACGTTTTGCATCGGGTCGATGTCGTCGGCGTTGGCTGGAATCCAATAGGTGGCATCGTCCAAGGCCCATAGCGCGAGCCAGTCGTCGTAACGATGCTCGTCCATCAGACGCGCTTCGTGGAACAGAAACCGCTCGACTTCCGATTGACCGCTCGACAAGCTCATAGCATCCCGCGTTTCGGATAGCAGAAACGCAACGAAATCGCCAAGGCGATCTGACGCTGGCAAGAGTGATGGGGGGTGCGATAAGAATCGAGCATCATCAGTGCGACTCCGGAGGATTGCGGCATGCCGATTAATGGACATAAGCACGTGCTCGACGGCTACAAGGCGCTGGACTTCACCCAGTTGGTCGCCGGTCCGACCGTGACGAAGCTGATGGCGGAGATGGGCGCGGAGGTAATCAAGATCGAACTCGCCCCCGAGGGCGATCGCTGCCGAATCCGCCTATATCAAGGATGGACGCAGCGGCTACTTCGTCCAGCAGAATCGCGGCAAGCTGAGCCTCTGTCTCGATCTCGAAGAACGAGCGAACAAAGAAGATCATCCGCGACCTGATTCCGAAAGTGGACGTGATGGTCGAGAATTACGCGCCCGGGCGTGATCGGCCGGATGGGCTTCGACTATGAAACGGTCCGGCAGCTAAATCCGAAGATCATCATGTGCTCGGTTTCGACTTTCGGCCAGAAGGGGCCGCTCGCGAATGATCCCGGTTACGACTTCATCGGACAGGCTTATGCCGGAGTGACCTCGCTTAGCGGCGAGGAAGGCGGCGCGCATTTTCCGCCGATGCTGGCGATTGGCGATGTTTCGACCGGCGTGCACGGACTGGCGGCAGTCGCCTGCGCGTTGTTCTATCGCGAGCGGACCGGCGAGGGGCAGTATCTGGATATTTCGCTGGTCGATGCGTACTTCCATTATCACGACATCTGGGTGCAATCGATCAGCGCGAGCGGCGGAACCGCGCGTCCGGTGCGAACCGGCCTGCATTATGCGATTCTCGCGCCCGGCCGGGATGTTCAAGGCGCGCGACGGTTATATTTTCGTATTCGCCTGGATGGACCATCATTGGGTGAAGCTGTGTGAGTTGATGGGGCGTGCGGAACTCGGGCGCGATCCGCGCTTTCTCGATAATGCCAATCGGGTAAAGAATCGCGACGCGATCATCCCGATAATTGAAAAATGGCTGCAATCGCTTCTCCAGTGATGAGGCCGCGGTAGAAGCTTTGCGCGAGGCTCGATTACCCTCAGCACCGATCTTGACGGTGGAAAAGGCGATGCAGCATCCGCATCTGATCGAGCGCCAGACCGTGCAGACAGTCCATGATCGCTTGCTGGGGGATATTCAGGTTCCGGGATTTCCGCTGCGGTTCTCGTCATTTCCCGAGCGGCTTGAACTGGACGCGCCATTTTTGGGCGAGCACAACGAAAAGATTCTCTCGTCTTATCTGGGTTATACGCGCGCGCAGATGAGAGCCTCGAGCGCGACGGCGTGCTGCGGAGCTTGCCGCGCTAGGCCCAGGAATTGTCGATGCCGAATTACACCGGAATTCTTTACGAAGTGCGCGATGGAGTCGGCACGATTACGCTAAACCGTCCGGATGTCGCCAATGCGATCGACCATCAGACCTCGATGGAATTGGTGGACGCGCTAGTTCGGAGTGAAGAAAATCCCGAGATGCGGGCGGTCGTGCTGACCGGTACGGGACGCTTTTTCTGCGCGGGCGCGGACCTCAGGAGTTTCTATACTCAGCCGGACGAGCTTAAGACTCGCGTCTCATACATCCATGTCTGCAGCCTCACGGATAGTACGCGCGCCATTTCCGGTAATCGGCGCGATCAATGGGACTGCGGCAGGCGGCGGCATGGGACTAGCGTGCGCGTGTGATCTGCTGATTGCTGCGGAATCGGCCAAGTTTATTCTGGCCTTCACGCGCCGAGGACTTTCACCGGACAGCACGACGACCTATTTTTTGCCGCGCCGGATTGGAATTGGGCGCGCCCTTGAACTTGCTTATTTGAATCGAACCTTGAGTTCTCGCGAGGCGCTGGATTGGGGTATCGCGAATCGTGTTGTATCGGATTCCGCGCTCGACGACGAAGCGCATACAATGGCGACAGAGCTTGCCAAAGGACCGACCCGCGCTTTCGCTGCCGCCAAACGGCTGATGCATTCTGGATGCGTCGAAACATTGGAGACGCAAATCGAGAACGAAATCCGCAGCATCTTCGAAATGGCGGCGACCGAGGATACGAAAGAGGCGATCCGCGCCTTCAATGAAAAGCGCACACCCGAGTTCAAGGGACGCTGAGTCGAGTAGAGCCGTCGCATGAAGCAGATCGAGTTTTTATTTGATTATGGTAGTCCGTTCAGCTATCTCGCGAGCGTTCAGATGCCTGCGCTAGCTCAACGTACCGGGGCCGAGGTGGTTTATTGCCCGGTCCTGCTCGGCGGAATTCTCAAGGCCACGGGCAATGTCTCACCCATGACGATTCCGGCCAAGGCGAAATATATGGCGCTGGAGTTGCGCTGCACCGCCGCTTATCGCAGAATTCCCTTCAAACCGAATCCTTATCCATTCATGTCGAATACGCTCAGGCTGATGCGGGGAGCGGTCGCCGCCCAAAAGCTGGGTATATTCGAGAAATGGCACGAAGCGATCTATCGAGCCGTCTGGGCGGAGGCAGCTGATCTTGGAGATGATGCGGTTCTGAACCGCACGCTCGAAGCAGCTGGAATCGATGCCGCGCAATTAGTTGGAGCGCTGGAGCGCCAGGACGTCAAAGACGGGTTGCGCACCAATACCGATCGGGCAGTTAGCCTCGGGGTTTTCGGCGCTCCTACTTTTCTGGTGAATGGTGAGATGTTTTGGGGCAATGACCGTCTGGGAATGGTCGAAGAAGCGCTTGGCCGGTGATGATGGATGGCAACCAATAAATCAGTCGCAGTAGTAGTCGGAGTGGGCGCGGGTCTAGGTGCGGCGCTGGCGCGCCGCTTCGCCGAGCGATACACGGTCGCGATGATCGCGCGGAGCCTCGAATATCTGGTGCAACTCACCGGCGAGATCGAAGGGCAGAGCGGCAGCGCGACGCCAGTCCCATGCAACGTGGCGGATGCTGCCGAAATCGAAGCGGCGTTCAACAAGATTCGCACGGAAGTAGGCGCTCCCGAGTTGCTCATCTATAACGCTGCGATGCGTCCCTTTGGCCGCCTGATGGAGACTAAGCCGAGCACTTTCGAGAATACCTGGCGGGTCAATGCGATGGGGGCGTTCCTGTGTTCGCAGCAGGTTGTACCGGCGATGCTCGAGCGACGCCGCGGCACAATCCTGTTCACGGGCGCAACCGCTGGTACGAAACCCTTTCCGACTTCGGCGGCCTTCGGACCGGCAAAATTCGCGATGCGTGGACTGGCTCAGGTGATGGCGCGCGATCTGGGTCCGCAGGGTATCCATGTTGCTTACGTGAATATCGATGGACCGATCGATATGCCGTTTATTCGGCAGCGGATGCCCGACGCGAAAGAGGAAGACCTGCTCAAGCCCGCCGCGATTGCCGAGACCTACTGGCATCTGGCGCATCAGGATGCCAGCGCGTGGACGCATGAGCTCGATTCCTCCGCCCATTCAAGGAGAAATTCTGACGTGGAGATCGGCGGGCTTGGCGTGCTGGCCTACGCGGATACGATGACCGGTCCGGAATGTGTCGAATTTGCGAATGCTGTCGAGAATCTGGGCTATTCGGTCCTGTGGCTGCCGGAGACCTTCGGGCGCGACCCGTTCGTCATGTCCACCTACATGTTGTCGGCGACTCGGCGAATCATGGTCGGAACGGCTATCGCGAATGTCTGGAAACGCGAGCCGATAGCGACGGCGGCGGCCGCGCGCAATCTTGCCGAACTCTACGAGAACCGTTTCATTCTCGGTCTGGGCGTCAGCGCCGGGCCATTTATGTTGCGCAATGGATTGCGCTATGACAAGCCAGTCGAGTACGTCCGCGAATACCTGTCGCGGATGAAATCGGCGCCCTACAAAGCTCCGATGCCGAAGGAAGAGCCGCCGGTGGTGCTCGCGGGGCTGCGTCCTCGGATGCTGCGCTTGGCTGCCACCGACTCTGATGGAGTCATTACCGCGTTGACCCCGCCTGCGATGATCGCGCGGATGCGAACAGTGCTCGGTCCGTCGAAACGCCTACTGGCGCAGCAGATGGTCATGCTCGAGACCAATGCAGAGAAGGCGCGCACCGCGATCCGTGAGTTCATGCGTTTCTACATGAACGCGCCGCCCTATCGGCGTCATTTCACCGATCTGGGCTTCAACGATGACGATATGAAAAATGGCGGCAGCGATCACCTGCTCGATTCGATCATTGCATGGGGTGACGAATACGTACTGCATGAGCGGATCAAAGCTCATCAACAGGCGGGTGCAGACCATATTTATCTGATCCCGCTTGGCGCGAGTCGTGGGCGGCTGCCGGAGATGCGCGTGATTGAGGCGCTGGCCCCGAGCAAGACGTGAAATATGGATGCGCTAAAATCATTGCAAGACTATGACTTGCCGTTCGCCCGGCTGCTCGGCATAAAGATTGTCAGCGCCGCGCCCGAACGAGTAGCGGCCGAGATGTTGGTGCGAGACGATCTCTGCACCTCGCCCGCAGTATTGCATGGCGGGGCAATGATGGCGTTGGCGGATACGCTCGGCGCCTGCGCGACGATGCTCAATTTAGCGGGCGGCGCGACGACTACGACAATCGAATCGAAGACTAATTTTCTCGCGCCTGCGCCGGTGGGTTCAACAGTTACGGCAGAATGCGTCGCTATCCATCGTGGGAAGCGCACGATGGTATGGCAGACTCGGATTACCGGTGCGAATGGGCGGCTAATTGGAATCGTGACTCAAACGCAGCTAGTGCTGGAATCCCGCGCCGCCTGAAAAGGCGATCATGCGTGAGGCCAACTTGGATGAGGGCCGCGATTGGCGGCAGATGGAGTGGTTTGCATAAATGAGAAATCGAGGGCGGCGGTTCGACTCACCGCATGATCCTTCCAATCCTCGCTCCCCCAATGGGGCGCGGCCTACAAGAAACTATCACAACCGGAGCCATCAGCAGCGCCCGAACCGCCCGCCGGGCGAGGTAATCTTTGGTGTTGAGCCGATCCGTGAGCTGCTCGGCGCGTCGCCGGCGAGCATCCAGACGCTGTTCGTCAAAACCGGAACATTCGAGCGCTTCGGCGCAGAAATCGAAGCAGTGCGCGCGGCCGGAGGCCGAGTTGTCGCTGCGGAAGATAGCGAATTGGCGCGGATGGCGGGTTCCGCCGGACGCCATCAGGGTGTTGTCGCGGCGATTCGCGAATACGAGTACCTGTCTTTGGAGCAACTTCTCGAACATAAACCCGATCCACTGTTGATCGTCGATGGCGTTACCGACCCGCGCAATCTCGGTGCGATGATGCGATCAGCCGAATGCGCCGGCGCCAGTGGCCTGGTGCTGGCGCGTGATCGCACCACTGGCGTGACGCCGGCCGCGGTTAAGGCTTCGGCGGGCGCGTGGGCTCATCTCAAGATCGCTCGTTGCGGCAATGTCGCACAGACCCTGGAAGCGCTGAAAGCCGAGGGCTATTGGATTGTCGCGCTCGCGCCGCATGGAGACACTTCGCTTTACGAGCTTGACGTTTCGCGGCGGCTGGCGCTCGTATTAGGTTCCGAAGATCGGGGCTTGCGCGAGATCGTCAAGAGCAATGCGGATTATGTCGTAAGTATCCCAATGCGCGGGCGGGTCGCCTCGCTCAATGTTTCGGTGGCGTCGGCAGTCGCATTGTTCGAAATCGCTCATCGGCGCGCTGCGGCCTATCAAGGAGAAGTTCATGAAGATGAACCTGACTAATTTCGACGCGACCGCTCAGGCGCAACTGATTCGCGATAAGGAACTCACTCCGCTCGAAGTAATCGATGCGGCAATCTCCGGCATCGAGAAGATCAATCCGCAGATCAACGCGGTGATTACACCACTGTTCGAGAAGTCGCGAGCACAGGCGAAGAGCGGCGCGATTCCCGACGGTCCATTCCGCGGGGTCCCATTCCTGCTCAAAGATTTGATCTGCGCGTCGGAAGGCGATCCGCTTTACAACGGGATGCGGTTGTTTCGCGATGCAGCCTTTGTCTCACCGATTGATACCTATCTAGCGCAAAAATTTAAAGCCGCGGGATTGGTCTGCGTGGGCAAGACCAACACGCCGGAGCTGGGACTAAACGGCACCACCGAACCCGAAGCCTTCGGTCCGAGCCGCAATCCGTGGGACCTGACGCGATCGACTGGCGGCTCCAGCGGCGGCTCGGCCGCAGCGGTAGCGGCCCGGATGGTCCCTCTGGCGCATGCTAACGATGGTGGCGGCTCGATCAGAATTCCGGCCAGTGAATGCGGCCTGGTAGGACTCAAGCCCTCGCGCGGGCGAGTCTCGCTCGGGCCGCTGCTCGGTGACGCGTGGCATGGACTCGCGATCGAAGGCGTGGTCTGCCGCTCGGTGCGCGACTCGGCTGGCGTGCTCGATGCAATCGCCGGTGCGATGCCCGGTGATCCTTATGCGGCGCCGGTACAGAATCGTCCCTTTGTACAGGAAGTTGGCGCAGACCCGGGCAAGCTTCGCATCGGAGTGATGAAACGTACGCCGCAGGGCAGCGCACCGCTTCATCCGGATTGCGTCGCGGCGGTGGAGGAGACTGCGCGTTTGTTGGAGTCATTGGGCCATCATGTCGAGCAGTCGCATCCGGGTGCGCTTGACGAAACCGATTTCGCCGGCTTCTTCACTGATGTGGTTGCCAGTCATACGGTAGCGGCGCTCGATCAGATCGGAACATTACTCGGGCGCAAGCTAAATGCCGAGGATGTCGAGCTCTGGACGTGGCAGATGGCGTCGCGCGGGTTTGGGCTGTCGGCGGCGCAATATCTTATTGCGGTCAATTGGTTGCAGCTCTGGAGCCGCCGCGTCGCGCAGTGGTGGTCCAACGGTTTTGATCTGCTCTTGACGCCGACGATTGCCGAGCCGCCGGTTCCGCTCGGCACGTTCGTCGCCCACCCTGAGCATCCCAGCAAGGGCTTTTCGCGCCTGATGAATGCGATTCCCTTCACGCCGCCTTATAACGTCACCGGTCAGCCTGCGATCTCACTTCCGCTGACCTGGAACGCGGAGGGCCTGCCAACCGGCTCGCAATTGGTGGCGGCCTTCGGGCGCGAGGACCTGCTGATCCGGATCGCAGCGCAACTCGAGCAGGCGCGCCCGTGGAGCGAACGGAAACCACCAGTCAGTCTCTAGCTCGATGGAAGTGGCAGATTCCCGGCTGGGCGAGTAAGATACGTTGACACCTCCGATATGGCTGAATACAAGAGATGGTTTCGGGGCCGATGTAGCTCAGTTGGTAGAGCAACTGACTTGTAATCAGTAGGTCGCGAGTTCGACTCTCGCCATCGGCTTGCGGCTAGGCGTAGCAGGCGAGTCTGCGAGTTGCGTTAAATATAAAGAGAAGAAGAAGTCGATCGAAGTTACGAAGGAGAGGTTCCCGAGCGGCCAAAGGGAGCAGACTGTAAATCTGCCGGCTGATGCCTACGGAGGTTCGAATCCTCCCCTCTCCACCGCATATGATTATATGGATATGTAAGGTTACGAGAGATGATCGGGAGAGCGGGAGTAGCTCAGTTGGTAGAGCGCGAGCCTTCCAAGCTCGGGGTCGCGGGTTCGAATCCCGTCTCCCGCTCCAGTTTTAGCGATGGAAGCTCTATAGCTCGTATAGATAGGCTATGCCCACGTAGCTCAGCCGGTAGAGCACTTCCTTGGTAAGGAAGAGGTCATGGGTTCGATTCCCGTCGTGGGCTAATTCGGAAAATTCCGGCAGTTTACTGAAGAATTGCCGATGGCAGGTTTAGGCGATGAGAGATTTATCGGACTACAATGCGATGGATGCAAGCGGCGCAACTATACCACCACGCGCAATAAGAAACGTCAGACTGAAAAATTTGCGATCAAAAAATTTTGCCCGAGCTGCCGGGTTCATACCGCGCATAAAGAAGTTAAGGTATAGCAGCGCAGGCGAGGGTCAGTAGCTCTAATTGGCAGAGCATCGGACTCCAAATCCGAGGGTTGCAGGTTCGAATCCTGCCTGGCCCGCCAAAAGATCGTTGCGCTTGCAAGGTCGTATGTAAATGGCTAATCTGAAGAGTTACCTCGATCAGGGCACAAGTTTTGTCCAAGAAGCTGGACCGAATTGTCCAAGGTCCATTTCCCGACGCCGCGCGAGACGGCGCAGGCAACGCTGGTGGTAGTCGGTCTGACACTGGTAATCGCGCTGTGGCTCGGTTTGGCCGATACGGTGGCCACCCACGTTGTGCGATGGATGATCGGTCAGTGACGCGCAGCGCAAATCAGCCAAGGTTGGAGACGATTTGATCAATTCGAGTTTGCCGACTGGAGGACCGGCGCAGAATTTAATGCGGCTATGGAAGACGTCGCGAGCACTGAAACAACCGGCACCGGGACCAAAAAATGGTACGTCGTGCATACCTATTCCGGCTATGAGCAGAAAGCCAAGGCGGCGCTTGAGGAACGGGTCCGCTCGCTCAAGATGGAGGACAAGATCGGCGAGATGCGTGGTGCCGGTCGAGCGCGTGCAGGAACTGGGCAAGGGGGGCGAGCGCAAGGTCTCGAGCCGCAAATTTTTTCCCGGCTATATATTCGTCAATATGGACGCTCGATGAAGAAACCTGGCATGTCGTCAAGAATACTCCGAAAGTGACCGGTTTTGTCGGTCATTCGACGACGCCGCCCGAAGTGCCCGAGTCTGAGGTCCGGGCGATTAGCCAGCAGATGGAAGAGGGCGCGCTGCGTCCTAAGCCCAAGGTGCTGTTCGAGGTCGGCGAGGCGGTCAAGGTGGTCGATGGTCCCTTTCAGGATTTCAACGGGACGGTTGAAGAGGTTAAGCCGGAAAAGGGCAAAGTTCGCGTGTTGATTTCGATTTTTGGTCGTGCCACTCCGGTCGAACTGGATTTCGTACAGGTAGAGAAATCTTGAATCGACTAGCTGAGACGCGCGGGCATCTCTGCGAGGATTCGCGCGTGCGGCGGTTGATATGGCGGACGGCAGAGCGATGGCAAAGAAAGTAACTGGACAAATCAAGCTGCAAATTCCGGCAGGCGCGGCTAATCCGTCGCCGCCGGTCGGACCGGCGCTTGGCCAGCGTGGCGTCAATATCATGGAGTTTTGCAAGGCATTTAATGCGCAGACGCAAGCCATGCAGGGCTTGGTGATTCCAGTGATTGTCACAGTCTATGCGGACCGTTCGTTCACATTCATCACCAAGAGCCCGCCGGCGTCGATCCTGTTGCTTAAGGCCGCCGGAATCGAGAAAGGTTCTGCCGCGCCCAACAAGAACAAGGTCGGCAAGGTCTCCCGCAAACAGGTCGAAGAGATCGCCAAGACCAAAGTCAAAGACCTCATCAGCGCGTGACGTGACGGCAGCAATGCGCACAGTCGAGGGTACGGCACGTTCGATGGGAATCGAGATAAGCGAATAGGAAGCATCGAGGAATGGCAGGAAAGAAATACGCGAACGCGGCCAAAAATATCGATCGAGAGCCAGCGTTATCCGCTAGAGGAAGCGCTCAAGCTGGTGGCCGATAATAAAGTCGCGAAATTTGACGAGACTGTCGAATTGGCGGTGCGTCTTGGGGTTGATCCTCGTCAGGCGGATCAGAACGTGCGCGGTACTGTGGTGCTGCCTCATGGCACCGGTAAAGTGTTTCGCGTTCTGGTACTGGCCAAAGGCGATAAGGAGCGCGAGGCGCGCGAAGCCGGGGCTGATTTCGTCGGCGGCGAAGAGCTGGTCAAAAAAATCCAGGAAGAGAATTGGCTGGATTTCGATCGCGTTATCGCTACTCCGGATATAATGGGCGCGGTCGGCCGGATCGGCAAAATTCTCGGTCCACGCGGCCTGATGCCGAATCCGCGGGTCGGTACTGTCACTTTCGACGTGAGTAAGGCGATTCAGGAGGTCAAGGCCGGGAAAGTCGATTATCGCGTTGATAAAGCCGGGGTGGTGCATGCTCGAATTGGGAAAATTAGCTTCGGTGAAACCAAACTGGCCGAAAATGCACATGCCTTGTTGGGCGCGATAATGCGTTCCAAGCCGTCGAGCGCCAAAGGCAATTATGTCAAAAGCGTCGCGGTCTCCTCCACGATGGGTCCGGGAGTGAAGGTCGATACTGCCAGTGCGACGCGCACCAACCTAGCCAACGCCGCCTGAGTCGTACGGCAATTGGTAACTGGGAAAGCGGTGGAGACCGGGAAATAGATTGATGAAGAAAGCACAGAAAGGCGCGATTGTAGAACGGCTGACGGCTAATTTAGGCCGCGCCAGTGTGGCGTTCGTATCGGAGCAAAAAGGTATTACAGCGGGGGAAGCGGACAATGTACGTCGGCGGCTGCGCGCGATCGAGGGTGAATTGCAAGTCGCCAAGAATACGTTGGTGCGGCTAGCCATCAAGGATGGTAAATACGCGGCGCTGGAAACTAATTTGGGCGGTCCGATCGGTCTAATCGTTGGCTACGCCGACCCAGTAGAATTGGCGAAAACGGTCACCTCCTTCAAGGATCTTGGCGAAAAATTCAAGATCCGAGGTGGTGTTCTCGACGGCAAACCGCTCACTGCCGAGGAGATTTCGGCCTTGGCGGCGCTTCCGCCGCGGGAGGTAATCTTCGCGCAATTACTAGGATTACTTAACGCACCAGCGACCCGTCTCGCTCGGCTCTTGAACGAGCCAGGGTCGGCGATGGCGCGGGTGCTCGACGCGATTGCACGCAAGCAATCCGAGAGTGATGCGCCACCTCCGACTAGCGCAGAGTAATAGGATTCAACTTACAGAATTTACTAAAAAGAGTCTTTAGACGAATTTGCTGCTGCGGCGCTCCCACATGTCCGCGCGGCTGTACCGAGAAGAAGGAGATAGAACGAAATGTCAGAAGCAGCAGCGCTAAGCCGTGATCAGGTTAAGGATTATCTTAAGAACCTGAGCTTGCTCGACGCGGCAGCCTTGGTCAAGGAACTTGAAGAGGAATTGGGAGTTTCGGCCGCAGCTCCGGTGGCGATCGCAGCACCGGCTGCAGGTGGAGCTAGCGCCGCCGCTCCGGCCGCTGAAAAAGACGAGTTCACCGTGGTTCTGACCGCTGCCGGTGAAAAAAGATTCAAGTAATCAAAGTCGTGCGGGAACTGACCGGCCTCGGTCTGAAAGAGGCGAAGGACCTCGTCGACGGCGCACCGAAGCCGATTAAGGAAGGGGTTAACAAGGCCGAAGCCGAAGATGTGAAGAAAAAGCTTGAAGAAGTCGGGGGTTCGGTCGAGCTGAAGTAGACCGGGGTCTCTTTGCAGACAAACACCGGCGTCATTATATTGAATAAGCGGCGACGAACGCGGAGCTTCCGTGTTCGCTGCCGCTCGTCTATTTATCAATGAGATGTATTTTCGTGGACGCCATAGGGCGTCCGTTTTTCTCAAGTTTCTGATCGCCCGGCGGCGCGGCGCTCTTCGAGCGTCCGCCGGATGAGGTAACAATGGCTCAGTCGCAAGTTACGAATAATTTCCGCTTCCGCCGATCATTCGGGAAAATCAAGCGGATTATTGACATTCCGAATCTGATCGAGATTCAGAAGCGTTCCTACGATGAGTTCCTGCAAGCCGGGGTCTCCCTGATCAGCGGACCGATACGGGTTTGCAGGCGGTCTTTAAGTCGGTTTTTCCGATCAAGGATTTCAACGAGACCGCGTCATTGGAATTTGTCAGTTACGAGCTTGGCGAACCCAAGTACGATGTCGAGGAATGCCATCAGCGCGGGATGACCTATGCGGCGCCGTTGAAGGTCAAGATTCAGTTGGTGATCTGGGACGTCGAGGGCGGGCGGCGTTCGATTAAAAACGTCAAGGAGCAAGAGGTCTATTTCGGCGAAATTCCGTTGATGACGACCAATGGAACCTTTATGGTGAACGGCACCGAGCGCGTTATCGTCTCGCAGCTCCATCGTTCACCTGGAGTGTTTTTCGAGCACGACAAAGGCCGGACGCATTCGACCGGCAAGCTGCTGTACTCAGCGCGAGTAATTCCCTATCGCGGTAGCTGGATCGATTTTGAGTTCGATCCGCGCGACGTGCTGTATGTCCGGATTGATCGGCGGCGCAAATTTCCGGCAACCGTGCCGCTGCGGGCACTCGGGATGACGACCGAGGACCTGCTGAACTATTTCTATAAGAAGGACGTTATTCTGCTCGGCGATCAGCTCGCCAAAGAATTTATTCCGGCGCAGTTGCTGGGCACGCGTATATCGCACGAGGTCAAGGATCCTAAAACCGGCGAGATGCTCGCGCGCGAAGGGCGTAAATTCAACAAAGCGATCGTTCGTCAGTCGACCAGGCCAAAGTAACTTCGATTCCAATTGGAATCGAGGAAGTGATCGGACGCGATTTCCGCGCACGACGTGGTGGACACGACCAACGGCGAAGTTCTGGTGCAGATGTAATGACGAGCTTACCGAGGAAACTATTGAGAAGCTCAAGAGCGCCGGAGTGAGCGGATCGAAGTGCTATTCACCGATGACCAGCCGGGCGGCGGCCCATTACGTCTGACCCTGGCGCAGGACAAGCTCAATACCCCCGAAGAAGCGATTCTCGAGATTTATCGGAGGCTGCGTCCGGGCGATCCGCCGACATTTGCAGACCGCGACCAATTTTTTCAACAACCTATTCTTCAATCCCGAGCGCTACGATTTATCGCGGGTCGGACGTCTCAAGCTTAACTTCAAGTTATTCAAAGACCCGAATCATGTTCCGCTCGAACAGGGCACGCTGCGTCGCGAGGACATTCTTGAAGTAGTGCATTACCTGATTGAGCTTAAGAACGGCGCCGACGAGCATACGGTGGACGATATTGACCATCTGGGCAATCGCCGCGTGCGGGCGGTCGGCGAGCTGGTCGAGAATCAGTTCCGGATCGGTCTGGTCCGGATGGAGCGGGCGATCAAGGAACGGATGAGCCTGCAGGATATCGAGACTCTGATGCCGCAAGAGTTGGTGAACTACAAACCGGCGTCGGCGGTGATCAAAGAGTTTTTCGGGTCGTCGCAGCTCTCGCAGTTCATGGATCAGACCAATCCGTTATCAGAGATCGCCCATAAACGGCGGCTCTCGGCGCTTGGTCCGGGTGGCTTGACGCGGGAGCGCGCGGGTTTCGAGGTGCGTGACGTTCATCCGACCCACTACGGCCGGGTCTGCCCGATCGAAACCCCGAAGGGCCGAATATTGGCTTAATCGCGGCGCTCTCGACTTACGCTCGGGTCAACGATTATGGCTTTATCGAGACACCCTATCGGGAAGTCGATAATGGGCGCGTAACCGAGCGTATCGTCTATCTGTCGGCGCTCGACGAGGAAGACAAAAATCGCACAGGCCAATGCGCCGCTCGATGCCACGGTAAATTCGCCAATGAGATGGTTTCGGCGCGAGTCGGCGGCGAATTCACGATGGTGCGGGCCGAGGAAGTTGAATACATGGACGTGTCGCCGAACCAGTTGGTCTCGGTGGCGGCATCATTGATTCCATTTCTGGAGAATGACGATGCAAATCGCGCGCTGATGGGATCGAATATGCAGCGGCAGGCCGTGCCGTTGCTCAAGACCGAAGCGCCGCTGGTCGGCACCGGACTTGAACGGACGGTCGGACGTGATTCCGGCGTGACCACGGTTGCCCGCCGCGACGGAGTGGTCGAGAGCGTCGATGCCGAACGGATCGTGGTGCGGGCGGATCGCTGGGCCGCGATACGCGCGACGCGGGCGTCGATATCTATAATTTGGTTAAGTATCAGCGCTCTAATCAGAACACCTGTATAAACCAGCGCCCGATCGTGGAAAAGGGTGAGCGAGTGAAGGCCGGTGATATTGTTGCGGACGGTCCTTCGACCGACATGGGTGAGCTGGCGTTAGGCCGCAATGTATTGGTCGCCTTTATGCCGTGGGGCGGTTACAACTTCGAAGATTCGATTCTGATTTCCGAACGAGTGGTCCGGGACGATCTGTTCACCTCAGTGCATATCGAGGAGTTTGAATGTATCGCGCGGGACACCAAGTTCGGTCCCGAAGAGATTACGCGTGATATTCCGAATGTCGGGGAAGAGGCGTTAAAGGATCTCGACACCAGCGGGATTATCCGGATCGGAGCGGAAGTCCGTCCGGGTGATATTCTGGTTGGCAAGATCACGCCCAAGGGCGAGACTCAGTTAAGTCCCGAAGAGAAGCTGCTGCGCGCAATTTTCGGCGAGAAGGCCGGTGAAGTTCGGGATACCTCGCTGCGGGTGCCGCCCGGGGTCGAGGGCGCGGTGATTGATGCGCGCGTGTTCGCGCGCCGCGGGGTAGCGCGCGACGACCGCACGCAGGAGATCCAGAATCTCGAAGGCGAGCGGCTCAAGCAGGACGAGACCGAGGAAATTCGTATCGTTCGGCAGGAAGCCTTGCGCAAGCTCAAGCGAGCGCTCGCCGGCAAGAAGCTGGCGGCGCGAGTAATCTCCGACGATCGGCACGTATTGTTCAACAAGGGAGACGATATCTCGCCGGAAGATCTGGACGAATTGGCGCCACCGTTATGGGGTCAGCTGCGGGTTGAGCAGGAAAGTACTCAAGCTGAGATAACTCAAGCAATTGAAGCGATGGCCGCGAAGGTCAAAGAGATTCAGGATCATTATGGGGCCAAGATCGATCGCCTCAAAGCGGGCGACGAATTGGCGCCGGGCGTGATCAAGATGATCAAGGTGTTCGTCGCGATCAAACGCCGTCTGCAAGTCGGCGACAAGATGGCCGGACGGCACGGCAACAAGGGAGTGCTCTCGCGGATTCTTCCTGGGGAAGATATGCCGCGACTGGAGGACGGTACTCCGGTTGATATCGTCTTGAATCCGCTCGGAGTGCCGTCGCGGATGAATGTCGGACAGATTCTGGAGACTCATCTAGGCTGGGCGGCGCTGGAACTGGGACGCAAGCTGTATGAAGACGCTCAGGACGGCGTGACTCCGGCCCAGATGCGTAAGCGGTTGCGCGACCTCTATCCCGAAAAGGAGCATCAGGATCTTATCGATCAGCTGGATGATAGTGAGATTCGGTTGGTTGCGGAAAAGGCCCGTAAGGGAATTTATACGGCCTCTCCGGTTTTTGATGGAGCGCGTGAGGAAGAGATCTTTGCGTTGCTCAAGCGCGCCGGCCTACCGGATAGCGGCCAATGTCAGTTGTTTGATGGACGTACTGGGATGGCTTTTGAGCAGCCGGTCACGGTCGGCGTGATGTATATCATGAAGCTGCATCATCTGGTCGAGGACAAGATTCATGCGCGTTCGACTGGACCCTACAGTCTGGTGACGCAGCAGCCGTTGGGCGGCAAGGCTCAGTTCGGCGGACAGCGGCTCGGTGAGATGGAAGTCTGGGCGCTCGAAGCGTATGGCGCCGCCTACACGCTACAGGAGATGCTCACGGTAAAATCAGATGATGTGGCCGGGCGAACGCGAATGTACGAGGCGATTGTCAAGGGTGAAAACACGCTGGAGCCGGGCTTGCCCGAGTCATTCAACGTGATGGTGAAGGAACTGCAGTCGCTTTGTCTGAATATTGAACTGTTAGAGCAGGGGCAGCGGTAAGAGCTGCCCAAGAAGGAGTAATTTTGAGTATGGAAGATCTTTTCGGAGTTTTCGAAAAGCCGAAGAATCCGCTCTCCTTCAACGCTATTCGAATTGCGATTGCGTCGCCGGAGCTGGTCCGCTCGTGGTCGCACGGCGAGGTCAAAAAGCCGGAGACGATCAATTATCGGACGTTCAAGCCGGAACGTGACGGACTGTTTTGCGCGAAGATTTTCGGTCCCACCAAGGACTACGAATGCAATTGCGGCAAGTACAAGCGGATGCGCCATCGGGGCGTAGTCTGCGAGAAGTGCGGCGTCGAGGTAATCCAGTCAAAGGTGCGGCGCGAGCGGATGGGACATATCGATCTCGCTGCTCCCGTTGCACATATCTGGTTCCTGCGCTCGCTGCCGTCGCGGATTGGTACGTTGATCGACATGACGCTCAAGGAGCTTGAGAAGATTCTTTACTTCGAGAGCTATATCGTTACTGATCCGGGCGAAACGCCGTTGCAATTTCGCGAGTTGCTGACCGAGAAAAAGTATCGCGAGGCGCGCGAGCAGTACGGCGAGAGTTTCAAAGCCGAGATGGGAGCGGAGGCAATTCGCACGTTGCTGTCCCAACTCAAGCTCGACGAGTTGGCCCAGACGCTGCGCGCCGAGATGAAGGCGACTGCCAGCGAGGCACGTCGAAAGAAAACTGCCAAGCGGCTGAAAGTCGTCAATGCATTTCGTGAATCGGGTAATCGACCGGAATGGATGATCCTAACGATTCTGCCGGTGATTCCTCCCGACCTGCGACCGTTGGTGCCGCTTGATGGCGGGCGATTCGCAACCTCGGACCTGAATGATCTGTATCGGCGGGTAATCAATCGTAACAACCGATTAAAACGGTTAATCGAGCTGAACGCGCCCGACATCATCGTACGCAATGAGAAGCGGATGTTGCAGGAGGCGGTGGACGCGCTGTTCGACAATGGCCGCCGCGGCCGCGCGATTACCGGGCCGGCCAAGCGTCCGCTGAAATCGCTCTCCGACATGCTCAAGGGCAAGTCGGGGCGCTTTCGGCAGAATCTGCTTGGGAAGCGGGTGGATTATTCGGGGCGTTCGGTAATCGTGGTGGGGCCCGAGCTGCGGCTGCATCAGTGCGGCTTGCCCAAGAAGATGGCGCTCGAACTGTTCAAGCCGTTCATCTATTCCAAGTTGGAAGAGAAGGGCTACGTCACGACGATCAAGAGCGCCAAGAAGATGGTCGAGAAGGAGGGCAAGGACGTCTGGGATATTCTCGACGACGTCATCCGGGAGCATCCGGTGCTGCTCAATCGCGCTCCGACGCTGCATCGGCTCGGGATCCAGGCGTTTGAGCCGGTATTGATCGAAGGCAAGGCGATCCAACTGCATCCGCTGGTCTGCGTTGCGTATAACGCGGACTTCGACGGCGATCAGATGGCGGTGCATGTGCCGCTGTCGATTGAGGCGCAGGTCGAATCGCGCGCCCTCATGATGTCCACCAATAACATCCTGTCGCCGGCTTCGGGCAAGCCGATTATTGTGCCGACGCAGGATATGGTGCTCGGTTTGTACTACATGACCCGCGAGCGTCCGTTGGCGAAAGGCGAAGGCAAGATTTTCGCGTCACCGGCGGAAGTTCGTGTCGCCTATGATCATGGACAAGTCGATCTACAGGCGAGAATCAAGGTGCGGATGGCGGCGGCCAAGGCGCGCGTCGAGGAAGACGAGGACGGCCGCCGAGCCACTGTCGCCAATGGCCATACGACTGATGGCGCCGGCGCGGTCGAGCGGGTGGCGACTTCGGTCGGACGGGTGCTGCTCTATGAGATTGTGCCGCCGGAAGTGCCATTTGCCGAAGTCAACCGCACGATGAAGAAAAAGGAGTTGGGCAACCTGATCGATATCGTGTATCGGCGGGCAGGCGACAAGGCGACGGTAATCTTCGCCGATCGACTGAAGGACGTCGGCTTTGAATTCGCGACCCGCGCCGGAATTTCGATCTCGATCAAGGATATGACGATTCCGCCGCAGAAACCGCATCTGCTGGAGCAGGCGCAGCGGCAGGTCGGCGAGATTCAGCAACAGTACAATAACGGCGTCATCACCGATGGCGAGCGTTATAACAAAGTAGTCGATATCTGGGCTGAAGTGCAGGACGAAATCGGCGGCGCGGTGCTGAAAGGCCTCAAGACTCAGGTTTTCGGCAAGGACAGTGACGGCAAGGAAGTCACCGGCGACTCGTTCAATCCGATTTTTATCATGGCGGATTCGGGCGCACGCGGCTCCGAGCAGCAAATCCGGCAATTGGCGGGTCTGCGCGGCCTGATGGCGAAGCCGTCGGGAGAGATTATCGAGACACCGATCACCGCCAATTTCCGTGAAGGCTTGACGGTGCTCCAGTACTTCATCTCGACGCACGGCGCGCGCAAGGGACTGGCGGATACGGCGCTCAAGACCGCCAATTCCGGCTATCTGACCCGCCGTCTGGTGGATGTGGCGCAGGACTCGATTATCACCGAGGACGATTGCGGCACGCTCGATGGAATCGAGATGACGCCGCTGGTAGAAGGCGGCGAAGTGATCGAAGGTCTCGGCGACCGGGTGCTGGGCCGGGTGGCGCTCGAAGAGATTCGCGATCCGTTCAACGATCAGATTCTGGTCCGCGCCAACGAAATGATCGATGAAGACAAGGTTGCGGAAATCGAGGACGCCGGACTTGAGCGGGTGAAAATCCGCTCGGTGCTGACCTGCCAATCGCGGCAGGGAGTATGCGTTAAGTGCTATGGACGCGATCTCGGGCGCGGTCATCAGGTAAACATGGGCGAGTCGATCGGGATTATGGCGGCGCAATCGATCGGCGAGCCGGGCACGCAGTTGACGATGCGCACCTTCCATATCGGCGGTACCGCCAGCCGGCGTGCGGAACAGACCACGCTCGAAGCACGCAATGACGGCATTCTGCGATTGCATAACGTCAAGACGGTCGAAGTGCCGAGCGATGAACGCGGCAAGCCGGAGAAGCTGCTGGTAGTGATGTCGCGGCATGGCGAAGCAGCGATTGCGGTGCCCGATCAGGCCGGTGGACGCGAGCGCGAGCGCGAACGTTATCCGCTAGTCTATGGCGCCAAGCTGCTCAAGCGTGAAGGCGAGATGGTCAAAGGCGGCGAGTTGATTGCGGAATGGGATCCGTACACGACGCCGATTCTGACCGAGGTCGCCGGTACGGTGAAATACGGCGATATCCTCGAAGGCCGCACGATGGAGGAGAAGCTCGACGATCGGACCGGTGCGCGTTACAACGTGATTGTCGAATCGAAAGAACTCGAAGCGCGTCCGCGAATCTCGATTAAGGATGACAGCGGCAAGACCGCACGTATTCCGGCGGGTGAGGGCCGCGGCTTCGGGATGGCGCAGGACGCGCGGTACTTCCTGCCGGTCGGCGCATATATCAACGTCGCGAACGAGGCGCATGTCGAGGCTGGCGACATTATCGCCAAGATTCCACGCGAAACGACCAAGACCAAAGATATCACCGGCGGTCTGCCGCGCGTCGCCGAGCTATTCGAGGCGCGTAAGCCCAAGGAGTTCGCGGTGATTTCCGAGATCGATGGGCAGGTCTCATTCGGCAAGGATACCAAGGGCAAGCGCAAGGTAGTGATAACGCCGGAAGTGGGCGAGCCCCGTGAATACCTGATCGCCAAGGGCAAGCATATTGGCGTGCACGAAGGCGATATTATCCGCGCGGGTGAGCCGCTGATGGAAGGATCGTCGAATCCGCATGATATTCTGACGATCCTCGGCGAGAAGGCGCTGGCGAAGTACCTGGTTGACGAAATCCAGGAAATCTACCGGCTGCAGGGCGTGCGGATCAACGATAAGCATATCGAGGTGATCGTGCGTCAGATGCTGCGGCGGGTGCGGATCAAGGAAGTCGGTGACACCGATTTCCTGGTTGGCGACCAGACCGAGAAGTGGCGTTTCGACGAAGAGAATTCGCGGGTGTTGATGAAGGGCGGCGAACCGGCGATTGCCGAACCGTTGCTGCTCGGGATCACCAAGGCGTCGCTCTCGACTGAAAGCTTTATCTCGGCGGCCTCTTTCCAGGAGACTACTCGGGTGCTGACCGAGGCGGCGATCAACGGCAAGATCGATCGGCTGAAGGGACTTAAGGAAAACGTGATCATGGGCCGCCTGATTCCGGCGGGTACTGGATTATCCGAGTACAACCGCAAGGAGATCAGGACTGAGGCGGCGCCGGTTGAAGAAGAGCAGGAGCCGGAGAGCGCCGAAAGTCATACGCTCGAAGCGGCGACACCGGCCGGAGATTGACAGGGCCCCTCTGATCCTTATAAAAGTACTGGTTCCCCCAAGGGCTGACGCCCTTGGGGGGTTTGTTTGAGCAGATATTCCGCTCTGGACCAATTCAGGGCAGATACGACCAAGAAACAGATAAATAGGCGGGCCGATTGCTCAAAGTAATCGGCCGAAAGAAAAGAAACTGACGTGCCGACTATTAACCAGCTAATCCGCGCTGCGCGAGTCAAGAAGCGTTACAAGATGACCGCGCCGGCGTTGCAGGGATCGCCGCAGAAGCGTGGAGTCTGCACGCAGGTCAAGACTACCACCCCGAAAAAGCCGAATTCCGCTTTGCGCAAAGTCGCGCGAGTACGGCTGTCGAATGGTTATGAGGTGAACACCTATATTCCGGGCGTCGGCCACAATCTGCAGGAACATTCGGTGGTGCTGATTCGTGGCGGCCGCGTGAAGGATTTGCCCGGAGTGCGTTATCACGTAATTCGCGGGACGCTGGATTCGATTGGCGTGCAGGATCGGCGTAAAGGCCGCTCGAAATACGGCTCGAAGAGGCCGAAGTAGGAATTTATGTCGCGCAAAGCACAGGCCCGAGTCCGCGAAGCGTCGCCGGACCCAAAGTTTCATGACCGTACGGTGGCGAAGTTCATGAACGTCGTGATGGAGCGCGGCAAGAAAGCTACCGCCGAAGGGATTTTTTACGGCGCGCTTGATCTCGTAGCGCAGCGCTCGAATGAGGACGGCTTGACCGTATTCAAGCGGGCGCTCGACAATGTTCGTCCGGCGGTTGAAGTGCGATCGCGGCGGGTGGGCGGCGCCAATTATCAGGTGCCGGTCGAGGTAAGGCCGGTCCGGCGTTCGTCATTGGCGATGCGCTGGCTGGCGACAGCGGCGCGGGCGCGCGGCGAGAAATCGATGGTCGAGCGCTTGGCGAATGAACTGCTGGAAGCGTCGGCGAATCGCGGCGGGGCGGTGAAGAAGCGCGAGGATACGCATCGCATGGCGGAGGCGAATCGCGCCTTCGCGCATTATCGTTGGTAAGAGAACTCAAAGCTTAAATTTTCATTTTTTTATGGCTCGTCAGACACCAATAGAACGGGTGCGCAATATCGGCATCATGGCGCATATCGACGCCGGCAAGACTACGACTACCGAGCGCATCCTTTATTATACCGGTATCAATTACAAAATCGGCGAGGTGCATGAAGGTACCGCGACGATGGACTGGATGGTGCAGGAGCAGGAACGCGGCATCACGATTACTTCGGCTGCGACTACCTGTTTCTGGCGGGACCATCGAGTCAATATTATCGATACGCCTGGCCACGTCGATTTCACGATCGAGGTCGAGCGGAGCTTGCGCGTGCTGGACGGCGCGGTCGCGGTCTTCTGCGCGGTCGGCGGAGTCGAGCCGCAATCCGAAACGGTGTGGCGGCAGGCGGACAAGTATCGCGTTCCGCGGATCGCATTCATCAATAAGATGGACCGGGTTGGCGCGGAATTCGAGCGAGTTTTAGGTGAAATCCGCGACAAGCTCAAAGCCAAGCCGCTGTTGTTACAGCTTCCGATTGGCGCCGAAGACAAATTTAACGGCGTGGTCGATCTGGTTGAGCAGCGAGCGTTGATCTGGGACGACGATCGACTCGGGGCCAACTTCCGGGTCGAAGCGATTCCCGAGACGATGCGCGAGCAGGTCACAGAGTGGCGCGACAAGTTAATTGAAACACTAGCCGATCATGACGATCGGGTGATGGAGCTTTATCTCGAGGGCAAGAGTCCGGAGGTCGAAGTTCTGCGGGCGGCGATTCGCGTCGCAACCCTGAAAATCGAGGTGATACCGGTGCTGCTCGGCTCGGCTTTCCGCAACAAGGGCGTGCAGCCGATGCTCGATGCGGTGGTGGATTATTTGCCGTCGCCGCTCGATCAACCTCCGGTGATCGGCAAGAAGGGCGAAGTGGTCGAGGAGCGTTGGCCGCGTGATGACGCTCCGCTCTCGGCGCTCGCGTTCAAGATCATGACCGATCCGTATATCGGCACATTGACCTTTTTGCGGATTTACTCGGGACGGCTGGAAAGCGGCTCGTCGGTGCTGAACTCGACCAAGGAAAAGCGCGAACGGATCGGCCGGCTGGTCAAGATGCATGCGAACAAGCGCGAGGAGATCACTGAGGTCTTCGCGGGTGATATCTGCGCGGTAGGTTTGCGCGATACGACCACCGGAGATACCTTGTGCGACCCGGCCCATCCGATAGTACTGGAAGCGATCGAATTTCCAGCGCCGGTTATTCAAATCGCGATTGAGCCCAAGACCAAGGCCGATCAGGAACGCCTCGGCGA
Organism: uncultured Pseudomonadota bacterium; assembly: GCA_963831065.1. Taxonomy (GTDB): domain Bacteria; phylum Desulfobacterota; class Binatia; order Binatales; family Binataceae; genus JAJPHI01. The sequence goes on from CAWHOQ010000008.1 coordinate 101,489, forward strand.
GGCTCTACAAAAGCTCGCGAAGGAAGATCCGTCTTTTCGGGTGAACGTTAATCGCGAAACCGGTCAGACCTTAATCGCCGGCATGGGCGAGTTGCATCTGGAGATTATCGTTGACCGGATGCTGCGTGAGTTCAAAGTGGACGCCAATGTCGGCAAGCCTCAAGTGGCGTATCGCGAAACGATCCGGCGCAGCGCCGAGGCTGAAGGCCGCTTTGTCCGGCAGACCGGCGGTCACGGCCAATTTGGTGTCGTTGATCTGCGGATTGAGCCATTGCCCAAAGGCGAAGGCTTCCAGTTCAGTGACGAGACCAAGGGCGGATCGGTGCCGCGCAATTTTATTCCGTCGATCGAGGCCGGCGTCAAAGAGGCGATGGAAACCGGCGTGCTGGCAGGTTATCCGATGGTCGATCTGAAGGCGTCGTTGCTCGATGGTAAGTATCACGAGGTCGATTCGTCGGAATTGGCGTTCAAGATTGCTGGTTCGATGGCCTTCAAGGAGTGTTGTGATAAAGCTTCACCCGTACTGCTCGAACCGGTAATGAACGTCGAAGTAGTGACGCCCCAAGAGTTTATGGGTGAAGTGATCGGCGATTTGAACTCGCGTCGTGGTCGAATCGTGGAGATGGAGAATCGGGCCGGCGCGCAGGTGATTGCGGCGCGGGTGCCATTGGCGACGATGTTTGGCTATGCGACGCGATTGCGATCGATCACTCAGGGACGCGCGAATTACACGATGCAGTTCGCGCTGTACGAACCGGTCCCTCAATCAGTGCATGAAGAATTAACCGCGCGCAGCAGCGGTGGTGAAACTGAAGTACGCGCGCGTGCGTGATGAGCGAAAGCGAACGAAGGCGGAGGTCATATAATGGGCAAGGCCAAATTTGAGCGAAACAAGCCGCATCTGAACGTCGGTACGATTGGACATATCGATCACGGCAAGACCACATTGACGGCGGCAATTACGAAAGTGCTGGCGTCCAAGAAGTTGGCCCAGTTCACCGCCTTTGATCAGATCGACAAAGCGCCCGAGGAGCGCGAGCGCGGAATCACGATCGCAATTGCGCACGTTGAATATGAAACGCCCAATCGCCATTACGCCCACGTCGATTGCCCGGGTCACGCCGACTATATCAAGAACATGATCACCGGCGCCGCCCAGATGGACGGCGCAATCCTGGTAGTCGGGGCGAACGACGGCCCGATGCCGCAGACGCGCGAGCATATTCTGCTCGCCCGGCAGGTCGGGGTGCCGTCGATCGTCGTGTTTATGAACAAAGTCGATATGGTCGATGATCCCGAGCTGCTCGATTTGGTGGAGCTCGAAGTTCGCGACCTGCTTAAAAAATACGAGTTTCCGGGCGACGATATTCCGGTGATTCGCGGCAGTGCGTTGAAGGCGCTCGAATGCGGATGCGGCAAGGACGATTGCGCGAACTGCAAGCCGATCCTCGATCTGATGGCGGCGGTGGACAGCTATGTGCCGCAGCCCGCGCGCGAAACTGATAAGCCGTTCCTGATGCCGATCGAAGACGTTTTTTCGATCTCGGGTCGCGGTACGGTAGTGACGGGTCGTATCGAGCGCGGAAAAGTCAGGGTCAGCGAAGAAGTCGAAATCGTGGGTTTCCGCGATACCTCCAAGACAGTCGTCACCGGCGTCGAGATGTTCCGCAAGATTCTCGATGAAGGGCAGGCAGGCGATAACGTCGGCGTGCTGCTGCGCGGAGTCAAGCGCGAAGAGATCGAGCGGGGACAGGTACTGGCGCAGCCAGGATCGATCACGCCGCATACCAAGTTCGAAGGTTCGATCTACGTCCTGACTAAGGAAGAGGGCGGGCGGCATACGCCATTTTTCAACGGTTATCGACCGCAATTCTACTTCCGCACCACTGATGTCACTGGTGTTGTAACTTTGGCGGAAGGCACCGAGATGGTGATGCCCGGCGACAATATCAATGTGGTGGGCGAGCTGATCACGCCGGTCGCGATGGAGCAGGGCTTACGCTTTGCAATCCGTGAAGGCGGGCGCACGGTCGGCGCGGGCGTCGTCTCGAAGGTTCTGAATTAGGAGCCGCGTAAGCGGCGAGGAAAGCGGGCGGCGCGAACGAGGTCCGGCTAGTGGCTGACAGGATGAATGACAAGATACGGATACGCCTCAAGGCGTATGACTATCGGCTGCTCGATCAGTCGGTACGCGATATCGTCGATACGATACGGCGCACCGGCGGACGCGTCGCCGGGCCGATTCCGCTGCCCACTCGGATCGAGCGTTTTACCGTGAATCGATCGCCGCACGTGGACAAGAAATCGCGGGAACATTTCGAGATCCGCACGCATAAGCGCTTGTTGGACGTGCTGGATCCGACTCAACAGACAATCGACGCGCTCGGCAAGCTGGACTTGGCGGCGGGCGTTGACGTCGAAATTAAACTCGAGTAGCGGCGTGTTAAGCGGACTGATTGGAAAAAAGCTGGGAATGACTCAGATCGGCGATGCGGCCAGCCGGGTGCAGGCGGTCACGGTAATCGCGTTGGGTCCTTGCGTCGTGACGCAGATCAAGACCGCGCCGACTGACGGCTATGAAGCTGTCCAGGTCACTTGGGGCAAGAAGAAGCCTTCACGCGTGACCGGCGCTCTACGAGGTCATTTCCAGAAGGCGGAGATCGCGCCCGGCGTGGCGACGCGCGAATTCAAGCGTCGTGGCGATGGCGAACTGAAGCTGGGCCAGGTGGTCAATGTGGCCGATGTTTTCAAGCCTGGTGACATGATCGACGTCTCGGGTATTTCGAAGGGTCACGGCTTCGCCGGCGTGATCAAACGCCATCACTTCGCAGGCTTTCCGATGGCGCGTGGCACGCATGAATATTTCCGTCACGGCGGTTCGATCGGTAATCGTTCCTACCCGGGGCGCGTGCGCAAAGGCTTACGGATGGCCGGGCAGATGGGCAATGCGCCCGCGACGATCGTCAATCTCAGAATTATCGAGGTGCTGCCCGAAGAGAATGCGGTAGCCGTAACTGGCGCAGTTCCGGGACCTGACGGCGGTCTCCTGACGGTGCGGCACGCGACGCGCGCCCGCCGCGTGCTGGAGGCGCAGGCCAATGGATGAGGCACAGACTATGGCCGACGCCGCGCCCGCAACGGTGAAAGTTCCACTGTTCTCGGCGGCGCGCGAGCGCACCGGTGATCTTGAACTTTCAGCCGCCGCCTTGCGCAGCGACGGAAGTCCCTCACTGCTGCATGAGGCGGTGCGGATGCAGTTGGCGAACCGCCGCTCGGGTACGGCTTCGACCAAAACCAAGGGGTATATTTCGGGCGGCGGGCGCAAACCGTGGCGTCAGAAGGGGACCGGCCGTGCGCGCGCCGGCTCCACCCGCTCACCGTTATGGCGGCATGGCGGCACGATCTTCGGTCCGCTGCCGCGTGATTATTCGTACAAGATGCCCAAGAAGGCGTGGCGGCGAGCGTTAGGCATGGCGCTCGCAGATCGGGCGAGCACGGGCCGAATGATCGTAGTTGAGGCCTTACAGCTAGCTGAATCTAAAACTAAATTGGCTCAGCAGGCGCTGAGCCGGGCTTGGTTTGAAGCATGCGCTGATTGTGGTGGGGGAGGACGATCGCGATTTCGCCCGTGCGGCGCGTAACTTGGCTTCATATAAAGTTCTGTCGCTGGCCGGACTGAATGTTTTCGACATCCTGAACTATGACGAGCTACTGATGACGGTAAAGACGGCGCGCTTGATCGAGGCGCGGCTCGGCGGAAGCGCGAAATGAGTATCGAAACTCTCATTGTTGCGCCGTTAGTTACGGAAAAAGGCACGATCGTTGGTGAGCATGGCAATCAGGTGGTATTCCGGGTGAAACCGTCCGCCAGCAAGGATCAAGTGCGGACCGCGGTCGAGAAGCTCTTCAAAGTCACCGTGCTAAAGGTACGTACGGCTAATTTTCTCGGCAAGGAGCGTCGACGCGGACGGGTGATCGGCCGCCGGGCGCATTGGAAGAAGGCTTACGTCACCCTTCAAGCGGGTGACAAGATTGAATTCTTCGAGGGCGTCTAGGATTTAGGCGCTTTTAGATCGGAATAGGAAGATGGCGGTAATTCAGCTCAATCCGCGAACTCCGGGCCAACGCTTCATGCAGGTCGCGGATTTTGCGGGTTTATCCAGAAAGCGTCCGGAGAAAAGTCTGCTGGTGCCGGTGCACAAATCCGGCGGGCGCAACAACAACGGCCGGATGACCTCGCGGCATCGCGGCGGCGGCCACAAGCGACGTCTGCGGATAATTGATTTCAAGCGTGATCGTGACGGGATTCCGGCGACGGTTGCAGCACTTGAATACGATCCGAATCGTTCAGCCAATCTCGCGCTGCTGCATTATGTCGATGGCGACAAGCGCTATATTCTCGCGCCGGAAGGACTGAAAGTCGGCGATCGAGTCGAATGCGGACCCGAGGCGGATATCAAGCCCGGCAACGCATTGCGATTAAGGCATATTCCGGTCGGTACGTTTGTCCATGCGATCGAGCTCAAGCCGGGAGCGGGTGCGCAGTTGGTTCGCGGGGCTGGAGGCCAAGCCCAGTTGATGGCCAAGGAAGGGAAGTTTGCGCTGATCAAGCTGCCCTCGGGCGAGCAGCGGATGGTCTTGGCCGAATGCCGGGCGGCAATTGGTCAAGTCGGAAATATTGAGCACGAAAATATCTCGATCGGAAAGGCCGGCCGCAGCCGATGGCTGGGAAAGCGCTCGCATGTGCGCGGCGTCGCGATGAATCCGGTGGACCATCCGCACGGCGGCGGCGAAGGCCGCTCGAAGGGTAATCATCCGCAATCACCGTGGGGAACTCCGGCCAAGGGCTATAAGACGCGCGGCAAGAAGATTTCTGATCGTTTTATTGTAACGGGCCGCCCGAGAGGCAAGCGGCGTTAGGTTGAACAGATGGCGCGTTCCTTAAAAAAAGGTCCGTTCGTTGATACGCATTTGCAGAAGAAGGTCGAGGCTGCGGCAGCCTCCGGCGACAAGCGCATTATTCGCACTTGGTCGCGTCGCTCGATGATCGTGCCGGATATGATCGGCTTGACCTTCGCGGTTCATAACGGCAATAAGTTTGTTCCGGTTTACTGCACGGAAAACATGGTCGGGCACAAGCTCGGTGAATTTTCGCCGACGCGCACCTTTCATGGACATTCCGGCGATCGCAAGAGCGAAGTCAAATCGGCGCGCGCCTAGTCATGGATCAAAGTTGGAAGCGATGGTCGGGGGCAGTAGTCTGATGGAAGCGCTATCGAAAACACGTTTTGCCAGAATTTCACCGCAGAAGCTGCGGCTGATTTGTGAATTGGTGGCGGGCAAGCCGGTTGAGCAGGCGCTCTCGATTCTGGAATTCACGCCCAAGAAGGGCGCCAAAATGGTCGCCAAGACCTTGCTCTCGGCAGTGGCTAACGCGCGCGATCAGCAGAGCGTCAATGAAGATCGGTTGTTCGTCAAGCGAGTCACGGCGGATACCGGCCCGACCTCGAAACGCTCGATGCAGCGGGCGCATATGCATGCCACGCCGATTCTTAAACGCACCAGTCATCTGACGGTGGTGGTGGACGAGCGGCCGGAATAGGTTCTCGGCTGAGTAGAGGATCATGGGTCAGAAAACACATCCGCGCGGCTTGCGCTTGGGAATAATCGAAGGGTGGGATTCGCGTTGGTACGCCGATCGCGAATACACGACGCTGCTGCATGAAGACCTGAAGTTGCGGGCCTTTATCAAAAAGCGACTTTACCACGCCGGTATCTCGCGAATTGAAATCGAGCGGATGGCGAATAAGGCCAAGGTGAATATCCATACCGCGCGCCCCGGGATCGTGATTGGCAAGAAAGGGGCCGAGATCGATCGCTTGAAAGCCGATGTGCAGAAGTTGATGAAGGGACGCGAGGCGTTCATCAATATCCATGAAGTGCGTCGTCCCGACCTCGATCCCCAGTTAGTAGCGGAAAATATCGCGCTGCAACTCGAACGGAGAGTGGCTTTCCGCCGTGCGATGAAAGAGGCGGTGGTGCGCGCGATGCGAATGGGAGCGCAAGGCGTACGGGTACAAGTCTCGGGGCGCCTCGGTGGCGCTGAAATAGCGCGCCGCGAGTGGTATCGCGAAGGACGCGTGCCGTTGCAAACCTTGCGCGCCGACGTAGCCTATGGATTCGCCGAGGCCAAAACGACTTATGGCGTAATCGGGGTGAAAGTCTGGATTTTCCGCGGGGAAATTTTAACTCGGCAGGAAGAGATGGCCAAGCGGACCGGGGCTGCCGCGCCGCAAGGCTAGTTTCAGCTAATTATTAAAGCGATGCTTCAACCTAAAAAAGTCAAATACCGGAAAATGCAGAAGGGCCGGGTGCGAGGAGCGGAATCCCGTGGTCTGGAGCTCGCCTTCGGTGATTTCGGGCTCAAGAGCATTGAGACCGCACGGGTAGATACTCGGGCATTGGAAGCGGCGCGTATCGCACTGACGCGGCATATCAAGCGCGGCGGACGGGTCTGGATCAGGGTGTTCCCGGACAAGCCGTTCACCAAAAAGCCAGCCGAGACTCGGATGGGGAAAGGCAAGGGCGGCCCCGAAGGATGGGTCGCGCGTGTACGGCCCGGACGGATTCTGTTCGAGATGGAAGGCGTGGACAGCGCAACCGCGCACGAAGCGATGCGGCTGGCGGCGCATAAATTGCCGATCAAGACGATAGTCGTGGAACGGGAGGCGGAAGGCTTTGGAGCTTGACGAACTCCGGCAGATGTCGCCTGCCGATTTGAAAGTTAAGGAAGATGAGGCGCGCGAAGAGATCTTTCGTCTGCGGCTGAAATTGCGTACGAACCAGTTGGATAATGCGGCGAACTATCGCAAGGCGCGCAAGGAACTCGCGCAGATCATGACGTTGTTGGCGGCTTCGCGTAAGACCACTGCAGGCGGAAAGGTGAGCGATGAGACAGCGGGTTAAACGGCGCGAAGGCACGGTGGTCCGGGCCAAGATGACCAAGACAGTCGTGGTTCAGGTGGATCGCCTGGTGCAGCATCCGATTGTATGGCAAGCGGGTGAGTCAACGCTCCCGCTTGATGGCGCATGATGAGAATAGCGCATGTCATGAGGGTGATCGGGTGCTGATTATAGAATCGCGACCGCTGTCGCGAACTAAGCGTTGGCGCGTCAGCCGCGTGCTCAAGCAGGCGGTACGTTAAGGAGCGGGCAAGCGCGATGGTGCAGATGAGGACAGTGCTGGGTGTGGCGGACAATTCCGGCGCACGCAAAGTGATGTGTATCAAAGTGCTCGGCGGTTCGCGCCGCCGGTATGCGACGGTCGGGGACGTGATCGTGGTGGCAGTCCGCGAAGCGATACCCAACGCCAAGGTGAAGAAGGGTGACGTCTCGCGGGCCGTGATCGTACGTACCGCCAAAGAAGTGAGCCGACCGGACGGCAGCTATATCCGATTTGATGATAACTCCGCGGTGCTGCTCGACGCTCAGCATGAGCCGGTCGGCACGCGTATTTTTGGTCCGGTGGCGCGCGAGCTGCGGGCCAAGCGTTTTCTCAAGATTATTTCGCTCGCGCCTGAGGTTTTGTGAAAGCTCAATCGGCACCCAAACCCAAATTGCGCAAGAACGACACCGTAATGGTGATCAAGGGTCGTGAGCGCGGCAAAACGGGCAAGGTCTTGCGGGTGCTCCCAGGTGAGAATCGCGTTCTGATCGAGCGGCTCAATCTGGTGAAGCGGCATTCCAAGCCGCGCGGGGCGGGAACGCCGGGCGGGATTCTTGAGAAGGAAGCGCCCCTGCAACTGGCCAACGTAATGATCATGTGCGATCGCTGCAATGCGCCGGTACGGATCGGCTTCAAGGTGGCCGACGATCAGAAGACGCGTGTATGCCGCCGATGCGGTGAAGCGCTTAGCAGCGACTAAGCGGGAGAAAATTATCGGGCAACCGCGAAGCGCGGGCTGACCGATCGGGAAAGACGATGGCTGAAGACGAAAAAAGCGGGAACCAGCCCAAGGCTAAACGCCCGAAAAATCCCGTAGCGGGAGCCGGTAAAGGACCCCGTCGCGGCAAAGCTGAAGCGGCCGAAGCCGAGCAGCCTGCGGCGCATCCGCGTGAGCCGGAAGTAAAGATTCCGGCGCGACTGCGGATACGCTATGAAAACGAGATCGTGCCCGCTCTGATGCGCGAGCTGAAGATCGAGAATCGGATGCGGGCGCCGCGTTTGCAGAAGATTGTGATCAACATGGCGCTGAGTGAAGCGCGCGAGAATGTCAAAATCCTCGACGCCGCGGCCGAGGAATTGCGCCTGATCAGTGGTCAAAAGCCTGTCACCACCAAAGCGCGCAAGGCGATTTCCAATTTCAAGCTGCGCGAGGGGATGCCGATTGGCGTGATGCTCACGTTGCGGCGCGAACGGATGTATGAGTTTTTCGATCGGCTGGTGAATATTGCGCTGCCGCGCGTGCGGGATTTTCGCGGAATCAGTGACAAGGCGTTCGATGGTCGCGGGAATTATTCGCTGGGTCTGCGGGAACATACGATTTTCCCCGAATTGAATCTCGATAAGATCGAGAAAGTGAAGGGTATGACGATTTCGATAATAACTACGGCCCGCAGCGACTTTGAGGGAATGACCCTGCTGAAGGCGCTCGGGATGCCGTTTCGGGGTGCGGGAGGCGAGAGCGCGGCCCGCGCGGCCTAGCCGAATCGAAGCGAGATGGCGAAGACAAGCTTAAGAGTCAAAGCGGCCAGAACGCCGAAGTTCAAGGTGCGGGGATATAATCGATGTCCCTTGTGCGGACGTTCGCGGGCGTATTACCGGCGTTTCAACATGTGTCGGCTATGCCTGCGCCAGAATGCATTGAAGGGTGCGCTGCCCGGCGTGGTCAAGGCGAGCTGGTGAGGGCGCGAGGATTTTTGCATGGCGCAGACTGATCCAATTGCTGAGTTGCTGACGCGGATTCGCAACGCGATGCGTGCGCGTTACAATCAGGTCGAGATTTCCCATTCGCGTCTGCGCGAGGCGATATGTCGCGTGCTGATCGCCGAAGGTTTCCTAGCTGGAATGGAAACGACCGGCGAGGGTTATCAGAAAAAGTTGTCGCTGGCATTGCGCTATTCAGCCGCGCGCGAGCCGGCGATTCGTGGAATTCAGCGGGTGAGCCGTCCCAGTATCAGGCGGTACGCGGGGGCGAAGACCATGCCCAAGGTGATCGGCGGAATCGGCCTACATCTGGTTTCGACTCCGTTGGGAGTAATCACTGATCGCGAGGCGCGGCGCAAGAATGTCGGCGGCGAGATACTCCTGAAGGTGTGGTAGAGCGTATGAAGCAAGCGCAAACAGAGGTCCGGCGCGTTTAGCCGGGATGGAACAGATGTCACGGATCGGTAGGATGCCGGTGATGCTGGATAAGGGCGTCAAAGCGACCCTGAATGACAGCATCTTTAGAGTTGAAGGCCCGAAAGGCAAGCTCGAAACCCGAGTGATGCCCGGTTATACGTTCGAATTTGGCGATAATCAGGTGGTGGTGAAGCGGCCCGGTGATACGAACGAGGATCGCGCGCTGCACGGCTTATTGCGCAAGCTGATCGCCAACATGACTGAAGGTGTCAGCAAGGGTTTCACGCGGGTGCTGAGATCAACGGCGTCGGCTATCGGGCTGAGGTGCGCGGCTCGAATATAAATTTCACCCTCGGCTATTCTCATCCGGTTGTTTATCAATTGCCGCCGGGAGTTACCGCCAAGGTCGATCGTCAGGTAGTTATCACGTTGGAAGGCGTCGATCGGCAGTTACTCGGCAGCGTCGCTGCGGAAATCCGCTCATTGCGGCCGCCGGAGCCGTATAAGGGAAAAGGGATTAAATATTCCAACGAGACTATCAAACGTAAGGCGGGCAAAGCTGCGGCTGGCTCCAGTTCCGGCTGAGACGAGATTTTTAAGTTATGGCATTTGATCGGACAGAGAAGCGCGAAAATCGGCGCGGACGGGTGCGGCGCAAGCTGCGCGGCAGTGACGGACGGCCGCGTCTATCGGTCTATCGTTCGCTGAATCATATCTATGTGCAGGTAATCTCGGACGAAAGCGGACAGACTTTGGCGGCGGCGTCGACTGTGACGCCGGAGCTGCGCGAAGCGGCGCAAAGCAAACGCAACGTGGCAGCTGCGGTAGAAGTGGGCAAGCTGATCGCTAATCGTTGTCGTGAGAAGGGTATCGGCGAAGTAGTTTTCGATCGCAACGGATTTCTCTATCACGGACGGGTGAAGGCGCTAGCCGATGCGGCGCGTGAAGCCGGGCTCAAATTTTAATTGAAGACAGGATCGGCCTAATCAGGCGAATGGTACTAAACAGCCTCGGCAAGGAAGAATTATAGTGGCGCAACGGATCGATCCTCAGGGACTGGACATCAAGGAAAAGGTCGTCCACATTAATCGCGTCGCGAAAGTCGTCAAGGGCGGGCGGCGTTTCAGCTTCAGCGCATTGGTAGTGGCAGGCGATCAAAACGGACTGGTCGGATTCGGCTTGGGTAAAGCCAACGAAGTGCCCGAAGCAATTCGCAAGGGCGTCGAACGCGCCAAGAAGAGCTTAATTCGTGTGCCGCTGCGCGCGGGCACGATACCTCATCAGGTGCTGGGACATTTTGGTGCGGGTAAGGTAGTATTGCGGCCTGCGGCAGAGGGTACCGGCGTTATTGCAGCAGGCGGCGTACGTGCAGTGGTCGAGTTGGCCGGTATTCGTAATATTTTGACCAAGCGGCTCGGCTCCTCGAATCCACACAATTTGGTTAGAGCGACGCTTGAGGCTTTGACCGAACTGCGCAATCCCAAAGAAGTTGCTCAGCAGCGCGCGATTGTTGAAGCAGCGCCGGTTGAAGCAGCTCCAGCAGTATCGGCTTAGCGGAGAGAAGTTCGATGGCTGATACGATTAGCGTCAGATTAGTACGCAGTCCGATCGGGACCACGCAGCGGGTTCGACAAACGCTTAAAGGTTTGGGGCTGGGTAAGGTCGGGAGCAGCCGTACGCTGAAGCTGACTCCGGCCGTTGCCGGAATGATCCGGCGCGTTCCGCATCTGGTGACAGAAATCAAGGATTAGACTCGACCGATGAAGCTCAACGAACTTAAACCGGCGCCCGGTTCTGTAAAGCGCAAGAAGCGAGTCGGACGAGGGATCGGCTCGGGCCATGGCAAAACCGCGGGTCGTGGCCATAAGGGGCGCGGGTCGCGCTCGGGCGGAAATACTCCGCCGGGCTACGAAGGCGGTCAGATGCCGCTACAGCGGCGGCTGCCGAAACGGGGCTTTCGCCGCTTACAGAAAAATGCGTCGCGTCGTGACGAAGTGGCCGAAGTGAATATCGATCAGCTGACTGTTTTCATGCAAAACGAAGTAGTTGATCCGGCAATCATGGCTGATCGCAAATTGATGCGCGCCGGGCTCAAAGTGAAAATTTTGGGCAACGGTGAGTTAACACGTCCGATTACTGTACGGGCGCATGCCTTCTCGAAGGCAGCCCACGAGAAAATTACCGCAGCGGGTGGCGTTGCGGAGGTTATCTCTCAAAATACGAATGCTTGAAGGTGTATCTAACGCCTCGCGCATCCCTGAATTGCGCCGGCGGCTGCTGTTCACAGCCGCGATGCTGGCGGTGTATCGTCTCGGCGTCGCGGTTCCGACCCCGGGAATAGACGGGCAAGCGTTATCGTCATTCTTTGACGCGGCGTCAAGCACGCTCTTCGGATGGGTCAATCTGTTTTCGGGCGGCGCACTTCAGCGCTTCTCGGTCTTCGCTTTGGGCATCATGCCCTATATCTCGGTCGCGATTATTCTCGACCTGATGAAGATTGGCTGGCCGTACCTTGACGAGCTTTACAAAGAAGGTGAAGCCGGGCGCCGCAAAATTAGCCAGTACACGCGATATGGTACCGTCGGCCTTGCGGTTCTACAGGGCGGAATGATTGCGTACGGACTGCAAAAGGTACAAGCGCCGGGTGGAGGCAGCGTCGTTTATCATCCGGGGCTGTCTTTTATCCTGATGACCGTGATTACGCTCACTGCGGGCACGATTTTCGTGATGTGGATTGGTGAGCAGATTACCGAGCGCGGCGTCGGTAATGGTATCTCGCTGATTATCATGGCGGGTATCGTGGCGCGGCTGCCTAGCGCGCTCGGCACGACGGTGACCTTCGTGCGCGAGGGTGAAATGAGCATCTTCGTGCTTATCGTCATCCTGATTGTCGCGATTGCTGTGACGGGTGGGATCGTCTATGTGGAAACCGGTCAACGCCGGATTCCGGTGAGTTATGCGCGACGCGTCGTCGGGCGGCGGGTCTATGGCGGCCAGTCGAGCCATCTACCATTGAAGGTGAACACCTCGGGAGTAATCCCGCCGATTTTTGCGTCTTCGTTGTTGGTATTTCCGGCCACGGTAGCGACCTTTGTGCCGGCGCTGAAGTCGGTATCGTCATATCTGACGCCCGGTACTATTGCATACAATTTGATGTACGTCGCGTTGATAATCTTTTTCTGTTATTTCTATACCGCAGTAACTTTTAATCCGGTTGACGTAGCCGATAATTTGAAGAAATATGGCGGCTTTGTTCCCGGAATCAGGCCGGGACGGCCTACTGCTGAGTTTATTGATCGGGTATTGTCGCGGCTGACCTTGAGCGGTGCAATCTATGTCAGCGCGGTCTGTGTTTTACCCACACTATTAATCCAGCGATTCAACGTTCCTTTTTACTTCGGCGGGACGGCGCTGCTGATCGTGGTGGGTGTTGCATTAGATACGACAGCACAGATTCAAACCCATCTGATCGCGAGAAATTACGAGGGGTTCATGAATCGACCGCCACGCGGCGGCAAGCGGGCGCGGTCGCGCTGATTGAGCAGAGGAAAGCCGGTGCGACTTATTTTGATCGGCCCTCCGGGCGCAGGCAAAGGAACGCAGGCGAGATCATTGGCCGAGCGGCTGAAGGCGCCACAAATCGCCAGTGGGGATCTGTTACGTGCCGCGGTACGCGACGGCACCGAGCTGGGTCTAAAGGCGAAGCGTTTTATGGACGAGGGTGCGCTTGTGCCAGACCAGTTGGTTTTAGACATGATCGGTAATCGACTGGATCTGCCGGATGCGCGAGCGGGCTTTATCCTGGATGGGTTCCCGCGCACGGTGGCTCAGGCGGATACGCTCGACGAGATGCTCAAACGGCGGAATATCGTGCTCAATAAAGCGGTGGCGATCAGCGTGCCTGATGAGGAACTCGTTGAGCGAATTTCGGGCCGCCGGACTTGTCATGAGTGTGGAGCGATGTACCACGTGACCTATGAGCCGCCACGTAATTCGGGTCGTTGCGATGCATGCGGCGGCGAGCTGTATCAACGCGACGACGATATCGAAGAGACTGTGCGTGCGCGGCTGGCCGTCTATGCGAAATCGACCGAGCCGCTGCTCGACTATTACGCTCGCCTCGGTTTGCTGGCACGGGTTGATGGTACGGGAGCGCCAGCGACGGTGGAGCAACGGATTCTCGATGTTCTGTCCGCGTGATGACTGGGCGGCGATGCTGGTGACGAATTCGTGATTATATTGAAGAGCTGCCAAGAGCTTGACTTGATGCGCAGAGCCAGCCAGATCGTGGCGGAGATACTGGTTGAGCTGGTGAAGGCAGCGAAGCCTGGGGTCAGCACGCTTGAGCTTGATCGGTTGGCCGAGGAGCTAACGTATCAGAAAGGTGCGCGACCGGCCTTCAAAGGTTATAAACCTCACGAAGTCGAGTATCGACACAGTCTCTGCGTATCGATCAACGAGGAGATCGTCCACGGTATCCCGCGAGCGGGTCGAAAATTAAAGCCGGGGGATATCGTTGGGCTGGATTTCGGGGTTTCGTATAAAGGGCTGTTTGGCGACGCGGCGCGTACGATCGCGATTGGCGCCATATCTGCCGAAGCGGGACGTTTGTTAAAAGTTACGCGTGATGCGCTTTATGCAGGGATTGAACAGGCGCGGGTAGGGAATCGAATCAGTGATATCGGACGGGCGGTGCAGCAGACGGCTGAACAGGCTGGATTTTCCGTCGTAACAGAGTTTGCCGGCCACGGGATTGGACATCGGTTGCATGAAGATCCGCAAGTGCCAAATTACTTTCGCGCCGGAATGCCTAATCCGCGCCTGCAGGAAGGGATGGCGCTCGCGATTGAGCCGATGGTGAATCAGGGCGGGCCGGATTTGGAAATCTTAAATGACGGCTGGACGGCGGTGACTGCTGATCGCAAACTTTCGGCTCACTTTGAGCATTCGATTGCGATTACCGCGGCCGGACCGGAGATTTTGAGCGAATTGAACTAATGTCAAAAGGCGATGCAATTGAAGTAAGCGGTTTGGTGAACGAGGCGCTGCCGAACGCGATGTTCCGCGTGACCCTCGAAAATGGACATCGAGTGCTGGCGCATATCTCAGGCAAGATGCGTATGCATTACATTAAGATTCTCCCGGGCGACAAGGTGACCGTTGAATTGTCTCCTTATGATCTGACCCGCGGAAGAATTACTTATCGGATGCGTTAGCTGCTTGCCGATTTGAAGAGCCAAGAACAGAAAGTATAAAAATGAAAGTACGCGCGTCGGTGAAAAAAATTTGCAAGAACTGCAAGGTGGTGCGACGCCAGGGCGTCGTTCGCGTCTTGTGTTCAAACCAACGCCATAAACAGCGGCAGGGATAAGCGGAGGAAGGCTTCGATGGCACGAGTAGCGGGAGTCGAGCTGCCACGCAACAAGCGGATGGAGATTGCATTAACCTACGTTTACGGGATTGGCCGGGGAAGCGCCCAAAAAATCCTGGGGCAGGCCAACGTCGATCTTGCCCGCAACAGCGACGATCTTACCGCCGAGGAACAGGTGCGAATCCGCAATATTCTGGATGCGGATTACAAGGTCGAAGGTGACCTGCGGCGCGACGTGCAGCAATCGATCAAACGTCTGCTGGATTTGGGAAGTTATCGCGGCGTGCGACATCGGCGCGGATTGCCGGTGCGCGGCCAACGGACTCATACCAATGCCCGCACGCGCAAGGGCCCGCGCAAGCTGGTCGCGGGCAAAAAGCAAGCGCCGCCCAAAGGCTAATAAGTAATGGCTGACGACAATCAGGAAACTAGAACGGATCAACAAGCGCGTGTCGCGGACGCACCGGCGACGCCCGCGGCAGGTGCGGGTACCGCAACTGGCGCTGCTGCGCCAGCAGCAGCCGCACCTCGGCGGCGACGAACGAAGCGGAGCGTGCCGGAGGGTATCGCCCATGTCCACGCGACGTTTAACAACACGATCGTGACAATTACCGATCAACAGGGTTTGGTCGTCGCTTGGTCGAGTGCAGGGTCGGTAGGTTTCAAAGGCTCACGCAAAGGTACCCCTTTCGCGGCTCAGATGGCGGCGGAGGCTGCGGCGCGGAAAGTTGGTGAATACGGGATGCGCGCGGTGATTGTTTACGTGAAGGGACCCGGGGGTGGACGTGAATCGGCGGTGCGCGCGCTGCAAGCTACCGGTCTTGGAGTTATTTCAATCAAGGACGTTACACCGATTCCACATAACGGCTGCCGCCCTCCGAAGCGGCGGCGCGTCTGATACGGACAGGGAGCAACAAAGTGGCGAGATATCTCGGTCCGGTGTGCCGCTTGTGCCGGCGCGAAGGACTTAAGCTCTTTCTGAAGGGAGAGCGATGTTATACCGACAAGTGCGCGATCGAGCGGCGCAATTATCCACCAGGCGCTCACGGTCAAGCGCGCACGCGTTTTTCGGAGTTTGCGATTCGACTACGCGAGAAGCAAAAGGTCCGCCGGATTTACGGTCTCCTGGAAAAGCAGTTTGCAGACAATTTCGAGTTGGCTGAGCGGACGCCCGGAATCACCGGCGAAAACCTGCTCACGCTGCTGGAGCGGCGACTCGACAATGTTGTTCATCGGCTCGGGTTCGCCAGTTCACCGGCGCAGGCCCGGCAATTAGTGCGCCACGGCCATTTTCAGGTCGACGGACGTACGGTGACGATCCCGTCTTATCTGGTGGAAGTGAATCAAACTGTCAGCATCGCGGAAAAGAGCCGACAAAAAAAGGTAATTCTCGATGCGATCGAATTGGCGCAGCGGCGCGGCGTGCCGCCGTGGATGACGCTCGAGCGGGAGCAGTTCCGCGGCTCCCTCAAGACTTTGCCGACGCGCGCCGATCTGACAATGCCGATCAGCGAGAAGCTGATCGTTGAACATTATTCTCGATAAAACTCGCTGAGAAGTGTGCGGACGAATCTAATCTCAGTGGTTTAAGAAAAACTATGCAGAATGACTGGCGTGACTTGATCAAACCCAAAACTATTGAGTTTGACGAAAAAGAGCTGACCCCTGTTTATGGCAGGTTCTTCGCTGAGCCGCTCGAGCGTGGCTACGGAATCACGATCGGTAATACGATGCGCCGGGTGCTGCTCTCGTCGTTGCCGGGCTATGCGATTACCGCAGTTCGGATCAACGGCGTGCTTCATGAGTTTTCAACGATTCCGGGAGTTAAGGAAGATGTCACTGACATCATTCTTAACCTCAAGGAAGTCCGGCTGCGGTTGCATGAGGGTGAAGAACTGACAGCTTCGCTCAAGGCCAAGGGCGAGGCAGTGGTAACCGCGCGCAATATCACGGGCGGCCCGAGCCTGGAGATTCTCACTCCGGACCAGCATATCGCGACCTTGGATAAGGGTGCGGACCTGGATATGGAGCTCGTGATCCGGCGTGGACGCGGCTATGTGCCCGGTGAACGGACCGACGATGACGAGCCAATCGGCACGATCCGACTGGACGCTATCTACGCGCCGGTCAAACGGGCAAACTTCGTTGTGACTAACGCGCGCGTGGGACAGCGTACCGACTACGATCGGTTGGCGCTTGAGATCTGGACCGACGGTTCGATTTCGCCGCGCGAAGCACTGACTTATGCGGCGCGCGTAGTGCGCGACCAGATGTCGATTTTCGCCGAAGTCGAAGAAGAGGCTGAGCGTGCTCCGGCGGTCTCAGGTGACCATATCGAGGCGCGACCGGCGTTCAACGAGTATTTGTATCGTCCGGTGGAGGGGCTGCCGATTTCGGTGCGCGCCTTCAACGGCCTGCAAAATGCGGATATCAAATATATCGGCGAACTGGTTCAGCGCACCGAGCAGGATATGCTCAAGATCAAGAATTTCGGGCGTAAATCGCTCAACGAGATCAAGGAAGTGCTCACCGATATGGGCCTTTCGCTCGGGATGCGCTTGGAGAATCTACCTTCGCGCGGCGAGCTGGACCGTATGTGGGAAGAACAGGAGCGGCGCGAATCTGCCTAATCCAGGCGGAGTCGTCGTGTAAGCGTTAATTGGAGTCGATCTATGCGTCACATGAATCAAGGCCGCAAGCTGAATCGCACGTCGGCTCATCGCAAGGCGCTGTTCCGGAATCTGGTGCTTTCATTAGTCAAGCACGAGCGGATTAAAACCACGGACGCGAAGGCTAAGGAGCTGCGGGGCTTTGCCGATCGAATGGTCACGCTGGGCAAGCGCGGTGATCTTTCCGCGCGCCGGCTCGCGTTCAACTTCATGCAATCGCGCGACGCGGTGAAGAAGCTCTTCGATGAGATCGCGCCGCGCTTCAAGGAGCGCAACGGCGGATACACTCGCGTAGTCAAGTTCGGTTTTCGCCGCGGCGATGCGGCCCCGCTCTCGATAATCGAATTTACCGACGTCTCCGAGCGCGCCGCATCCAACAAGCCGCGCAAGAAAAAGGCCCAGCGCCGCGATACTGCGCAGCCCGAACGAGAGCGCCGCGTCGCCGCCGGATAGTCCGTACTCCGCGACTGCAAGTGCACGCGGGCCAATTCAACCACCTGAGCATCAGAATGGGTTGGACGCATTGCAGATTCGATGGTGGTTGTGGCCGAACGTCCTGAGCCTCGACGCTCCGCTAATCGCAGTCGTGTGGGATATGCTGTTCGCGCGATGCTTACATGCGAGCGTCCGCCCGCTCTCGATTCTCACGATGGGTTTATGGGTTTGGCTCATATACGCAGCAGATCGGACGCTGGACGGTTTTCGGATCTCAACCCAACTCGCTGACGAGACGGCACGGCATCGGTTCTATCGAATACATCGCGCTGCGGTTGCGCCCTGGATCGGTGCGGGTTTAGCCGTCGCACTATGGCTCTCGTACAGTCAGCTCAGATTCAGGCTATTTCTCTATGGGTTGCCGCTGGGTTTTCTGATCGCAGCTTATTTTGTGATGGTTCATTTAGGCTCGCGTTCGGTAACTGGTAAATGGCCTAAAGAATTGGTCGTCGCGGTCTTGTTTGCAGCCGGAGTATTGCTGCCGGTGTGGGCCAATTTACCGGCAAAGCATGCAGGCATCGTTGTTCCGGCAGTGCTCTTTGCAGCCACATTATGGATTAATGCAGTGGGAATCGAGCGATGGGAGGAGCGTCTCGGGAATCCGGCGCAACCTTATTTTACAGTTAAGCTGACGAGTGTGATCGGGAATCATCTCGGGCATATAGCGTTGGGAATAGCCGTGATTTCTGCGTTGATTCTCTTGAGCGGCGCGGCCATGAGGCGCGAGCAATCGCTCTACGCCTCAATTATTATCAGCGCGATAGTTCTGGCCGGACTCGATCGGCTGCGGCGACCGCTCGGTCGTGACGCGCTGCGCGTGTTGGCCGACGCCGCGCTATTAAGCCCATTATTTTTTATACCGTTTATTGCAGGTTAATCCCGCAACGTAGTCGGAACGGAGAGCGCGGTTTGACCGCCGATACTGCCCGTCGAGGCGGTCTGCTACAATGACTCAAACGAAAAGGTGAATAACGCCGATGGCGAATGAATTGATCAAGCCTGAAAATTTCTTTATGTCCCGCTTCGGGATGAACGAGCGGGCGCTCGAACTGATTCTTGGCAATGCGCTCGAACGCAAAGCCGATTATGCAGACCTCTACTTTGAGTACCGGAGCGCGGAAGGCCTCGGACTCGAGGAGTCGATAGTAAACCATACCTCGAAGAGCGTTTCACAAGGCGTGGGAGTGCGGGTATGCGCTGAAGATCGCACCGGCTATGCCTATACGGACGAAGTCACCATCGACCGGATGAAGCTGGCGGCAGAAGCGGCCCGCGCAATCGCGGACGATCGCGGCGACGTGCCCGCAACAGTGCAAGTCGGACAAATGGTGCGGCACCATCAGTTATACGAATTGGAGAGCACGCCGCTTGAAGTACCGCTTGAAGAGCGCGCCCGGATTCTCAAGCAGATCGACGAGACGGCGCGCGCGTTCGATCCGAGAATTCGCAACGTGATGGCGTCATTCGCCGCCGAACGCCGCGTCGTGATGATCGTCAACAGTAATGGGCAAATTGCCGCTGATGTTCAGCCGCTCTGCCGTTTGAATGTGAGCGTGATTGCCGAAGAGGAAGGCAAAGGCCGCCAGATGGGCGGTTTTGGCGGTGGCGGCCGGGTCGAGTGGAGCTATTTCTTCGAGCAGGAGCGCTGGAAAGACTATGCGCTGCGCGCGGCGCGGCAAGCGATCACGAATCTCGACGCGGTCGATGCGCCGGCAGGCGAGATGAAGGTCGTGCTGGGTCCGGGCTGGCCGGGAATCTTGCTCCATGAAGCGATTGGCCACGGTCTTGAAGGCGACTTCAATCGCAAAGGCGTGTCGGCCTTCTCCAACCGAATCGGACAGCAGGTCGCGAGTACGCTTTGTACGGTGGTCGATGACGGCACGATTCCGAATCGGCGCGGCACCGTCAATATCGATGACGAAGGCACTCCAACGACGCGTACTACGCTGATCGAAAAAGGGATTCTGCGCGGATATTTGCAGGACCGGCTCAACGCGCGATTGATGAAAATGGAGCCGACCGGCAATGGACGGCGCGAGAGCTTCGCTCATGCACCGATGCCGCGAATGACCAACACCTTCATGCTGCCGGGGGAATCAACGCCCGACGAAATTATTAAATCGGTGAAGAATGGACTGTATGCGGTCAGCTTCGGCGGCGGTCAGGTCGATATCACAAATGGCAAATTCGTTTTTTCGGCCAACGAAGCCTACCTGATCGAGGACGGCGAGATTACGCGACCGGTCAAGGGCGCAACCCTGATCGGCGATGGACCTGACGTGCTGACGCGGGTCTCGATGGTTGGCAATGATCTCGCCCTGGATTCCGGGATCGGCACCTGCGGCAAAGATGGTCAGTCGGTGCCGGTGGGCGTCGGGCTGCCGACGATCCGTATCGACGGCATCACGGTCGGTGGAACCCGTCAATGAGTCAACTTGATCCGGCATTAGCCGAGTGGATGCTGAGTGAAGCACAGAAATGCGGTGCGACCGCCTGCGAGGTGCTGCTGGTCAGCGGTGAATCGCTCGCCGCAGGCGTGCGCAAGGGTGAAGTCGAAAAGCTGAAAAGCTCGCGCGAGCGGCGGCTCGGTCTGCGAGTTTTTACCGGGCAGTCGTCCGCGACCGCATCAACTGCCGAGTTCGAACGCGAATCGCTCGCGGCATTCGTCGCGAATTCGGTTGAGATGGCGCGGCTGACTGCGGCTGATCCCGCGTCGGGACTGCCTGACCCGGGACTCCATCCGCACGAGTGGCCGGACCTGGAGCTTAGCGATTCCGCGCATGGGATTGTCGGTGCGGACGAGGCGTTGCGACTCGCGCGTGTCGCAGAGAAGGCGGCACTTGGCGCCGATCCTCGAATCAAGAATTCGGAAGGCGCGGAATTCAGCTCAGGCTTCTATCAAATCCTCTTTGCTAATAATCAGGGATTCAGCGGCAGCTATGCCGGAACGTCGTTCAGTCTTGGGGCTGCGCCGATTGCCCAAAGCGACGACGGCCGGATGCAGCAGGGCTATTGGTCCACGACCGGGCGGCACTTCGATTTTCTCGAAGATGCGGAGGCGGTTGGCCTAACGGCGGCCCGACGCGCGTTGCGACGGTTGGGTGCACGTAAGGTCAAGACGATGCGCGCACCGGTGATCTTCGATCCGGATATGGCGGCGGGCTTGATTCGTTCACTTGCTGGGGCAGCATCGGGGCCGTCGCTCTACAAGGGCGCGTCGTTTCTCGCGAATCGACTCGATACTCAGGTTGCAGCGGTCAACGTAACGATAATCGATGATGGCCAGATGATCGCGAAGCTCGGTTCCAAACCGTTCGACGGCGAAGGCCTCGCGACTAATCGAAAGAGCCTGGTCGAGAACGGCATACTTAAGACCTATCTGCTCGATTGCTACTCCGCACGCAAGTTGAAAATGGCGCCGACCGGCAACGCGTCACGCGGGGTCGGCGATGCGCCCGGCGTAAGCACCACGAATCTCTATCTGCAAGCCGGGCAGCATACGCCCGAGGAGATTATCGGCACAGTCAAAAATGGGTTGTACGTTACCGAATTGATCGGATTCGGCGTTAATGGCGTGACGGGTGACTACTCGCGAGGCGCGGGCGGCTTATGGATCGAGAATGGAGAGCTGGCCTATCCGGTACAGGAGATTACGATCGCGGGAAATCTCAAGGAGATGTTCCTGGGGATCGAGATGATCGGGAATGATCTCCGCTGGCGGTCGTCAGTGGTATCGCCGACGATCAAGATCGCCGAAATGACGATCGCGGGCGAGTAGCCTGCCAGATTCTCCAACCGGGTGAAGGCGTGAGTATCCAGCAGCGCTCTCATTCCTCGTCTTCAAAATAGTACTGCAAGTCGTCGGGAAGCGGTGCGAGAGTGCGGTCAACAAATTCCCAGGTGAAGAATCTTTGGCCGGCGCCGGTGAGTAAGTCGCCAGTCGGTAGCAGGCTTTTTGGGGTCTCGGCTGGCGCTTTTTGGCCGGCAGGCGGCGAGCCTGTCAAAGACTCGGGGAGCGTTTAATCACGACTAAATCGCCGTCCCAAGCAGCTTTCCAGACCAACTCTTGGCCCAAGGATGAATCTGAGATTTCGGCCGCCGCGCGTTTTTGACGGCTTAGTTTTGCGCCAGACATTTGCAACGTGGAAAACCCTTTATTTATGGGGCTTTTTCGGATGATGCAAAAACTTACCCTTTGTGCAACGTGACGGCGACAGCAGTGCAATGGAGTCAAGGCGGAATGGATCAGCGCACCGGGCGCAACCGTCGCCGATCGCATCGTGCTCTACTTACATGGCGGCGGCTATGTAATGGGCTCCCTGAATACTCATCGCGATCTGATGGGCCGTATCGCGCGTGCCGCGCAAGCCCGCGTGCTGGGACTGGACTATCGCCTGGCTACCCGAGCATCCATTTCCGGCCGCAGTGGATGACGCTGTTGTCGGCTACCGCTTCTTGCTCGAACAGGGGGCTGCGTCCAGCACGCATAGCTATAGCGGGAGATTCGGCAGGCGGCGGCCTTGACGCTCGCAATACTGATTGCGAAGGCGGCGATGCCGGACTCGCGATGCCTGCGGCTGCGATTTGCCTTTCGCCCATGATCGATTTGGAGTTCACGGGCGAGTCAATGAAGACACGGAAAGGATGTCGATCCGATTTTCTCGCCTGACGGCATCGGATTGCTAGGGAAGGCTTACCTGGCAGGCACGAATCCGCGCACCCCGCTGGCCTCTCCCCTTTATGCCGATCCTAAGGGATTTCCCCCGCTGCTGATCCAGGTTGGCGATCACGAGGTTCTTGCTGGACGACTCGACCCGCCTCGCGCAACGCGCGCGCGAAGCCGGCGTTCAAGTCAAACTCGAAGTCTGGCCGGAGATGATTCATCGCTTTCAGATGTTCGCCCACGTCCTGCCCGAGAGCTCAGCAAGCTGATCGAGAAAATCGGTAAGTTCATCCGCGAGCACATTCCCTAGCAGGCCGTAAGGTAATGAAATCGGAACAGAGCACCATACCCAACATTGTTTTGGTGCTGATGGATAATCTTGGTTGGGGCGAACTTGGCGTTTATGGAGGCGGCATCCTACGCGGCGCCCCGACGCCCCGGCTGGATAGGCTGGCCGCCGAAGGTTCCGCGCGCTCAATTTCAACGTCGAGGCGCAGTGCACACCCAGCCGCGCGGCCCTGATGACGGGACGATATGCGGTGCGCACGGGCAACGGCACGGTGCCGTTATTCGCCGCGAATTACGGTTTGACCCGATGGGAAGTCACCATGGCGGAGATGCTGTCCCAGGCCGGCTACACCACCGGGATATTCGGAAAATGGCATCTCGGCGACACACTCGGGGCGGTTTCCAACCGACCGGGGATTCGACGAATGGTACGGCATACCGAATTCATCGGACGAGTCGTTTTGGCCGCAGAGTTCGCGCTTCCGTTCCGATTCGAGTCCGCTGGCGAAATTTGAGCACGTGATCGAGGCACGCAACGGAGCAACACCCAGGGATGTAAAAGTCTATGATCTGAATGAGCGGAGAATGATCGACCGGGAGC
This sequence comes from uncultured Pseudomonadota bacterium, assembly GCA_963831065.1. Lineage (GTDB taxonomy): Bacteria > Desulfobacterota > Binatia > Binatales > Binataceae > JAJPHI01. Next base: position 124,919 of record CAWHOQ010000008.1, read on the forward strand.
TGACGGAGCGTGCCGTCAACTTCATGCAGCGCGCTGTCACGGCCCACAACCCCTTCTTCGCCTACATTCCCTACACGCAAGTTCATTTTCCGACCCTGCCGGAGCCCGCGTTCAAGGGTAAGACCGGAAACGGCGATTTCGCTGACGTGCTTATACAGATGGACGACTATGCGGGTCGTCTACTCGACGCCATCGACCACATGGGCGTACGTGACAACACTATTTTCATCTTCACCTCGGACAATGGCCCCGAAATGTTCGAGCCATACTACGGCTTCAGTGGGCCATGGCGGGGTACCTATTTCACGGCCATGAAGGGCTCACTCCGGGTACCGATGCTCATGCGCTGGCCGGGCCACATTCCACCCGCATCCATCAGCAACGAGATTATCCATGAAATGGATCTCTTTCCCACGCTCGCCCGAATCGCCGGCGGCAAGGTGCCCGACGACCGTATCATCGACGGCGTCGATCAACTCGACTTTTTCACCGGAAACCAGCAACGCTCGAACAGAGATTCGGTCATTATCTATGTCGGCAATGACCTTTTCGGCGTCAAGTGGCGCGACTGGAAAATGATGATGAAGACATTTTCAAAGGGCTTCGGCGAGCCGGTGAGTAAGTTAATAGTACTCCGCTATTCTTCGACCTCCTGATTGACCCCAAGGAAGAACATCCAACCGATCCGCGCGTAGTTGAAGACTTATGGGCGCGCTTCCCGATCACCCAGTCGCTGGCCCAACATCTCGCGTCCTTGAAGAAGGAGCCGCCTATTCCACCGGGCACTCCCGACCCTTACGTTCCGCCAAATCCCGCGAGTTAGGGGGAGCGCGCTGGACTGCCGAGCTACGGTTTGATCGGTTGAAAACACGGTTGCCGACGCTATGCTTACATCGCGTCGAGCGGGTCTTCCCGGTTAAGCGCCCAGGCTGACGGCCAGCTTGAACCAGACAGTATTACCGTCGAGCCTGTTCGAGACACTGATTTCCGGCAGCCACTTTGCTTCGGCGGCCACATCCAAGCCGCCAACGCTGTATGCATACGAGATTTCCGGCCCGATACCCGCCGTCATCCCCTCGAAGCCACCGAGCTTTGCGCCGCTGCCACCGTCGCCGGTGATTTGCTGATAGAAAAATCCGTTCGCGCCAGCGCCCATGAATCCGCCGAACAGCGGTAGATGTTGGGCTAATGTGCCGTCGAGATAAAACTGATCACCGGTCTGGTAGTTGGTTGTGCCGTTCTTGGTGTTGAAGTCGAACCCGGTGAATGCCGTCAACTCGAAGCCGTATTTGCTGCTGAGGTAGCTGGCCGCTGCGCCCGGCTCAAAGGTCCAATAGTTATTGCCGACGTTGGCGAGAGCGCCTTTTTCGAAGCTTGCCCGTGGGCGCATAGATCCCGAACGTCCCCTGCCACTTCAGGTCACCTTCCTTCCAGCCGAACATCAAAGGCAGAAGTTCAATGTCTCCGAACGAGTTATCGGTACCTTGCGCCTGGCGACCAAAAACGAAACGTCCTCGTCTAGCAGTGAGGAGTAAGTTAGCCTTCACCTTCATCCACACGTACGGGACTGCCAATGCGGCTCCATACTGGCCGCCCAAAAGCGTCCACGGAGCCTGGTAAAAGAAAATGGAAGTATCGGCATATACCGTGCCTTTGACGTTGGCCGCGACTTGCCCTCCAAGTTCGAGGTCACGCGATGCACTGGTAGACCCGTGGTAGTAAGTGAACATGTTTAGGTATGCAAATGTCGATGTCCCACTGTCAGGCAGCATGTCAATAAATGATGAGGTCGCTCCCGGAAAATAGTGACCGCTAAGGCCTTCTTCCGCGTCGGCAAATCCGCCGAACATCGTGGCCGAGATCACTGATCAGCACGCCCATTAGGCACAGCTTCATTTTTCTTTCGTCCACACCACCCGCAAAAACAATTGACGCCCGCGCCGATCAACCGCTTTGCTCACCACGGTACTCTCACAGCTCGCTGAAATGAGCGCGCCCGCCGAAGTCCTTCACAAGACTATGGACGACTACCGTGCGACACAATCACATCGGGTGACTGAATCTGCTTTCATGGTCGAGGGGTTTGAACTTCACGAAGTCGGGGAGATTGCCGTAAGGCGCTTTCGGTAAACTCCGGGCGGGGCGTGCTGTGAACTTCGCATAAGTGCCGTTACGAAAACCTCTGAAACGCTGCGGGCGAACCTTATCCCTTGTGCAATAGAGGGGGTCATTGCATTCATCATAGTCGCTCGTTGAAAAGAGGATTAGGGCATTTTGGCTGTTGTAACCTCCTCCATCGGTTGGTCTATTTAAGCGGCGAAGCGTATCGGCGCGGGTTGTGCTTTCGCCGACAATGATTAGTTTAGGAAAAAGGCTGCATAAGGGCTAATCATGAACGTAAACCGATTTACCGAGAAACTTCAGGAGGCGATGGGGCGCGCGCAGAGCGCCGCGGTCAGCGCGCATCATCAGGCGGTCGATGTCGAGCATCTGGCAGCGGCGATGCTCGAAGATGATCAGGGGCTGGCCTCCTCGATTCTGAAACTTGCCGGTGTTGACGTTGCGAGTGTCCGGCAGAAGCTGGCTGACGAGCTGCGCAAAATTCCCAACGTAAGCGGCAGCGGCGCAGATGCGGGCCAGACGTATGTCACTCAGCGGCTCAATCGCGTGCTGTCACGCGCCGAGCAGGAAGCCGGCAAACTGACGGACGAGTATGTCTCGATCGAGCACGTGCTGATCGCGATGCTCGATGAGCCGGGCGCGACCTCAAAAATTTTACGTGACGCGGGTCTTACACACGACAAGCTGATGTCGGTGCTGAAAAAAGTGCGCGGCAATCAGCGCGTCACTTCGGCGAATCCCGAAGCGACTTATCAGGCGCTGGAACGCTATGGACGCGACCTGACCAAGCTCGCGGCGGCCGGCAAGGTCGATCCGGTAATCGGCCGGGATCAGGAGATTCGCCGCGTTATCCAGGTGCTCTCGCGTCGGACCAAGAATAATCCGGTGCTGATCGGCGAGCCCGGCGTGGGCAAGACTGCGATCGTCGAGGGACTGGCGCAGCGAATTGTCTCGGGTGATGTGCCCGAGGGACTCAAGAATCGCAAATTGATAGCCCTTGATATGGGCGCATTAGTCGCGGGCGCCAAGTATCGGGGCGAATTCGAGGAGCGTCTGAAGGCCGTCCTTAAGGAAGTGCAGGAGGGCGAGGGCGAGATCATCCTCTTTATCGACGAGCTGCATACGGTGGTTGGAGCGGGCGCTGCGGAAGGCGCGATGGACGCGTCGAACCTGCTCAAGCCGATGCTGGCGCGAGGCGAACTGCATTGTATCGGCGCGACCACGCTCGATGAGTACCGCAAGCATATCGAGAAGGATGCGGCGCTGGAGCGGCGCTTTCAGCCGGTGATGGTCGAGGAGCCGAGCGTCGAAGATACTATTTCGATTCTGCGCGGTTTGAAGGAGCGCTACGAAGTCCATCACGGAATCCGGATCAAGGACTCGGCGCTGGTCACGGCAGCGATTCTCTCGAAGCGCTATATCACCGACCGATTTCTGCCGGACAAGGCGATCGATCTGGTGGACGAAGCGGCGGCCAAGCTGCGCACCGAGAAGGAATCAATGCCGGTCGAGCTTGATGAGGTGAACCGGCGCGTGATGCAGCTCGAAATCGAGCGGCAGGCGCTCAAACGCGAAACCGATGTGGCGTCGCGGGATCGGCTGGAGAAGCTCGAGAAGGAATTGGCCGAAGCTAACGAGCGCAAATCGGCTTTGCAGGCGCAATGGCAGAGCGAAAAGGGCGGACTCGAAAAGCTCTCGAAGATCAAAAGTGAAATCGAGCAAACTCGTCACGAGATCGATAAGGCCAAACGCGAGTACGATCTGAACAAGGTGGCCGAGCTGCAATACGGCAAGCTCGCCGAGTCTTGAGAAGCAACTAGCCGAAGCCGAAAAAGGTGAGAGCGGCGGCGGCTCGCGCTTGATCAAGGAAGAGGTGGACGACGAGGATATCGCCGAGGTCGTCGCGCGATGGACCGGCGTACCGGTCTCGCGCTTGATGGAAGGCGAGGTGCAGAAGCTCTCTCATTTAGAGGAGCATCTGCATAAGCGCGTGATTGGACAGGACGAGGCGGTCTCAGCGGTGGCCGACGCGGTGATTCGGGCGCGTGCGGGTCTGAGTGATCCGAACCGGCCAATCGGCTCGTTCATTTTTCTCGGGCCGACCGGCGTCGGAAAGACTGAACTGGCGCGGGCGCTCGCGGAATTCCTGTTCGACGACGAGAACGCGATGATTCGGATCGACATGTCGGAATACATGGAGAAGCATACGGTCTCGCGGCTGGTGGGGGCGCCTCCGGGCTATGTCGGATATGACGAGGGCGGCCAGTTCACCGAAGCGGTGCGGCGACGTCCCTACTCGGTGATTCTCTTCGACGAGATTGAGAAGGCGCATGCGCGACGTTTTCAACGTACTGCTGCAACTGCTCGACGATGGACGGCTAACCGATGGCCAAGGGCGCACGGTGGATTTCAAGAACACCGTCGTGATCATGACTTCGAATATCGCGAGCCAGCAGATCCTGACGTTTAAGGGCCGCGACTACGATCGGATGAAAGAGCAGGCGCTGGAGATTCTGCGCCAGAGCTTCCGGCCCGAGTTTCTCAACCGGATCGACGAGATCGTGGTGTTCCATCCGTTGACCAAGGAACAACTGCGCCAGATCGTCGATATTCAATTGGTTCGCCTGCGGCGGCGGCTCGAAGATCGCAAGATCGAACTGGAGCTGACCGACAAAGCGCGCGATTACCTCGCGGAGCACGGCTACGATCCGGTCTATGGCGCGCGGCCGCTGCGCCGGATGATCCAGCGGGAGTTGGAAACGGCGCTCGGGCGCAAGCTGCTGACCGGCGAAATTCGCGACGGTTCGCACGTAATGGTCGATGCGGGTCCGCAAGGACTCGAATTCTCCAGTCGCGAACCGCAAAGCGCAGCTGCGTAAAGTATCCTGAATAGCGCCGGAGTGCGTTTGCGCTCCGGCGCTATTCATCCAGTCTCACATGCTCGGTTAAAAACATTGAGAGTGGCTTTCTATCAGCAGTACGGCTAACATCTCAACTAGTCGATCATTAATTCTACTCATACCTGAGGACCTATCGTGAAATCTTCCGTAAGCCGATTCTCAAAGCTGATACTACCGATTTGTGGGCTATTTATGCTGGTCTGCAAGTGCCGCTTTCGCGGCGCCTGCGGCGACCGTCAAGATGAGCGATACGCCGCCCAAATTTCTACCGGAAAAAGTCTCGATCAAGGCCGGACAGACCGTCGAATGGATCAACAACGCGGCGACATTGCATTCGGTCGATGCGGATCCCTCGATGGTGCAGAATGCCAAGGATGTCGTGCTGCCGGCGGGGGCGAAGCCATTCGATTCCGGGTTCATGCAGCCGAGCGCCAAGTACGATTATACGTTCACCACGCCGGGCGTTTACAAATATACCTGCGTGCCTCACGAAGCCGACGGCATGAAGGGTGAAGTTGACGTAGCAAAATAACTATCAACGAGCGGGTCGCACAATTTGATCGTTCGCATCGCGACGACTATTGTGTCGCGCAAGCTCATGGAACGGATTCGACGACCGATGAAAATGCTGGGTCTGCGCAAGATACTTATAGCAACTGCGGCGGTGGCTGGTGCGGCGTTATCGATGCCCGCGACGCACGCTCATGCGTTTCCCTGGAGCACCGATATGTATCGCGGTCCGCAGGAGCCGCCGCTCGCGATCGCGCCGCGCGTGATGCCTGATGGCGTGCTGCCAATCGACGGCATCCATTACAACGCGCACTACGGTCAGCCGCAGGGCATACCGGAGGCGAAAGCGGATCCGCCGATGAAGCTCGAGCTGATGACCGTGAAGATGCACAATCCGCTGCATCGCTGATCCGGTCAATCTCGCGAAAGGCAAGGAGTTGTTCGAGAATACCTGCTCGCCTTGTCATGGCGTGACTGGCGCGGGCAATGGAACGGTGGCGCATCTGCTGCAACATCCGCCGAAGAACCTCCTGACCGGAGTCAGCAAGAATCTGCCCGACGGGTACATCTATGGGTATATCCGCAACGGCGGAATCTGGATGCCGTCGTACGATGATGCGATGAACTCCAACGAGCGCTGGCAAGTCGTTCTGTATGTGCGCGAGCTGGAGCGCAAATACGGAAATACGGCGACGGCCAACGCTACACAGACCACCAGTCCCGCCGCGGAAGAAGCGAAGCACGAGCCCACCGATTCGGACGCCGCTTATAGTAACGAGGGCTCCGACTCGCCGTAGCATTTTTGAACTGAAGTGATTGATACGCGAGCGGCGCGCCACCAATAAGTGACGCGCCGCTCGCGTATTCAGAGATGACTCACACCTTTGAGATGCGCTGCATCGGCGCTACTTCCCGCAATACACCTCGAGCCGATACCCAGCTGGATCCTTTACGAACGCCGCGTAGTAATTCTCGCCGTAGTCCTTGCGCACACCTGGCTTGCCATTGTCGCGCCCACCGGCCTTAAGCGCGGCAGTATGGAACGCATCGACCGCAGCGCGGCTGCTCGCATCGAGACAGATGTGTAGTCCGGAGGCGTCATCGTCCAGAACTGGGCGTTCAGCCCGCATCACCCATAGCTCGGGACTATCCGCGCCATAGCCGAGCGCCTCCGCGCTGTCGTAAAGACGTTTGTATCCGAGCGGCATCAGCGCCGCATCATAGAATTTGCCCGCCGCCGCGACGTCGCGCACGCCGATCGAAATGTGACTGATCATTTTCAACTCTCCTTGAAACTTGTGATCGTATCTAACCGCCTTACCAGTTAGATAAATAGATGATTGGATAGCTCGTGTCAACCACCAAGATGGTTATAATAAATGCTGCATGTCGAACGCGGATCGAGCACGAATTTCGGATCGGCACATCGTTGTGCCACGTGTGAACCTCAGTATTGATTTTGCCAATACGCTCGAATGGCGCGGCAGCATGGCGCGCGAGACGCTCGGCGGTTTGGCGGATTTGATCAATTGGCTGGGTTCAGCGAATGCGCTGCCGTCGCGCGCCATAGAGGATTTAGCTCGATGGTTCGAAGCGCATCCGCGGCGCGCTGTCGCTGTCTATAAGGATGCGATCGCGATTCGCGAGACGCTTTATCGATTGCTTCGGACATTGGCGAAAGGGGCATCGCCCCTGGAGGACGAGCTGCAGCAACTGAATCGTGCGCTGAGCGAGACATTCCCCCGCACAAAGTTGGAACGGGACGGAGCGAATTTAGGTTGGCAAATCGAGGTGAAACCCACCGCCGCAGGAGTGCTCGCGCCAGTATTGTGGTCAGCCGCTGATCTGCTCGCGAGTTCTGCAGCCTCACGCCTGCGCGAATGCGCCAACGAGCGTTGCCTTTGGCTGTTTATCGACGACAGCAAAAATGGCACGCGGCGTTGGTGCTCGATGCAGGCGTGTGGGAATCGCGCCAAGGCGCATCGGCACTATCTGAGGCATAAGGAGCAGTGAATCGGGCCTGCTCAAGATTTCGCGCTTCGATTCCGGCGCAGGCGTTCCTTGCTCTCCGCCGACCAGACCTCGTCGATATTGTAGAAGGTTTTGAACGCGGGAGTATCCTTGGGCAAATCGAGCCACGGCAACTTGCTGCGTGTAAAGATATGCACATCGGGTTTCACCGCCTGCGGCTTATCGAGCGTGCCGGCGCGTACGAAGCGAGCATTGCCTGGCGCGCCATGATAGTAGCTCCAGACGTACGTGCCGCATTTACCGCAAAAGAACACGTCGTGATTTTGCCCGGCGCCGCCCTTCAGCCGGAATTGATTCGGCTCGGCCCCGGTCGTCCGCAGATGTTCTTCTTCGATCCACAAATTGATCACGAACGCACTGCCGGTAATTCGCTGGCAGTCGCGGCAATGGCACGCATGAACAATCAGCGGATTGGCGGTCAATTGATACCGGACCGCCCCGCACGCACATCCACCTTCGAGCGCCATAAATCTTCCTCCATAGGGCGAGCAAGCGCGGTGCATGAATCGCGATCGCGGCTTGCCTCCAATAATGCAAACGGGCGTAATTTATACGTGAAACTTCCCCAAAACTTGGCAAAAATTGCTCTGGTCACAAACAGCTGACGACGATCCGTTAACGAAGGCGCTGCAGCGCAAGCGCGACTCGGACGGAGACGGCACGCTCGAATCGCGAGTGCTGGCGGCGGGCGACGGTTGGCGCGCACTCGATGTTGTATGCACGGCGGGGCCGCGCGATCGGCCCTTCGCGGAACGTCACGAGTTGGCATCAATTTCATTAGTAGTAAGTGGGACCTTTGCTTATCGAAGCGAACGGGGAACGTCGCTGCTTGCGCGCGGCGCGTTACTTTTGGGAAACAGCGGAAACGGGTTTGAATGTTCCCATCGGCACGGCGAGGGCGATCGCTGTATCTCATTTCAATTCGACGCAGAACTGTTTGATCGGTTGGCGCATACTTGTGGCGCATCGGGCCGAGGCTTTTCACGCGACAATATTCCGCCGCTGCGTACCTTCGCGCCTTTGATAGCGCGCGCAGCCATGGCGCTCGCCCGTAGCGATTCGCTGGAAGAAATCGGGCTAGAGCTGGCGAGTTCGGTCTTGCAGCTTGATGGCGAGCATTGTTCGGCGCTCCCGGGCGAGATTGCTCGCGTTGCGAGGGTATTACGGGAGCTTGAGCATGACTATAGTACACCGCATCAGTTGACCGACTTGGCGGCTCTCGTCGGGCTAAGCCGTTATCATTTCTTGCGGACCTTCAAGCGCGTCGCCGGTATCACACCGCATCAATGGATGATTCGGACGCGCTTGCGCGAGGCGGCGCGGCGGTGCGCCGAGAATGATGCTCCGATCACGGAAATCGCCTATGACGTGGGTTTCGATGATCTATCGAATTTCATCCGGAGCTTCCGTGCGGAATTCGGCTGCTCTCCCAGAGCTTATCGCGCTTCTGCGCGCCGGCGAATAGCCGCGATTATCGCGCCCGCTAAATATCACTTTGCGGGTTCCGCTTCCGCATCCAGATGACGAACTTTTCGGGTGCAGCCATGGTTGAAAGCCGCCCCTGCCGGACCAGTGCCCAGTCATCGAATTGACCGCTCTGCTTGATCTCCGCGAGAGTTGCGGGTTCGAGTCGGCTGAGGAACTCAAAATCGACCACTGCCGATTTCGGATTTTTCGGATCGTCGCGCGGCTCCGAACGGACAATCGCTAGACCGACGATGCTGGAGAGGCCGCCGCTATGATAAATGAAGACGCGATCGCCGGGGCGCATCGCGCGAATCGCGCGGACCGCCTGGGCATTGTTCACGCCGTCCCACGCAGTGCGGCGTTCGCGTTCCAAATCTTCGATTGAGTAGGTCTCCGGATCGGTCTTCGCGAGGAAGTAGTTCATCGCTGGATTCAATAAAACTGATCTGTGATGAATTCAAGCAGAGCAATCGGACGCAAAGGTGTCAGCGTGAGTGGCTGAACGGTTACTATTCAGTGATCACCTGCGCGTGATTGAAGAATGCCACCAGCAGAACGCCGCCAATCGTATTACCGAGGAGCGTCGGCAAAACAAAATGCGCTAATCCGGATCCACGGGATAGCGCCCGTGATGACTAAAAAGCACGATTCAACCGCTCCCGCGATCACATGCGGGAAATGACCGAGAGCAATTAGATAAGTTATGATGATAATGATGAGAGGCTTCGAATTATCCGCCGCGGGCATCATCCAGACTAGCAATGCGACCAGCCAACCAGCAAAGATTCCGCGGAGCAGCAGTGTGCCCCAACTAGGCGTCAGCGAAGTGAGGGCTAATTTGGTGAAAGCGGCGCTAACCTCCGGACTGACGATTGAGCCCTTTGCAAGCGCATACGCAAAAACGTAAGTTCCAACCAAGTTTGCGACTAGAACAATACTCCAGACGCGGAGCACGTTCAGTGCAGTGGTAAAATCGCGCCGCGTCATCAACGGGAGCATCACCGTCAGAGTATTCTCAGTGAATAACTGCTGACGTCCGAGAATCACCGCCAGAAAGCCTACGCAGTAGCCAAGATGACCAACTAAGGACCGCGCCGCACCATCAAGGTGACTCTCCAACAGCCCGGTCGCGACCAGCGAAAACCCCATCGAGAGACCGGCTGCCAGCCCTGACCATACTAGTGCCTGAAAGGACCGTTGCAGTTCACCTTCCCCCTCGGTACGGATCGCCTCGTGGACCACGGCGGCGCGTACCGCAGTTCGTTCGCTGGCCTCATCCCGTTCTGATTCAGTCAGTCCGACTGCTGCTGGATCTTCTTGATTATGATCGGCGCTAATCATGGTCTATCCTCAAAGTACTGCGTTACCGGACGTAGAGTCAGTTGTTTCGCTGTTAGCATTCACGGACGCGACGATCGCTATTTAAGTCTAAGTTTGTACGGCTGAGTATCACTGAGTATCCACGATGAGTACTTCACTCGCTGAAGCACGCAAGCAGGTGCAGGACTGCAAAGCTTGCGATCTCTGGAAAAATGCCACTCAAGCCGTATTCGGCGAAGGGCAATCTACCGCTGACCTGATGCTGATTGGCGAGCAGCCGGGGAATTCTGAGGACCTCGCCGGACGCCCCTTCGTCGGACCTGCCGGCAAAGTTCTGGATGCAGCACTGGTTGAGGCGGAGATCGATCGCCAACGTGTTTATATCACCAATGTTGTAAAGCATTTCAGCTTTGTTCAGCGAGGCAAGGTCCGAATTCACAAGCGGCCCAACGCCGCGCAGGTCAAGGCTTGCCGGCCCTGGCTCGATCTAGAGCTAGCTGCAATCCAGCCAAAGGTGCTTGTCTGTCTGGGCGCAACGGCCGCGCAAGCTCTGATCACACCGAACTTCCGAATCACCCAGCAGCGCGGGGTCCTGATGAAATCCACACTCGGTATTCCGGTCGCCGCAACTGCTCATCCGTCTTCGATTCTGCGGATGCCTGATCATGAGGCGCGGCGAGTCGCGCATCAGTTGCTGGTCGATGATCTCAGAAAAATTGCTGCGTCACTCAAAGGGGCTTAATCACGACGTCGATCATGGAAGGGCGACGCGCAGCGGCTTTCCAGGAGGATGCTCGGGATCGCGCCGTGATTCGTCTTGATTGAGAACCTCGGCTAAGGAAAGTATCACTGAACGTGCATGCTCGTTCGCGTTGCGCGTCTGCTCGCGCAGTGAGTCCAACAAACTAGTAGCTATTGGATCAGCTTGAAAATCGGCATCTTTGGACAAAATGATGGTCGCGCGGCGGCATAGCTCGGCGTCATCGTGCCAAGTTCCCAGCTCGTCCTGAATGGATTTCAGGAACTCAAAAGTATGAGTATCGTCTTCATGCGAATATAACTTCGACAAAAGCTCAAGTGTATAGCGCAGGCTCTTGGTTTTGATTCTAACATCGTGATAGTAACTCGAATTGTTACTATCGAGTGCGGCGCGGATACTGGACGATAATTTTTGCTTCGCTTTATCGAAGGCGGCGACGAACTGCTCCACGCTAACCTGCTTGAGGCTCTTTAGTACGATCCGCCGAACGTGACGTTCTAACCGGCGCGCGTTAGTTTGTTTAAGGCGGCGGCGCGCTTGTTTTGCCGATGAGTCAAATTCCACGTACGTCTCGCGCACAATTTGTTCCCACAATTTGCGACGACTAGTACTGGCAGCGCGTTGGGAACATTGCTCTGCGCTATGCAAGATCACTTCGAGATCGCGTTCCTCACCTATCGCATGTCGCAAACGCTTGATTCGGGATCGTAGTTTTCGTGCTTCGCGCTTTGGTTGAGGTGATACCACATCGAGAATCGCCTGCAGGCGCCGCGTAGTCACGCGCAGGTCATGAGTAGCTTCTGAATCCCCGGAGTTAAGGACATCCCGGTAATTCTTACGTAACTGATCTGAATATTTGCCCGCGAGTTTTCTGAGTATCTTTCCGCAGTGGCGCGCATCAATAGCATCAGGTAATTCGCCTAAATTCAGGTTTGCGTATTGCTCGATTTTAGAAGCATTCGCCATATCAGTTAACATCATACAAATTACTGAAGTGAGCGGATGAAGATCTTCGCCGTTGAACGATGAAGATCAATTGGCGTGCCACTTGCGCATGGCGCGCAGGCGTTGGCAACTATATTTGAAATTGGAGACCGTCAGACGCAGCCTCAAGTGCTATTTTGTCACGCTGAGCGAGCACTTCACGACCGATGTGCGTAAGTATCATGCGCTTTACGTCGAATCGCTCGTAGTTTTCGGCCAGAACCGGATAGTTCATATGGAAATCGAGATGCTTACTCTCGAAGTAGGTACATTCACACAGGAAGAGGTCCGCGCCAGCCACAAATGGAAACAGATCGTCAGTCCACCCACTATCACCGGAGAACGCGATAACTTTGCTATTAAATGTTATTCGTAAGGCGAGGGAAGCTTCCCGTTTCATGTGAGGAGTGCGGATTGCTGCAATCTGAACTTTACCGATGCGGCGCTTGCATCCGGGCTCGATCACGACGAATTTAAGTTTACGGCGAAGGCCTTCAATATCGCCGCTGCCGGACGGAAAGAGTGTATTGAACAACCGCCAGACTCGCTCCTCAAGATGTCGTGGGCCAGCGATAATGACGGGCTTGCGCGGTGAGCTTTCCCACAGATATTCCAGGATGAGGAAGGGTAATCCGCCGAAATGATCGCCATGCAGATGACTTATCAGAATCAGATCAAGTTGCGCCGGAACGAGCCCCAAGCGTTTCATCGAACAGAGGATGGTCGGCCCGGCTTCCATCAAGATGCGATAATCTGGTGTTGCAAGGAGATACCCTGATTGAAAGCGCCCACCGCTCGCGAAAGCATCGCCTGTCCCAAGACAGGTGAGCTGAACCATTGAAGCTGTGGACGGTAGCTTGCGCATGAGCACAGTAATAACACTGAAGGACCCCTAAGCCTAGCGGGAGTTATTTATATGAAGCAAATCAAGGTGGGTGTCGGATTCGGCCTGTTTCGCCTCGGCCTCCCCGGCGTAGAAACTATCGCGACAGTGGCGGAGAAAGCTGAGGAATGGGGGCTGGATTCATTCTGGCTATCGGACCATCTGCTAGCTCCTTCGGCGGAACTTGACGTGGTCGCGACTTTGGCCTTGCTGGCGTCGCGCACCTCACGTATTCGCCTCGGTCCGAGCGTATTTCTACTGAATCTTCGCCATCCGCTCGTCGCCGCAAAATCCTTCGCTACGCTCGATTATCTATCCAAGGGCCGGATTGTGATGGCGGTCGGAACCGGCGCGAATCTGGCCGACTATGCAGCATGCGGTATTCCGACCGAAGGACGCGGACGGCGTCTCGATGAGGGAATCCTGATCCTGCGCAAGGCGTGGACTGAGGCGAAGTTCAGTTTTCACGGCAAGTATTTCAATTTCGATAATGTTTCGATCGAGCCGCGCCCAGTACGGCGCACCAACAATGATACCGGTACAATCGATCTATGGGTCGGCGGGCGTTCTGACGCCGCACTTAAGCGGACGGCGCGGCTCGCCGATGGTTACTTCGCGTCATTTCAGACGCCTGACGAGTTCTCCCGCAACCTCGCGACGATTCGCACCTACGCCGAGCAATTCGGACGCGGCGATGCTCACATCGAGTCCGGATTGATCTTGCTGTGCCGACTCGGCAGCACGCGCGAGCGTGCGATGGAGGAGATGCGTCCGATGCTCGCCGCGCTGGGGCCAGGCGCGGAAGGCTTTGCACAACGCACGCTCTATGGATCGCCCGGTGACATCATCGAGCAGCTTGAACCGTACATCGCGCGCGGCCTCGACAAATTTGTCTTATGGCCGGTGGCCGAGCCGCAAGCGTGGGCCGGTCAGATCGAAATGATTGGGCGCGAAGTCGCAAGCCACTATATGCAGACGTCGCGCGCCTAGACCGCGGCGTCGTCTTCCTGCAGCATCGCGGTCGGCAGGAGATTAGTGTCGAGGTCTTCGAGAAAACGCGATACGCGGCCCATCACATGGCCGAGATGTCGGTCGAACATGTAGATGGGATAAGAGATGTAGAGCTCGTCGCGGGCGCGCGTGCTCGCGACATACATCAGCCGGCGTTCCTCTTCGAGTTCCTCGGGCCGCACGCTCATCGGGCCCGGGAAGCGCCCGTCAGCAGCCCAGATCAGGAAGACGACTCGCCATTCAAGCCCCTTCGCTGAATGGATTGTGCTGAGCGTCACATAGCCCTCTTCGGGATCCACGGCGAGTACGTCGCCAATCGAATCGCTCGGCGGTTCGAGCGCCATATCCGCCAGCATCGATTCAAGACTGCGATAGCGCTCGGCGAGATTCTGAAAATGTTCGAGGTCGCGTTCACGCTTCGGATAGTCGTCTGGATAGGCTTCGCGCATGATCGGCAGATAGTAGGCGATCACGTCAGCGAGTTGCGCCGCCGGTCGCGGAGCATTGCGGATCTCGGTGAGAAGCTTTGCCAGTCTGCCTGCGCTTTGGGTTGAGGCATTCGCGTGTGAACTGCCCGAATTGATACTGCGAAGCAAAGCTGCTTCCGGCGCCGGATCGCCAATAATCTCATCGAGCAGGCGATGTGCACGGCGGCTGCCGATCCCACTTACCAGCAAGAGTGCGCGCAGCCACGAGATTGCGTCAGTTGGATTCGCGATGATCCTGAGATGCGCCAGCACATCCTTGATATGCGCGGTCTCGATAAACTTGAAGCCGCCGCGCTTGACGAACGGAATATCACGTCGCTGCAATTCGAGTTCGAGATCGAAGGAATGAAAGCTCGAACGAAACAGCACCGCAATTTCGTTCAGCGGTACGCCGTCTTCGCGTAGTTCCAGGATGCGCTGGGCGACGAAACGCGATTGCATGTGTTCGTCGGCGGCACGAACCAGGATCGGCCGGATTTCACCGTCCCGTTGAGTGAAGAGCGCCTTGGTGTATTTCTCGCCCGCGCGGGCGATAACTTCGTTGGCGACGTCGAGAATGCCTTGCAGCGAACGATAGTTTTCCTCCAATTTTATGATCTGCGCATTGGGGAAGATCGCCGGAAAATCCATGATGTTGCGGAAATTCGCGCCGCGAAACGAATAGATCGATTGCGCGTCGTCCCCGACCGCCATCACATTCTGATGTGACGAGGCGAGCAGCCGCACCAGCTCCGCCTGAATCGCGTTGGTGTCCTGATATTCGTCGATCATGATGAAACGATAGGTCGCGCCGAGTTGATGACGCGCGGCCTCATCACGCTGCATCAGCTCGGCCAGTCGATACAGCAGGTCATCGAAATCGAGCAGTCCGCGTTCGCGTTTGTACTCGTCATACTTTTGCGCGAGCGCGAGGAGCGCTTCTTGATGATCGAGCAGATGCGGGAAGTCCGCCTCCAGCTCGGCATCGAGTGCACGATTTTTATTGCGCGCCATGCTGATGGCTTCGGCAATCGCGCCTTTCTTCGGGAAGCGGCGGTCTTTCGAGCCAAGCTCAAGGCGCGCACGCAGTAGATTGATCGCATCTTCCATGTCGCCACGATCGAGAATCGTGAAATTCGGCTGGAGTCCGATCGCTGCGCCCATCCGTCGCAGTACAATGTTGGCGAATGAATGGAAGGTGCCGCCCGCGACCTGAGCGCCGCGCTCGCCGACCAGTTGCTCGACTCGCCGCAGCATCTCTTGGGCGGCGCGCCGTGTGAAGGTCAGCAGCAGAATCGCACTTGGCGGAACCCCGCTTTCAATCAGGCGCGCGACCCGAAAGATCAGCGTGCGCGTCTTACCCGAGCCTGCGCCGGCGATTACCAGCAGTGGACCCTCGCGATGCTTTACCGCGGCGAGTTGTTGAGGATTAAGCAGCTCCGCATAGCGGATGTGAAAGGCGCGCTCATCCGGCTCCCCACGCGCGGGCCGATTGCGCAGAACGATTATCTTCTCGGGCACGGTGCATCAAAGTTTAGCACGTCCCCGGAAGAGAACGTGCTGCGGCGCCCTTTGCGGATGACTCAGCTTATTTCATTGATCTGAGCCATTTCCTTTTCAATTACAGGTTTGGGAAGCGGCGCATAATTCAGCGGTGCGGCATATTTTTGGCCATCAGTAAGTATCCATTTCAGCAGCTTCGTAATGGCGTCGCGCTTGGTCTTATCCGGCTGATGTTTATAGACCAGTAGCCAGGTGAAGGAAGAAATCGGGTACGAGTCCGCGCCGGGAGCGTCGGTGATCGAAACGCGGAAATCGCTCGGCATATTGGCGGATGCGCTAGCGGCCGCTGCCGTGACTCCCCCGAGGGTGGTATTGATCCATTTCCCGTCGCGATTTTTAAGGATGGCGAAAGGAATTTTATTGGAGAGTGCGTAAGTCAACTCGGCATAGCCGATCGCGCCCGGAGTCTGCTGCACGAGTCCGGTAACTCCTTCATTACCCTTGCCGCCGAAGCCGACCGGCCATTTAAGGGAGGTCCCTTTATTCACCTTTTGCGACCATTGCGGACTGACTTTACTTAGATAATCGGCATAGATGAACGTTGTTCCGCTGCCATCGGACCGATGCACCGGCACGATGGGTTCGTCGGGCAGGGTGACTCCGGAATTCAGTCCCGCAATTTCCGGATCAGACCATTTGGTGACCTTGCCCAAATATATATCGGCAATAACTGGTCCCGTCAGATGAAGCTGCTGTTTGACTTGCGACAGATTATAAACAATCACGACCGCGCCCAGCACTGAAGGGAAGTGGAGCACCGGAGCAGGCATCTGCTTCTCTTGCGCATCGGTCAGCGGCGCATCGCTGGCGCCAATCTCAACAGATTTGTTGCGCAGCATCATAATGCCGCCGCCCGAGCCAATTGATTGATAGTTAAAGCGTACCGAAGGATCGACTTTCGTGTATTCGTCAAACCATTTCGAGTAGATGGGATATCCGAAAGTTGAACCTGCGCCATTGATCAGCATCTGGGCGCGAGCTTGCCCGGCAATAAGGAGCAGCGGTAGCAGAATAATCGGGAGAAGTCGTTTCACCTTTCCATCCTTCTTGAGAGCTTTCCTGAGATGATCATAGCAGCGCGCGGTCGCGACGGTACGGGCGCGGAGTTACATCGCGATTACGTAATGGTTGCTAAGTAGTGAAGACGTGATCCGCCGATCTTCGCGCTGGAGTTTTTCGCTGCGAGCGATTAAGGGTTAGTCGCTAAGATAAAGTGGACGAGGAGGAGACCTGATGAACTTCGGGCTGCTGATGTCCTTTCGTAATTCGTCGCGCAACGAGCTTTCATACTCGGAGCTTTATCGCAAGCACGTTGACCTGTGTGTGGAAGCCGAGGACTTAGGCTTCGACACTATTTGGTTGACTGAGCATCATTTTGTCGATGACGGCTACTCGCCCACCATGATGCCGCTGGCCGCCGCGATCGCGGCGCGCACCAAGAAAATCCGCATTGGGACGTTTGTCCTGCTCATGCCGTTACATGATCCGTTGCACGTCGCCGAGGACGCGGTCACCGTCGATGCGCTCTCGAATGGACGATTCGATCTCGGACTCGGGCAGGGTTACGTGCCGCGCGAGTTCGCCGGCTTCAATATCCCGCGCGAAGAACGCAGCCGCCGGCTGCGTGAGGGCGTCGAGATTGTGCGGCGGCTGTTTACCGAGGACAACGTCACTTTCGAAGGCAAGTGCTACACCGTTCGTGACGCGACGCTCTATCCCAAACCGACGCAGCATCCTTACCCGCCGATCTGGATCGGCGCACGCTCCCGCTCCGCTACCGAGCGCGCCGCGCGCAACGGTTATCATTTGGCCGGCACCGGGGCGCATCAGGCGCAGATCTATCGCGACGCGCTGGTCGCGGCGGGACGTAATCCCGCTGATTTCAATGTCGCGCAGTTACGTTTCGGCTATGTCGCTTCGAAACGCGAGAAGGCGTGGGACGAATGCGAATTTGGATTGCAGTACTTATTGACCCGCTATGGAAACTGGCTTGCTGAAGCCAACGACGTGCAGGGGGATGAAAATTTCCGCAACGTCCCACCAGTCGGTGAATTGCGCAACGCCGCCGGCCGCAACGCTATCGGGGATGGATTCATGGTCGGCACGCCGGATGATGCGATCACGCAAATCGAGGAGATCGAGAAGCACGCGACGCATCTGGCGTTGGGGCTCGCCTTACCGGGAATCGAGCCGAAAAAGATTCGCGCCTCGATGAAGCTGGTGGCCGAAAAAGTCATCCCGCACTTCCGGCGTAAAGGGCGCAAAAAAGCCGCCTAAACATATTAGACGAGGCACAAAAGCAAAGGGCGCAGTCCGGATGACCACGCCCTATTCACTATTGAGAGATTTTTAATGAACTTAGAAAGCGCCCGATATGCCAGGATTGGTTCCGCCGCCCGCCGCCCGCACGTCAACATGGCTGACAAAGCATGCCTCGGAGTCGCCCACCACGTCATGTCCTGAATACAATGTATCAGGCTTGCAGTTAGGCGCCGCCTTGTGCGTAGCTACGTCCGCGAACAGAGGCGTCAAAGCGCCCAGTAGTGATTGATTGCTGGTAGCCGATTGAGTTGGCGCCGCAGCATTATCAGAGCCCGCCCATACCGGCGCGTATGATGCTACGATTAGCATTCCACCTAAAACTCCAGCAATCAGTTTCTTGGAGATAACCATTGTCCATATTCTCCTCGTAAGGGGCGCGGTCCGCCTCAGAAGTTGCGGCCTCGCCGGTACGTAGGGTACTATTTTCATAATTAGCGTACCCAGTCAACTTATTACTGACTGGAAAATTGTCGCTCAGATGACCATAAAAATGTTTCGGGTGTTTTTCCGGACCGTAAAAATGCTGTGTGACAGGAAAATAATAATTATGACGCAGTAGTTGGCTGAAGCCCTTCGTTTTCGAGACGGTAGCGCTGCATCTTTCGATAGAGTGTTGACAGATGGATGCCGAGTAGCTGCGCAGCGCGAACTTTGTCACCTTTGACTTCGTTAAGCACGCGACGCAGGTGGTCGCGCTCGAGCTCTTCGAGGGTCATGCCGGTTTCAAAGCCGGCATTTTCAGTCGCGGCGCCGAGAATTTTCTCGGGCAGGTCATGAGTATGGATAACGTCGGTCTCGGCGAGAATCGCCGCGCGCTCGACGGTATTTTCCAGCTCGCGAACATTGCCCGGCCAGCCGTAGCTGAGCATCAAGCGCATCGCGCCTTTGGAAAAGCGCATCGCGGTGCGACCGAGCGGCTTTTCGTATTTGCGCAGGAAATGATTCGCCAGCAGCGGGATATCGTCGTTGCGCTCGCGCAGCGCGGGCAAACGAATCGTGATGACGTTGATGCGATAGAGCAGTTCTTCGCGGAAGCGGCCCTCCGCGACCTCTTTTTCGAGATCCTTGTTGGTCGCGCACAGCACGCGCACGTCGAAGCTGACGGGTTCGTTGGAGCCGAGCGGATAACACTCGCGCTCCTGCAAGGCGCGCAGCAGCTTTACCTGCAAGGGCAAGGGCATATCGCCGATCTCATCGAAAAAGATCGTGCCCTTGTCAGCCGCTTTGAGCAGGCCGACTTTGTCCTGCGTCGCGCCGGTAAAAGCTCCGCGCTTATAGCCGAACAGTTCGCTTTCGAGCAGAGTTCTCCGGCAAGCGCGCCGCAGTTGATCGGCAGAAAGCGCTTGTTGGCGCGCTCGGAACTGAAATGAATCGCGCGCGCGACCAGTTCCTTGCCGGTGCCCGATTCGCCGGTGATCAGCACGCTCGAATCGGTCCGCGCAACTTTCTCCATCATGCGGAAAACCTGCTCGATCGCGTCGCAGTTGCCGATGATGTTCTCGAAGCGATATTTCTCGCGTAATTCGCGGCGCAGAAAGCGGTTTTCATGAAACAGCGCCTTCTGCGACAAGGCATTGCGCACCACGGCCTTGAGATGATCGTTGGCGAAGGGCTTGGTGATGTAATCGTAGGCGCCCTTGCGCAGCGCTTCGACCGCCGACTCGATGCTGGCGTAGGCGGTAACGATGATGCCCATCACTTCGGGGTCGAGATCGCGCATCTTGCCGAGCAGATCGAGGCCGCTGCCGCCGCGCGCCGAGATTCAGGTCGAGAATCGCGAGGTCGATTTTCTCGCGCTCGAAGATGCTGCAACGCACCCGGTCGCGGAGGCGGCCTCGATGACTTCGTAGCCCTCGCTGCGCAGCAGCTGCACGATGATCGAGCGCATCAGCTGCTCGTCTTCGACGACCAGGATGCGGAACGGACTGCTCGGTTCGCGCGGCCATCCGGCAACTTGTCGCGTTACCATTGCCGGCTCATCGTGCCGGCTCCGGCGAGCCACAGGTTGGACGGCGTCAGGTAAAGCGGGCAAGACAGATCGTGACAGCCGTGCCGTTGCCCGATCAGCTTTCGACTTTGATAGTTCCGTGATTGTTCAAGACGATACTCTGGCAGAGCGAGAGGCCCAGCCCGACGCCCGCGCCAGCCGGCTTGGTCGTGAAGAAGGGATCGAACACGCGCTCCAGATTCTCCGGCGGCGATTCCGCAGCCATTATCGGCGACACGGATTTTGACTCCGTTCTTCACCCGCAGGGCACGGTAATTCGACGTGATTACGCGGATCATGCCGCCGTCTGGCAGGCACCGCATCGGCAGCGTTGAACAGCAAATTCAGGAGCACCTGTTGGATGCCGTTATGATCGGCGTAAGCGGGTGCAGGATCGGTTCCAGGATGGGTTCGATAGTGATCCCGTCGAAGCGGCTGATTATAGGCGACTAGTCGCAGGGTCTCATTGGTCAAATCATTCAGATCCAACGCCTTGCGTTCGGCCGGCGCGGGCCGTCGCGAAATTAACGAGATCTTTGAGCGTTCGCCGCAATCCGCGTGATCTGCGACAGGATCGTGCTGCAGATTCGCTCGTCGATCGGGGTCGGCTTCGTCGGGCAGCAGCGATTGCACCAGTGAGGAGATCGAAGCCAGCGGATTATTGATCTCATGCGCGACGCCGCTGGCAAAGGTGCCTGCCGCCGCAAGTCGTTCGGCCTTCAGCAGCGTATCGAGCATTTCGTGGCGCTGGGTCACGTCATGCAGGATCATCTGGATAAAACGGCGACTGCCGGCCGTGATCAGCGCTGAATTGCACATCGAAATAACCGGCCGCTGATCGGAAAGTCCAACGCCTGATCAGAGCCCCTGGTTATTACCCGCTCGAGATGTTTGAGCACCGCAGCCTGCATCTCGGGCGGCGTCTAGATCGGTCAGGCGGTTCCCAACAAGTGCTTGTCGCGCTCGTAAGGCAGGATTCGATGCAATTCGACGGCAGCGGCATTGGCGCCAATTACAATCAGCGTTTCCGGATCGATTTCGTACATCGGATCGGGCGCATGGTCGATCGAGTTGCGATATTTTTCTTCGGAGGCTCTCAGCGCGTGCTCGCGCGATTCGATGTAGAACTGCCCCACCATCAGCCGCCGCTCATCGATCGCGGCGACGATGGCGTCCCGAACCAAGTCCAATCGCGGGCCGCTGACATGATTCCGGACGATGCTCGAGAATTATCTGCTTAAGAACGATATGAAAGATGTTGAACTCGCGAGGGCTTGGCGCGCGCGAGACATTCCTTCCTGGCAATGGCGCCGCAGATGGACATAAGTGCGCAAATCGTCAGGATCGCGCAGATGGGCGACGAAGCGAATCAGCGAATTTGCCATTCCCTCTCGGGGCAGCTCTCCTCCGGCAATTGCACACTCAATCGCGCAGCACCATTGTTCGACAATTTGGTCGAAATTAGCCTCAATAATGTCCGCTGCCTCAGCACGAATCGCTAAGCTGATCGGGTTGTGATCGTACGCTTGGCCGAATAGCTGGCCGAGCATTCCTTCAATTGCACTGAGTTGACTGCGAATCGCTTCAAGCTCGGTGGGCTGCGCTTCAATGGGCTCATCGGTAGCCTCACGAGAAGATCTCTTAGAGATAGGATGAGGCGGGACACATCTCTGAACAATTTTTCGCAGACCGTCGAGCTTATTCGCGCTTGCG
>CAWHOQ010000009.1:0-107266 GCA_963831065.1 uncultured Pseudomonadota bacterium
TGTGAGCTACTCAGCTTACCCATCGGCAGTTAACCCGTACTTCGATTAAGAATGGGACTTACAAAAAACCTTAATTTGCATTATGCAACAATCATCGAGATAAATCTAACGCAAGATGCAAAAATCGCAATGATTGCTCATCGCCGCAAAACGTCAGATTAGTCGTACGTCCTGAGGCAAAGAATCTCTATTGCGGGATCGATTTGAGGCCTAAGTCGTTGATTTTGTTATCAATTCCAAATGGCATGGCTTTGGCTCAAAGCCGTTTCGTGACATTAGAAAAGAACAATTCTCAGGTTAGTACCAGTGGTAAGTTTTTTGATCGAGGGGGTCGCAAATGTTTCTTCAAAGGGATGCGACTGGAAGCTCAAGTAAACCTCTCGATTTCGAGCAAAGCTTGCATTGCGGCGGCGCTTCGATGAACTCAGTCGTGGCCATACGACGGGTCTAATCCTGAATCAGGCGCAAGACGAATCAATAATTGGTATCGCCGCTCAGGCTGGATTGCACACGCTGGTGGAACTCTTCATCGATCCGAAGCAGATTTTGTCGCGCTGCGGTTTGCGTGAGGCGATAGCGCATTGCGTGCAAACCACCAGGAGCTTGCGCCAGATTCTATGTTGATTGGCTATCTGATTGACTGTCCAATCGCGCCGGATCAGCTTCGCCAATTCGGCATAGAACGATTCAGGAAGCGAATCGTAAAATTGATAGGTACTATTCGGCAGATTGATGGGAACCGAGTGGTCGCGCTTAAGCATTATCCGTCGACGATTGGCTTGGCATCAATGAATGAGAGTCTGATCTATGCGGTAATGCCGCCGCTATCGCCAAGCGAGCTGCGTGCCTACGTCGTGCGTCTCCACAATATCGCCGAATCCCGGCCGGTGGTGCTCGAATTCGGCGAGGGGCTTTCCGGGCAGGACGAGGTGGTGGCCTGTGCCTTCGGCCTTGGAGCCGCGGGTGTAGTCGCGCCGGCGATGCGGCCAGCGGCGTCGTCGGGAGCATTGGGAATCCGGATGCTGAGCGCCGGAGAGCTCCTTCCGTTCGTTACTCTGAATGGCGACTGTCCGCCGAAATTACCTGACCCGCCGATGGTCTCGGTCGTGATTTGCGCTTATAACGCGGAACGCACGATGCGCCCGTGTCTCGAGTCGCTGCGGAAGATCAATTATCCGAATTACGAGGTCGTGATCGTCGATGACGGCTCGCGGGATAGCACCGCGGAAATTGCCGCCGATTTTCCTGAATTTCGCTTAATCCGTCAGCCCAACAAAGGTTTGAGCGTTGCTCGTAACGTTGGGATGCAGGCCGCCTGCGGCGAAATAATCGCTTACACCGATTCGGATTGCGTGGTCGATCCGGATTGGCTCTCGTTGATGGTTCGTGCGATGACCGAAAGTCACTTCGACGGCTGCGGTGGACCCAACTACGCGCCGCATGAGGAAGGCCGGATTGAGGCTTGCGTCGCCGCTTCACCGGGCGCGCCATGTCACGTACTTCTCGGTGACGAGCGCGCGGAGCATCTGGCCGGCTGCAATATGGTCTTTCGTAAGGCCGCGCTGGAAAAGATTGGCGGGTTCGATCCGCAATTTACGGCGGCCGGAGACGATGTCGATATCTGCTGGCGGATGCTCGATGCGGGCCTGAAGCTTGGTTTCTGTCCCGCCGCTTTTGTCTGGCACTTCCGCCGCAACACGATCAAAGCCTATTACGGCCAGCAACGGGGCTATGGCAACGCGGAAGCGATGCTCTATCTAAAGTATCCGGATCGCTTCAATGCGCTCGGACAGATTCGATGGCGCGGAACAATTCCGGGGCTGGCTCGAACCATCCCGGGTGGAAAAAGTCTGCGTGTTCGTTGGGACCGGCAGGTCAATGCCCTCCAACAGGTCTCCGAACCACCGCTCAACATTTTGCGAGTGCTGCCGCTGACCGCTGAGTGGAATGCGGCAATGCTCGTGGGGTTGGCGCTCTCTTTCGGCCTCGGCTTCACGATTCTGCCCGCGCTCGCGATGTTGCTGTTAGGACCGGCCTGGGCGGCCTATTATGCGCTTGCAGCGCCGCTGGAAAATTCCCATCGCGGATTCGGTGCGCGGCTCCTGATCGCATGGTTGGCCTATTCCGGGCCGATTTCACGTACTATCGCGCGCTATCGGCTCCGTCGTCGTTTGCGCAATCGGGCAGCCCTCGATGACGCCCCGCGCCAGCGGCCCACTATTAGTTGGCTTCGGCGCTCAATACGACTTGCTTATTGGAACGAGGCTTGGACCACGCGCGAAAAGATGCTCGAATCGCTCTCTTCACTCTTCGCACGCGCGGGAACTGCAGCGATACCCGATCATGGATGGCGCGACGCTGACCTCACACTAGAGCCGGGCGCGCTCTCGTTAGTCGAGATCAAAACTGCCGACGAGGAGCACAGCGGAAACCGGATCAAAAGTCTCGTCGAGATCCGGGCTCGTTTGACGTCGATTACCCGTCTAGCACTTATACTTTGTGTAATCATCACGAGTGGAGCGGTTGCCATGGGATTTAGCATCGTTGCCGCTATAGCTGCATTGCTCACCTGCGCGATCGTGATCTGTGCCACAAGCGAGATACTTGGAACTATGCGCCTGGCCTATCGAGCGGTTGAGCAATCGGCGCGTGAACTCGGGCTTTCACCACTCGGCCATCCGGTTACCGCAAGTCGCCAATTGGGATCAGGAGTAGAACCGCAGCAGAATTTGGACAGCATAGCCGGCTGATTACGGCGCCTATGCGCAGATATGTGAGAGCCACCATTCCAGGAGCCGCTTGACGCGCTATGTCAACGGCTCCGATTGTCCTGATTGCCAAGAAATCATAATCGGCCGCCCAGTATTGAAGAGCGATCGAGAGGATGCGCCATCTCGTGTCCGGCGCTACTATACTATCAATAAGTATGAGCGTTCATGAGCATCATCACGAGGCTGGCGCGCATCACCATCTCAAAGTGGCCGTGATTACGGCAACTGATACGCGTGGTCCTGAGGCGGACGAGAGCGGGAAGCTGATTATTGGTTTACTCGAAGCTGCCGGTCACGTGATCGAGCATTACGAATTGGCGCCCGATGATCCTGAGCGAATCCGTCATGCAGTCCGGGAGCGTTTATCGGACTCGGCGGTGATTATTGTTAATGGTGGTACTGGGATAGCCGATCGCGACGTGACGATCGAGGCAATTCGGCCATTCTTGAGCAAAGAGTTGGAAGGTTTTGGCGAGCTATTTCGGATGCTTTCCTATCAGGAAGTGGGGTCCGCAGCATTCCTTAGCCGGGCCTTGGCCGGAGTTGCTAATGGCAAAATAGTTGTGGCGTTGCCCGGCTCGCCTGCGGCCTGCAAGCTCGCGATGGAAAAACTCCTGTTACCCGAGCTCGGCCACATGGCGCATCTGTTGAAACTGTAGAATTCGACTTCGATGAATCTGACTTTGAAACTCTTTGCAACTTTTCGGGAACGCGCCCGCACGTCCGAATTAGCGCGTGAGTTTCGCGAGGGGACCACCGTCGGCGAGATTTGGCGATCCTTGCTGGAACAATTCCCTGATCTCGGAGGGCATCGCGAGGGCGTCGCGTACGCGGTAAATCACGAATATGTGTCGGAAAACTATCGTCCGCGCGATCGTGACGAGGTGGCGTTTATTCCGCCGGTTAGCGGCGGCGCCGACGCGCCGTGGCTCGGTCCAATTTCGATCGGCTCCACGGTCATAGATGTTGCAGCTCTGGAACGCGCGGTCGCGCATCCGTCTGCAGGCGCAATCGTCACCTTTGCGGGCACTACTCGGAACGACAATGTCGGTCGCCGCGTGATCCGGCTTGAATACGAGGCGTACGAACCGATGGCGCTATCCGAGATGCGTAAGCTGGCGCGCGAGGCTGGCGAACGATGGAAAATCGTGCGAATCGCGATACAGCATCGGATTGGCCCGGTCGCGATCGGTGAGACCTCGGTCGCGATTGCGGTCTCGGCGGCACATCGTGCGGAAGCCTTCGAGGCCTGCCGCTTCGCAATTGATCGGCTCAAGGAAATCGTACCGATCTGGAAGAAGGAATATTTCGATGGGGGGGAAATCTGGGTTGGATGTCAAACCTCGCACCCGCCGGAGCTGCATCACTGATGGCAGATTGAAGGAATGCCGAACCGCGTTGACCGGTCGGCCAGTATCCGATAATCAAACTGCGATGCTGCCTGAGCAAAGCTCTGTCGAAAAGATTATTCTGGCGGAACCGCGCGGCTTCTGTGCCGGCGTTGATCGCGCCGTCGAAGCGGTGCGCGGCGCGTTACAGGAATATGGCCGCCCGCTCTACGTACGCCATCAGATTGTACATAACCGCTTCGTTCTAGAAGCACTGGAGCGCGAGGGCGCGATTTTCGTCGATAATCTCGATGCGGTTCCGGAAGGGCAGCGGGTTATCTTCAGCGCGCACGGCGTCGCACCCAGCGAATGGACCCATGCGCGCCAGCGCAACTTGCGGGTGATCGACGCGACCTGTCCGCTGGTCACGAAGGTTCATTTAGAGGTTGAACGCTACTCCTCAGACGGTCAGGGCGTAATTCTTATCGGTCACGCCGGCCATGAGGAGGTCAACGGTACGCTCGGAGTCGCGCCGGGCAAGATTATGCTGGTCGGCACAGTTGAGGAAGTTTCCGAAATCGAGCCGCCCGATCCGAATCGGGTGGCCGCAGTTACTCAAACCACGCTGAGCGTGGACGATACCCGCGAGATCATGGAAGCGCTTAAGCAGCGTTTCCCGGCGCTCGCGACGCCGAAAACCGATGACATCTGTTATGCAACGCAAAATCGGCAAAACGCGGTCAAGGAATTGGTTGATGTAACCGACGCGATTCTGGTCGTCGGCTCGAAATCCAGCTCGAATGCGAATCGGATGGTCGAAGTTGCACGGATGCGTGGGGCGCGAGCATTTCTGGTCGATTCGATCGCAGATGTTGAACCGGCGATGCTCGAAGGAGTAGGGGCTTTGGGCCTGACCGCCAGTGCGTCATCGCCGGAATGGCTGGTCGAGGAGATTATCGGCGCTTTTGCCGAGCGCGGCGCGACGGTTGAGTTGATGAAGCTCAAGGAGGAACGGATCCGGTTTCCTTTACCGAGGCCCGCGGATCCGTAATCGCGAATTAGGTCGTGCAATCCCGCAGAGGGAAGGAGGCGCGACGAAAGCGGCGCGATGGATCGGCGGGGAAGGTACATAGCAGTCGAGGGTCCAATCGGAGTCGGCAAGACCAGCTTGGCCCGTTTGCTCGCAAACGAATTCAAAGCTCGCCTGGTGCTTGAAGAGGTCGAGCACAATCCGTTTCTTGCGCGCTTTTACGAAGACTCCGACAAATACTCATTACCCGTTCAGTTATATTTCCTGCTCACCCGATATAATCAGCAGCGCGCCCTTTCCCAACAGGACCTGTTCGCGCAAGCGACAGTCAGCGATTATCTGTTTGCCAAGGATCGAATCTTCGCCTCGCTCAATCTCGCGCCTGACGAGTTGGCGCTCTACGAAAATATTTATCGACTGCTCGACGCGCAGATGCCCAAGCCGGACCTCGTGGTCTTCATGTTCGCGCAAGTCGAGAAGTTGCTCGAACGGCTGCGCAGACGTAATCGCGACTTCGAACGCGATATCAGCCGCGAATATCTTGAGCGGGTCTCGGCGGCGTTTCGCGATTTCTTTTTCTATTACGAGGAAGCGCCGCTGCTGGTCGTCGATACTACCGCGATTGATTTCATCGAAGATTCCGACGATCTGCGTGACCTGCTCCGTGAAATCGAACAATACGGGCGCTGGCGTCCAGCACTTCGTGCCGCGCAAGAACTGAGTCGGATCATACAACCGCGTTAGTTATAAGAGTCGCGTGCGGCGAAGTCGTGCTCGATTTGATTCGCGAGGCGGAAATCCTTCTCCGTGACTCCGCCCTGATCATGCGTCGAGCAGATGAAGGTGATGCGCGTGTAGTTGACGTGAATATCCGGATGATGATCGATCGACTCAGCAAACTCCGCGATCTCGTTGATAAAGCGAATCCCGTCCATGAATTGCTTGAAACGATAGAGCTTGCGGATGGCATTATCTTTATACTCCCATCCCGGAAGCTCGCTAAGTTGCTGCTCGATTTGTTCGGCGCTGAGTTTTGCCATGATTTTGAACTCCGACGGTCACTTGTCTGCGGCGCGCCACCTATACTAGACCAGAGCCTATGGCGAACAAGTATGTAACCGAAGAAGTGCGCAAGCAGATCGGCAACAAGGCCGAGCCGCGCACCTATGAAGTCGAGCGCGGCGCGATCCGGCGTTTTGCCGAGGCGATCGGCGACTCGAATCCGCTGTTCAATCGCGAAGAAGAGGCACGCAAGACGCGCTTCGGCGGGATGATCGCGCCGCCGACCTTTCTGCGTTCGATGATGGCGGCGTTCCCCGAAATCAAGATCGGTCTGTCCGGAAACCGCGGGCTCGACGGCGGCTCGGACTGGGAGTACTTCGAGCCAATCCGCGTCGGCGATCGCATTACCGTGCAGACCAGGATTGCCGATATTCGAGAAAGCGAAGGGCGGCTCGGTCCGATGGTCTTCACGACAATCGAGACGTCGTACACCAATCAATTCGGACAGCTCTGCGCATTGCAGCGCGCGACCGGAATTCGCTACTAGAGCGGGAGAGAACGCGATGTTTGGCAAACAGATCTATTATGAAGATGTTGAGGAAGGCGCGGCAATCGGGCCGCTCGAGAAAGAGCCGACGACCCAGCAATTGGTAAAGTATGCCGGAGCCTCGGGAGATTTCTATCAAATCCATTACGACAAGGATTTCGCGCTCAAGAATAATCTGCCGGGCGTGATCCTGCATGGCGCGCTGAAAAACGCTTTTCTCGGTCAGTTGATGACGGATTTCGCGGGCGAGCTCGGATGGCTGCGCAAGCTCTCGGTGCAGTATCGCGGGATGGATCAGCCGGGCTCAAAGGTTATCTGCAAAGGTCGCGTTGCCAAAAAGCACGTCGATGGGGCCGACCATCTGGTCGAATGCGAAATCTGGCTTGAGAACGCTAAGGGAGAGAAAACTACTCCCGGTAGCGCGACGGTGATCTTGCCCTCGCGCAGGTAATCGCGATGCGGCGCGCATTCAGTCCGAGGAGTATCGAAGCCGCGGACCTTCTGCAGAGGCGCGTCGAACCGAATTATCATAAGGTTCTCACCCGGCTGTTGGCTGCTCATGCCCTTGCCGAAAAGCTTACTGCCGAAGGCTACGAACGCGCTGCGGGGTTCGTCGAAACGCCCGAACTTCAAGGTGTAATAGCGAAGAATCTCGCCGAGGAGCGCAAACATGCGCGGCTGATTTATCGCGCTCTCGAAGAGTTAAACGTCAGCGAGACCCGCGCCGACCGTTCGATGATCACCGCATTGAAAGCGCCTTCATTCGCTGCGCCGCGGCAATTCGCGGAACATGCGCGCGATGAGCTGGATTTAGTGATGGCGAGCGTCAGTCTCGACATGACCGGGTTGATCATGATCGGCGTCAATTACAAGGAGTCGAGTTACGCGCCACATGCGCGCGCCGCCGAGATAATCCTGGCCGAGGAAGAGGAGCACGAATTGTTCGCGGCGAACGAATTGCGCGACGCGGCCGAGCGGCTGGGCGTCGAGCGGGTCAATGCCGGGTTACGGGAGTGGCTGCCGCGAGCCATTAACTTTTTCGGACCGCCGGGTAGCGGCTTCACTTACGACTGCATCCGTTATGGATTGAAGTCGCGCGACAACGGCGATCTCGCCGAGCTTTATTTATCGATGCTGGAACGTCGCGCCACCCAAGCCGGGCTCGATGATGCCAACACTAACGGCGGTACATATCCGCACGAGTTAGCATAATGGGGCGGACACAGATACCGGAGCTGACGTTTCGGCTTGCTTAGCTGTGATCGAGGAGGCCTTGCACATGTCATCGAAGTCTAACGGAAAGACCAAATCGCAAAATATTCACGACCGTTTGGAACACCCGGTGATCGACTCGGACGGCCATTGGCGCGAGTTCGAGCCAATCGCGATGGATTACTTGCGGGAAACTGCGGGTGCGAAGATAGTTGAGCGCTGGTTATCGCGCATTCGTCCGCTGGGCGAGGGCGACTTTGCCAAGATGTCAGAGGCTCAGCGGCTGGATCGCCGCGCCAGTCAGCCGGCTTGGTGGGGGATGCCGGTCAAGAACACGCTGGACGTTGCGACCTCGTTTGTCCCGCGACTGATGCATCAGCGGTTGCCCGAGATGGGACTCGATTTCGCTGTGCTTTATCCGACTCACTGCCAATTATTCGCACCATATATCGGTGACGAGGAGTTGCGGCGGGCAGGCTGTCATGCCTTCAATCGCTACGCGATCGAAACGTGGGGCGAATATGCCGATCGCGTAACGCCGATCGGCGCGATCCCGATGCATACGCCCGAAGAGGCGATCGCGGAGCTTGAACATTGCAAAGCTATTGGGATTAAAGCGGTTGCGTTGGGCAGCCTGATCCGTCGCTCGATTCCGGAGGCCGACCGGCTAGGCGTCAGTCGCCGGCACGCGTGCTGGCTCGACGTGCTCGGCATCGACAGCATCTACGATTACGATCCGGTATGGCGGAAATGTGATGAACTCGGTTATCCAGTGACGTTTCACTCGGCGGCGTCAAATTTCGGGCTGCGCAATTCGATTAGCAACTTCGTCTATAATCATATGGGCCATTTCGGCGAAGCGGGTAATGCAGTCGCCAAGGCGTTGTTTATCGGCGGTGTGACGCGACGCTTTCCGCGTGTGCGGTTCGCGTTCCTTGAAGGCGGCGTCGCATGGGGATGCAGTCTGCTCGCCGACCTGATCTCCCATTGGGAAAAACGTGGCGGTCAGGCGATTAACACCTTGGATCCCTCACAGGTCGATCGTAACGGACTCGCCAAATTGATCGAGCAGTATGGCGGCGAGAAGATGTCACGCAGATTCGCCGAGTTCGACCAGATGATGCTGACCGGCGGGATGGGCCATTCTGCGCCCGCCGAGACCGACGACTTTGCGGCGGCGAAGATCGAACGGAAGAGCGATATCCGCGATCTGTTTGTGCCGCGCTTTTTCTTCGGCTGCGAGTCCGATGATCCGACCGTCACGTATGCATTCTCGAAGGCCAATCCGTTCGGAGCGAAGCTAGGCGCCGTGCTGAGCTCGGATATCAGCCATTTTGACGTGCCGGACATGACCGAAGTGCTCGAAGAAGCCTGGGAATTGGTCGAAGAGAAAGGGATGTCCGAGGAGGATTTTCGCGCCTTCACCTTCGGTAACGCGGTCAAGCTTTGGGCCAGTCAAAATCCGGATTTCTTCAAGGGCACGGCGGTTGAAAGGGCAGTCGTACAGGAATACAGCCGGAATCCGCAAACTGCTCAGTCTGCCGCGGCCTCCTGAGAAATTCGATGTTGACCGTGCTCCATTTCGTTCCCTATGCCAGCGCCGAGATGCTGAGGAAGGCGCTCAAACTCAAGGCTGACGCGTTGGTGCTCGATCTGGAGGACTCGGTCACGCCAGACAACAAAGCCTCGGCGCGGGCGACCGTTACGGATTGGCTCAAGAATATCGATTTTGGTCCGCGACAACGGATTGTGCGAATCAACGCGCTCGACTCAGAATGGGGAGTCACTGACGTTGAAGCCACGATGGCATCGCGGCCCAATGGGTATCTCGTACCCAAAGCGGGCGACCCCGACGAGTTACATGCCCTAGACGAGCAGATCGCGCGACTCGAACGGCAATTCGGCCATCCGCCCGGCAGCGTCAAGCTTCTGCCGATTATCGAAACTCCTAAAGGTGTCTTGAATGTTCAAGCCATTACGCGATGCCCGCGCGTGATCGCGATCTGTGGCGGCCGCGGCGGACTGGACATGGCGGCGGCGCTCGGCGCCTGGCGAGTTCGCGACGATAATGGCGATCTGCTCGAAATCTTTCGCTTGACCGGACTGATGTGCCTGCTGGCAGCGACCGCGGCCGGCGTTCAGCCGATCGATTCAGTGCTGTTGCTCGGTGATCGCGAACGGATGTATCGCGAGTGCCGGGAGAGTGCGGAGCTCGGCTACACCGGCTGGATTACCATTCATCCGAGCCAAATCGACGTCGTACTTGAAGCGTGTTTTCCTACACCGGACGAAGTGGCCGAAAGTCGCGAACTCGTTGCGGCGTTTGAGGAGAATCGCAAGCTCGGCAAGTGGGCATTTCGCTTCAAGGGCCAGATGGTCGATGTGCCGAACCTCAAGCGCGCGCAAACGATTCTCGCGCGCACTGAGGCGCGTGAAGATAATGCGCGGAAGTGGTTGGCGCTAACGCGACAGTAAACCCAACTTCATTCGCCCGTACAGTTCGGCGGAGCTTTCAAAATCAAGACTCGCGTGCTGCGCGCCGACGTTGATATTGCGGAAGGCGAGTTGCAGCGGACTGGAATTATACACTGCGTGCGCGCCCGAACCTGCAAAAAGCCGCGAGGCGGCGCGACGGCACAACTCGACTGCATATGCGGCCTGCCATTTGACACGCGCGCGATAGCCCATATCGGTCGCGCCTTCACCCGATTCAGCCACCTGCTTGAGAGTTTGCAGCGCGTCTCGGACGAGCAATTCCGCGCATTGAATTTCCGCCGCGGCTTCGGCGAGTCGAATCTGCGTTGGGACGTATTCGGCTTTGCGCGCGCCGGTGACGATCACGCGTCGCTCCTTGGTCCGCTCGATGAACTTCCCGAGCGCAAAGTTCGCGGAACCGAGCACTGCGGTCGCGACTGATAGCGACAGCATCGCGTCAGCCGATACGCGATACAGATTCGTTGTGTGATGCAGTGTAAAAGGTGAGTCGCCGCGCAGCATCCTACGGCTGTCGGTCGCGTGTTCCTCGGGCACGAACAGGTCCTTCGCGAGCACATCTTTGCTGCCGGTACCTTCGAGGCCGAGCACGTTCCACGTATCGTCAATGACGATCTCACTGACCGGCGCAATGACGTGGACCAAGGGGCCGCCTGTCGTAGGATCGGCACACCCCAGCATCACCCAATCGGCGCAATCGACGCCACTACAGAATTGCCAGCGCCCATCGACGCGGTAGCCGCCATCAACTTTCTTCGCCTGACCCTGCCATGAAAGTGTTCCCGCGACGAGACTGTCGCGGCCGCCGCCAAAAACATCCTCCTGCGCTTGTTCGGGAAAAGTCCCGAGACAAAAATGATGTGCCGCCATGACCATCAGGACCCATCCGCTGGAAGGGCAGGCTTCAGAAACGGCAGTGACGGTTTCACCGAGAACCGGCAGGGGTAGTTCGTAGCCGTCCACGCGCGAGGGTTGCGGGATGCGGAACAGGCCCGCATGGACCATCGCGTTGCGGCTTGCCGCAATGACTCGTCGAGCTTCGACACATGCTGGTGCATTTTCTGCGAGTATCGGCGCGATCGTCCGCACCCGCTCGCGAATTTCTTCCGCGGTTGCTGTTGGCATTCCCGGCTCCCTCAAGGTGGTTCAGCGGAGCGAATATTCTTTCATCTTTTTTTGCAGAGTGACACGCGAGACGCCCAACGCGATCGCGGCATGTGAGACATTATTTCGGTGACGCGCCAATGTCTCGGCGATGTAATTAGCCTCGAACGCCGCTCGCGCGTCAATCAAGGAGCGCGATTCAGCCGACTCCTGGTTATTGGTCGTGGTGTTCATCCGGGGGGCCGGTTCCTCGACAGTTTTGAGTGGCGCAATCCCCTGGTTTTCGACCTGCGCGATAAACTCTCGCGAGAGATGATGAGTCGCGAGAGTTTCGCCATCGCGCGCCAGTGCGACCGCCCGCTCGATCTCATTCTGCATTTGGCGGACATTGCCGGGCCATGGCGCACTGGTCAGCAAATCGAGCGTGCTGGGCTGGAATCCGGTAATTCGCTTTTTGTAACGTCCGGCAGCGGCTTCGGTAAGCCGAGTTGCGAGTAACGGAATATCTTCGCGACGCTCGCGCAATGGCGGGATGCGAATAGTAAAGGCCGCCAGCCGATAATAGAGATCTTCGCGGAAGCCGCGCGTCGTGATCTCGGTCTCAAGCCGGCGGTTAGTGGCCGAGATTACCCGCACATCGATCTTCTGTGAGCGTGTATCGCCGACCGGCTTGAGTTCGCCTTCCTGAATGACACGCAACAGTTTAGCTTGCATCGTAATCGGCATCTCTCCGATTTCATCGAGAAAGATCACACCGCTCGAAGCCGCCTTGAACAGCCCCGCCTGGTCCTCGCTGGCGCCGGAAAATGCGCCTTTGCGATAGCCGAACAGCTCGCTTTCGAGCAAACCTTCGGGTACTGCTGCACAGTTGAGGGCAATAAAAGGCGCGTCGGCCCGCGTGCTGGTGCGATGAATCGCGCGGGCGACCAGCTCTTTGCCGGTGCCGGTCTCGCCCTGGATCAGCACGTTCATCCCCGAGGTGGCGGCGGCCTCCATCATGGTGAACACTTCACTCATCGCGGGGCTGACGGCAATAATTTCGGCGAACCGGTCGTTACGCGCCAATTCGCGGCGTAACGCGCCGACCTGAGCGCGTAATTGCTGCGCGGATTTTCTGACCTGCTCGAAGCGCCCGGCGTTCTCCAGCGCGACTGCAACGCTGCCGGCAAGCAACTCGAGCAACGCCATCTCCGATGCGACAAAGGGCGGCGCGCCTGTACGCCGCACTGCTTCAATCACCCCGAGCCGAGTCGAGCCGCTAAGGAGCGGCGCAGCTAACAACGAACCAGTGGGCGTGCCGGTTTTATCGTCCACGCTTGAGGTATAACGCGCGTCGGTGCTGGTATCGGTGATCAGTTCTGAGTTCCCGCTTTGCAAGACCGCCCCAGCGACACCAAAAGTGGACGGAACCCGAATTTCGGCCAGCCGCCGCGCCGCTTCCGGATCGCCTTCGGCAACATAGGGGAAGTAAAGCTCGTCCTTTTCGGAGTCGAGCAACAGAATTGAAACTCCGTCAGCACCCAGGATTTCGCGACATCGGCCAAGAGCAAAAGGAATGAGCTCGTCCAGTTCCAAACGTCGCGCGAAGGCGTTGGCTAACTCATAGATTAAAGCAAAGCGACTACTGTCTTGCGCTGCGGTCATCGGAAGCCTTGGAACCGCTTCAGGTTATTCATGCGAATCAGCGGATCGCGATTCAGCATTTTATCGTCTATTCAGGGCAATGAAAGAAAAAGCGAAGAGAAAGTAATTGGGCTGCGCTAGCGCGAGGCAAGCTCAGGAGATTTCTCATCACGATGGTTACGGTCTGACTTCTCGTGATTGGTTCCCGTCTGACCAGGAAGGATAATTTTGCTACTGGTGAGCACCTCGATAAATTTCGCAACCGCGGGAGAGAGCTCGCGTCCGCGCTTGTAGATTATCGCCAGCGGACGCATGAATGGGCCTTCGATGAATTCGAGTAGCTTAAGCGAGCCGCGGCCGGTTTCGAGTTCAACAGTGGAGCGCGGTACGATCGCGATTCCCTGGCCAATCTCGACTGCCCGCTTAATCGTTTCTATATTGTCGAATTCCATCGTGTAGTGCGGTTTGACGCCGTACTCGCGCAGGATTCGATCAGATGCCTTGCGGGTGGCGATGTCACGTTCATAGCCGACAAAGCGTTGTCCGAGCAGTTGTCCGACGGATACTTTGTTGAGCTTGGCGAGCGCATCGTCGGGCGGCACTACCAGCACGAGTTCGTCATGACGAAACGAGATCGTCATAATTTGGCCGCGCTTGGCTGGATAAGCGACCACGCCGAGGTCAATTTTTCCCTCGACCAGGTCTTCATAGATTTTATTGGAGCGCAGATATTCCAGATGCACGTTGACCTGCGGATGGGCGCGCAGGAACTCAGTCAAATAAGGAGGCAACTCATGCAGGCCGACGCTGTAGACCGTTCCGACCCGAATTGAACCGGCCACTACGGAACCAATCTCGCGCAATCGATTCTCAAGCTCGATGAAACGGCGAACGATCTCTTTGCTGGAACTATAGAGCAGTCTGTCCTGCAGGCGTGGGTTTGACACCCGCACGAGCACGCTCCAGCAACCGGCATTCGTACTTCTCTTCCAGGCTTCGCACCTGCTGACTCACAGCCGATTGCGTGACAAAATTTTGCGACGCAGCATAAGAAACACTGCCACTTTCGATGATGTCGCAAAAGACCTTTAGCGTTTCAATGTGCATATTGCTAACTTCAGATATAAGAGTATTTGATGGCTACTAATGAGGCAACTGGGGTTGGGTGATTCAGTTCGACGCTCAATAGGCAGGCGGCCAGTTCGATAAGTACGAAAGTCATACCGCGCGTAAGTTGGTGATATCTTCCTAAGGCAGCTGATAAAACCACCGTATAAAATAATTATTTAAGGAAATGTGATGGCTGAAATATTGCGCGATCTGGATTTTTATAACCTGGATGATCTGTTGACAGCCGAAGAGAAAATGACGCGTAACTCGGTACGCGCCTTCGTGCAGCGCGAAGTCCTGCCGGAAATCGAACAGCGCTTCGCCAATGAAAGTTTTGATCGTGGATTGATTTCTCGAATGGCCGAATTGGGGATCTTTGGCGCCAACCTCCACGGCTACGGCTGCGCAGGAATGAACAATATTGCCTATGGCCTGATCATGCAGGAGCTGGAAGCGGGCGATTCAGGACTGCGGTCGTTCGCGTCGGTCCAGAGCGCGCTGGCGATGTACGCAATCTATTCGTCAGGTTCGGAAGAGCAGAAGCAGCGATACCTGCCCGAGATGGCTCAGGGCAAGCTGATCGGATGCTTTGGCCTCACTGAACCAGACCACGGCTCTGATCCGGGCGGAATGGAGACGCGGGCGCGCAAAGATGGTCGAGGATGGATCCTCAACGGCACGAAGCGATGGATTACCAATGGTTCAATCGCGAATCTTGCAATCGTGTGGGCCAAAGTCGATGAGGGAATCACCGGATTCATCGTAGAAAAGGGAACGCCCGGATTCAGCACGAGTGATATTCATGGCAAATTCTCGATGCGCGCGTCGATCACTTCCGAACTGGTGTTCGAGGATGTGCGGCTCGAGGAGAAAAGTCATCTACCGAATGCGCGTGGTCTGAAGGCGCCGCTCTCGTGTCTGACACAAGCGCGCTATGGAATCGCGTGGGGCGCGATCGGCGCCGCACGAAGCTGCTATCAATGCGCGTTGGATTACACCAAATCGCGCAAGCAGTTCTCGCGGCCATTGGCCGGCTATCAAATGGTGCAGCGCAAGCTGGTCGATATGTTGACCGAAATTACCAAGGCGCAATTGGTATGTTTTCGGCTAGGCCAAATGAAGGATGCCGGAACAATGCGGCCCGAACATGTCTCGTTCGCAAAACGGAATAACGTCAACGCTGCACTTGAGATTGCGCGGATGGCGCGAGACATGCTCGGGGCGAACGGAATCGTAATCGAATATCCGGTAATCCGTCACATGCTCAATCTGGAAACGGTGAATACCTACGAAGGGACCTTCGATGTGCAAACGCTGATACTCGGGCGTGATATCACAGGTGAAAACGCGTTTGATTGAACGTGTCAGAATCGTAAGGCCGCATTAGCCAGATTGCACATCGTTGCGCGGCGCTATCGGGCGGATTTCGGTCACTTCATGATCGCCGTGAAGGGCGGCGAGAAACAGCTCACGGAGGCGAGTTTCGATTTCTTGCCCGCGCAGATTTCCTTCGCGCTCCCGCCATTTACTCATCGGAACGACTGCTTTAGCCATGTTGCGATGGCCGCCGCCGGAGCCGATGTCACCGAAAATGCGCTTGACCAAATCGCCGGCATTGCCGCGGCCGACTCCGTGATTGCGCACTGCGATTACCAGATTGTCGCCAAGTTTGCCGGAGATGGCGACCCACTCGACGCCTTCGAATTGCAGGCAAAAGTCCGCCATCTGGACAATCAGATCGTCTCGCTCTACTGGGCCAAGATGCAGGAGCGCCAGACCGTTGCGAACTTCGAGTCGGCTCATCGCGCGCGATAGCATCCGCGCGAAGCTGAGCGGAAGCTCCGGTCGATCGATCTGGCGTAACAAGTTGTAATTGGCGAGTGGATAAAGATGCATGAAAGCCTGAATGTCCGCTTCAGTGGCGCGTCGTGAGAGCGCCAGCGTATCGCTCCTGATACCGTAAAGGAGGGCAGTTGCGAGTCGTTCGCTGATGCGCTCTTCAGCAGTGACGAGATATTCGGTCATAATCGTTGCTGTAGCGCCATAATCAACGCGGATATCTTCAAATGGGGCGAGACCAGTCTGATAATTTGGATGATGATCAATAACAATATCCGCGCGTGGAATACGTCCGCCGAAATAGGGCGGTTCCACATCCACCATCGCAATTTTATCGAAAGTTGATAATTCCTGTGTTACTGCGGGCGCGACCTCGATCTCCAGCAGATGCGTCATGGTGCGGTTCTCGGGACGGGTGACCGGAGTGAAGGCGAAGATCGGAGTTGTCTGCTTGTTACGGCCCAGCAAAGCACGCAGGGCGATGGCGCTCGACATCGCATCCGGATCGGGGTCGTCCTGAAGCACGATCGCGATGCGATCATCGTCACTCACCAGCTTGCGCAAATCTTTAATTTTTTGGCGAGTTAAAGCGTGATCCATAAATTAGCCGGTAGATGCTGCCAGACTTTCATCATGAGTCCTCAAAGTACAGATTCATCAAGTTTCCGCATCAAATGCCGGGCTTGCAATCGCTAAATGTAAGTCGCGCACGAGAGACTTGCCAACATTGCGGTGAACGGTGACGCAAATAATGTAAGATACTGGTTCCTCTGCTTGGCTAGAGACTGCGATGGAAGATAATCATTGTGAAATATGCCGTCGTCCGATAACCGAATGGTTGATGAAGCTAACCGTCGAAGATCGGAGCGGGTTCGCGCAGGTCGCACAGATATGCGCGAATTGCAGTGTCAAATTGCGGCTGGCCTCGGAAAAGATGCGCGATCTTCAGATTGATCCGTGGCTGCACGAAGCGGTGGCTCGCGTACTACGTGGCAAAGAACGAGAGGAATAAGCAAAGCACGATGGCGTCGGCGGTTGGACCTGATGCAAAGCTCGATCTATGGCCCTACGAGGAAGCGCGCAAGCTCGCTGACCGGGTGCGTAACTTCGCGCCGGAGCGCTCGATTATTTTTCAAAGCGGCTTCGGGCCCTCCGGCCTGCCGCATCTCGGTACAATGGGCGAGGTGCTGCGCCCGGCTTTCGTTCGGCATGCATTGACGTTGATCGGTGAGACCCGTCCGTCACGTCTGATCGTTTTCATCGACGATATGGACGGGCTGCGCAAAGTGCCGGAGATAATCCCCAATCGCGAGGCGTCGGCGCGCTATCTCGGATATCCGGTTTCGCGCATCCCCGATCCGTTCGGCGACTGCCACGACAGTTTCGCCTCGCATATGATCGGACAATTGGGAGGGTTTCTCGCGCCGGTCGAAGTCGATTACGAACTGATGCGTTCGAGCGAGATGTACGCGCGCGGAGCATTCGACGACGCGCTGCGGCTGATTCTCGCGAAACACCAGGAAATCGTGGCGATAATCGCGCCGACCCTGCGTGAAGAGAATCGTGCCGGATGGTCGCCTTTTATGCCGCTCTGTCCGAACTGCGGGCAAATCAATTCGACGCTCGTGACAGCATATTTTCCCGAGCGAGCGTCAGTCGAATTCTCCTGCGAACGCAGCTTCGGCGGCGCGCACGGATGCGGCTTCAAGGGCGAGCAAACGATCCTCGGCGGTCACGCCAAGGTGCAGTGGAAGGTCGATTGGGCGCTACGATGGTTGGTGCTGAAAGTCGATTACGAGCTCTACGGCAAAGATTTGATCGATTCGGCGCGATTATCCGGGCAAATCGTGAAGCTGCTCGGCGGACGTCCGCCGCTCGGCTTTCCGTTCGAGATGTATCTTGATGAGGAAGGGCACAAGGTCTCGAAGTCGGTCGGACGCGGAGTCGGCGTCGAGCAATGGCGCCGTTACGCGCCGATCGAAGTTCTCAAGTATTTCCTAATCCTAAATCCGCGGCGGGCTCGCAAGTTGTTTCTCGAAGCAATCCCGCAGTACGTAGACGAATACCTCGACGCATTACGCGCGTGGAGCGCGATGGATGAAGCGGCGCGCCGGAACTCTCCGCTCGAGTTTGTTTTGCAAAGCAACAGCGCGCGCCGGTTCGACAGCTCGATCGGCTTTGGCCTGGTGATGAATCTCGTACCCGCGATCGGCAGCGCGGATCGTGACCTGCTATGGAATTATCTGATCGCCTATGACCCGCGGATTACGAGCGATCCCGATACCGAGCGGCTGGCGCGCACCTTAATGGAGTGCGCGATCAATTTCTATCGTGATTTTGTCGAACCTGAAAAGAAAGTGCTGCCGCCCGCTGAAAGCGAAATTGAACAGCTAAGCGCCTTGGCTGAGTGGCTGAGCGCCAACCCCGCGGCCACCGCCGAGGAGATCGAGAAATCGATCTACGATCTAGGCCGCGCGCATTATGACAAACCCGGCAAGATCTTTCCGGTGATCTATCGCGCTCTACTGGGTCAAGAGCGCGGTCCCCGCCTCGGCGCGTTCATCCGGCTTGCAACGCCGGCGAAAATCGCAGAAGCATTATCTAGTTATTAGGACCGCGCAGCTAGCGGCGAATTATACGCTCGCCAGCAGGCTCGTTCTGCCTGCGCTCCACTAACTCGCTCGCCACCGCTTTGTCCGTCGATTTGGATGACGTTTACAGCAATTCTTTTTCTTCGACGGCACGGAACTCCGCCTCGGTCAAAGCCTGCGATTTTCGTTTGGCATACTGCTCGTACATCTCGAACAGGTCGGCCTTATGCGGGCGGACGCTGCCGAGTGGGCATTTCGCCCAATCCTCGAGCGATTCGTCGCAGTAGCCCATCCGGTTTTCGCCGCATTTGGGTTGCAGGAAAACTGCGATCTCGGGCAGCACGCGTTTGATCTCGGCGCGCATCAGCGCGACCATCCGGCGGATTTCCCATTGCGCGCGTACGCATAGCCGCAGATCGCAGATATGCAGCATCTCGGCAAAATTCACCATCACGTGGAAGTTGGTCGGCGCGGCGTTGGGCAGGATGAAGCGCGCGTCTTCCGCTGGAATGCCGGCCTTGAGCGCCTTCGCATAAAGCTCGGAGGTCTTCGCGAGGAGCTCCGCGAATTCGCTGTCCATGCCCGCGCGCGACCACGATTCCGGCATCACGAAGGCGAGCTTGTCCTGCTTGAATTTGACGTAGCGCTGGCTCTGCTGCTCGAAGCTGATTCCGATCCGATGGCGCACGAACTGATGCGATAGCGAGCGCGAGACGCCGGCGATCGCGAACCAGAAGACCACCTGTTCCAGCGGCGAGGCGTGGCCGGTCTTGAGCCGCTCGCCGATAAACTCGCGAATTTTTTCGTGCGTGATCTTTTCGGCTTCGATCTTCTGCCAGATTTCGATCGGAGTATCGGCAGAATAGCAGGTGCGAAAAGCCGCATAGAGTTTTTCCAGCGGTGCTCGGGCATAATCGATCAACTTTACCTGCATCACCGCTTGAGGATTGGTCGGCGCCTCGTGCATGCCTCCAATCATAATTGATCGCGAGGGCCTGTGCTTATTGCGATTTGCACGAATATTCACATGTTGATTGCTGTTCGTAGGACTGCGAGATTCGACGGCGGATGATCCGGGCGTTCGGCGTTTTATATCCATTCTTGCGGCCATTGTTTTTCCGTCTCGATCCCGAAAGGGCGCATCGGCTGACGCTTGCCGTGCTATCGCGTGTTGAGGTGGGCACGCCCCGAGACGACGATCCTGCCTTACGCACAGAAATTTTTGGAGTGAGTTTTGCCAATCCGATCGGGTTGGCCGCCGGAATGGACAAGGATGCGAGGGCGCTCGCGGCGTGGAATACGCTCGGATTCGGCTTTGCCGAGATCGGTACGGTTACGCCACGGCCGCAGTTCGGCAATCCGCGCCCGCGGATGTGGCGCATCCCCGAGCATCGCGCGCTCATCAATCGGTTAGGTTTCCCCAGCGATGGGATGGAAGCGGTGGCGCTACGGCTTGAGCGTTGGCGAAAGTGCCAAGCGAGGCTGCGGCTCGCGATCAATTTCGGACCGAACAAGGACACCCCTGCTGAGGAGGTCGCGGAGGACTACGCGCGGCTGATGCGATGGCTCGGACGGCTGGCGGATTTCGTCGTGATCAATCTGTCATCGCCGAACACGCCGGGTCTGCGCGATTTTCAGGCGCCGGAGCGGATCCGCCGGGTTCTCCAGCCAGTGCGTGAGGCGGAGGCCGGGATGGAACACCGGACGCCGTTATTGATCAAGCTGGCGCCTGATCTGGATCGGGTAATGCTCGACGAAATTGGCGCGGCGGCACTCGAGTTACAACTCGATGGAATCGTCGCCACCAACACGACCCTGCAGCGCGAAGCGGTTGGGGTGAGAACATCCTTGCAGGGTGGGCTGAGTGGTGCGCCGCTGACCGCGCTCAGCCGCGCGATCATCGCGCAACTCTATCGAAAACTAAAAGGGCGCATCCCAATAATTGGAGTTGGCGGGATTTCCAATGCAGAAGAGGCTTATGAGCATATCCGCGCGGGCGCGAGTCTGCTCGAACTTTATACCGGTATGATCTATGAAGGGCCGCGGGTAGTTGCGGCAATCAAGCAGGGACTCGCACGCTTGCTTGCTCGCGACGGATTCCGCTCTATTAATGAGGCAGTTGGCAAAGCGAGCGGAACCTGAGGACCATCGTGATGGAAACCGAACAAGCACAATATTTGGTTGATCCGGAATGGCTGCGAGCCCATCGCAACGATTCCAATCTGGTTCTGATCGATACGCGCAGGCTCCGCCGACTACTGGACCGGACATCTGGCGGGCGCGCGGCATTTCGATCCATTTCCGTTCCATCATAGCGACACGAGTGAGGCGGGCTTGCGCAACTTTCGTGAGCATCTGGCATGGATTTTTTCAGTGGTGGGCATTAATGGCGGCGATACGGTCGTATTCTATGAAGAGAACTCCGGGATGCGTGCGACGCGCGCCGCTTGGGCGTTGGAATACATGGGGCATCCGTCGGTACGCATCCTCGATGGTGGCCTGAAGAATCTCGGTGAGGCGCTCGTCAGCAAAGCGCCATCCGTGATGATTGCGAATTTTGCAGGTCAATCGCGTGAGGAAGCGATTGCGCCATCCGCCTATATTGTCGAGCGATTGGGACGGTCGGACGTTCAAATCTTCGACGTCCGGACCGACGAGGAATACTACGGCGAGCGGGTCCGCGCGCGGCATGGCGGCGCAGTCCCGGGCGCGATCCATCGCGAATGGATTCACAACCTCGATGAGCGCGGATGCTTCAAGCCGGCGGCTCAACTGCGTGAGGAGTTCGAGCGGCTCGGACTCGACCCGGAGCACGAGGTAATCCCCTATTGTCAGGGCGGCTATCGTTCGGCCAATGCCTATATTGCTTTGCGGATGGCAGGCTATCCGCG
This sequence comes from uncultured Pseudomonadota bacterium, assembly GCA_963831065.1. Lineage (GTDB taxonomy): Bacteria > Desulfobacterota > Binatia > Binatales > Binataceae > JAJPHI01. Next base: position 21,542 of record CAWHOQ010000009.1, read on the forward strand.
AGTGCGGAACTATCTTGGATCGTGGGCCGAATGGGGTAATCGCGACGACCTACCGATCGAGCGTCCGCGCCGGCGCGTCGCGCGTGATTGAGATGCCGCGAACGATCCTTCTGACCGGATTTGAGCCATTCGGCGGAGAGAAAACAAATCCATCATGGGATGTAGCTGAGCGGCTGAATGGACGCGAGTTCGGAGAGGCGCAAATCCACGCAATCCGTTTGCCGGTCAATTGCGGTCGCGCAGCGGAGGCTGTCACGCGCGCGATCGCAGAAATGCGGCCAGTCGCCATACTCGGACTGGGGCAAGCGGGTGGGCGTCACTCGCTATCATTGGAAAAGATCGCAGTCAATCTCGCGGACGAACGGCCCTCGCGAGAGAGTGAAGGCGGTCTCGATGCCAAACCGGTAGTTGAGGGCGGTCCTGACGCATATTTCTCGCGACTACCACTCAAGACCATGATGGAATCTATGCGCGAGCGTCAGGTTCCGGCAGCGGTATCGCTCAGCGCCGGGGTTTATGTCTGCAATACCGTAATGTACGCGAGCCTGCATGCCTTGAGGGACAAGCCGGAAGTTCCAGCAGGGTTTATCCATTTGCCGTTTGAAGCGGCACAGGCGGTGCGGCGCGGCGGCCCGAGCATGTCGCTCGATCTGATGGTGCGTGGAATCGAGTGCGTGCTCGGAGTATTGAGCGGTTAACGTTCACCGTGATGCAGGATGCCGTCAGCTTCGAGCTGCCGGATGCGCTCGTCAGGATAATCAAGATATTCGTGCAGAATCTCGGCGTTATGTTGGCCGAGGGTGGGCGCTTCGAGCTCAAGTGGTTCAGGAAATTCTGAGAAGCGCAACGGAAAGCCGGGCACGTCGAATTCGCCGAGGAATCGATCATTGATCGTGCGAACGGTGCCGCGCTGGCGTAGATGCGGATGCGCCATCGCTTGCTCGACGGTCAGCACGGGAGCGTGCGGCACGCGATGTTCTTCGAGCAGCCGCATCAACTCCTCGTCGGTGGGAATCGAGTCGACCCAGTCCTGCACGAGCCCTTTCAACTCCTCTGCGTTTGCCGCTCGGGCTGGAATATCCTTGAAGCGTGGATCAGTCGCGAGCTCGGGACGGCCCATCGCACGGCAGAGACAGGGAAATTGATGATCGATTCCAGCGATAATCAGCACGGGGTTGCGCTTGCCATTAAAGATGCCGACCGGACAAACGAGGTAGTGATGGGAACCCGCGCGCTGCGGACGCGCCGCACCGCGGCTGGCGCTGAGCATCTGAACATTAACCTCGTGAAAGCTGAAGTAGCAATCCAGCAGCGAGGTTTCGACGTACTGACCCTTGCCGCTGCGCTCGCGATAGAGCAGGGCGGAGAGAATCGCGCCCATTGCATGCACACCCGTGCTGACATCGCCGATACCGGCCTGCGGGAAGACCGGCGGCCGGTCGATGAATCCGGTCATGTCGAGGATTCCTGAATAGGCCGAACCAATCCAGTCGTAGCCGGGACGATTAGCGAGATCGCCGCTTTGCCCCAGCGAGGAAATCGAGCACATCACGATGCGTGGATTGAGCTTGCTGACGGCCGGATAGTCAAGTCCGATTCGTCCGATAACCCCGGGAGCGAAATTCTCAACCAGTACATCCATTTGGGGAATCAGCTCTTTGAGGATCGCGAGCCCGGCGGGTTTCTTGAGATCGACGCAAAGACTCTTCTTGCCACGATTCTGCTGGATGTAATAGGCGCTGCGTCCGTCACGCAGAAACGGGAGCCCGCGGGTGAGGTCGCCATTCGGGGCGATCTCGACCTTGATCACCTCGGCGCCCATCTCAGCAAGATAACGCGAGGTCGTCGGCCCGGCGAGCACCTGAGTGAAATCCAGCACCTTGTAGCCATCGAGGGTATGCCGTTGCGCATCAGCCATAAGGGTCCGAGCCTCCGTTGCCCGCAACAGATCGCATCGTTCGCGATGAAAGACAAGTAAACTCACTCCGTCGTTGATTGCAGTGGCGGGTGTTGCGAAACGCAGTCGGCTTGTGGTGCAATTCCGGCTTGCTCGCAAATTCCTGAATACAGGAATGCTGCGTAGTTATCCGCTGGAGAAGTGAAATGGCCGAGAATCTGAGAAGCCGAGCTATTACTCAAGGTGTGCAACGTTCGCCGAATCGCTCGATGCTTCGTGCGGTAGGATTTGGCGACGCCGATTTCGAGAAGCCGATCGTCGGAATCGCCAATGCTTACAGCACCATTACGCCCTGCAATCTCGGCCTCGATGCACTTGCACGGCGCGCCGAAAAGGCGATTAAGGCGGCGGGCGCGATGCCGCAGGTGTTCGGCACTATTACGGTTAGCGACGGCATCTCGATGGGCACCGAGGGGATGAAGTATTCGCTGGTCTCGCGCGAAGTGATCGCCGACTCGATCGAGACCGCCTGCAATGCACAAGCAATGGACGGGGCAGTTGTAATCGGTGGCTGCGATAAGAACATGCCCGGCGCGATGATCGCGATGGCGCGGATGAATATCCCGGCAATGTTTGTCTATGGCGGCACGATCAAACCGGGTCATTACAATGGCCGTGATCTCACGATCGTGAGTGCGTTCGAGGCGGTCGGCCAGTTCAGTGCGCACAAGATCGACGAGAAGGAGCTGATGGAAGTCGAACGGCGGGCCTGCCCGGGCGCTGGTTCGTGCGGCGGGATGTACACCGCGAACACGATGTCCTCGGCGATCGAGGCGATGGGCATGAGTCTGCCATATTCTTCGACAATGGCGGCAGTGGATGACGAGAAGGCGGAGAGCGCGGCCAAATCAGCCGAAGCGGTGGTCAACGCGATCCATCGGCAGATCTTGCCGCGACAGGTGATGACTCGCGCGGCCTTCGAGAATGCGATCGCGGTGGTGATGGCGGTCGGCGGCTCGACCAACGCCGTGCTGCATCTGTTAGCGATTGCGCATGCGGCCGAGGTGCCGCTGACGATCGACGACTTCGAGGCGATCCGTCAGCGCGTGCCGGTGCTGTGCGATCTCAAGCCGTCGGGACGCTACGTCGCGACGGACCTCCATCGAGTGGGCGGAATTCCGCAAGTGATGAAGATGCTGCTGAAACATGGCCTGATCCATGGTGACGCCCTGACGATCACCGGCAGAACGATCGCAGAAAATCTGCGCGAAGTTCCCGACGCGCCGCGTACCGATCAGGACGTTATCCGGCAGTGGGACAATCCGATGTACAAGCAGGGCCATCTCGCGATCTTGAAGGGCAATCTGTCACCCGAAGGATGCGTGGCAAAGATTACCGGCATCGCGCATCATGAGATCACCGGACCGGCGCGAGTCTTCGAGTGTGAGGAAGATTCGCTCGCAGCGATCCTCGCCGGTAAGATCAACAAAGGCGATATTCTGGTGATTCGCTATGAGGGGCCGAAAGGCGGACCCGGGATGCGCGAGATGCTGGCGCCGACTTCGGCGATTATCGGAGCGGGTCTAGGTGATGCAGTCGGGTTGATTACCGACGGTAGATTTTCAGGGGGTACGTACGGACTGGTAGTCGGCCATGTGGCGCCGGAAGCTCAAGTAGGTGGACTGATTGCCCTGATCCATGAAGGAGATCCGATCACAATTGATGCTGACCGGCGATTGCTTCAGTTGAATGTTCCAGAAGATGAGATCGCTCGTCGGCGCGCCGCATGGAAGCCGCCACAGCCGCGGTATAAGCGCGGTGTGTTAGCCAAGTACGCGGCGCAGGTCTCGACCAGCAGTCTTGGCGCAGTGACCGACTGATCGGGAAGCGCAGTCTCGCAAAGCCGCTTGCGGTCGCGTGCTCAGGGCGTTCTCGACGAGACGTCATGTCCGAGTTTCAATTGAGATGACGCGGCTGACGAGTCGGACGGCGCCGTCGTCGCCCTTTTACCAGCTCAAAAGCGACACGCAAGAGCGTTTGCGCCTCTTCCGGCAACTCAAGATACTCACTGGCGGTCGCGGGACGCAGACTCACGCCCTTACCGGTATCGCCTAAGATGACGATCTCGGCACATTCGCGGCAGATACTTATGTCATCCCGTCCGGGATGTTTTCTGCCCGCGATCGTGCCGCCATCGGCTAATTCGACCCCGCAGTACGGGCAATTGGTTTCCCCCAATTTGGTACGCCTCCATTTGCCGGCCTTCAAATGCCTGGTGCTGCGGCATTCCCCGTTAGCTCCCCCGAGCCGCCGTGCAAATCGTTTGGCACCGCTCTTACTCCTGACGGAATCTTTGCCGTAGCGCAAGGGATTTTCGTCGCGTTTCGGGGGCTTGCGGTAGTCGCTAGACGCGAGATGAATGTACTTAGCTGTCTCGATACGCACCAACGATAGATATATGTGGCAACGTAGGATTCTGATGTCGGGGTTGTCGTTTCATAAATTTAATAAAAGAATGTCACTTGAGGGCTGAGTCAGTGGATCAGGGCGAGAACTTTTTCAACTTTTATAATCACGATTTCGTGCGAGTAGCGGTCGGAATCCCAGTCGTGCGGGTTGCCGATCCTCAATTCAATGCCGGCGAGACCATCGCACTGATGCGCGAGGCCACGACCCGCCAGTCACTCCTCGTGCTGTTTCCCGAGTTGGGATTGTCCGCGTATAGCTGCGATGACCTATTCCATCAGCGCGCCGTGCTCGACGGCTGCCGGGCTGCTGTGAGCGAAATCGTCGAAGCTTCCCGAACATTGCCGATCGTCGCCGTCGTCGGCACGCCACTCGAAGTCGATAACTTGTTGTTCAATTGCGCCGTAGTTATCAGTCAAGGCCGGATCCTCGGCGTCGTACCGAAAACTTTCCTTCCGAACTATCGCGAATTTTACGAAGCCCGGCAGTTCAATTCGGCTGAGAGCGCCGTCAGCTCGACGCTTACGCTGGCCGGACAGCGCGACATCCCATTCGGATCACAACTACTGTTTCAGCACGAGGAGCAGCCGCTGCTCGTTTTCCATGTCGAAATTTGTGAGGACCTTTGGGTGCCGATTCCGCCATCAGCCCACGCTGCGCTCGCCGGCGCGACGATGCTGCTGAACCTGTCGGCTTCCAACATCACGATCGGCAAAGCCGGTTATCGCCGCGAGCTGGTCGCGAGCCAATCCGCGCGATGCCTTGCCGCGTACCTCTACTCTGCGGCGGGTACCGGCGAATCGACTACCGATCTGGCTTGGGACGGACATGCAGTGATCGCCGAGAATGGCAACATCATTGCCGAATCAGTCCGCTTCAGCGATCCACCAAAATTGATTACTGCGGAGATTGATCTCGAGCGGCTCGCACAGGAGCGCATGCGGCAGACGACCTTCGGCCAGTCGGTCCGGCGTGAACGTGAAACGTCGCGGAATTTTCGCATGCTCGGTTTTTCGCTACCGCTGCCGTCGAAGGAGCCTCTGCTGCTGAGTCGCGAATACGAACGCTTCCCTTACGTGCCATCTGATCCGGCGGGTCGCGGCGAGCGTTGTGCCGAGGTTTATGAGATTCAGGTGCAGGGATTAGCGACGCGCCTGCGTGCGACCGGAATCCAGCGGATTGTCATCGGAATTTCCGGCGGAATCGATTCGACTCAGGCTCTGCTGGTCTGCGCACAGGCGCTGGATCGATTAGGGTATCCGCGTAGCCATCTGCTGACCTACACGATGCCCGGATTTGCGACTAGTACGCGTACGCTCGCTCAGGCGCGGCGGTTGATGGCGGCGTTGGAATGTGAGGGGCGTGAAATCGATATCCGTCCGGCGTCGCTCCAGATGCTCAAAGATATTGGTCATCCTTACGGAGAAGGACAAGAACTTTATGACGTGACGTTTGAAAATGTTCAGGCCGGCGAACGTACCGCGCTGCTGTTTCGGCTGGCGAATCTTAATGACGCTCTCGTGGTCGGGACTGGCGATTTAAGCGAGCTTGCGCTGGGATGGTGCACCTATGGAGTCGGTGACCAGATGTCGCATTACGCGGTCAATGCGAGCGTCCCCAAGACGCTGATTCAGCATGTCATTCGATGGGTTGCTGATACTGATCGCTTCGGGGCTGAAAGCAGCGCAGTCTTGCGCGAGATTCTAGCGACCGAGATCAGTCCCGAACTGGTTCCGGGCAAGGAGGGAGCAACCCAGGCGACCGAGGCGATTATCGGGCCTTACGAGTTGCAGGATTTCAATCTGTACTACACGTTACGATTCGGCTATGCGCCGCCGAAAATCGCATTTCTGGCCTACAATGCATGGCGCGACCGAACAGCGGGTCGTTGGCCGGACATTCCGGCAGAGCACCGTAATCAATACAGTCTCGGGGAGATCAAGAGGCATCTCAGGACTTTTCTCTGGCGCTTTTTTCAACTGAGCCAATTCAAACGCAGCGCCATCCCGAACGCGCCGAAAGTCGGTTCCGGCGGCTCATTGTCGCCGCGCGGCGATTATCGTGCCCCCAGCGACAGCTCCGCCGCCGCCTGGATGAAAGAGCTTGAGTTGATTCCAGGAGATCTAATGGGCGGAATTGAATGAATACATGGGGAGAAATCAATTCTTCCTGCAGCTTTACCGTTCTTGGTAAAGTCTCAAACCGCCGGTCTGAGAGGGGCTCATCGGATGGCAATAGGATACTGGTGAGCAACGCTCGCGCATGGAGGTGCGGTTCATGGAAGAGCTTCGGCACGTGATGGACGGCTACACGGTGCTTGATTTCACCCAAATGGTGGCGGGACCGACTGCCGGGCGCATGATGGCCGACCTCGGTGCGGAAGTGATCAAGATCGAGATGCCGCCGCGCGGCGACGGCGGACGAGCTTTCGCCCAATATAAAGACGGGCATAGCGCGTTTTTCGTGCAGCATAATCGCGGCAAAAAAAGTTTGTGCGTGAATCCCAAAACGCCCGCGGGCGCCGAGATCATGCGCGGCCTGATTGGCAAGGGGGATGTGTTTGTCGAGAATTTTACGCCGGGCGTGATGGCGCGGATGGGTTTGGATTATGAATCGGTGCGCAAAATCAATCCGCGTCTCATCATGTGCTCAATTACCAGCTTCGGGCAGACCGGACCGTTGGCTCACAAGCCCGGCTACAACACCAGCGGAGCGTGCTACTCTGGCATCCTCGATATGCAGGCGATCCCGACGGCTCGCCAGTGATGCCCGGCGGCTCGGTCGGGGATATCAATGCCGGGATCAGCGCAGTGGCAGCAATCGGCTATGCGCTACTGCATCGCGAGCGCACCGGCAAGGGTCAATATCTCGATATCGCGCTGCTCGACGTTTATTTCCACGCGCACGACCGCAGCGTGCATATCTACAGCGCGACGCAGGGCAAAGTGACATCGCATCGTAGCGGACGGTTTGTTGAGTTCTATTGTCCATCAGGAATTTTCAAGAGCAAAGAAAATTACATCTTGATCATCGCGCCCATCGCCTCGCAGTGGACCGCGTTGTGCGAAGCGATGGGCCGGCCCGAACTCGCGAATGATCCCAATTACGATACCGGCGAGAAGCGCGAAAAAATGGACGTGATCCCGATTATTGAGGCGTGGCTGCAAACTCTGCCAGACGACGAAACCGCGATTCGCATCCTCGAAGAGCATCATGTTCCGACTGCGCCGGTCCTGACGGTTCCGCAAGCGATGAATCATCCGCATCTGCGTCAGCGAGGTACGGTTATCACTGTAAAGGATTCAGTTTACGGTGAGCTCGAGTTCCTGCTTCGCCACTGCGGTTTTCTGAATTCACTCAGCTAGACCTCGTTGCACCTTCATTGGGTGAGCATAACAAGGAAATATTGTCCGGGTATCTCCACTACTCGTCAGACCAGATCAGACAACTGGAAGCTCAGGGTGTAATCGCGTCTGGCGCAAGCTGATCGATTCTCGGGTCAGTAATTAATAAAGGCTCCGTGCCGCATCGATTTAATTGCTCAAATTGCTCGTAATCGCGCGGATGCTAATCGCATCTATGAGCCGCGCACCGCTGATCTCTGTAGCTTTGTCTATGGTCAATAGCAACTTAAGTATTTCTTAGTAAAAACAGCTTTTGTCCCAATCCGGATTTAGTACAATTTAACTATTCATTATAGCGCTCTGTCCGGCTTCGAGCGCGGTAATCGTTCCAGTTCAGTATCGCTCTACTAATAAGGCAATCAGCATGGCAATAGTACGCAAGAGTCAGTCTGGACGGAGCGACCACCAGCGATCAGCTTGGCGCCGGCTCAGTTCAATTTATCGGCACCGCGACCACACTTATCCGATTTGCGGGATTCACGATTCTGACCGATCCGAATTTCTTGCACGCCGGCGACCATGCTCATCTGGGTTATGGCCTCACTTCCAAGCGATTGACTAATCCTGCTTTGGAGATTGCCCAATTGCCGCCGCTCGATTTATGTGTGTTGTCACATCTGCATGGCGATCACTGGGATAACGTCGCGCGAGATCAACTGCGCAAAACACTTCCCGTCATTACCACGCCTGAAGCATGCAACGAGCTGCTGAAGCAGGGGTTTCATGCTTCGGTTGGATTGCGCACGTGGGAATCGGTCGAGGCTCAATGTATGGGCGCGATGTTTAGGATCACGTCCTTACCGGGACGCCACGGACCTGGCCTGCTCAACGCATTGATGCCCGAGGTGATGGGCACGATGCTCGAATGGCGCGCGAATAATGGCTCATCGCTATTTCGCATGTATATCAGTGGCGATACCCTGGTTTACGATCAAATAGCCGAAATCTCGCGTCGCTATCCTGATATCAACCTGGCGCTGGTCCATCTGGGCGGCACGCGACTGTTTGGCGTGCTGATCACGATGGACGCCGCCCAAGGCATCAAATTCATACAAATAGTTAAGCCCAAATCGGTGATTCCGATTCATTACGATGATTATCCAGTTTTCAAATCGAGCCTTGAAGAATTCCGGGCGGCGGTGCGCCGCGCTAACTTGCAGGCGCCAATTTATTATCTGAGTCGCGGTGATACGCACAATTTTTCAGTTGGACCCGCGCGCGCCGAGGCGATGATCAACTCACCCGCATGACTGCATCGGTCAAACGATTAGACCCGTAATACTCAGATGGTCGTGCTTCATGCCGCATCAAAGATTATTCAGGAGATAAGTAATGGCGAACGAAAAACTGAATGGCACCCGCGTTGCGATTCTGATCGCCGACGGATTTGAACAAGTCGAGATGACGGAACCGCGCAAAGCGTTAGATCAAGCTGGAGCTAAGACCTGTATCGTGTCGCCCGCCGACGACCGCGTGCGGGCATGGAAATTTAAGGAATGGGGGGAAGAGTTTCCGGTCGATGTGGCGCTTGATGAAGCCGATCCGGAGAACTTCGATGCGCTTTTACTGCCCGGCGGCGTACTCAACCCAGACAAGCTCCGGATGATTCCAGCAGCAGTGAATTTCGTCCGGTCGTTCTTCCAGACGGGCAAGCCGGTTGCGGCGATATGTCATGGTCCTTGGACGATAATCGAGGCGGGTCAAGCGCGCGGGCGGCGGATCGCGTCGTGGCCGTCATTGCAGACCGATCTGCGTAATGCGGGTGCGGAATGGATTGACGAAGAGATGGTCCGCGACGGCAATCTGGTTTCGAGCCGCAAACCTGACGATATTCCAGCCTTCAATCGCGGAATGCTCGAATTGTTCAGCAAGATGATGGCGGAGGCCGAGCCAGTCGCAGCTCATGGATCGCTTTAAGACTCGGAGTGTTTGAGAATTTTCCTACGCTGCCACGCTAGATCGCGACCCGTCGGTAGGCGGTGCAAGCGGCGGGTCGCGATCGGCGGAGAGCTAAGCGTTCCTGACCGAATCGCGACCCGAAACATCCGGATCCAGCATTCAGCGGTAGTTGTACGGCGTGTACTCGCTGCGAAGTTCGCAGGGACGTTCGCGTTTCGCGAAGCTTTCGCGCTCCGCATATAGATAAATTCTCAAAATCACGTAAATCGAGAAGGCGCGCGTAACTCGCGACGGTACGTTCGTTGCTTCAGTTCGATCTAGGCTTTAGATTTAATTCATCGATCGCTTAATAAGAGCTCTTTTACACAAAGTTATACGCTTTTGTTGGATGACGCGCGTGACGAGGAGGACTGTAACTCCGGCCACAAGTCCGGTTTTACATGCCGACGGTCCCGCGCAGGAGGTATTGGAAATTGGATACGGAGGCTGCTTATCCGGCAGGTAAAAATGATGGTGCGGCGAATGGTAGTTCCCGGATAGACCAGCAAAATGAGGAATTGCGGCGACTTCGTTCCGAAGTTGCGGACCTGCGAAACCGACAGGAAGCATTGTATCGCGAAAAGGCCGACGCTGAGCCCTCCACTCATCCGAAAGCTGATTCGCCAGCATCGAAACCTGAATCCCCGCCTTCCGATACTCGTCCGCGTCGCCGGCGGGTGATCATCGTAGCTGCGCTTTTGTTGTTGGTGGCAGCATTGGCGATCGCCGGGCCGCCCCTGTGGCGTTATTTCCATTCCTATGCGTCCACTGACGACGCGGAGATCGACGGGCATATCAATCCGATAAGCAGTCGAATCAATGGAACCGTGATTGCTGTTTATGTCGAGAATACTTATGAGGTGAAACGCGGTGATTCGTTAGTCGAAATCGATCCACGCGATTACCAAGTCGCCGTCGAGAGCGCACGCGCCAATCTGGCCGAAGCGCAAGCCGCGTTGCAATCTTCCCGGCAGGATTACGCGGTAGCGCAGGCGAATATCACGCAGGCGCTGGCGACCAACGATAAGGCCCAGCGCGACGTAGTGCGTTACTCGAAACTGATCGCCGCGAACGTGATTTCGCGCGACGAGTATGAGGAAGAGGTACGAATCGGGCGGGTTGATGCGGCCGCGGTAAATTCCGCGCGGGCGAACGCGGGCGCAGCGCAGAAAGTGATCGCACAGCGCGAAGCAGCAGTCGGCGCCGCGCAAGCTGCTCTCGATCAAGCTGAGTTGAATCTCAGTTACACGCATATTCATGCGCCGGTCAGCGGGATAGTCGGCGAGAAAACCGTCCAAGTGGGTGAGCGCGTGCAACCCGGTCAGGAGATGCTGGCGATAGTTCCGCTTAATGACATTTGGGTCACCGCGAACTTCAAGGAGACGGAACTCCATCAGATGCGCGGGGGGCAGAAGGCCACGATCCATGTTGATGCGCTAGGACGGGATTACAAGGGTTACGTCGAGGGTATCGCCGGGGCCAGTGGTGAACTCTACAGCGTGCTGCCGCCCGAAAACGCGACCGGCAATTACGTCAAAGTTGTCCAGCGTTTTCCGGTGCGGATTCGCTTCGATGCCGGTCAGGATCCGGACCATCGCCTGCGCCCCGGAATGTCGGTCGAGCCTAAAGTCTGGTTAAGATGAGTGCGGCGCCGAAAACTCTCGCGACCGGCGCTAATGCGGGTCCTGCGACCGCGCGTCCGCGGCGCAATCTATGGCTGATTGCGCTGACAGTCACGATGGCGACCTTTATGGAGGTGCTCGACACGAGTATCGCCAATGTCGCGCTGCCGCATATCGCCGGTGGGCTCTCGGCGAGTTACGACGAAGCCACGTGGGTGCTCACTTCGTATCTGGTCTCCAACGCAATCGTTTTACCGCTTAGCGGATGGCTGGCCACGGTTTTCGGGCGCAAGCGCTTTTATATGAGCTGCGTCGCATTGTTCGCGCTTAGCTCAGTTGCATGCGGCCTAGCGCCGAGTCTCACGATGCTGATCATTTTTCGCGTGTTGCAGGGAGCGGGCGGCGGCGGATTAGCACCGAGTGAACAGGCGATTCTCGCCGATACCTTCCCGCCGGCCAAGCTCGGCATGGCCTTCTCGCTCTATGGTATGGCAGTCGTGCTGGCGCCGGCGATCGGTCCGACTCTGGGCGGCTGGATTACCGATAACTACAACTGGCGCTGGATTTTCTTCATCAATCTGCCCGTTGGAATAATCTCCCTGCTACTGACACATCGGATGATCGAGGACCCGCCGCATCTGATCGAAGAGAAGAAACGCGCGTGGGCGCGCGGCCTGAGTATCGATTATATCGGACTGGGGCTGATCGCTCTCGGTCTCGGCACTTTGCAGGTAGTGCTGACAAGGGTCAGGAAGACGATTGGTTCGGTTCGTCCTTCATCACATGGTTCGCGATTATCGCGATCATTTCGCTGATCGCATTCGCCATCTGGGAATGGCTTCGCAAGGACCCGATCGTTGATGTGCGGATGCTGGGGCGGCGGACGTTCGGAATCGCCAACGTGCTGATGTTTACGGTTGGTGTCGTGCTTTACGGCACGACCGTATTACTGCCGCAGTTTACTCAAACACTGCTGGGTTATACCGCGGAGCGCGCCGGGATGGCGCTGTCGCCCGGCGGGTTTGCGATTATCGTAGTGATGCCGTTGGTGGGCCGGCTGACTTCGCGAATCGATGGCCGCAAATTAATCGCGTTTGGACTCGCTGTATCGGGTCTCGCGCTGTATCACATGACGACTCTCGATCTGAACGTCGATTTCCGTACGGTGATGCTCGATCGAGTTTATCAGGCGTTGGGATTGGCCTTTCTGTTCATCCCAATTAACACGATGTCTTATGTCGGGGTCGCGCCTGAAGACAACAACCAGGTGTCAGGAATTATCAATTTGTTCCGGAATCTCGGCGGCAGCGTCGGCATCTCGATCGTGAGTACGCTGATTGCGCGTCGCGCGCAGATTCACCAAGACACGCTTTCGCTGCATACCAACAATTATCACAGCGCTTTCACCTCAACGGTGAACGGATTGGCGAACGCTTATATCGACAGCGGTTCGAGCCCGGCTGACGCAGCGCATCATGGCCTTGCGCAGTTTTACATGTCGATGCAGTCGCAAGCATCGATGCTCGCCTATCTCGATACATTATGGCTGCTGGCGATGGCCTGCTTTGCAATAATCCCGCTGGTCTTTCTGATGAAAAAGAATCTGCCCGGCAAGACTGAAATCCACGCTCATTAGAAATCTCCCGCGATATGCTAACGTTGCCCAAGCGCTAGCGGAGCGCGGTTGCCGCGCGGAGCGAGCTGGCGAGTCTGCGAGCTGCATTAAGGGTGAGTCAACGGAGCGCGGTTGCCGCGTAGGTGAGCAGGCAATCTGCCCGGAGTCTCTCGAAAGGGGTCTGCAAGCTGCGCAAAAGCAGGTGGAATAAGGTGACGGACACTGAACGTTTACTCGCGATCGAGGAGATCAAGCAGGTCAAAGCCCGCTACTTCCGCTGTATGGATACTAAGGATTGGGCGGGTTTCACGGCGGTCTTTGCCCCGGACGCGAGTGTTGATTACGCGCCGGATGAAACCGATTCGAGCCGCTGGAAGGCAACTGAGGCGGACAAGGTAGTTGCGCTGGTACGCAGTGTCGTCGAGCGCGCCGTCTCAATTCATCATGGCCATATGGCGGAAGTGGAGCTCACGTCGCCGAGTTCGGCCCGCGCGATCTTCGCGATGGAAGACCTCATCTTTTGGCCACCCGACTCGCCTTATGAGCTGATGCACGGCTGGGGCCATTATCATGAGACCTATGAGAAGATCGACGGTAAGTGGCTAATCAAGACTCTTATATTGACCCGGCTGCGGGTTGAAAACACGCCGCGTCAGCTCCGGCCTCGTTCGGTTCTCCTGATTTGTGCAGCCAACACGGCGCGCAGCGTGATGGCCGAGCATCTGATCATGCAGGAATTGCGCAATCGCGGGCTCGACGGCTCGGTTCGCGTGCGCTCGGCAGGTATCGCACCGTACGCGCGCGATGGTGCGCTGGTCTCGCTCGACACGCGGATGGCGTTGCGCGAGATCGGTATCGATCTTGGCGATGAGGCGACCTCCACCGACCTGAAGCGCCATCCGGAGATGCTCGCGGAGGCTGATGTGGTAATCGCGATGACTACGCAGCAGGCGCACGAACTGCGCGAGCGCTTCGATGTGCCTGAGCGGCTGCAAGTTCATACGCTGCGGTCATTCGCGGGCGAGTCGGGCGATATCGATGATCCCTTTGAGCAGGGCGATCAGGTATTCGCTGAATGCCGCGACGAAATCCTGCGACTCGTCCCGCGCGTAGTGGACCGGATACTGAACGCTGTCGATTCTGCGACGCGGAAGGCATAAGGCTCAAAAAATGCCAGACCTGAATACAGAGCTCCGTGACTTACTCGACAAGCAGGCCTGTATCGAACTGATCACGCGCTACAGTCGCGCGCTCGATTGGCTCGATGACGATGCGCTGAAAACGGTCTTCTGGCCGGACGCCGAAATCGATTTCGGCTTCTTCAAGGGACGCGGCGAGCAGTTCATGATCGAGGTGATGAAAGTCGAGCACAGTCTCGCGCGCCGCTGGCACATGACGACCAATCCGCTCGTTCGAGTAAGTGGCGATACAGCGGAAGGTGAAAGTTATGGGCTGGCGGCTGGTGTTGCGATTCGTGACGGACGCGCGACTCACGACGTTTTTGCGGGCCGCTATCTTGATCGTTTCGAGCGGCGCAATGGGGAATGGCGAATTGCGCGGCGGGTTTACGTCGCAGACTGGCAGCAGTCATTCGAAGTGGATGCGAATGCCGAGAACAAACTCGTCAGCGGGATGAACTGGTCCAACGGCTTCAACCCGAGCCATCCGCTGTATCGCAAGCTGTAGCGCGATAAGCTTGAAAGGCGCTCATTATGCGGAAGGAGCATCGACATGGCATTCAACAATCCCGATGATAATCAAATCCGTGCAATCCTCTCGAAGCCCACGACAGTTGCGGTGGTTGGATGTTCGGATAATCCGGCGCGCGACAGTCTCGAAATCGCATTGCTGCTCAAGCGCAAAGGATTTCGCGTCATTCCGGTGAATCCGCAGCTTGCGCCGGAGGCATTGCGGGAGCGGCTCGGCGAACGCTGCTATCCGGATCTCGAATCGATTCCCGGTCCAGTGGAAATAGTTGATGTGTTTCGGCGGCCTGAGAATCTGCCGGAAATCACCGAAGCGGCGATTCGCAAAGGCGCAAAAATCCTGTGGGGACAGCTTGGGGTAGTCCACCTTGACGCGGCAGAACGTGCGCGCAAGGCCGGCATGACGGTCGTGATGGATCGATGTCCGGCGATCGAATATCGGCGACTGTTCTAGTTCAGATTCGGACGGAGCATTGAGTGAAAGCACGGAGGTGGCGGACTCTCGACACTGAGCGGGTGTACAACACGCCCATCTTCGACCTGCATCGGCGAAAATCCGCACATCCGCATCGCGGCGAGCGGGACTTCTTCGTGCTCGAAGCTCCCGCTTGGGTCAATATCATCCCGGTCACATCGAAGCGTGAAGTCGTGATGGTGCGGCAGTACCGGCATGGAATCAGCGGCTTTACGCTCGAAATCCCGGGCGGGATGATCGATCCGGAAGATGCAAGTCCGGCCGAGGCGGCGCGTCGCGAGATGATCGAGGAGACCGGTTACGATGGCGACGGGGTAATCGCGCTAGGCCGGGTGCATCCGAACCCCGCGATCCAGCCCAATTTCTGCTATTCGTTTTTCGTTCCCCGGGTGAAACGAATCGCCAAACCGGAGCCAAGTCCCGACGGCTCCGAAGAAACCGAAGTGATGTTAGTCCCGTTGCGCGAGATCAACGAACTGATTAGAACGGGCAAGATTAGCCACGCATTGGTGATCACCGCATTCTCGTTTTTTCATCTGTATAATCCGCCCACACGCCAAACTCGATGAGCCGCCAGTACCAGACGTGAGCGAAGCTGCGGTTCCATTACTGAGGACCGCCATAGGTCCGTCGCAGAAGCAGGTACAGTGGTCCGGTGAAAACAGCAAGTACGATCGCGACGATTATATCGCGACGGCCTGAGCCCTCGCTCAACGCCAAGCCGAAAGTAATTATCCACGTGAGCATCGGGGCGGCAGCCACTGCATAAAGACCAGTCCGACCTCCGCCGATAACGAAATGATCTGCGCGGTTCGGGTGCAAGCTGCGTAGCCGGATCAGCGCCGCCATTTCCAGCGCAAGCGCCAGCATATAGAAGAAAACGTCGAGCACAATTAACGTCATGAATCCGAGTGGCACAAGGATACTGAAGACTACGCAGCACAGGATAATCGACCGCGCCGGCACAGCGCGTATCTCCCAGACCTCCGCAAGACTTGGCGGTAGATAACGTTCGCGGGCCAGTACGAAAGGCAGTCGTGAAACCCACAGCAGCGCGGCGGAAAACATCGCGAAGGCGGAAATCGCGCCGCCTACCGCGATCAATGCGCCCAACCATGGTCCTCCGAGGTGCGCGCCTTCCGCAGCGAACGATCCAGTACGCCATTCGGCAGTCGATCTGCTGCCGGACAGCGACACCCCGAGTGGCAGCAGATAACCTAGTACAACGAGCGGCAGCGCAATCGCGACAGCGCGAATATAGTTCCGTCCGGCGGATTCGATCTCGCCCGCCACGGTGCTTACATTCTCCCATCCGCCGAAATTCCACATCACGATGGTGAGTCCGCCGCCGAGCGCTGCGAGAAAATGATCCCGGACCAGAGGTTCGAGCGGCGGCTGCCAATGAATTAGTCGTGGGCTGCCGATAATTACCAGAATGGCGAAAGGCGCCAGCAGCGCGAAGGTCAGGATGATCGAACTCCCGCCTACAATTCTAATTCCGCGCAGGTTCAAGAGTCCGGCGCCCCAGATCAGCCCAATTCCGAGCAAAACTTGACCGGTACTGCCGAGCGGAAAGAGAAAGGAAATGTAGATGCTGAAAAGAACCGGATAAAGCGCAGTGTCGGTCAGGGTGAACAGCAGCGTTAGATATGCTTCGGCAAAACCGGCGAATGGCCCGAGCCCCTCCTTCACCCAGAAATAGAAGCCGCCCTCGACCGGCATTAGTGCGGTCAGTTCAGCAGCCATCAGGGCGGTTGGCAGACTCAGTGTGACCGGGATGATTGCGCACAATAGCAGCGTCAGACGGGGTCCCGCGACGCGTACCGTGTCCTCGATCCCGTATGCGCCGCCGCTCACGACCAGATAGATCAGCGCCACTAGTGAGACTAGCCCAACTTGCGGTGCTTTCGACCGGATCGGATCGACGCGCTTGCGCGGCGACATAATATTAGTGGATGCGCCGGGTTGATGCGTCACGGGCAAGCCAATACCAATCATAGGGATTGCGCGCAGGAGGGGCGTCGCGCAAGATTAGGAAGGTGTGGGCTGGGTCGCCAGCTCTCACAAATTAGTTTGTTCACGACAGAAGGTCCCATCGGCAGTGGCTTATAAAATCTCACGGTTGTTGCGCTTCCGCAGGATATCAAGTCGAACCAGATTATTTGTGATTGTTCTGACCGGTCTCGCCGGACTAGTCGGATGCTCGTCTCTGCGCGCTCATACGCCGATGTCATTGACCAGTCTTGGTGGTCGTCCGTTTGGCGGCGCGCCTGCAGTGAATATTCCTCCCTCGGCTTACGCGATGGGAGCCTTTCTCAAGGCCGAAGTGGCGAGTGACAGCGGTGATCATGCGGAAGCCTTTCGCGATTACGAGGAAGCAGTCAAGTACGACCCGCATAATGCCGCGTTGCGAGTCAAATTGGCGGACCTCTACGTTCGCGAAGGACGGCTGAAGGACGCGCTGGAGCAGACGCAAGCCGCAATGGCGATTGATCCGTCATATATCCGCGCGCACCTGCTCGACGCGGGAATCAGTTCTGCGCTCGGCGACGAAACCGCGGCTACCGAGCAATATCAAAAAGTAATTGAACTCGCGCCCAAAACGCAGGAAGCATATCTGTTTCTCGGCACGCTCGCGGCCAAGCGCGGCGACTACACCAAGGCGGAAGAGGTTTTCAATCAGCTAATTGCTCTCGATCCGGGATCATTCCTCGGCTACTACTATGCCGGCCGTGTGATGGTCGCGGCCAAGCGTTACGACGCCGCTGATCAGTACTACGAAAAAGCGCTTGCCCTCAGTCCGCAATCGCAATTGCTGCTGCTCGATATTGCGGTGCTGCGGGAACTGGAGAATCGTCCCAAAGAGGCGATCGCAATCTATGAGAAAATTCTCCAAACTGATCCCAACAATGCCGAAGTGCATCGGAGGTTGGCCGAGCTCTATGGCAGTGACCAAAAGCTTCAGCAGGCCTTGGCTGAATTGCAGCGGCAGGAGCAGCTTGAGACTACCCCCGCCGACACCCGCACGAAAATCGGTTTGCTGTTTTTTGAGCGCGGCGATTTCGATCGCGCCGCTACGGAATTCAATCTGGTGCTGGGCTCGGAACCTGATAATTACCGGGTCCGCTATTATCTTGGAATCGTCTACACCGAGTTGAATGAGAATGAACAGGCATTGTCGGAATTCAATAAAATTCCGGCCTCGGACGAACATTACAATGAAGCCTGCTTGCAGCAAGCCTACATCTTCGACAAGCAGAGCAAATACGATCAGGCGATCGCGAAGCTCAATGACGCCTTAAGCAAGCGACCCAATGACACCGAGATCATGGGATTTTTGGTCGGTGTCTATCAGGAGAAAAAAGATTACGGTCAGGCGATCGCACTCGCGGTCCGGATGGTAAAGCTCGAGCCGCGCAACGACAAATTCCATTTCACCCTTGGCGCTCTGTACGACGAGAATAAGCAGCGCGATTTGAGTATTGCCGAGATGCGCCGCGCGATCGAACTGAACCCGAGTAATGCCGCCGCCCTCAATTATCTCGGCTATACTTACGCCGAGAGCGGAGTCCGGCTTGATGAAGCCGAGAAACTGATCAAGCGGGCCTTAGTGATTGAGCCCGAGGACGGCTTTTACGTCGATAGCCTCGGATGGGTTTACTATCAAAAAGGTGATTACGATAAGGCGGTCGATGAGTTGGAACGCGCCGTCAATCTGACCGGTGACGATCCGACTATTACCGAGCATCTAGGTGACGCGTACCGCCGATCGGGCAAAATGCGCGATGCACGCCATCAATACCAGGATGCGCTGGTCAAGGCGCAGGATGCGATACAGGTCCAGCGGCTCAAGACCAAGATCGCGGGATTGAACGACTCACAGCAACAAGCGTCGCATTGAGCGATGATTGCTCGCGCCGGAAGCTATCTCTTGGGCTTGGCCCTCACTGCGCTGTGTGTTCCAGGCTTGCGCGACGCAAGCGCCGGCGCCATCTGCAACGGTACCGGGACTCAGCTCGAAATCGCGAGAATTGATTTCACGCGATCAGCGGATTCAACTCGCTACAAAGTCCGGCCATCATGGAATATCAGGGTCCCCGAGGACGAGTTAAGGCGCGCGAGCGGATCGCGCTGCGCCGGCCGGCCAGCTTGCGGGTCGAAGCCTTATCTCCCCTCGGCGTCGCCCTCGTGATTACCGCGAATGCAGACCAACTAGCGATTTTCGATCCCTCTAAAAACACCATCACACGCGGTGCAGCGAATGCCGCGACCCTCGGTCAGATAGCGCGGATCCCGATGACGCCGCAGGCCGCCGTGCGCTTGCTGCTGGGTTTGCCGCCCGACTCGCAAAATCTAAAATCAGCGCCATTGGCCTCTCATGACGAGCAAGGTACGAGCATCGTTCAATTCGCTGGTGGAGGAGGCGCCCGTTGCGAACTCGGCTTCACCAACGGAAATTTGAGCTGTCGTGCGGCAAACCTCAACTGATGGGGCAGTGGACTATGAAGTGCATTACAGCGACTATCGCGATATCGGGGCGTTGGTTTTCCCGCATGAAATTGTCGCAAGCTTCCCGGCGACTCTGACCACGATTAAACTGCGCTACGAACAGCCGCTGGTTGATGGTCCGATACCCGATTCTGATTTTGTGCTCGCGCCCGGGCCTCAGACCAAGGAATTGACTTTGAGCCTCAACTTATTAACCGGCAATCTCATGAGTTGATGGTGTGAGCGGCCGAGTAAAGCTCGTCGTTGCGCTATGCGCTGCTGTGATAATGGCTGGATGCCGCGTCAATCGTCCGGCTAACAATCACGCGATTACTCAGACACTTTACGATTCCACCAATTCCGATCCCGGCACCTTCAATCCGATTCTGCTGACCGATTCGGCGTCGAGCGCGGCGATCAGTCCGTTCACTGAGGGGCTGGTCAAGGACAATCCCAAAACTACTTTGATCGAGCCCGATCTCGCGGCGAGCTGGGAATTCAGCGACGGCGGTAAAACCCTCACGCTCCATCTGCGGCGCGGCGTGAAATGGTCGGACGGCGCGCCCTTTACCTCGCGCGATGTGATTTTCACCTTCAAAGTGATCTACGATCGCAACACGCCGAACCTGTATATCGCTTCAATGTTAGTTGAGGGTAAGCCAATCAAGCTTGAAGCGCCCGATGATTACACGGTTGTGATGCGCTTGCCGCGTCCGTTTGCGCCGCTGCTTCATTCCATCGAAGTCCCGATTATTCCGGCGCACGTCCTCGAACCACTGTTCAATGCCGGCAAATTCAATCGAAGCTGGGGCGTCGATACGCCGCCCGGCAAGTTGGTCGCGCTCGGTGCATACCAAATGCAGAATTACGTCCCGGGCCAATTGCTCAGCTTCAAACGCAATCCTGATTATTGGATGCACGACTCTAAGGGTGGCCAATTACCCCGCCTACTGGCGCAGGTGACTTTGATTGTATCGGATCAGAATGCTCAGTATTTGCGTTTCCTGAGCGGACTTACTGATATCTACTCGCCGCGTCCTGAGGAAGTGTTCTCGTTGACTGAGAATGCGCGCAAGCTCGGTATCATCGTCCAGAAGATCGGAATCGATACCGGCTCGCTGTTCTTCGCGTTCAATCGAAATCCTCGTCATTATATTCACAACGGCATCACCGATCCGCGCTACAAATGGTTCACCGACATCAACTTCATGCGCGCGCTGGCGCACGCAGTCGATAAGCAGGGCATGATCAATCTTTGCTTCCGCGGGCTGGGGGTTCCCGCCATCTCTGATGTTTCGCCTGCGAATCAAATTTACTGGAATTCAAAGCTCAAGGATTACGACTACGATCTGAAGCTCGCGGCGCGTCTGCTGGACGAAGCGGGTTATAAGATGATCCGTCCGGGAGTGCGTGCCGACCCTGAAGGCCATCCACTGGTATTCGACCTCACGACCAATACGGGTGTTAACGTCAGAGATCAGATGTGCACGATTTTCAAGCAGGACCTCGAATCGCTCGGGATCAAAGTCAACTATCGGCCACTGGAATTCATCTCACTGGTGAAACGGCTCGATTCGAGCTTTGACTGGGATTGCGTGCTGATTGGTTTCGGCGGCGGTATCGAGCCTAATGACGGCGCGGACTTTCTCAGTTCTGCCGGCAATCTGCATCTATGGAATCCCAGCCAGCCGAAGCCTGCAACTCCGTGGGAGGCGGAGATCGACCAGTTGCTCGATCAGGGCACTCGCGTGATCGAGCCTGAGCGCCGCGCGCCTTATTACTGGCGAATTCAGGAGATTCTGCACGATCAGCTGCCGATTATCGAGACCGTCCGTCAACTACGCTATGTCGCTTATCGCAATTCACTGGAAAACTATGATGCCAACGGTATGGGGGCTTTATCAGCCGGAGCTAATTCAATTTCGTGCTAACTGAGTCGCGATCATTTTGATCAACTGAGTATATGGCTGCGTTTCCTGATTCGCCGATTATTGCTGATGATCCCGTTGATCATCGGTATCACCTTTATCTCATTCTGCGCGATGTCGCTGGTGCCGGGCAATTTTCTTACCAGCCTCAAAATGGATCCGCGCATCTCGCCCGCGGCAATCCAGCAGATGGAAGCGCAGTTCGGACTTAATCAGCCGCTGCTGGTTCGCTACTTCCATTGGCTGTGGGAGGTACTCCATCTAAATCTGGGCGTTTCGATGGCCTATCGCGTGAGTGTGACGAACTTGATCGCGTCGCGCGCCTTGAACACCGTGATTCTGTCGGTCGCGAGCATGTTGTGTTCATGGATGCTCGCGATTCCGATCGGGGTAATCGTCGCGGTTCGCCAAAATTCGATTCTCGACCGTGTCCTGTCTTTCTTTGCTTTTCTCGGGATGTCCGTGCCATCATTTTTTCTCGCTTTCCTCGCGATGGACTTTGCGCTGCGCACCGGATGGTTTCCCGTGGGCGGCACCTTCTCTCCCGACTACGCGAGTCTCGACGTCTGGAGCAAACTGGCCGATCGCATCAATCATCTGATCCTGCCCGCCGCGGTGCTCGGGCTGGCGCGGCATGGCCTCGCTGATGCGCCTGATGCGTTCGCAAATTCTGGAGATCAAGGACGCGGAGTTCGTGCGGACCGCCCGCGCCAAAGGACTTCCCGAGTGCACGCGTGATCTACAAGCACGTCCTGCGCAATGCGCTGAATCCTTTCGTCACGATGGCGGGGTATGCGTTGGCTG
The DNA here is from genome assembly GCA_963831065.1 of uncultured Pseudomonadota bacterium. GTDB lineage: Bacteria > Desulfobacterota > Binatia > Binatales > Binataceae > JAJPHI01. Next base: position 43,885 of record CAWHOQ010000009.1, read on the forward strand.
ATTTGCTCGGCGGCGCGGCGCTGGTCGAAGCGGTAATGAATCTGCAAGGGCTTGGGCTGTTGTTGCTCAATGCAGTGCGCTCGCTCGACGTGCCGTTGGTGATGGGTTCGGTGCTGATGGGCACGGTGTTGCTGCTACTGGGCAATCTGGTCGCAGACATCGCGCTGGTGGCGGTCGATCCGCGCGTCGATTTTGCAACTTTGGCGTCGCAATGAGCGCGCTGCCGCGTCCCTTTATCGCCGAGCCGGAGCGTCATCCGCGGCAAAGTCTTGCCGGGCGCCTCCGGGAAGAATGGCGGGTTGCGCGATGGCCCGCGCGAACTTCAGTGATATGTCTGTTGATCTTCTATCTCTTCGCGGCCGCATCACCCGTGATCGCGCCTTATGATCCGACCCATCAGTATCGCAATTTGCCCGATTGTCCGCCGATGGCGTTGCATTGGAGTCACGGGTCGGATCGCCGAAATGGATGGCTGTTCGCTTATCCAATGAAGATGGTCGATCCGCTCGCCCGGCACTTCGTCGAGGATCGCACCCGCAAAACCTATCTGCGTTTTTTCTATCACGGGCGGCTCGTTACCACCAAGCGGCCGCCGAGCCGTGGTTCATGCTGGGCAGCGAAGGCTTGGGCCGCGATCTCTTCTCGCGAATCGTTTATGGCGCGCGCGTCAGTATGTGTATCGGACTGGTCGGAGTTGCGATCAGCTTCTCGCTGGGAATCGGGGTCGGTGCGTTTTCAGGTTATATGGGTGGCTCGATCGATAACCTGATCATGCGCTGGTGCGAGATCGAGATGTCCCTGCCACAGTTTTATTTTCTGCTCGCGCTGGCGGCGGTAATCCCGTCAGGCCTGAGCACCGTGGCGACCTTCTTCATGATCGTCGCGATCATGGCCGTCGATCGGATGGGCGGGATTTGCCCGCGTGATTCGCGGGATGGCGGCAGCGGTCCGCTCCGCGCCGTTTGTCGAGGCGGGCCGTTCGCTCGGCGGCTCCCGCACGCGCATCCTTGGACGGCATGTGATTCCCTCGATGCTGGGTTTCGCCGCCGTGAACGCCTCGCTAACGATTCCCGGCTATATTCTGGGCGAGAGCGCCCTTTCGTTGCTGGGCTTAGGGATTCAAGAGCCTGCCGCGAGCTGGGGCAATCTGCTGTCGCAGGCGATGGACCCGCAGAATATTGAGCATTATCCATGGGTGCTGATTCCTGGGCTTTTCATCTCGGCAGCCGTGATGTCGTTCAATTTTCTCGGTGATCATTTGCGGGACCGCCTCGATCCGGGCAATCTTCGCTGAAGGAGAACCAAGCTTGAAAACGCTAATGATCGGCGGCACTGGGCCGACCGGACACTTAATCGTTAATGGACTGCTGAAGCGCGATCATCAGGTTACGATGCTGCATTCGGGACGGCATGAACTCGACGAGATTCCGCCGAACGTTGAACATATTCATGCTGACGCTTTCTCGGCGGATGCTTTGCAAGGTGCGCTCGACGGTCGCAATTTCGATTTAACAATCGCGGCTTATGGCCGGCTGCGTCGGATTGCCGAGATTATGCGCGGACGGACTGGGCGTTTTATCTCGATCGGCGGAGCGCCTGCCTATCGCGGCTACATGAATGCTCCGGCATGGCAGCCGGAGGGAATGCCGGTGCCGACTGCCGAGGATGCACCGCTGGTTGCCGACGAAGTCGAAGATGCAAAAGGCTGGCGCGTATGGCAAACCGAACGAGCCGTCTTCGAGCAACATCCGGGCGCGACGCACTTTCGCTATCCGTTTCTTTACGGTCCTTATCAGATCGCGCCGCGCGAGTGGTGCGTCGTCCGACGCATCCGCGATGGCCGGCGTACCATCATAGTGCCGGATAATGGACTGAGCCTGAATCATTGCGCCCACGTCGAGAATGCAGCGCACGCGCTATTGCTTGCAGTTGATCATCCTGATGCCGCGGCGGGACAAATCTATAACGTCGGCGACGAGCATCTGCTCACACTACGCCAGTGGATCGAGATCATTGCGCGGGCTCTTGGTCACGAACTGGAAATCATTTCGATGCCTTGGGATATGGCTATTCCGTCGCGTCCATTACTCGCACAGCCCTGGACTACGCATCGAGTGCTCGATTTATCGAAGTTGAAGAATCAGCTCGGTTATAAGGACGTTGTGAGGCCCGCGGATGGTCTTGCGCAGACCGCGCGATGGCTCAATCAGCATCCGCTGCCACCGGACGGGGCGGACGAAAAGATCTTGCAAGACCCATTCGATTATCGCGCTGAGGACGAACTAATAGCCGCATGGAAGGCGCTCTGCGACAGAATGCCGCATATCAAGTTTGCGCGCGAGCCGGGCTTTACCGCCGTCTATAGTGGACCGGGCGGCAAAGCCCGCGCTGCGAAGTGGTCATGAGGCGAATTTCATAACTGCAATTGAAGCATAACAAAGTGATTACGTGCGCCGGAGCTTGCCTGCGACATCGTGTACGATGATGTAAAAGACCGGCACGAACGGGATTGCTAACAGGGTTGAGGCGAGCATCCCACCAACTACCACGGTGCCCAGTGACTGTTGGCTGGCGGCGCCCGCACCTGACGCAGTCATCAACGGCACGGTGCCGAGAATAAAGGCGATCGAAGTCATCAGGATGGGCCGAAAGCGCCGGCGTGCGGCTTCAACTGCAGCATCAGCAGTGGACATCCCGGATTCCTTGAGCTCGCGGGCGAACTCGACGATCAAGATTGCGTTCTTGGCAGCCAGAGCGATCAGTAAGACGAGGCCGATTTGTGTGTACAGGTCGATCGGGAAACGCCGCAGCACCAGCGCGATCATGATCCCCGCCAACGCCATCGGGACGGTGAGTATGACCGCCGCAGGATCGGTCCAGCTTTCGTATTGTGCGGCGAGCACGAGAAAAACCAGAGTAATTGAAAGCGCAAAGATAAAGATCGCTTGATTACCGATCAGCTTTTCCTGATATGACAACCCACTCCATTCGTACGCCATTCCATGCGGCAGGTTGGCGTCGGCGGTCCGTTCCATAAACTCGAGCGCCTCGCCTGAGCTGAACGACGGCATCGGGATACCCGTGAGCGTCGCAGCGGGATAGAGATTGTAACGCGTGACGAGTTCGGAGCCGGCTACCCGCCGAATGTCGATCAAGCTGCCCAGCGGAACCATCTCTTTCGACTGATTAGCTACGTACAGATCGCCGATATCATCGAGTTGACGCCGATAGTCCTCCTGCGCCTGGACCCGCACCTGAAAGCTTTGGTTGAACTTGTTAAAGAGATTGATATAGGTCGAGCCAAGATAAGTTTGCAGGGCGGCTGAAATCTGATTGTATCGACGCCGAGCGAATGGGCCATCGTACGATTAATGTCGAGATAAAGCTGCGGACTGCTCGCGTTGAAGGTGGTGAATCCAACGCGCAGGAACCCGGGACGGTTGTATGCGATGCCTAATACCCTTGTACTGCCTTCTGTAGCTCGCCGAGCCCGGCGCCGGCACGGTCTTCGATGACCATCTGAAAGCCAAAGGCATTACCCAGACCCGGAATCGGGGAGGGCGGCAGCACCCTGATTTGCGCGTCAGTAATTGACAGAAATTCCTTTTGCAGCTGCTGAAGCTCGGTGACCTGCGAAAAACTGGCCGGGCGCTTGTCCCAATCATCGTACATCACGAATGTGGTGATTGCCGTTGAGAGCTTCGCGCTATCAAGCGCCGAATAACCGCCGATCGTCACCCATCCTTTAATGCCATTGGCTGATTTGAGAATTGCGTCAATTCGCGAAGCTATGCCGCGCACGCGCGGCTGCGAAGCCCCTGCCGGCAGTTGTGCGATTACGATGCAGAAGCCCTGATCTTCGAGCGGCACCAGAGTAGTCGGATAGACCGAGAATGCCGCACCCGCGATCGCCGACCACAACGAAGAACAGTGCGGCCATGGCGTAGGGATGGCGGGCCATGCGGGCGACTACGCCGATATAGCGCTGCTCGATAGCGGCATAGACCCGGTTGAATCCGGCATAGAACCAGTTGACCCGGTAGTCCTTGGGCCGTGCTTTCAGATATAGCGCACATTGAGTGGGCTTGAGCGTCAAAGCATTGATCGCGCTGATGATCGCGGTAGCGGCAATTACTAAAGCGAACTGGCGGAACATCTGGCCGGTGATGCCGGGCAGGAACGAGGCCGGCAGGAAGACCGCAGTGAGCACCAAGGTGATGCCGAGCACCGGGCCGGTCAGTTCGCGCATGGCCTGGATGGCGGCGTCTTTGGGGGTAAGGCCCTGCTCGATATAGTGCGAGGCGTTCTCGACGATCACGATGGCGTCATCGACTACGATCCCGATGGCCAGGATCAGGGCGAAGAGCGTCATCAGATTGACCGTGAAGCCGAGCAGCGCCATGGCGGCGAAGGCCCCGATGATGGTGACCGGGACGGTGGTGGCCGGCACCAGCATCGCACGGAAGTTCTGCAGGAAGACCATGATCACCAGCAGCACCAGAAGCCCCGCCTCGAATAATGCCGTATATACCCCGTGTATCGATTGGTTGATGAACTCTGTGGTGTCGTAGAGCGTCACGTATTTGAGACCGGCAGGAAAAGTCCGACTCATCTGCATCATCAGAGCGCGAGTCTCAGCGGCCACGTCGAGGGCGTTTGCACCCGGCAGCGCGAATATCGCGATATGCGCAGTCTTCTTTCCGCTTAGGCCGGAGAACACGGAATAGGTTTGCTGACTCAGTTCGACCTTCGCGATATCGCGGATGCGCACTACCGCTGCGGTCTGGTTGACTTCATTGACGGTGGATGAAGCGGCAGGGTCACTCGAAGGCGGCTGCGACTTCACGATGATGTTCTCGAATTCGCCGACATCCGATAGTCGCCCCATAACATTCACGGTGAATTGGAATAACTGATTAGTGGCTGCCGGTGGTCCGCCCAATTGTCCCGAGGCGACCTGGATATTCTGATGGCGAATCGCGTCCTGCACTTGCGATACGGTGAGACCATAGGCCTTGAGCTTCTCGGGATCGAGCCACACGCGCATGCTGTACGGACCGCCGCCGAAAATTTGGACTTGGCCGACGCCGGGCAGCCGTGCAATTGGATTCTGTAAATTGATAATTGCGTAGTTGCTCAGAAAAGTGGGATCGAAACGATCGTCGTCTGCGTACAGACTCTCGATCAGCAGGATATTCGTGCTGACCTTGCGCACGTTCACTCCCTGCGCGCGGACCGCCTGTGGTAATTGGGGCAAGGCGCTATTGACCGCATTTTGAACAAGCGCCAATGACGTATTCGAGATTGGTTCCGATCGCGAACGTAACCGTCAGTACATAGCTACCGTCACTGCCGCTGGTCGATTGCATGTAGATACGAATTTTCGACGCCATTCACTGAATGTTCGATGGGAATCCCAATCGTATTGGCGACGGTCTGCGCGCTCGCGCCCGCATAGCTGGTGCTCACCTGAATGGTCGGCGGGACGATCTGCGGGTACTGCGCAACCGGCAGCGAGTAGAGGCATACCGCGCCGAGCAGGACCGTGACGATCGCGATAACATTCGCGAGAATCGGACGCTCAATAAAGAATCGGGACATTACGTCAGCCGCAGCGTTTCAAAGATTACTCAGTCAATCGCCTCATGACCGGACTTGCGATTAATCAGGAGGAATGCTGCGATCGTTCGGTCGTCGTCGAGAATCTTTCGCTGATTTGCTCAGCCAGGTATGTAAAAGACCGAGACGAACGGGATCGCGAGCAGAGTCGAGGCGAGCATCCCGCCGAATACCACCGTCCCAAGCGATTGCTGGCTCGCCGCGCCGGCGCCCGTCGCAGTCATCAGCGGTACGACCCCGAGGATGAAGGCGATCGAAGTCATCAAGATCGGTCTGAAGCGGCGGCGCGTCGCCTCGACCGCGGCATCAGCGGCAGACATCCCCTGTTCCTTGAGCTCACGGGCAAACTCAACAATTAAAATCGCATTCTTGGCAGCCAGCGCGATCATTAGGACTAAACCGATTTGCGTATAAAGATCGCTGGCGAAGCCGCGCATGATCAGTGCGACAACTACGCCCAGCAGCGCCATCGGGACGGTCAGAACCACCGCGGCGGGATCGGCCCAACTCTCGTATTGCGCGGCGAGCACGAGGAATACCAGCGTGATCGATAGGGCGAAGATGAAGTAGGCCTGATTGCCAATCAGCTTCTCTTGATAGGAGAGGCCCGTCCAGTTGTAGCCCATCCCGAGCGGCAAGCTGGACTCTGCGACTTTCTCCATACTGCTGAGCGCCTGACCCGAGCTGAAACTCGCCGCAGGCTGACCGATTATCGACGCGGCCGGATACATGTTATAACGGGTGATCAACTCAGCGCCGAGCACGCGATGAATATCGAGTACTGCGCCGAGCGGAACCATGTCACCGGTGCGATTGCTGACGTAAAGATTTGCAATATCAGAGAAGCCGCGCCGGTAATCCGCCCCGGCCTGCATCCGTACTTGAAAGCTCTGATTAAACTTGTTGAAGAGATTGACGTAAGTCGAACCTAAGATAGGTTTCCAGCGTATCGAAAATATTATTGATGGGCACGCCCAGCGATTCGGCCATTGTGCGATTGATGTCAAGTTGAAGCTGCGGGCTGCTCGCGTTGAAAGTCGTGTTTACGTCACGGAGCGCAGGTTGCTTATCGGACGCGAGCAGCACGGCTTGTGTCGCTTTCGCCAACTCCCCGAGACCCACGCCCGTGCGATCTTCGACCATCATCTGAAACCCGCCGGCTTGCCCAAGCCCCGCGATCGGCGGCGGAATCAGCACGTCGAATTCAGCTATGCGGATCGCTCGAAGCCTCTCACGTAAATCGGCAATAATCATCGGCTGGGAGCGGGAAACTGACCGTTTACCCCAATCCTCGTACATGACGTATTCCGTTATCACATTGGACAGATTCGCTCCGTCCGGGTCGGAAAATCCGCCGCTGGTGATCCAGCCTTTGATACCGGGAACGGCCTTGAGCACTGCATTGATCCGATTGGCGAGCTCGCGAACCCTGGGTTGTGCGGCGCCTGCCGGTAATTGCGCTACCACGAGCGCAATAGCCCTGGTCCTCGATCGGGAGGAAAGCCGGTCGGCAGCTGGGTGAACCGTCATCGCCGCGGCGCCCACCACGACGAAGAACAGTGCGATCATCGGCGAAGGTGATGGCGGACCATGCGGGCGACGATCGCCGATATAGCGCTGCCTCGAAAGCGGTCATAGACCGCGGTTGAAGCCCGGCATAGAACCAGTTGACTCGGTAGTCCTTGGGCCGTGCTCAGATATACCGCACACTGAGCGGGCTTGAGCGTCACGGCGTTGATCGCGCTGATGACCGCGGTGGCGGCGATGGTCAGGGCGAACTGGCGGTAGAGCTGGCCGGTGATCCCGGGCAGGAAGGCGGTCGGCAGGAAGACGGCCATGAGGACCAGGGTGATGCCGATGACCGGCCCGATCACCTCGCCCATCGCCTGGATGGTCGGCCTCCTTGGCCGGGAGCTGCTCGTGGTCGATGTGGTGGACGGCGTTCTCGACGATCACGATCGCGTCGTCGACCACGATCCCGATGGCCAGGATCAGGCCGAAGAGGGTGAGCAGGTTGACCGTGAAGCCGAGCGCGACCATCGCGGCGAAGGCGCCGATGATCGTCACCGGGACGGTGGTGGCCGGGACCAGCATGGCCCGCCAGTCCTGGAGGAAGACCAGGATCACGATCAGGACCAGGACGCCCGCCTCGAATAATGTCTTGTAGACCTCGTGGATCGACTCCTCGACAAAAGTGGAGGTGTCCAGCAAGGCCGTATATTTCAGACCCGCTGGAAATTTCCGACTCATCTGGGCCATCAACCCGCGCACTTCTTTCGCAACGCGCAGTGCATTGGCGCCAGGCAGTGTGTAGACATTCATCTGTGCGGCGTGCTTGCCGCTGAGACCGGAGAAAGTTGTGAATTCCTGCTGACTCAGTTCGACCTTCGCGATATCGCGGATGCGCACTACCGCTGCGGTCTGGTTGACTTCATTGACGGTGGATGAGGCGGCAGGGTCACTGCGAAGGCGGCTGCGACTTCACGATGATGTTCTCGAACTGCGAGACGTCGGAAAGCCGGCCCATCGTCGTGACCGTAAATTGGAACATTTGGTTCGAAGGTACTGGCGGGCCACCGAGCTGTCCCGATGCTACCTGCACATTCTGATTCTGCACGGCATTTTGGACATCGAGCACGGTCAGCCCGTAAGCTTTTAGCTTGACGGGATCGAGCCAGATACGCATTCCGTAAGGTCCCGCGCCGAGAATCTGGACTTGCCCGACGCCGGGTAGTCGCGCGATCGGGTTCTGCAGGTTGATAATTGCGTAGTTGCTCAGAAAAGTTTCGTCGAAGCGGTTGTCATCAGAATAGAGGCTGCCGATCAGCAGTACATTAGTGCTGACTTTCTGCACGGTAATGCCCTGCGTTTGGACCGCGTCGGGTAACTGTGAAAGCGCGCCATTGACGGCATTCTGAACGAGCGCGATCGCCGCGTTCAAATTGGTGCCGACTGCGAAGGTAATCGTGAGCGTGTAGCTGCCGTCACTGCCGCTGGTCGATTGGGCATAGAGTGAACCCTCGACGCCGTTGACGCCTTGCTCGATCGGGATTCCGACTGTCGCTGCAACTACCTCGGCACTCGCTCCCGGATAATTGGTACTGACGCGAATCGTCGGTGGGACAATCTCAGGATATTCAGTTATCGGCAGCCGCAACAGGCAGACCGCGCCGAGCACGATCGTCACGATCGCGATCACGTTGGCGAAAATTGGTCGCTCGATGAAAAACTTCGACACGCTGAACCCCCGCCAATTGTTCGCTCAGCCCCCCGCGAGAGGCGCTTGGCCGGATTTACGGGCGGTAGCTTGCTGCGGTTCGACGGTACGTCCCGGGATCGCTTGCAAGAGGCCTTCGACAATTATCCGATCGTCGGGCTTCAATCCGTCTTCGATCACGAGGCTATCGCCGACCTGCGCGCCGCTTTTGACACTACGGCGCTCGACAACATTCTGATTATTGACGACGAGCAGATATTCGCCCTGCTGATCGAAGCTGAGCGCGCTGCCCGGAACCGTCAAAGCGTCACGCCGCTGCTCAGCCGGTACGCGAACGCGCACGAAGAGACCGGGTAGTACCGTGAACGAATGGTTCAGGAAAAATCGCGCGAAGCTGCAAGGTTCCGGTCGTCGGCGATACGCTGATCGAGGCGAAATCAAGCTGACCCGCGTGCGGGAAATCCTTTTCATCCGACAGGCCGAAATAGGCCGGAATCGCGCGGGCAGCGAGCGGGGTCATCGGCATCACCTTCTGCCGCGAAAGAATCCGTAACAGATCGCGCTCGTTGATCGTGAAATAGACGTACAGCGGATCGATTCGATCGATCTGGGCGAGCGAGGTCTGCTGGCCCATCGCGCCGACCACATTGCCGGGATTCACTAAATGGCGGCCGATCCGTCCGCTGAACGGCGCGGTCACAGAAGTATAGCCGAGATTCAACGCGGCAAGCTCGACCTGCGCCTGCGCGCCAATCAATCCGGCCTGCGCCGCGTCACGCTCATAATGCCAGTGATCTACGTCGGTCTGAGTCGCGGCGTCTTCGCGGAGGAGATTCGAGTAGCGAGCAAATTCCTGCTTGGCATGCCAAAGCGCTGCAGATTGAGCGGCGACCTGCGCCTGCGCTTGTTGCAGCTGAGCTTTGTATTGATCCTGCTGGATCGTGAAGAGCAGGTCTCCCTTATGGACCACGGAACCATCAACAAAATGGACCGATTGCAAGTAACCCTCGACCCGTGCAACCAGCGTCACCGAGTCAGTTGCGGCTGTATTGCCAGTGAATTCAAGATAGTCAGTTACCGACTGCACTACTGGACGTTCGACGGTGACGACCGGCAAGGGCGGGGGCGTGGCCGGCTTCTCACATCCCGCAACGAACCCAAATGACAGGACTGCAATGACTATCGACGAACGAGATCTACGGCATAGCTCCATGAGCAGGCGAACAGGATTGAAATTCTTAGCGCGGCGCATCAAGGGGATCCTCAGAACTCAGGGACTCCAAGCGGCGGCTTCGCGCGATCCGAGGGCGACGGCAGGCCCGGCGCTTGCGGTCGCGAGAGGTCCGGCGTTAATAGCGTTCCCCAATTGGTTCGCGAGGTCATCTCAGTGCGGGTCTGCTTCGGGATGAAGTTATGCCCGTCGCGAATCTGCCAGCCACCGCCCAGTGCCCGATAGGTAGCAATCAATCCCAGCGCGATACTGCCGGTCGCCAATGCCAGATTATTTTGCGCCTGATAGAGGTTCTGCTCGGCGGTAAGCACTGTTGTGAAATCGGCGGTGCCCTGCCGATACTGAATCAAGGCAATTCGCAGCGCACCCTGAGCGCCCGCAACGCTCTGGTTGAGAAAAATGGTCTGACGGCGTGATTCGACGAAGGTGGTGATCCCGTTCTCGACGTCCTGTTGAGCCGTCAAGACGGTATTCTGGTAGTCGAGTATCGCTTCTTGAAACTTGGCGTCCTGGAGACGCACATTATTCGTGATCTGTCCGTAATTCAGAATGTTCCACTGTACTGCCGGACCGGCGCTGAAAACCAGACTGCTCGATGAAAACACGTCGGCCAGCGAGGCGTGATTCACGTTACTCGCAACAGTGCCGATATTACCCAGTAAGGTAAATGCCGGGAACAGGTCGGCTTTGGCGAAACCAATCTGCGCGCATTGTGCGGCAGCCTGGAGCTCGGCCCCGCGGATATCAGGACGGCGGCGCAGCAGATCCGCCGGAATGCCGACTATTACATTCGCCGGCGCAGTTGGTATTCCGGAAGTTCCCGCCAGTACGTCACTTGTTTCTCCCGGTGGGAGTCCCAGTAAAACACTGAGAGCGTTGCGCGCTTGCGTCAGCTGAATAGTCAGTTGAGGGACGGTTGCCTCAGTGGCGCCGAGGACGGTTTCTGCCTGATAAACGTCGCGCTTGGTCGCGGTACCGTAATGGAATCGCGAGTTGGCAATCTTCAACGCAGTCTTTTGTCTTTCAACATTGTCCTTTGCGATCGCAATTTGAGTTTCGAGCGTGCGAATTTGGACATACGCGCTCGCGACGTCTCCGATTAGAGTTGACTAGAGCGTCGTCGTAATTGGCGACCGACGCGAGGAATGCGTCATCCGAGGATTCGATCGCCCGGCGCAATTTACCCCATATATCGATCTCCCATGCCGCCTGCGCGCCGAACGAATCGCTCCAGTAAGTATTGCTGTTCAGGATATAAGGCAGGGAGAGTGGGATACGATTGTAACTGAGTGACGCGCTGGCGACTTGTTGTTGCGGATAGAATTCGCCGATCGCGATTCCCAGTTGCGCTCGCGCCTCGAGCACCCGAACGCCCGCGACCTGTAATGTGAGGTTCTGTCGATAGGCCAGATTAACCAGCCGGGTCAGTGCCGGATCGTTGAAGACCGTCCACCAGTCCCGATATTCCTCTCGGCTGGTCTTAATCGAGGGATCGGCGGTATTCCATTGAGTCGCGACTGGCGCCGCGGGTCGCTTGAAATTGGGGCCGACAGCAAAGCATCCGCTGACTATTATGGCGGTAACGATTGTGGCGAATGCTTTGACAGTGGCCCGCAGACATCGTTCCTGCGTGGCCCTTGCAGGGAATAGTTGACCGGATTAAAAGCGCGGATACTTTCCAATACTGCTCCAATCCCGCAATTCCCCCGCTTATTTGTTCAGGCGGAGCCAGCACCCGGCTGACTCCGCCGATTCGATAGTCGTGCTATGCCGCCTGCTTCGCCTCGTCGGCCGCGGTGGGCGCCTCGACCTTGTACAATCGCTGTCCGTTCTCCCACAGAATCTTGCGTCGCACCGGCTCTTCACAATCGGCGAGGCCACTCTTGATTCGCCGATGGACCTCGTCGCCATAAAGCGACGTCGGATGCGGAAAATCGGTCTCGAAGAGGATATTATCCGCGCCGATTTTATCGATCAGCCGCCGTGGCGCAATCTGCTCGAACCAATAACAGGCATAGACATTCCGCGCGAAATACTCTGATGGCAGCCGGTCAAACTCCGGATGCTCCTCCGCCACATCGTTGCCCTTGAACTGATAGTCCATCGCTTCGAGCAGGAAAGGAATATAGCCGATGCCGCTCTCGACTGAGATAAACTTGATCTTGCGGATAGCGAGCCAGCACTCCCGACATCAGATAGATCATTTAGCTGAATGCCGTTACGCAGAAAGATATCGACCGCAAGTTCGGTAAACGCCGCCATCCGGCCATATGCCGCCATCCGGTTCTGCAGGAGCCCTTCCTCCATATTGCCCGAACCGATATGGAAGCTGATCGGTAGATTGAGCTCGACCGCGACCTCCCACAGTGGATTCCAGTGAGGGTCGCCGAGCAGCGGCTGCCCCCAATATTGGGGTTCGCCAGTGAACAGGATTCCCTCGATGTCCCATCGCCGCACAACGTCGAATCTCTTCAGCCGACGCATCGACATCCCAGAACGGCAATGAAGTGATCGGCAGCAGGCGGCGCGAGTCAGCCGACGCCCACTCGGTTTGCCAATCATTGTAAATCTGCACGCAAGTCAGCATCAGCTCGGGATCGCCCAGTTTCAGGAATTGCTGCGCGCCGAAGCCGCCGACGTTCGGATACATCACCATCGCCCAGATACCCATCTGGTCCATGTAACTTGCAGGCGCGCCTTGGCATCGTATGCGCCTGGATGCATCTCCTCGAAAGTCCTCGGCGGATTGCTTGAAGCTTCCCGCGCCGGCGGTCGCCGTCATTCCGGGATTCGCCAACATCGACTTGCCGCCAACTACCCACGACATGCGTCCATTACTTTCGGTTTCGATCCGAGGCACTTGGTCGCGCATGCGTGCGGGCGCCCGGCTGGTCCACAGGTCCGGGGTTTCAGTTACATGCGTATCGACATCGATTATTGTGTAGCCGCTCATGGTCGCCTCACTTTAACCAGAATTTCGATTTCTAACGTGTCTGAAAGTTTGCACTACGACCGGCAGTTTGCAAACAAAACCACGGGTTCACCTAGCGCAAAACGAGCGACTCGCCCCTGAGCGTGCATTCCGGCGGGAAACCACGTTAGTGTGAGGGCGAGTCGCGCGCGCAAAACTGTTGCCCGATCACTTTCGGAGAACTTCGCATGATCCCCTTTACCGGCAATCCTCTTAATCGTGCCAGCGAAAAACGCACCGATCCGGATTGGATTGCGTCCCGCCGGTGTGATCCTTCTTCGCGCATCCTCCCGCTGCGGCGTCTGGAGCCGCTGCTTACCGAAGCTCTGACCGCGGGGCCCGCGCTGGCCTTTTTGCCGCCGTCCGTCATCGACCCGCTTGCCGGACCCGAAGCGGCCTGCATCTTTCTCGGCCTCGACGGTGAAACAGCCCTTTTCGCACTCGACGTTTCTCAAGTCGCTGACTCCGTCAAGCAAGGCCCACTCGCCGGACGCGGCGCCTTCACTGAAGCGCGAACTGCTGCGCAGATGGTCTCACCTAAAGACGCCGCGATCTTGGCGCAGGCCAAAGCTCTGATCGATTGGCATAATCGGCACGGCTTCTGTCCGCGCTGCGGCGCACCGACGCAAATCATGGATGCCGGCTACCGGCGGCTGTGCGGCGAATGCAAAGCCGAACATTTCCCTCGCGTCGATCCCGTGGTCATCATGCTCGCAATTGAAGGCGATGCCTGTCTGGTCGGGCGCGGCAAGCAGTTTCCACCCGGGATGTTCTCCGCACTCGCGGGTTTCGTCGAGCCGGGCGAAACGATCGAAGAAGCGGTTGCACGCGAACTGATGGAGGAAGCCTCGGTCAGAGTGCGCGATGTAACTTATTATGCCACTCAGCCGTGGCCCTTTCCTTCGTCGCTGATGATTGGATGCTTCGCTAAGGCTGCTATTCGCGACGCCAAGCCGGATCAGAACGAGCTGGCGGAGCTGCGCTGGCTGGAGCGCCCGCTCGCGCGTGAGCTAATCGCCGGCAGGCCGATCGGCGGTATCCGCGTGCCCCCACCGATCGCGATCGCGCATCATCTAATCAAGACGTGGGCTTATTCAGAAAAGTAATTGATCACCAGCTGAATTCTTTTCGAGAAATTAGCCAGGATGCTTTAGAGGCCGGGTGCTCGGCCTCATAAATGTCTTACTTTGACTGAGTAACCGCTACCGCTCCAGTTGTCTGGCTGCCAGCGATCGTGGCAGTAAACCAGCCGAAAGCGGGATTCAACATACCAGTGGTCGTGAACTGGCCAGTGAGAGTTTCGATAAAGCTGCCGGTGAAACCGGTGAAAGTTCCGACCCCGCTGTCGATCGTGGCATTGATCGTACCGGAGAAGTTATAGGGAGCTGAGCTGAAGTCCACGCAGAGACTACTACCGCTACTAACAGAGCCGACTAGGAAGTTTTGGCTTCTGTTTCCCACAATGGTTTGTTGGTTCGTGTAATTCCCACTAGTAACGGTGAACGCGCAAGCATCGGTCGAAGTGCCCAAAGTACAGCTTGCGACGGTGGGGTCGATCAAACATCCAGTACCGGCTGTCGGCGTGATCTCGGCAGTGGACTGCCCGCTATAAGAAAAGGCTATATTGCCGATTCCATTGATTGATCTTCCCGTATAATTGAAATAAAGCGGGAGTACAGAACAGATCGTCACGCCATCCGGTGCTGTACACAAAGTATTGTCAACGTCAATCGATACTACGGTACCTCCCGTGGTGGCAGTGAACTTCTTGGTGGTCGCTGTTACCGCTTTCGCTTCCTGAACCCCGAACGAAAGCGCGACCGTCATTACCAAAATTAATGCCGAAAGTAGTTTGCCTCGCATTAGAATTCCTCCGCTTCTGATTGCCAGATAAAATATCTTCACGCCCGTGACGCCCAGCACCGGACACCGCACCCGAGCTATGGTACCATAGGCGAATTCGAGAATAAGAGCGAGAACGACGGTAGCATGACGAGGAATTTCGGTGTAATTACCTCAATAATTTCGAGACTCCCGCATCCGAGCTTTCATTGCAGTATAATTTCGGCAACGCGCGTGTGAAACCGTTGGGCTATTGGGAACTGGCGGATCATATACCATTGAGTTTGTCCCGACGCCCAGGGGCGGACGCGCAGCCACGCTGATGATTGGCGCCAGTCCGACCCGACTCCCCGCACGCCCTTTCGTTAATCAATAGTTGACAATAAAAGGATGAACTCACCGTAATTAAGCGAGCCGTCGTTAGATGTTTGTTAGCCGACGGCCAGACGTGGGTAGGGACGTTTGGAGAGCGATCCGGCTAGCGTGGGAGGCGGACCGTAAAAGCGGTACCGCTCTCCTGCGAGGACGTAACTGTAACTGTTCCGCGGTGCGCCCGGACAATCCCCCGCACGATGAACAGCCCGAGCCCGAGTCCACTGGAGAGTGAAGACGGCTCGGATGCGTCGCGCACCAGTGGGTCAAAGATCGAGTTCAGCTTGTCCGGCGGAATCGGGTCACCCTGATTGGTGACTTTCAGCATAATCTCGGCGGATTCGCCATGTACTTCGATCTGAATGCCCGGACTCCGGCCATGAACGGCGGCATTTCCGAAGAGGTTTGAAGCGACCCGGATCAGTTGCTCCTGATCCCAGTTCCCCCGCAGGTCACCGGTTTTGCTGATCGCGAAAACCTTGTTGGGATGAGCGCTCCGGGCGTCTTCCAACACTTGCTCACAGATAAGTCCCAGATCACAATCGACGCGGATAATCGGCAGTCCCGGGTAGTGTTTTGAAGGTTCAGCAAAATCGCACGAGAGAAAAGGTCATGGTATGCGGGTGATGCGCAACGTCACCGAATTCTTTGACGAGGATGCACACCATGACCACGAACAAGCATAAGGCTGAAAAAGTCGATTTAAAAGCATTGGCCGGCAACGACCGGGAGTTTCTGCGCCAGCTGATCCGGGCGACGCTGCAGGAAGTACTGGAAGCGGAGATGACGGAAGTGCTGGGGGCAGCCAAAAGCGAACGCACGGCGGGACGCAAGGGTTATCGTTCTGGCGATTACGGGCGCAGCTTGATCACGCGGGTGGGCAAGCTGGAACTGCGCATACCGCAGGATCGCAGCGGACAGTTTTCGACCGAGCTGTTCGAGCGCTATCAGCGTTCGGAACGAGCATTGGTGGCAGCATTGGCGGAGATGTACGTGCAAGGGGTCTCGACGCGTAAGGTCAAGGCGATCACCGAGGAGTTATGCGGGCATAGTTTTTCGGCGTCTGCCATCAGCACGATCAATAAACGCCTGGACCAGAGCCTGGCCCAATTCGCCGCGCGGCCTTTACCCGAAGCCTTTCCTTACCTGATCGTCGATGCCCGCTATGAGCGGGTGCGTGAGGCCGGGGTGATTGTCAGCCAGGCCGTGCTGATTGCCATCGGTATCGACTGGGACGGCCGGCGCCAAATTCTCGGGGTGGAACTTGCCAAGCGGGAAAGCCGTTCGAGCTGGAGCGAGTTCCTGCGCGGCCTACAGGCGCGCGGGCTGAACGGCGTGGAGCTGGTGGTCTCCGATGATCATGCGGGACTTAAGGCGGCCATTCGTGAAGTCTTGCCCCAAGCCGTCTGGCAGCGTTGTTACGTGCATTTCCTGCGCAACGCCCTGGACTATTTACCGCGCAAGATGGACGACGATTGTCTGCAAGAGCTGCGCTGGCTTTATGCCCGCCGCGATTTGGCCGAAGCACGCCATGATCTGGCTGCCTGGCTGGCGCGGTGGACAGGCAAATACCCGCGGCTTACCACCTGGGTCGAGGAGAACCTGGAAGAAACGCTGAGTTTCTACCGCTTCCCACGCCAACACCATAAGCATCTCAAGAGCACCAACATGCTGGAACCCTCCAGAGTTCGATGAATGAATCAACCTCTGCGGCTGGTGAGTGACATAATTGTTGCCGTGAAGGTCGGTCGCGCCCAAGTGCCTTCCAGTCTAGGAACGCGTCCCCCAGAAGGTGTCTGCTATAAACGACAAATCCCGGGATCGAAATGGTTCCGCGCTTGAAGAGCCTGAGTAGGTGGAGCACGCGCAAAAAGTGGACGTCAGTCATGTCCGCTTCGGAGTTTGACGCGCGTGGGGCAGTCGTCGATTCGCCGAACGATTTCATTTCGCGAAACCGGTATCGCAGCCCGCAGTTGTCGTTCGCCGAACCCACCTCCCATATTGAAAGAATGATAGATCGAGAGGCGCAGACATCTGATTTGATCGTCGTCTTCAAGTTTCACGAGATCAAAATTCTGCCCGAGGGAGATCGAGGGGCCGTCAAACTTGAGACCAGGAAGCGGCGCGATTGCCGTGATCTCCGCGTAATCGCGCTCCAGGTCCGCCTCAAATTCTTTGAAAATGCTTTCAAATTCCGCTTCGTCAAACCCGAAGGCCTGGAGTTTGTCAGCCAGCTGCCAGAGCACGCTGTCCGCTAGTTCCTCAATCTCGATTATTCGGCCACCCCGGGATGTGCTCACCAGCCCGATATGGCGGACGCATAAGGCTCTGTTCTTAGCGCTTGAATATAAACCTGATATTCGGCGAGCCCGTGTACCAGCTTTCGGTATTCAAAATATTCGTGACAATAAAACGGCAACTGCCGATTTCGCGGACGAAAACGGTGTCAGAGCGTGACCAACCCGTGAAGCCGTCAAGGGTTTGCGGCGTTAGCTTAGGGTCTGGTACTAGCGAGCAGCTCCATAGCCGCTTCCACGTAAGACTTGGCGGCATTGTAGAGCGTTGAATCTCACGGGTTAGAGATAACTCCGGTCGGGTGCAGCGTAGGGTGTTTCGCCTGGGTCGATCCAGGTTAGTGGCGTTGATTACGTCGGGGTATTAGCCAGGTTGACCGATTGGTTACCTAATCGGCTACCAACTGTCGAATCTTGCGGGCATTGCGCCAAATACTCTTTAATCTACCTGATTTACTGGTGGGCCGTTGGAGACTCGAACTCCAGACCCGCTGATTAAGAGTCAGCTGCTCTACCAACTGAGCTAACGGCCCACCGCAAAAGGACTAATCTCAATAGCAGGATGGATGGGGTGAGTGAAGGGATTTGAACCCTCGACCACCGAGGCCACAACCCGGTGCTCTGCCATGCTGAGCTACACTCACCATCCGCGCGCACAATCTTTCATAGCGTATCGTTGGCGCGCCAGAAGGGACTCGAACCCCTGACCCACGGCTTAGAAGGCCGTTGCTCTGTCCACCTGAGCTACTGGCGCGAGTCGGGACGGCCGGATTTGAACCGGCGACCCCCTGTGCCCAAGACAGGTGCGCTACCAGGCTGCGCTACGCCCCGAAGGCCCTCATGCAATTAACATAGGGGCATCTCGCACTCAATCCTAGTCAGATTGCATTACGCAAGAGAATAATCATTCGGCTCATGATCTGAATCAGAGGTTAGGTGTTTTGCATTTCGAGAAAGTGAAGAACATCTTAGGCTTAGCGTCCTTTAGTCATCATGTCTGGTGACTTCTACTACAATTGCCAATTTTGCTTAGACTTGCGGCTAAGCATTTTTGCAGAATGCTAATTTTTTTTCAGATCGGGAGACCAATTAACTATTATTTGAAAGGCGCAGTTATTGCTTTTTGAACGGGTGCGCTGTTCATCTTCCCCGAGAGCATCAGCGCCTTGTCCCCAATTCGGCCGGGTTGTTTTCCGCAGATTTCCCCAGTCTCCGGATACTACGACAGCCCGGCCCTTCTTTATCCGCGGTCATCAATTTGAAAAACGAAAGGGCGCGACTGACCTGTATCGCGCCCTTTGATTATTTCGACAAGAATCAATCTTAGGCGGGTCGCTCAACCTCCCATCATCGCTTTGAGCGCTACGCCCATTTCGCCCAAGGCCTTGCTTACCGAGGGACGGGTCTGAACCTTGGTCCACCACGCCGTCAACTTGGGGCGACTTTCGAGCGGAGGCTTGGCGCCGAATCCGGGCAACATATTGGTTACGAAAAACATAGTAGGAGCTAAAGCGCAGTCGGCCAGCGTGAATTCCGCACCGGTGGCGAAATTGCCCGGCGAGGCGAGCATTGTTTCGAGCAGATCCAGCCGACCCTGTAGTTCGGACAATTTCTCATTTACAACCTTTTCGTCGCGATTTTTCGGATTGAGATGGCCAAAAAGAGCGCGCAGCGGCGGATCCAGATATAGATCGTGCAAGCGTGTCAGCAGCCGTACGTGTGCGCGAGCTTCAGGGGTCTTGGGGAGCAGCGCCGGGATTGGGAACTTCTCTTCGAGGTACTCATTGATTATCTCGGATTCGAGAATCATAGTGCCATCGGCGTCGAGGCTGGGGATCTTCCCCAATGGGTTGAGCTTTAGATATTCGGAAGATTTCGGGTTTCCGCCCGGGATATCGGACATCTCGATATTGAGACCCTTTTCGAAGATCACGATTCGTGATTTGGTCGCAAAATTCGAGAGATTCATGTTATACAGCTTCATGCTTCGTACGCTCCTGACTTATCGGCAACCGCTCGATTGCGGCGCAATCCGCCTTATCGCAGACGCTTGCCGATGACGCAAGCTGCCCGACTGTGCCCGTCATTAAGGCGAACTCAGACGTTAGCTAATTCTATAAGCGCGTGCGCAGTTGCGATGGGCTGCGTGAACATCAGCTCGTGACCGCAGTGTTTAAGACTTTTCGTCGTTGGGCTGCGCAGTCGTCCGGAGAATCCCGGATGCCATGCGGCGGGATCTCCCAGTACTCAGATCGTCTTCGCAGATCACATAGCTGGTCGGAATATCAAGTGCATAGAATTCCTTCATCGGTACTCGATCGGCCATTGGCAACATCGCTTCGGGAACCAGCGCAGCAAAAACGAAGTCCTGCAGATCGCGTGACGCATCCTGTATAAAGGCGCTGCGGAAGTACTCGGCGTTCATCATTGAGGACACTCCGCCGTCGATTTGTTGCATCCCGTCGGCCATCGCGGGCGTCACCAGTCGCGGAAATTCATCTGCCAAGCTGCCCTCTTCGGGCGGGACTAGCGCAGTCGCATAGATGCATTGCTTGATTCGATGCGGAATCTTTAGCGCGACACCTGTGATTGTTAGTCCGCCGTAGCTATGTCCAACGAGCACGATGTTTTGCAGGTCGTGCCCTTCAATCAATTGCGTTACAGAGTCAACCCATACCTGACGGTTCACTCGGGAATGAGGCGAGGAGATTACCGGGCCGGCCCGGCAGATCAAGCGCATAGGCACGATGGCCTCGCCGCGCGAGCTCGCCTATCACACCAGCCCAACACCACGCTCCATGCCATGCACCATGTACGAGGACAAATGTTGCGCTCATAAGTCCAACCTTTTAGTCCCATGGACAGCTTCGCTGTAACGGCAATAGCTCGCGATGTAAAGGCGCATTGAGTATTTATGAGGCGAACACCACATGTGAATCGCTTGGTTAACACTTACGTAAGACTTTTTGTTGTTATTGAGCATTTATGCTAGTTTATTACAGTCTTCAATGATTAATTGCAGTCCTATCTACAATAAATCGTCTAATTGAGCTTTGATTGCTCACTTTCGGAGTGACAGGGCGTACATAGGAAGTTTGATGCTTGTAGAGATTAAAATCTAGAGTATGCTTGGCATAACGACCAACCTTCACTTTGAGGTGTTGTGAAGGGAAATTCGCAAATCTTAGAATAGGTGAGGCTATCTTGAGACATGAGGTAGTCGTCGTTGGTGCTGGACCTTACGGACTTGCCGCCGGTGCACATCTGACCTTTGCAGGTGTCGAGGCACATGTATTTGGGGATCCGATGGCATTCTGGCGGCGACAGATGCCGCAAGGAATGTTACTGCGCTCTGCTTGGTACGCCTGCAATATCTCCGATCCGCGTGGAGATTTTGCTTTGAACCGTTATCAAGCAGTTCAACCCAACGAAGTACCGGCGCCAGTTCCATTGAATGATTTCATCGCATACGCCGATTGGTTCCAACGCAATCTGGTCCCCGGCATCGATACACGTAATGTTGAGCGTGTTGAATTAAGTGACAAGTATTTTCGAGTTCATCTTGAGAGCGGAAACGTCGTAACCGGTGAACACGTTGTAATTGCTGCCGGAATTTCACGATTTGCTTATCGGCCGCCGCTTTATCAGAACTTGGCGGCGGTAAATCGGGCGTCCCACACTTCGGATCACTCTGACCTATCCAGATTCAGCGGACAGAGCATCGCCGTGATTGGCGGCGGTCAAAGTGCGCTGGAATCCGCTGCCCTGCTGCGTGAGGCAGGAGCGGAAGTTGAAATAATTATGCGGGCCGGCCAAGTCAGATTCCTCTCTAGTGAGGGCCGGGTACGCAAAAAGTTGACTCCCCTGCAACGCCTGAGCCGTTCGCAGACCGACGTTGGCCCGCCGTGGCTTACCCATCTGATGTCTCGGCCAGAACTGTTGCGCTGTTTACCGCGCCGGCTGCAAGCGCGTTTGGCCTATCGCTCAATCCGTCCTGCGGGAGCAGGATGGCTGCGACCCCGCTTGAAAGAGGTGTCAATTACTTGCGGTCGCAACGTGCTTTCCGCAATCCCCTGCCAAGGGCGAGCCGCTTTGACTCTTGATAATTCTTCAAAACGCATTGTCGATCATGTCCTGTTGGCAACCGGCTATAAGGTGAATGTGGCCGCCTATCCATTCCTTGCGCCCGAACTGATTCGGTCGCTGCGATTGTTTGAAGGTTATCCCGAACTGACTTCGGGATTCGAATCATCTGTACCAGGGCTGCATTTCCTTGGTGCGCCAGCCGCGTGGAGCTTCGGTCCGCTTGCGCGATTTGTTTCCGGCACCAGTTATTCGGCTCGTGCGCTGACTCGATGCATCATTCGCAATCGTTCGATGGTTTCGGGAGGTCGTAAGTTATGCCTGAACCGGCCGGCTACTCCAAATCGTCTCGCTTCGTAGTGAGCAGTCAAGCCGACCATCCTGGGGCCGTGGTGATAGGGGGTGATTATCGCGGCCTGAGCACAGTGCGTAGCCTAGGGAGGCGGGGACTGAAGGTTTGGATATTGGCGAGCGACCAATGGATTGCGGCTACCTCGCGCTATGCACGGCGACGGCTGCCATGGCCAAGCGGCGACGAAAACTCACGAGTCGCTTACCTGATCGAGCTGAGCGCCCGCTATCAGCTCCAAAACTGGAGCCTGATTCCGACTGACGACGATCACGCCGCATTAATTTCGCGGCATCAATCGCGCCTAAGCAGTGCCTTTCGGCTCGCGACCTCCCCCTGGGAGGTGGTGCGATGGAGCCACGACAAACGCCTGACTTGTGAGCTTGCGGCACGAACGGAAGTTGATATTCCCTGGACGCGCTATCCGCGAAACGATGCAGAACTTAAGAACCTCGGATGCAGTTTCCCGGTTATCCTCAAGCCCGCGGTCAAGGATGCGCTGAATCGCTTCACTTACGCAAAAGCTTGGCGTATCGACAATCAGGCGGATTTGCTGGAGCGCTATCAAGAAGCATGTCAGCTAATCGATCCCGCGCTGATCATGGTTCAGGAGCTGATCCCGGGCGGTGGCGAATCTCAGTTTTCGTATGGTGCGTTATGTCAGGAGGGCAGGCCGATAGCTTCGGTCGTGGCTCGCCGGACCCGCCAGTATCCAGTGGATTTCGGACGATCGAGTTCCTACGTCGAGCTGATCGAAGAACCGGAAGTCGAGCTCGTAGCCCGCAGGCTAATCGAAGATATGGGCTACACCGGACTGATTGAAGCTGAATTCAAGCGCGATCGGCGCGATGGTAAGCTCAAGCTGCTCGATCTGAATCCTCGCGTCTGGGGCTGGCATTCCTTATCCGTCGGCGCGGGAGTTGATTTTCCTTATCTCTTCTGGCGTCTCGCGCAAGGAGAGCCTATTCCCGAAATTCGAGGCGCTATTGGTGCTCGATGGGTGCGAATGGTTACAGATATACCGGCAGTTTTGGCCGAGCTGCGGTCTGGCCGTCTGACGTTTCGCGCTTATTTGAAGTCGCTGCGTCGCCCGCTTCAATTCGCGGTTTTCGCTCGCGACGATCTCGCACCCGGGTTGCTCGAAGCTCCGCTCCTATGCTGGTGGAAATGGTCGGTACTGCGCACCGCGCGTGCGCCAATTCCGGCGCCCGCACCGGCGCTGCCTGCCGGAGAAATCGAATCGGCAAATCCTTCGTTGCGGGCGCTTCCGCCCAATCCATTTATTCTCCGTGAGATGCAATTCGAGCCGCTTTCGACTGCCGAGGGTGCGAGCCCGATGACCGTGAAGACCGCCGTCTCGCGGTAGGCGCTCGTCCGCTTGGCGGAATTATACGCCCCGCGCGTCATTTCCTCTGAATAGCGATTCCGGTGAGTCCTACCTGTTGAGTCGCGCCATTCGCGGCGTTGGATTGAATTGTGAGCTGATCGGTAAATGTCCCTGCGGCCACCGGTGCGAATGTGACTTTGATCCTACATCTCTTGCCAGTCGCCAAAGTTCCGACACAGTTTTGCGACGGGGTGAATAGGCTACCGCCAGTAGTAATCGCGGATATGATTACGTTCCCCGATGCTCCGAACCGTCCTTTGCTCTTCTTATTCACTAAGATTACGGTCTTTTTCGGTGGCTTCACGCCATGCTTGGAGCTGATACTCGCCCTGAGAGTCAATGCCGCTGGCGTAATTTGCAGCGTTCCGCCCGGTACAGGCGTCGCGGTCGCGGTAGCGGTGGGAGTCGCTGTCGGGGTGGCCGTCTGGCTGGGAGTTGGCGATGGAGTCGGCGTGCCGGAAGGCGAGGCGAACGCATTAACCAGGTTCGTGGCGTTGACGCTGCCTATTCCCGAGGCGAAATCCCAACCGGCGTTCGTGGCGTACGCGGGCTGAAAAGTAGCATTCGAAGTCGATAACACACCATTCGTGCCCGCAGGCCGATAGCAATTGAGCGTACCGCTGCAGACCACGTCCATATCGCCTTGAGTGACATCGTAAAAAACGCAGGAGCTGTCTGCTCCGCCGGCGCGGTTCGAATTACAAATCGTACTGCCCGTCGCGCCATATTCGCTGGCGGCCAATTGGTAATAGACCGGATCCGGATTTCCTTGCGGCCCTCCCGCCTTTTGATTAATGAGCGCCTGAATTCCCGCCATAATCGGCGCGGCGAATGAAGTGCCGCCACCACCTGCCCATCCGCTCGGAGAGCTCGCACACGACACGCCTCCACGCTTAGTATCCGAGTAGCAAAACAAGTAGTAGTGCCCCCAAATGCCGTCAGCCGCGAACAGTGCAACATCAGGGGTGTCGCGCACGCCATCAGCGGGATTCCCAACGATCGATTGCCACGACGGTTTGGAATAACCGGCACAGCTTCCACCGACGATCCCGGCCTGAGAGGAATTTCCCGTGGCGCATCCGCTGGGCGCCCCACCGCCCGCTCCAGTAGTTAACAGCCCTGAGGATTGAGCGAGACTGCTGTTACAAAAACCGGTTGTTCCGTAAGGTACGCCGAATCCCTCGAAAGTTGTGATTAATTCGCTGGCGCACGAGTCATTCCAGGGAATTTCAGGGATATACGAAAGCGCTGAGCCAAAATCGGCGTCATTCGATCCCGCCCAGTAAGTAGTGTTCGTGCCGGCGAAGGTATCGCCAAAATCAGTCCCTCCGACGGAAACGTCGTATGGCGTCGAGGTGAAGCCGCTCGCAGTGATCCCGTGACTCGCGGTGGATTGGCGATGGTCAGTACTGGCTGCTCCAGAATCTCCTGACGAGACGAATACCGATACTCCCAAAGCGGCGGCCTGCTGATAAAGCGAATTGATGAATGCATTGCCTGCCGCGCCCAAGTCGGGCTCATCCTCCCCATAGCTGATACTGATAACTGCTGGCGGGGTACCGGATTGGTTCAGCAGATTTTGCATTGCGATAAACCCGCCAAAGGTGGTCGTGTTGGCGCAAGAAGCGAGCTTGATCGAAGCGTTCGGTGCTGCAGCGCTCGCCCATTCGGCGTCAAGGATTGCTTCGCCATCATCAGCGTTGACGCCTGGATCGGAACATGGGCTGCTGGACGCGCTCGGATGAGTTTGCGTAAAGCTGCCCTGCGGATACTTGCTTGCGAGCTTGAACGTGGTGCGAAAGCTATTCCAGTCCGCTGTCGTGAAAACGTCGGTATCCTCAATCACGACAATAGTCTGGCCCTGACCAGAAGTTCCCGTATCGAATAGCGGATTCAGGTTGTAGATCGTTGCGATATCAGCCGGGACTACAGCGTAGGCGCCGCCGCCGATAGTGTAGTTGGCGTGGGGACGAAACATCGGATGGGGCCGGAAATCATTCAACGACGCGATTCCGATGATCGCTGGTGCGAGCGCGGCCGGGATCTGCGGATCGCTCATGTTCGCAATGTGCATCACGCCATTTACGTCAAGCTGATGAATCGCGGTGTGGAAGGCGCTCTGAACACCAGCGGCGGTTCCGGAGAAATCGATTACCGCTTTATTCGGATAAACCGTATTGATCGTGAAGCCATGCGACTGCAGCCATCCGGTAATTTTCGCGACATCCGTCTGCGCGAGGCCATAGCGCGCGCCGATTTCCTCGGCGGTCAACCAATGATGGAAGTTCGGCGAATTGCGGTCGGTGAGCTGCTCAACATATTGGTCAAAGGCGCGCTGGCGCTCCGCCGGCCGCCGCAGTTGCAGCATCAGATGCGGCATCGGAAGGCTACCGGCCACCGCGCCGCGATCATTAGCGGTGTTCGCCTCGCTTCGCGTATTCCCTGAGAGTGTAACTAGCGCGTTCTCATCGACCGTGCTGGTAATCAATTCGGGTGCTGCACGATCAGCAGTCTCGCCGCCCCGCAAATCCATTCCCAGCCAGATCATCGCGAGAGCGGCGGACATGAGTAGTAATCGACTACGCGTGGTACGCATAGATCGTGGTTATAGGCTAAGAGCAGGTATTTATCGATGCAAATTTTTTACAGAGCCGTGCAAATAACTTTAATTCTTGTGAGTAGAACGCAAGTTCTCGCTCCGATTTTTGAGTAGGGAAAGCACTGAGCAATAAAAGTAGATTCAGCGCACTGAAAACCCTCCATCGATAATCAGCTCCGCGCCGGTCATGTGGTCCGAGGCGTGCGACGCGAGAAAGACGACTGCACCCGCCAGTTCGTGCGGCTCGCCGAACCTTCCGCGCGGCGTCCGCTGCACCATCTCCTTGAGGACTTCGGCGTATTCCGGCCAATTGCGAATCCAATCCGTCATGTCGGTGCTGAACCATCCGGGCAGTAGCGAATTGACCTGGATATTATGTGGCGCAAGCTCCAGCGCGAGGCATCGCGTGAGTGCCTGTAGTCCGCCTTTCGCAACGACGTAGGACGGAAAAATCGGCGAGCCGGCATTGCCCGCGATACTGCTGACGTTGATCATCTTGCCGCCTCGCCCGCGCCGCACCATCGACTCGGCAGCATACTTCGCGAGAATGAATGCGGCGTCAAGATTGACCGCGAGCACGCTGTCCCATTCTTCGACGCTCTGGTCGAGCACGCCTTTGAGAATTGCAAAAGCCGCATTGTTGACAAGGATGTCGATCGGTCCGAGACTGCGCTCGATTTCGTCGAAAGCCGGCTTAAGGCTCTGCCGTTCGGACAGATCACTACGCAGCGCCAGCACTGGAACTCCCAGCGCACGAAGTTCTCCGGCTACGGCCTGATTCTTTTCCTCGTCGCGCGCAATAATTGCGACCGAGGCGCCTGCGCCCGCGAGCGCGATTGCGATTGCCCGTCCAATTCCGCGATTCCCGCCAGTAACCAGCGCCACTTTGCCGCTGAGGTCGAAAAGCCCGGCCGTCGTCCCTAGGTTCTCCATGCCAAATGCTCCCTATACTGGCCATGCTGATTGAATAAGCGTAGCCGTCGCACCTATATTGGCTTGCCGGATTCGCCGAGGTCCACCGTCTCGGAGAGATTTGCCGGCGGTCGATTATCAAGGAGCGAGGAAGCGGCATGGGACTCAGGACGCCAGAGCAGTACAAACAATCGTTGCGCGATGGGCGCGCAGTCTATTTTCGCGGCGAGAAGGTCAATGATGTCACGACGCATCCGGTGATCGGAATTGCGGTCGATCATGCCTGCATCGACTATCGGATGACCGAGGATTCGGCCTATCGCGAACTCGCCGTGATCAAGGACGGCGCTGGCGAGTACAGCCGCTATTTCCATCTGCCGCGCAATGGTGAGGACCTGCTCAAGCGAAGCCATTTGATCGCTGCTTCGACGCGGGAAGGCGCAACGCTGGTGGTGTTGATCAAGGAAATCGGCACCGACGCGCTGCTCGCGTTGCATATTATCGGCGAGCGGCTCGCCGCGGCGGGTCATCCCGAGTACCGCGAGCGAATTCAGAAGTATTATCGTTATTGCCGCGATAATGATCTCGCGATCGCGGTCGCGCAGACCGACGTCAAGGGCGATCGCTCGCTCGGACCCACCGCGCAGGAGCATCCCGATTACTACGTCCGGGTCGTCGAGCGCCGTCCTGACGGAGTCGTGGTCCGCGGCGCGAAGGTGCATACCTCGGTCTCGACCAATACCAACGAAGTAATCGTACTGCCGACCCGCGCGATGCGCCCCGAGGACAAGGATTACGCCATAGCTTTTGCTCTGCCGATCAACACCCCGGGGCTGAAGCTGATCGCAAGTCCGCACGGCAGCTCGAAGAAGGACCCCTTCGAGCATCCGATCAGCGCCCGCCACAAGATGATGGAGACGCTGACCGTCTTCGATGACGTATTCGTCCCGAATGACCGCATCTTTTTGAATGGCGAGATCGAATTTGCCGGATTACTGGCGCTGACTTTCGTGCGGTTCCATCGATTTACGGCTGTGTCATACAAGTTGCCGCTGCTCGAACTGATGGCGGGTGCGGGCGCCGCAATTGCTGAGGCCAATGGCATCGCGCGCGCCGGTCATGTGCGTGACAAGCTCACCCATTTGGCGGCCTATCACACAATTGTGCGTGGACTGATCGAGCACGCCGCCGCGACCTGCACGATCGAAGACGGCCTCGCGGTGCCGAACACGCTGATCACCAATGTTGCTAAATATCATTTCGCGCATAACTATCATCAGGCGGTGCAGATCGTGCAGGACCTCGCGGGCGGCATTCTCGTGACCGGGCCATCAACCGAGGATTTCACCAGCGAAGCGACTCGTGCTTACGTGACCAAATATCTCGGCGGAGCGAAAGGTTTCGACGCGGAAAAGCGCTCGCGACTGCTCAATCTAATCGCCGATCTCACGGCCTCGGATTTCGGCGGCTATCAGGAAGTGCTCGCGGTACATGCGGAGGGCGGCTTCGAGGCGGAGAAGTTGCAGGCCTATCGCGAGTACGATTTCAAAACTGTCGCAGCATATGCGAGGAAATTGGCAGGCATCTAGCGTCCGTCCAAACACAGGCAGGTGATTTGGGAGGCGCTGATCGCCTTTCAGCTCATCGCGGGACGGTCCAACTCGAGCAACCCATCGAGCTCGTCCCCGCCGAACTGATTCCGCCGTTCCAGTTCATCGCGATCCTGCTTCAGATAATCCAGGTAGCTTTCTCCCAAAGCGCGTGCATGCTCGAGTGCAGTCGCTAGTTTGAGGCGCTCGGCTTCATTCATCGGGATGATTCCCCGAATGACCTCGGCGACCCGATTCCGTGCCTCCTCAATTTTGCGTTCGTCTGATGAGTTCGCGGCCTCAGCGAGAATATGATCGATCTCAAGCGAGCCGCGATTCAGTTTCTCGGCATCGATTGAGAAGCGATCGGCGTCAGTCGTCGGCATCACCAAATCGAGAATCTTCTTGGTCGAAATGCCCAGGGCGACCGCCACTCCCAGTCCAGTGACCATGGCGATACCGGTTGGCAACAAAAAGCCGCCGCCGAGCGCGACCAGCCCGGTCCCAATCCCTTCGGCGGAAAGCCCAACCGTCCCGAGCGGGAACAGAACCGCCGCGGGCATGCCGATCGAGGCGACCGCCTTTTTGAACAGTTCCAGCTTGCGATCATTGAGCCGCACGACATGGCCGTCTTTGCCAAGCATCGCGGCGACGCGATTTTCGGCGTCGGTCAGATGCTCGAAGAAAGCTGTCCAGCGGCGAGTCTCATCAGGCTTGAGCCGCAGATGGGCTCCCAGTCGCGCGAGGTACGCGGCCGAGTCCGGCGATGGCTTGCGTCCGGCGAGTGCGCTCGCTTCGATCATTATTGCGCGGCGAATCTGCGAATCAGTGAATACCGGAAGCCGTTCGGGCGCGAGCCGCTGATGCGTGTACAATTTCGAGAGCAACTCAAGTCGAGCGTCCTCCGGCAGCTGCATAAATGCGAAGAGCTGATAGAGCCGCCGTAGCTTACTCCGCTCGACTTTGCGGCCCTTGCGCATCAGCGGCAGGAGAGCCTCAATAAAGGCGCTTTTCTCCGCGACGCTCAGCGCCTCTAATGCTTCTTCGGGAAGCGCGCGCCATGCTGCGACCGGCTCGGGTACATCACGCATCCGGACGAGCCGCAAAAGTGTCTGCTTGCCACGCTCGATATCTGGAAGAACTGAACGGAAATCCGGGAGGGTTCTCAAAGAAAAATTCGCCATTAGTTGATCTTAGGACCTTTGTGACGACTCGTTAAGAGGCGCACCGAGTCCGTGTTGGTTCAATTTGGCATTCTGTCTGGCGCGCTAGCGTTAGCGGAATGCAGCACGCTATGGCGCTCGCGAAGTGACTAACTCTCGCCACCGATCTAATTCGACGCGATATACCGATGCAGCTCTTCGAGTTCGAAGTGCGCCTCGGCCAGGCGCTGCTTGACTACATCGCCGATACTGACGATCCCGATCAAAGTACCCGTCCTGTATGACCGGCAGATGGCGGATGCGTTGATTGGTCATGATCTCCATCAATTCGACGATCTCGTCATCAGGCGCGCAGGTCTGAACCTCACGCGTCATCAGTTCTCGCGCGCTCAATGTAAGTACGCGATCGCCATGCGCGGCGATTCCGCGCATCACGTCGCGTTCCGAGATAATGCCGGCGAGCCTGCCGCGTTCGTCAAGTACCGGCGCCGCCCCGATCCGATTGCGCGTGAGCATCGCCACGACATCGGCCACGGTTTCATCAGGACGGACCGTCGCGACTTCGAATCCTTTATTGCGCAGAACTTCCGAAACCTTGGCGCCCATAGGCAATCTCCCACGTGCGGATTCGGGCCGAGCGGAAGGAATTAACTGGTAGTCGGCTCTTCTTATGGATTATAAATCAGCGAGTTCGCGAGAAAACAAGCGGAATTTGCGCTCTGCTTGCAACGCAGCCGCTCTATTTGATGACACACTCAGCCTTCGTGGAGCTCGCGCCCGTGATGCTCGCTGCCAATTGCGATCATTATTGCATCGCCGACCAACACGATCGTCGCTACAATCGCCAGCGCCGTCCCATATGGCAGATGCTGCGCGATAGTAGCTTCGACGTAAGCTGCGCCCGAAGCCAGCAGCACGCCGAGTTGATAGGTCAGTCCCGAGAAGAGGCCGCGGGCTTCCGCCGGCGACATCTCAGCCAAATGCGCCGGGATAACGCCGAAAACGCCCTGCACCATGAATTGCATCAGGAAGGCTCCCAGCGTCAGCCAGATAAGCGATTGCGGATAAACCCAGAGCGGCACGATACAGACGCCCGCCAGCGCCGCCATGATCATCGCGCGGCGGCGTCCCAGATGCTCCGAGAGCCATCCGAAGGTCAGGCCGCCAATCAATGCGCCGATATTGTAGATGATTGCGATCGTGGCGACGGTGCGCGGTTCCAGTCCGCGTCCTTTCTCAAGGAACGTCGGATAGAGATCCTGCGTGCCGTGCGAGATGAGGCTCATCATGGTCATCAGCGCGACCAGATAAATAAAACGGCGAAAGTGCCGTCGCAGGGCGGTTTTGATCGCACCCGGCGCCGGGCGCGAGCGCTCCCAGGTGGGCGATTCGGGCACTTTGATACGAATATATAGCGCGAGTAGGGCGGGAGCCCCTCCAAGGAAGAACAGCGGTCGCCAGCCGAAATGGGGAAAGATCAGGAAATAGGCCGCTGCCGCAAGCAGATAACCGACGGCATAGCCCTCCTGCAACAATCCCGAGAGCAAGCCGCGCCAGCGGCGCGGCGCAGCTTCCATCGCTAGCGCCGCACCGACACCCCATTCACCGCCCATCCCGATTCCGTACAACGCCCGCCAGAACAGGAACCAGCCGTAGCTCGGCGCCAGCCCGCTCGCGATTTCGACGAAAGAGTAGAAGATAAGATCGAGCATCAATGGTAGGCGTCGTCCATAACGGTCGGCGAGCCAGCCGAAGAGCAAAGCTCCAATCGGGCGCATCGCCAAAGTCGCGGTGATGGTGAACGCGAGATCGGCGATCGAGCGATGAAACTCTTTGGCGATCGCCGGCAAGACGAACACCAGCACGAAAAAATCGAACGCGTCGAGCGACCAGCCCAAAAAGCTCGCGAATATGGCGTTGGCCGCTTCGGCCCGAGTGAGGGCTCGAGGAGCGGGCGCGGATGTGATGGCTGCCGCTTCAGGGGTCATCGGCAGAGCTTTTATGCGAACCCGCGGCGCCGCGCTACTGCTCGCGGTAGCTGCCTAGATAGAGACGCTTGTCGTTTTCTCGCATTCGCCGTGTCTAGGCAGTTTGCTAGCTACGAGTTAGCATATGCTAACTATCTGATGTTAACAGACTCATCGTCGCTGCTGCGTGGTGATGCACGGTTTACCTGTCCGATGCCCTGAGCCGTACTGTGCGACCGATGTTTAGACCGTCGTGCGCCGGATGAGTTCGAGTGCTTCGGATTCGTCGCCGACACCGATCACCCTAAACTGGTTACCTTCGGCTTCGTGATAAGTGGCGAAGAAGCGGGCGACATCGGCGACAAATCCGTTTGGGAGATCGTCCATCGAGGCGGGTGCACCGCGGTCTTTAACCGGCGCCGCGACGATCCGATCGTTGCGGTTGGTTTCGTCGGCCTCGGTCTGTTCGGCCTGAATCACTCCGAGCGCCCGGCATTCTACGACGCATCCAGGGAAGAGCAGTTCATCCAATACGACAATCACATCGGTGGGATCGCCGTCCTCGGCCCGCGTGTTTGGAACGAAGCCGAAGTTGAACGGAAAGCGCATCCCGGGCGGTAGCACGCGATCGAAGATGTAGTTATCGGTTTCAGGATCAAGCTTGAATTTGACCCGGCTTTCTTTGGGCGTCTCGATCACAACTGTGATTGCCGCTCGCTCCTGTGTGTCAGCTTTGCCAGCCATCGTCTCCCCTTACATTATTAAGCAATTTTATTCCTCATTGATGTGTGCCGGTCTGACGTTTCTTAAACTGTAAAATCTGCTTCGCTTTCTCCAGCTCAGCTTTGCGCTTGGGCGCGAGTTTCTTCCCTGCTCGATTAATGAATAGCTGAATCATCCGAATTGCCGAGCCGAGTCCGCGCGGCGATACTTCTTTGCGCGCCATTACCGACTGCGACCTGCTCACCCGATTTGGTGAAGGTGCCGGGTGGCGGGAAGGTCGATACTGTATGTACATCCTTCGACCATTTCCTGGCGTTTAGACTTTTCCTGCTCGACGCCATTGGCGTCCTCCAATGCTTTCGATAATTAGAACTATCTACGAGGGAGCCTGATACAGGTACTGCCTCCAATTGGAACCGTCGACCTCTTTAAAAGTGCATAAACCAAGCCGAGTCCTTAGACCAGAAGTGGATTACGGATAGGCGACTTCTGACGAATAACACTTCTTTGAAGGCGAGTTTTGATCGCCACGTCACGCTCGAAATGGCGGTCGATACTGGTAATTTTTGCCGTCAACTCTCCGGTTCAGAGTTTAAGTGAAGCTTCGGTGATCCCTGCCGCATAACTGCCGGCCACTCTAGTCCTGGCGGAGGCGCTGACCGGAATATTCAGCGACCTGCTTTGCAGCAAAGTCTCAACGGATATAATACCGCGAATTGATTTGCGGTGCGGGCCAATTATCAGTTGATTGGCTTTCTTCACGCCCGCCGGTGTTTTCAAGGAGAACAGCTGTGGCGACATCCTTTCCAGAACTCCAGCCTTCCGCGCGCGTGCTGCTCGGTCCCGGGCCTTCGAACGTCCATCCGCGCGTAATGAAAGCGCTGCTCTCGCCCGTCGTCGGGCATCTGGACCCGGACTTCGTGCGCGTGATGGAAGATATCAAGAAGCTGCTTCGTAGCGTCTTCCAAACCAAAAACGAGATTACGTTTCCGGTATCGGGTACGGGTTCAGCCGGGATGGAAACCGCTATCGCCAATTTGATCGAGGAAGGCGATGAAGCAGTAATCGGCGTCAATGGGGTTTTCGGCGAACGGCTCGCTGACGCCGCCGAGCGTTACGGCGCGAAGGTGTCTCGGGTCGAAGCGGAATGGGGCCGGATCGTCGAACCCGAACGTCTCGAAGCGGCGCTCAAATCAGCACGCAAACCTAAGCTGATGGCCGTCGTTCACGCCGAGACCTCGACTGGCGTGCATCAGCCGGTGGGGGATTTGGGCGCGATGGCGCATCGATATGGCGCCCTGTTCGTGATCGACGCGGTGACCTCACTCGGATGCGTCCCGGTCGAAATCGATAGCTGGGGCGTGGACGCCTGTTATAGCTGCACGCAGAAGGGAATCGGCGCGCCTCCCGGGCTATCGCCGGTAACGTTTGGCGAGCGGGCGCTCGCGGTAGTACGCGGACGCAAGAACAAGTGCCGTTCGTGGTACTTCGATGTCGCTATGATCGAGCGTTACTGGGGGGCGGATCGCGTCTATCATCATACTGCGCCGATCACGATGAATTATGCGCTGTACGAGGCACTGCGGATTATTGATGAGGAAGGTTTGGAAGCGCGCTTCGCACGCCATCGGGAAAACTCCGACGCACTTAAAGCCGGAATCAAATCGATGGGACTTCAATTGGCCGCGCAGGAAGGCTATCGACTGCCGCAATTGACGGCAGTGCGCGTCCCGGACGGGATCGACGATGCGAAAACGCGCAGCGAATTACTGCGAATGTTCAATACCGAGATTGGCGCAGGACTGGGTCCGTTCAAGGGCAAAGTATGGCGTATCGGCCTGATGGGTGAGTCGTCGCGGCGCGAGAACGTGATGCTGATTCTCAACGCGCTCGAAACGATTCTCGCGGCGCAGGGGATGGAAGTCGCGCGCGGGATGGCTTTGGCAGCGGCCGATCGGGCTTACGCAGGCACTGCATGAACAAGCCCTAAATTCGTTAGCCGCAGCTTTCAGAACGGTCGCAAAAAGAGCAACGCGAGAATAAATAGTAGCGCCGCGCTGACGATCCCGTGCAGCATCGCAAATTCGCCTCGAGTCCCGGCACTCGGATTTTTTTCGATCGCGCCGATCCGCTGATACAGCCTGAAATGACATCCGAGCAGAATCAGAACTAACAACAGCTTGAGGTGAAACCATCCAAACGTCAGCAATACGGGTTCCATCAAGAGAGCGGCGACGCCAAAAATAATTGCGACCAGCGCTCCAATATTGGCGCTAAGTCGCGTCAGCCGTCTTGCTGCGCCGATCAGGGATTCGCGCGTAACTCCAACTTCATTAGTGGCCAGCCTCATCAAGCTGCTGATCACTAACAACGCGCCGAGCCACATCACGACCCCGAAGACGTGAAGGATCAACATCCATCTTAACGTGGGAGTTCTCCTGTAGGCGGCTGGACGAGTTCAGCCGCGAGAATTAGCGCGAAGACGGCGATGATTGCGCCTCCAACATAAGCCCACACCGGCCCGGTAGATTCGTACATCAGGCCCGCGACGATCGGCCCGATAATCCGCGCAATCGCCAATGCCGACTGATTGACGCCGAGGATCTCGCCTTGCAACTGCCGCTCGGTGCGCTTTGAGATAAGGCTCGCGATCGCGGGATTCGCAAACCCATAGCCGAGCGAAAGGATAGCCAATAAAACGAACAGCATCGGATGGGAACTGAAGCTCGCCAGCGGCGCCATCCCGATCGCAAACAGCAACATCCCAAGCCGAATCAGCCATACTTCGCCTACGCGCTTCGCAAGTTTGCCGACCAGATAGCCCTGCGCAATCGCCTGAACCAGTCCCGCATAGGCGAGCAGCGCACCGACTCCGAGCGCGCGATAGCCATAGACCAGCGGCGCCATAAGCGCAAAAGTCGTTTCAAAGATCGCCATTGCGGAGGTTGCGAGAAATGCAATCATGAAGAGCCGCGCCAGACGATGTCGCATCAATTGCCGGGGCAGAATCAGCAGCGGCCGAATCAGCGCGTGCCAATCCAAATGTTGGTCGCCGGATGGCTGATGCGATTCGGGCAATGCGAACGCGGCAGAAATCAAATTTATGAAGGTCAGCGCCGCCGCGAAGAATACCGGTACCCGCAAGCTGAAACCGCCGAGTAGTCCGCCAATTGCCGGACCGAGCACAAAACCGAGTCCGAACGCCGCCCCGATCATTCCCATCCCATGCGCGCGCTGATCCTCGCTCGTCGTATCGGCAACATAGGCCTGCGCGGTCGAGACAGTCGCCGCACAAGCGCCGTGTACCGCGCGCGAGATCAAAAGCAAGGGAAACGAAAACGCGAAACCATAGATCACGTAGCTGAGCGACGACCCGAGCAGACCCAGCATGATAATCGGACGACGCCCGACATGATCGGAAACTCGCCCGAGGATCGGCGCGACCAGGAACTGCATCAGCGAATAAACTGACAGGATCAGCCCGATGCCGACCGCGCCGACGCCAAGCCGCTCAGCGTACATCGGCAGAAACGGAATAACGATGCCGAAGCCGAGCAGATCGACGAAGACCGTCGCAAACAGGATCGGACGTGAGGCCCGGCGGGGCTCAACTGATTCCGGAGCGGTATGCAAAGGTTTGGCTAAAGGCATGAAACAGTCGCGTTTGCAGCAAATCTCACGTCGATGGGACAGTCAAGCCGCCAGCGTCGCGAAATGCACGTCTCCAGTACCCTCGGTCTTGCGTGCTTTGAGCAGGGCGAATATCTGTCGATCAGGCGTAAACTGATCTGCGATCTTAATCGAGGGAGAGCGTAGATGGCAGAGATAAAAAATCGAGGAGTAGCGGTCGTAGTGGGTGTCGGACCCGGTACCGGAGCCGCCCTCGCACGGCGCTTCGCTCAAGGCTATGCCGTCGCGATGATCGCACGAAGCGCCGATTATCTGCGTACGCTCGGCGACGAAATTCGCGCGACTGGGGCTAAGGTGCTCGAAGCACCTGCCGACATTGGCAATGTATCTCAGGCGGCTGCCGCCTTCGCGTCAATTCGCGACAAGTTGGGCGACCCTGACGTTCTACTCTACAACGCCGGTAGCGGGACGTGGGGTACGATCCTCGAAATCACACCGGAGCAGTACGAAGCGAATTGGCGGGTGAATGCGCTTGGAGCGTTTGTGGCCGCAAAAGAAGTCGCCCAATCGATGATTGCGCGCGGCCGTGGCGCGATGCTTTTCACTGGCGCGACTGCAGGCGTCAAAGCCGGTCCGAAATCGGTATCGTTCGGTCCGGCCAAGTTCGCGATGCGCGGCTTGGCGCAGTCGCTGGCGCGCGACCTGGGACCGAAAGGAATCCACGTTGCGTGGATTAATATCGATGGCGTTATCGATATTCCTGCGGTCCGTCAGCGTTATCCGCAGATGAAATCGGAAGACCTGCTCAATCCTGACGCAATCGCGGAGACCTACTGGCATGTCGCACATCAGGATCGCAGCGCGTGGTCGATGGAGCTCGAACTGCGGCCCTTCAAAGAGAAATTTTAGCCGGTGTTGCCTGCCCCAGCTTTCACGATTACGCCCTGGAAAAAAGCCTTCGAGCGCCCATCAACCGTCTTGATGACAAGCGTGCAGACGTAATTTCCCGGGTTGACATAATTGTGGAAGATATAAAGTTCGGGCGGTAATGCGGAAACGGTGCCGTCACCGAAGTTCCACTGATAAGTCAGAAAGCCGATATTTTCCGGATCGTTCGCCAGAACAAAAAATCCCACCTTCAAGGGAGCATTGCCATAAGGCGGCGCAACGAGCATCGAACCGGTAATCGGCTGCCGAATCGGGATTCGCTGGATCGGTGGAGGACCATCCTCCGGACTTCCACCGGGAAGCGATGGCATCGATCCCGGACCGTTCATCTCGTCGCCGGAATCCGCATCCTGAGCGTGTCCGCAAGGCGCGGCATAAGCGAGCGCGAATGCGACCAACGCAAGGCCAATCAGCACCGTGCGAAACTTCGATAACGTAAGCAATCTCAACTGCATCAGACCAGTAGCTTAATCACTGCATAATCACGCCGCCATCGGGATGGAGGATCGAGCCGGTAAAAAAGCTCCCCTCTTCGCTGGCGAGAAACAGCGCAGTGTTCGCGACATCTTCGGGGCGGCCAATTCTGCCGACCGGCGTATGACGGATCATGCGCTCGACCTGACCCGCACTCTGCAAGTCCTTGGTCATCGGCGTATCGATCACGCCGGGACCGATCGCATTGGCAGTGATTTTATAGCGTCCGAGTTCTAATGCCATGCACTTCATGAGCATCCAAACGCCGGCCTTGCTCACGCAGTAATCGCCTGAGCCTTTCAGCGGGATTTTGGCTGCGCCCGACGAGATCGCGATGATCCGGCCGCCGCGCCCCTGCTCGATCATTTTCCGCGAAACTGCCTGACAAGTCAGGAAAACTCCATCGAGATTGATCGCGAGCACTTTGCGCCATTCCTCAAACGGCAACTCATTGAGGAATTTTGGTTTGACCTTGCCCTCGCCATAATTAGCTGCCGAAACGCCTGCCGCCGCGAGTACGATATCGATTCCGTCGAGTTCTTTCGCGGCTACATCAGCCATTGCGGTAACCTGGGCTGGATCGCTCACATCCACCGCTACCGCGCAGCTCTTGCGGCCCAGTTTACGCACTTCCGCCGCAGTCTCTTCGGCGGCGGCCTTCTGGCGATCGGCGACGCATACGTTCGCGCCTTCTTGCGCAAAGCGAATCGCCGTCGCGCGCCCGATTCCGCTCGCGCCGCCGGTAATCAGCGCGTTCTTGCCGTCGAGTCTTAAGCTCATGGGCATAACTCCATCAAAAAAGGTTCTCGCCGAGGTGCGAGGCTGCAAAGTTGTTAGCACGACCGGACACGT
The DNA here is from genome assembly GCA_963831065.1 of uncultured Pseudomonadota bacterium. Lineage (GTDB taxonomy): Bacteria > Desulfobacterota > Binatia > Binatales > Binataceae > JAJPHI01. Next base: position 82,107 of record CAWHOQ010000009.1, read on the forward strand.
CGCGAAAACCGGGCCGAACTGGTGATTGGATCATTGCCTGTATTGATAGCGAAACGGCTTTGTTCTGCTTGATGGCTCGATTACGATGCCATCGCATGAACCAGCAATCAGCGGCGACCGTTACAGCGGAGCCGACTAGTCGATTTGTTCAGATCGATGGACTCAAACTCCACTACTTTGACTGGGGTGGCGACGCGAGCCAGCGGATTTTCGTGCTTTGCCACGGCGGTTCCGCGCATGCGCACTGGTGGGACTTCGTCGCACCAGAATTGGTCGCACATGGGAAAGTGATCGCGCTCGATCTTCGTGGACATGGGCGCAGTCAATGGGCGGACGCTTATGGCCCGGGAAGTCACATCAGCGATCTCAAAGCCTTTCTTCGCGATCATGTCCGCCAGCGCGTCGTACTGGTCGGTCATTCAATGGGCGGCGAGATTGCACAGCGGGTGGCTGCCGATTGTCCGGAACTGATCGAGGCGCTGGTCTTGGCCGATGCGCCGCATGGAGGGCCTCCGTTGCGGACGCGTCTGCTATGGCGATGGAAACGCCGCAAGCAGCATCTCGGGCGACCCGAATTTCGCTCACTGGAGGAATTGGTCCGCCGCTTTCGATTGTCACCGCCGGGCGACCGGTTGACTCGCGAGCAACTAGCCGAACTTGCCGTCAAGGGCGCGGAGCAATTGCCGAACGGCAACTGGGCTTTTCGCTTCGATCCGAAAACCCGCAAGATGACGCCCGGCTGGAAGCGGCATATACGTTTTCCACTCAAGCAGATTCGGAGGCCGGTGCTGATTCTGCGCGGTGAACATAGCGCGCTGGTTACTCCGAATGCAGCGCGCCGGATGCATCGTGGAATCCGTAATTCCCAATTGAAGCAGATTCCGAACGCGCATCATCATGTGTCGCTGGATAATCCGAATGATACAGCGGCTGCAATTATCGACTTTGTGCGAGCGCTTTAACTAGACTCGCACTAGCCATTCGCTGAGATCGAGCGTCAGCTTATCGCCGTCGGTGAGCAGCAACGACTTGGGCGAGCGCCGCAGTTGGACTTTAGCAACGTCGAGGTCGCGCGGCAGGAGATAGATTAAATCGCCGGCGATCAGCGACAGAATCCGTACACGCGGCTCGCCGTGCCGCTCGGTTCCTGACACCTCGTAAGGATTGAGATGAAATGGATAGCCGTGAATTCGGACGACCGTGTGATCCGACTCTTCGACCGCGCCGACGAACAGGCGGGTGTTATCATCCTTAAAAAGTCTGCGGTCGATGACTAGCAATCGATCGCCTTCGCGTATCGCTGGCATTTCGACGATCTCCTCATACCAATAATTTGTCCAATGACTCAATTATGACGATGCGGCGCGAGCCATGCGACGCGGGAATCGAACCGAATCGGAGATGGGCTTTCCGCCTCGATGCGCATCTGTAAAAATCAAAGTTAATAATTCGTGCTGACGCTGGATAAAATCTCCAAATTCTATGGCGCTCGGGCCATCTTCGATGGTGTGAGCTGGGCCATGACTGACGATGCCCGTGTAAGTCTTGTCGGGCTGAACGGCGCTGGCAAATCCACGCTGCTCAAGATTATCGCGGGCGTAATTGAGCCGGATTCAGGTCGTGTTACGCATCCGCAACGTGCTCAGGTCGGTTATCTGGCGCAGGACGCGCCTGAGATGGGCGGCCGCTCCGTGCTGGAAGAGACCTTGTCGGCGTTGGCGGAAATGCGGGCGCTCGATCAGCGCCGGATTGAATTAGCTGAGCTTCTTGCGCACGAAACCTCCGGTCCGCAGCATGACGCGGCACTGGAGGAGTTCGGCGACGTCCTGCACGAGCTCGAACGCCACGATTTCTATACCGCCGAAAGTCGTGCGACGGCGGTGCTCTTTGGCCTCGGTTTCAAAGAAGAAGATTTGGGACGTGATGTTGCCGAGTTCTCGGGCGGCATCCGGATGCGAATTGCGCTCGCGCGTCTGCTGTTACAGCGGCCCGACTTCATGATGCTCGATGAGCCGACCAACCATCTCGATATCGAAGCGCGTAACTGGCTCGAAGACTACCTCGACAGCTACGAAGGCGGCATCATTCTCGTCTCGCATGATCATTATTTTCTCGATCGCGTGACGCGACGCACCGTCGAAGTCTCGCGCGGCGCACTGACCGAGTATGCCGGGAATTATTCGTACTACCTACGCGAGCGCGATTTGCGGTTCGCAGCGGATCTCGCGGCGTTTGAAAAGCAACGCGAAGAGATCGAACATATGGAGGCGTTCATCAGTCGCTTCCGTTATCAGGCGAGCAAAGCCAAGCTGGTGCAGAGCCGGATCAAGCAGCTCGAAAAAATTGAACGACTCAAGCCGCCGGCTGGACTCGAAAAGCCGCCTGCGATCGTTTTTCCCACCTGTGAACGCAGCGCCCGGCGCGTCGTCGAACTGACCGGAGTGGTCAAATCGTACGGCGAATTAAAGGTTTATGACGGCGTGGATATCGCGATCGAGCGCGGATCGCGAATCGCGCTGGTCGGCCCCAACGGCGCGGGGAAATCGACTATGATTCGCCTGATGGCGGGGGTGGAAGAACTAACCGCGGGCAAGCGGCTGGTCGGTGATCACGTTCAGATCGGCTATTTCGCCCAAAACCTTTCCGAATCGCTCGACTATGATCGCACAATTCTCGACGAGCTTAGCCGTGAAGCGCAGGGGATGACGACGACCGAAATTCGCAATCTGCTCGGCGCCTTGCTTTTTTCGGGCGACGACGTGAATAAGCGCGCTGGCGTACTATCGGGCGGTGAACGGGCGCGGCTGGCGCTGGCGAAAGTGATCGCGCATCGCAACAACACCCTGCTGCTCGACGAGCCGACCAACAACCTCGACATCATCGCGAAGGAGACCCTGCTCGAAGCTCTGCGGCGATTTCCCGGAACGATCGTGATCGTCAGCCATGACCGGTACATCCTGAATCAGCTCGTAAATGAAGTTATCGAGGTCGGCCACGGCCACGCGCTCCGTTATCTCGGGAATTACGATAATTATCTTGAAAAGAAGCGGATCGAAGAAGAATCGAATAAGGTCACGAGCGCCGGCCCCTCGAATAATCCGCCCATAATCAAACCGAAAGCGGTGATGCCCGCAGCCACACAGAATGGGCATCGAAATGGAGCGGCGCCCGGGCGCGACGAGAAGGCGCGGCAACCCGATCGCGAAGCGCAGCGGGCGCAATTACGCGCGGCCAAGCAGCGTTCGCAACTGGAAGCATCAATCGGGCAAAAAGAGCAGGAGCGGGCGGCGCTGGCGCTCGAAATGAACGACCCGAATTTCTATCTGAAACGCAAAGACGCCGATCAGATGATCGCGACGTACGAACGGCTCGGCGGTGAAATCGAGAAGCTCTACGAAGAATTACTGCAATACGACGTCACAAAAGTGGCCACTGACGGACTGAGTTAACGCAGTGCCGAATTGTGAGCATCGATAGTTGGCTGCGCCTCGGGTGGCGGCTTGCATTCCCCAACTTTGTCAATAATTACACCAAATTGACTCAACCACCACGCCTCCCAGGCGCGGGTGCAGCCGTCGATTTGTGCGATCGAATCGTCTTTGCGAGGAGTCCAATTTACTAGGTTGGGAGCGGGCGGAGGTTTGGCGTGCGAGTAATCCTCAACCAGTAAAGTGTATTCAATTCAACATCGCGGCTAATCCGAAGAAACGAGCTTTCTTGCGGGAATTGGTGCAGGAACGCGATTCGAGTAATCTTCGCGCCTTGTCCGAGATGACCATCATGAAACTCCCTGAATTGTAACTTAGCAACATTCCAGCAAAAGTATTAGTCTCTCTAACTCGGTATCAAAGCCTGCCCGGGAAGGAGATCCTGAGCATAGACTGAGACTTGGCCTCACCGAATGATAGACGGCAAAAACGAAGCCTGGATTAAGCACGCAGTCGGCGTGCAGTTTCCGCGAAGCGCACCGCTCAGTATCACGGCGCTGAAGGGAGATGCTTCGAGTCGGCGGTTCTGGCGGGTCGAAATCGCCACGGCGTCTAATGATGAGTCAAGCGGACTCGCACCAACGAGTGCGATAGCGATCGATTTGGGGCCGGATGACCTGCCGCTCTATGCGCGCGAGTTGCGGTTATTACCGGAGCCGCTCGCGGAACCGCCGTGGCTCAATGTGCATCGATTTTTGATCGCGATCAATGTTCCAGTACCCGCACTATACGTCGCGGATAAACAAGCACGGATGCTGCTGGTCGAAGATGTTGGCAATCTGCCGTTATTTGAAGCGGCGCAAAATGCCGACCCGGCGGATCTATACCGACTCGCGATTGACGCGTTATTGCGATTGCATCTTGAAGGATCAAGGCGGCATGACGAAGAGTGCATCGCCGCGCACATCGCATACAATGAGCGGCTCTTTCGATGGGAGCTCGAACAGTTTATCGAGGTCGCGGCTGAAATCGCACCAGGTATTGATCGCGTCGCCGTCGCACCCGAATTAGATCAACTGGCTGCGCGGCTCGGACGCCTCCCGCGCGTCTTCTCACATCGCGACTATCATGGCCACAATCTCTTTGTGCAATTCGACGTTGAGGGTAATCCGCTTATCCGAATAATCGATTTTCAGGACGCCTTGATGGCGCCGGCAGCGCAAGACCTCGCCGTGCTGCTTACTACGCGCGATACCTCGCGCACTATCACCGAACGCGCGGAACAGCGAGTGCTCGATTACTACTATGCGTCGCTAGTGCGGAAAGGCACAGCATCTCTCACATATGCGGAGTTTCTCGACAGCTATCGATTGTGCGTGCTGCAGCACGCGCTCAAAGTAATCGGCCGTTTCACGTACCTCGAACGCACCGGCAAGACTGGCTATTCAAAATATATACCCTTTGCACTCGCACAAGCGCGCCGGATGCTGGCACGAGACGCGGCCTTTCCAACGCTCCAATCAGCCCTGCTCTCCTGACTGAAGATCCCTGATGAAGGCGCTGGTGCTATCGGCTGGTTACGGCGAACGGTTACGCCCATTGACGGCTACGGTTCCGAAACCACTGTTGCAGATTGGTGGCCGTCCGTTGATTCATTATGCATTGCTGATGCTCAAAGCGGCGGGTGTCACCGACATCGCCATTAATGTTCATTATCTAGCGGAACAGATTGAGCATTCACTTAAGGACGGCAGCCAATTAGGACTCTCGATTACCTATTCGCCGGAACTGACACTGATGGGAACCGGAGGACCGCTGCTCGCCTTGCGTGATTATTTTGCAGACCAGCCTTTCATCATTGCCAATTGTGACACGATAATTGATCTCGATATCTCACATTTGATCACTTTCCATCGAAAGCAAAATGTTCTTGCGACATTAGTCTTGCGTGATAGCGGCGATCCCGACACATATAGCCGGATCGAAATCGATACGGATGCGCGAATTCGCCGGATGCGCCTGCTGAAGGGTCGCTCACGCGGAGAATTTCTTGACTATCCAGCTTCGCTCGATCCGGATATCGCAGCATTACTGAATCCCTATATGTACTGCGGGGTGATGCTGTGCGAGCCTGAAATCCTCAGGATACTGCCGCCAACAGCGCCATTCAGCCTGATTAGCGACGTACTGGCGCCCAATGTTGCTGACGGTCTAGCTGGCTACGTGCATCGAGGTTTCTTCCGCACTGTTGATGACCGAGCCAGCTACGAGGCGTTGCGCGCAGAGTTTGCTCAATCCGCTCCTCCTCTGAGATTTTGTTGAGATTTGCATATCGTTCAGTAAGCGAACTCCATATTGAGGAAGATCGAGTGCGTATCGCGGGGGACCAGGTCTGGAATCTGACCGCCCAGTGAAGCAGGAATCGTCTTCGGTAAGAACCATCCGTTGAACTTACTGCCGGGCACATAGTTATAGCCTGCCGCCGTGGGTATGCTCCATCCGAACTGGTTGTGATAAAAGAGTAGATTCTGACTATCCAGAGCGAAACGCAGATACTCGTTGTATTGATAGCTGATGCCGGCGACAAAGCGTTGAAAATCCAGCGGATCGACGCCTCTGACATAGTCATTCGGCATCAACCACTGGAACATCCCGAACAGCGTGAATTTAGTATCTGGAATGTGATAATGACCGAGCAAATCGAAGCCCAATTGCCGGGTCCGGCCATTATTCAGGATTGCCTGATAAACCGCGGTCTGCGGTCCATAAGTCCCATAAATGTTGTAACACGGTATGTTGTTGGGCGCGGCGCTCGTCGATTTGTTGCAACTATTCCCAAAACCTCCCGTTAAACCATTCGTGCTGGTCACTGCCATGCCGGTCGGAGTACCGAAAGCATCAGCCGGTCCGCTGGCTGAAAACAGATTGCCTAACGTAAAAGCGTTCTTGCCATAGTCGAATTCACCGAGCACATTCCACTCCTCCGCGGCATAGGACAGAATTGCGGCAATGCGCTGGAATTGCGCTTTGGGGCTCTTGAGCGGTGTCGAAGCTCCCTGATTATCGGGCGTCGTGTTGCCCCATCCATAATCCCAGAAACCGGTGATGCCGAGTCCTTGATACCGAAACTGCGAGCCGAATGGATACCCGGTTATGCGGCCCATCACCTGCTTGGTATTTGTTTGTTCCGGCGTCCGAAAGTTACCGTTGTCGTAAACTCCACCCGCGTACTCGAGGTAGGTTTTCTCCGCGTCCGCAAACCTGATTGGACCAGCAAATTGGAGTCCGATCTGGCTCGACGATAAGCCAAGATAGTTCCAAGGCGATAGATAGACAAAGCGATACTGCGAAAAGTCCTCTTCCCATCCGAGCAGGGGATTCTGCTGAGCACCGATCGTAAATATGCCGCTGCGCAGAGGCGGGGTTTTATCCCACAGGCCGGAGTATTGCAGATAGGCGAACTTCAGCCGCACATTCAGGTTGCCATTTAGATTGCTGCCGACGCCCGATGTAGTCCCGAATTTGTCATTGAGCGAGCAGGTTCCGCCGGTCGGAGTCGCGCAGGTCACGCCGGTCTGATTCGCACCATTCGCGCGATAAATTTCGGGAGTGAAGCGAAAGGTCAAATCATCTGTCGGTGAGAAGTAAGTATTTAGATAGACTCGATTTATATCGAACGAATTATAGGCATTATTGCCCGGTCCCGGCGGGTTCAAGTTTTCGAGGAATTGGGGCCCAAACCCAGTATGAGTGTAAAAGCTATAATCCAGATAGGCTAGGGCGCCGATTCGGAACTTATTCTGGAAGTTATCCAAATAGTTCTTCCAAGCCGGCTTGATCTCGGCGACTTGCTTCTCCAATTGCGCCTGCCGGAGCTGCTGCTGCGCCTGATTCTCCGCGATGGCGCTGCGGACCTGCTCCCGCGTGCGCTGCTCGACCTCTCGCTCGATGGCCTGTGAATCCGGCGCTCCAACGAGCTTAAGCGGCACCCGTCCATGACCTGGCCGAATGAACACCTGTCCGGTTTTTTCATCGACCCAGAGTTTCGTCACAGTCAGGGCCGGGGCCTCTTGCGCCCGAATCGGGCAAATTGCCCCAAATAAAATAAAGCCCACCAGAGCTGCAATGCATCTCTTACCAGTGAATCTCATCCCTGAAGATCCCCCCCATGAATCGCGTTGAAGCCGGGCCTAATGGACGCCGCTATTAGCTCCTTTGCGGATATCAGCAAGTTCAACGGCGGTGTAGATTTTGCCGTCGCACACGTAACGGGTCGGAGTCGCTTGCTGAAGCAGCATACAATCCTCGACTCGCGGCTGCGGCCCCGAGCTCAAAATGAGATTGCTGGAGCAGGCAGATAGCAGAGCGCATATCGTTGCCAGCGCACGCACGGAACTGCGTCCGCGCCCGCCTATCAGAGTGACTCTATTGCTGAGGGATCCGGCAGAATACGGGCCGGAAATAGTTCGGAGCTGACCAACTTCTGACATCATGTCTGTCCATCGTGGGAACCTCTGGTCGTCCAGTCGGCTCGGGGGAAAGTAGATTCCGATGCTTCCGGAAGGACTTCCAGAGGAAGATTTTTTGTTATCATTCGGGACGGTGTGATCGGTAGTCGCGATGCATTGTCTATTTAGTCTATTCTCTAACTAGAGTAAAGCATCAAAAAATTAGAGCGCTGGCCGATGCTCCTTGCGGACGCTGCTCGCGACTCGTCTTAAGACGTCGGCGAGTGTGGTTGAATCAAGAATCCTCGCGGTCGCATCACGCACGTCCTTCATTACCATACGGATACCGCAGGTCCGTTCGTCGCGGCATTCCTGACAGCGCATATAGGCGGTGTGACTGACGCATGGAATCGGCGCGAGAGGTCCTTCGATATCGCGCAGGATCTCGCCGAGAGTCACCTCGTCCGGCGCGCGTCCGAGAAAGTAGCCGCCACCTTTGCCCTTTTTGCTTTGTAGAATCCCGCGATTGCGTAATTCGAGCAGGATCAGTTCCAGGAACTTACGCGGGATACCTTCGCGAGCGGCGATTTCCGAGATCAAGACCGGACCATTGCCGTATTCATGCGCCAACACGATCATAGCTTTCAGCGCGTATTTCGATTTGTGCGAAATCATCCTTGGTAATGCAGTTAATTGATCCTGGACGGAGCCGTCAACGCGTCAATATTCGAGCTTCGGCCATATTGTCGCGCTGTGCTTGCCACTCCGGCTTGTTTGGCTGTCAGTCATTGGCGCCGGGCTAACTCTCGCACCATGTAATTTCATCATAACAGATGATGATTCGCTGAGATGATATGCCGTAAGTGCAATGGTGCTCTTCCGTTACAGCTCCGGGGCGGGAAAATGCTGTTCGCGCGAGCGCTGGGTCTGAGCGGTACGGCGGTGCTTCACCTTCGCTTTCAATGCTTGCCGAAAATTGAGCCGAAGAAGCCGCCGATTGCCCCGAAAAAATTATTGGTGGAAGGGGTTGGACTTGTTTGAGCCGTTGTCTGATTTTCTGCGTTCGCTCCTTTGAAAGCGTTGGTAGAAGCATCGGCGCTGGCGGTTGTCGTCGAAGCCAGCAGTCCTCCGTGAAGCGGACAGATACGTGTCGGCTCAGTGCCGGTCAGAAATGGTAGCCATATCCTGCGCGGACATTGAGCCGTCGCCAATCCGCCGGTGGACGGATCGATTTTCGCCATCGTGATACCGGCGGGAGGTTTGCCAAATCCGGCCTCAGGTTGCCGTACCGTATTGGTCATGAAATCGACCCAGGCGGGCAATGCAGCTTGAGCGCCGCTGAGACCAATCGTCTGGGGCTCATCGAATCCGACCCAGGTGCCGGTCACCAGCTCTCGCGTGTAGCCGAGGAAGTAAGCGTCGCGATAATCGTCAGTCGTACCGGTCTTGCCCGCCGCCGGAAAGTCCAATCCCATCTTTCCGGCGGCGGATGCTGTACCAAATTTGAAGACGGTTTGCAGCACCCCGGTCATCAAATACGCGATTGCGTGACTCATCAGACGGGTTTGCTCGGCCTGATGCTGATAAAGAACGCGGCCTTGGGAATCAACCACCGCTTCGATCGCGTACGGAGGGCGAGCCACGCCGCCATCGGCGAAGACGCCGTAGGCTGCGGCCAAATCCAGCAAAGTCACTTCGCCCGCTCCGATTGAGATCGGCAGATAACTCGGCAAGTCGCCCCGAATACCCATCAGGTGAGCTGTCTTAATAATCGTTGGCGGTCCTAGCAGGTTGCCGAGGTACGCCGTCGGAACGTTCAAGGATTCAGCCAACGCTTCCGTAACGGTCACTTGCCCCTGATAGGTACGTTCATAGTTCACCGGCGTCCATCCCCCGAACGTCATCGGCCGATCGGGCAGGATCGACGCGAGGGTTACCGTTTGATCGAGCGGTGACAGAGCGGGATCCAGCGCGGTCAGATAAACGATCGGCTTGAAGGCCGATCCCGGCTGTCGCTTGGCGCTGACGACGCGATTGTACTGGCTGGCAACGTAATCGCGTCCTCCGACCAATGCCACGATCGCGCCGTTATGCGGATTCAAGGCGACCATCGATCCTTCCAGCCGTTTTCCGGCTGCGCGCCGGCGCAAACGTGGATGCTCGCGTTCTAGCCGTTCGAGATTATTCGTAACAGCATCATTCGCGCTTGCCTGAAGCTCTGGCTCGAGCGTCGTATAAACGCGTAATCCGGCAAGCCGACCATTGACGCCGGGCAGCTTTGCCACCTGCTCGGTGACGAAATCCGTAAAGTATGGCGCGCGCCTCAGTCCTGCTGCCTTCACTGTCATGACCGGCTCGGCGGCTGACTGAGCGAATTGCGCATCATTGATGAGATGCGCCTGACGCATCAGATTAAGGACGGTATTGCGCCGAGTCTGCGCGGCCTCCGGATGCCGTGCGCGGGTCATAGAGAGTCGGCGCCTGGACCATCCCGATCAAGGTCGCCGCCTCGGCTGGAGTTACCTGCCGCAAGTCCTTGTTGAAATATAGACGGGACGCCAGCGGCAGCCCGTAAATCGGGGTACCCTGATATTCGCCCATATCAACATCGTTGACATAGCGTTCGAGAATTTCGGACTTTGACAGCCGCATCTCAAGCACCAGTGCGATCGCCAACTCGCGCGTCTTGCGGCTGAAAGTTCGCGTGTGATTGTCGATGAAGGTGCGGGCAAGTTGCTGAGTTATCGTACTCGCGCCTTGCCGCAGCCGATGTGATCGGAAATCAACGACGGCCGCCTCAATAATCCGAATCGGATCAAAGCCGAAGTGGTAATAGAAATAGCGATCCTCAGTCGCCAGTAGCCCTTTGGTCACATAGGGCGGCAGTTCGTCGAGCGAGACCTCGACCCGCTCCGCCGGCGCGTTGGGAAGTAGGCGTCCGATCACTTCGGGTTCGAGCGTCAATCGTGGCAGCGCCACTCCCAATGAATCCGCAATTCCGGCTATTCGATCGTGCTCGAATCTGAGCCTGACCAACGTTGCTGGATAACCATGCGCACCAACCGTAAATTCGCGCACGTTGATTATCATCGAGTCGGGGGTTATCGCGTATTCACCCGGATGGTTCGGCGTATCGACCGCGGCATAGCTGAGCTGATTCAACCGATCGAGCAAATGCGTCGAGACGACACTGTCTCCGGAATTCACGATCAGCGGTGCGGAATAGATTGCTGAAGTAAGGGCGGCACGCCGCTGCTCGATCAAAACTGAAATATCGGCGTAAACCGTCGCAAGATAAAAGCCAAAGATAAAGGTGCAGCTCAACAACGCAATCAGCACCCCGCGACGCCATCCCAGCCGTTTCAGCAGCACCCCCAGGCGCGTATTTGAACGTGTTTTCGACTGACTCCTTTGCGCTGCGCCGCGCGTGCCATTCGGCTTGCCCATACCTCTCTACCGCCGCTCGCGACTATAGCGTATCTCGCAATAGTAAGCCGGATCGCCTTATTGCTTGTAACCGAAGCGCCGGAGCATCGCGCGACGTTCCGCCTGCTGGCTCGCGTCCTCGATTCCTTTCGGCGCAGCGCCATCGATTACGCCGATTACGCCACGCGCGCCATCCTGCTCGGCGACTATCAAGCTCAACGGATTGGCCGTCGCACAGAAGACATTGCAAACTTCCGGCACTGTCTTGATCTGATTCAGAACATTGATCGGGAATGCGTTCCCGAGCATCACGATAAAAACGTGACCCGCGCCAATCGCATTTGCAGCCGCAACCGCAGCCTCTTGAAGCTCAGGATCAGTGCCGGTCCGGCGAATCAGGCATGGTCCCGATGCCTCACAAAAGGCGACTCCGAACTTGATCCCCGGCACGGCTTGAACCAGCGCCTCATAGAGGTCCTCAACCGTCTTGATAAAATGCGCCTGGCCGATAATCACGTTGATGTCGGGATTCGGCTTACGGATTTCGACCACTTTCAGTTCCATTGGATTCCCCTTGCGAACTGGCGAGAGAAAGTTTGCATTTCGGCGCGCTCGACCTCACGATAATACTGTTGTGGCGATGAGGCTCGAAAGTGGCGCAAACTCCACGGCAGCCGCGAAGTTGCCGCGCTATTTCCATCAACTATCGGCTCGTGCGCAACGCGTCTATCTGCAAAGCGCGGCGATCGAGCGTTTCGATCTCGCTCCGCGCCGCACCACGATCCAGTTGACGACTTCACTGCTCTTGGCTTTGGAATCCGGCGCACCCACGACCGTGCAGCGCAGCGCGCAATTATTGCTCGACGAACTGTCTCGGCTGAGTGCGATCGGCGGCGTCCGGCTTCAGGTGCGCAGTGTCCGCCCGCACAACAGCACCGGCGAACTGCACGGCATTTTTTATCCGCGTGCCCTGGCGGAACGTCACATCAATCCGTACGAGTTCTCATCCGGAGCATCGGGCGGCCCTTTGATCGTTCTCTGGATGCGCACCGCGCAGCGGCATGAAATCGTCAAACCGAAAACTTTTCTGCGCACTCTAATGCATGAATTCGCGCACTATCTGGATTACGCGCTGCTGCAGCTCGGCGATTCTCCGCATACGCCCGGGTTTTTCAAACGGGAGTCATTTCTGGTACGAATGCTGACGCAACCGGCCCCGCAAGACGAACTCTAGTGACGATCCTCGAAAAGCTCCGCACGATGCTGTCGCCACACACCCGGCTGATCCAGCAGCTTGCGCAAATCGCCGGCGACAACGAGCGCTTGGCCCGCAGCCTCAAGCGTCATGCGAGCCTGTGCGACTTTCCGCGGCTCAAGTCGGGTCTCGAAATGTTAGCAGCCGCCGAGCGTGCCGATGCCGACGTATTGCGTCAACTAGTCCTCGCACACAACGGATGGCCTTCGCCGCCGCTGATTCCGAATCGCGAGGGCGCCAATAACTGGGAGCGCTTGAGCTTCAATCTCGCAGCGCAGGTCGAGTTGGTGCGGTCCTTGAACAGCCTTATCGCTCAATGCGAGCGCACCAATCCCTTGATGGCTCAACAGTTGCGCGCGTTGGTTACCGAAAAAGAACGGGCCTCAGCACTTTTGCGCGATATTACTTTGAAGTGCGATCCACAGGCGCTCGACTGATATGGCTGGCACAACCGTTGGCATTCATTGCTCCATGCTGCGATTCAAGGGACGGCCACGCTCATAAACGACCCGGCCGCCAATAATTGTCACATCCACTGGCAGCTTAAGCAGATCGGGCGGCGACAACGAAACCGGATCAGCCGGCAACACGATCAAATCCGCCAGCGCGCCCGGTTCGATAATCCCGGCCTGCAAGCGACATAATTTCGCAGCGGAACTCGTGAACATCGCGAGCGCCGCTGCTGTGTCCAGTGCCTCACTGAGGGCAAGCTCGTAACCATCCATCGACGTGCGCGACACTGCGGCAGCAATCGCAGTAAACGGCTTTGCAGGCGCCACCGGAGCATCACTGCCCGCGGCAACTTTAATCCCTGCCGCCATGAGGCTATGGGCACGATATAGAAATGGAATTAATCCCGGTTCTCCAGCGTATTTGGCGCCGCGATAATGAATGAACCCGGGATTGGTCACCACCCACGCCTCCAGTGCGGCGATCCGCTCGGGATATTCCGGCGGAATCAGTCCTCCATGCTCGATTCGGCAGACCGCCTCGCCCAGCGCCTCGGCTGGGATTCGTGCACGTGCGGTTTGAATCGCCGTCAGCGCTGCTTCCAATTCCTCAACTTCGGTGCAATGAAAAGCACAGTCCATTTGTGCCGTCAGCGCTTTAGCGACGGAATTAACCAGCAGAGGCATTTCCCATCGATTGACGCCCATGAACTTGATCCCAGCGACGCGAATGCCGCCAGTTTGCTCGATCTCTCGTATCTTCGGCAGCTGCTCAAAATGCTGGGCGCCGGCCATCGCCGCAGTTCGTTGCACAATCGCGCCGCTCGCGACTAATCCATCGAGGGTTGCAATGTCCTCAAGTCCATTGCGGACGGTCGCATCGGTGATCGAGGTGACTCCGGCGGCAGCAAGCTCACGACTGAAAACGCGCGCTCGCGCTTCCAGCTCTGCGCCAGTAACCCGCGCCATCCGCGAGCTCAGCCATTCCTCCATCCCGACGACCAGACCAGTCATCCGGCCTTGCTCGTCGCGAATCAACGTTGCTCCCGACGGCGGCTGAAAATCTGGACGTTCCAGGCCGAGTGTACTGATTGCCCGCGAGTTGAGCCACGATCCATGGAGCGTCTGATGGCGCAGGCGGAGCGGGTTTTTCGGCGTCGAATGATCCAGTTCGGCGCGCGTGGGGCCGCGACGATCGTAAAGCAGGCTCTCGTCGCAGCCAAAAACACGCAACCAGTTTCCCGGAGGGGTTTTACCGGCCGCTATGCGGAGATCGGCTAGTAGCTCGGCAATTGTACGGCAACGCAGAACCGAGTTTCCGGCTGCTGCCGAAGCCGCCTCCATGAAATGAAGATGGCAATCGATGAAGCCGGGCGCGACCGTTTGTCGTTCGAGACGGATCAAACGGGTGCGGGGACCGATGAGCTCCTTCAGCGCCGCAAAGCTCCCCTGGGCGATAATTCGTCCGTTCGCGATCGCAACGGAATCGCTCGCCGGATGGCCCGCGATCGCCCCGCCATGTAAAACCAGATCAGCTTTCGACGCCGCCACGACTCCCGCCCACTCATCTTCCGCAGAGGCTTTTAACCCCGCGGCACTTAGCTGAATCAGAGTATGTGAACTACTCAGGTCTCAAGCAATCAGTCAGAGGACGGTAACGCTTTTGCCTCTTTGATCTTCATCTCGGTCTCGCAACACTCAAACGAACCGGAACCCGCCTTGTTGCAAAGCACTTCGGTGCCGCATTTTTCGCACATATAACGTTTGCCAAGTGTATTAGCCATGAGAGCCGAGCCTCCTCGGATCGTAAAATAATCAGCACTTTGTAATTAAGCAGATGTCGTGCATCACTTGAAGCGGGCTTAAAAATTTTTGAACGGCAATTCCGCAACCCGGGCTTCGACCACGCCGGTCGCGTGATGGAGCTTCACCGGCGCACCCTCCTGCCAGGCGCTGTGATGTAGAATCGATAAACCAATTAAGCCAAATTCTGGTGACTGGGCGAGACTGGTAAGGAGCCCAATTGGTTTCTCATCGAGCGTGATTGTCGCGCCCGGGCCGACCCCACGATCAGGCGCAATCCGTAATCCGTATAGCCGTCGTTTGATTCCGCCGCGCGCGGTCGCTCGTTCCAGAGTTTCCTGCCCGATATAGCATCCCTTGTTCAGTGAGATCGCGGGTTCGAGCCGCGCCTCCAGCGCAAGGGTCTTGTCGGTCGTATCGATGCCAATACGGGCTATTCCCTGCTCGATTCGGACAATCTCAAGGGCTTCAGCGCTCAATTCCACAACGCCGGCCGTGCTGAATGATTCCTGGATGCCGCTCACCGCATCAGATTCGGCAAGTATTGTAAAAGCCGGCAAGCCGACGCGCGGGATCGATGCAATCATGCGTTCCGGATCGAAATGCCAAAGCTCAGGCGCCCCGTTGGCGCTATTATTGTTGCTGATCATCGCAGCGGCGGATGGCCCCTCAACGTCGATTACCCCCAATGTCGCCAGCTCTCCCATCTCGACATCATCCGCGACCAGAAATTTCTCCAGATGCGTTCGGACCTGCGGCCATTCAGTACGTCCAATTTCAATCAAAAAGGCGTCCCGCAGCGCATAGATAAAGAAATCAGCGATCACGTGTGCGCGTTCTGTGACGAACAGTGCGGACGTCACCTGCCCAACTCGTCATGCCCTTGATATCTGCAGTACACATCCCGTGCAGGAACGAAATCCGATCGTCGCCGGTCACCCGCACGAGCATGCGATCGTCGAGACGGCGATAACCTACGCCTGATTTTATCGCATAATAGTCCCTTGCGACTTGTTCCTCGCTTGCGGTTTCGCTCGGGCAGCTTTCAATCGCTACATTTGCCACAACTTTCATTATATCCTACGCCTCGATCCAATCGGCGTACATCCGTGGAAGCTATAGTAAATTCGCGCAAGAACTACGTTCCGAGAAACTTGTTTGTCGGCTCATTGATAGCGCTTGCCGCAATCTTGGGTACGAGCAACTTTTACCTCCTTCGCGCGGCAGATTTACCCGCGTCGCCATCGGTCACGATCGCGTCGCGCACGATCGAAGGTAATGTCGTGCACATCAAAGGCGCGCTCGAAGGAACAGCATTGAAGTCTGCTGGCATTTACGAGAACGACCGTTGTATAAAGGCCTTCAAACTTGCTCCGGCTATCGGACGAGAAAAAGTCGAGCTTGATCTCGCGATCGGCGATCCGCCACCGATATGGTTATCCGCGTCACCGATATTGACGGGCGTTCGGCGGAGGCGCCGGTGCTCGACCTCGGAAGCGGCAGCGCAGCCGCATCTGCGCCCCCATTACCAGCCGAAGAAGCGGCTCCGCTATCCGACAGCAATAATGGCGTTACAGAAATTCCGACCCACGGGCCACCGCGCCCATCGCCATCGAAGCGTCATACGATTGGCGCGCGCTTGGCTGAAGTCCATATCGAGGTGCTCAGCATTTCTGAAACCAACTCGACCCCGCTAACTTACGAGATCAGCGGCCAAATCCAAGGTGCGGGCGTCACCCATGCCGGGATCTACGTCGATGGTCGGCTGACCAGGCAAATTCCGGTTACGCCGGGCGTAACTTCGGTCAATTTCGATCAAAGCTTCGTCATGAACGGCGATACCGCGTCGATTCGCGCGTATGGTCTTGGCAGCCAATTCGTTGAAAATTCGCTCGATTTGTCGAATCAGACGGCCTCAGAAGAAAATCCGACTCCGCTGGCGCCGATGATGATCGCGCCGCCACCCTCCGCTCCGGGAATTGGCGTTGAAATAACGTCGTTGCAGGCCCTCGGAGCGAGATTGTATTCGGTCAGCGGGGTCATCTCCGGACACGATCTCGCTTCAGCCGGCCTTTATCAAAATGGCGCGTTGGCGCAGGAGATCGCGGTGGGTGGTAATGGCATCACGATCAACGGCTCAGGACTGGGCGATCTCTTGGGCGGGATAATTCCCAGCCGTGCAAAAAGTATCAATTTCAATATTCGTTACAATCCCGCGATCGGCCCCGCTTCAATCCGAGCGTACGCCAAGAACGGCGCATATACCGAGCAACCTATCTTTATGCGCGGGATGCGCCCGTAGTTGCAGCTTGCGGCGCTGCTTGCTCAAGCGATAGCTTTATTCTAACCGAGATTAGTAAGAGTGAATAACCGATGTTGATTCAGGCAACGCAACTGCGGCCCGGGATGATCCTTGAATATAATGGCGCGCTTTGGCGCATTATGACGATCAATCACATCACCCCGGGCAACTGGCGCGGGATGGTGCAGACCAAGCTGCGCAATATCAGAACCGGCGGACAGACCGAAAATCGATTCCGTTCTGAAGATCGAGTCGAGCGTGTGATCCTCGATCAGGTTGAGATGGAATTCCTGTATCGCGAAGGAAACGATTTCCATTTCATGAATACCGAGACCTACGATCAGATCACTTTGCCGGAGGAACTGGTTGAAGATGTCGAGGGTTTCCTTACGCCAAACATGAAGGTCGAGGTCGAATTTTACGAATCGACGCCGTTGAATGTCACCTTGCCCAAGACCGTTACGCTGACGGTAGTGGAGACCGAACCGGGTAATCGGTCCGCCGCGGTGACCAACACTCTGAAGCCCGCAAAGACCGACACGGGTCTTGTCATTCAGGTCCCACATTTCGTGAACGAAGGAGATGTCATCACGATCAATACCGAGACGCGGGAATATCTTTCGCGCACGAAGTAAGCATCGTTTTGACTCGGCCAGATGGGGACGGATGCCGCACGCGGCGTCCGTCCCCATCTGGCCTGCATGACTCTGCAATGAGACCGCCGGAGCCACCGAAGATGATTGGCACGCGCTCGCATGGATCGGGGGAGGCGGGTCGCCGACGGCGACCCGCCTCTCCCCGATAAGGCCGCTGGCGCGCCGGACCGGCGCGCCAGCGGTGCCTCGTCATTGCGCATCACCGACGGGACCTGGCTGGTGCAGACTCAGCCCGGTCTTGAAGCGATCGCGTTCGAAGAAGTCGCGATGCGCTATGCACTTCGCTGGGCCCGCGGTAAACTCCCCATCACGTTCGTGCGATGGGCGGCGCTAGTGATAATACAGCCGTTGCGTCGCTCATCCGACGAATCACCCGCAGCTCGCCGTCTTTCGAAGCCGTCGAACTCGGACGACGAGTCGTGCCCGGGCGCGCCGGAATGTGTCTGTTTACTGCCCAGCGAATCGAGCCATTACAAAAGTTACGCTGTGCCGAAGATCTCTTTGCAGTCGCGGGTTATAGTCGCTGTTATGGCACAAAAGAAGCTGCACTCGAGCGGATTCGCGGTGCGGCTCGCGCGGCTCCCTACGTTGAATCCGCACTGCGCGCTCGCGTTAAACTTACCCCGGGCAGCCGATCCGGCATCCGGCTCAAATTTCGTGTAATCGCGCGAATCGTCGGAGAGCAGGAGTTTCGGCGCGCTGAATTCAAACGCGCCGTCGAGCGCGGAATCACCGAACGCGGCGATCACTCCTGGAAGCTCGAAGAAGATAATGCCGAAGTTGAATTCTGGGCGACCCTGATTCACGACGAACTGTTTCTGGCGCTCCGCCTTAGTGACGAGCGCCTTCGTCATCGCGACTATAAAGCAGCGCATATCCCGGGATCGCTGCGCCCGTCAGTCGCCGCCGCGCTAGGTGTTTTATCTTCTCCGCAGCCCGACGATCTCGTGCTCGACCCATTCTGTGGAGCCGGAACCGTCCTGATCGAGCGAGCCCATCTTGCCCGTTATCAATTATTGATCGGCGGCGATACTGATCATGGCGCTCTCGACGCGGCGCGGCGGAATATTGGTCCGCGCTACAAGCCGCTGGAACTTCATGCCTGGGATGCGACTGCGATTCCGATACCGAATCAAAGCATCAGTCGCATAATCACTAACTTGCCGTGGGGCGTGCAGCACGGCTCGCATGCTGATAATCGTCGTCTTTATCCGCGAGTCTTCAGCGAATTTGCCCGGCTCCTGACACCCGAGGGAATCGCGGTGATGTTAACTGGTGAACAGTGGCTGATGGGCGATCTGCTGCGCCACGGAGTGCTGCGCGCGACGAGAATTCTTCGTGTGTCGATTCTTGGGATGGCGGCCGCGATCTACGTGTGCCGAAAAACGAATTAGCTGGACGGCCGCTCGGCCCATTGCATGAGCCGGTTCGCGAACGCTATTACACTATCCGTGAGACCAGGCATCAGCGCGGCGATTTTCTCGGCAACCGCAGCCCCGGGCGGCACGTCAACTTCCGTTAGCCCGAAAACAATCGCAGCAATAACTGCCCAGGTTACCCATTGTACCGGCATTGAGTAGAAGCGCTCGGGGATACCCTTAAGAGCATCAATTCCCGCGCCTCCTTGAACCATCGGCGTATTAATCACCCCAGGCATGACCAGCGCAACTTTAATTCCGCTGCCATAGAGTTCGACGCGTAACGCTTCAGTCAATCCGACCACTGCGAACTTGGTCGCGCAGTATCCGCCGAGCGGCGGCATCCCGCGACGGCCCGCCAACGACGCAATATTCACGATGTTGCCTGCGCCCGCCGCGCGCATCGAGGGAATTACCGCCTGCATCGTGTTCAGTGTGCCAATCAGATTCACATTGAGCATCCGCTGCAAAGCCGCTACATCCATCGATTCGACCGGACCCGACTCCATAATGCCGGCGGAATTGATCAGCAGATCAACATGGCCGAATTGCGCCACCGCCTGAGCAATCGCCGAGTGGCTTTGCTCCTGATCAGTAACATCGGCGACAAGCACCAATGGGCGCTCGCCGGTCTCAACAGTGATTTCGCGCGCCAGCTCTTCCAGCACCGATTCGCGGCGCGCCAATAGTGCAATTTTAGCCCCGAAGCGGGCAAAGCTCAGCGCAATGTCGCGACCAATCCCGCTTGACGCGCCGGTGATCACGGCCGTGCGGCCGCGAAAATAAGGTCCTGCCAAGCTTTGTGAAAATGCTTCCATGCCAATCACGCGAACTCCTCATCTCTGATTGATTCAGGCACTCGCCCGATCACTCAAACCTTCAACATCATGACTCATCACCAAAAGATCACGCGGACGGCCATTGCGATCGACTACCCAGTCCTGCAGGAGCGCTTCCACCTGAAAGCCCAAGCGCTCGAATGCGGCGCGCGCACCGGTCTGATCCGGTGTCATCATCGCCGCCATCTTTTTCACACCACGCTGTTCGCCGAGATGGAAAATCTCCTCAGCCAGCCGGCGGCCGAGTCCCACACCACGATACTTCGGTCCGAGCAGCAGTCGCACTTCCCCAACCCGGCGCGTCCAGCGTGCCTGATCATGATGCAAGCTGGCGTAACCAACGATTGCATCGCCAATTTGGGCGATAACCGTGATAGTCCCGCCTTTTTCGAGATTACGCGTCCATTCGTCAACCGTCGCAGCCTCAGTAATATCAGTGCGTAGAAATAACAAATCGTCCGGCGGCAGCGAGCGCGCGAGAAGTCGACAAATGATGGAACGTACAGCACGTACGGCGGCACCAGACCTGATCACTCATTCAGCGTGGGTCCCAACGGAACACGGAAGGTGCTAAAGATGGACAATGAAAAACCCGACACAACAGCCGAGCGGCCCGCCAAGAATTTGCTCGGCATCCCCTGGCGGTTGGCGTTCGCATTGCAGGAGGAAGGTGGGATACTGCGGCAGGAGGTCATTTGGAAGAAAGGCTTTGCTCATCCGGAGTTGGTCAAAGATCGCTGCACCCGCACCCATGAAACTGTTTTCAGGTTCAGCAAGTTACCTCTCTACTTTTATGACGCCGACGCAATCCGGGTACCAGCGGTGAGCGCAAGCCACGCGCGTGGTCAACCAAAGCCAGGACTGCTCCGTCGCGACGCCGACAGCGAAATGCGGACCAACCCGATCGGAAGAAACAGCGGCACGGTCTGGGAAGTGAACACGATCAGCTACCCTGGTCCACATACTGCCACGTTCCCTCCCGATCTGGTGCGGATGGTCTCCTGCGATGACGACTTACTGGTACTCGACCCATTCGGCGGCGCAGTAAACGGCGATGGTAGCGCCCGAACTGGACCACGACGCGATCACCATCGACATCAACCCGGAGTACACGGAGGAAGCCCGCGCACGCCTTGGCGTCACCGATATCGACCAAGCGGCAGCAGCCGGTTGAGGCCAGGTCAGATAACAATGTCAAAGACCAGCGCGATCAGATCGGTGCGTTCAGACGTAGCGCAAGTGGATGCCGGTGGTTTTTTCGGCAATCGGACAAAACGGCACCGTAGGTCTGAATGGCACGTGCATCTCCTTTCTCCAGAGGAGATCAAACCCGCACAAAGCCGATCCGATCTATGAACACGACCGGCACGCCGTAAGGGAGTGCATAATTTTCTGCATGTGCAGCAACTTCACATGGACATGCGCCTTCAAACGATCATAGATCGCGCGGTGCCGCCCGCTCCACCGGGGGTTGTCAAATTGCACCGCGAAGTCGCGCTTGTCGTCGAACGGTCGGCTGAGACTTTAGGAGGATGGCAAACGGACCACGCGGTGCGCGGGGAACACGCCATCTAACAGACTGGCACGCTGCGGAAGAAGCGTGCGGTTCTGATGGCCGATCTCGATGCGTTCATCTGCGGGCGGATGCTGAACATGGGAAGGGCGGCCTGAGCCGCCCTCCCTTTCGTTCAGGCCCCCGATGCCGGTTCGGGCACGCCTTAATGTAGCCCATCACGCTGGACATCAAGACTAGCGTGATGCGTCGGCCATCTGACCATGGAAGATACCCACAGAGAGCTTGCGATGCACCGTGGCGCGGCTCAAGCCGAACTGCACAACGATCTGTTTGACGGGCGCGTAGAGCGGCAATGCGTTCATCGGTGGACGAGTCCTCGCTGACAACGCCATGTTACCCAATGCGTTACGCGCGGTGGCAAGAACAATCTGCGCCATGAGCCGAAGTATCTATAAGACGAGTTCAATGCGAGAAATTAATGGAATGACATAGTACCAATCCGGTGAGGCGACCAGCTTGGAGTTTTTACAGAACTCTCTGTAGAAATTCGCCCAACCTCATCTTGGTGTGGGCTTGCGGGCGCGCTGGCGGCCATCCTATATTGGCGGCTTCCCCGAAACCCCGTCCGAGGGAACCCGCGTCATGGACGCCCACACCTGACCCGCCTATACCCCCACTCCCCACGGAGTCTCGGTTCAGACTCGGGGGCGGTGCGCCCCCCGGATGCGAGCGACGGCGACATAGACGAGTGCTCATCCGTCGCCGACATCATCGACTACGGCTGCCAAGCGTTGGAGATGGCGGACGCGGTCCCGCGTCGAGTGGCTTTGGCGCAGACGTGGGTTGAAAGCGTTGCACCACCTGCGGCTCAAAAAGCTCAGGTCAAAGGAGTTCGCTGACGCCGCCGAGAGCTTCGGTATCGAGAGTCGCAGCGAGGCGTTCAAGCTCGTTCACCTCTGGAGCCTCATCGGCGACGTTGATTCCTGGGCGTCAGCAAAGGCCAACGAGTGCGGCGCCGACGCGGGATCGAAAGGTGGCCTGGCAACAACGCGATCCTCGCCGAGTTCCCCAGCCCGAACAAAAAATCGCCGCTTAGCCAGGAAGAGAGGGATGCGAAAAAGGCGGAACAGGACGCTGCCCGCGCACGCGCAAAGGCCAAACGCAACGCGGTCGGCGGGGATGAGGAGCTAGCGCCCGCTCTGGACGCTCTGCGGGCGCTCCTGGAAAAGGCGCGGCGCGACCTGAGTTTGAGCGTGCCGGGCGCGAAGCAGCCGAGCGTACATTGGCACGCGAGCGGGAGATCGGCGACGCGCTGCAGGAGCAGCTTGCCAAAAGCAGCAGGAAGCGAAGGTGCCCCCGACCGGGTGTCGGCCCAGAACTCCTAACGGTGACCCGGGCCAGCTTGAGCTTTTTGCTGATGATGACCCTGACCCGCCAGAGCCGCCCGACCCATCTGACCCTGACCCGCCCGCGCCAGAACCACCGCCGCCGTCAGATGAGCAGCCCATACTGACCCGGAACCGCCGGATGACCCCGCGCCACGGAAACGCGACAGCGCAGCATGGCTGAGGCCGTCGATCTCATCTACGCACAAGGGCAGCAGCGGACATTAGAGAGTGTCGCCTCCGTGCTGGGGCAATGCGACGACCACCGTGTATGGGATGAAGACGACATCGACCAACTGAGGAGTGCGTTGGAGGGTGCCGCCGATTGGTATGGCGAACACAACTCCACAGCGCAAACTTTCTTTTCCTTCGAGACCTCGCCGATCTTGTTCGGGACCGCAGCCGGCGTGATCCTCTACGAGGATCACGGGCTGAAAGTCCTGACGTGGTCGGAGGCGATGGAACGCATCGCGCCAGAGGTGGCGGAGTCCCAGCATGAGCTTGCCCGACGCCGGGACGAAAGTCAGAGGATCATCCGCACGAAGCTACCGGCCAAACGCAAGCTCAAGGCGATGAAGTCGCTGCTGGATGAGGTCATGGCCTTGCAGTTGCCGCTCAGGCGAGGCGCGGAGCGGGCGATCGACTACATCCGTCGCATGATGAAGGATGATGAGCGGTTCGCCGACTGCCGGACGTTCGATGACTACCTGCGCAAGGCGGGCGACTTCGCCGGCAGCGGCGGCGGATGCTTGAGCGTGCCTACCGTGATGTCAGCCCGGCTGAGGATTGGCATCGCAACGTAGCGGCGATCATCGTCGAAATCCAGTGCCGGCTCGACACCGCCAATCGCATCGAAGAACGCCATTTTGCCATCGACATCAAGGCACGACTCAGCGGCTCGCCAATATGCGCCGTCCCATTCGAGAACGCCAAAGCCATCAAAGCCGAATGCCTCGCGCGGGGGATCGCCCTCAAGCAGATGTTCGGGCCGCGGCGAACGGCATCTCCGCAAGCTGCGGCAACTTTGGCAAGCATGGGGTGAGGACGAGACCCTACGAGAGGCGTACGCTGGGCAGAGCTACGGCATCAAGCTCGGCGCTCAGATTAGTTGGTATCCCGGTTGATTCCGGTGACGGACCCGGACGGCCACCAAGGGGCCGGTCATTCCGGCGACGCAGAGGACAAAGACGACAAGGGCGAGGAAAACACCCCGATTGGTCTTCGACCCGATCAAGCCTCGGATTTGGTCTTCACGGTCGATCTGGCGGCCACGAAGCACACCACATTGCTGCCGCGTTGGTTGGAGGACTCGCTGCCCCAACCGTGGAACGGCGAAGTCGGCTGGCTCAATGCACCATACACGAGAGGGTTGTTGCCGCAGTTTGTCCGAGAAATGCGTCCTACGGTGGTGCGCGGATCGTCGTCGCGTGTGCTGCCCTCGGCAATGAGCGTGGGGTGGTTTCACCAGTTCGTCCTGCCCCATGCGGTGGTGCTATTTCCCGACAAGCGACTTGGCTTCGGTAGCGGTGCGAACACATGGATGTACACCGATTCCGCGCCGTTCAACGTCATGCTGGGCCATTTTTGGCGACATCGAGGAGGTGCTGGCGAAGCTCGCTACTACATATCCAACAGGACGCTGTGCGCCAGTCGGAGTATTCCACGAGAGCCGGACACGGTCGAGACGCGGCGACCTGGGTTGCAGCTTGGTCACAGCGTGATCGGATGGCGATGATGAAGTGCGGACGGTGTCGTAAAGAGCGTGTCATTGGCGAACACGATCCCTGCATTCCAAATCTGCCTGACGTGCAGGCGGCATGTTGCGGACATGTAGAGGGCGGTGGCTACTTCATGCTGACGAATGGCGTGATCGTGCGGTTCCGCTCGGGTCTAAGACCCGACACGATCCGCCAGGACGTTCAGATCGCTCGCAACGGTGACCTGCGCCAACTCCCTGTTGGTGTCAGGGTCGAACTACCAAAGAAAGAGAAGCACACATGATGTGGTTTTTGGCAATCCTGAACCTCGCACACGTCATCGCGCGGCCCGTGTTCTGCTAACCAAGCAGGAGAACGCCACGTTGCTTTGGGTTCAGTTCAACGTGTCTGACCGTCCGCACTGAGCCGCCGCCGGTCATGGCCCGTGTTTGGACAGCATCGCAGCGGCAATCCGACGCGGTGCTAGTAGCGGGACGCTGGACCGTGGACTGGGCTATTGGAACATTGAGACCGAGGT